>NZ_SCNL01000020.1 GCF_005502745.1 Sphingomonas sp. 3P27F8
CGGCCATAGCGCCTGATTTCCGGTGACCAACAAAGCAAACCAAATGGCCACCCCGTCGGTGAAACCCCTCTAGGCCCCACCACACCAACTCGTCAAACACTTTTTGCAATTTTATGTCCGTCATCGACGAAATCGCCGGATTCCGCGGGTTTTAACGCACTGTGAAGGCGGCAAGGCTAAGCCCGCATCGATGGATGCCACGGCGAATCAACCGAATGAACCAGCGGAATCGCTCTCGCGGCAGGTAAGAAACGCCGTGATCTGGCGCTCCGGGAGCCAGATTCTGGCGCAGCTTGTGCAGTGGGCCGCGACCTTCCTCGTGATCCGCATCCTCAGCCCGCACGATTATGGCCTTTATGCGATGACCGGCGTCTTGCTCGTGTTCCTTAACATGCTCAACGGCTATGGATTGGCGAGCGGCCTGGTGCAGCGGCAAACCATAACGCACCACGAGGTGCGCCAGCTTTTCGGCATGCTGATCGCGCTGAATCTGACGCTCGGAATCATACAGCTGGCGATCGCGCCGCTGGCTGCCGACTATTATCGACAACCACAGGTCGCGACGCTGCTGCGAGTGCAAAGCCTGCTCTATATAGCAACGCCGTTCATCGCGCTTCCTTATGCCCTGCTTAGTCGCGAGATGGACTTCCGGCGCCAGGCGAAAGTCAACATGATCGCCTCGATCGCCAGCGCCAGCACCGCGCTCGCCGGCGCACTGGCCGGTTGGGGAGTATGGACGCTGGTGTTCGCGCCGATGGCGTTGTTCTTCACTCGCGCGATCGGGATGACGGTCGCGGCGCGCGTGTTGGTATGGCCATCGTTCAATTTCCGCGGCGCGGGGGGGCTTGCGCGCTTCGGTGGAGTAATGGCGGCGAGCCAGCTGTTCTGGTTTCTGCAAAGCCAGGCCGACGTGTTCATCGGCGGCCGGCATTTCACGCCGCACATGCTCGGCATCTACACAACCAGCCTGTTCCTGACGCAGATCTTCGTTTCCAAGTTTGTCCCGCCGCTGAACGAGGTGGCCTTTTCGGCCTATGCCCGTATCCAGCACGATGCGGATGCGACGGCCGCAGCGTTCCTGAAGGCGGTCCGCGTCATTATGCTGGTCGCGCTGCCGTTCTATTTCGGGCTGGCGATAACGGCCGAGCCGCTTGTCCTGACCATGCTGGGCGATAAATGGGCAGAAGCTGTCCCAGTGGTGCGCCTGCTTGCCTGCGCGATGCCTTTCATGACGCTGCAGGTGCTATTCTCGCCGGCGTGCGACGCGCTGGGGCGGCCGGGGATCGGCGTGCGCAACGGCGCGACCGGCGCGGTCATTCTGGCAACTGCCTTCATGATCGCGGTGCGCTGGGGCCCGGTCGGGCTGGGATGGGCGTGGATCTGCGCCTATCCAATCTATCTCGGGTTCACCTGCTGGCGATCGCTACCGGTGATCGGCGCCAGCCCTGCACGTGTCGCGCGCGCGATCGCCCCGCCGCTCGCCGCCGCCTCCGCAATGGCCGCGACGGTATGGATCGTCGATGAGAAATTGCCGCCACTGGCGCCGATGCCGCATCTCGGCGTGCTGGTCGCGATCGGCGCGGCGGTCTATGGAGCAGCGCTGCTCGCCTTCGCCCGCGAAACGATCGCGGAATTGATCGCTCTCATCCGGCATTGAGTGCGCGGGCAACCGCGTCGATTCGGTCAGCGGTTTCGCCAGGATCGACAGCATCGGACCTCTGCATCGGACCTCTGGCTGCGGGCGCCGACCTGCGACGACGAGCGGATCGGCCACGGGCTATGGGCTATGGGCTATGGGCGGCAAGGACGGGGCTGTCGTCTTTCCGCCAAACAGTATTCGCCCGGCAATGGCGCGGCCGACCATCGCGCTTGACGCATGACGCAAGTCCGTGTCCGGTTCTGCCGGTGTCATCATCGGAGTTTGTCTGCTCGTCAGACGGAGCGTGACTATTGGCTGCTAACCGCGAGAATATGCGCCTGTTGGACGGCGGGCGCTTCATGATGGGATCGGATCGCCACTATCCCGAAGAGGCGCCGGCCCGGCCGATGCGGGTCGATCGGTTCTGGATCGACGAAACGCCGGTCACCAACGCCGACTTCGCTCGTTTCGTCTCGGAGACCGGCTACGTCACTCTGGCCGAGAACGCGCCGGATCCGCGCGACTATCCCGGCATGGACCCGGCAATGGCGCGGCCTGGCTCTCCGGTTTTTCGCCGCACCTCCGGCCCGGTCGATCTGAACGACCCTGGCCAGTGGTGGGAATTCTGCTTCGGCGCCAACTGGCGCCGGCCGCTCGGACCGGAAAGCTCGATCGTCGGGCTGGAGGATCACCCGGTCATCCATGTCGCCTATGCCGATGCGGAAGCCTATGCCGCATGGGCAGGCAAGTCGCTGCCGACCGAGGCGGAGTGGGAATACGCCGCGCGCGGCGGCCTCGACGGCGCGGATTATGCGTGGGGCGACGAACTTGCGCCGGGCGGGGCGATGCTGGCGAATTACTGGCAGGGGCTGTTCCCCTTCGCCAACCAGTTGCTCGACGGATATGAGCGGACATCGCCCGTGCGCAGCTTTCCGCCCAATGCGTATGGGCTGTGGGACATGATCGGCAACGTTTGGGAATGGACGGCCGATCAATATGCCCAGCCTTCGCCCGCCGCTGGCACGAAGGCGCGCTGTTGCGCACCCGCGCGTCAACCGCGTGGCGCACGTCGGCGCGTCAGTCATCACCCCGCCGTCTCGCAGGATCGGATCGTGCAAAAAGTGCTCAAGGGTGGATCGCACCTGTGCGCCGCGAATTACTGCCAACGCTATCGCCCTGCCGCGCGCCATCCGCAATCGATCGACTCGGCGACCAGCCACATCGGCTTCCGATGTGTTGCGCGCGATCTCTGACGATGACTGTCAACCGCCGCGCGCGATATCGTCCAGAGCATTGGCGATCCCGGCGTACAGGAGATCGAGATCGCGGTCGTCGATGCAATACGGCGGCATGACATAGATCGTATTGCCGAGCGGACGGAGCAGCAGGTCGCTCTCGCGGAAGAGCCGGAGCAGGCGCGGCCCAAAATGCGAGAGATAGCCGCCACCGCGCGAATCGATCACGTCGATCGCGGCAATCGTGCCGATCGCGCGCGGATTGGCGACGCCGGCACGGCCGGTCAGGCCCGCCAGCCGCGCTGCCTGTCGGGCCGCGAGGTCGTCGATACGATCTTGTACCGGCTCGTCGCGCCAGATCGCCAGATTGGCGTTGGCGGCGGCGCAGGCGATCGGATTGGCCGTGTAGCTGGACGAGTGGAAGAACATTCGCGCCCGATCCGGCGACAGGTGCGCCTCGAAGATCGCCTCCGTCGCCATCGTCACCGCGAGCGGGATCGCCCCGCCCGTCAGCCCTTTCGACAGGCACAGGATATCGGGCACCACCCCCGCCTGCTCACATGCCAGCAAGCTGCCGGTGCGGCCCCAGGCGGTCATCACCTCGTCCGCGATGAAAAGAACGCCGTGGCGCGCGCAGATCGCACGCATTTCTGCCAGCACCCACGGCGGATAGATCAGCATCCCGCCCGCGCCGAGCAGCAACGGCTCGACGATCAGCGCGGCAGGGGCGTCGCGACAGGCCGCGTCGAGCGCGTCCAGCGTCCCTTGTTCAGCGCCGGCGGCGGGAAACGGCAGCGTGCCGACATCGAACAGCAGCTGGGAATAGACCGCGTTGTACACGCCGCGCTCACCGACCGACATCGCCCCGATCGTATCGCCATGATAGCTGTGCTGCATCACCAGGATGCGATTGCGTGGCTCCCCGCGATTGGCCCAGAAGCCGAGCGCCATCTTCAGCGCCACCTCCACACTCGTCGATCCCGAATCCGAATAGAAGACGCGGGTCAGCGCGGGTGGCATGATCGCGGTGAGCCCGTTCGCCAGCGTCTCGGCCGGCTCATGCGTCCAGCCGGCGAAGATAATCTGATCGAGCCGCTCGGTCTGCGCCGCGATCGCCGCCATGATCTTCGGATTGCAATGGCCGTGGGTGGTCACCCACCACGAAGAGATGCCGTCGATGATCCGCCGGCCATCGCGCGTATATAACGCCGCTCCGTGCGCGCGGGTGACGAGCGGGGTAGGCTCGCCCAGACCGTGCTGCGTGAACGGATGCCAGACCGGCGAGCCCGTCAACGGAAATCGCCCACGTCGAAATGAGCGGCGAAAGCGCGCGCCAAAGTGCCGGCGTCAAGCCGATCGAGCAGCGGAAGCCGGCCTAGCCGCCGAACCGCGCCGATCTGCGCGATCGTCGTCTCTGAATCGGGCTGCTCCTCCCCCACGAAGGCCATGCCAAGAATCGGGACGCCGCGCCGCCGGAGCGCCTCGATCGAGAGCAGGCTGTGATTGATCGTGCCGAGCGCAGTGCGCGCGACGATCACCACCGGCGCATTCCAGCGCGCGAAGAGATCGGCGAACAGCAGATCGCGGGCCACGGGCACCATGACGCCACCGGCCCCCTCCACTACCAGCGGCCCTTCCACATCGGGCAGTGCGAGCCGCGCGGGATCGACCGTGACGCCATCGATCTCCGCCGCGCGGTGGGGCGAGCAAGGCGTGCTCAGGCGGTATGACTCGGGCAGGATTTGTGCCGCTGCCACGCCAGCAAGCTCGGCGACGCTTTCCCGGTCGCCGCGCGGTTCGACGCCCGCCTGAACCGGCTTCCAGTAATGAGCACCGAGCGCCCCCGTCAGCGCGGCGGCGAAAACGGTTTTCCCGACATCGGTATCGGTGCCGGTGATGATGATCCTTGGATGCTTCATGCGCGCAAACTCCCAATTCGCTCGGCCAGTGCGACGATATCTTCCTCGCCCACATTGAGCGTGATCGAGATGCGCAGCCGCGCCGTACCGGCGGGAACGGTCGGCGGACGAATGCCGCGCACGTCGAACCCTGCCTTCTGCAACCCGGCGGCGAGCGCCATCGTCTTTGCATCCTCACCTATCACCAGCGGCAGGATCTGCGAGCCTGTCGGCGCCGTCCCGTGGGGCGCCAGCGCTGCTTCGGCGAACGCGATCAGCCGCACCAGTCTTGCGCGCCGCTCCGGTTCGTCCGCCAGAATCCGCAGGCTCTCACGCGCGGCGCTCGCCATCAGCGGCGACGGCGCGGTGGAGAAGATGAAGCCGCGCCCGCGATTGACGAGGAAATCGCGCATCACGCGGGGGCCGCAGAGCAGCGCGCCCTCGCAGCCCATCGCCTTGCCGCAGGTTCGCAAGGTGATGACCTGTTCCCGGCCTTCCAGATTGGTCGCCAGCCCGCGGCCTTGTTCGCCGAAGACGCCGGTGGCATGCGCCTCGTCGATCAGCAGCATCGCCTCGTGCCGTTCCGCGACGGCGAACAGTTCCTCAAGCGGCGCACGATCCCCGTCCATGCTGTACAGGCTCTCGACCGCGATCCAGGCTCGCCCCATCCCGCCACCGCGGCGCCAGCGGGTAATCGCGTCTTCGAACGCGCCAGCATCGTTGTGCGCAGCGCCGACATGGTCCGCCCGCCCGATCCGCATTCCTTCGTGCGCGCTCGCGTGAATCAACGCATCATGCACGACCAGATCGCCGCGCTGCGGGAGCGTGGAGAACAGGGTTTCGTTGGCGGTGAAGCCGCTAGAGAAAAACAGGGCGGCTTCGCTGCCGAAGAAGGCCGCCGCCTCCGCCTCGAGCGCTTCATGCTCGGCGTCGTTGCCGCGCAGCAGGCGCGATCCGCCCGCCCCCACAGCAACGCCGCGTTCAAGCGCCGCCACTACCGCCGCGCGCAAACGCGGCGAGTCGGCAAGCCCGAGATAGTCATTCGACGAAAAATCCCGCCCCATGCGCGGTGCGAGGTGGCGCAGCCGCGCCCGCGACGCGAGGTCGCGCAAAACGTGTTCCTGGGCAATCAGCAAGCTCATGCGCGCGCTATACCGGATAGTATGCGGCGCGCGACAAGCGGATTGGCGCATCAACGCTGGTTTTTGCGCCGCCCCCAGATGCGTTCACGCTCGCGACGCCGATGGCGGATAAACAGTACCAGTGCAGTCGCCAGGCCGATCACGAAAAGGGCGAGCAACACATAAGCGATTTCAAGACGCATCGGCGAGACTCTTGCTTGGGCGTTATCTTACCCAACGATCGGGCCATGCCATTGGCTCCCCGCTTAGATCGCCTGCCCGTTTACGCGGCGCTCAAGCTCGAGAAGCGCCTGCTTGGCGGCGAGGCCACCAGCGAATCCCGTCAGCGCGCCGCCCGCCCCGATCACACGATGACATGGCGCAACGATCGAGAGCGGGTTGCGCCCGTTGGCCGCGCCAACGGCCCGCGCCGCGCCGGGACGGCCGAGAGCGCGGGCGATAGCGCCGTAACTGGATGTCTCGCCGAACGGAATGGTCAGCAGCGCCATCCATACCGCCCGCTGAAAATCCGTGCCACCGAACCGCAGCGGCAAATCGAACGCGCGGCGTTTTCCGGCGAAATACTCGGTGAGCTGGCGTTCGGCGTTCGCCAGCACGGGGTGCCCGGGCGCGTCCACGGTGGCGGGCAGCGGCACGCGCGCGGGATCGTCATCCTGCCACAGGATCGCGACGAGTGCGTCGTCGTCCCCGACCAGCCGTAGTTCGCCGACCGGGGTGACAATCGTATTGCCCGACAGGGTTTTGCTCATGTCAGCCGCCATGCCCCAATGTGCGCCCGCGCGCTTCCCGGCGCTTGCGATCAAAGCGCCTCTTGGATCAGCTTGCGCGCTTCCGGCGAAGCCCAGTCCATCGCACCGGAGACGCGCCAGACCTCGCGCCCCTTCGAATCGAACAGGATCGTCGTCGGCAGGTTTACGCGGTAGCCAAGGCTGAGGTTCATCTGAGGATCGGTATAGGGCTGAATCCGATGCAGCCGCCGTGCGGTGACGAACGGGGCCACTTTCGCCTGGTCCATATCCTGGCTGACCGCGACCACCTTTACCCGATCGCCGGACCGCGCGGCCAGCGCGTCGAGGCTGGGCAACTCCTTCACGCACGGCGCGCACCATGTCGCCCACAGGTTCAGCAGCACCGGTTTGCCGCGAAAATCCGCAAGCTTCGCCAGCTTCCCATCTGGCCCGGTGAACGCAGCGTTGATCGCCGCCGTGCCGTGCTGGGCGCGATCGACCGCGCCCGCCTTGCCCTGCGCGGGCTTGGTGGCGACCACCTCGTCGGGTGCAATCGCATTATCCGCCGCTGCGGTCGCTTGCCCGCTGCCTGGGCTTTGCCTATCGCAGCCGCCGGCGGTGAATGCCAGCCCGAGGAGAAAGACGATCGCCGAACGCGAAGCCATGAGCGGTTCCAATCAGATGTGGGGCGGGCGTTTCGCCGAAGGCCCGGCTGCGGTGATGCGTGAGATTAACGCCTCGATCCCGTTCGACAAGCGGATGTGGCAACAAGATATCGCCGCGTCGCAGGCGCATGTCGCGATGCTCGCCGAGCAGGGCGTGGTGGCGGCGGAGGACGCCGCGACGATCTCGTCCGGGCTGGACAGGGTGGCGGCCGATTATGCCGAGAACGGCGTGCCCGACGATCTGACGCTCGAAGACATCCATATGCTCACCGAGGCGCGGCTCGCCGACGCGATCGGCCCGGTCGCGGGGCGGCTGCACACCGCCCGCAGCCGCAACGATCAGGTCGCGACCGATTTCCGCCTCTGGGTGCGGGATGCGATCGATCAGACGCTGGCGGCCCTCGATGCGCTCGATGCGGCGCTGCTGGCGCGGGCGGAACAGCATGCGGGCGACGTCATGCCCGGCTTCACCCATCTGCAGTCCGCACAGCCGGTGACGCTCGGCCATCACCTGATGGCTTATCACGAGATGATCGCCCGCGATGGCTCGCGCTTCCAGGATGCGCGCGCGCGGATGAACCTCTGCCCGCTCGGCTCGGCGGCACTAGCCGGCACGAGCTTCCCGCTCGATCGCCAAGCGACGGCGGCGGCGCTTGGTTTCGACGGGCCGACCCGCAATTCGCTCGACGCGGTTTCGGATCGGGATTTCGCGATCGAATATCTCACCTGCGCCGCGCAATGCTCGCTGCACTTGTCGAGGCTTGCGGAGGAATTCGTGCTGTGGGCATCGCAGCCGTTCGGCTTCGTCAGCTTGAGCGATCAATGGTCTACCGGCAGCTCGATCATGCCGCAGAAGCGCAACCCAGACGCGGCCGAGCTGGTGCGCGGCCATGCCGGCCGGATCACCGGCTGCCTCGTCAGTCTGATGGTCACGATGAAAGGCCTCCCGCTCGCCTATTCGAAGGACATGCAGGACGATAAACCGCCGGTGTTCGAATGCCACGACCTGCTCGGCCTCAGCATCGCGGCGATGACCGGAATGATAGCGAGCGCCACCTTCCGCACCGATCGGATGCGCGCGCTGGCGGAGAGCGGCTTCGCCACCGCCACCGATCTGGCCGACTGGCTGGTGCGCGAGGCCGACGTGCCGTTCCGCGAGGCGCACCACATCACCGGCCGCGCGGTCGCCCGCGCCGAAGCGCTTGGCGTGACGCTGGACAAGGTGCCGCTCGCCGATCTGCGCGCGATCGACGCGCGGATCGATGATCGCATTTATTCGGTGCTGTCCGTGGATGCGTCCGTCGCGAGCCGGACCAGCTTCGGCGGCACCGCGCCAGCCAATGTACGCGCCGCCATCTGTGCGGCGCGGGGAGAGTGACGATGAAGCGCGCATCGACGAAATATGAATTAGCCGCGATTGCGGCGCTCCTGCTGGTGCTCGCGGCGTGCGGCCGCTCGCACGGCCTGCAACCCGCGAAGGGCGAGAGCCTGCCCCCCGCGCCCTATGGCACCGAGGATCCACCGCTGGGCAATCAGCTCATCCGCGCCACTCCGCAGGAACGCCCGGCGCGCGGCGACGAGCTGTTGACCAATTCCATGGACCGCCGGTCGGACCAGTTCGACCTGCCGCCGCGCTGATGGATCATTTCACGCTGATCGACGGCGCGCTGCATTGCGAAGGCGTGTCGCTGGCGAAGATCGCCGCGGAGGTGGGCACGCCCGTCTACGTCTATTCCGCCGCGACATTGCGCCGCCACGCGCAGGTTTTTCGTGAAGGCTTGAAGCCGGCCGGGCGGATCCACCTTGCCTATGCGATCAAGGCCAACCCCAATATCGGCGTGCTGCGCGTGCTCGCGGACGAAGGTTATGGCGCGGACGTGGTCTCGGGCGGGGAGATGGCACGCGCGCTGGCGGCGGGAATGCCGGCGCACGACATCGTCTTTTCTGGCGTCGGGAAGACCGATGCAGAGTTGGTGAAGGGCCTGGAGGCCGGGATCGGCCAGTTCAATCTGGAGCTGGAGGAGGAAGGCGAGGTGCTCGCCGCGCTCGCCGCCGCGCGCGGGCTGACCGCCCCGGCCGTGCTGCGCGTCAATCCCGATGTAGATGCCGGCACGCACGCGAAGATCTCCACGGGGAAGCGTGAGAACAAGTTCGGCGTGCCGATCGATCTCGCGCCGGCGATCTTCGATCGGCTCGGCCCGCTGGATGGGCTGAACCTGCGCGGCATCGCGATCCATATCGGCAGCCAGCTTTTCGATCTGGCGCCGCTGGAAGCCGCCTATCGCCGCGTCGGCGAACTCGTGGCGGAGCTGCGCGCGCGCGGTCACGCGATCACGCACGTCGATCTCGGTGGTGGCCTCGGCGTGCCATACCGGCCCGGCGATGCGCCGCCACCGCCCGCGGATTATGGCGCCATGGTCGCCCGTGCGACCGCCGGCTGGGATGTCCAGCTGATGTTCGAGCCGGGCCGGGTGATCGCGGGCAATGCCGGCGTCCTGCTGACCGAGGTGATCTGGGTGAAGCCGGGTGTGGCCCATCCCTATGTCATCGTCGATGCGGCGATGAACGACCTTGCCCGCCCGGCGATGTACGATGCGTGGCACGATTTCGCCGCCGTACGCCCGAGCGGAGAGACGATGATGGCGAACATCGCCGGTCCGGTTTGCGAGACGGGGGACACGTTCGCGATGGCGCGCGAGATTGATCGCGTCGTGCGCGGCGATCTCGGCATATTCCGCACTGCCGGCGCCTATGGCGCTACTATGGCCTCCACCTACAACAGCCGCGCGCTGGTGCCCGAGGTGCTGGTCGATGGCGATCGCTACACCGTCGTCGCCGATCGCATCGCGGCCGAGACGATCCTCGCGGCCGAGCGCGTGCCGGACTGGCTGTGACGCTGCACAGCCTTCCCCTGTTCGTCCGGCTGAAGGGACGGCCGGTGATATTAGTGGGCGAAGGCGAGACGGCGGAGGCGAAGCGGCGCCTGCTTGAACGCGCCGGCGCGATCGTGGTGGATGAGGCGCACGCCGCATCGTTAGCGATCGTCGTGGACGATGAGGCGGCGGTCGCGCGGCTCAAGGCGCGCGGCGTTCTGGTGAATGCGGTCGACCGGCCGGCGCTGTGCGATTTCACCCTGCCCGCCATCGTCGATCGCGCGCCGGTGATCGTGGCGATCGGCACCGGCGGCGCATCGGCCGGCCTGGCGGCGGCGCTACGTCAGCGGCTGGAGGCGCTGTTGCCAGCTAACCTCGGCCCGCTGGCTTCGGCGCTACACGCCGCGCGCGAGGCATGGCGCGGTCGTTATGCCGATGCGGCCAGCCGACGGCGTGCGATCGGCGCGGCACTGGCGGCCGGCGGCGCGCTCGATCCGCTACGCGATCATGGCGTAACCCCGGATGCAGGACCACCGGATGAAGAGCGCCTGACCGGCGGGATCGTCAGATTGCGGCTTCGCTCCGCCGACCCCGACGACCTGACGCTGCGCGACGCGCGTGCGCTCGCCAATGCCGATCTGGTGAGCCACCGCCCCGGCGTGCCACCCGCCATCCTCGATCGCGCGCGCGCCGATGCCATTCGGATCGAATGTGCCGCCGCCCCGTTGAACGCGCCGGCCGGGCTGACTGTCGATGTGGAGATGCTGTGAGCGGATTCGGATATCGTATCGATGAAGGCAAGCCGCGCCGCATTACCGTGGCGGACGCGCTCGATTGCTCCGCCGGCTTCGTATGGGTGCATCTGTCGGCCACCAATGCTGAGGCCGCCGCGTGGTTGCGCGATCAGGCGAAGCTCCCCGAATATGTCGTGGAATCGCTGATCGCGCAGGAAACGCGGCCGCGCTGCGACGGCTATGATGCGGGCGCCTATCTCAATCTGCGCGGGCGCACCGAGGAGGACCTCGATTCGTCCGATCTGCTCGCGTCCGTGCGCATCTGGGCAACGCGAGGGCGCGTCATCTCGGTGACGCGCAAGCATCTGCTCGCCACCGATACGGTCGAGGAATCGGTGAAGCAGGGCAGCGTTACCGATCCCGGCGATCTCATCACTGCTTATGCCACCGCGATTACCGCCGATCTCGATCCGGTCGTGGCCGCGCTGGGCGACGACATCGATGATTGCGAACAGGCGCTGGACGCCGACCGCGTCTACGAATTGCGACGCCTGGTGACGCGCGTGCGGATCACCTCGATCGGTTATCGCCGCTTCCTCAATCCGCAGCGCGCGGCACTGGAGAAGATGGCGCAGCTTCCCGGTGACTGGC
Organism: Sphingomonas sp. 3P27F8; assembly: GCF_005502745.1. Taxonomy (GTDB): domain Bacteria; phylum Pseudomonadota; class Alphaproteobacteria; order Sphingomonadales; family Sphingomonadaceae; genus Sphingomonas. Next base: position 11,566 of record NZ_SCNL01000020.1, read on the forward strand.
TCGACGGCGACGATCGCGCCCATGTCGCGGCCGCCGCCGATCGCGCCGCGCGAATGGCGGAGGAACTGGAGGCGATCCGTGAACGCGCCAGCCTGATCCACGAGACGCTGACCGATCTGCGCGCGGAACTGATCGACACCCGCAGCCTCATCATCGCGATAGCCGCGATGATATTCCTGCCGCTGACTTTCATCACCGGGCTCTACGGCATGAATGTCGACGGCCTGCCTTATGCGCACGAGCCGTGGTCGTTCGACGCTATCATGGCCGTGTGCGTGCTGATCTCGGTTGGCGCGATCGTCTATTTCATGCGCAAGCAATGGTTTCGCCGCTGAGCTGATCCGCACGTTTCCCGCTGGACTTCGGGCGCCTCCCGCCGATAGCGTCGGCGCGTCTCGGGAGGGTATGCATGAAGATCGCCGCCAAGCTTGCCGTGCTCGCGCTGGCGATCGCGCCGGTCGCGGCGCTCAGCGACAATGCGCCGCGGGTGATCCTGGCGCAGCCGGGTATCGGCGACGGGGCGATCGAGCGGTTCACGATGCGATTCAGCCAGCCGATGGCGCCGCTGGGCGATCCGCGCGCCGCCGCTCCCGCCGCCACGCAATGCCCGGTCGCGGGTCAGGGTCGCTGGGCGGATCAGCAGACCTGGGTCTATGAATTCGCAAAGCCGCTGCCGGGCGGCACGACATGCAGCTTCAAGACGGTGGATGGGCTGAAAAGCGTCGCCGGCTATGCGCTTGCCGGTACGCAAAGCTTCACGGTGGACGCCGGCGGCCCTGTCGCGCGCGCCGTGCTGCCATCGGGCGGCGGCGACGAGATCGAGGAGGACCAGACCTTCCTGGTCGCGGCCAATATGGCGCCCGATCCACGCTCGGTCGCGGCCCATGCCTATTGCGCGGTGGACGGCATCGGCGAGAAGATCCCCGTCGACGTGCTTGCCGCCGACCTGCCCGGGAAGCTCATCGGCGCGATGGGCAAGGATCGCTGGGAGGTGCGCAGCTTCCTTGAGAGCGCGGGCCTGCCCGGCGATCTCGCGCAGGCCTCCCCCGCCGATCGCCAGCGCGCGATGGTCGGGGTTGTGGCGCTGAAATGCCGCCGCAACCTGCCGCCGGGGCGCGACATGGCGCTGCTGTGGGGCGCGGCCATCATCGGCGCAGGCGGCAAGATCGCCGGCACCGATCAGCGTTTCGACTATACCGTGCGCAAGCCGTTTGCCGCGCGCTTCGAATGCTCGCGCGTGAACGCGCAAGCCGGGTGCAGCCCGGTCGAGAAAGCCTATGTCCGCTTCTCCGCGCCGGTGCCGATGTCCACCGCGCAGGCGATCCGCTTCACGTTGCCCGACGGCAAGCAGATCGCGCCTGCGTTCAGCGCCGATGACAAGAAGAAGGCGACGATCGCCGATATCACCTTCGCCGCGCCGCTCCCTTTCGCCACCACCGCGAAGCTGGAGTTACCGCAGGGGGTTAAGGACGAGAGCGGCCGCGCACTTTCCAACGCCGAGCGCTTCCCGCTTGAGGTCCGCTTTGATCGCGCCCCGCCGCTGGTGAAGTTTGCCGCGCCGTTCGGCATCATCGAGGCGAAGGAGGGCGGGGTGCTCCCGGTAACGGTGCGCAATGTCGAACCGGCGCTGCAGGGCCGCAACCTCGCGGTGGGCGGACAATCCCAGCGCATCGCCGACGATGACGGGCAGATCGCGGGCTGGCTGCGGCGCGTGGGATCGGCGGACGACAACCGATATGAGACGGTCACGCGCGGCAAGGATCGGGTGGAAATCAACCATACCGGCGACACGTCGATCCTCACCGGCAAGGGCGCCCCGCTGAAGGTCGCGCTGCCCGGCAAGGGGCAGGATTTCGAGGTGGTCGGCCTGCCGCTCGGCAAGCCGGGCTTCTATGTCGTCGAACTCGCCAGTCCCGTGCTGGGCCGTGCGCTGCTGGGGCGCGACGCGCCGCGCTACGTCGCCGCCGCCGCGCTCGTTACCAACATGGCGGTGCATTTCAAATGGGGCCGGGAACGCAGCCTGGCCTGGGTCACGGCGCTGGATAGCGGCAAGCCGGTTGCCAATGCGGCGGTGGCGATCACCGATAGCTGCACGGGCGCGCTGCTGGCTCGCGGCACTTCAGATCGCAACGGCGTGGTGACGGTGCAGGGCGGGCTGCCGGAGCCGGAAACCTACGGAAGCTGCAACGACAATTCGACCGCGCATCCGCTGATGGTTTCCGCGCGGGCGAACGGCGATTTCAGCTTCACCCTTACATCCTGGGGCGAGGGCATCCGCCCTTATGACTTTGACCTGCCCTATGGCTATTCCAAGCCGGACGACGTGTTCCACACCGTCTTCGATCGCGCGCTGGTCCGCGCCGGCGAGACGATCAACATGAAACATATCGTCCGCCACCCGGTTGGCGCGGGCTTCGTGATCCCGGCCGGCTTCAGCGGCACGCTGCGCCTGTCGCATCGTGGATCGGACACCGAGTTCGATCTTCCGCTGACGATCGACGCGCGTGGGATCGGCGAGACAAGCTGGACCGCACCGAAGGGCGCCCCGATGGGCGATTACGACCTGCGCGTGATAGCGGGTGATCGCACGATCTATACCAACCAGTCGTTCCGGCTGGACGAATATCGTTTGCCCACGATGCGCGCGAGCGTGAGCGGGCCGAAAGGCGCGGTCGTGCGCCCAAAGACGGTGCCGCTCGACCTGTTCGTCGGCTATCTCTCCGGCGGTGGCGCCTCGAACCTGCCGGTGGACCTGCGCGTCGGCTGGTTCGCGCGCCGCGCCAACCCGGATGGATACGAAGCCTATACGTTCGGTGGTCGCGCGGTGCAGGAAGGCGTGCGGGCGCTCAACGGCGACGGCGAGGAGGATGCGCCAAGCCTGCCGCCGACACAGACGCTGCCCGCCACGCTCGGCGGCGACGGAAGCGGGCGACAGGCGATCGATGTTCCGCGGAACCTTGACGGCACCACCGACATGACCGTCGAGATGGATTATCAGGATGCCAACGGCCAGACGCTCACCGCGTCGCGCAGCATCCCGGTTTTCGCCTCACGCGTGCAGCTTGGCGTAAAGACCGACGGCTGGCTGATGAAGCAGGACGATCTGCGCCTGCGCTTCGTGGCGCTCGATCCCGATGGCAAGCCGGTCAAGGGGCAGAAGATAAGCGTCGCCTTTTACAGTCGCCAGATTCTGACGGCGCGGCGGCGGCTGATCGGCGGCTTCTACGCCTACGACAATCAGATGCGAACGACCAAGCTGTCCGCGTCTTGCTCCGCCACGACCGACGCACAGGGGCTGGCGCAATGCGGCGCCGATCCGGGAATTTCGGGCGAGGTCTATGCCGTCGCAACGACTACGGATGCGGACGGGAACGTCGCCCGGGCGGTGAAATCGGTGTGGCTGGCGGGCGATGACGACTGGTGGTTCGGTGGCGATAACGGCGATCGCATGGATCTCGTGCCCGAGCAGCCCGCCTATAGGGCTGGGGATACCGCGCGCTTCCAGGTGCGGATGCCGTTCCGCGACGCCACCGCGCTGGTGACGGTGGAGCGCGAGGGCGTGCTCTCCAGTTTCGTCACCGAACTTTCGGGAAAAGACCCGGTGGTCGAGGTGAAGATGCCGGGCAGCTATGCGCCGGACGTCTACGTTTCGGTGCTGGCGGTGCGCGGCCGCGTAACGCAAAGCTGGTGGGGCTGGTTCAAGAGCCTGTTCGGCGCGCGCGACGAAGCGCCCAAGCCGACCGCGCTGGTCGATCTCTCCAAGCCTGCGTATCGGCTCGGCATCGCCAAGGTGAAGGTGGGCTGGGAAGCGCATACGCTCGGCGTGGCGGTGAAGGCCGATCGCGAGCGTTATGCCGCGCGCGACACCGCGCAGGTGGCGATCCAGGTGCGCGGGCCGGACGGGAAGCCCGCGCGCACCGCCGATGTCGCCTTCGCCGCAGTCGATCAGGCGCTGCTCCAGCTTGCGCCCAACGAATCGTGGGACGTGCTTACCGCGATGATGGGCGATCGCCCCCTATCCGTCCTCACCGCCACCGCGCAGATGCAAGTGGTGGGCAAGCGACATTACGGGCGCAAGGCGGTGGAGGCCGGCGGCGGCGGGGGTGATGCCACCGCGCTCAACCGCGAGAATTTCCAGCCGGTGCTGCTGTGGAAAGGCCGCGTCGCGCTGGACGCGAACGGGCGCGCGGTGGTGCCCGTTGCGCTCAATGACGCGCTCACCTCGTTCCGGCTGGTCGCGATCGCCACCGACGGCGCGGACCGCTTCGGCGCGGGCGCCACCAATATCCGCAGCGCGCAGGATCTGTCGGTCTATGCCGGCTTGCCGCCGGTTGTCCGCACCGGGGACAGCTATGCGGCTGGCTTCACGCTGCGCAACGGATCGGACAAGCCGATGACGGTGACGGCGGAGGTTTCGCTCACCCCGCGCATCGCGACCGGCCGGCCGCTCACCGTGACAATCCCCGCTGGCGGCGCGGCGCCGATCGCGTGGAATCTCGTCGCGCCACCGGTCGCCGGCACGCTGCGCTGGCAGGTAAGCGCGACGGCCAGTAACGGCCGCGCCGCAGACAAGGTGACCGTAACGCAGGAGGTGGTGCCCGCCGTCCCCGTGGAGGTATGGGCCGCGACGCTGGCGCGGGTCGGTGCGCAGACCAGCATTCCGGTCCGCGCACCGGCAGGTGCGCTCGGGGGCATGGGATCGGTCGATATCCGGCTGGACGATACGCTCGCGCCGCCGATGGCCGGGGTCCGCGCGTTCATGGCGGCCTACCCTTATAACTGCTTCGAGCAGCAGATGAGCCGGATCGTCGCGCTGGGCGACACGGCGGGCTGGACGCGGCTTGCCGCCGACATTCCGGCCTATCAGGCATCGGACGGCCTGCTCCGCTACTGGCCAAGCGAAAGCCTGAACGGATCGGAGGCGCTGACCGCCTATGTGCTGTCGATGGCCGGCGAGGCCGGGCTGCCGATCCCCGAGGCTAGTCGAAGCCGGATGATCGAGGGGCTGCGCGCCGTGCTGGACGGGCGTGTGCGGCACGAAGAATATGGCGACGTGCGGCTCCAGCGCCTCGCGGCGTTCGCGGCGCTCGCGCGCGCCGGCGCGGCGGGCCCGGCGATGCTGGGACAGATCGGGATCACCCCCGCGGAAATGCCCACCGCCAGCCTCGCCGATTATCTGATGGCGCTCGATCGGGTCCCCGGCCTCGCCAACGCGCAGGCGCTGCGCGGGGCGGGCGAAAACGCGTTGCGCAGCCGGCTGGTCTATGAAGGCACGCGGCTCGATCTGTCGGACGCGTCGAACGCCCCGTGGTGGCTGATGTCTTCGGCGGATGAAGGATCGATCAAGGCGCTGCTGGCGACTCTTGGCCGCCCGGGCTGGCAGGATGAAGGCGCGAAAATGATGGTGGGCGTCGCCTCTCGCCAGACGCGCGGACGCTGGGATACCACCACCGCCAATGCGTGGGGCGCATTGACGGTACGACGCTTCGCCCAGCTATACCCCGCCAGCGCGATCGCCGGCACGACCGTTGCGACGCTCGGCAATCGCACCGCCAGCTTCGCCTGGCCGCTGGCGGCCGACAAGCGGCAGGCGTCGCTGCCACTGCCGATGACGCAGACGCCGCTGGTGCTGCGCCAGTCCGGCGGGGCAGGGCCGTGGGCGACCGTATCGGTGAAGGCGGCGGTGCCCCTCGCCCAGCCGCTCTCGGCGGGATATCGCCTTTCGCGCAAGGTGGAGGTGGTGCAGCGCCGCATCGCCGGGCAGCTCACGCGCGGGGATGTGCTGCGCATCACGCTGACGGTGGACGCCGCCGCCGAGCGAAACTGGGTAGTGCTCGACGATCCGATCCCGGCTGGCGGCACGATCATCAGTGATCTCGGTGGCCAGTCCAAGCTGCTCGCGGATCAGGCGAATGCCGGCGACGGCGTCAAATTCGGCGCGGTCGATGGCGACGGCAAGCTATGGGATGTGCAGGCTGGCGTCGTCCCGGCCTATGTCGAGCGTGGCAATACCGCATGGCGCGGCTTCTATGCCTGGGTGCCGCGCGGGCGCTTCCAGGCGTCGTACATGCTGCGGCTGAACGGCGCGGGCCGCTTTCAGCTTCCGCCGAGCCGCGTCGAGGCGATGTATTCGCCGGCGATCCATGCCGCGGTGCCCAACGCGCCGGTGGTGGTCGTGCAGCGGTGACGGACATCCTCGCGCCTGCCGAGCCGCGGCGGCGCGCATGGCCCGTGATCGTGATCCTGCTTGCGGCCACGCTGTTTGCGCTGGCGGACTGGCTCACGCGCCCGCCGCCGCTCCCCGGCTATGAGCAGGTGCGCGCGGCGTGGCACCCGTCGGAGGCGTGGCTCTATGACCGCAATGGCGCGTTACTCGATTCCTCGCGCGTCGATTTCGCCACCCGGCGGCTGGCATGGACCCCGCTCGAACAGATCGCCCCGGTCGTCCGCACGACGACCATCGCGGCGGAGGACCGTCGCTTCGAGGATCATGCCGGGGTGGACTGGCTCGCGCTCGGCGGCGCGCTGCGCGATCGGTTGAGCGGCAAGCACCCGCGCGGCGCAAGCACGCTGACGATGCAACTCGCGGGGTTTCTCTCCCACGATCTCGCGCGGCCCGGCGCGCGTGGCTGGCTGGACAAGTTACGCCAGATCCGCGCCGCACGAGCGATAGGAGCGCGCTGGAGCCACGACCAGATACTCGAAGCTTATCTCAACCTGGCCGGATTCCGCGGCGAGGCGCAGGGGATTGGCGCCGCGGCGCTCGGCCTGTTCGGGAAGACGCCGGCGACGTTCACCCGCGACGATGCGTTGCTGCTCGCCGCGCTGCTTCCCAATCCGCAGGCGCCCGCCGGTCGTGTCGCGAACCGCGCCTGTGCGCTGGCGCGCGAGCGGCGCTGCGCGCGCTTTCAGGCGCTCGCCGCCTCGATGCTCGGCCCGGCACGGAGCCTCGCGCTCGATCCGGGGCTTGCGCCGCATCTCGCCGATCGGCTGCTTACCAGACCGGGCCTCAAGATCCGCACGACGCTCGACATCGCCGTGCAACGTGTCGCGATCGCCGCGCTGCGTCGCCAGTTGCTCGGGCTTGGCGCGACCCGCGCGCGCGACGGGGCGGTGATCGTGGTGGACAATGCCAGCGGAGACATCCTCGCTTATGTCGGCGGGATCGGCGGCAATTCCACTGCGCCGGCCGTGGATGCGGCCAACGCCTATCGCCAGGCGGGATCGACACTGAAACCTTTTCTGTACGCGCAGGCGATCGAGAAAGGCTATCTCACCCCCGCCTCGATCCTGGAGGATTCGCCGGTCCAGCTCGACACGGCCTCGGGTCTTTATGTCCCCCAAAACTATGACCGCGCGTTCAAGGGGCCGGTTTCAGCGCGCGCCGCACTAGCGGGCTCGCTCAACGTCCCGGCGGTGCGCACGTTGCTGCTGGTCGGGGTGGACCCGTTCCGCGACCGATTGTGGGATACCGGCTATCGCGGGCTGGTGGAGGATGGCGGCTATTATGGCTTCAGCCTAGCGCTAGGTTCAGCAGAAGTGACGCTGGCGGAGCAGGCCGCCGGCTATCGCAGCCTGGAACAGGCGGGCCGCTGGTCACCCCTTCGGCTGCGGGCGGACGATCCGCGCGTCGCGCCACGCGCGATCACGACCCCGCAGGCGGCGTGGATCGTCAGCGATATGCTGTCCGATCCGGTCGCCCGTGCCGGCACGTTCGGGCTCGACTCAGCTCTCCGGCTGCCGTTCTGGGCCGCCGTGAAAACCGGGACATCGAAGGCAATGCGTGACAATTGGTGCATCGGTTTTTCGGCGCGCTTCACGGTTGCGGTGTGGGTCGGCAATGTCGAGGGGGATGCGATGCGCGCCGTTTCCGGCACCAGCGGCGCGGCGCCGGTGTGGCGCGACGTGATGCTGGCGCTCGGCGGCGGACGTGAGCCGGCGCCCCCGCCCGGAATTGAGGCCCGTGGCGTGACCTTCGCCGGCACACGGGAGCAGCCGCGCCGAGAATGGTTCGTAGCCGGCACCTCATTCGCCCGCGCCGACACCGCACCGGCCGAAGCGCGACGACCAAGGATCGCCGCGCCGGTATCAGGCAGTGTCTATGCGCTCGATCCGGATATTCCGCGTGATCGGCAACGGCTGGCGATCGCCGTGAGCGGTGCGACAGCGCTGCACCGGCTACAACTCGACGCACGTGATCTGGGTGCGCCGAACGCTGCCCCGCTGATTTTTCCCGCGCCGGGCAAGCACCAGCTGGCGTTGGTCGACGTGGCCGGGCGCATTGTCGACCGCGTGACCTTCACGGTGCGTTGAGCGTAAGCTGGCCGGATGAGCAACGGCACGATTCGCATCGGCATCGGCGGCTGGACGTACGAGCCATGGCGCGGCACCTTTTTCCCGCCAAAATGGCCCGTGAAACGCGAGCTGGAATATGCCGCCGGCAAGCTGACCGCTATCGAAGTAAATGGCACCTATTACAGCGGCTTCAAACCGGCCACCTTCGCCAATTGGGCAAGGGCGGTGCCGGACGAGTTCGTGTTCACGCTCAAGGCCTCACGCTTCTGCACGAACCGCAAGATATTGGCGGAAGCCGGAGAATCGGTCGCACGCTTCGTCAGCCAGGGCATTGTGGAACTTGGCGACCGGCTCGGCCCGATCCTGTGGCAATTCATGGCGACGAAAAAGTTCGACGCTGATGATTTCGGCGCGTTCCTCAAGCTGCTGCCCGCGTCGCACGAGGGCGTGAGACTGCGTCACGCAGTGCAGGTGCGGCACGAATCCTTCGCTGACCCGGCATTCGTCCAGATGTGCCGCGCAGCCGGCGTTGCGATCGTCTATGCCGATTCTGCCGATCATCCCTCGATCGCCGATATCACAGCGGACTTCATGTATGTCCGGCTGGAAAGCGGCGTCGAGGACGAACCGGCTGGCTATTCACCCGCCGGGCTGGATCGCTGGGCGGCGGCGGCGCGCGAATGGGCCGCAGGCAGCGCACCCGATGGCCTTCCATATGTCGACGCGGCCACCCCACCGGAGACGCCGCGCGACGCGTTCATATTCTTCATCAACGGCGCGAAAGTGCGCGCGCCAGCCGGCGCGGTGGCGCTTATCCAGCGCGTCAAATAGCGTCCGGTGCCGGCTGAACGGCCGGGTCGGCGGCGCCGGGCGACGGAGAGGCTTGCGCCTCGTCCTGCTTCGGCGGTGCGGGCGGCGACAGCATCAGCGCAGCCGCCTCGATCGCGTCCAGTGCCCGATGCGCATCGAGATAGCGGCGAGCGGCATTAGCCCAATTGCCCGAATTGGTTGCACCCGGCAGCCGCGATACCTCGGCGATCGCCGCCTGTACCTGTCCGGATTCGAGCAGCCGCCGCGCCCGCGCCAGCCGCTCAGCTGGCAGTTGCGACGGTGTCCTCGCATCGTGCAGTATCACCAACTTGCCAAGCTGCCGCCGCACTCCCTCAAGCCAGCCGTCGTCGCCGTTCACGAGAACGTCGGCGTTGGTATCCAGCGCCTGGCGCAGCGCGGTGAGGGTGACCGGCTGGCGCGCCGCCTGGATAATAGTGGCCACCGGGCCCGGCGCGATCTGGCCAAAACGCTCGCGCAGCTGAACCTCGAGATAACCGAGCGGCATGCCGCGATCGATCGCGCGACGGGTGGCGAAGGCGACCATCATCGCCTCGGCCCGACCTGCCTGGGCAGCGGCAGCGGCGGAGCTTGTATCGATCCCCGCGGCACGCGCCTCCAGCGCCGCGAGTTGCGCGGCCAAGGCGGTCTCGCGCGTCTCCAGCGCATTCAGCGTTGGCGCGGGCACAGCCACCGCCGGCGCGGGAGCCGGCCCGGCTGGCTGAGACGAGGGCTGGTCCTGCGGGGCCGTCTGAATGAACCAGCCGTCGGAATTGCGCATCGCCACGAACATCAGCGCGATGCCGACAACAAAGGCGAGCACGGCGAGAGTCATCACCAGCCCGACCCGCGGCCGGCGCGCGGCGGTTTCGCTCGGCATAGGATCGTTCATGGTGATACTATCCCCGTCCCGGCCTCACGGGTCAATCGCGAGCTTGGCAGCAAGAGCGGTGAGCACCACATCGTCGGGACGCGGCGCGACGCCGATCGTGCCCCAGCCGCCGCCAACGGACTGGGCCACCGCCTCGCTAAGCGCGGCGATACGGACCTTATGACGCGGCACGGCATCACGATCGACGAGCGCGGCGAAATGCCGGGCGGCACGTGGCGAATGCAGCAGCGCCACCTGTCCACACGCCACCTCGAGCGCGCCGGGCGGCGGGTATAGCGCGTCGCTCCTATAAACGGTCATGCTGGTGACGCCCGGCAGGTCGATTCGATCGCGGCCGGCGAGATGCAGCAGGCGCGAAAAGCCGACCTGGTGCGCCCCTTCGACCGCTTCGCGACCGTCCGCGGCACCGGTGACCGCAACCTGAAATCCGGCGGCCCGCGCCGCTCGCGCGCTTCCCTCGCCGACGGCCACCACCGGCAGCGCGGTCAGTGCTTCCAGCCCGATCCCGCCGTGCCGCATCGCATTGGCGCTGGTGACGAGCAGCGCGTCGAATGTTTCGTTCAGCGGAGACCAGGCGACCGGCGCGATCACGAAAAGCGGGAATTCAAGGGCCGGTATGCCCAAAGCGGCGAGCCGGGCGATCGTCTGCCCGCCACCGGGCGCGGGGCGCACGACGATCGCGTTCCGCATCATCCACCGAACAGCTGAGTGATCGCGATCGGCGCCCGTGCCAGCAGATCGCGGGCCAGCGCGCCCGAGATATCCTCGCCCGGCGCGCCGCTTATCGTCCCGTCCACGGCATAGGCGCCTTCCTCCGAAAGAAGCTGCCCACGCAACGTGATGCGCGCCCCCTCGATCCGCGCCAGCGCGCCGACCGGGGAATGGCATCCCGCACCCAGCGCGGCAAGAAACGCGCGTTCGGTGAACACCGCCATGCTCGTATCGCGATCGTCGATCGCCGCGACGATCGCCACCGCCGGTGAGTTCGCGCGCACCTCGATCGCGATCGCGCCTTGCGAGGGCGCCGGCAACATCTCGCCAGCCGAGATAACCGTGCCAAGATCGTGCCGGCCCAGCCGGTCCAGCCCGGCGGCGGCGAGCAACGTCGCGTCAACCTCACCGGCGGCGAGCTTTTCCAGCCGCGTCGCGACATTGCCGCGAAACAGCACGATCTGCAGATCCGGCTTCAGATTGAGCAGCTGCGCGCGGCGGCGCGGCGAGCTGGTGCCCACCACCGCTCCCTTCGGCAGCGCCGCGATCGAATCCGCGCCGATCAGCCGGTCCCGCACATCGGCGCGCGGCAACATGGCGGCAATGACGATCTCTGGCGGCCGGATCGTTTCGACATCCTTGCCCGAATGAACACAGGCATCGACCTCCCCGGCGAGCAGCGCCCGATCGAGCTCCTTGGTCCACAACCCCTTGCCGCCGATCTCAGCCAGCGCGCGATCCTGCACCTTGTCGCCAGTGGTCCGCATGGGCACCAGCTCGACCGAAAGGCCCGGATGCACCGCGACGAGCGCGTCGCGCACCATCTCCGCCTGGGTGAGCGCAAGGGGGGACGCACGGGTGCCGAGCCGAAAGGTCATGCGCCCCGATGGCCGATGGCGCGCCCTTCGACAAGATCGCAGCGATTGGATAGAAGGCGGGACATGCTGATCCTTGGCCTTGAATCCTCCTGTGACGAGACCGCCGCCGCGCTGGTGAGCGACGGGCGACAGGTGCTCGCGCACCGGCTCGCCGGGCAGGAAGCCGCACATCGCCCCTATGGCGGGGTAGTCCCCGAAATCGCGGCGCGCGCGCATGTCGAGGCACTGGAGCCGCTGATCGAGGCTGCGCTGGCGGACGCCGGCATCACGCTCGATCAGGTGGACGCGATCGCCGCGACGGCAGGACCGGGGCTGATCGGCGGTGTGATGGTGGGCCTGGTCACCGGCAAGGCGCTGGCGCACGCGGTCGGCAAGCCGCTGGTCGCGGTCAATCATCTGGAAGGCCATGCACTCAGCCCGCGCTTGTCCGATCCCGATCTCGCTTTCCCTTACCTGCTGTTGCTCGCTTCAGGCGGGCATTGCCAGTTGCTGCTGGTGGAAGGTGTCGGACGCTATCGCAGGCTCGCCACCACGATCGACGATGCGGCCGGCGAAGCCTTCGACAAGACGGCCAAATTGCTTGGGCTGGGCTTTCCCGGCGGTCCGGCGGTGGAGCGCGCTGCCACGCTTGGCGATCCACGCTCGGTGCCGTTGCCCCGCCCGCTGCTCGGATCGGCAGAGCCGCACTTCTCCTTCGCAGGCCTCAAGAGCGCGGTGGCGCGCGCGGTCGGGCATCATGCGCCCGAGGATATCGCCGCCTCGTTCCAGCAGGCGGTAGTGGACTGCCTGATCGACCGCACGGGCCGCGCACTCGATCGCACCGGCGGCGCGACGGCGCTGGTCGTGGCCGGCGGCGTCGCGGCGAATGGCGCTGTACGCGGCGCGCTGGAGAAACTGGCGGCGGCGCGCGGGCTGCGTTTCGTCGCCCCACCGCTGTGGCTGTGCACCGATAACGCGGCCATGATCGCCTGGGCGGGGGTCGAGCGGTTCGCGGCAGGCCTCACCGATCCCCTCGACACGCCGGCGCGCGCGCGCTGGGCGCTCGATCCCACGGCAGAGGCAGTCCGGGGCGCGGGAGTAAAGGCATGAGGATCGGCGTGCTCGGTGGCGGCGCCTGGGGCACCGCGCTCGCACAGGTGGCGGCGCGCGGCGGCGACGTGATGCTGTGGGCGCGCGAACCGGAGGTGGTTTTGGCGATCAACGCCAGCCACACCAACCCCTTGTTCCTGCCCGGCGTCCCGCTCTCTCCGGCGATCCGCGCGACCGAAGCGCTCGCCGATCTGGCGGGCATGGATGCGCTGCTGGTGGTTGCCCCCGCTCAACACGTCGGCCGCGTGCTCGCCGACACACCCGTGGGCGCCACCCCGCTGGTGATGTGCGCCAAGGGAATCGAGGCGGGCTCGCGGCGGCTGGTGGGCGAGGTCGCGCAGGCCGCGCATCCCCGCGCGCCGATCGCGGTGCTCTCCGGCCCCACGTTCGCGCATGAGGTGGCCGCCGGGCTGCCCACCGCCGTCACGCTGGCATGCGAGGATGCGGCGCTGCAGGCGCGGCTGGCGGAGCGGCTGGCCGGCCCGGGCTTCCGCCCCTATGCCTCGAGCGACGTGATCGGCGCGGAGATCGGCGGCGCGGTGAAGAACGTCCTCGCCATCGCCTGCGGGGTGGTGGAGGGCGCCGGGCTGGGGCAGAACGCCCGCGCCGCGCTGATCGCGCGCGGCTTCGCCGAAATGACCCGCTTCGGCCTCGCGCGCGGCGCGCGGGGCGAAACGCTGGCGGGCCTTTCGGGGCTGGGCGATCTGGTGCTTACCTGTTCATCGACCAGCTCGCGGAATTTCTCGCTCGGGCTAGGTCTCGGGCGCGGCGAGAAGGCCGCGGACCTGCTCGCGGACCGTCGCACGGTGGCGGAAGGCGCGTTCACCGCCCCGGTGTTGGCAGAGGCAGCGCGTGAGGCGGGGGTTGATATGCCGATCGTGACAGCGGTGCGCCAGCTGCTCGACGGTGCCGACGTGCGCGCCGTAACGCGCGACCTGCTCGCCCGCCCGCTGCGCGACGAGGCCTGACGATGCGCTGGGCGGCGCTGCTCAAGAGCATCAACGCCGGCAAGAAGGTGGCGATGGCCGAGCTGCGCGATTTCCTGCGTGCCGAGGGGATGGGCGATGTCGCCACGCTGCTCGCCTCCGGCAACGCGCTGTTCGACAGCGACGAGAAGGATGCGGCAACGCTGGAACATCACCTGCGTGCCGCCGCGCGCGACAGGCTGGGCCTCGATACCGAATGGTTCCTGCGCGATCATCCCGCGCTGGCATCGATCGTCGCCGCAAACCCCTTCGTCGAAGAGTCGCGCATCCGGCCGAACCATGTGCAGGTGTTCTTCCTTCACGAGCCGCTCGCCCCGGCGCTGCTCGATACGCTGGCGACCATTCACGAAGGGCCGGAACGCCTGCACGCTATCGACCGCGCGCTGTTCGTCGATTACCCGGTGGATATCGGCAATTCGAAACTGCCCCAGGCGATGGCCAGAGCAAAATTCCCGAAGGCGGCAACCGCACGTAACTGGAACACGATTCTCAAGCTGGTCGAACTGACCGCCTAGAAATCGACCGCGATCCCTTTCAGCTCCCAATCACCATAACGCGTCGGATCGCGATCGGCGGGGCCAGGCTGCGCGGGTGCCGGCTTGGGCACCGGGCTGTTCGGCGACAGATAGGCCGGCGGCTTTACATGGGCTGGGCGTTTCGACATTGCTCTTCCGATCGGGCTGCCAAGCCGCCACATGGGCGTGATGACAACCCGCGCCAAGCCCCATATCGCCCGATCCAGCACCGCAGAGCCGCTCGGCACCAAGACGCGTCGCGCAGCAATGCGTCTGCTCGACGCGGTGTTGCGGCGGGGCGAGGCGCTGGAAGCGGCGTTTCCCGCCGCGACACGCGACGTTCTGTCGCCGCCCGATCGCGGCCTCGCCCATGCGATCGCTGCCGAAACGTTGCGGCGGCTGCCCGATCTCGACGCGTTGATCGATTCCGCCACCCAGCAGCGGCTGCCCGACGACGCCAAGGCCCGGATGGCGCTGCGCATCGCGCTTGCCCAGACACTGGCGCTCGGCACGCCGCCGCACGCCGCGATCGCGACCGTGCTGCCATTGGTCGATGGCGGCCCCCGTCGACTGGTTCATGGCGTGTTCGGAACGCTGGCGCGGCGCGGCGCGACATTGCCGGAAATTCCGACGCTGCCAAACCCGGTCGCCGAGCGCTGGCGCGCCGCCTGGGGTGATGAAATGGTCTCCGCCGCCGCGCGCGCGCTGGCGGTGCGGCCGCCGCTCGATCTGACCCTGCGAGACCCTGCATGGGCGGGACTGGAGGGGGAGAGCTTTGCGCCAGCGCACCTGCGTCTGACGGACCCCGACCCCGTGCCGGACCTGGCCGGGTTCACGGAAGGTGCCTGGTGGGTGCAGGATCTCGCAGCCTCAATCCCGGCGCGACTGATTGGCACGGGCACCGGCCACGCGCTCGATCTGTGCGCCGCGCCAGGGGGCAAGACGCTCCAGCTCGCCGCAGCCGGCTGGCAGGTGACGGCGGTGGACGCCTCCAAAAGTCGCGCCGCGCGACTCAGCGAGAATCTCGCCCGTGTCGGACTGAAGGCCGAAACGGTGATCGCGGACGTGCTGCAATGGGCACCCGACACTACGGCCGACGCCGTCCTGATCGACGCACCGTGCAGCGCCACCGGCATTTTCCGCCGCCACCCGGACGTGCTCTACCGTGCCCACGCGGGCGTAATCGCGGAAACGGCGGCGCTGCAACAGCTCATCCTGAAACGTGCGGCGGACTGGGTGCGGCCCGGCGGCACGCTGGTGTACGCCACCTGCTCGCTGGAGCCTGAGGAGGGCGAGGAGCAAATCGCGCGGCTGCTGGCCGAACGCGGCGATTTTGCCGTCATGCCGCCAATTGACGGTGAACTGCCCGAGGGAATCGCCGCACAGGCCGACGGGTTCGTCCGTACCCTTCCCGGAACCGTCGAGGCGAAGGGTGGCTGCGACGGCTTTTTCGTCGCGCGGCTGCGACGCGCTTCCGCCTGAGCGAATCGCACGTTAAGGCTGCCTCGCACTCGCCAGCCCGGCGGGGATTCGATGCAGCAGCGGAGCACCATGACCAAGCCAGTCCGTATCGCCCCCTCCATTCTTTCCGCCGATTTTGCAAAACTGGGCGAAGAGGTGCGCGCGATCGACGCCGCCGGTGCGGACTGGATTCACGTGGACGTGATGGACGGCCATTTCGTGCCGAACATCACGATCGGCCCGGCGGTGGTGAAGGCGCTGCGCCCGCACACGACCAAGCCGTTCGACGTCCACCTGATGATCTCCCCGGTCGACGTCTATCTCGATGCCTTCGCGGAAGCCGGGGCAGACACGATCACCGTCCATCCTGAGGCCGGCCCGCACGTCCACCGCACCGTCCAGCACATCAAGAGCCTGGGCAAACGTGCCGGCGTTGTGCTGAACCCCGCGACGCCGATCGATATCCTCGACTATCTGCTCGACATGATCGATCTGGTGCTGGTGATGAGCGTCAACCCCGGCTTTGGCGGACAGAGCTTCATCGATAGCCAGTTGCGCAAGATCACCGCGATCCGCGCGCTGATCGACGCCAGCGGCCGGGACATCGATCTGGAAGTGGATGGCGGAATCGACCAGCGCACCGCGCGGCTGGCGATCGATGCCGGCGCCGACGCGCTGGTCGCCGGCACGGCCACTTTTCGAGGTGGCCCCGATGCCTATGCCGCCAATATCCGGGCGCTGCGGGGCGAATGAACGATCAGAGCGGCGGTCCCGACGCCGACGGGATCGAGCAGGGCAAGCGGCTGGTTCGATCAGGTGGTGACCGTGGCCTGTCGCTCGCCGAGCGCCTGTCGCAAACGCTGGATCGGCTGACGTGGCGCACCCCGATCCACTCCTTTCGCCTGAAGGGCCGCTATCCGCTGAAGCTGATCGCGGTGCCCGACGATCCGCTGTTCGGCGATGCGGCGCGCGGGCAGGCGCTGCTCGAGGGCGAGATCACGTGGCGCGGCGACGTACGCGCGATCCCGGCAGTCGATTTTCGCAATCTCGATGTCACACCGGGTTTTGCCGATTATATCCAGTCCTTCGCCTGGCTGCGAGATCTCTCTTCGGTGGCGACACGGGCGAAAGGCGCACCCATCGCAGAGGGCCTGATGGCGCGTTGGCTCTCCGCCCACGCCGAGAAGGTCTCGGGAACGGCATGGCGACCCGATATCTGGGGCTGGCGCATTCTTTTCTGGACGACGCACGCGCCGCTGATCCTTTCATCCACCGACCTCGTCTATCGTTCGAAGGTGTTGAACACGCTCGCCCGCGGCGCGCGGCATCTGGAGCGCGGCGCGGACAAGACGCCACCCGGCCCTAAGAGGATCGCCGCCTGGTGCGGGCTGATTGCCGCGGGCCTGCTGATACCCGGCGGCGATCCGCGCCGGCTGGCTGGCGAAGCGGGGCTGGCGCGCGCGCTCGGCACCGCGCTGTTCGAGGATGGCGGCGCGGTTAATCGCGCACCGGATGCGCTGCTGGAGATCGCGACGCTGCTCGCAATGCTGCGCGAATGCTATGCCGCGCGCCGGATGGAACTGCCCGACGCGGCGGAGGCGGCGCTGGCACGCTTGATCCCGGCGCTGCTGGGCGTCTGCCACGCCGATCGCGCGCTCGCTAGCTGGCAGGGCGGCGGCCCGATTCCGGCCGAGCGCGTGGCGCAGGTGATCGAGGCGACCGGTGTGCGCGCCCGGCCGCTGAAGCAGGCCCGCGAATGGGGGTATCAGCGGCTTACCGGGGGCAGTGCGGTGCTCATCATGGATGCGGCGCCCCCGCCGATCGCGCGGGTCGTGGAAGGCGGCTGTGCCTCCACGCTGGCGTTCGAGCTATCGGATGGCGCGGCGCGGCTGATCGTCAATTGCGGTGGCGGCCGCGCCGCGTCGTCCCGCCTGCCGCGCGAACTGGTCGACGGCCTGCGCACCACCGCGGCGCACTCGACGCTGACGCTCGAGGATTCGAATTCCACCGCGACCCTGGCCGATGGCAGCCTGGGAAAGGGCGTGGCCGAAGTCGAGCTTTCCCGACAGGAATCCGACGGCGCGGGGCGGATCGAGGCGAGCCATGACGGCTATGTGCGCCGCTTCGGCTTCCTCCACCGCCGCCAGCTCGTGCTGACGAGTGACGGCCGCGAATTGCGCGGGGAAGATTCGCTGCTCCCCAAGGGCCGGCGGCGGCGGGCCGGCAGCACGCCGTTCGCGATCCGCTTCCACCTTGGGCGCGGCGTGGAGGCATCTCCCACCGCCGATGGCCTCGCGGCGGTGTTGCGCGTTCCGGGCGGCGCGCTGTGGCAATTCCGCGTGCGCGGCGATGCGCTCGCGATCGAGGAAAGCCTGTGGATCGATGCCGAAGGCCGGCCGGTTGCGACGCAACAGCTCGTCATCACCGGCTCAGCGGATGCTGGTGGCGCCAGCGTGAGCTGGGCGCTGAAGCGCGCGCGCTAGCGTTTGCGGGCATCCCCTTCTAAGAGGCCGCGCGAGTCCTCCCAGCTTCGCAAGGCCGATATGACCACGATCCCGATCAAGCGCGCGCTTCTCTCCGTTTCGGACAAGACGGGAGTGGTCGATCTCGCTCGAGCGCTGGCGGAGCGGGGTGTCGAGCTCGTCTCGACCGGCGGAACGGCCAAGGCGTTGCGCGATGCGGGGCTTACCGTGCGCGACGTTTCGGACGTCACCGGCTTCCCGGAGATGATGGACGGCCGCGTCAAGACGCTGCACCCCATGATCCACGGCGGGTTGCTTGCCGTGCGCGACGATGCCGCGCACCTGGCCGCGATGGCAGAGCATGAGATCGGGGCGATCGATCTGGTGGTGGTGAACCTGTATCCATTCGCGCAGACCGTCGCGAAGGGTGCGGGGCGCGACGAGGTCATCGAGAATATCGATATCGGCGGCCCATCGATGGTGCGATCCGCCGCCAAGAACCATGCCTATGTCGCAATCGTCACCGATCCGGCCGACTATGAGATCGTCGCCAGTGGCGAAACAAATCTTGAGGAACGCAAGCGTCTCGCCGCCAAGGCATTCGCCGCCACCGCCACCTATGACGCCATGATCGCGAGCTGGTTCGGCTTGGCCGATCAGGGGCAGCAATTTCCCGCGACACTTCCGTTCGTGCTCCAGCACCCGACTGTGCTGCGCTACGGCGAGAACCCGCATCAGCAAGCGGCGTTCTACAACCATGCCGGCCCCGCGACGCCCGGCATCGGCCAGGCGCGACAGGTGCAGGGCAAGGAGCTGAGCTACAACAACCTCAACGACGCTGACGCCGCGCTGGAGCTCGTCACCGAGTTCCGTGAAGCTGGGCCGACCTGCGTGATCGTCAAACACGCCAATCCATGCGGCGTGGCAAGCGGGGCATCCCTGGCCGAAGCCTATGAGGCGGCCTTTGCGTGTGACACGGTTTCCGCATTCGGTGGGATCATCGCGCTCAATCGCACCCTCGACGCTGCCACCGCGAAGGCGATCACCGGCATCTTCACCGAAGTAGTCGTCGCACCCGATGCAGACGCGGAGGCGATCGCGCTGTTCGCGGCAAAGAAGAACCTGCGCCTGCTGCTGACGGGCGCTTTGCCGGATCCTGCGCGCGGCGGGATGACCGCCAAGTCGATCGCCGGCGGCTGGCTGGTCCAGTCGCGCGATAACGGGGTTCTGACCGACGAGATGCTCAAGGTGGTGACGAAGCGCCAGCCCACGCCGCAGGAACTGGCCGACTGTCGCTTCGCCTGGACAGTCGCCAAGCACGTCAAGTCGAACGCGATCGTCTATGCCAAGGACGGCAGCACGGCGGGCGTGGGGGCGGGCCAGATGAACCGGCTCGAATCCGCCCGAATCGCCGCCTGGAAAGCGAAGGACGCCGCAGAGAAGGCTGGCTGGGCGGCTCCGCGCACGATCGGCTCGGCGGTCGCGTCGGACGCTTTCTTCCCCTTCGCCGATGGCCTGCTCGCGGCGGTCGAGGCCGGGGCTACGGCGGTGATCCAGCCGGGTGGCTCGATCCGTGATGCGGAAGTGATCGCCGCGGCGGACGAAGCGGGGCTGGCGATGATCTTCACCGGGATGCGCCACTTCCGGCATTGATGCAGGCTCGCGGCGCGCGCCTAGCCTAGCCGGTGATCGCTCCGGCGCTGGTCAGCGTCGTATCCTCGACGTGCGGCTTCTTGCTGAACAGCGCGCGATCCGCCGCGCCGAATGCCCAGCGCCACAGAACGAATAGATAGACGGCGGCGATCGCGGGAATGCCGAATATGAGTTCGGCCCATTCGAAGCGATGCGGCAGCAACGTGAAGAGCCCGCCGATCGCCCCCGCCGCGATCGCCGCCCATAGCAGCGGCCAGCGCAGTGGCGAGACGGAGCTATGCAGCAGTCGGCTCAGCACACGCGCCTTGATAATCGAGGTGAGGGCAAGGCTCAGCATCAGCGCAACCGCCGGGCCCGCTGCCTGGAAAGCCGGCGGCCAGCCAAGTGCGCGCATCGCGAAAATCAGCGCGAAGCTCAGCAGCACCTGCGACGTGAGCATCACTGCCGAAATCACCAGATTGCGATGCCGCGCCATATAGACGAGCGCGGATTCACACACCGCCCCGGTGGAAGCGAGCACCTCCGCCGTCAGCAAGAAGGCCAGCGCGGCCGTGCCCGCCACGAATTGCGGGCCGACAATCCCCATCACCGCTTCGCCGGGGATCGAGCCCATCAGCGCCAGCCCGCCCTGCGCGGCGATGATCCAGAACGCAACCTGGCGTACCTGTTCGGCAATCGCGGCGCGGTTGTCGCTGGCAAGATTGCGGGTGATGACCGGCCCAAGGATTGGATCGAAGGAGGTCTTCAGCTTCTGCGGCAGCGACGCGACCTGCTGCGCCATGTAATAGATGCCGACGATCTTCGGCGCGAACAGCAGACCCAGGATGAAGCGATCGACATTGCGCGTGCCCCATTCCAGCGCGTCTGCTCCGGCGAGCGGTACGTTGCGCCGCGCCAGCGCGAATAGCTCGGAAAGATGCGGGGACCAGCCCCGTGGCAAGCCATAGCTGCGGATGAATGGCACGAGGCTCGCCGTCAGCGCCGCCACCATCGAAGAGACATACGCGAGCACCAGCCCGTCACGCGTGGTGAAGAACGAAAATATCCACGCCGCGATCGAGATCGTCCACGGCTCCACCACTGCTCGCGCCGTCACCGTCGCGCGCACGTTCAGCCGATAGGCCAAAGCCGCGAGGCTGATATCAGACCAGGCGACCGCGAGAATGATGAGCGGCAGATAGCGATCCAGCCCCGCGATATAACTGTTGGGGTACATGACCTCAGGAAAAATCCACAGCACCGCGCTCGCGGACAGGCTCAGGATGCCGCCGAGCACCATCGCGTCCCACACGACGTGGACATGCGGTCGCTCGGTCGTCGCCAGCGCCTGCGCCAGCCCGCGTTTCAGGCCCAGCGTGGAGACCAGCGCGGCAAGCTCCACCACCACGACGGCGATCGCGAAACGCCCGACGAGATCAGGCCCATAGAGCCGCCCGGCGATGAACAGGAACGGGATGCGCGCCATCAGCCGCAGGATGAACCCGGCGACGTTGGTGCGCCCGCCCTTGGCGAGGGTCGCGATATCCTGCGATGGCCCGCTCATCGCCGGCGCTCCCGACGCCCGCGATAGTTCAATGCGCTGCCCCCCAGCTTTCGCCGACACCGATTTCCACCGCGAGCGGCACGTCCAGCTTTACCACCGGCTCGGCGGCGGTGGCCATCACATGCTCGATCACCGGGCGGGCGCGCGCCACTTCCGTTTCGGGAAGCTCGAACACCAGTTCATCATGCACCTGGAGCAGCATCCGTGTGCCCGTCAGCCCCGCCTCGGCCAGCGCCGGCTCCATGCGCGCCATCGCGCGCTTGATGATATCGGCGGACGAGCCCTGTATCGGCGCGTTGATCGCCGCACGCTCCGCCCCCTGCCGCTCGTGCTGGACCTTGGATCTGATACGCGGGAAATGCGTCTTGCGACCGAACAGCGTTTCGGTAAAGCCGCGTTCGCGCACCTGTGTCAGCGTTTCCGCGATATAGCGATTGATCCCCGGGAAGCGCTCGAAATAACGATCGATCATCGCCTGCGCCTCGTCCGACGAGACGTCCAGCCGCCCTGCAAGACCCCAGCGGCTGATGCCGTAGAGGATCGCGAAATTGATCGTCTTGGCGCGACCGCGCGTGTCGCGATTGACCTCGCCGAACAGTTCCTGCGCGGTGAGCGAGTGGATGTCGTCACCACGCGCGAAGGCATCCTTCAGCGCCGGCACGTCCGCCATGTGCGCGGCGAGGCGCAGTTCGATCTGCGAATAATCGGCTGCCAGGATCACGTTGCCCGTCTCCGCGACAAAGGCATCGCGAATCTGGCGACCGGTTTCGGTGCGGATCGGGATGTTCTGAAGATTGGGATCGGTCGACGAAAGCCGCCCGGTCTGCGCCCCGGTCAGACTGTAACTGGTGTGGACGCGGCCGGTGACGGGGTTGATCTGCTCCTGCAGCGTATCGGTATAGGTGTTCTTGAGCTTGGTAAGCTGCCGCCAGTCGAGCACCCGCGCCGCCATCTCCGCACCGGGCGAATCCTTGTCGGCAGCGATCCGCTCCAGCTCGGTCACGTCGGTCGAATACACGCCGGACTTGCCCTTGCGGCCGCCCTTGATCCCCATCCGCTCGAACAACACGTCGCCCAATTGCTTGGGGCTGCCGATCGTGAACGGCGCACCGGCGATGCCGTGGATCGCCGATTCCAGCGCCGCGATCTCGGTATCGAATCCGCGGCTGAGCTGCGCCAGACGCTCCCGGTCTACCTTGATCCCGCGCCGCTCCATTCGCGAGACCACTGACACAAGCGGCCGATCAACCATCTCGTAGACGCGCGTCGCACCCTCCACCGGCAGCCGCGCGCGGAAACGACGCCACAGCCGCAAGGTCACGTCCGCATCCTCGGCCGCGTAGCGGGTCGCGGTTTTCAGATCGACTTCGTTGAAGACCAGCTGCTTCTTCCCCGTGCCGACCACCTCCTTGTAGGCGATACAGCTGTGCGACAGGTGCGTAGCCGCCAGTTCGTCCATGCCATGTCCATGCAGCCCGGCGTCGAGATCGAAGCTCATCACAATCGAATCATCGTAGGGCGCAACATCGACGCCCAACCGCGCGAGCACGATCATATCATATTTCAGATTATGCCCGATCTTGAGCACGCCGGCGTCGATGAGCAGCGGCCGAAGCTTCGCCAGCGCCACTTCGCGATCAATCTGCGCCGGCTTTTCCGCAAACATGTCGCTGCCGCCATGCGCCAGCGGGATGTAGCACGCGCGATTGGGCGCGAGCGCCAGACTGATCCCAACCAGCTCCGCCAGCATCGGATCTTTCGCCGTCGTTTCGGTATCGATCGCCACAAAGCCCTGATGACGCGCTTCCGCGATCCACCGATCGAGCGCCGCTTCGTCGGCCACCGTTTCGTAGCCGTCGTGGTCGCACGGCGGATCATCCTCGTGCGTTATCAGGGCCGAGGGCGCGGGCGCGGGCTGCGGCGTGTCCGCGACCTGCCCCAGCTTGGCGAGCAGCGACTTGAAGCCGTGATGCTCCAGGAACGCGCGCAACGGTGCTTCCGGTATGCCGTTCAGCACCATTTCGTCGAGCGGCTGCGGCAACGGCACGTCGCTCGCCAGCTCCACCAACCGACGGCTGAGCCGCGCCATCTCGGCGTGTTCGATGAGATTATCGCGCAGCTTGCCGGCCTTCATCCCCGGCGCGGCGGCGAGAACCGCCTCGACGTCGCCGTGCTCGAGAATCAGTTTGGCGGCAGTTTTCGGGCCGATGCCCGGAACGCCGGGTACATTGTCCACGCTGTCGCCCATCAGCGCCAGCACCTCGCCAAGCTTGTCGGGGCCGACCCCGAATTTCTCAACCACCGCTTCCGGCCCCATCCGCCGGTCACGCATGGTATCGAGCATATCGATCCCCGGCTCGGTAAGGAGCTGCATCAGATCCTTGTCGGAACTGATAATCGTCACCTCCCAGCCCTGCGCCAGCGCCGCCTTGGCATAAGAAGCGATCAGATCGTCCGCCTCCCACCCCTTCTCCTCGATGCACGGTAGCGAGAAGGCCCGCGTCGCATCGCGGATCATCGGGAATTGCGGGACGAGGTCTTCCGGCGCGGGCGGCCGATGTGCCTTGTACTGATCGTACATCTCGTTCCGGAAGGTCTGCTCGGATGCGTCGAGGATCACCGCCAGATGCGTCGGGCCATCGGCTTCGTGCAGCTCTTTCGCGAGCTTCCACAGCATCGTGGTGTAACCATATACCGCGCCCGCCGGCTCCCCATGCTGATTGGTTAGCTTCGGCAGGACGTGATAGGCGCGGAAGATATAGCCCGAGCCATCGACGAGATAGAGATGCGGCATCGCGGCGGAATAGCCCGGATCGCGCGGCGGACCAATCCCGCTTGTTGCATCGGCGCGATCAGTCGTTGAAACGGAAGATCAGCTGCCCGGCGCGTCCTCGTCGCTCGCAGCCAGCGCCTGATTGACGCGCGAGCCTGTGAGCGCTCCTGCGGCGGCCTGGATAAGCTGCTGGCGATCGCGCATCGGCCGCATCGTATCGCCGATCATCACCGCAATCGCGTAACGCCGGCCATCAGGCGCGGTAAGCAACCCGACATCGTTGAACCCGGCATTGCGGCGACCAAGCTCCTGCCCGGTTCCCGTCTTGTGCTGCAACGACCAGCCCGGCGGCAGCGCCGCCTTCAGCCGCGCCCGCCCGGTGACGGTGGAACCCATCGTGGCAAGCAGGAAGCGCGTCGACGTTTCCGACAACAATTCTCCACGCGCGAGGCGCGACAGCGCATCGGCAATGGCGAGCGGCGCAGCGCCATCGGGCGGATCGGTGATATAGGCTTCGAGCGCTGCGGCGCGCACCTCCGGCGCAAGCCGCGAGCGCGCGATCTCGAAGCTGTTGCCGAGCGAATAGCTTTGCTGCCACGTCAGGCCGGCGGTTCGCGACTGGAGCAACCGCTCACCCGGGCCGAAACGGATATCGCCAAGCTGCTTGCGCTCGATGAACGAGCGCACCGCCGCCGGCCCGCCCACCAGCGTCAGCAGCCGGTCGTTGGCGGTATTGTCGCTCTGTGTGAGCGCGCGGGTCAACAAGGCCGATACCGTCGTCTGATAGCCGCCCGGCTTCACCAGGGACGCGATCGGCTGATGAAACAACGTGAGATCCGCCGGATAGATCGTCACCGGATCGTCGAGCCGAAGGCGCCCGCTATCCCGCTGGTCGAGCACCGTCATCGCAACCCACAGCTTGCTTACGCTCTGCTGCGGCATACGGCGGCGACCGCCGCTCTCGACCGTCCAGCCCTCGTCAACCGCGCGGATCGCAACGCCCGCGATGCCGGGGAAGCTGCGCACCAGCGCATCCACACGAGCGACCAGTTCGCGCGGCGCGTCGTTACGCGGGCGCGAGAGGACCCGCGGAACCGGGAGCGAGATCACATAGGCCGGCGCACCGACGTACGTAGACGAGGGAGCTGCCGCTGATGTGCCGGGCCGCGAGCCGGACCCGCACGCGACCAGCGCGAACGTGCCCAAACCAACAATCAGCCAACGAACACGCAAAGCGATCATACCAGCAGAATGCCCACCCCGACCCGAAAATCAGGTTAAACCCGATCGAGGCCGCGAAAGAAAACAGCGGCTTGGCACAATCGCGATGAACCGCGCCTGATCCGCGACAGATTCATGGAACGAGAATCGTGTCGGCGGCCCTGGGCATTTTTTCAGGCCAATCGGTGTTGTAATGCAGCCCGCGGCTTTCGTGGCGCTGCAGCGCCGATCGGACGATCAGATCAGCCGTCTGGAGCAGGTTGCGCAGCTCGATCAGATCGGGCGTCACCCGGAAGTGGCCATAATAGTCGCCCACCTCTTCGGTCAGCAGCTTTATCCGGTGCGCGGCGCGCTCCAGCCGCTTGGTGGTGCGCACGATGCCGACGTAATTCCACATGAACCGCCGGATCTCCGTCCAGTTCTGCTTGATGACGACTTCCTCGTCGGAATCGGTGACACGGCTCTCGTCCCACGCGCGGATCGGCGGCACAGCGGCGAAGACCTCCCAATTGGCCGCGATATGCTTCGCCGCCGCCTCGCCGAACACGAAACATTCCAAGAGCGAATTTGAGGCCAGCCGGTTCGCGCCGTGCAGCCCGGATTGGGTACACTCTCCCGCCGCATAGAGATTGGGAAGATCCGTTCGCCCATCACGATCGATCACGATCCCGCCGCAGGTGTAATGCTGCGCCGGCACCACCGGGATCGGCTGCGTCGTCATGTCGATACCGAGCCCGAGCAGCTTCTCGTAGATGTTCGGAAAATGCCCGCGCACGAAATCGGCCGGCATATGGCTGATGTCGAGATGGACGTAATCGAGCCCAAGGCGCTTGATCTCGTGATCGATCGCCCGCGCCACGATATCGCGCGGCGCCAGCTCCGCCCGGGGATCGAAATCGGGCATGAAACGGTGGCCGGTATCGGGGATCTTGAGCTGCCCGCCCTCACCGCGCACCGCCTCGGTAATCAGAAAATTCTTCACCTCCAGATTGTAGAGGCAGGTCGGATGGAATTGCATGAATTCCATGTTCGAGATCCGACAGCCCGCGCGCCACGCCATCGCGATCCCATCTCCCGTCGCGCCACGCGGCGCGGTGGAGAAAAGATAGGTGCGCCCCGCCCCGCCCGTCGCGAGGATCGTCGCGCGCGCGGTGAACAGATTTACCCGTCCCGTGCGGCGATCGACGGCGTAGACACCCCACACATTGCCCGCACCGGAATAGCGTTCCTCATGCCTGCTGGTGGCGAGATCGATCGCTACCTGATCGGGGACGAGCGTGATGTTCGGATGCTTCTCGGCCGCGCGTTGCAGCGCCTCCTGCACGGCCCAGCCGGTCGCATCGGCGACATGGACGATGCGGCGGTGCGAATGCCCCCCTTCCCGCGTCAGATGGAGCGCGTCGCCCTCGGTGGCGAAGGGCACGCCCAACGCCTGTAGCCGGTGGATAGCGGCCGGGGCATTTTCCACCACGAATTCCACGGTCGCACGGTCGTTCAGGCCCGCGCCGGCGATCATCGTGTCCTCGATATGGCTTTCGAACGTGTCGCCTGGCTCCAGCACTGCCGCGATCCCGCCCTGCGCCCAGGCGGTCGAGCCCTCGTTGAGCGCCCCCTTCGCCAGCACCGTCACCTTGAAGCGATCGGCAAGATTGAGCGCCGCGGTGAGGCCGGCGGCGCCGGAACCGACGATAAGGACGTCACTGGTGCTGGTCATGCGCGCGTTGTTGCACGAAAGTTGCGCCGCGCGACAATCACAATCTGCCCGCGGCTTTGCGCCCAGTGATGCGAGACCGTATAGCGCGACGCCATGATCGAGGCGGAATTCATCGCAGCACTGCGCCGGCTGCCTCTGCATCCGGGCGCTTTGGGCCTGGCGGATGATGCTGCGCGGCTTGGCGCGTTCGTCATCACGACCGACACGTTGGTGGAGGGGGTGCATTTCCTACCGTTGGATCCGCCCGAGGATGTCGCGTGGAAGCTCGTCGCCACCAATCTCTCCGATCTAGCCGCCAAGGGCGCGCGGCCCGAAGGCGTCCTGCTCAACTATCCGCTGGGCGATGACCGCTGGGATCGCGCCTTTGTCGCGGGGCTGGCGGCGGCGCTGGCCGCGTTCGATTGCCCGCTGATCGGCGGAGATACGGTATCGCTACCGGAAGGCTCCGCCCGTGTACTGACTTTAACCGCATTCGGCGCTGACGCCATGGCGCCGGCACGTAGCGGCGCGCTACCCGGCGACGCCCTGTGGGTAACTGGAACGATCGGCGATGCCGGTGCGGGCCTTGCCATCGCGCGCGGCAGCGCCGGATCTGACGCGCTGCTCGCCGCCTATCGCCGGCCCCGGCCGCGCATCGCGGAAGGGCGCCTGCTCGCGCCGTTGGTTCATGCGATGATGGACGTATCGGACGGGTTGTTGATCGACGCATGGCGAATGGCGGCGGCGAGCGGCTGCGCCGTGATGATCGATCTCGCACGTGTGCCGCTATCCGCCGACTATCGCGCGACCGGCGCGGACGCGTTGGCCGCCGCGACCGCCGGGGACGATTACCAGCTCCTGTTCGCCGCGGCGCCGGACATACCGATCCCCGTTCCAGCGACCTGCATCGGCGCGTTCCGCGAGGGCAAAGGGCTGGCGCTCATGGATGGCGATCGCGTGGCGCCCCTCCCGGCGCGGCTCGGATTCGAACACCGCGCCTGACGCGCGGCGGGTTGCGCGCGCGCAACTCGACCTATACGCCTTCGTCATCCGTGTTACGAAAAAGGGCAACAGCCCCCGAGTGCGGAAACGAAATTAGGGGAAGGAATGCGATGACGACAGTCCATATCGCCATCCTCTGCGGCTTGTTGGCCGTGGTCTATGGCTTCGTTACCAGCCAGCAGGTGCTGCGCGCCTCGCCAGGCAATGAACGAATGCAGGATATCGCGGCCGCCATTCAGGAAGGCGCGAAAGCCTATCTCTCGCGGCAATATACCACCATCGCCATCGTCGGCGTGATCGTGGCCGTGATACTGGCCGCGACACTCGGTCTAACCTCCACGATCGGTTTCGTTATCGGGGCGATCCTGTCCGGCGTGGCCGGCTTCGTCGGCATGAACATCTCGGTGCGCGCCAACGTGCGCACGGCCGAAGCCGCGCGCGGATCGTTGCAGGGCGGCTTGACGATGGCGTTCCGCTCGGGCGCCGTTACCGGCATGCTCGTCGCGGGGCTGGGGCTGCTCGCGATCGCTACTTTCTTCTGGTATCTCACCGGCCCGGGCGGCCATGCGCCAAATGATCGGGTGATCGTCGAGGCGCTTACCGCACTGGCATTCGGCGCGTCACTCATCTCGATCTTCGCCCGGCTCGGCGGCGGCATCTTTACCAAGGCGGCGGACGTCGGGGCAGACCTCGTCGGAAAAGTCGAGGCCGGCATTCCCGAGGATGACCCCCGCAACCCGGCGGTGATCGCCGATAACGTCGGCGACAACGTCGGCGATTGCGCGGGGATGGCCGCCGACCTGTTCGAGACCTATGTGGTGACGCTCGGCGTCACGATGGTGTCGATCGCGCTGCTGATCCACGCAGATGCGGCTGATCTGATGAAGCTTATGACGTTGCCGCTCATCGTCGGCGGCGTTTGCATCATCACCTCGATCATCGGCACTTACATGGTGCGGCTGGGCGGCGGCTCCATCATGGGCGCGCTGTACAAGGGCTTTGGCACCTCGGCGCTACTGTCGATCCCGGCAATCTGGCTCGCCACCAAATATACGCTCGGCGACATGAACGCGGTGATTGGCGCGCCGGGCTTCCTCGATCAAACCGGCGATGCGCTGGGCAGCGATCCGGTGGCCCCGGTGGTCACCGGCATGGGCTTTACCGGAATGGATCTGTTCTGGTGCATGATGATCGGCCTTGCGGTGACGGCGCTGATCGTTTGGATCACCGAATATTACACGGGCACCAACTATCGGCCTGTCAAGTCGATCGCCAAGGCATCGGAAACGGGCCACGGCACCAATGTGATCCAGGGCCTGGCGATCAGCCTGGAGGCGACCGCGCTGCCGACGCTGGTGATCGTGATCGCGGTGATCGCGGCATACAAACTTGCGGGCGTCATCGGCATCGCTTTCTCGGCAACGTCGATGCTGGCGCTTGCCGGCATGGTGGTGGCGCTCGACGCTTACGGGCCGGTCACCGACAATGCCGGCGGCATCGCCGAGATGGCAGGGTTGCCTGATGATGTGCGTCACAG
The DNA here is from genome assembly GCF_005502745.1 of Sphingomonas sp. 3P27F8. Lineage (GTDB taxonomy): Bacteria > Pseudomonadota > Alphaproteobacteria > Sphingomonadales > Sphingomonadaceae > Sphingomonas. The sequence continues at coordinate 41,105 of NZ_SCNL01000020.1, forward strand.
GACCGACGCGCTCGACGCGGTCGGCAACACCACCAAGGCGGTAACCAAGGGCTATGCGATCGGCTCGGCGGGGCTTGCCGCGCTGGTGTTGTTCGGCGCTTACACCACGGATCTGCAGACCTACTTCCCCGATACGCAGGTCGATTTCAGCCTCTCCAACCCCTATGTGATCGTCGGGCTGCTGCTGGGGGCGCTGCTCCCCTATCTGTTCGGCGCCTTCGGGATGACCGCGGTGGGCCGCGCGGCCGGTGCGGTGGTCGAGGAGGTGCGCGACCAATTCCGCAACAATCCGGGCATCATGGAGGGGACGAGCCGGCCGAATTACGGCCGCACCGTCGATCTCGTCACCCGCGCGGCGATCCGCGAGATGATCGTGCCATCGCTGTTGCCGGTGCTGTCACCGATAGCCCTCTATTTCATCGTCTCACGCGTCGAGAATCAGGCCGCGGGCTTCGCCGCGCTTGGCGCGATGCTGCTCGGCGTGATCGTCTCCGGCCTTTTCGTCGCCCTCTCGATGACTTCTGGGGGTGGCGCATGGGACAATGCCAAGAAATATATCGAGGACGGGCATCACGGTGGCAAGGGATCGGAGGCGCACAAGGCCGCCATCACCGGTGACACCGTGGGCGATCCCTATAAGGACACCGCCGGCCCCGCCGTGAACCCCATGATCAAGATCACGAATATCGTTGCCCTGCTGCTGCTCGCGGCACTTGCCGGGCATGTCGGCGGGTAAACACCCTGGCATTCCCTGAAAAACGCTGCCCCGCGCCTGGAAACAGGCGCGGGGTTTTCGTTTTCATGTTGCCCGATTGCCACGCCACGGCGCAAATCACGCCTTGACGCCGCGCGCGCGCTTGCACCTGCCGTCCAACAATTGTCACACTCCCGTCACGATCCGATCAGCCCGCAGAGGCGCGGACGACAACAGGGGACATCAAGATGCGAATGACGAAGTCGTCCGTTCAGGCGGGAATCGCGCTTATCGCCATTTCCTCCGCACTCGCCAGCGCGCCGGCCTGCGCCCAGGCCGCGCCTGATCCTGCCGCCAGCCCCGAAATCACCCAGGGCGACGTGATCGTGACAGGCTCGCGCATCCGCCGCGATCCGCTCGACCAGCCTCAGCCGGTGGTAACGATCGATCAGTCCGCGATCGCCAAGACCGGCCTGTCTTCGCTCGCCGACGTGCTCCAGCGTCTGCCGTCCTCGTCAGGCGGCCTCAATTCCAAGTTCAACAACTCCGGCAATCTCGGCAATCCGCCGGATGGCGGTGGCGTTGGCGCCGGCTCGGCCGCGATTGACCTGCGCTATCTCGGCGCCAAGCGCACGCTCGTGCTGGTGGACGGCATGCGTTACGTGAACGGCGCCTCCGCCAGCGGGATTCCCGGAACGGTCGATCTGAATTCGATCCCCGACGTGATGATCGAGCGTGTCGAAGTGCTGGAGAGCGCTGCATCCGCGCTGTACGGTTCGGATGCGATCGCGGGCGTGGTGAATATCATCACGCGATCGAACCAGAAGGGGTTCAGGGCGAGCGCGCAATATGGCCAGTATCTGAGCTACAATGATGGCGCGACGCAAAACTATCAGTTGAGCTGGGGCGGCGGCGGCCCATCGACCCACATGGACGCCGGAATCTTCTACACGAAACAGGATTCGGTCAGCGCGCGCAACCGCTCGATCTCGCAATTCCCGAACCCCGGCCAGACGAGCTGTACCGATCCGATCGGCGGCTGCTCGAGCGGCGCGGTGAACGGCCGTATCGTGTTCAACCAGGGCGATCCGTCGCTGCCCGCTGGCGGCAGCATCACGCCGCGCAACCCACCTCTTAACGGCCGCGGCGTCTATGACCCGACGCTTGTGGGCGGCGATTTCCGCGCCTTCACCACCGCCGACCGCTTCAATTTCGCGCCGTACAATTATTTCCTGACGCCGAATGAGCGTTATGGCGGCTTCTTCAATGGCCGCGCGGAATTCTCCGATGCACTCAATCTGAGGATCAAGGCGATCTACAATCGCCGCAATTCGCAGAATCAGGCAGCCTTTCTGCCGCTGTTCGTCGGGCCCGACGCGGGCAACGGCAATCTGCTCGACACGATCTCCATCGATGCCACCAATCCCTATAATCCGTTCGGCATCACGCTGAATTCGGGCACCAATGGCCAACCGGCGACCTATTCGTTCATCGGCCGTCGCGTGGTCGAGAACGGGCAGCGCACTTACACGCAAACCGTTGACACGATGTCGTTCACTGCGACGCTGGATGGCAAATTCAAGCTTTTCGGACGCAACTGGTATTGGGACGCGAACGCCGAGTTCGGCTTTAACGACGCCAAGCAGCTTTTCACCGGCAATATCAACGCGGCGAAGCTGGCGCAGGCGCTCGGCCCGGTCAGCCAGTGCACCGGCGCGTGCGTGCCGTTCAACATCTTTGGCGGCGCCGGCTCGATTACGCCGCAGATGCTGGCATTCGTGGCTTTCGACGAGCATTCGCGCAGCCAGCAGGAATTGCAGGATTACACCCTCAACGTCTCGGGTGAGTTGTTCGACCTGCCCGGCGGCCCGGTGGGCATCGCGCTCGGCTATGAGCATCGCTATCAGGAAGGCAGCTTCACGCCCGATCCAGTGATCCAGGCCGGTCTTGGCTCGGATATCCCGGCGCAGGCCGCACGCGGCAGCTATATGATCGACGAATTTTATGGCGAGTTGCGCCTGCCGCTGCTCAAGGATGTGCCGTTCTTTCATTCGCTGGAGGTGAATGGCGCGGTGCGGCACTCGAACTATTCAACCTTCGGCGGCAATACGACGCTATCGGGCGGCGTGCTGTGGAAGCCGGTGGCCGATTTCCTGCTGCGCGGCAGCTATGCCGAGAGCCTGCGCGCGCCGACGATCGGCGAACTGTACGGCGCCAAATCACGGTTCGATCAGCCGCTCAACGATCCGTGCACCAGCGCCGCCGGCGGCCAGTTCCAGAGCAACGCTTCTGTGCGAGCGAACTGCATCGCAAATGGAGTGCCGGCAAACGGCAGCTACGCCGAACCGCAGGGCGGCCAGCTCCCGGTGCTGACCGGCGGCAATCTTGCATTGAGGCCGGAAACCGCGCGCACTTTCCTGTTCGGGGGTGTTTACAGCCCGGCCTGGGCTCGTTCGGGCTTCGCGCAGGCGCTGAGCCTCGAGGTCAATTACTATGACATCAAGGTAAACGGCTCGATCTCGTCGATCCCGGCGGGCACTTTGCTCGATCGGTGCGCGCTGACCGGGGATGCGCTGTCGTGCGCAGCGGTGCAGCGCACTAGCAATGGCTTCATTTCGGCGATCAACGGCGTGTTGCTCAACACCGGCGGGATCCGAACGCGCGGCATCGATGCTACGCTGACGCTGCGTACGCGTGAGGGTTCTGCCGGCACGTTCGGGTTGAGTGTCAGCGGAAATTACCTGCTGAAATATTCTGAGACGCTGCCCGCCACCAATGGCTCGACGACGATCAATTATGTCGGCACGGAGCGCGGAAGCCCCGATCAGGCCTATCCGCGCTTCAAGGGGCAGGCGACGATTGACTGGTCGCTTGGCCCCGTGGGCGCAGCATTCACGGGTCGCTATATCGGCAGCGTATACGAGCAGATCGACAGCACGACGCGCAATACGCTTGGCAGCCGTTTCTACGGCGACGTGCAATTCCGGCTCAGCCCGGGCTGGGTCGACAACAAGATTGCTCTGACGCTCGGCGTCAACAACGTCTTCGATCAGGGACCGCCGGCATGCTTCACGTGCAGCCTGAACAATTATGATCCCACCACCTATGACGTGCCCGGCCGCTTCGGCTATGTCCGGTTGAGCTACGGCTTCTGATCCGTTGTGAAAGGGGCGTTCGCCGAGGCGGGCGCCCTTTTTGCAGATGGCGGGCGAGCAAGGCTTGCGGTTTCCCGCGTCCGCGGCGGCCTCGGAGCGGCGCGATGCTTCCCAAACTCCGCGCTTTCCGTTAAGGGCGCTCGCGCATTCCCAGCACGGAAAGATTTTTGTTTGGCGAAAGAAGAACTCCTCGAGATGCGCGGCCAGGTGGTCGAGCTGCTGCCCAACGCGATGTTCCGCGTAAGGCTTGAGAACGATCACGAAATCCTCGGCCACACTGCCGGCAAGATGCGCAAGAACCGCATTCGTGTGCTGGTCGGAGACGAGGTGCTCGTTGAACTGACTCCTTATGACCTCACCAAAGGGCGCATCACCTATCGCTTCATGCCCGGCCGCGGCGGCCCCGGCCCGCAATAACGCGCCGGACGGGCTGATGCCCTCCGCTCCACAATTAGTGCTCGCATCCGCCTCGCCCCGGCGGCGCGATCTGCTGGCGCGCATCGGCGTGACGCCGGCGCGCATTATCGCGCCCGAAATCGATGAAACTCCGCTCAAAGGCGAGCCCCCGCGCGACTATGTTCGCCGCGTCGCCGCCGGAAAGGCAAAAGCGATCGAGCGCGCACCATATGAGGTGATCCTCAGCGCGGACACGACGATCGCGGTCGGCCAGCGCATCCTCGGCAAGCCACATGATGAGGCTGAACTGCGGTGGATGCTCGCACTGCTCGCCGGTCGACGCCACCATTGCCTCTCCGCCGTAGCGGTGATCGATACCGATGGACGACTACGCGAGCGTCTTTCGGACACGCTCGTGGTGTTCAAGCCGCTCTCCACCGCCGAGATCGACGCCTATGTCGCGGCAGGCGAGGGCATGGGCAAGGCTGGCGGCTACGCGATTCAAGGCCATGCCGAGACGTGGGTGCGCCGCCTCAACGGCTCACATTCCGGGGTAGTCGGGCTTCCGCTGTATGAGACGGCGGCACTGCTGCGCACGGCGGGCATCGCTCTTGGCTGAATGGCTGTTCGAGCACGGCATCGGCGAGGCGCGCGCCGCGCTGGTGGCAGACGGGCGCATCGTTCGCGCACGGATCGCGCTTGATGACCGCAGCCCGAAGCTGGGTGCGGTATATACGGCCCAGCTCGTTGAGCCTGGCGAGGTGCGGCTCTCCGACGGTGGCGTCGCGACGTTGATGCGCGCGCCGGCGGCGCTGACCCTCGGCGCACGCTTCAACGTCGAAGTGGTTCGTGAGGCGCTGCCCGAACCCGGGCGCCTGAAACCACCGCGCGTCGTGGTGACCGATCAGATCCCGCAGCCCGCACCCAGCCTGCGCGATACTCTCGACGGGCCAGTACGAACGCTTCGCGCGCACGAACCCGATGCGCTCGAAGCGGCCGGCTGGTCCGAAGTGCTCGAAGAGGCGCTGACGGGAGATATCAGCTTTCCAGGCGGAGCATTGCGCATGACGCCAACGCCCGCGATGACCCTGTTCGACGTCGATGGCGACGGGCCACTGGATGCACTTGCCGAACGAGCAGCGGCGGCTGTGGCGCTCGCGATCGTGCGGCACGACGTTGGCGGCTCGATCGGCGTGGATTTCCCGACGATCATGGGCAAGGAAGCGCGCCACCGCGTCGCGGCTGCGATCGATGCCGGTTTGCCGCAGCCGTTCGAGCGGACCGCAATGAACGGCTTCGGCTTCTTGCAGATCGTGCGCCCGCGTCCGCGCGCTTCGTTGCCGGAACTGCTAAGGGCCGATCCAATTGCCGCCGCTGCGCGAGCGACGCTCCGTCAGATTGAGCGCACCCCGCCAGGCGCGCCGAACAATCACCGCTTGCCACCGGCCATCAGCGCGCGAATCGGATCGCGCGACGATTGGCTGAATGAGCTGGCGCGCCGCACTGGTCGAAAGCCGATTTTGGAACAATGAACAGTAACAAATGCCCGATCTGCCGCCGCCCGACGGACCCGGTCAATGCGCCATTCTGCGGCCGCGGCTGTAAGGATCGTGACCTCCTGCAATGGCTTGGCGAAGGCTATCGCCTTCCTGGGCCGCCGGTGGATCCAAACGGGCTGGACAGCGGCAAAGACGCCGACTAGAGAGCGCGGCTCCGGCGTTCGTCGGGTTTGCCCAGGTAGCTCAGTTGGTAGAGCATGCGACTGAAAATCGCAGTGTCGGCGGTTCGATCCCGTCCCTGGGCACCATCCTCTCGCAAGCGGCCCAGAAGAACCTGGGAAAGCGTCACGCCGTTGATCTGTGATCCGGTACAAGCCAGTGACAAAAAGGTCGTGCGGAAATCGCCGGACTGGATTCGCGAAGGTCCGAAATTGGTCCTGCTGATGTGTTCGCTGTGCTTACTCAGCCTCGCCTATCACTCGAGACTTGGAAGAATGGGGAGGCCGAGTTCGAGGGAGGTGCGGTGGTTCGATCTGCTGGGCGCATTGCGCAGACTTCGAGACATCTCAAGCCATGATCGACGCGCGTACAGCTTACGCGCCTATCTGTCTGTCCCTCGGCGCCGAGCGGCGGCCGACCAGATATCGAAACAAGACCGACGGCAACAAACACTTACGCCGCGCAACCTTGTCGTTGCCCGCTCCACCAAACCGCTATACGCTTCAGTTTCCGAGCCGGGAGCGAGGAGTAGAATATGCTGAAGGCCGCTTTCATTGCCTTGTCGCTGGCATCGCTCGCGACGGTTCCCGCTTATGCAGCCCCGTGCAAGGATGCGAAGGGCAAGTTCGTGAAATGCCCGCCCGCCAAGCCGGTGAAGTGCAAGACCGCCAATGGTAAGTTCGCAAAGTGCGGCTCGCCCGGCGCAAAGCCGATAAAGTAAGCGCGCGAGGCGCGGTCGCCTAGCCGCGCTTCGCTTTCGCCCCTGCCAGTGCGGATAGCACACCGCGCAACGTGCGCACCTCGTGACTCGACCAGCCCGGCTTGGTTAGCAAGGTACGCAACGTGCGCTTGGTTGTCCGCGTGCGATCGGGAGGGAAGAAGAAATGCGCTTCCTCCAGCATCCGGTCGAGCTGGCCGATCATCCCCTCCAGCTCCTCGTGCGGGGCGGGGGGGGCG
>NZ_SCNL01000021.1 GCF_005502745.1 Sphingomonas sp. 3P27F8
AACATCGGCGCTTGCAGCACCGCAAGTTCGCCGCCTAACATCAACCCCCTGACGAGGTCCGCACTCCGCTAATCTACGCCGCGAGTTGTGCCGAATGTTCTGACGACGGACAGGACGTTCGCCGTCTTGCCGTCGAGTCTGTGTCGGCGATCAGCCGCCGCGAATTCGGCGATCCCGATCTGCGTCTTGCGACCTGGATCGTGCTGGCGACGATCCCTATCGCGCTGGCGGGCGTGCTCCTTTCGAGCAGCCTCAATACCTGCAACTCGCCCCTTCGCGCATTGCCGGTGATCGGCTGGGCGTGTATCGTAATGGCGGTGCTGATGGCGCTCACTGAAATCCTGGCACGCCACCGCCGCAGCGTCGAGAACGCATCACTGGTGGACGCGCTGCTCGTCGGCCTGGCCCAGGTCGGAGCCCTCATCCCAGGCGTCTCACGCTCCGGATCGACTCTCACCGCTGCGCTCGCACTCGGATTTAAGCGTGAAGAAGCTGCGCGCTTTTCATTCCTGTTGGGCATCCCGGCTATCGCTCTCGCCGGATTGAAGGAATTGTGGGAGCTGCACAAAGTCCACCTCGACATGCACGGCTGGTCCATTCTGGCGGTCGGCCTTGTCGTCGCATCCATTTCGGCATTCGCGGCGATCTGGGCCCTAATGCGCGTCCTCGAGCGCTTCTCCGCCTGGCCTTTCGTCATCTATCGCGGAGTGCTTGGCGTTCTTCTGGTCATCGCGACCACCAACGCCTGGCTAGTCTGAGGCGTCAGCCTCCCAGCACATCGGGAAATGGGCATGGCAATGCCTCATCGACGCATCGCGATGCCTATGACTATGAGCTGCGCCCAATCTGGTATCCGGCGAATGGTCGTGCAGCTCAGTCAGATGTAGCCACAGTCCGATAGATACCAGGATTTCGGCGACGGTGAGAGGCGCCGTGACAGGTTCGCCGATCTTGCAGAAACATCGATCAAATCGTGCCCAATTGGGCGGTAGCAGACAATGTCGTGATCAACGGGCATCCGACCTGATCGCCGGCGTCGCAGGCACGAACGGTGTCGGCAAGCACGCGCTCCATACGCCTCAAGTCGGTAATCCGCGCGCGCACTTGCCGGAGGTGCGAAGCCGCGATTTCGCGGGCGTCGCCGCATGCCATATCTTCGGCGGTGGCGATTCCGAGCAGCGCCCGAATTTCGTCTAGCGTAAAGCCCAGCTCGCGCGCGCGCCGGACGAAATGGACCCGCGCAACATCCGCGAGGCCAAAGCTGCGGTACCGGCCCCGGCGGGCCGGCATAGGCAGCAGTCCGATACGCTCATAATAGCGGATCGTCTCAATGTTGCAGCGCGTGCGCCGCGACAGCTCCCCAATCGCGATGGTTTCCATGGCCGCCCCTCGCCTTTCGAAATTGGGGGTTGAGTCTGTAGTTCCTACAGATGGTAGAGTTCCAGCCAATTGATCGCAAGGAGTCGCCGATGATGTCCAAACCATATGTCCTGGGCCGCTTTTCGAGCGTGCGTGGGGCGCTGTTTCTCGCCTTCGGCGCAATAGCGTCGGCATTCGGCGTAGCCTCCTGCTGCGCCTTGCCGATCTTGCTGACCACCGTTGGCGTCAGTGTGGGGTGGCTGGGCGGGATCGCCGTTGCCGCAGCTCCCTATCGGACGCTTCTCCTCGGCTTGAGCGCACTTTGCCTTGTCGGTGGTGCGATCATGCTCTGGCGGCAACAGCGCGTGGCGATGACCTGTGGGCCCAACGGCGCCTGCACGCCGGCTGCCTTGCGTGTTGTGGTGTTCGTCGGCTTGACGGTCGGCGCGATCCTGCTCTGGCTTGGATATTCCTATGTCTGAGCGAGCGCCCCTTCTCGAATCGACTATCACTTGCCCGCAATGCGGCTCGGTGAAGGCGGAAACGATGCCGACGAACGCCTGCCAATATTTCTACGATTGCACCGGCTGCGGTGCCTTGTTGCGCCCGAAGGCAGGAGATTGCTGCGTGTTCTGCTCCTATGGAACGGTAGCGTGCCCACCAATTCAACTTTCGGGTCCAGACGCGTCTTGCTGCGCCTGACTGATCTCCATGGGGTCAGGCTGTTCTTCAAGACATCTCCCCCAGGCGGACATACTCAATGGCCGCCTCGGGCAAATAGTGCCTATTGCGGCCGCACGGCAGTGACCTCGGCGGCCACGCCTTGGGTCTGGACGTCGAACCCGATCCGCTCGCCCACCCGCAGGCCGCGAAACAGCGTCGGCGGATTAGCCTTGAACGCCATGGTCATTGTGGGCCAGCCCACCGCCGGAATCGGTCCGTGCTGGATCGTGTGCTTGTTCGCCTTGGTATCGATCGCGGTGATGACACCGACACCCTGCCCCGTCTTGTCGGCAGGCGCCCTTTGTCCATGCCCCCATACCGGACATGCCTTTCACATCTCCGCTCATGGATTAGGCGTGGGCCGGACCGGCGGCCAAAATGGCGGCGGTAAACAGTGCGATGCGTAGCGCTCTTATCATGACCTCCTTTTGCTGAGAGGCTGGGGTAGTTTCAAAAGATGGACGTAGCGGCCTGCGCAGCAGCAGCGGGTAAGCGGCCGCCAAAACGAACATTGACACCGGCGAGGCTGCCAGCATGCCACCGACAGAGTACGGCGATCCGGCTCATCACCTCCAAACCCGCGCCTAAACCGAGAAGTATCCGCAGCTTCCCTTTGCTTTCCTGCCGGACCGCTCAGTAGTAATCGGCAAGCTTTAGAATCCGCGTAGTTCCGTCCGCGACCTTAAGCGTTACCCGGCTTCCTGCGGGGCCGTAGCGCCATTGCCAAAGCAATCCCCGCGTATAGGAGTCGTCGATAGGACGACCGTCCACGGCTACGACGTGCTCACCGACAGCCCACCCCGCCCGATCCGCAGGGCTGCCGGATGCCACATGCACCACAGTCAGGTCAGTAGTGGAGGCGGCGAGGCCGAGGCCGCTTCGATCCTTCAGCATCGGCAGGCGCGCCCGAGGAGGGGCGGAACGCAACCACAACTGCCCTTGAGACACGTCCAGGACGATATCGAATTGTCCGAGCAACGGCATCCCCACATTCCCTACCGTGCTCACCGAGGTCCACCGATCAAGGGCGAGCGCCGGAACTAAGGCGCTCGAGAGCGCGCCCAGGCTCACCGTGTCGGCAACGAAGGCCTTGACGATTTGCACTCCCTCGACCCCGCCAAGGGCGGCGGTGGAGACGGTCTTGCCGACGAGAACGGAGTGCGCCTCGATATAGGCGGAGGATAGCATCAACGCCGACGAACTGCCGAAATCGAGCATCAGCGGCACCGGGTCCAGTCCGGCGATGGATGCGAGCACAAACAATTCCTGTTTGGCACCGTGCCCGAGCGGGAGCGCAGTCCATTCCGGCCCCGGCACAAAGCTGGCCGGCCTTTCAAATGCGAACCGTCGCGTCGCAAAATCGAGCGCCACGCAGCCGCCAGCCAGCACGTCTGCCCCGAGCAGCATATCGATTGGCCGACCAAAGGCAGCCGAGATCGCCCCCAAGTCTGCGATCACCGCGAATGGGAGGACGGGAGCATAAGCGCCCAACATCACCGCGACATTGCGGACCAGATCGACCGGAGCCTTGCCGCTCAGGCCGTTGATCCGTCGCGGCTCCAGGTTCGTCAAGCCAAGCTTGGCCGCGAGCGGTTTGCTGATAATTGACGCGCCGCTTCCGCTGTCGAGCACCGCGTCGATTGCTACGCCGGACACCTTGGCAGGCACAATCAGCGTGTCCCCGGTTGCAACTTCTATCGGGTGCCAGACCGGAGGCGTGGCGAAGCCGCCCCAAGACTGACCCCGATCGGTCCTCGCCGCCCATAGCGGAAGCGGAATACTGGTTACGACAAGCCCGGCGGCCAGACATTTGAGTGCCGTTCGCCGGTTAGTGTGACAGGGCGTCACCTTTTCAGCCCAGCTTTCCACCAAATTTGTCGGAGGGGACTCCTTCACGCCGCCACAACCGTTCTCGGAGGCTCCTGGACAGTCTTCCCTTTCGCTAATAACCGGAACATTAGCGCCGAGATCGCCGGAAGAACCAGCAGCGTCAGCGCTGTCGACGTGATGAGCCCCCCAATTACCACGGTTGCAAGCGGTCGTTGCACCTCCGCTCCGGTTCCGGTGGCAAGCGCCATCGGGATGAAGCCGAGGCTCGCGACCAGGGCCGTCATCAGAACCGGCCGTACTCGTTCCATCGCGCCACCAATGATCGCGCCGTCGATCCCTTCGCCGTCATCAAGCCGCTTGCGGATCGCGCTCATCATGACAAGGCCGTTGAGAACCGCCACGCCCGAAAGCGCGATGAACCCGACCGACGCCGTGATGGAGAAGGGTATCCCGCGCAGGGCCAGAGCAAACACACCTCCGGCCAGCGCCATGGGAACGGCCGTAAACACGACCAGCGCCGGCCAGGCACCGCCCAGTGCCATGTAGAGCAGCGCGAAGATCAGGACGAAGCAAAGCGGCACGACGATCGCCAACCGCTCGGAAGCGGACTGAAGGCTCTCGAACTGGCCGCCCCATTCGGTGAAGGTGCCGGCGGGCAGCTTCACATCGGCGATCTTCGCCTGGGCTTCGGCGACGAATCCGCCAAGATCGCGGCCTCGCACATTGGCCTGGATGACGACCATCCGCTTACCGTTCTCCCGGCTGATCTGGTTGAGCCCCTCGGTGTAGGTGAAACGCGCGACTTCGCTGAGCGGGATGGAACGCGCGTTCCCGGCACCGTTGGATGGTAGCATGACCGGGATCGAGCCCAGGGTGTCGATATCGTCGCGCTGTGCGTCGGGCAGACGCACCACGACAGCGAAGCGCCGATCGCCTTCGAACAACAAGCCCGCTTCGCGTCCACCCAGGGCGGCCGCGACCGTACTGGCGACCTCCTCGACCGACAGGCCGTAACGGCCCGCCGCCTGGCGATCGACCTTGATGTCGAAGGTCGGCGCACCAGATGTCTGTTCCGCCTGCACGTCCGCCGCGCCTGGAATGGTCCGCAGCGCTGTCGCGATTCTGCCTCCCGCCTCGCTCATCGCGTCCAGGTCGTCGCCATAGAGCTTCACCGCGACGTCAGAGCGGACGCCCGCGATCAGCTCGTTGAACCGCATCTGGATCGGTTGCTGGATTTCGGTGCGGTTGCCGATCAGCGGCTTCATCCGTTCCTCGATCCGCCGAAGGATGTCCTCCTTGGATTTGACCTCGGCGGGCCACTCCTTTTCAGGCTTTGGGATGACATAGGTATCGGACGCATTAGGCGGCATCGGATCGGTGCCCAGATCGGCATTGCCGTTCTTGGAAAAGACCAATGCCACCTCGGGTAACGTCTTGAGTGCATTTTCGATCTGGAGCTGCATCGCGGTCGACTGGTCGATCGAGGCGGACGGAATACGGAAGTTGGTGACCGTGATGTCCTTCTCGTCGAGCTGCGGCATGAACTCCTGACCAAGCGTGCCGAACAGCAGCACCGCCGCCGCAAACACGCCTACGCCGCCCAGGATGAACGGCATTGGCCGCGCCACGGCGCGGGTGAGCGCTGGCTGATATTTCTCCTTGAACCAGCGGATCGATCTGACCTCGGTCTCGCTGACCTTGCCGGTCACCAGCAACGCGACCATCGCCGGCACGAACGTGATCGACAGGATGAACGCGCTGGCCAGCGCCAGCATCAGCGTGATCGCCATCGGTGCGAACGTCTTGCCCTCCACGCCCTGGAAGGTGAGCAAAGGTATGAACACGAGGAAGATGATGGCCTGGCCATAGACGGTTGGCCGGACCATCTCCTGCGCGGCGTGAGTGGTTTCAGCGAGACGTTCGGTCCGTGTCAGCAGCCTGCCTTCGCGGTGCTGCCGCTCGGCGAGGCGCCGGAGCGCGTTTTCGACGATGATGACCGCGCCGTCGACGATCAGGCCGAAATCCAGCGCGCCGAGACTCATCAGATTGCCCGAAACACCAAGCTCATTCATGCCCGCAGCGGTCATCAGCATCGTGATCGGAATCACGGCTGCGGTGATGAGCGCCGCGCGGATGTTGCCGAGCAGCAGGAACAGCACGACGATGACGAGCAGTGCGCCTTCGACCAGATTCTTCTCGACCGTGGCGATGGTCGCATTGACCAGCTTGGAGCGGTTATAGGCTTGGCTTGCGACAACGTCCGGCGGCAACGTCTTGTTGATTTCGACCAGCTTGTCGGCGACGCGATTGGCGACGATGCGGCTGTTCTCGCCAGTGAGCATCAGGATAGTCGAGATGACTGCTTCTGACCCGCCGACGCTGCCAGATCCGGTCCGCACCGCGCCCCCGATGACGACCTGGCCGACGTCCTTCACGCGCACCGGGACGCCGGCACGCGTGGCGATCACCGCCTCTTCTATGTCGGCGACCGAGCGCAGCCGCGCGTCGGCGCGAACGAGAAAGGATTCGCCGGCACGGCGGACATAGTTGGAGCCCGCCGACAGGTTCGACCGTTCGAGCGCGTCGGCGAGGTCAGTGACCGAGACGCCATAGGATGCAAGCGCGGTCAGATTCGGCTCGACGACATACTGCTTCACATAGCCGCCGTTGGAATCGACACCGGCAACACCCTGCACGGTCCGCATCTGCGGCCTGATGATCCAATCCTGGACCGTTCGCAGATAAGCGGCCTTGGCAACCACCGTGGTCAGTTTCTCGCCCTCGGGCGTCAGATAGGAACCATCGGACTGCCAGCCGGGCTGACCGTCGACCACCTTAACGCCCTTGCCGTCGGGATGTTCGAACGCGACGCTGAACATGAAGATCTCGCCCAGACCCGTCGTGAGCGGCGCGAGTTGGGGTTGAACGCCAGCAGGCAGGCTGTCCTTGGCCTGAGCGACCCGTTCGGTCACCTGCTGCCGAGCAAAATAGATGTCGGTGCTGTCCTTGAAGACCGCGGTGACCTGGCTGAACCCGTTACGCGTGAGCGAGCGGGTCGTCTGCAGACCGGGAATACCGGCAAGCGCTGTCTCGACGGGAAAGGTGACCTGCTTCTCCATGTCGACCGGTCCGAGGGTCGGCACGAAGCTGTTGATCTGGACCTGGCGGTTGGTGACGTCCGGGACCGCGTCGATCGGCAGCAGGGTGATCTGCCAGGCACCGAACAGGACGACGAGGAAGGTGATGAACACAACGGCCCATCGCGCTCTGACCGAGAGCCCTAATATGCGCGCGATCATTCCGCCGACTCCTTGCCAAGCTCGGCCTTGAGAAGGAAGGCATTGGTGGTGGCGATCACCGTGTTTGCAGGGAGGCCCGAGGCAATCTCGACCATGCCCCCGCTGCGCGTTCCAACCCGCACGGTCTGCGCCTTGAACCCCTGGCGGGTTCGCACGAACACCACCGAGCGATCCCCTAGCGTCTGGACCGCATCCTGCGGCACATTCACGCCCGAGGCCACATCGCCGCCGCTGGCGAAGATACGCGCCTGGACAAGCTGGCCGGGTGCGATCAGGCCGCCGCCGCCGCTTGGCGTCACGACCACCGTCGCTTGCCGCGTCTGCGGATCGACCACGCCAGTCGCCGAGCGGACCCGGCCTTCCACCTTCTGGCCATTATTGGTCGTCAGTTCGGCCCTGTCACCCGCCTTCACACGCAATGCGTCCGCTGCCGGCATGCTCGCCTCGATCTGAAGGCGGCGCGGATCGGCGACACGGAACAACTCGGTCTCGGCCTGCACAAACGCGCCGAGATTGACGGGTGCGGACGTTATACGGCCGGAGATCGAACTGACCACCGCAACCGACCTGCCATCGCGCGAGACCTTTGCCGCGCTGGCGGCAGCGCTCGCTTGCCGGGCTTCGGCCTGCGCGACCGCCAGATTGGCTTCAGCGGTCTCATAGTCTGCCCGGGGCGACACCCCTTGATTGAGCAGTATTCGCTCGCGCGCCAGTTGTCGGCTTGCAAGCGTAACCCTTGCGGCAGCCGTACTGCGATCGGCGGCGATCGCCGACGCATCGCGGCTCTCGACAAGGGCGATCGTTTCGCCCGCGCTGACCGGATCACCGATCCGCTTGAAGATCCGGGTAACGGTGCCCGCTGCCCGGGCAGTGAGCACTGCTTCGGCATCTGGCGTTGCCTCAACGGTGGCACTGGCGAGGATGATGCCGGCGACGCCACCGGCTGCCGCTTGTGCAAGGCCAATCCCCGAGGTCTTGATACCATCCTGGTTGATCACGACCGTGTCGGTTGGAGCGGTGGAGGCGGCCGCCTCCGTCTCGGCTGTCGGTGCGGATGGGCCAGCCATTCTGGCGACACCGAAACCGGCAAGGGCGGCGAGGACGAGACCGATCGCGGCCCCGGCATAAAGCTTGTTGCGTTCGGGGTTCATTGGATCTCATCTCCGGAAAGGGTGCGGCCCTGGAGGCGGGCGAGCTGCGCGCGCGCCTCGAAACTGGCGACTCTGGCATCGAGCACGATGCCGCGTGCCGCGCCAAGGCCTTGGCGGGCGTTCAACAATTCGACGAGCGGGGATTTGCCAGCCTCATAGGCAATGCGAGCGAGACGATAGGTTTCTTCGGCGGTGCGTTGCGACGCCTCCGCAGCAGCAACCCGCGACTGTGCGGCCGCAATCTGCGCCCCGGCCGCGCGGGCTTCGGCAATCGCATCGTTACGCGCCATGGCCAATCTGGCGGCGGCGGCCTGTGCCTCTGCTTGCGAGGCAGCAATATTGCCACGGTTGCGATCGAAGATGTTGAGCGGGATCGAGACGCCTGCCGTCAGTGCGGTCGCATTCTCATAATCGAGACGCCGCACGCCGACGATTGCCGTCACATCGGGGATTGCCCGCTTCTGTTCGGCGGTCAGGCGGCGCTCGGCAGCCTCTCGCTCTGCCTGCGCGGCAAGAAAGGACGAACTCGTCATCGGATCGACTGGGCCATAAGTCGGTGCCGCGACCGGCACGGCCAGGAGCGATTCCGATAAGCCGGTGAAGGTCTCTTCGACGCCGGCGAGTGCGGAGAGACGGGCATAGGCCGCAATGCGATCCGCTTTCGCCCCTTCAAGATCGGCGGTCACGGCGTTCAGCGCGGCTTCTGCTTGCAGGGCGCGCAGCCGCGCTTCCTTGCCGGCATCGACCAGCACGCGAGCGGCGCGCAGGATATTCTGCGCTTGCTCGACCTCGCCTTCGGCCAGCATTATCCGCTGGTCTGAAACGTCCGCCGCTGCATAAGCGCGCGCAAGATCATAAGCGTAGCGGATCTTCGCATCACGATCGCGGGCGCGGGACGCGGCGACGCCGGCCTCTCCGGCTGCGATCCTCGCCGAACGCTTGCCGCCGATTTCCAGCGGCTGGCTATATTGCAGTGTCGTCTCGGCGCGGTCGACCCCGCGATAGGGAGACGATCCCGCGACATTCTCGGTGAGAATGCCAATGGTCGGATTGGGTCGGGCGCGGGCCTGGCGTGCAAGACCTTCGGACCGGCGGACCTCGGCTTCGCTTTCGATGCGCCGGGGCGCCTCGGCGGTCTGGCGTAGCAGTGTAGCGAACGGCGGCGCCACTTGCGCCTGTGCGGGTGCGCACAGCGCCGCGACGCAGGTCGCGACCATCATGCCGGACACCACGCAACGCGGCAGCCGGCCTATAAAGGCTCTCATATTCTTATCCCCAAAAAAGGCTGCAATGACGGCACGCGCTACGCGCGTGAATTCAGCCTCGCGGGGGACGCAGAATTGACGAAGGTGCGATAGAGCGCGCCGCTTCGGCAGGGTCGCGCGCCCAGATTGCGGTGACAGGCTTCAAGAGCGCAACAATCACAGCCTGCGCAGGCACGTCGATTGTCTGGAGCACCGCATGAGCCGCCAGATGCATCAGGTCGGGCGTGTCCGGCTGCTCGGCCGGGGCGTGATCATGATGATCCCGATCGACGCTGATGACATGCGCGGCATCATGAATGTGCGGAATAGCGTCATGCCAGGTGGCAAGCGCCAGCATCCCGAACAGCGCCAGAATCGCCGAGAGCGCAAAAAGGCGCATGCGGGCACAGGCCCGCACCGAAGCGCGCAATCTGACCGACGATGCCGTCATGTCGTTACGGGTATCGCGAACACGGCCGGTCCACAAGCACGTCGCATGGTGCCGATCATGGCGGGCCAGACGAAAATCATTGGCGGGGCCAGCGCTGATGAAGTTCGTCGATGACGAACGCATGCTCCCGCGCCTTGCCGTGATCGCCGCGCAGATGGGGATGATCGGGCGCGAGATCCGCATGGTCATGGTTCACCGTATCTGGGTCGGCGCTGGGCCAGAGCCACAAAGCGGCCAGGGTTCCGACGGCCGCAATCGCCGCCATTGCCGCAAAGGCCGCCGTCTGCCCGATACTGGCGCCCAACAGACCCACCAGGGGATAGCAGATCAGCCAGGCGCAATGGCTGAGCGCGAATTGTGCGGCGAACAATGCCGGGCGGTCGTCGGCATTGGCCGACCGTCGAAGCAATCGGCCCGATGGCGTCACGCTCATCGAATAGGCGATACCGAGTATGAACCATCCGATCAGGACCATTCGCCAATAACCGGGCGCTGCCCCAAAGCTTGCCGTGAGCACCGCCAGAAGGGCGAGACCGATCGCCATTGCTGCCGCAGCACCAATCATGATCGTACGATCGGCGATCCGATCGAGGATGCGTGGCAGGGTCAGCGCGGCCAGGATCGAGCCTCCGCCAAAAGCGGCGAGCGTGAAGGCAACATCGCGCTGCGTGAGGCCAAGATTGCCACGCACGATTACCACCGTGTTGACGATGACCATCGAGCTGGCCGCGGCTGAAGCAAGGGTCAACGCCAGCAGCCCCCGCAGGCGCGGGGTCTTCAGATAGATGCGCGTACCCCGCGTGGTCTTGGCGTAGATGCCCCCAGTTCTTGGTTCTGATTTCGCCGCGCACGGCAGGACCGTCGTCACGACGAGCAGCGCCGAGCACAGAAACCCGATCGCCGTTCCCGAAAATAGCCAGTGGAAGTTGATGACGGTCAGCAGCCCGGCAGCGAGGATCGGGCTGGTCAGGCTTTCCATGTCATAGGCGAGCCGCGACAGCGACAGCGCGCGGGTATAGTCGCGCTCCTCGGGCAGGATATCGGGGATGGTTGCCTGGAAGGTCGGCGTGAACGCCGCGGAGGCCGATTGCAGCACGAAGATCAGGACATAGACCTGCCAGACCTGGCTCACGAACGGCAGGCAGATCGCCACCACCATCCGCACGAGATCCATGCTGACGAGAAACGCGCGACGTGGCAGGCGGTCGGCAAAGGCGCCAACGACCGGCGCGACACCGATATAGGCAACCATCTTGATCGCGAGCGCAGTGCCGAGCACCGCGCCAGCGCTGCCGCC
This sequence comes from Sphingomonas sp. 3P27F8, assembly GCF_005502745.1. Lineage (GTDB taxonomy): Bacteria > Pseudomonadota > Alphaproteobacteria > Sphingomonadales > Sphingomonadaceae > Sphingomonas. Next base: position 11,355 of record NZ_SCNL01000021.1, read on the forward strand.
GGCGATGTCATAGGCAAGCAGGCCGAGCGCAACTGTTGCGAGCCCCGTGCCGATGAGCGCGATGACCTGAGCCATGAACAGATGGCGATAGGTGCGGTTTGCCAAGACAGAGAGCACGTGACGCTGATCCAGTTCGCGTGGAATGTATCCCCCAGGGGGGATATCGACCATGCTTGAGCTATCCTCCTGGGGAGGATATGTAAAGCCTTGCTGCGCGTCGCACGGAGTTTGCGGATGACCGAACACAGGCACGAAAGTCACCCCGCGATCGTTAAGCGGCTCAACCGAGCGGGCGGTCATCTGCGGAGCATCGTCGAAATGATCGAAGCCGGGCGGTCGTGTGTCGATGTTGCCCAGCAGCTCCATGCCGTCGAAAAGGCGGTCGCCAGCGCGAAGAGAGCGCTGATCAACGACCATATCGATCACTGCCTCGCCCATGCCGAAGTAAGCGATGGTGTCGGATCGGCGGTCGAGGAGTTCCGGACGATTTCGAAATATCTTTAGCTTTGTCGCGCGATCGTCAGAATCTGACGAACGTCAATATTTTGTCCGGGCGGGTTGGGTAGAGGCAGATTTCGACAGGGTGATCGGCCAAAAACTCCTGTCCTCAACGGCGCTGCGCCGTCGCCCGGCCATGAATTTCAGCAAGTTTGCCATGTTCGAGGTCAGCGATACCAGATCCGTGCCCAATGCGAACAAGGCTCCGACCATCAAATTATGGGCGAGCCAAAACGGTGCACCGATGAGGAACAGGCCTTTCATCCGCGTGGTTGAGGTCTGCAGTCGTGCGAGACTGCCCAATGAACTGCCGGCAAATGCCAAGGCCGACGCTATGCCGTGCCACGTCACGACCGAGAGGCAGGCCAACAGAATAAGAGACGCTCCATAAAGTCTCGTAACCACATAGCGATCGCGCACTGACGCGGAAATGACGAGCTGTGAGCATGAAATGAGGCAGGCTATCGCAGCGGTGGGCGAGCCCAGCATCAGGAAATAGAGCGCGAATGCGGCAGCACCCGCGCTCTGGATCTTGACCACCGTTCGATAGTCACTGAAAAATGGCCAACTCACGACGCACAACAACGCCACGCAGCCGAGGGTTGTGGCAATCACAACCGCCACCGCGCAGTTTTCGTGAACTTGATCCGCTTTTCGCGCTCGGCTTTCTTTTTTCTCATAGCTGAAGCGTAAAGGAACGAGGTTAATTACGCTTAAAGGTGGCCCTCATAAAATCGGCCATTCAAGGCTTCTTTTGGATTGCCGTCACCTCACCGGCACTGCCAACAAGCGTAAGGTCGAAATCGACCTTGTCGCCGACCTTCGCCGCATCGGTGATTGTCGGCGCTGCCTTGAACGCCATCGTCATCGCCGGCCATTTGGCTTCCGGAATCGGTCCGTGATCGAGCGTGATCGTGCCTGCGGCCTTGCCGATCGCGGTGACCGTGCCATGCCCCTTGGCCTTGATCGGCGAAGTGGCCGCTGGCGCCATCGCCATATTGCTCATGTCGCCACTCATGGCGGCGGCGGGCGCCGCCTGGCTCGTCTCCGCCGCAACCGGCGTCTCCGCCTGCTTGCCGCAGGCAGCGGTCAGGGCGGCGAGGCCGAGGGCGATGGTCAGTCGTGCATAGGTCATGATCTTGTCCTTCATGATGAAACGGGTTGGTGGAGGGGCGTAGTCTTTCGTCGCCTGAGCAACAGATAGGCGGCAGGCAGTACGAACATGGACAGCAGCGGCGCGGTCAGCATGCCGCCGATCATCGGCGCGGCGATCCGGCTCATTACCTCGGAGCCGGCGCCCGATCCCAGCAAGATCGGCAGCAGGCCGGCGAGGATGACCGCGACCGTCATTGCCTTGGGGCGGACGCGCAACAGCGCACCTTCGCGCACCGCCGCTTCGACCTGATCGGCATCAGGATCGTCACCGCGCCCCTCCAGGGCATTTTTCAGGTAGATCAGCATCACCACGCCGAACTCGGCGGAGACACCGGCCAGCGCGATGAACCCGACGCCGGTCGCGACCGACTGGTTGAAGCCGAGCAGATAGAGGATCCAGATCCCGCCCGTGAGCGCGAAGGGCAAAGTCCCCATGATCAATGCCGCTTCATCGAACCGGCCGAAGATCATATAGAGCAACACGAAGATGATCAGCAGCGTTGCCGGCACGACCAGCTTCAATTTGGCGACGGCGCGCTGGAGATATTCGAACTGGCCGGAATAAGCGATGCTGACGCCGGGAGAGAGCTTCACCTGTTTCGCGACCGCACGCTGGAGGTCACCGACCACCGAGGCAAGATCACGGCCGCGGACATCAACATAGACCCATGTAGAAGGCCGGGCATTCTCGGTCTTGAGCATCGGCGGCCCTTCGGCGATCGAGACTTGGGCCACATTGCCGAGGGTGATCTGCTGACCCGATGGGGTCAGGACCGGCAGTGTCCGCAGGCCTTCGAGGCTATCGCGCAGCTCACGCGGATAGCGCACGCTGATCGGGTAGCGCGCGAGGCCCTCGACCGTCTCCCCGATGGTCTCGCCGCCGATCGCGCCCGAGACGATCGCTTGGACGTCGCTTATGTTTAGCCCGAACCGCGCCGCCGCGGCCCGGTCGATATCGACATCGACATAGCGCCCGCCGGTCAGCCGTTCGGCGAGTGCCGAACTGACCCCCGGCACGGTCTTCGCTACCGTCTCGACATCATGAGCAATGCGGTCGAGCTGGGCGAGATCGGCACCCGATACCTTGACCCCGATCGGGCTCTTGATGCCGGTCGCCAGCATGTCGATCCGGTTGCGGATCGGCGGCACCCAGACATTGGCAAGGCCGGGAAGCTTCACCGTGCGATCAAGTTCGTCGACCAATTTTTCGGGCGTCATGCCCGGTCGCCATTGATCGTGCGGCTTGAACTGGATCGTGGTCTCGAACATTTCGAGCGGGGCCGGGTCGGTGGCGGTCTCGGCGCGGCCGGCCTTGCCGAACACACTCTCGACCTCGGGCACAGTCTTGATCAGCCGATCGGTCTGCTGGAGCAACTGCGAGGCCTTGGCCGCCGAGAGGCCCGGCAGCGCCGAGGGCATATAGAGCAGGTCGCCTTCGTCCATGTTCGGCATGAACTCACCGCCAAGGCGCGTAAGCGGCCATGCCGTGGTCGCAAAGGCGAGCGCCGCGATCAGCAGCACCGTCTTCGGTCGCTGCATCGTCCAGTCAAGCGCGGGCCGGTAGATGTTGGTCAACCAGCGATTGACCGGGTTGAACTGCTCAGGCGGGATTTTCCCCCGGATCAGCAAACCCATCAGCACCGGCACCAATGTCACCGACAGGATCGCCGCCGACGCCATCGCGTAGGTCTTGGTGAAAGCGAGAGGTGCGAACAGCCGCCCTTCCTGTCCTTCGAGCGTAAACACCGGGATGAAGGAGAGCGTGATGATCAACAGACTGAAGAACAGAGCCGGGCCAACCTCTGCGGCAGCCTCGGTGATGACGATCCACCGCATCTCGCCCTCGAGATGCTTGTTCGGGTGATCCTGTTCCCAGTGCTCGATCTTCTTGTGCGCGTTCTCGATCATGACCACGGCTGCATCGACCATCGCGCCGATCGCGATGGCGATGCCGCCCAGTGACATGATGTTGGCATTCACCCCCTGAAACCGCATCACGGCAAATGCTGCCAGCACCCCCAAGGGCAGGGTAAGGATCGCGACCAGCGCCGATCTGACGTGCCAAAGGAACAGGCCGCAGACGATAGCGACGACGATGAACTCCTCGACCAGCTTGTGGGTGAGGTTCTCCACCGCGCGATCGATCAGCTGCGAACGATCATAGACCGTCACCACCTCGACACCGGGTGGCAGGCTTTTCTTCAGTTCGGTGAGCTTGTCTTTCACCGCCGCGATCGTCTCACGGGCATTCTTGCCCGAGCGCAGGATGACGACGCCGCCGGCGACTTCGCCCTCGCCGTTCAATTCGGCGATGCCGCGCCGCATCTCTGGGCCGATCTGGATTGTGGCGACATCGCCCAATCGTACAGGCACGCCGCCGGCCGCGGTCTTCAGCGGGATCGCGCGGAAATCGTCGAGCGTCTTCAGATAACCCGAGGCGCGGACCATATATTCGGCCTCGGCCATCTCCAGCACCGAGCCGCCCGATTCCTGATTGGCTTGGCTGATCGCCTGAACGGCTTGCTGATGGGTGACGCCATAGGCAGCGAGTTTCACCGGATCGAGCAGCACCTGATACTGCTTCACCATCCCGCCGATGCTTGCGACCTCGGCGACGCCGGTCCCGGTCTTCAACTCATAGCGCAGGAACCAGTCCTGCAATCCACGAAGCTGCGACAGATCGTGGCGACCGGTCCGGTCGACCAGCGCATATTCATAGACCCAACCGACGCCGGTCGCATCGGGACCAAGCGCGCTGCGGGCGCTGGCCGGTAGCCGTCCCTGCACCTGGTTGAGATATTCGAGCACGCGGCTGCGCGCCCAATAGAGATCGGTGCCGTCCTCGAAGATCACATAGACGAAGCTGTCGCCGAAGAAGGAATATCCGCGCACGGTCCTCGCGCCCGGCACCGAGAGCATCGTGGTAGTGAGCGGATAGGTAACCTGATTCTCGACAATCTGCGGCGCCTGTCCGGGATAGGAGGTGCGGATGATGACCTGCGTGTCGGAGAGGTCCGGCAGCGCATCGATCGCGGTCGATCGCACCGCCCAGACACCCACGCCGATGAGGGCCAGTACGCCGATCAGGACGAAGAAGCGGTTCCTGACCGACCAGTGGATAAGATGGGCGATCACTGGCCCGCCACCTTGGTCATGCGCCGAACGGTCGGTCCCGTAGGCGGCCGATCAAAGCCGAAACGCACGCCGTCGCCGGTCTTCAGGCCCCGCGCGATCTTGGGGTCGGGAAGCTGGAAGGTCATCGTCATCGCCGGCCAGCCGATGGCGGGCACCGGCTCATGGCTGAGTGTCACCGAAGTGGCGGTGATCTGTTCGATCTTGCCGACAGTCTCATATAGAGCAGCGGTTGAGGCGGATTTTGCCGCAGCAGCACCGCCGATCGGCCTCGCCTTGACACCCGAGAGACTCGCCTCAGAATCGATCAGGAACTGGCCCGAGGCGACGATCTTCTCGCCCTCGCTCAGACCCGCCAGGATTTCGGTGTCATCGCCGGCTTCACGACCGGTCTGCACCTCAGCGGGCCGGTAGCGCCCCTTGTCGAGCGCAAGCATTATCAAGGTCCGCTTGCCGGTACGGATCAGCGCTTCGGAGGGCACCAGCAGCGCAGGCTGCGTACTGCCGCCGAGCGAGACTGTGGCGAACATGCCGGGACGCAGACGCCCGCCGCGATTGGGCAGCTCGATCCGGACGGTGAGCGTCCTGCTGTCCGCCTGGGTCTGCGGCAGGATCGCCGAGACACGGCCCGACAACGTCTCACCGGGAAATGCGGCAAGTGTCGCCTGTACGCTTTGTCCGGGTTTAAGTGGCCCGGCGATCGCTTCGGGCACGGCGGCATTGAGCCAGACCGTTCCCAGGCCGTTGACCTCGGCAAGCGTCTGCCCTGCCGTCATCGTCATGCCGGTCCGGACGTCCAATGTCTTGATCACCCCGCCGGTCGGGGTGGAGATTGTGACGACATTGTGCGGCCGTCCCGTACGCTCGACAGATGCGATCGTGCCCGAGGGCATGCCAAGCAGCACGAGCCGCTGGCGCGCTGCCTGGGTGAGCGCCGCATTCCCGGTGCGACGGACCGCGAGAAACTCGGCCTGCGCCCCGCCCCACTCCGGCACCAGGATATCGGCGAGCGGCGCCCCCGCGCCGACCACGTCACCCGGCGCGCGACCATAGACTCGCTGCACGAAGCCCCCGGCGCGTGCCTGGACGACCGCGACATCGCGTTGGTTGAAGTCGATTGTGCCGGTCGCGGTGAGGCTGCTAGCCAGCTCGCCGCGTTGCACCGTGGCGATCCGCAGACCGAGCGCCTGCGAGGCGGAAGCGTCGACCGAAATGCCCGGCACCTGCGCGCTTGCTCCGCCCTCGTCCGCATACCGAGGGATCGTCTGCATCCCCATGGATGAGAGACCGGGGCCCTCATGGTGCTCGGCCGGTATCATCGGATCGTACCAATAAAGAATTTTGCGCGCTGCCGGCTTTACGGCCCCACCATCTTTTGTGCCCTGGAAGCCCGCTAGAGCGAACCCGAGACCGCCGGCAGCAAGCGCAAGAGCAGCAGCTGCGCCAAAGAGCCACCCGCGGGCTATCATAACCTGGCTCATCGATTTTCGCTCCGGTAGGTGAGTGTCAGCCGCGCACCGTCCGCGGTGACCAGGGCTTCACGATCAAGAGTCGTGATGGTGGCATCGGCCAGCGCGGCATAGGCGTCGGCGATATCGACGAGACTGGCACGACCAGCCGCATAACTGGCGGTTTCCAATTTCACGCGCTGCTCAGCGAGCGGTTGCAGTGTGCTCTGCGCACGCATCCATTGCTCATGGTGCATGACATGGTCGGCGATATCCGCATCAAGGTCGGCGGCGAGCGCGCGCCGCGAGGCCTCGCGTTCAGCCAGCACTCGTCCGGCATTTGCCTGGGCTGCCGCGATCCCGGCATTCTGGCGACTGCGCGTGAAGAACGGCAGGCTGACTGTCACACCGGCCGAGACATAGTCGCCGAACCGGGGATCGCGGCGCTGGTAGGCCAGGTTGACACCAAAATCGGAACGCCGGCCGGCATCGGCTACGCGCACATCGGCATCCGCCTGCCCGGCCTGGGCATCGATCATCTGGATGGTGGGGTGGCGGTCGAGTCCTGCGCGCAGACCCGCTGCGTCGACCGCAAAATCGGGGATCGGTCCGGCGATCTCCGGCGCGGGGTCTCCGGTCCAGCGGGTTAGCGTCGCGCGTGCCCGCGCCACGTTCGAGACGAGTTCACTGCGGCGATCCTGCATCGCGGCGACGGCTTGGCGCCCTGCAAGGGTCTGCGCCGGGCGCGCACCTCCCGATGCGACCGCGCCCGGCGTCGTTCCCACCACACGCTCGAGACGGGACAGAACATCGTCGAGCGCGGCAAGCCTGCGCTCGGCATAGGCCAGGTTGATCCAGGCTAGCGCGGTGCCAACCTCGACCGTGCGCGCCTCGACTGCGGTACCAGCCTCGGCCGCCAGTATGTCGCTGTCGGCGCGCGCCTGTTGCGCATGGCGCTTGGCGAGATTGGGAATGTCCTGGGACACGCCGACCCGCGCCATGCTGAAATTGTCGCGCTGCGGCTCGAACGCGAGCGGTCCCGATACCGGGAAACTGTCGATCCCAACTGCAAGCGTCGGATCAGGCAGGGCGCCGGCCGCGCCGCGCACGGAACGGGCGGCGTTGGCACCGAGCGCCTTCGCCTTGAGCGACGGCGCTTCCTGCCGGGCGCGCTGGAGGGCCGCGTCGAAGGTGAGCGGCTCGGCGAAGGCAATGCCGGGGATTGCCGCTAACAGCGGCATACACAAAAATAATCGCATGGAGATCTCCTGATCGGAGGTTCAGGCAAGCGTGGCACACCAGGCATGTCAGTGGCGGCAGGAAGGGGTATCCCGCCGCCACTGCTGGCCTAGCCGTCTATGCGACCTGAAGCGGCCAGAACCTGCTGCTAGCCAGCCGAGGCGCCGGACGGAGACATCATGCCATGCATCTCCTTCATACAATCCGCGGAGCTCATCTTCATCATGTCGCAGTCGCAGTTGGCCATCTTCGCGGTATCAGGCACCCAGACGCGCCGCTGAGCCGGTCCCGTGGCGCGCGGGCCATATTGGGGAACCGACTTCCACTCATAATGACCGGATTGTTGGCTGTGGTCGGGCTGGCCGGCGAATGCGGCGGCAGGCGCGGCAAGGGCTACGCCCAGCAGGGCGTAGAAAACACGGTTTTTCATGACTGTAATCCTTTGGCAAATCATCGTGGTAGCCGCAGATCGGACAGGATGTTTGAGTGCGCGATAGGCGCACCGATCCTGTCAGCCTGACGGCTGTGGTCGATCAGCCAAGGATAGTCGGTGGTTCAGGCTCGGGGGTCAGATCACTGCCATGCAGGGTCGACGTCGTGGTCCAGAATGCCATAGCTCCGTGAGCCACCGGCGATGCCGGGACGCGCGGCGCGTCGCGCAGAACCATCGGAACGACACAGCCCATTGATGCGACGCAGTCGAGCGTCAGCCCCTTGCAGGGCTTGCCCGAGGGCTGTTGTTTCTGAGCCATCGCATTCATGCAATCTGCGCTCATTCCCGAAATCGCCATCGGCGCGGAAACCGGGGCCGGGTTAGAGGCATAGGCCGCCGCTTGGCCCATGAGGCCAACCAAGGCTCCCAGCAGGAGGAAGAGATGCAGTACCCGTTTCACAGCCGTTACTTCTTACACCCGTCCTTATCGTAGAACAACGACATCATCGTCCGCCATGACGCGCAAAGACATGCTGTCCACCTGGACCGAAGGCGACGACATTATAGGGGTCCACGTGTTGCCCCGGGACTTCCATCCCCGGCGAGCCCATCGGCATCCCGGCAACCGCAAGTCCACGCACGCCGCGCGGCTTCTGGGCAAGGACGCGCTTCATGTCGGTAATCGGGACATGACCCTCGAATGCCATGCCGTCTACAATCGCTGTATGGCAGGATGACAGGCCCGAAGGAACGCCTTGGGTCCGCTGGAAGCTGGAGCGCTGGCGATCGTCGATGATGGTTACTTGGCGCCCGAACTGCTTACGCACCTGCGCCGCCCACTGCGCGCAGCAGCCACAGCCCGGATCGCGGTGAACCACGATAGGCGTCGCCGCCGCGCTGGCGACCGAAACCGACGCAAGGACCAACGACAATGCGACTTTGAGTTTCATATCGTCCTTCACCGCACCCATTCATCAAGGCTACCACTCTTCATAATACGCGCGACCGCCGCCTACCCCTCAAAAAGTGGCAGACGGTCGCAAGATTACCGTAGCGATCACGAACCGACATTCGTCGATGGGCAATCCAGGGTCGTTGCAGACCTCTCGCACTCGCGTCGATTTATGCAGTCGAAAAGCATTATTGCACCCGAGCAGGCCGCATTTCACATCTCAGCGACCCGGTCGCACGGCCGTAAGTTGACCGTTCGGAGTCCCGCATTCCCAACAGACGTGACGTATCTTTTCCTGTTCAATTCCACGTCGAGCAGAGCGACCCTCAGATCACATATTTGTCCCAGCTCGCATAATGTTCAGCGCTGCGCTTGCCGCGCGGAAGGCTGAGACCGACGAGGGCGAGCCCTATGATCACCGAAACGATCGTTCCCAGGTGGCCGGCCCCCGTCAGCAGGAAAGGGGCAGCAACCAGCCAGGCGCCGAGCGCGCCATTGATGAAGCGCACGGCGCGGGCAACTTCGGCGGTGGCGATGATCGCGACGGTGATGACCAGGGCACCAATGACATGGTCGCTGTTCGCCATGGCGCCCTCATTGCCCAGTGTCACCCGTGTGAGCATGAGGAATGCGCCGAGCGCGATACTGACCGCCAGCGTCCACGGCAGGGTCAGCCCCCGCTTTGCATCGGCCCAAAATGCGGCAGGCGACGACATCAGGTCGGAGGCGTCCTCACTGCCGGCCTCGCTCGCGTCGCCCTGGAAGAAGGTGCGAATCAGCGGCTTGCCGCGGCATTTCGCCCACACAAGGAACTGACCCATGGCGATGACCTCGTCGAGCGCGAAAGGGATCATGATCAGCATGGCGAGGGCGGCGATCAGCGCCAGCGTGCTCCAGGTGCCAATGACGATGGGCTGGCTGATGATGAAATAGATGCTGACCACGCCGAGTGGAATGACCAGGATGCCGAAGAAGGTCACCATCCACGGCATCGTGCGCCAGCGGTCGCGGGTGCCCATCACCGCCATCAGGATCTCGAGCACGTAGCTGATGGTGCCGAGACCGCCGTCGGGAATCGGCCACGCCTTTGACATGTTAGACGTGATGATCTCCTCGGTACCATTGCGCGGATCGCTCAACGAGCCGACAAAGAAGGGTTCCCAGACGCTATCGATGTGGCCCAGTTGGTATGCCGTCAGGATGCGCGAGGTAAGAAGACCTATCAGACCCATCACGACGATCGGCAGCCGCTGGGCATCGGTAGACGGGGAATAGGTCCAGCCGGGTGGGATGTTCTTGGGGTCCATCATCCCTGCCATGCTCATACCCGGCATCATCGGCACGAGCACCGACAGCGCGATCACAGCCGAGCCGATGAGCAAATCGTTGTTGTACTGCGCCGCGCTCGGGCTCCAAAAGATCAACGGCGCGAACAGCAGCCAGATCCCAACGAATGCGACCGCCCACTGAGCCCACGTCTTGGTGCGTGGTACAAGCGACAGCGCACCGAACAGCGCGATGGCAAGCCCGCTGACAAGATCGCTTACGGCCAGCGCGCTTGCACGCCACTCGATCGACGGCAGACCGCGATCGACCGTTACGAACCGCGCCGCCTCACCGACGCGCTGCGCGGTCATGGAGTCGTAGATGAGCGGGCTCGAGGCGAGCCACAGACCGAGGCCGATGTTGGCGTAGAGCGCCCAGCGCGCACGGCGCTCGTCGCGGTCCATCATGGCCATGTGATCGCCATGTGCACCGTGGCTGGACATCGCCATGTCCCCAGCCCCGTGCCCCACAGCGGCATGATCCATGTTGCCATGGTCCTTAGCTCCGTGCTCCATGCCGGGCATCGCGCCGGCTGCCGCTTCAGGCGGGTTATGGTCCAGCTCGGCCGGCTTCGGATCGGACTTGTCGTTCCAGGCGACGAGGTTTTCGTTGAGCTTGTTGTTCCGGTACCAGGCGCGCGGGTGGCGCTTCAACGCCGCAACGATCGTCGGAAGCGTTTCGCGAAGACTGTGCTTCGGCTCCCATCCAAGTAGCGACCGTGCGCGCGAGATATCGAGAATGTAGTGGTCGTTGCTGCTGTCGATCATCCAGGGCTGGATGAAATCGTCGTCGCCGAGTGCCTCGTTCTGAAGAACGATACCAGCCTTCGCGAGCGGCTGCGGGATGCGGATCGTCTTCCAGCCCTCGCCGTGGAGCGCCTCGCCGACGATGTCCTGGATTTCGGCGTAGCCGGGGGCATCGGGTTCGCCGATGAGCAGGGGCAGTTCAGACGGAAGATCGTGCCGCCGATCGACCAGGCGCACCACGGCTTCCGCCAGGTCATCGCGGTGCACCGATGATTGCGCCGCGCACAGCATGCCAGGATAGAAATGCGAGATCAGGCGGTGCTCGTAGATCTGCGATATCTGCTGTGCGAGGAACGCTGAGCGTCCCTCGTCGGCATAGACTCCTGCGGGTCGCAGGTAGACGACGGGTATCCGTCCGTGACGCTCGTGCAGCAGCGCCTCTGTGTCGACTTTGGACTGCGGGTACGCCCAGGAGGCACCGATCGGCGATTCCTCGTTGATGCGCTCCTGCGGAGTGGCGGTCGGTTTATGGACCAGCATCGTGCTGGCGAAGACGAATTGCTCGACATCGAACGACTGGAGTCCGTCGATCAGCCGCCGTGTCCCTTGGACGGTTACCTTGTCGTAGAGCGGATTGGGATCGCCAGAAATGTCATAATACGCGGCGAGATGAATGACGGAAGCAATGCGGTTGCCGTATCGCGCGCGAACCTCCTCGAGCGCAGCGTGAACCGCTTCATCCGAGCCGACATCAATGTCGATAGCGGCGGCGGGCGGTGGTGGCTCGGGCGGACCGGCGCGATCGAGACCGACGACCGTGTAGCGCTCGCCGAGCCGGGCGATCAGGGCCGCGGCGATAAAACCGCTCGCTCCGGTGACGAGGACGATCTCAGAAGCGCCTTTGGCGCCACTCGGACCGCTGCGCTCGATGTCGGTCATACTTCCACCATCCTGCTTCTTTCGCGAAGAGCGTCGATCGCTGGATATTTGAGCAAGATGCGCATGACGAAGCCTTTCCGACAGTACCCGATCATGTGCCCATCCTGTTTACTTCGAAGAACACACCTCAGGAAATCGGCTTTCGTGTATCTATTCCGGTGCTTTCGTCGGTTTGCGGTGGCGGGGGCGACGCACCGCGATCGCGATAGGAGGGCAGGTCCGGAGCGCCATCCGGCGCCGGGTTAGCTTGCAGGCGCGCGATCATCTGTTTCATTTGGGCGATCTCGCGTACCTGCGCGTCGATGATGCCATCGGCCAGCTTTCGAACCTCGGGGTCCTTGATGTGCGCGCGCTCGCTGGTCATGATCGCAATCGAGTGGTGCGGGATCATCGCCTTCATGTAGGAGACGTCGTCGACCGTTTCCTGGCTCCGCACCAGCCAAAGCGCTAAACCAAAAATGGCAGCGCTACCGAGCAGGATGCCGATATTGAGGCGGGTGTTCTTGTACATGCCCCACATGAAACTGAGCATGATCACCGCCATGACCGCGCCCATGACGAGCGCCATCCAGGTGCGCGTCTGGCTGAACTGGACATGGCTCAGCGCATAGGTGTTGAGATACATCAGCCCGAACATCACGACCGTAGACGTCGCAATCATCGCCACGAACCGGCCATAGCCCATGCCTATGCCCATGCCATTCTTCTTGTCTTCCATTGACCGACTCCGTCCTACCTCTAGGCTCCTCACCCTCCTCGGCTGCCAAGGGGGCATGCCTGCAACTCACTTCATACCCAAAGGGATCCAAGATCACCTGGAGTATGACCGGGAGGATGGACATTCAACTTTGATCATAGCCGGGTTTCCGCTGCGCCGTACCTCTGCATTGTTCAGCCAGGCTCTTGGGCGGCGACGCTTAACCGGCCAAGTTCTGAGGGCGCCCTGATGTCGACCGGCTTTGTCGCTATCAATTCCTTGAGCGGCCCGAGCAGCTATGATGATCCTGTTGCATACTGCGGGCGTGAGTGATTTGATCCTTGTACCGCCCGACGGCACCCTGGACCGCGAGAATCGCCCTAATTTACAGGCCATCGAGTACGCGTACCCCTTATCGCCAGAGCACAACCCGCTAGTAGCGGGAGCGTATCAAAAGATGCGATTAGTGCGACGACGTTTTGGCACGGGGTTTGCCCGGAGCTTTGATGGGGCTTCGTAACATTACGCATATTGAGTCGGGAGCCGGGTCCATAGTCTTGGTGGCGAAGAAAGGTTCTTCACCGCCAGTTTTCCTCGGCGGGTCTTGTAAACTCAGCCAAGGAGGCTTCCACCATGTTGCTCAAGAAGAAGATCACCATCGCGCTTGCAGGCCTCGCCGTGCTCGGCGCCGCGCCTACCTACGCCCAGGGCATCGGCCACAGCTTTTTCATGCGTGGATCGATCGTCGGCAAGGACACGACCGGAACGGTCGTTTGTGTGGGTAAGGCCGACGGCGCGACCGTAGGCCAGGTCCTCGAGGTCTACCGTGTGGAAAGCACACCTGGACCTTCGAAGACCCCCGGCGCGGGCTTCCGGCGCGTGGCCGTCGGGCACGTCAAGATCGATCACATTTTCGATGACCATTTCGCGCATGTGAGCATCGCCGACGGCACGCCGAAGGTCCACGACATCGTCGAACTCCGCAGGAAATAAGTCGGCAGCGGGGACGGCGACCGCCGTCCCCACCATCAACGCCACCTCGCTGCAGAACGAGACCGGCACGATCGCTCGCAACCAAGCGACGAACACCGGCCTGGGTGCACGAGACATGAATTGAAAGGAATCGAGATGCGCTTCAAGAAGTCAAAATCGATGGCCATGGCGAGTATCGCCCTCGCCGGCGCGGTCCCCGCTCTGGCGACCGGCATCGGCCACAGCTTTTTTATGCGTGGATCGATCATCGGCAAGGACACGACCGGAACGATCGTGTGTGTTGGCAAAGCAGATGGCGCGACAGTCGGACAGGTGCTTGACGTCTATCGCGTGAAGACGCTGCCCGGCTCCGGCTACAAAGGAAGCGGCCCCGCTTATCGCCGAGACCTCATCGGCCACGTCAGGGTCGATCATATATTTGACGACCATTTTGCGCATGTGAGCGTCGCCGACGGCGCTCCCGCAGTTCACGACATCGTCGAGCTCCGCAAGAAATAAGGGCGTGCCGGGGAGGGGCTTGCCGCTCCCCATGATGCCTGATGGCGGCCGCAAGCGACGAAAAGTCGCGCGGCCTTTGAGCGGACAGGAGAGCGGCGATGATCGACCGACGTCCAAATATTTCTCTTGACCCTGGACCTAGGTCCAAGCGGCACTGTGCCTCCGAGACTTGCCATGTCACGGCTTAGAATCGGTGAGCTGGCCGAGGCTGCCGGCGTTCGAAAGGACACCATACGTTATTATGAGCGCACCGGCCTGCTCCCCGCTCCGCAACGGACCAGTGCAGGATACCGCGTCTATCATCCTGCAGACGTCGAACGCATCAAGTTCGTTCGCGCTGCACAGGGGCTCGGTTACACCCTCACCGAAACGCACGCGCTCCTGCTGGTGCGGGCCGGAGACGCCCTCGCCGGGTCGGATATCCTCGCCGTCACGCGGGTCAAACTGCGCGAAGCACTGGTCAGGGTGGAACAGCTCAAGCTTATCGAAACAGGCCTTGAGCAGCTGGGTGAAGCGCCCTCGCACGAAGCCGAAAGCGACCCTTGCCCGATCCTCTTTCTGGTTCGGGACGGGCGGCTGTCTCAATTGGCCGCAGATCAGCCAGAACAAATGTCCGTGGGAGAGGACCACACCACCTGCACAGGGAAGGACTGAACATGAAATACTCTATCTCGCTGGGATTGCTACCACTGGCGCTGCTCGGCGCTTGCGCGACCCTTCCGCCGACTAGCGCGCAGATCGCGAGCTGCAAGGCCATGGAAGACAATATGGGTCTCGCGACGCCCCATGATCACAACGAGATGAAGGGACAGGGGCGCAACCCGATGAATCTCTCGCACGATCGCTGCCTGCAGATTCTCAAGCAGCAATGACACCCTGATCTGTCGGTCGAGCACGCTTATCAAGCTCGTCCGACGGGATTTGCGTTCGACCGCTCACTCTCATTCGGAGACACATCATGAAGACTCACCTCACGAATACGTCCGGGAAGATCGTCTCGGGGCTCACAGCCCTTGCGCTTCTCGGAACGCTTGCTGCGTGCGGCAAGAAGACGGACGGCACGCAAAACCAGGCTGCCTCCAATGCCTCTGCAAGCGCGCCCGGCGCTCTTGAAAACGACACCGCCGCCGCCACGGACTCTGTCGGGACCGACAACACGGCGGCCGATATGGATGAGCGCCACCGTCAGAATATGGACCACAGCGACATGCGCCGGGGTGGGCCGATGATGCCCAATGGCGCCCCGCCTACGAGCACGCCCGACAACAGTCAGTCCGCCCCGATGAAGGATATGTAAGCCGAGCAGGCTGAAAACCCCGGCACTGCCCGACCTGAGCAAGACCAATTCGAAGGAATAATGCCGCGACCTTTCGAATGGTCGCGGCAACGGAGACGCGCCATGACATATTTCACGATCGGAAAGCTGTCGCGTGCGCTCGGCATCCGTCCCGATACCATCCGCTATTACGAGCGCAACGGTCTGCTTCCTCCGCCCGCCCGGTCTTCTGCCGGTTACCGCACCTATGGCGACGCCGATCTCGAGCGCGTGCGGTTCATTCGCAAGGGGCAGCAGCTGGGTTTCACGCTTCGCGAAATCGGAAGCCTGCTCGATTTGCGCGCGTCCGACACCGCGACAACCGCCGATGTCCTGGCCATCACCGAGAGCAAGATAAATGAAGCGACCACCCGTATCGATGATCTGACCCGCATCAAGACCGCCCTGTCCGCCCTGTCCGCCCAATGCTCGATCGACATTCCCATCGCGGATTGCCCGATCCTCGCGCATCTCGCGAGCATTCCCAGGGGAAGCCCACCTGGCGACGGCGACCCTCATGCCGCCCGCGCAGTGAAGGCGTCCATATGAGACCTGTTTTGCAGCGTTTGGGTTTACTGCTGCTTTGGGCAAGTCGGCGCCAAGCGCGCGCGCTCCTCAGCCGAGCAAGTTTAGCCTTGGCTGTTATCGCTGCGGTTGGCGGCCTGGCCCAGCCTTCTGTTGCCGAGCATCTGCCCGGTCAGCATTTGGGCTCGAAGACGGATCTCATCGGTATCTGGTCATTCGACGCCCGGTCCGGGTGCAAGACCGGTACAGCCTGGGAGTTCCGGGCGGATGGATCTTATAATGAGATCAGTTTGCCCGACCGTGCACCGCAGGCCACCGGGACGTGGTACGAACGCGGTGACATCATCTTTTATTCCCTGGCGCGGCCAGAGACAGTCGCCCCGGGGCGGCCTGACAAACGCATGGTGATCATCGAACGCGAACCCGATCGCCTCGTCGCATTGGGAGGTCGCAGAGTTCGCCACGTGATGCACAGGTGTCCGTGATGACCGAGAGCCTCATTGTGGAGGGCATCCACTGGATCACGCGTGCCATCGAAGTCACCGGGACGGCGATCATCGTCGTGGGCGCCGGTTCTTCGCTGATCAGATTCCTGCAGCAATCCCTGAAAGGTCCGATCGACCAACATGTCGTCGGCAACTTCAGGTCGAGCCTCGGTGAAGCCATTCTTCTCGGACTCGAATTCCTGGTTGCGGCCGACATCATCAACACTATCGCGATCCAGCCAACGCTTAGCAGTCTCGCGGTCCTTGCCGGCATTGTGCTGATACGAACCTTCCTGAGTTTCTCGCTAGAGGTCGAGATCAAGGGTCGTTGGCCCTGGCAGCGGGCGACGGGAACCCCGCGCGATGATTGAGCATCGGCGCCGGCTCCGGGCGCCCGGGCGACAACGCCGGGGAAACAGGAAACTACGTATATTGGCGAAAATCGATTTGTGGTCCCTCGGGGCCGTTGCCAGCCGGATGTTCGGCCGGTCATAGCAATGGAGTATTGATCATGATCATGACGCGTTCTTCCCGCTTGCGCGCGCTCGCCCTAGGGGGTGCAATCGTGCTGTCGCCCGCCATCGCCTCGGCCCAGGGGCAAACCACCGGCCATCCGTCGACCCAGTCTGCGCCCTCCGCCAACGGGTCGATGCCGGCAGGCGGCATGGAGAAGCACGACGCGATGCCAGGCATGGCCGGCATGCCGATGCAGGACGACAAGATGCCTGCGGCCATGCCTCCGATGGCAAAGAAGGCCGGATGCTGCGGCATGAAGAAGATGCCGATGGCCAAGCACAAGGCAGCCCCGCACCGCCGCCATGCGAAACCCGCCACCGCGAAGCCGGCGCCGATGCCCGCGGACAAGCCGATGCCCATGAAGGATGACATGTAAGGAAGTCCTCAGGTGACGCGCCCTCACAACAACATCACCGGCCTCAAGCTATCGCGGGCTTTGAGGACGAGCGGTATCGCACTCGCGCTGGCGATGATCTCCGGATCACCGCCAGCGTCGGCGCAGATGGCCGAGTCAGAGCACGCGTCGCATCATCCAGCGGGCGGAGCCGCCGCGCCAGCGGCGATGCCAGCGGGCAACGTGATGGGGGCAGCAGCTCCGGCCGCGGCGAAAGCTGCCGATCCCATGGCGGCGATGATGAAAGGGATGATGGTGCCGTCGCCGGGTACCAAAATGGGCGCGGGACCGGCGGGATGCTGTGGAAACGGCGGCGCCAAACCCTTCTACCCCTCGCTGATGGACTGGCCCGTCCTGACCGATGAGGCACGACGGACGGTACGCGCCGCGGCTCTCGCCCGCCTGGGGTCGGGCGCCGAGGTCCTGACCGCGGAGCAAGCCCGGCTTCACCACGCTCTCATGTCGAACGACACGAAAGGAGCCCAGGATGCGATCAGGGGCGCCCGCGAAGGCCTCGCACTCGCGGACAGCGGAGCAGGCGCGCTCAGGGGCCTCGAAGAGGGCCGCCCTCCCCGGCAGATTGCCCTGAGCTGGTTCAAGACCCAGTCGGGTTTTGCCGTCAGCGACCAGATGGCATACGGAAACGAGCTGGCGGGCCTTTCCTGGTGGCACCTGATCGCGATGGCGCTGCTGGCGGCGGCTCTGGTTGCGGCGCTGCTACTCCGATGGGCGCGGCTGCGCCGCATCGCAAGCTTGGTGGAGCGGCTCGCACCAGGCGGGGCTACACCACCGGCCAGTCCGGCCACCTCTCCGGCCCCGGCCCCCATCGTGCCGGCGCCCGCTGCTCCTGCAGGCGCAGCTACGCCCGGCAGCGCCACGCCGGCAGCGCCGCGCCTGTGGAAAGGCGTCCTGCGGATCACCGCGATCTTCGACGAGACCCCGAGCGTCAAGACGTTCCGGCTCATGGAACCGAACCGCGGGCCGATGCCGTTCACGTTCCTGCCCGGCCAATATGCCTCGATCACCTCGGAGATCGAAGGCCAGAAGGTCCGACGATCCTACACGATCTCGTCGTCGCCCACACAGCGCGACTATATCGAGCTCACGATCAAGCGCGAACAATATGGGCTGGAATCGCGCCATCTCCATGATCATGCCGCTACGGGCGACCTTCTCGAGATTGCGGCGCCCGCGGGCCGGTTCTTCTTCACCGGCAAGGAAGCCGAGGGGATCGTCCTGATCGCCGGCGGAGTCGGCATCACACCGATGATGAGTGTGCTGCGCAGCCTGACGGACCGCTCCTATGAACACGACATCTACCTCCTCTACGGTGTCAACACGCCGACGGATCTGATCTTTCGCGAGGAATGCGACTATCTGGCGCGGCGCCACCACAAGCTTCACATCGTCTCCATCGTCGCAAAGCCCGAAGGGACCGACTGGGCCGGGCCTTCCGGTTATTTGACGGCCGATTTCATCGCCGCTTCCGTTCCCGAAATCGCCAGCAGGCGCGTTCACCTGTGCGGCCCGCCGCCGATGATGGACGCGGTGAAGGCGGCGCTTGCGCAGCTCAAGGTGCCGGCGGAGCAGGTAAAGACGGAGGAATTCGCGCCCCCCAAGGGCGGACCCGTCCTTGAAGATGAACCGGCGGAGACCGCGACCGACAGCTCGGCATCGGCCGCCCCGCAGACGCCGCCCGCCATTCCTTCCGCGCAGGCGACGATCGCTTTTTCGAAGTCCGGCAAAAGCGGTGCACTCGCACCCGATCAGTCCGTGCTCGAGGCGGCGGAGGCCATTGGCGTGGCCATCGACTATGAATGCAGGGTCGGCATCTGCGGAAGGTGCAAGGTCCCGCTGCGGCAGGGCCAAGTGACGATGGAAGTGGAAGACGCTCTCGCCGCCGACGAGAAGGCCGACGGTATCATCCTCGCCTGCCAGGCAAAATCGGTGGGCGATCTCGTGGTGGACGCTTGAGATGACCGAAACCGAGAAAGTAACGGTCGGCGCTCTCTTGACCGCTCTTGCGCTGCTGGTCCCGGCCTTCCTGCTGCATTCCGCGCCGCGGTTCCCCGGGAGCCTGGCGGGAGGCCTGTTCGGCATCGCCGCCGCCCTGCTTTTCGTGCTCCTGCTCGTCTACAGCATCGTGAAGCGGCAGGCGTGGGTCAAGCAGCGCACGCAGCGTCTCGTCTCGCTTGGCGGACTGCTCAGTTTCCATGTGTATGCCGGCGCGATCGGCGCGCTGCTCGGGATTATCCATTCAGGGCACAAGTTTCAAAGTCCGATCGGCATCGCCCTCGTGATCGCGATGCTGACAGTCGTCGTCACGGGCTTCATCGGCCGATATTATCTGGCGCAGGTCGGCCAGGAATTGCGGTTTCAGCAAAAGGAACTCAAGGTCCTGCGCGACCGCTATGACGTCCTGGCGGCCGTATCGGCCGATCTGCACGGTCAGAACATCGTTGATCCATCAGGACTGCCGCTGGACTCGCTGCTCGGCGCGATAGCCGATCTCGAATTCACGATTACCGCACGCGACGTCATCAAGGCCACGCTCGACAGGTGGATCGTCGTGCATATCGTCGCGGCGATCATCATGTACGGATTGCTGACGATGCACATCTGGAGCAGCATCTACTTCGGCCTGCGGTGGTGGCCATGAACCGGACGACCATCGTCTATCTGATCCTTGCGACGCTCGCGGTGGCCGCCGCGATCGCCGTCCCCCTCACCATCTACCGCTCGGGCAGCACCGCGCTGCCGCAATGGGCGTCGTCGGTTCGACCCGGGCCGCTATCGAACGCCCATGCATTTCTCGAAGGCAAGTGCGAGAGCTGTCACACGCCCAATCGCGGGATCAAGGCCGAAACCTGTATTGCCTGCCATGCGTCGGCGCCGGAATTGCTTATGAAGCCGGAGACCGCCTTCCACGTTAACGTCACGGAATGCGCCGGCTGCCATGTCGAACATCAGGGGAGAGACATTCGGCCGGTCCGCATGGATCATGCCGTACTCGAGAAGATCGCCCAGCGTGGCATGAACCATCCCGCGGGGCTCGACTGCCAGTCCTGTCATGCCCCCCGGGACACGCATAAGGGCTTCTTCGGCACGGACTGCGCCAGCTGCCATCTCACGAGCAGCTGGAAGATCAGCGGATTTCTCCACCCCAGCCCCAAATCAACCGAATGTTCGCAGTGCCACAAGCCGCCGCCGAGCCATAACATGATGCACTTCGAAATGATGGACAAGACGATCACCGGCGAGAAGAGCGCCCGCGTGGAGCAGTGCTTCGCGTGTCACCAGACCGACTCATTCAACAATATCAAGGGTGTCGGCATGGTGAAGGTCCATTGACCCGTCATAGGGGTGTACCGGCAACAGTCGCTACGCGCGCTTTACTCCAGCCCGAAAGAGCAATTCGAGGATTTCCCGGAGTTGGAAAGGGCGCTGCCCGACAGCTTTTCCTCGCGCCACGTCCGTTCGCGCGAAAATGCCGCTGCCCGCAGACCACATTCACGAAACCGAACTCAAGGATCCGTAACCGGCCGACCAAAGAACTGGAAAAATGGGACCAGCGTGCACGAGAACCCCGTTGGCGCGCGAGCCGGATTCCCAACAGGACGGCCCTTTGATGAAAGCTCCACGCCCAAAGGCGTCTCGCACCCGCCGATTGCGACGCATCCGCCAAATATTTGGCCCAGGATTTATTGCCGGAGCCGCCGACGACGATCCCAGCGGGATTGCAACCTATGCGCAAGCCGGCGCGGCTTATGGATATATGCTTGGCTGGACCATGCTTCTCACCTGGCCGCTTGCCGCGGCCGTGCAGGAGATCTGTGGTCGAATAGGGCGAAGTACCCGCGCCGGGCTGGCTGAAACCATTCGTCGTCGTTGTCCATCACCCGTTCTAAGGCTCGTTGTCCTCCTCCTGTTCATCGCAAATATCATCAATCTCGGGGCCGACCTGGGTGCAATGGGCTCGGCGATGTCTCTCATAGGCGGCGGTCCCCCGCACCCCTGGGTGATCGTCTTTGCGCTTGCTTCAACATTGCTCGAGACGTTTGTGGACTATCAGCGATATGCCCGGCTCTTGCGATGGATGACCCTGGCGCTCCTGGCTTATGCGGCGACGGCATTTGTGGTGCATGTATCCTGGGGCTCGGTCTTGCGCGGGCTTGTAGTACCAGCCATGCCCGGCTCGGGAGCGTGGATGCTGGTGGCGGCGATCTTTGGCACCACGATCAGCCCCTATCTTTTCTTTTGGCAGGCCTCGCAGGAAGCCGAAGAAGCGGGCCTGGCCAGCGCTGGTGATGCGGAGCCAGGGCCAGACTGGCAAGTGCGCCGTATCCGACTGGACAGCTGGCTCGGAATGCTGTTCTCGAACGTCATTGCCATCTTCATCATCGTGACGACGGCCGCAACTCTGAATGTCGCTGGAACCACCCAGATTGATACGGCTGCTCAAGCGGCCGAGGCGCTTCGACCGCTTGCAGGCGATTTTGCCTTCGCGCTTTTCGCTGTCGGAATCATCGGGACCGGCATGCTCGCCATTCCGGTGCTCGCCGGCTCTGCGGCCTATGCCGTTTCTGAAGCATTTGGTTGGCGGACCGGCCTTGCGCAAAGCGCTGGGCGGGCCAAGGCCTTCTATGGCGTAATTGCTGCCGCGGGGTTGCTGGGTGTGCTTGTGCACTTCTCCTCGATCGATCCGATGAGGGCATTGCTATGGAGTGCTGTCGTCAACGGCTTTGTTGCAGCCCCACTTATTGCCCTGGTGATATGGCTCGGCTCGGATTCCGAAGCGATGAACGGCCAGCCCATTCCTCGGCGGCTGCAACTGCTCGGTGGCGCAGCCTGTCTGGTCATGGTCGGTGTTGCCATAATGACCACAGTTTCGTGGATCGCCCCGACCGCGCGATAAATGATGATGATCCCCTGGCGATCCAGCGCTCGCACGCACAGATCAAGCTTGGCACGAGATTGACGCGTTCCGCCCTCAGCAATTTCAGCATCGTGAATCCGGCCGACGCGCGGCCTGGCTCAGGCGACGCCGGTCAGCAAGTCCTGCGCACATTACGTAACGCGACGTGTGTGTGCTTGCCATAAATCGAAGAAATGCAAGCCAATCGCCCAAGTCACCGCGCCAGCATTAACGCCGTCAGGCCGGCGCGGCCGCGCAATCCTGTGTCCAAGCTGCTTAGGCGTGGAGACAGAATATTGGCCTTGACTCTGGACGGTGGTCGAAGCCCGACAACACGGTCGGATCATGAACCCCATTGCTCGGCAACCGTCGTCTTGCCGCGGCGCGAACACGAGGGAGCAGCGGACGCGGCCCCCAAGGCGGCATGAGCCGCTCTGAGAGATATTTTCATATTTGAGGTCGAGCATGAACCACTCTGTGATCATTCCCCCGCTCAAGCGTATCGCTGTCGTAGGAACCTGCATTCCAAGGCAGTGTGGCATCGCCACCTTCACCAACGATCTGCAGCAGGCGTTGAAGAACTGCGATTCCGATCTCTCTTCAATGACGATCGCGTTGACGGACGATGCCAACACTTACGCCTATCCGCCCGATGTCGCCCTGGAGATCCAGCAGGCCTCGCCCGCGTCCTATGCAGTCGCCGCCGACTTCCTCAACGTGTCGAACGTCGATCTCGTTTCTCTTCAGCACGAGTTCGGGATCTTCGGAGGTGAGGCCGGTGAATTCATCCTTGGCCTTCTCAGCGGCCTCAACGCTCCGATCGTCACGACGCTGCACACCGTACTGGCCAACCCCAACCCTGCACAACGTCGCGTCATGGATGGCATCATCAAACACTCATCCCGCCTCGTCGTCATGGCGGACAAAGGACGGCGCATTCTGCAGGACGTCTATGATGTCCCGACCGAGCACATCGCCGTGATACCCCACGGCGTTCCGGACCGCGCCTTTATCGATCCGGCGATGGCGAAGCACAAACTGGGACTTGCAGACCGGACCTTGTTGATGACCTTTGGCCTGCTTGGTCCAGGCAAAGGTATCGAAACGGCAATTCGCGCAGTGCCGGCACTCGTTCGCGACCATCCCAATCTGCTCTATATGATTGTCGGCGCGACCCACCCCAACCTCGTTAGGGATGAAGGCGAACGCTATCGCGATAGCCTCGTTGCACTCGCAACCGAACTCGGCGTCATCGAGAATATTTGCTTTGTCGACCGTTATCTCTCACTGGATGAGCTGCTCGACCATTTGGCTGCATGCGATATCTACCTATCGCCTTACCCCAATGAAGCGCAGATCGTTTCAGGAACGCTCGCTTACGCTGTTGCCCTTGGTAAAGCGGTCGTCTCCACGCCCTTCTGGTATGCGCAGGAACTGCTCGCCGACCATTGTGGCGTGCTGGTGCCTTTTTCGGAACCGGATGCACTCGGAGCTGCCGTCGCTCGATTGATCGTCGATGGCGCGTCGCGTAGCGAGATTAGAACCCGCGCGTACGAGCGCGGTCGCGCGATGATCTGGTCGAGCGTGGCGAAGCAGTACCTGAAAGTCTTCTCCGATGTCCGATTTGAAAGACGCTCCGGCGCTTCTCGGGCTATACGTCCTGTAAATGACGAAGCCTGGAACAGGGCGCTTCCACCGATAAACACGGACCATCTCGCCGCTCTTACCGACATGGTCGGCGTAACCCAGCACACAAAATTCGCGGTTCCGGACCGGAGACACGGCTATTGCCTCGATGACAACGCGCGCGCGCTGTTGCTTCTCTCCGAACTATCGACGCTGCGTTCTCTTACTCCACACGAGGAGCAGCTTGCGTTGACATATGCCGCATTCGTTGAGCACGCCTGGTCGCCAAAGGATAACCGCGTCCACAATTTCATGGGGTTCGACCGCACATGGCTCGACGATGCGGGAGCCGACGACGCGCATGGCCGCACGGTCTGGGCGCTGGGGGCGGTCGCAATGCGAAAAGACGATCGATTCCTGGACGGATGGGCCGCCGCGCGCTTGCTGGAGATGGCGCCGGCGTTGGTAGCGCTGACCACGCCGCGTGCCTGGGCCTACGGGCTGCTCGGCATCTCAAAGCTTCTCCGGCGCTTCCCGGGCCATCGCAATCTGGAACAGCTGCGAGGAGAACTGTCCAATCGCTTGTTCCAACGTTGGTCTGACGCCGCCGCGCCCGACTGGATCTGGTTCGAAGACAGGCTCGGCTATGACAATGCCCGATTGTGTGAAGCTCTCATCGAAAGCGGCCATGACACTGGCAACGAGTCTCACCTTGATGCCGGCCTCGATACGCTGCGCTGGCTGATGACGCTGCAGACGGCTGAAGCTGGGCACTTTCGGCCGATCGGAACCGAAACATTTGGAAGCGACAGGCGGCGCCCGCAGCCGTTCGACCAGCAGCCTCTCGAGGCTTGTGCAGCGGTGAGCGCATGCCTTACCGCGGCCCGAGTCACCAGCGACGTCCGGTGGAAGCGCGAAGCGCGCCGGGCCTTCAATTGGTTTCTCGGGGCAAACGACCTTGGCATCCCCGTCGTGGACGTCGAACGAGGCGCCTGCTTCGATGGTCTCCATCCAGACCGGCGCAATGCCAACCAAGGCGCTGAATCGACGCTCGCATATCTTTCCGCACTGACCGCGATCCTGAGCACGGCCGAACAGGATAGCTCGTCGAGCAGAGCGGCACGCGTAGTCGAACTCTGCGCGGCCGGTACTAAGCCTCTCAGGCGGGTACCCAACGGGGTCCGAACAGGTCTTCCCGAAGACCGCCCAGAAGCTCAGCTTTCCTGTGGATGCCCAAATCCATGACGACGGTATCGGCTCAGCCGGCTGAAAAGGCCCGAGCGCTCAAAAGGTCCGCGACCGACTCCATCGGTCCGTTGGCGATGGATGCCGTACAGAAAGCTGAGGCATGAGCAGATGCGTATAGCGATGATCGGCCTCGGCAGGATGGGTGCCAATATCGCGCGCCGTCTGATGCGCGGCGGTCACGAGATCGTCGCCTATGATCGGAACCCGCCGCTGGTGGCCATGCTGGCCGGCGAAGGCGCGACCCCCGCCGCTTCGCTTGAGGAGGTCGCAGCCACGCTGGAGGGGCCGCGCATCTTCTGGGTGATGCTGCCAGCCGGACCGCCGACGGAGAGCACGATCGAGACGCTGATGGGCCTCGCCTCCCCAGGCGACATAATCATCGACGGCGGCAACAGCTTCTACAAGGACGACATCCGCCGGGCGAAGCTGTGCGCCATGAAGGGGCTCCACTATGTCGATGTGGGCACCTCAGGCGGCGTGTGGGGCCTCGACCGAGGCTATTGCATGATGATCGGAGGCGATGCTGCGACGCTCGTCAGTCTCGATCCTCTCTTCGAGGCCCTGGCACCAGGCTTCGGGACGATCGCACGCACGCCGGATCGCGGCGATCCCAACGAGGATGCCCGTGCCGAGAAGGGCTATATCCACACCGGTCCCGCCGGCTCGGGCCATTTCGTCAAGATGGTGCACAACGGCATCGAATATGGCTTGATGCAGGCCTATGCTGAGGGGTTCGACATCCTGAAGGGCAAGTCATCGGCCAAGCTGCCGGAAGACGAGCGCTTCGACCTCAACCTGACGGACATCGCCGAAGTTTGGCGTCGCGGAAGCGTCATCTCCTCGTGGTTGCTCGATCTGACCGCAACGGCGCTCGCGAAGGACCAAATGCTGGAACAATTCTCCGGCCAGGTCGCGGATTCCGGCGAGGGTCACTGGACGATCGAGGCGGCAATGGAGGAGGCAGTCCCTGCCTACGTGCTCTCAGCGGCACTGTTCGCGCGCTACCGCAGCCGCGTCGACACAACGTTCGGCGACAAGCTGCTCTCGGCGATGCGGTTCGGCTTCGGTGGCCATGTCGAGATGCCGCAATGAGCGATGCTCCGACTGCGCCCTCTGCCACCTTCGTTATCTTCGGCGCACTCGGAGACCTCGCCCGCCGCTTGCTGATACCCGCGCTCGTCAACCTCGCTCGGGCCGACTTGCTGAAGGAGGATTTGGCGCTCGTCGGTGTCAGCCATCATGACATCGACGACGAACAGCTGCGCGCGGCGCTTGACGAAGGCGTGGAGGACGATGCCAACTGGCAATGGCTCCGCAGTCGTATCCGCTATTTGAAAGGCGATTTCGCCGACCCGGCAATGTATCAGGGTCTCGGCCGCCAACTCGCCGGCAACGCGATATTCTACCTCGCCACCGCGCCGACTTTCTTCGGGACCGTCGTCAATCAGCTCGGCGATGCAGGACTGCTCACCGAGACCGATGGTTTCCGCCGCGTCGTGATCGAAAAACCGTTCGGGACCGACCTTGTCTCCGCGCAGGCGCTGAACCGGCAAATCCTTTCCCGCGCCAGCGAGTCCCAGATCTACCGGATCGATCATTTCCTTGGGAAGGAGACCGTGCAGAACATCATGGTCACACGCTTCGGCAACACCATGATGGAGGCCGTCTGGAACAACCGCTACGTTGACCATGTCCAGATAACGGCGGCCGAGGCAGTGACCGTCGGCACCCGCGGCAGATTCTACGACGCCACCGGCGCATTGCGGGACATGGTTCCCAATCATCTCTTCCAGCTACTGGCGATGATAGCGATGGAGCCCCCGATCAGCTTCGATGCCGATGCGATCCGCACGGAGAAGGAGAAGGTGATTGCCGCCATCCTGCCGATCGACCCGGCCGAGGCCATTCGCGGGCGCTATTGCTCGGGCTCAGTCGCTGGCAAGGCCGTTCCCGCCTATCTCGACGAGCCCGACGTGGACCCTGCCAGCCGCACGGAGACCTTCGCCGCACTCAAGTTGCACGTAGAGACATGGCGGTGGTCGGGCGTGCCCTTTTATCTACGCACCGGGAAGGCGCTGGCGACCCGTGATACCGAGATCGTCGTCCAATTCCGCGACGTGCCGCTGGCGCTTTTCCAGGAGACGGTGGTGGACCGGCTGCCCCCCAACCGTCTTGTGGTGCAAATCCAGCCCGACGAGGGCATCAGCCTCGAGTTTGTGGTCAAGCGGCCTGGGCTCGTCGTGAACACTGCGCCAGTGGCAATGGATTTCCGCTACCGTGACCATTTCGACGTTGGCCACCAGACCGGCTACGAAACTTTGCTGTATGACGTGCAATCCGGCGACCAGACGCTGTTTCAGCGCGCCGCGCAAATCGAAGGTGGCTGGCGCGCTGTGCAGCCGCTCCTCGATCTGTGGACGCAGGGCACTCCCGAGGACTATGCCGCAGGCAGCGCCGGCCCAGAAAGTGCGGATGCGCTGATGCACCGCTCGCATCGACGCTGGCATCACCTGGGATGAGCAGCCCTATTCGCCTGATCGTCTCCGATATAGATGGCACGCTCGTCCGCCAGGACAAAAGCCTCTCCGAAGGCGTCATCTCTGCAGTTGGACGCGCCAGAGCAGCTGGTATTGCGGTGAGCCTGATCAGTGCTCGCCCGCCCAGCGGCATGCTTTGGATCGCGAGACGGCTGGAACTCCCGGGCGTCATCGGCGCTTTCAATGGCGGCACGATCGTCGAGACGGATGGGGCTGTCATCTCGGCCGACCAACTCGATCCCGAGTGCGCCGCGCGGACGCTCGCCCTGCTCGAGCACCCAGCCGTCACGCCCTGGCTGTTCACGGGCGGCCTCTGGTACGCACGCGCGGCCGACGATGTGTACGTTCCGCGCGAGCGCCGCGCGGCAAACATCGAGCCGATAATCAGGGACAACTTCGCGGGATTGCTCGCACACACTGACAAGATCGTCGGCGTCAGCAACGACCAAGCACTCCTCGCGCGACTTGACGGCGATATCGCGGCAGCGCTCGGACGCTCTGCGACTGTCGGCCGTTCACAGCCTTACTATCTCGACATTACCGCCGCCCAGGCCAACAAAGGTGATGGCGTCGCCGCCCTGGCAGCCGCGATCGGAGTGCCGCTCGCCAACGTTGCCGTCTTGGGGGACGAGCGCAATGACCTTCCAATGTTCGCGCGCGCTGGCCTCTCAATTGCGATGGGACAGGGTCCCGACGCGGTCCGCTCAGCCGCTGACCAGGTGACTGTGTCGAACGAGGAGGACGGCGCTGCCCAGGCGATAGACAATATCATCCAGACGGAGGCTGCGAGATGATCCAGCCATTGTCGGTCGCGCCATCGATGTGCGCGACGAGGTGGCGCGCAAAAAATGTGCAGCGCCGCACGAGCCGGGCCAAAGGCGGATCCGCTGCGGCATCTTGGAAAGGCGCATCGCGTTCGGAGATCCACCAGAGCCGGCGATCGTGCCTTAGCGCCGCCTACCTGCCGAGCGACCGCACCCTGATTGGAGTCCACCGATGAAGCGACTTTTCGCCTTCGATCTCGACGGCACGCTGGCTGAAAGCAAGCAGCCGATCGACCAGAATATGGTCGAGTTGCTTGCCGCGCTGCTCGATCTCGTCGGCGTCGCGGTTATCTCCGGTGGCGACTGGCCGCAGTTCGAAGCGCAAGTCGTGTCGCTGCTGCCGAGCAGTGCCAACCTCCGGCAGCTCTTCATTATGCCGACGACGGGCACCAAACTCTACCGTTTCGAGAGCAGCTGGAAACCAGTCTATGCTGATGTGTTCGACCCCGACGAACGCCAGCGCATTCTGCGCGCGTTTGAACAGGCTCTGGACGAGATGGACCTGGCGCACGAGAAGATATGGGGCGAGCGGATCGAGGACCGCGGAAGCCAGATTACTTTCTCTGGACTTGGACAGGAGGCGCCGCTCGATGCAAAGAAAGCGTGGGATCCCGACTTCGCCAAGCGCAAGGCACTGCAGGCGGCGCTTCGATCACGACTGCCGGAATTGTCCGTCAACGTGGGAGGATCAACCTCCATCGACATTACTCGCCAAGGTATCGACAAGGCCTACGGAATGCGCCGTCTTTCCGAGGAATCCGGCATTCCGCAGTCGGCCATGCTGTTCATGGGGGACGCGATCTATCCCGGTGGCAATGACGATCCCGTTCGCGCAGCCGGAATCGACGTAATCCCCGTACGAGACGTGGCGGAGACCCGAACCGCGATCATGGCAATCCTCGCTTGCCTCGCGCCTGATCCCGCTCTGGCCGAGCAATAACCACAGGTGCGAGATGACCCGCCGCCCGGGCGCGTCTCACGCCGGCCGGAACAAGAATTCTCCACCCGGCGGCCGACTATTCCCTGTGAGCCAAAGTGACCTACTCCATCACATCGAGGAGATTGTCGATCGATGCCGTAGCGAAGGCAGTAAAGCTGTCCGCCACGCCATAAGGGAGCAACATCGTCCGACCCTGAACAATCGCACCGCAACTGTAGACGACGTTGGGCACGTAACCGTCTCGCTCGTGGGGACTGGGGAAGAGCACCGGGCGCGGCGTGCGGGCCAGCAGCTTCGATGGGTCGTTCTTGTCGAGCAGACACGCGCCGATGCAGTAGTTTCGCACCGTGCCGACACCGTGGGTCATCACCAGCCAGCCTTCGTCGAGCTCGATCGGCGACCCGCAATTTCCCACCTGCACGAATTCCCAGGGGAACTTTGGCGTAATGAGCTTTTCGCCCCCTTCCCAGTTCAGCAGCTCATCGGAAAAATGTAGCCAGATGTTCTTGCTTGTCCGCCGTCAGCACCAATGGCACAGATTTGAGGTTGTGATTTAAGGAGGATCTGGGCTTCGTCGTAGTGACGAAGGAACGAAGATGAAGCCCAGATCCTCCAATGT
>NZ_SCNL01000022.1 GCF_005502745.1 Sphingomonas sp. 3P27F8
ATCATTCAGTTCATACCGCTTGGCCACCATCATCCGCTCCGCGTCTCAACACGGATACCTATGAATCAGCGATCACTCCCCTTGGGAATCCTGAATGTCGATCCGTCCTAGCGTTGCACGGCGCGCATCAGCGTGTAGGGACGATACATGGACTTCGACCCCGCCAGGATGGCGCTCGAGATGATCGAGAACCGCAACTTCAACGGCCACGCCGGGCGGCTTGGCATCCGCTTCCACGCGATGGGCGATGACTGGCTCGAACTGGCCCTGCCCTATTCGCAGGAGCTGATCGGCGACGAGGATAGCGGCGTCATCGCTTCCGGCCCGATCATCGCGATGATGGACGTGGCGACCAGCCTCGTCGTGTGGCAGCGCATCGGGGCATTCGCGCCGCATGCGACGCTCGATCTGCGGATCGATTATCTGCGTCCGGCGCGCCCGGGCAATATCGTTATCGGGCGTGTCGAATGCCTTCGCGTCGCGCGATCGATCGCCTTCACCCGCGGCATCGCGCACGATGGCGATGCGGACGATCCGATCGCGCATGTCGCCGCGACCTTCATGGTGCCGCGCGGCACCTATCCGAGGACCGGCAAATGAGATTGCCTCCCTATGCGGCGCTGCTCGAAGCGACGCTGGAGCGCGCGGAGGACGGATCGCCGGTGATCGTGATGCCGTTCCACGCCGGCGTGGTCGGCCGCCCCGGATTTCTTCAGGGTGGCGCGATCTCGGGCCTGCTGGAGGTCGCCGCGATCGCCGCGCTGCGCCACGCGCTGGCGGGCGAAGGCGGCGGCCGTATCAAGCCGATCAACGCGACGGTGGACTTCATGCGCGGCGGGCGCGATCGCGAGACTCGTGCCGCTGGCCGGATCACCCGGCTCGGCAATCGCGTCGCGAATGTCGATGCCTTCGCCTGGCAGGACGATCGATCGCGGCCGATCGCCGCCGCGCGAATGAACTATCTGATCGAGCGGGACTGACGGCGCGCCGTCAGCGCTGCGCGTTATACTTCAGCTGATCCTCGGTAAGCTGGAAACCGACCAGCGCCTCGAAACTGGCGGAGAGCACCGCCTGCCGAACGTCGGGCGCGCTGAGCGGATCGACCGCCGCGTCATCCTGCCCGGCCTTGCGCTTGCGGTTGAGCTTGGCGCGCACCTCGTCCGGCAGCGTCGCGGCCGCGCGCGTGATCGTCGTCGATGCCTGGCCGCTGGTGGTGGCAAGCGTCTGGCCGGCATCGAAATGCAGCCCGACGCGGCCGATGCGCTTGGCCGTCACCGCGTTGCCGCCGCGTACGACCGTGATGAAATAGGGCAGCGTGACGTCGCGCGCGTCCTGCGCACGCGTCCGCCGCGCCCGCACGTCGAAGGTGACGGTGGTCAGCACGTCGGCGCCGCTGTCGTCGCAGGTCGAGCGGACATTGCTGATATTCGCCACGACGTCGATCGCGGACGAATCGCGGCTGGTGGCCGGATCGAACAGCGTGATATCCCCCGTCCCCGCCGGCACGCCCACTGACGGGCAGGCGGAACGCACGGCGGTGATGCCGACGCCGGAGGAAAGATCGATATCGCCGGCCTTCACGCAGCCACCAAGCAGCGCGAGAAGAGCGATCGGGGCGGCTGCTGGGCGAACGTTCACTGGCACTACCTTGGCTCGAACACGAAAGAGGGCCGCGCTTGCGATCGAAGGCGGCCCCGTTGCGCATGCACCATAATCGTTCCGCGCGCGCTGGCAATGCCGCGCGGCGGCGCGACACTCACTGTTCCAGCGAAATGCCCCCGGTAACCGGCGCCTTCGCGGCGGCGGCGATCGTCATGTTCGCCATCGCCGTGGTGCTGCGCGTGTCGCCATCGGGTGCCGCGTGCGTGGCCGCCGGCGCATCGCCGCCATAGATGAACCCGCTGGTGGGATAGCTGGAGGTGCCGAGGTCGCCCTGCGGGGCATACCACACCTTCACCACGCTCCAGTCGTTGTTCGCCGACACATCCACCGCGCGGACATTCGTTTCGACGCGGCCCGGGCGAGACCAGTTGGCATGGGTCAGCAGCACTTCACGATCGCTGACGATCTGCGACACCATCGCGACATGGCCGACACGCATCCGTGCGGTTGGCTTGAATGCGAGCACCGCGCCGACACGAGGGGAGCTGCCACGCTCGTAACGGCCGGCGGCCTGGCCCCACCAGGTGTTGGCGTTGCCATGAATGTCGATGCCCGAGATCTCGCGGGCATAGGTGGCGCACTGCCAGAACTGGGCGGAGGCCGGTGCCGCTGCCATCAGGCCGCACGAAAACACCAGCGCAAAGCGCGCTGCCAAAACCTTCAAATTCACTTGCGACCCCCCGGTCAATCAGGACGTTCGTTGCATCCCGGCTACGGACAAGGGTTAAAGAAACCAAGCACGGCGGGAACCTTTTCCGATGAATCGTTTCGGCGCGCCGATAACCCGAACCAAAAGCCGTTCATCCAGCCGTCAGGCGAAGGGTTCGCGCGGCTCCGACTCGAGCACGCCGGCCGCCGCGAGGTTCGCCAGCCGTGCTTCATGCTCGCCGCGCCCGAACGGGAAGCGTGCGTAGAAGAACGCCGCCAGCCCGTAGAACAGCAGATAACAGCAGCAGAAAATCAGCGTAAGCCGGTCGAGCGTCGCCACCGGCACCGTGCCCGGCACCGCTTTCGCCGGGAAGCCGGCGGCGACCAGTATCAGCCCGGTCACGAAGATGCCGATCCCGCTGGTGCATTTCTGGACGAAGAAGCCGCCGGCGAAGAACAGCCCCTCGGATCGCCGCCCCGTCCGCGCTTCCGAATCCTCCACCACATCCGCCAGCATCGATGCGCCAAGGATATAAGCGGTCACACTGAACGCCGTCGAAAGCCCCGCGAACATGAACACCAGCGGCAGCATCAGCGGATCGCCGGGGCTGGGAAACAGGCCCGCCAGCCGCAGCCAGAACGGCGTGGTGCCGATCATGGCGGCGGTGATCGAGGCGATCGCGGCGGTCCGCGGCTTGCTCCCGCGCCGCCCGGCCACCGGCGCGACGACGAACGCGACGCCCACGCCCATGAACAGCACGACGCTGTAATAGAGGAACGTCATCCCCTTGAAGCCCCACACGAAGCTGGCGAGGTAATTGGAGATCGCGTAGATGATGCCCTGCCCCGTATAGGCGCTGATGCCCGCGAGCATCAGCGTGGCGAACGCGCGGTTCTTCACCGTCTCCGCCATGTCGGCGAGATTGCGTCTGAACGATTTCTTCTCGATCTCCGGCTTGGGCAGGCGCGGAATTTCGCGATGCGTGCCGATTGCGGAAACCAGGATCGCGAAGCCCATGAACAGCGCGCCCGCCAGCGCGAAGCCGCGATAGCCCGCCGGATTGAGCAGACCGTTGGGATAGCCCGGCGCCGGCGCCAGGAAATAGACATAGGCGGAAACCAGCATCACCAGCCCGCCCGCCCAGCCGAACAGATAGCGGTAGGACATGATGCGCGTGCGCTCGTCATAATCGGCGCTCAGCTCGGCGGCCATCGCCTGCCCCGGCACCTCATAGGCGCTCACCGCGCTGCGCACGATCACCGCCACCACGAACAGCCACAGCAGGATCGTCGTTTCCGCCGCGCCGATCGGCGGGTTCCACAGCGCGACCCACCCCAGCATGATCGGCAGCACCGCGCCATACAGCCACGGGTGCCGCCGCCCCCAGCGGCTGCGCGTGCGATCCGAGAGAAAGCCGACGGTGGGATCGATGAACGCATCCACGATCAGCGCGATCATCACCACGAAGCCGACCGTCGCGGCCGGAACGCCGACCACCTGATTGTAGAACAGCAGCAGGAACGTGCCGAAGCCGGAATCCTTCACGCCATAGGCGGCGGCCCCGAAACCGTAACTCGCCATCACGCCGCCGGGCAGCCGGCGCGCGGGCGGGGTCGTCGTCACCGTCGCGGCCCCCTGTTCGGGCGCGACGGGCGCGTTCACGCGAATGACTCCAGCGCTTCGAACATGCCCGGCATCGTCGGATCCCAGCTCTGCCGCGTGCCGATCGTCAGACCGCCATCCACGAGAATATGCGTGCCGGTAACAAAGGCGGCATCGTCGCTGGCGAGATAGGCGACCGCGGCCGCGATATCCTCCGGTCGCCCGGCGCGCTTCACCGGCTGGGCATGCGCCGCGATGCCGCCGATCAACTGGTTGGCCGCGGCGCGCTTTTCCGCCGGCACATCGACCGCGCTGACAAAGATGTTTGTGGTGATGAAGCCGGGAACGACGGCGTTCACCCGGATCGAATCCTTGGCCAGTTCCGCCGCCGCAACCTTGGAGAGGTGGAGCACGCCCGCCTTGGCGGTGGAATAGGCGATCGGCGCATAGCCGCTGCCCAGCGCCGAGACGCTGGAGGTGTTGACGATCGCGCCGCCGCCCCGTTTCGCCATCAGCGGCGCGGCATAGCGGATCCCGAGCGCCACCGAGCGCAGCAGCAGCGCGTGCGTGCGGTCCCAGTCGTCGGGCGCGATTTCGTCGATATGCGCGCGTGCGCCGCCGGCCCCGGCATTGTTGAACAGCACGTCGAGCCCGCCGGCCGCATCGGCCGCCTCTATCAGCGCGCGAATATCATCGGCGCTCGTCACGTCGCAGCGCTGGAAGCGGATGCGCCCGTTCGAGGTTTCGGCCACATCGCGGCCGCCCGCCTCGTCGACGTCACCGATCCACACCTCTGCGCCCTCCTCCGCGAGTCGAACGGCGGTCGCGCGACCAATGCCGGAGGCGCCGCCCGTCACGACGGCGCGCTTGCCCGAAAAGCGCATACTCTCTCCTGTGCTCTCTTTTTTCGGCAGCATAGTATGGGGTTTTATCGCGTCAATCGCGCATCGTTCGAATTTTCGGTTTGTCACCCTTGCTCACCGGCGGGGGCTCGGATAGCGCGCTGCGACAGCATTTGCGATGGAGAGTAGCGATGAGCCTGAACAGTCTTTTCAGCCTGGAAGGGCGCATCGCGCTCGTCACCGGCGGATCGCGCGGCATCGGCAAGATCATCGCGAAGGCCTATATCGAGCAAGGCGCCAGGGTGTATGTCTCGTCGCGCAAGGCGCCGGCGTGCGATGAAACCGCCGCCGAACTCGGCCCGAACTGCATCTCGCTGCCCGCCGATGTTTCCACGGTCGCCGGCTGCACGGCGCTGGCGGAGGCGATCATGGCGCGCGAGGAACGGCTCGACATCCTCGTCAACAATGCCGGCGCGGCGTGGGGCGCCCCGTTCGAGGAATTCCCCGAAAGCGGCTGGGACAAGGTGATGGACCTTAACGTCAAGGCGCCTTTCTTCCTGACGCAGGCGCTGCACGGCCATCTCAAGCGCGAGGCCAGCCATGATCGCCCCTCGAAGGTCATCAACATCACCTCGATCGACGGGTTGCGGCTCAATCCGTGGGATACGTACAGCTATCAAGCCTCCAAATCGGCACTGATATACCTCACCAAGCGCATGGCGGCGCGGCTGGTGAAGGATGGGATCATCGTCACCAGCCTCGCGCCCGGCGCCTTCGCCAGCGAGATGAACCGCGCCGCCCGCGATCACGGCGACGAGGTCGCGCACGGCATCCCGATGCGCCGGATCGGCAATTTCGAGGACATGGCCGGCGCGGCGATCTTCCTCGCCAGCCGCGCGTCGGACTATGTGGTCGGCGACACGCTTGTCGTGGACGGCGGGCTCGTCAACGCCGCGCTCGGCACCAGCATCGACGCGTGACGCGGCGCCGGTCGATCGTTTGAATGGTCACGCCGGCGCCACGCGGCGCCGGCGGCTGAAACGGCGCCCGTCGCGCGGGCGCGATCACGCCGCCTGACGATTGTCATCAAGGCGCAACCGAACTGTCGCGAGATTGGCATGCTCGCGATGCACAGCGGCCCTGTTCTGCATTGCAGCAATGACTGCACGAAGGGGGCCTGCCGTGATCCGATTTACTTCCAGCCTGCTCGCGCTCGCCGGCGCGCTTCTCTATGCCGACGCGGCATCCGCGCAGACCGCCACCGCCGCCGCAGCCACAGCCGCAGCCGACACCGCCGCGAACGAAACGGCGGCGGACGATGTCTCGACGATCATCGTCAACGCCAAATCGACGCGCTCCGCCACCGCGATCCCGCAAAGCGAGATCCAGAAGATTCTGCCCGGCGTCTCCCCGCTGAAGGCGATCCAGACGCTGCCGGGCGTGCTGTACATCACCGCCGATCCATGGGGCTACAACGAGCAGAATGCGCAGATCTTCATCCACGGGTTCGCCGCCAACCAGCTCGGCTACACGATGGACGGCATTCCGCTGGGCGACCAGAGCTACGGCAATTACAACGGCCTCTCGCCGCAGCGCGCGGTGATCTCCGAGAATGTCGGCCGTGTGGTCGTATCGACCGGCGCGGGTGATCTGGCCACCGCGTCGAACAGCAATCTCGGCGGCACCGTCGAGACCTATTCGTCGGCCCCGCTCGCGGCGCTCGGCGTGCAGGCGTCGCAAACCTTCGGCAGCTACAGCACGTCGCGCACGTTCGTGCGGATCGACAGCGGCGCGTTCGGCGCGGACGGCAGCAATTCGGCCTATATCTCGGCGGCGCGCCAGCACGCCCGCGCGTGGGATTTCAACGGCAATCAGGGCGGCTATCAGGCCAATGCCAAGTTCGTCCACGAGGGCAAGGCCGGCAAGCTCACGCTCTATTTCGACTATAACGACATGACCCAGCCGAACGAGGATTCGACCGTCTTCTACAAGCCGAACACCGCCGCCGGCCAGACGGCATCGGCGGTGCAGCTTTACACGCCCTATACCAAGCCGTTCTTCTATCCCGATTTCGGCACGTACCGCACGTCCTACCTCAGCCCGCTGGGCAATTCCCCGGCATCGCAGGGCAGCAACTACCGAAACTATTATTCGGATGCGCAGCGCACCGACTATCTCGCTTATGCCCGCTACGACGCGCACCTGTCGGACAAGATCACCTGGTCGACGACCGGCTATTATCATCACAATGACGGCGCCGGTGTCGTCGCCGGGCCGCTCGGCCAGTCGATCACCACCGCGCAGGCCTATCTCGACCCGAATTACGCGACGCTGCCCGCCAACTGCCGTTTCAGCGGCAACAACAACGGCACCCGCCCCGCCGCCTGCACCGCGCTGACCGATGCCCAGGCGGCGGCGGCCGGCGCGGCGCTGGTGGCGGCCACGGGCGGATCGGGCCTCATCACCCGCACCACTGAATATCGTATCGATCGCGGCGGCGTGATTTCCGCGCTGAGCGCCGAGATCGGCGATCACAAGATCGAGCTTGGCGGCTGGTTCGAGCACAACAGCACCACGCAATGGCGGCGCTGGTATGCGGTCGATGTCAACAATCCGGCATCGAGCACGCCCTATATCCGCCCGCTGGAGGTGGCGCAGCCGCTGTTCACGCAATATCAGGGTGAGGCGCGGATCAACCAGCTCCAGCTCCACATCCAGGACACCTGGCAGGCGACCGAGCGATTGCTGCTCCAGGCCGGCTTCAAGACGAGCGCGCAATGGGCTAACGGCTGGTTCCCGGTCCAGCCCAGGGCCGGCTCGCTCTCCGGCCTGTCCGGCGGCCTGCCGCAGGGCCGGATCAACACGCTGCGCTGGTTCCTGCCGGCCTTCGGCGCGACCTATGATCTCAACGGCCACGAGCAGGTCTATTTCAACGTCCAGAAGAACCTGCGCCAGTATCAGGCCTATCTGGCTGGCGGCGGCGGCCCGTGGTTCACCGGCAGCCAGGCCGCGTTCGACGCCTTCGCCCGGGAGGGCAAGCCCGAGAGCAGCTGGACCTACGAGGGCGGCCTGCGCACGCACCGCGGCTTTGCCGGCGACATCGGGCTAGACGCCCAGATCAATTACTATCACGTCGTGTTCAGCAACCGGCTGCTGGCGATCTCCACCAATCCCGGCGGTATCGCGGGCGGCGGCATCACCGGCGGCACCTCGATCCTCGTCAACGTCGGCGATGTGAAGACCGACGGCGTCGATGCCGCCTTCACGCTTCGCGTCGGCCGTGCCTTTTCGCTCTACAACGCCACCTCTTACAATCTGTCGAAATATCAGAGCGACTATACCGCCACCGCGCTCGGCATCGGCGCCGCCACGGGCACCTGCATCGGCGGCTATCTCGTCACCAGCGGCGTGGTGCCGACCTGCGGCAAGCAATTGCCGGGCACGCCGAAGTGGATGAACAAGACGGTCGCGACGCTCTCCGGCGGCCCGTTCGAGCTGCAGCTGATCGGCGATTTCGTCGGCCGCCGCTTCGCCACCTTCACCAACGACGCCAGCGTCCCGTCCTATTTCCTGACCTCGCTGCGCATCGCCGCGCGGGTTCCGGAAAACGTGCTGCCGCTGCGCAAGGCCGAGCTCGCGCTCAATGTCACCAATCTCACCGACAAGAAGGGCGTATCCACCCTCTCGGTGGGATCGGCGACCAACAGCTACTCCGCCTATCCGATCGCGCCGCGCCAGTGGTTCCTCACCTTTTCCGCCGCTTATTGAAGGGCGCACCAGCAATACGGGCGGGCGCGGCCGCATTCATCGCACCCGCGCCCGCCCGCTAGACCCTGCGCCTTATGACAAGGCTAGACCTTCACGATCCCGCGCGCGATCAAGCTTTCGGCGGTATCGATGATCGACTGTTCCTCGTTCCGCGTCCGCCAGCCGAGCACTTGCGCGGTATGCTCCGGGTCCACCGCGCGGACGCGGCCAAGCTCGCCGACGATTTGGCGGATGCTGCCGTCGAACAGGCCCAACAGCCGCACGACGAAGTCGGGGATGCGCCGGCGCGGCACCTTGCGCGCCTTGTCGCCCAGCCGCGCGCGCAGCACGTCGCCCGCCTCTTCCATCATCATGAAGCGACCGGCGCCGATAAAGCGTTCGCCGTCCAGCCCCGGCGTCTCCAGCGCCAGCACGTGAAGTTCGGCGAGATCGCGCACGTCGACGACCGCGAAGCCGATGCGCGGATAGCCGGGGATCGATCCGTCGAGCAGCCGCTGCACGATCTGGATCGAGGTGGAGAAATCGCCGCTCATCACCGGCCCCAGCACGGCGCTGGGATTGATCGAGCAGAATTCCATGCCGGCGCCGTTTGCCGCCATCCAGTCCCGCGCGGCGCGTTCCGCGATCGTCTTGGATTTGATGTAGGGCGCGACATCGGGCGCATTCACATCGGTCCATTCCGCCTCCGTGAAGGCGACGCCGTTGGCCGGCGCATGGCCGTAAGCGATCGCGGCCACTGAGGAGGTCAGCACGAAACGCGCCACGCCCGCCTCCTTCGCGAAGCGCAGCGCGCGCAGCGCGCCGTCGCGCGCCGGGCGGATCAGCATCTCGTCGGTCACCTTGCCGGCCGGGAACGGCGAGGCGACATGGGCGACATGGCTGCATCCGGCCACTGCCTCGGCCCAGCCCGCGTCATTCTCCAGGTCCGCCGCGAAGAAGCGCAGGCGATCGGCCCGCACGCCGAGCGTGGCGCGCACTTCCGGCTCTTTCGCAAGATTGCGGATGGTCGTGTTGACGCTCCAGCCGCGCTCGATCAGCCGCTGGATCAGGAAGCCGGCGATATAGCCGCTGCCTCCGGTTACGAGCACGGTCCCAGCCATCGGCGATCCTCTCTTGTATGTCGAATTGGGTTTTATAGAGAAACCAATGCACTGCCAAGTTGTCCGGTGGCGGCACGCGGTATACGGAACCGGCGAAAAGGAGCGTTGCATGGCCGAGCACGAATTGTACCCTGTTCCCGCCGACTGGAGCATGACGGCGAAGGTCGATCGGCCGCGCTACGACGCAATGTACCGGGCCAGCGTGGCCGATCCCGAGGGGTTCTGGCTGGAACAGGCTGGGCGGCTGGATTGGATGACGGCGCCCACGACG
This sequence comes from Sphingomonas sp. 3P27F8, assembly GCF_005502745.1. GTDB lineage: Bacteria > Pseudomonadota > Alphaproteobacteria > Sphingomonadales > Sphingomonadaceae > Sphingomonas. The sequence goes on from NZ_SCNL01000022.1 coordinate 9,895, forward strand.
GCGGGCAACTGGTCGTTCGACGAGGCGGATTTCCGCATCGAATGGTTTGCCGATGGCGTGCTCAACGTCGCCGCCAACTGTATCGACCGCCATCTGGCCGCGCGCGGCGATCAGGTCGCGATCATCTGGGAGCCGGACGATCCCGCCGCGGAGCCGCGCCGCTTCACCTATCGCGAGCTTCACGAAGAGGTGTGCCGCTTCGCCAATGTGCTGAAGGCGCAAGGGGTGAAGAAGGGCGATCGCGTCACCGTCTATCTGCCGATGATTCCGGAGGCCGCGTTCGCGGTGCTGGCGTGCGCGCGGATCGGCGCGATCCATTCGGTGGTGTTCGGCGGCTTCTCCCCCGATGCGCTGGCGGGGCGCATCGAGGATTGCGATTCACGGCTCGTCATCACCGCCGACGAGGGGCGGCGCGGCGGCAAGCGCGTGCCGCTCAAGGCCAATGTCGACGAGGCGGCCGATCGCGCGCCGAGCCTGGAGCGCGTCATCGTCATCAAGGCGACCGGCGGCGACGTGGCGATGGGCCCGCGCGACATCTGGTATCACGAGGCGGCGGCGGGCGTTTCCTCCGATTGCCCGCCCGAGCCGATGAACGCCGAAGACCCGCTATTCATCCTCTATACCTCGGGCTCGACGGGCAAGCCCAAGGGCGTGCTCCACACCACCGGCGGCTATCTGCTGTGGGCGAGCTACACGCACGATCTCGCATTCGATTACCGGCCCGGCAACGTCTTCTGGTGCGCCGCCGATATCGGATGGGTCACCGGGCACACCTATATCGTCTATGGCCCGCTCGCGAACGGCGCGACGACGCTGATGTACGAGGGCCTGCCCAACTGGCCCGATGCCAGCCGCATCTGGCAGGTGGTGGATCGCCACCAGGTCCACACTGTCTTCACCGCGCCGACGGCGCTGCGCGCGCTGATGAAGGAGGGCGACGCGCCCGTCCACCGCACCAGCCGCGCCTCGCTGCGCCTGCTGGGCACCGTGGGCGAGCCGATCAACCCGGAGGCGTGGCGCTGGTATCATGACGTGGTGGGCGAAGGCCGCTCGCCGATCGTCGATACCTGGTGGCAGACGGAAACGGGCGGCGCGCTGATCGCCCCGCTTCCCGGCGCGACCGACCTGAAGCCCGGCTCGGCGACCCTGCCGTTGCCCGGGGTCCAGCCGCAGCTGGTGGACGAGAACGGCACGGTGCTGGAAGGCGCGACGAGCGGCAACCTGTGCATCACCGCGAGCTGGCCCGGGCAGATGCGGACGGTGTGGAACGATCACGCCCGCTTCTTCCAGACCTATTTCACCACCTATCGCGGCAAATATTTCACGGGCGACGGGTGCCGCCGCGACGCGGACGGTTATTATTGGATCACCGGCCGCGTCGACGATGTCATCAACGTCTCCGGCCACCGCATGGGCACGGCGGAGGTGGAGAGCGCGCTGGTTCTCCATCCCAAGGTTGCCGAAGCGGCGGTGGTCGGCATGCCGCATGAGGTTAAGGGCCAGGGCATCTACGCCTATGTCACGCTCAACGCCGGCGAGGCCGCGTCGGCAGACCTTAACGCCGCGCTCCGGCAATGGGTGCGCAAGGAGATCGGCCCGATCGCCACGCCGGACGCGATCCAGTTCGCGCCGGGCTTGCCCAAGACCCGCTCTGGCAAGATCATGCGCCGCATCCTGCGCAAGATCGCGGAGGGGGATACGGCGAACCTCGGGGACATCTCTACCCTCGCCGATCCGTCCGTCGTCGAAGATCTTGTCGTAAACAGAGTCGGTTAATCCCCCGAATCCCCCGATTCACCTTTCGGCAACACAATTCCGCCAGCCTCTCCCTTGACGAATCGATTCGAATCGGACCGGAATGGGACAGACGGCGAAAATTTATAGCCGCAACTGTCCCGGGTCGGGGGGTTACATGGCAAAGCACGGTTCCGGCATTCCGCTTCCGCCGGATGAGATTGAGCGTATCCTGTGGTCGGCGCGTCGCGCCGGCACCATACTGATTCTTCCGCGTGAACAGCCCCAGCCGACGATCGACGCGCTCACCGATCAGGGCCTTGTCCGCCGCCAGCTCGGGCATCTTGTCCTGACCCTGCAGGGTCAGGAGCGGCGCCGCAAATGCGCGCATTACATGGCGATGGCCTGAGCGCCCACGGCGCGACGCATCGGCGGCGGCATCAGCAGGATCGGGCCACCCGCCGATCGAGGCGAGAGACATTCCACATTGTCGCCTGTGCAATGCGGCGCGAATCTGCCAGCATTCGCGCATGATCCCTTGCGCGCTCCGCATCTTCCGTTGACCGACGAACCTGACACGCTGACGCTCGATCTCGACGGGTGGGAGGGGCCGCTCGATCTGCTGCTCGCGCTCGCGCGATCGCAGAAGGTGGATCTGAAGCAGATCTCGATCCTTTCGCTGGTCGAGCAATATCTGGTGTTCATCGATCGCGCGCGGTCGCTGCGGCTGGAGCTGGCGGCCGACTATCTGGTGATGGCGGCGTGGCTCGCCTATCTCAAATCCGGGCTGCTGCTGCCGCGCGATCCCGAGATCGAGCCAAGCCCGGAGGAGCTTGCGCTGCGCCTGCAGATCCGGCTCGAACGATTGAACGCGATGCGGGAGGCGGGCGCGCGGCTGATCGCGCGGGACCGGCTGGGCCGCGATGTCTTTCCGCGCGCCGCGGCGGAGGGGCTCCGCACCGTTCGCAAGGCGCGCTGGACGGCGGAAATATATGATCTGATCGCGGCTTACGGGCGCATTTCCGCGCGGACGCGGCCGGTGATGCATGTCGTGCAGGATCGGCAGGTGATGACGCTCGATGCGGCGATCGAGCGCGTCGCGGCGCTGATCGGCGCCACCGTGGAATGGGCCGCGATCGAGCGTTTCCTGCCAGACGGCGCATCCGGCAGGTTCAGGAAGTCCGCGCTCGCATCGAGTTTTCTTGCCGCGCTGGAACTGGCGCGTCAGGGGCGCGTCGAACTGGCGCAGAAGTCCCCTTTCGCGCCGCTCTATCTGCGTTCGCCGGCATGACCCCGCCCGATGATCTTGCCCGCGCGGTGGAGGCGGTGCTGTTCGCCGCGACCGAGCCGCTGACGGTGGACGCGATCCGCGCCCATGTCGGGGATGGCGATGTGGCGGCGGTGCTCGGCATGCTGGCCGGGGATTATGCCGGGCGCGGGATCAACCTCGTGCAACGTGGCGGCCGCTGGCACTTCGAGACCGCGCCCGATCTCGCGCACCTGCTGCGCCGCGATCGGGAGGAGGCGCGCAAGCTCTCCCGCGCCGGCATCGAGACGCTGGCGATCATCGCCTATCACGAGCCGGTGACGCGCGCGGAGATTGAGGCGATCCGCGGCGTGCAGATATCGAGGGGCACGCTGGATGTGTTGATGGAGGCGGGCTGGGTCCGCCCGGCCGGGCGCCGCGAAGTGCCGGGCCGGCCGCTGATGTTCGCGACGACGCCGGGCTTCCTCGATCACTTCGGGCTGGAGAGCCGCCGCGATCTGCCGGGGATCGATGATCTGCGCGCTGCCGGGCTGCTCGATCCGGTCGATCTCGCTTTCGACCAACTGACGGTGGAAAAGGGCGCCGAGGACGACTAGATACGCTGTTCGTATATCAGGAGACCCGTCATGGGCACGTTTGGCCCGCTGCATTGGATCGTCGTCGCCATCATCGCCATCCTTCTGTTGGGGGGCGGGCGTTTCTCGAACCTGATGGGTGATGTCGCCAAGGGCGTGAAGAATTTCAAGAAGGGCATGGCGGAGGAGGATGAGGAATCCGCCGCCAAGCCCGCGCCGCGCATCGAGGTGCAGCAGCCGGTGCGCCCGGCCGAAACGATCGTTCAGGACGAGAAGGCGCGCTGATCGCGGAACGCGTCTGTCTGAAACGCCCGCGTCGCCGGCTCGATCATGCTTGATTTCAACTTTTCCGAATGGGCGGTGGTCGCCCTGGTGGCGCTGGTCGTCATCGGGCCGAAGGATCTGCCCAAGGCGATGCGCGTCATCGGCTATTGGGTCGGCCGGGCGCGTTCGGTCGCGCGGCAGTTTCGCGCCGGCTTCGACGAGATGATCCGCGAGGCCGAGCTCGCCGAGATGGAAAAGAAGTGGAAGGAGGAGAATGAGCGTATCATGCGCATGCACGCCCCCTCCCCGCCCGATCTGATCGATCATGCTCCGGGTGCCGGCGATGGGGCGGATGTGCCGCCGGTGATGGTGGAAAAACCGCCCGTGGCCGCCCGGACGGATGAAAAGCCGGCGTCATGAACGAGCTCGATGATACCAAGGCGCCGTTGCTCGATCATCTGATCGAGCTGCGCCGCCGGCTGCTCTACTGCATCGCGGCGCTGATCCTCGCCTTCTTCGGCTGCTATTACTTCTCCGAAAACATCTTCGCCATCCTCGTCCGCCCTTTGCTTTTGGCTGGCCAGACTAAGCTTATTTATACTCAGATATTCGAGGCGTTCTTCGTTAAGGTTAAGGTTGCTTTCTTTGCAGCGGCAATGGTCGCCTTTCCGGTGATCGCAAACCAGTTGTGGCAATTCATAGCACCCGGCCTGTATCGAAAAGAAAAGCGCGCGCTGCTGCCGTTTCTGGTCGCGACGCCAGTATTGTTCGGCATCGGTGCATCAATGGCCTATTTCATCGCTGTGCCGATGGCCCTCCATTTTCTGCTGAGCTTTCAGGGAAACGTCGGCGGCGTGACACAGGAGGCATTGCCGGGGATCGGCAATTATCTCTCTTTCATCATGCAGTTTCTTTTCGGATTCGGCATCGCATTTCTACTGCCGGTTCTGCTCATGTTGCTGGAGCGCGCTGGAATAGTGACGCGTAAACAGCTTATCGCCGCACGACGATACGCCATTGTAGCCGCGTTCGCGATCGCCGCCGTCCTGACGCCGCCTGATGTGGGATCGCAACTGTTGCTCGCGATCCCGCTGTGCTTTCTCTACGAACTCGCGCTAATCGGCATCTGGTTCACCGAGCGTAGCCGATCGCGGGCGGCCGATGCGGTAGGAGAAGCGGTTTCGGACGAATGATAGGCGCATTCGGTCTGCTGCACCCGCCCGCCAACAGCCCGAGGTAGAATCGCGATCGGTTCTCGCCACGGTTTTGCCAGCCGACGATGGGTCGAGACCCGCGCGCCCAACCGAGCTGCTCTCTGCCACCACGAAAGCCTGGCGAATATCGAATGCTCAGAACTTTGCGCGCTCTAAGGTCCACATCGGGACGCGCCGCTTTGATCTCGCTGGTCTAGCAGAGACTGCATACCGCGACGAAGCAACTGGAAAAATGAAGGCCCGAAAGCATCACCGGGGGGGGAGGGGACGACGCTTTCGGGCCTGTTACTTGGATAGCGAGAGCGGGGGGGCATATATTCGCTATCCGAATGTTCAAACCATCCCTCCGACGACCGGTTCCGCTCCGCGCGAAAAATATCTCTCGGTCTGTTAAAACACCGTCGCTATTCCCGGCCAAGCGTTGCGATCGAGATAGCGTAGCTGCCTTGGTCTGCGTCATATTGCATCGGCGCGCGCAACTGACGCGAGAGGCCCTCGATAACCCTGCCGTAACGCTGGTTCAGCCGCTGCCGAAGCGATTCGCTTTCGATCAGCGCTGGAGAAGAGACGCGCAAGATCGCGCGTTCAATCTGATCGGGAGCGGGCTTAAGCGATATCGCAATCTGCGCTTGCGGATCGCATGCGAGCGCCAACTCCACCACCTCGGTTACCAGAAAGGCGACGGGAACCGCGATATCCTGGCTGACGAAAAACGAATCGAGCTCAAGCGCAATGCCCAGGCGACTGCCATCCGGCGCTGTGGCGCGGATATTCGTGGCAAGTTCGCTGACAACCGGCCGAAGACCCAGCCCGCGATTCTCCTCCATCTCGGCAAAATGATTGCGGTGGACCACCGCCAGCGCATCCACACGGCGCTGGATCGAGGCGTAGGCGAGCGACGCATCCGGCGTGGTCGCGCCGCGCGCGTGGAGGTTGATAAGGCTGGATATCACCTGAAGGTTGTTCTTTACGCGATGATGCACCTCGCGCGTCAGCCGCGTCTGCCGCACCAGCCCTTCGGCAAGCCCCGCCTCATGCAGGGCCACCGTTCGAGACAGTGTGCGGAATGTATCGCCGAGTTCCCGAATCTCCTGCGCGGGCAGCGCGCGCAACACCGCGGGATCGGGCTCTTCCCCAGGTGTCAGCGCAGCGATATTCGCTCGCAGCTGACGCAGTGGCCGCACGAGCAGATGATCGACGACAAACCACGAAATGCCCGCCGCAGCCGCCCACATCAGCAGCGGGAGCAAAAGCGCGATCACCAATGAAGAAGTGATCGGCGTGCTGCGCACCTGCATTTCGATCGCGAGATCAGCTATCCCCAGATCGGTACGATTGAGCGTCCGGCGCTCGAGCGCCGATTCGCGTGGCAGCGGATTGATAATCAGCTGCTTTCGCCCCTCGAGGATGGCCAGTTCGTACGGATGCACGAAGGCGCTTGGCCGGCTCAGGTTTGCGAGCACCGAAATCGGGAAGAAGGCAGCGCCAAACACCCGCCGACGATTGCCTGCGACGCCGAGCGACAGCCCCTGACCCGGCTGCAGCGACGCGGTCACATTAGAGCCATCTGCTTTGACAGCGACCCGCCGGGCGCCAGCAAAGGGCGTTCCGCAAAGCACCCGGCCCTCGCGATTGAAGATCACGAATTGGGTTCCGTTGGTGGATTGCTGCGCGAAAACCCCGCGCGCGCGGGCACAACTAGGCGCGTCGCGCTGGTCGACAGCGAGTGCATCGACGGTAGCACGCAGCGCGGTCATATCGCCGATAAGTTCGATCGCGATTGCGCGGCTGCTTTCCGAAGAGGCCAGTCGGAGACCCGCCAGTGCCTCGCTATCGGCATTTCGGGTAGTCTGTAAGGTCGCAAATACGGCAATTACCGCGAGCGGGAGCAGCGCGATGCTGAGAATCAGAAATAATTTCGCCCCAGTCGGCCACCGCGCGACAAAGGTTGCCGCCATTGACGTTGCGGCGCCGGGACGTTCCACCTTCCCAGCCATGTCGAATTGGGGTCTAATCCAGCTTTCCGAGCAACGCCAGCATCTCGTCAGGAATCTTTTCCTCTATCGTCTTCTGATAGATGGAACGAAGCGCGGAGCCCATGTCGCGATCATTCGCATGGTCCCCCGCGCCCTTTTTCTGATCCGGTATTTTTGCCTGATCGCTCAAACTCAACGCCTGCCCCCCGTAACCGTTCGTAGCACGGGCTATCTAAAAGACGCGGTCGCACAAAACCGCAAGGCCCGATGTTTGGTACATTCGGGTAGAGCCCATGAAACTAAAGACATGCTCGTTGGTTCCAGCCGAGGCAACAAAATCGTCCCGGCTGCGCGAAACCGCGCTGTTGATGATGCGTTTCCGCGTTAATGAGGTTTCGAATCTGCTGACTGCGGTGATTATCGCCGTGCCAATGTAGGGAGTTTTTATCGCCCATGTCGCTCGGACAACAACTCGCGCCGCACCTTCCGTTTCTTCGGCGCTATGGCCGTGCGCTTACCGGTAGCCAATCGCATGGCGACAAGTACGTTCGCGCGACACTGGAAGCGATCGTCGCAGCGCCTGAGGAGTTTCCTCGCGACGTTGACCCGCGTCTTGGGCTCTATCGGACCTTCCAGGCCATCTGGTCATCCGCGAATATCGATGAGCCAGCCGATCCCGGCGATTTGCACGACCAGGAGTTAGTCGCACGCGCGAGGCTGGCGCGAATGACCCCGTTGTCGCGACAGGCGCTATTGCTGACGGCGATGGAGGGCTTCACGCCGGAAGACGCGGCATATCTTATCGACGTGCCCGTCAGCGAAATCGAGGAACTGGTCGATGAAGCGATGTCGGAGATCGAAAAGCAGACGCGCGCGCGCGTTCTCATTATCGAGGATGAGCCGATCATCGCCATGGATGTAGAGACGATTGTCCGGGACCTCGGACACGAGGTGACTGGCGTGGCGGTGACGCGTGACGAAGCGGTCGCGCTTGCGATGGAAGACCGCCCGGGCCTGGTTCTTGCGGACATCCAGCTGGCGGACGACAGCTCGGGTATCGACGCGGTAAAGGATATTCTCGCGGAGTTTAGCGTACCCGTTATATTCATCACCGCGTTTCCGGAACGGTTGCTCACCGGGGAGCGCCCTGAGCCGACCTTCCTCATCACCAAGCCGTTCCAGCGGTCGACCGTAAAGGCAGCGATCAGCCAGGCGCTATTCTTTGATCAGGCGACGGTGCCGGCGGTCTAAGGTTGATACGGACCCAAAACGGTTTCTGTTCGTTTGACTTTTATGAGTGACGAACAGGAACCGATTCACCTTAACACTGAGGAAGCAAGGGCCGGGGCAACGCCGCATATGACGCGGTATATCCTCGGCTTTTCCCTCGTGCTCGTCGTGGTTATCCTCGCGATCGTGGTGATCGCGCGGTCCTAGCGTCGCCGAGTGCGTTTTCCGAAGCGGGTGGAAAAACGCATACCTTACCCATATCTCTTCTAAACCAGCCGGTAATGGATACCGGTCGTTCTTGGGAATGATCGCGACAGCATGACGCAACAGCCATCGTACAATGATGATGCGGGCGAAGAATCTCCAGTTGCGCACGTCCCGCTTCCAGATGGAGAGTTCAAGGCGGAGCTTGGGCGCGTCATCCCGCATCTGCGCGCCTTTGGACGATCCCTGTCCGGCAACCGCGATCTCGCCGACGATCTTGTCCAGGAAACCCTGCTCAAGGCTTGGGCGGCTCGCGCACGCTTTCAGGCAGGCACCAACATGCGCGCGTGGACGTTCATCATATTGCGTAATCTCTATCTCTCGCAGATGCGGCGTTCACGCTTCAAGGGGGAGTGGGACGATCTGGTTGCGGAGCGCCTGCTGGCTGCGCCGGCCGGGCAGGATAAGCATGTCGAACTGGCAGATATGCAACGCGCGTTGCTGCATTTGCCACAGCCGCAACGGGAGGCCCTGATTCTCGTTGGCGCTGGCGGCTTCGCTTACGAAGAAGCTGCAGAAATCTGCGGTGTTGCGGTAGGAACGATCAAAAGCCGCGTTGCGCGAGGCCGCGTCGCGCTCGAGGCGTTGATGAGCGGCACTGACATGTCACGCCGTACTGGCCATAAAAATGAAACCACTGGTTCCACTCTCGATGCTATCATGGATGAGGTCAACGAGCTGAGCCGAGATCGTTGAAATTCGCTGATTCACGAGAGTTTCGTCAGTTTTTCGATCAGTTCCTGCATTGCCTCGTCTGTGCGCGAGCAACGATAGGCTTGTCTAAGCGACGTGCCCAGGGCGTCGCTCCGCCTTGGTCGCCGCACCAGCTGAACGGTGCGGGTATCGTCGGTCTGAGGCGCGATCATTTGATCCATGAAAATTGAAACGATTGAACGACAATGAAGTTTCTCGCCAGCTAAACGGCGTTATGACTGATTCCACATCGCCCCACCCAGCATTTTCGCGCGATACCGGGCACGCCGCGATCGTCCGTGCGCTGGGAAATTCGCCTTTTCTGTCGCTGCTGCTGGATCGCGAGCATCAACTGGCGGCGCGGCTCAATTCAGGTGAACTGCCGCTGAGGGAAGCCAAATCGATCGGCGACGAACCTGCCGCGCGCGCATTGCGTCTCGCACGTCGGCGGTTGGCGCTGGTGGTTGCGATCGGGGATCTTTCCAATGCGCTCGATCTCACCGCCGTCACGCACGCGCTCTCCGATTTTGCCGACGCGGCGCTCGACCGCGCTATCCGCACCGCGATCGAGGAGCGAACGCCAGGCGCGGAACCGATCGGTTTTACCGCGATAGCGCTAGGGAAGCAGGGTAGCCGAGAGCTGAACTATTCCTCGGACATCGATCCGATCCTCCTCTTCGATCCTCAAACGCTGCCAACAAGGCCGCGCGAAGATCCCGGCGAGGCAGCCGTTCGGATCGGAAGGCGGGTAGTGGAATTACTCCAGGCGCTGGACGGAGACGGTTATGTCCTGCGTATCGACCTGCGACTGCGACCGTCGCCCGAAGTCACGCCGATCGTCATTCCGATCGAGGCAGCGATCTCCTATTACGAGTCGCAGGCGCTGCCGTGGGAGCGTGCCGCCTTCATCCGCGCCCGCGTCTGCGCAGGGGACATGACGCTGGGCGCACGTTTTCTCGACGCGATCCGGCCATTCGTTTGGCGGCGCAGCCTCGATTTCGGCGCGATTGGAGAGATCGTCGATATTACGCGCCGCATTCGCGATCATCATTCTCAGGGGCAAGCGTTCGGGCCGGGTTATGACCTGAAACGTGGTCGTGGCGGTATTCGCGAGGTAGAGTTTTTCGCCCAGATTCATCAGCTCATCCACGGCGGCCGCAATCCGGCGCTACGGCTCGGCGATACCCGTGCCGCGCTTGCGGCGCTGGCGGCGGCGGGCCTGATCGACACCGAAGACGCCCGCGCTCTGACAGACGCCTATGTCGCACTGCGCACAATCGAACACCGCGTCCAGATGATCGACGATCGCCAGACGCATCACCTGCCGCTGGGCGATGCGCTCGATCGTGTCGCACGGCTTGACGGACGATCGGATGGGGCAGCGCTGCTTGACTATCTCCGCCCCCATGTCGAGCACGTCGCGGCGGTGTTCGACAGGCTTGTCCCTCCCACCGGTTCCGCGCTCTCTCCAGATCACAAGCGGCTGGTTGAACAACTCGAAGCTTCCGGTTTCGCGGATGCCGAGGGCGCAGCTGCCAGGATCGGGCTGTGGCGCACGGGCCGCTATCCGGCGTTACGCAGTCCTGCCGCAAAGGTCGCGCTGGAGGCGGTGCTGCCCGGAATTGTCGCCGCCTTTGCCGACGCGCCGGTTCCGCAGGCTGCGCTGCAGCGCTTCGATTCACTGCTTGAGCGCATGCCGAGCGCAATCAACATCTTCCGTTTGCTGGAGGCGCGGCCCGCGCTTGCCAGCCTGCTCGCTGCCGTACTGAGCCACGCACCTACTCTTGCCGAGGAACTGGCGCGGCGACCCGCCCTGCTGGATGGGCTGATCGATGCCACTGCGCTGGAGCCGGTGGGCGATCTGGCCACACTGCTGTCGGAGATGGAAGCGGCGGAGCGCGGGGCCGATTACCAGGTGCGGCTCGATCATGTCCGCCGCATCGTGGGCGACAAAAGATTTGCGCTCGGCGTCCAGATCATCGCCGGTGCCGCCGATCCGCTCGAGGTTTCCGCCGGTTACGCCCGGGTCGCGGAGGCGGCGATCGAGGCGCTGACGACGGCGACGATCGACGAATTCACCCGCGCGCACGGCCCGGTGCCGGGCAGCGAGTTTGTCATTCTCGCACTTGGACGGCTGGGAGGCGGAGCGCTGACCCACGCGTCCGATCTCGATCTCATTTATCTATTCACGGGCGAATTCTCGGCAGAATCCGATGGACCGCGGCCGTTGGGCGCGACGCTATACTACAACAGGCTGGCCCAGCGTGTAACGGCGGCACTGTCGGTCGCAACGGCCGCCGGCCCGCTCTATTCGGTCGACACGCGCCTGCGGCCGTCCGGCGCCCAAGGCCCATTGGTGGTAAGCGTGGAATCGTTTGCGCGCTATCAACGCGAGGATGCATGGACGTGGGAGCATATGGCCCTCACCCGCGCCCGGCCGATATTTGGATCAGGCAATGCACGCGCGGCGGTTCAGGTCGAGATTGACGCAGTGCTCGCCGGCGCCCGCCGGAAGCGGGACGTGGCGGCCGACGCGGCGGAAATGCGATCGGAGATGGCGGCGCACAAGAACCCCGTCGGGCCACTCGACGCCAAGCTGCTGCCCGGCGGGCTTGTCGATCTGGAATTCACCGTTCACACGTTGCAGCTCGCGCATCGCATGGGCTTCGATCCGGGGCTTGCGCGCGCGATTGACCTGCTCGGACAGTTTCTGCCCGCCGGGATAGGTTCCGCCTATCAGCTGCTGACGCGTCTGCTCGTCACGCTGCGGCTGGTCGCCCCGGACGCACGGGAGCCAGATGCCGCCGCGACACGCGCACTGGTGGCGCGAGCGATCGGCGTTGACGACTGGGCAGCCGTGCTTGCCGGGCTTGATGCCGCGCGTCAGGAAGTGACCACCGCCTGGAAAGGAGTGATTGATGGAAACGATTCCCGCATTGACGGTGGTTGATGCCGCCGGCGCGCCAATAGAGCTGACCGCATGTCCGCGCCCGCTCGTCATCTATTTCTATCCCAAAGACGACACGAGCGGCTGTACGCGAGAGGCGCAGGATTTTACTGCGCTGGCCGCCGATTTCGCGAAAGAAGGCGTGGCACTGCTAGGCATCTCGAAGGACAGCCCGAAACAGCACGCGAAGTTCATTGCGAAATACGGCCTGACCGTGCCGCTGGCGAGCGACGAAGATGGCGCCGCATGCGAGGCTTTCGGGGTGTGGGTCGAAAAATCAATGTACGGCCGCAAGTATATGGGGATCGAACGGGCAACCTTTCTTTTTGGAGAGGACGGAAAGCTCGTGCGCGAATGGCGCAAAGTTAAGGTGCCGGGCCATGCGGCTGCGGTGCTGGCAGCAGTGCGGGAAAGTTGAGCCTTGGCACAGCCAGTGGCTGACGATCTCACTAGCCGCTGGACAAGCACGATCGATCATCCCGCATTGACCAATTCGTCACACAAGTGAAGATGCCATCGGAGCACCGATAACGATAGAGTGCCGATAGAAAGGCGACGGATGATATGAGCGATAGCGATCTGCCGCCCGCAATTCCCGCCGCCACCCTGGTGATATTCCGCGCCGGCGTCGCCGCGCCCGAACTGCTGATGGTGGAGCGCGCCAAGGCGATGGTTTTCGCTGGCGGGGCGATGGTTTTTCCAGGCGGCCGTGTGGACGCAGGCGACCATTTGTTGGGAGCGGGTTTGGGTGGCGGAGAGGAAACAGCAGCGCGCATCGCCGCGATCCGCGAAACGATCGAGGAGGCCGGGCTTCCCGTGGGGCTGAGAAGCGACCCGTCGGCAACCGCGCTCGATGCGATGCGCGCCGGCCTGCACGCCGGCAGATCGTTCGCGGAGGTGCTCGCCGAAGCGGGCGCTGAACTGGATCTTGACCTGCTGGTGCCGTGGGCACGCTGGCTGCCCGCACATGCGCACATGCGCCGCTTCGACACCCGCTTCTATCTCGCCGAATTACCTGCCGACGCCCCCCGCGCCACCGTGGACGAGACAGAGAATGTCCGCCTCGTATGGGCGACCGCGCAATCGGTGCTCGACGACGCGGATGCGGGCAAACTCGCGATCATCTTTCCGACGCGGCGCAATCTGGAGCGGCTGGCGCAGTTCGACAGCTTCGCGGAAGCTGCCGATCACGCGCGGGCGACCCCTGTACGCATCATCACTCCCTGGGCAGAGGAGCGTGGCGGCGAACAACATCTTTGCATTCCCGACGACGCCGGATATCCGGTCACGTCCGAGCCGATCGACGGCGCGATGCGCGGGTAGCGCGCGCCGTCGCTCAATGCGGCAGCGCGCCCTCTTCCACCTTTTCGACCCAGTGCGGAAAGAAGCTCGGCTGACGCGATGACCAGCCCGAAGCCGTCGCCGCCGCCTCGCTGATCGACTGGAGCAGCTTGCGCCGCAATTCCGGGTGGAGATGCGGAAGCGCGGCGGCGGCGCAAAAAGCGCCGGGCAGCCACGGCCGCACGCTCGCGCCGATCAACCGCTCATACAGGAATCGATAGGCGGAGAAGGTCGGTAACCGCCCTTGCCCGAGATCGAAGGCGCTGACGGTGACGAGCGGCGCAAGAAACACCTCCACGCGATCCAGCCCGCTGTCGTCGGGCACGAGCGCACGGATGTCGGACAACCGATCATAATGGCGGGCCTGCGCACGAATGCTCGCAGCCTCGACAACATCGCGCGACCAGCGCGCCATCGCGTCGTCGCGATCCAGCCCGATATCGAGGCTGCGCCGGACATAGCGTTGGGTTGCGGCGGCGAACCCCGCGAATTCCTTCATTTCGGCCAGCGCCATCGCGCCTTCCGCCGGCTTCATCCTGGCACTCATCGACTCACCCCGCCTCGTACCAATTGGGCCGGATCATCATGCGCCAGGATGGTTAACACCGCCCTTAACGCCGTGATGCCCGGCGTTCATCAGTGAATCATGGAGCTTGCCGCGCCGCAACAATGGTTGCGACGAGTGGAGCGTGATTGTTATCAATGAGGCTAAGGTGCGCCTTTTGCGCAACAATCAGGCGTCCTGCTGGCGCTCGGCTTCCTCGCTATAGCCCGATGAGGGCGCCGGATCCTTGCCTTTTCCCGGTTGCGTGAGCCCCGGCGGATCCGAAGCATCCATCGATTCATCCAGCGCGCTGTCGAGCTTCGCCTCCTTGTCGGAGGGGTCTTTCTTCAGGCGCCGACGGATCGAATCGTCCTGCCCGGCATCCTGATTGGGGTGCTGATTTTCCGGCGGCATCGCGCTCTCCTTATGTGTGGAAAGATAACGCGGACCGCCGCGCCGCGTTCCTGCCGTGTCAACTGTTCACCGCACCGACCAGCGCCACCAGCGCGCGCAGGCGCGGCAGCCCCCCGGGCGTGGCAATGTAGCGCGGCTCCCATTGCGGCTGGAACTTCTCCTTGAACGCGCGCAGCCCGGTGAAACGATACAGCCGCTCGCCGCGCTCGAACAGCGTGCGCCCGATCTTCGCCCAGATCGGCGCGAGGCGGTCCTCCGGCATGCCGGACAACGGCGCGAGACCGAGGTTGAACGTCTCGTGCCCCTGCTCCCGCCCCCATTGGAACAGCCGCACGAACATCATGTCCATCGTCCCCGCGGGCGCATCGGGGAGATGGCGCATCAGATCGACCGACATCTCCCCGCCAGAGCCATTGATCCAGATATTCGCGAAGGCGAGCAGGCGCCCCTCCTGTCGCACTACCGCGATCGGGAACCGTGCGAGATAATCGGGATCAAACGGCCCGAGGCTGAAGCGCTTCTCGTCCCCGCCCCGATCCTCCAGCCACGCATCGGAAACCGCGCGCAGCTCCGGAATGATCGCCGTCACCCCGGCCGGTGGGATGACGGCGAAGGTCAGCCCGTCGCGATCCGCCCGGCGCAGCGCGGCGCGGAAATCCTTCGCCTGTGGCCCTTCAAGCGAGAAATCGGCGAGATCGACATGCGCCTCCTCGCCATATTTCATCACCTCAAGCCCCATGTCGATCATCAGCGGGAGCATCTCACTGCTGATCTGGTAGAAGCATAACCGCCCGTGCGCGGCATCACAGGCGTGACGGATCGCCCAGACGAGTTCGCCCCACGCCGCCTCCGGCCCCACCGGATCGCCCATCACCATCCAGGTGCGCCCGCGCAGGCGATACATCAGGAAAGCATCCCCGGCGGCGGAGATGACGAAGCTTTTGTCTCCGGTGAAGGCGAGATTGCCGTCGGTGCGCGCATTATGCGCGAGCGCCACCCGCGCTACGCTGTCCGGCAGATCGGCGCTGGATGCCGGTCGGGCGTTGCGGCCGACGAGCAGGTGCCAGATCGCGATCGCCGCCATCAATACGCCCGCCGCGAAGGTGGCACGCAGGAAGCGCGGCGCATTGCCGTGCAGCGCGAACTTCCACCACAGATCGTCGCTGTATGGCACGCGCTTGTACGCGAAGAAGCCGGCCCAGGCGCTCAGCGCCAGCGCCGCCGCCGCCCCCGCCAGCCAGCGCCCGTCGAGCGGCTCGGTGGCGATTCCGCCGCGCCGGTAAAAGGCCGGGCGCGCATATTGCAGCACCACCAGCACCACGAACTGCAACGCCGCCTCTTCGTAATCCAGCCCCTTGAGCAGCGAGAAGACGATCCCCGCCACCAGCAGGATGCGCGCCAGCACGAAGCCGCTGCGCAGCCGCGCGTTGAGCGCGGGGGCGACGAGCAGCATCAGCGTGCCCACCAGGCTGCCCGCGAGATGCGATCCCTCGATGAACGGCAACGGCAGCATCTCGTCGAGATCGGTCAGTCGCTCGTGCGCACCGGGCAGCGCGCCGGAAACCAGCAGGATGAAGCCCGCGACGAACACCAGCAGCGTGATGGCATTGGGCGCGAGCGCCCTCCCCACCCGGTCGAGCATCGAAAGCCCCGCGCCGATCGGCCGCCGCAGCGCGCTCGCCTCGCGCAGCACCAGCACGATCGCGGCCAGCAGCAGCGGCAGCAGGTAATAGACCAGCCGGTAGAGCAGCAGGCCGGCAAACACGGCCGGCTTGTCCGCCGGCAGCGTCGCGAGAACCACCGCCTCGAACACGCCCAGCCCGCCCGGTACATGCGCGAACACCGCCACGACGATCGCCAGCACATAGGCGACGAAGAAGGCGGGGTAGGCGTCCGGCGACAGCCCCGGCACCAGCACGAACAGCACCGCCGACGCCAGCATCAGATCGGCGATCGATATGCCCACCAGCGCGAAGAGCGCGCGCAAACCGGGTAGCGGCAGGTCGAAGCCTGCCACGCCGATTCGCCGGATGCCGCCCGCGCGCAGGATCGGCAGCACCGCCGCCCCCAGCAGCAGCGCCAGTCCAAAGCCATGCGCTGCCTCCGCCGCCAGCGTCCAGCGCCCGAGATGCAGCGGCGAATCCTGTATCAGCAGCGCCACGCCCGCCGTCGCCGCCACGCCGTTCCAGAAGGCGAGCGTGCCGATCGCGCCAACCTTCACCGCCTCGGCGAGCGAAAGCCCCGCCTGACCATAGATGCGGTAGCGCGCGGAATTCCCCGTCAGCAGCGACAGACCGAGGTTATAGCTGATCGCATTGCCGAGGAACGACGCGGTCGCGCCGATATGCCACGGCTGCGGTCGCCCGATCACGCGCAATGCAATCCAGTCGTGCAGCGTAAGCAGCGTGTAACTCATCGCCGTCAGCGCTACCGCCAGTGCGATCCGGTCCGCCGCCACCGTCCCCAGCGTCGCGCGCACGTCGCGCAGATGTACTTCGGCCAGCACGAGCCGCAGCGCGACGAAGCCCAGCGATCCCACGCATGCCACGGCCGCCGGCAACAGCCAGCGGCGATGTCTTGCAAAAAATGCGGGAAACCCGAACCCTCGACGTTTCATCAGCGCAGCCGATGCCACTCCTGCGAGCGGCAGAAATATTGCCGCAGGAGGCAACTCGATATCCGCAGGCGATCAGGCGCGACAAGGCTGATGCGCGAGGGAAAGCTGCGTTTCATGTCAGGCGCGAACAGCCGCCCGGACCATGAGCCGTTGCCGCTCGGATGATAATCGCGCAGCAATTGCGTGCCCACCAGATGCGCAAGCCCGGCCGCACGCGCGTTCGCCTGGGCTCGATCATTGGCCCAGACGATCGTCCCGCATATGCCGTTCGCGCATGCGGCGGTGCGCACCGCGAGCGTGCCGCGCGGATTGCTCCATATCCCGAACGGCACGACCGTGCCGGCCGCAAGGCCCGGCAACGCGAATGCCGCGCCCAGCACGGCAGCCGCAGCGATCTTCCAGCGCATCATCCCCTGCCCTTCGATTCCCGCACCGGCATTGCTGTCACGCGGGTGATCGCTTCCATTACATTGTGCACGATCGCATCGGTATCGAAATCTAGGAAATGTCCGCCGGGCATGGCGATGTTCGTCACATTCGGCTGGCGTGCGCCGGCACAGGCGCTGTCGGTTTCCTCCACGCCATGGATGCAGGTGAGCGGCGCCCAGGTGATCGCGCGAATGCCATGCAGCGCATCGCTGTCCGGCGTGCCGAGGTAGGTGATATTGCTGGGATCGCTGCGAAAGAACACCTGCCGCCCCGGCACGACCAACACCACCGCCGCAACGTGCCGGCGCAGATCGGCGGGCAGCGCGGGGAGCGCGGCGGCGAGCACGTCGGCGCCGAACGAGCGGCCGATCAGTACCAGTCGCCGCGTATGCGGCTCGGCCAGCGCGGTGCGGATCGCACCGGCGATGATAGCCTCGGTTTCGGCCGTGCTTCGCCGTACCCGGAAGGCGACCGGCGTGTTGAAACCGATCACGGGAATCCCGCGCGCCGCCAGCCGATCCGTCATCGTCTCGCCCGGGCCGAAGCGCAGGCCCATGTCGCCGGAAAGATACAGCGCCGCGACATCGCCTCTCGTCGGACCGTGCGCCGGGGTGCGTTCATAGGGATCGAGATCGAAATAGCTGCCCCGCCACAAGGCACCGCCGATCATCAGCACGATCACGCCAATCGCGATCGCGAGCCAGCGCAACCAGCGGCCAGGGCGCGTTAGCGCGTGGATGTGCCGTCTCCCGTGCATGATCGTCCCGTAGCAATGTTGATCCCGCACGGCAGTTTCAATGACATGACGAAATTGTCACTTCCACAAGTTGCGATTGACTCGCCGGTTTTGTGAGAACAAATTAGGAACATTGTTCTCCTTGCGAGTCGTGTTTCCGTGCCCAGCCCTGCCGTCATTGCCCAACTTCGCGAGACGCTGCGCACGATCGAGGGCGACGGGCACCGCCGGCGTGAGGTGATGCCGTTCGGAATCGAGGCGCTGGATGCGCGGCTTGCGGCCGGCGGCCTGCGGCTCGATGCGCTGCACGAGATTGCGCCGGCCACCCCCAGCCTGGCCGACGATGCCTGCGCCACGTTGCTCATGGCCGGCATCGCCGCGCGGGCATGGGGGCCGATCCTGTGGGTGGTGCACCGCCGCGATCTGTTCGCGCCTGGCCTCTATCAGGCGGGGCTCTCGCCGGAACGCGTGATCTACGCCGAGGCGCGCGACGATGCCGAGCTGCTGGCGCTGATGGAGGAAGGCATCCGCCACCGCGGCCTGGGCGCGGTGCTGGGCGAAGCCAAGCGTGCCGCCATGGGCTCCACCCGCCGCCTGCAACTCGCCGCCGAGGGCGGGCGCACGATCGCGCTGCTGATGAAGCGACATGCGCGGGAGGGCGGAGATCCGCTCGCGGTGCCATCCGCCGCGATCACGCGCTGGCGCGTCGCCGCCGCCCCGTCCGCACCGCTTCCCACCAGGGGGTTGGCGGGCGGTATCGGCCGCGCGCGCTGGCACCTTTCGCTCGCCCGCCAGCGCGGCGGCGATCCATTCGATCTGATCGTGGAGGCCGTGGATGAAACGGGTCGCCTCGCTCTACCTGCCGCACTGGTCGATCGACCGCGTCGTCAGGTCGGAGCGGCGCACGCCACCGCCGCCTGACGCGCTGGGGCCTGCACCAATCCATGCGCCGCGTCCGGCCGATCGCATCACCGGCTGGCGACCCGGCGCGCGCTGGGCGAAGGGCGGGCGCGGCGTCGTACCGGCCTTTTCGCCTGGCGGCACGCCGCTCGTCACCGCCCACAAGATCGGCAGTCGCGTCCAGATCGCCGCTGTCTCTCCGGCGGCCGCCGCGCTGGGCATCGCGCCCGGCATGGCGCTGACGCAGGCGCGGGCGTCCGTGCCGGGGCTGGACGTGCGCGATGCCGATCCCGTCGGCGACCGCGCCGATCTGGAGCGCCTCGCATTTGCCCTTGCCCGCCGCTGGACGCCGATCGTGGCGATTGCCGATCCCGATAGCCTGTTCCTCGACATCACCGGCGTCTCCCATCTCCACGGTGGCGAGACGCGAATGGCGGGGCGCATCGTTCGAATGCTGGCCCGGATCGGCATCGCCGCCCGCATCGCGGTGGCCGACACCAGTGGCGCAGCCTGGGCGCTGGCGCATTACGGAAAGGCATCAGGCGCGCATTCTGCGCCCCACTCACCCACCTCGAAAGACCGCATGGATGGTGAAAGGGGCATTATCGTCGTCTCTCCCGCCGCCCATCGTGCCGCCCTTTCTCCCCTCCCGGTCGCCGCGCTGCGGCTCGATGACGAGGCGCTGGAACTGCTCGACCGGCTCGGTATCGAGCGTATCGACGAGTTGCTGGCGCTGCCGCGCGCCCCGCTGGTGCGCAGGTTCGGCGCCGCGATCACGCGACGGCTGGATGAGGCAACCGGGCTAGCCGCCGAACCGCTCACCCCGATCATGCCGCAGCAGCCGATCAGCGTGGAGCGCCGCTTCGCCGAGCCGATCGCCACCGCCGAGGCGATCGATCACTGGCTGGGCGGCCTGACCGGCGAGCTTGCGACCGCGCTCGCCCGCGAGGGGCTGGGCGCGCGCGCGCTGCTATTTGTCGCGGAGCGCCTCGATCATCAGGCGCAGGTGCTGCGCATCGGCTTCGCCCGCGCGACCCGCGATGCGGCGCATATCCGCCGCCTGATCGCACGCCGGATCGAGGAGATCGAACCCGGCTACGGCATTGAGACGCTCGCGCTCCACATCCGCCGCGCCGAGCCGCTCGGCCCCCAGACGCTGGGCGCAGCGCTGGCGGAGAAGCAGACCCCGGACCTCGCGCCGCTGGTGGATGCGCTCGCCAACCGCATCGGCCATGCGCGGCTGTGGCGGCAGCGCCCGGTGGAAAGCGATGTGCCCGAGCGCGCCGTCGCCGCCACGCCGCCGCTGGATCCGCCCGCCGGAGACCCCACGCGGCTGAAGCTCGACGATGTGCGCCGGCTCGACGAGCGGCCGCCCGATCACCCGTGGCACCCGCGCTGGCCCCGGCCCGTACGGCTGCTGCATCGCCCCGAGCTGCTCGATCACGTCCTTGCCGAACTGCCCGATCAGCCGCCGCGCCGTTTCACCTGGCGTGGCGAGCGGCATCAGGTGGTGCGCGGGGACGGGCCGGAACGGATCACCGGCGAATGGTGGCGGCGCGGCGCGGAACGGGATGCCGTGCGCGATTATTTCCGGGTGGAGGATGAAGCGGGCCGCCGCTTCTGGCTGTTCCGACGCGGCGATGGCGTGCGCCCCGAGACGGGGGATCTCGGCTGGTTTATCCACGGCACGTTCGGGTGATGCAGGATGAGCTACAGCGAGCTTCAGGTCACCACGCATTATTCCTTCCTGCGCGGCGCCTCGTCCTGCGAGGAGCTGTTCGCCGCCGCCGCGATGCTGGGAATGCCGGCGTTGGGGATCGTCGATCGCAATTCGGTCGCCGGCGCGGTGCGCGCGCTGCGCGCGAGCGAGCGGATGCGCGAGGATATCGGCGTCACCGTCCGCCCCATCGCCGGCTGCAGGCTCGATCTGGTCAGCGGTGATGCGGTGCTGGTGTGGCCCGAGGATCGCGCCGCCTGGAGCCGGCTGACCAGCCTGCTCAGCATCGGCAAGGCGCGCGCGGACGCCCAGCGCGGCGAAAAGGGCAAATGCTTCCTGCACTGGGACGATCTCGCCCCTTATGCCGAGGGGCTGGTGGCCGCGCTGGTCGCCGACCGCATCCCGGAGCCGCGCGCGCTGCGCTGGATGGCCGATGTGTTTGGTGCGGGCGGGCGCGGCCATGTCTGCCTCACCCATCATCGCCGGCCGGGTGACGTGCTGCGCCTTCATGAAACCGTGCTGGCGGCTGAGGCGCACGGGTTGATCCCGCTCGCGACCGGGGACGTGCTCTATCATCACCCGTCGCGGCGGATGTTGCAGGATGTCGTCACCGCGATCCGCATGAAAACGACGATCGACGATCTCGGTTTCCACCGCGAGCGCAACGCCGATCGCCATCTCCAGTCACCGGCGGAGATGGCGCGCCGCTTCCGCGATCATCCGCATGCGCTGGCGGCGGTGGAGGCAGTGGTTGAGCGCTGCGCCTTTTCGCTGCGCGACCTTACCTATGAATATCCCGACGAGATCGTCATTCCGGGCAAGAACGCGCAGGAAGCGCTGGCGACACTTGCGCTCAACGGGCTGAAGCAGAAATTTGCCGGAAACCCATCGCAGGCGCATCGCGACATGCTTGAACATGAGCTGCGGCTCGTCGCGAAGATGGATTACGCGCCCTATTTCCTGACGGTGAATTCGATCGTCCAATATGCGCGCAGCCAGCAGATCGCCTGTCAGGGGCGCGGCAGCGCCGCTAATTCGGTGATCTGTTTCGCGCTGCACATCACGTCGATCGATCCGGTGAAGCACAAGCTGCTGTTCGAGCGCTTCATCTCCGAGGAGCGTCACGAGCCGCCCGATATCGATGTCGATTTCGAACACGAACGGCGCGAGGAGGTGATCCAGTGGATCTACGAACATTACGGCCGCGACCATGCCGCGCTGACCGCCGTTGTCTCCCGCTTCCGCTCGCGCGGCGCGATCCGCGAAGTGGGCAAGGTGCTGGGTCTCCCGGAAGACATGACCGCAGCGCTCTCCAGCCAGATCTGGGGCTGGTCTAATGATGGCGTGCCGGACAGCCATGTGGCGGCGCTCAACCTCGACGCCAGCGAGCCGCGCCTGGCGCTCGCGCTGGAATTGTCGCGCGAACTGATCGGCACGCCGCGTCACCTGTCGCAACATCCCGGCGGCTTCGTGCTGACCCGCGCGCCGCTGCGCGAACTTGTGCCCATCGAGCCGGCGGCAATGGCCGATCGCCATGTGATCGAGTGGGAGAAGGAGGATATCGAATCGATCGGTTTCATGAAGGTCGATATCCTCGGGCTGGGGATGCTGGGCTGCATGCGCCGCGCCTTCGATCTGCTGGCCGCGCACAAGGATACGCGCCTCACCCTCTCCAGCCCGCCGATGCAGGAGGATGATCCGGCAACTTTCGACATGATCTGCCGCGCCGATACGCTGGGGGTGTTCCAGATCGAGAGCCGCGCGCAGATGTCGATGTTGCCGCGCATGAAGCCGCGGAAGTTCTACGATATCGCGATCCAGGTCGCGATCGTGCGGCCCGGGCCGATCCAGGGCGGCATGGTCCACCCCTATCTGAAGCGGCGGACCGGGGTTGAAGCCGTCACCTATCCCAATGATGCGTTGAAAGAGGTGCTTGAAAAGACGCTGGGCGTTCCCCTGTTTCAGGAACAGGCGATGCAGGTGGCGATCGCAGGCGCGGGTTTCACCGCCGGCGAAGCGGACAGGCTGCGCCGCGCGATGGCGACGTTCAAGTCAACCGGCGGCGTCGGCAGGTTCCGCGATCCGCTCATCAATGGCATGCTGGAGCGCGGCATCACGCTGGAATTCGCCGAGCGGCTGGTGAAGCAGATCGAAGGCTTCGGCAGCTATGGCTTTCCCGAAAGCCACGCGGCGAGCTTCGCCAAGATCGCCTACGCCTCGTCCTGGATGAAATGCCATCATCCTGATGTGTTCTGCGCGGCCTTGCTCAATGCGCAGCCGATGGGCTTTTACGCGCCGGCGCAGATCGTACGCGACGCGCGCGCGCATGGCATCGAGGTGCGGCCGGTCTGCGTGGTCGAGAGCGAATGGGACACGGCGGTGATCGGCACGACCGGCCCCGGTGCGACGGATTACCTGCCGCTCCGGCTGGGGCTGCGCATCGTCGCGGGGCTGTCGGCGGAACATGCGGGCAGGATACTCACCGCGCGCGAGGATGGGCGCTTCGGCTCGATCGAGGATGTGTGGCGGCGTTCGGGCGTGCCGCTCGCCGCGCTGGAGCGCCTCGCCAAGGCCGATGCTTTCGCCGGCATGGGGCTGGACCGGCGACAAGCCTTGTGGGCGATCCGCGGGCTGGGTGAAAAGCCGCTCCCTCTGCTCGCCGCGCTGGAGACGCGCGAGACGCCGGTGCATCTGAAGGCGCTCACCGCGGGGCGCGAAGTGGTGGAGGATTATCGCGCGACGCAGCTTTCGCTCCGGCCGCACCCGCTTTCCTTCCTGCGTGGTGAGCTGAAGCGGCGCGGGATCGTGCCATGCGCCGATCTTCCGCATATTCGCGACGGGCGCATGGTGGAGGTCGCCGGACTGATCCTCGTGCGCCAGCGTCCGGGAAGCGCGAAGGGCGTGCTGTTCCTGACGATCGAGGACGAAAGCGGCATCGCCAACGGCATCCTGTGGCCCGATCGGTTCGAGGCGCAGCGGCGCATCGTCATGACGTCTGCGATGGTGTCGATCCGTGGCCGCGTGCAGAAAGAGGGGATCGTCATCCATGTGGTGACCGAACAGGTTACGAACCTCACGCATCTGCTGCGTCAGGTGGGAGACATAGACCTGCCCAAGCTCACCGCGCGCGGCACGGGAGGGCACGGTGGCCCCGATCGTGGGGAAAAGGAAAAGGACGAGCGCCAATGGCGTCCCCGCACACGCTCAGACTATCATTTCCGCGATCGGGCGCAGGACGTGATCCCGATCCGCAGCCATGATTTTCACTAGCGCGGCTTCGGATGCGCGCGATCAACCTTCGGTGCGGGCTTCGCGACGGTTCCGGGGAGAGCGCGGCGAGCCGAACCAGCCAGAACGCGGCGCCAGACCGCCGGCTTATCCAGGCCCGTCGGGATAATGGCATTTGCGTCGTCGGGCGAACCCGCCGCAATGGCCGGAAGATTGCCCCGGCGATGATGCCGGGGCCGTCATATCCTCAATGTTTCGCCTTGTGCGGCCGGTGGTGCTTCATATGGTGCCCGCGCTTCGCATGATGCCAGCGCTTCGCGTGATGCTTCTTCATCGCATGATGTCGGGCATGGCGCACATGACCCATCGAACGTGCGCCCTGTACGCAATTGTCATGCATCGAGGCGGTGCAGGGCGGGTAATCCGCGGCTGACGCGGTTACCGCCGTCGTCAACATCCCCAATGCAAGCGCTCCGAGAAGGACGATCTTTTTCATGATCTCTCACCTCCGTCTTATTTTCTATCGTCCGCGCCAACGAACGGATTGCCGGCGCAGGCCACAACTTTGGGCTCACCAGCCGTAAAATCCAGCGAATTCGTACCGCCAGGCCACCAGCCGACATGGATCATCAGCCGCCCACTGTCTGCTCAATCACGCCGAAGATCGGATGGTGGCGCTCGTCCTCAGCCCATATGCGGATAGTGTCGCCAGTCTTCAGGAACGGCGTGACCGGCTTCCCGGACCGGATCGTCTCCACCGTGCGCACCTCGGCGAGACAGCAATAGCCGACGCCGCCATCGCCGATCGGGCGACCCGGCCCCCCATCGGCATCGCGGTTCGACACGGTGCCGGAGCCGACGATCGTGCCCGATCCCAGCGCCCGTGTCTTGGCGGCATGGGCGATGAGCGTGCCAAAATCGAACGTCATGTCCTCGCCCGCGTCCACGCGACCGAACGGCGCGCCGTTCAGGTCCACCATCAGCTTGCGGTGCAGCTTGCCGTCGCGCCACCAGTCACCCAGCGCATCCGGCGTGACGAACACCGGCGAAAAGGCAGATGCCGGCTTCGACTGGAAAAAGCCGAAGCCCTTCGCCAGCTCGCCCGGGATCAGATTACGGAGCGACACGTCGTTGGTGAGGCCCACCAGCCGCACCGCCGCCAGCGCCTCTTCCCGCGTTGCGCCGAGCGGCACGTCGCCGGTGACGACCACGACTTCCGCCTCCAGATCGCAGCCCCACGCCTCGTCTCTCAGCGGAATGGGATCGCGCGGGCCGATGAAGCCATCCGAGCCACCCTGATACATCAGCGGATCGTGCCAGAAGCTTTCCGGCATCTCCGCGCCCCGGGCCTGCCGCACGAGCGCGACATGGTTCACATAGGCCGATCCGTCCGCCCATTGATAAGCCCGCGGCAGCGGCGAGGCGGCATCATGCTCGTGGAAGCGCGCGCGCGGTATCGTCTCGTGGTCAAGGTCCGTGGCGAGCAGTTCCAGTGATGGCGCGATCCGCTCCCAATCGTCCAGCGCCGCCTGCAACGTGAGGCAAATGTGGCTCGCGTCGGCATACCACGCGAGATCGTTCGAAACGACGACGAGCTTTCCGTCGCGACCGTGCTTCAGGCTGGCTAGTTTCATTTGTTACGATCTCCTTCGCCGGCTCCTTGCCGCGTCTTCACGGCGGAGTCGAGAGGTTGGGCCGCCGCGCACCGCCGCGCAAGCCATCGCAACGCGCCATAACAAAAGTTACTTGACCCCCTGCCCCACGCTGGCGACAAAGTGCCAAGCAGTTTTTGGAAGAGGATCCGTCATGTCGCTCGATACCGTCGCCGGCCGTTTCGCCTACAATGAGGATCACGAGGCGTTCCGCCAGACGGTTCGCAGTTTCCTCGCCAAGGAGGGCGTGCCGCACTCAGATCAGTGGGAGAAGGACCGGCTGGTGCCGAAATCCTTCTGGCAGCAGGCCGGCGGGATCGGGATGCTCTGCCCCACCGTGCCGGAGGCCTACGGCGGCCTTGGCCTCGATTTCGGCTATAACGCGATCGTTGACGAGGAAATGGCCTATTCCGGCGTCCCGGCCGGCTTCTCGCTCCAGTCCGATATCGTGGCCGGCTACATGGAGACCTATGGTTCGGAGGAGCAGAAAAAGGAATGGCTGCCCAAGATGGTGTCCGGCGATGTTATCACCGCGATCGCGATGACGGAGCCGGGCACGGGCAGCGATCTCCAGTCCATCCGCACCACCGCGCGCAAGGATGGCAATCATTATGTGATCAACGGATCGAAAACCTATATCACCAACGGGCAGAACACCGACCTGACGCTCGTCGTAGCCAAGACCGATCCCGATGCCCAACCGGCGTGGAAGGGCATGTCGATCATCCTGGTCGAAAGCGATCGCGAGGGCTTTCAGAAGGGTCGCAAGCTCGACAAGATCGGTCAGGACGCCGCCGACACCTCCGAACTGTTCTTCGAGGATGTGCGCGTCCCGATCACCAACTGCCTCGGCGAGGAAGGCAAGGGCTTCGTCTATCTGATGAGCCAGTTGCCGCAGGAGCGGCTGTCGATTGCGGTGTCCTGTCAGGCGTCCGCGCAGAAAGCTTTCGATGATACCGTCGCCTTCACCAAGGATCGCAAGGCGTTCAAGGGCACGATCTTCGATTTCCAGAACACCCGCTTCGTGCTGGCCGATCTGAAGGCCAAGCTGCAGATCGGCTGGGCGCATCTGGACTGGGCAATCGCCCGCCACCTGAACGGCGAACTGACCAACGAGGAAGGTGCTGCCGCCAAGCTGTGGCACACCGATCTGCAATGGGAAGTGATGGACAAGTGCCTACAGCTTCATGGCGGCGCCGGATACATGAACGAATATCCCATCGCTCGGATGTGGCGCGGCGCGCGCGTCAGCCGGATCTATGGCGGCACGAACGAAATCATGAAAGAAGTGATTTCCCGCAAACTCTAAGGCGGAATGGCGCCCGCGCGCTAGGTAACGCGCGGGCAATTTCCTGAAACGGTCATCCGTGCCCGCCCGGAACAACCTTGCGTTGCGCAGGGCGCTGCTCGATCGTCGGACCAATATTGCTGCGCGCCACAGCGGCGCTACCGGACATTGGATCGGCAACAGGGTGCCAGACGGCGGCAGCGTCGTGGCGTGGATTCATGCGATTGCCTGGGATATCGCGCCCGATGTGAGGCGATAGTGATCGACGCCGGGCGCTCACGATCGGGCGACGAGCGCTGAGCCTTATCCGGGCGGGGCAGCAATTCTCGCAAACCGTTCCGCGCCGGCGATGGTCCGCGCCGGCGATGGTCTCATGACACCGTTGCCTACAGGACGCGGGTCAGCACGGTTCGCACGAAAAAGGGCGACCCGGATGGGGCCGCCCTCTCACAACACACCGTGACTAAAAGAATCAGTCTTTAGAAGTCGCGATAATATTGCTCGTTCCCGATGAAACCGAGCTTGGTCACCTTCGAGCGCTTGATCACTGCCAGCGTCCGATCGACCACCTCATAACGCGCTTGCGGATCGGGCTGAAAGTGCAGCTCGGGTTCCGGCGTCATGCCAGCAGCGACGTCCAGATACTGGCGCAGCGTGACCGCATCCACAGGCGTACCGTTCCAGGTGACGGTACCATCGACCGCGATCGCGACCTTGTTCTTGTCCGGCTCGACCGGCGGCGGGGTGGGGTTGGACTGATTCTGAGGCAGATCAACCTTAACCGCGTGGGTCTGGATCGGGATGGTGATGATGAACATGATGAGGAGCACGAGCATGACGTCGATCAACGGCGTCGTGTTCATTTCCATCATCGGCTCGCCGTCGTCGCGGCCGCCACTCATTGCCATGTCGTGTTACTCCTGACCGCTTGGCTTACAGCCGCTCTGGGTTTTCACCCGGCGGCGGCTCCGAAATGAAGCCAACCTTGGCGAAGCCGGCCATCTGCATGTTGAAGATCGCACCGCCGATGCAGCGCCACGGCGTATTCACGTCGCCGCGGATATGCGCCTCGGGCAGTTCCAGGCCCGGGGCGTTGACGCCGCCCTGACGGGCGATCTCCGCCTTGAGCTTAGCCACCGCACGGTCGAGCAGTTCCTGGTGGGTCACCGGGGACAGGCCCCAATAGACCTTGCAGGTGCCGCTCGAGTCGCTCGTGATCGAGAGCGATACGTTCTCTGGCTTGGTCGTGGTCGGGTCGAAACGCACATCGGGGAGCTTGAGCTTCACCGACTGGATCACGACTGGAACCGCGATAAGGAAGATGATGAGGAGCACCAGCATGACGTCCACCAGCGGGGTCGTGTTGATGTCCGACATCGGGGTTTCGGCGGCGGAATCGCCGCCAACGCTCATCGCCATGTGTCAGGCTTTCCTACTCATTCGGCCCTTGGGTGAACCCCGCGGGCTGGTAAGCGAGGCTGCGACAGGCGCAGCCCCGCCTCCCTATCCATCTTACGCGCGGGTCTGACCGGCGGTCGTGGTCGCAGCGGCGGGCTTTGCCGGCGCAGGCTTCGGCGCACCGGCCAGCGACGGACGAACCGCGCCGCCCGAGGCGAGATAGCCGAGCACGTCGTTCGAGAAGGCCGAGAGGTCTTCCGCGATCGACTTGTTGCGACGCTGCAGCCAGTTGTATGCGAGCACCGCCGGCACGGCGACGACGAGGCCGAGCGCGGTCATGATGAGCGCCTCACCGACCGGGCCGGCGACCGCGTCGATCGACGCCTGACCGGCCGCACCGATCTTGATGAGCGCGCGATAGATGCCGATAACCGTGCCGAACAGGCCGATGAACGGCGCGGTTGCGCCGACGGTCGCCAGGAACGCGAGGCCGGTGCCCAGCTTCGAGTTGATCGCCGCTTCCGACCGCGCGAGCGAACCGTGCAGCCAGTCATGCGCCTCGACCGGATCGGTCAGCTTCTGATGCTGTTCCTGCGCGGCAAGGCCATCGTCGACGATCTGCTTGTAGGCCGAGTTCTTCTCGAGCTTGGCCGAGCCTTCGCGCAGCGAGTTCGAGTTCCAGAAGCCCTGGCGAACGCGCTTGGCCTGGTTGATGATCTTCTGCTGCTCGAACAGCTTCGAGAACAGGATGTAGAACGAGACGATCGACATCAGCACGAGGATGCCGAACACGGTCTGCGAGATCAGGCCGCCCTCGCGGAGCGCGGGGATCAGGCCGTACGGGTTGTCGCCCTTGGCGGCCGGCGCCGCTGCCGCGGCAAGAATGGTGGTGATCATGTGTTGCTAGTCCCTTGAAAAACGAATGGCGTCAGAAGGTGGAGTGGAAGCGGGTCATTCCGGAATGACCCACTTCACCGGCAGTGACGTCTTGGACGCGATCGGCTGACCGTTCTCATCCTTGGCCGGCGTGTAGCGGACGCGGCTCTTGGCGATCCTGCACGTCGCCTGATCGAGCGCGGCGCTACCGCTCGACGCGGTGACCTCGCACTCAGCCACGCGTCCATCTGTACCGATGGTAAGCGCCGCAACGACACGACCCTGCTCACCAGCACGCAATGCCGACGGCGGATAGTTGTCAGAGCCGAAATACTGCCCCGGATTGCCCTTCGCGACAGCAGCCTGCGATACCCGCGGCGGGGCCGGCGGGGGTGCAGGTGGGGCCGGAAC
>NZ_SCNL01000023.1 GCF_005502745.1 Sphingomonas sp. 3P27F8
GAACATCGGCGCTTGCAGCACCGCAAGTTCGCCGCCTAACATCAACCCCCTGACGAGGTCCGCACTCCGCTAATCTACGCCGCGAGTTGTGCCGAATGTTCTGACGACGGACAGTCTCTATGGCGTGGCGTTTCAAAATCATTCTACGAATAATGCGAGGGTGGTCGTACGAGCGACAGGAAGCTTCGAGTTTTTCAAGGAGATGTCTTACCCACCTGATGCCCAGAAAATTGCTAGCCAGGCGCCTCATCGCCATTGATTTTTTAAATTCCGCTTCCCAGTACGATCAATGGCTGGTGGCAAGGCTTGGTGCGCGGCCTTTCGATTGGCTGGTGCGGGCCAAGTTATGTCGTTGAACCTCGCGTTATGGCGCTCGGACAGGCACAAAAACAGCGGGCCGGAAAAGGTAATCTGGCTTTCGCGGTCCTCTCACCTCGATGCGCTCATCGGCAAGCCCCGTTTCTGAAAGCGCGCGGTCGATGGCCGCACGGAAGCACAACTTCTCAGCGTCCTCGCACAGCTTGGCGATAGAAGTGGACGTACGGAGGTCCGAGGAACTGGCGCTAATAATACACGCCCGCCCTTACTAGGCTACACTCTCTGATCGCGAATATAACTGCCATTTATTTGCCGGGTTCACGACTTTAGCCAATCGAGAAGTTCGGGGACCAGCAACTCGGCATTGAGTTGGTCGTCGGACAATTCGACGAACGAATCCAGATCGCGTATGATTACGACACCGGTATTTTTGAACCGTGCCGCGAGCCTTCGCAGGAACCCGAAATCTACGTCGTGCTCGCATGCGCCCATGAACAAAAAGTAGACTTGATCGCCCCGTTGCTCGGATTCTTCGAGGACTTTGATCGTGCGCGCATGATCGGCCGGGTCGTTCTCGCCGTCCGTTACAAAGATCACGATTGACCGCTTCCTAGCGCGAATCACCGGGTCCGTGGCAACGCCGAAAAAGCGGCTGAGGAAGCCGCCTCTTTCCGGCTCCGCCGTTAGCCAGCCAAAATGTTGGAGATTGCGTTCGAGCACATAGCTGTACGTCGTCCCGCCATTCCAGCCGGGCACTTGGTCAATTACGTTGCGAACAATGTACCCTTCGGAATCGTCGGGTGTCACGGTGCCAACGTGATGGACGCTGTGCTTACCGTCGCTGAAGGTAAAAACATCAATCCGACCATCGGGGTCCAGTTCCATACCGTAGGGCACGAGCCGGGCGATCAACTGGCTGGTTGTTCCCTCTTCATGCTCGTGCTCAAAGGAGCCGGATACGTCCATGTCAAAGATGAGTTCTGCTTTCACGTCGTGGGCGATACCCGCTTTGTCGAGGGAGAGGCGCAACGCGCGCGCGGACTTTTCCAGATTCAGTTGCAGGGCCACGGTGCTCGATCCTCATGCTTTGAGTTGTTGAAGGATGGTACGGAGCTGAAATTGAAGTTCAGTCGCCTGAGTGGGGGTCGGTTGCCGGCTGGCGGGAGAAGCGACGTTCAGCGCGGCGATAGCGACCAGCCAGCCCGGCAGCGTCACGAGCACCACGTTCTGAATCGCCGCGACCAAGCTTAGTGGTTGCTCCGACTGGCTGTCGCGCAACGAGGCGCTGTTCCGGATTTGCAGCGCCGTTTGCGCAAGACTCATGCTGCGTTCCAGCAGGCGCCGTGACAACTCGGGTCGGTCATTGACAAGATGTTCGGACAGGAAAGCAGCCGCAAGGCCCGCCGCCTCTATATCTTGCCAAGCTGCATCGAGGCGGCGCGATTGCTCGTCGAATGAGGTCTTGAGTGCAAGGAGCGGCTCGAGAGTCACGTTGGTCAGCCGGACCAACTGTTCGAGTTCGACTCGCGCGGTCTCAAGTTTGCCAGCTGTATCGATCCGGCCGCCGCCGAACAGGCGGCCGAATAAACCGGGCGACAGTCCAGAACCGCAGACCGCCTCCAAGTCGATCGTGTCGAGCAGGTCGGCGATTCGAACTAAATAGCGGCGCGCTCTGATGAGCACCTCTGCCTGTGATAGCTCCAGCGTAGTTGAGACGAGTTCGGCATAGTCTTGCTGAGCCTCATGGCCCCACATCGTGACTTGCCGGTCGCGCGCGCCTTCCGGAACGAAGCTCCTGACCAGCCGAACCGCTTTTCCCGACACTGCTGGCGCTACACCAGGGGAAAGACGTTCAATATCGGCCGAGACGACAACGATCCGTTTACGCTCGACGCCGGGGATCGCCGTTGGCGCGGTGATGACGCGGCCCGGCTTCCCGCTTTGCGGATGCTCCACAGCCAGAACGGCGGGCTTGGTCCCACCCGTCCCTTCCTCGCCGCTTTGCGCATTAACGTTTTGGCTGCTAGAACCGCGCCGCGTCCTGTCCACTTGCCTAATAATCGTCGGACGCAGACTGCCCGGCGGTTCCTCAGTGCCGGACTTTCCGCTCGGAGCCGGGTCGTCACGCATCTGTCGGATCAGGAGAAGTGCGCGAGGACATCGTTGAAGGTCCCGTTAAAACCGCGGCCCACAGCCGCATATTCCCATCCGTCGGGACCGAGCAGGATGCTGCCGAGCTGAACGACGTTGAAATCCTTGAATTCGGACGATAGCTGATAGGCACCAAGTTCCCGCCCGGTATCGTCCGAAAGCGTGATGGTGCAAACGTCGATGTCGCCAAAGGCGGGTTCGTCTTCTTCAGCCTCGCCGGTGTCGTGGCCGCCGCCATGTTCCGCGTCGTGGACCGTTACCAGGATCGGAATCTCGTTTACCCCGTCCGGCAGTTTCGAACCGTCAACGATAATCGATTCGCTGTTGTTTTGTACCCGCATGTCGCCGCTGTGAGAGAGCCCGCCACCGGGTGTTTGAAAAGACCCGTCCGGATTTGCGGCCAGCGCGCCACCGCGCGGGTTCATCCGCTTTGTATTGTAGGTGGAGAGTACGCTGGCGAGTTCGGTCACCTTGGCCCCGTCTCCATCGTTGCGCGCCTCGAGCGCGTGCACGTCGACGTCATCGGCATGATCGGCATCGCACCGCCACTCGACCTTTGCGGTGAACCGGGCGCCCTTGTTTAGCGAAAGCTGAAGCTTCGGCGTCGCGGTGCCGGGCTTGTCGAGGGAAAGTGTCAACATGGTCGTGCGGATCCTCGTACAACAATCAGCGTGGGAGATGACGGTCTCTATTTCTGCGAGAGGGTAGCAAGTTCTCGCCGGGCGTCGGCAAATTTTTGACGAGCGATCTCGAATTTCTCATCGGTGGTCTTTCTCGCAGCCTCGACCAACCCGTGGATCTCCTTCGTAGTGACGATGATTGACTCAATCTGCTGCGCCTGCGCAACGCGGTTTTCACCGGGGGCCAGCGCAGCCGCCACGGCCACGTCCTTGAGCGCCCGACCGCGAAGTTCGGTGAGTTGCCGATCGAGTTTGGCTTGGCGCCCGGCAATCTGTTGCACACTTTTGACCGCGAAGGCGCCGTGGATCGACAGCAGCGTCATCTTGATCGATGCAAAACGCGACGCGACTGTTGTGGCCGTCTCCTGCAACGTCGCCACGCCCGCCTGCTCGATCTGCTGAATAACCAGCTGATCAGCAGGTAGCCGCGTATAGCTTCCCTCGAGCGCTAGCGCGCGGCTTTCAAGAAGCCGCAGCTTGTCCGTTAGTTCCAGAACGCGACCTTGGGCGACGGGATCAGCGGGATCGAGCGCGGCCTTCTCACCTGCGACATAGGCTTGGGCCTTTTCAAACAACGCCCTGGCAACGCCCGCTGCCACGGTAAAGTCGTCGAAATGCGTGCCATAGCTTCGCTTGAGTGCTTCGAGCGCCTGCAACTCGACAAACAGCTTCTGCATCTCCATGGATAGCGCGCTTTCCAGCTTCGTCATCTCGTCAGCCAGTGTCTTTGTCCGTCCAGCGATAAGGTTGCCGATCGCTGTCAACAGTTCTTCGGCGAGTTGATCGGGCCGCTTGCCGCGAAGCCGGCCGAGCAAGCTGCCGATCAATCCGGGTTTTTCACCGTTCTGTACTTTGTCCAGAATCTCCGGAAGGTCGGCGTCTTCCACTCCCTTTTCGAGCCGCCCAAAGAGCGCGAACACAGCCGCCGCAGAGTTTTTATCGAGCCGGGCGAGGAAGCCGTCGAGCGTGCGCTGGAGCGCCTGCTCCGCATCGAGCCCGAGTCTGATCACGTCGCCTGACGGCATTGTGGCGAAGTCGATCTGCGCAATCCTCTTCTGCGCGTCTAGCAATTGTTCGGGACGAAGCACGATAGCGCCGGTCGCCAGTGGAACTACCCCAACGGGTGCCGTGGGTTTGAAGCTGTCTGCGGTCGGAATGGACCCGATGGTCGTGGGCTTCATAGTCTCTCCCTTTGCCATGCGTTCCGGCGCGGCGTGTCGAAATTAACCGGCGTCCATGAGACGGTGGCACAAGCCGCCTGGGCGGAGGCAACCCTAACACTGACGTTCGATACTCGAAACCTGGCCCTAACGCCACAATGCGGGAGCGTTGACATAGAGTACATCGTAACCAACGAGAAGTGCCCCCATCCCTCTCATGGCCGCCGAATATCGATGATTCATCAAACCATTGCTGCGGAGGCGGTGCCACCGACCAGTTAGCATCGTTGCGGAGCATGCCGGCCGGGGATCGTCGCCAGCGGTGCTCCGTCCAAGACGAATCGCCGCGTCGCCCTGGCGAGCTGATCAGCGCCGCGAGGACAACGGTATCTGGACCGCTGTCTTCACCGACCGGCCTTTGTCGGCCGCTAGTCAACAGCTCAAGCCCGGAACGCAGCCACGACTACACCGCCGCATATAACTAGGACAACCTCCCTGGCACTTCCCAATCCATGTCCGACTGAATGACAGCCAGCGCCCCCTGTCGAAAAGCTTGGCCTGAACCGCGCTTAGAACATCGTGAGCCTGCGCCGATCTCACCTCGCTTGGCACTAACTCTGCCCGGTCAAGTCTGTACGCGCCAAGAGCAAGATCGCCGAGGCAATCCGCTATGCGCTTATGCGTTAGGATGGCCTCACCTGTTCCTCGACGATGGGCGCATCGACCTCGACTACAACACCGTCGAGCGCTCGATCCGCCCGCTCGCGCTTAAATGCCCTGCTCGCTGGCTCAGACGAAGGCGGGGACAACTGGGTTTTCGTCGCCACGCTCATCGAATGCTGCAAGCTCAATGGGCTTGGTCCACCCGCCTGGCTGACCAACACGCTCGCACGCCTCGCCAACGGCCACCCCGCAAACGCGGTCGGCGAACCCATGCCTTGGATCGCGGTGGGCTGAGGACATCGCTTACACATCAAAGGCCAGCTGAACAACATGACCCATGCCACGCTGTAGCTGAACTGTGCGCCAGCTTGAGAATCGTGGCTATGCCGCTCGGGTCGTCGTCGGATGCACCGGTAATGAGACCAGGATCTAAGGAACCTCTGCACAGGTAGGAAATCTGGCGTCTGAAACTGGCAGTCGGGGACGCTTTCGGGCCGAGAGTGTTGTCATGCGCAGATTTGCCCAATGTCGCGGATTTTCGGGTCATTTTCGCCGATTTTTCCGGCGCCTTTTAAACGATTGTCGGTCCAACGGACGCACTTATCCTGCCGACCGGGCCAATCGCTCCCGCATGATGTAGATATTGGCCAAGGTGAGCTGGCAGAAAATCTGTTGGCTGTTCTTGTACAGGCCGCGATAGCGGGTCTTGGTGTAGCCGAACTGGCGCTTGACGACCCGGAAAACGTGCTCGACCCTGGCGCGGAACGAAGACGTCAACCGGTTGATCCGGCGCTCCTCATCGCTCAGGCCCTGGCCCTTCTTGCGCTTGAACGGTGTCGCCCAGACAACATCGCCTTCATCTCGATCGGCGACGAGCGACCGCTCCTTGCTGGCGTAGGCGCTGTCGCCAAAGGCAATTTCCTCCTCGCCGTGAAGCAGCGCATCGGTCACTACGCTGTCATGCACATTGGCCGACGTCATCTCGGCCGAATGAAAGCATCCCGAAGCCGCGTCCGCGCCTATATGCGCCTTCATGCCGAAATACCATTGGTTGCCCTTCCTGGTCTGCTTCATCTCGGGATCGCGCGACTTCGTGCGGTTCTTGGTCGATGGCGGCGCAGCAATCAAAGTCGCATCCACGATCGTGCCCTGGCGCAAAAGCAAACCGCGCTCGGTCAAAACCGCCGTCATCTCGTCAAACAGCGCTTTGCCCAATTCATGCTTTTCCAGCAAATGCCGGAACTTCAGAATCGTCGTCTCATCCGGCACGCCTTCAAAGTCGGGGCTGATCCCCGCAAATTGGCGCAACAGCGGCGTCTCCCACAGGGCTTCTTCCATCGCGGGGTCCGACAGCCCAAACCATTGTTGCATGAAATGGATCTTCAGCATTGCCCGCAACGGGTAAGGACGACGTCCACGGCCCGCCACCGGATAATGCCGTGAGAGCAACTGCTCGAACCGTTCCCACGGAACAACGGTCGCCATCTGATCCAGAAACACCTCGCGCCGCGTCCGTTTACGCGGACGAGACATACCAAGCCCTGAAAAACGACCCTGCATCACCAAGCCCTCCGTCCGGGCATCGAATCACACCATCGCCGTCGTCGCAAGTCCGACTTGTTCAGAGCTTCCCTAAATCCTTCAGCAATTTCGGATGCGCTGGCTTTTTAAAGCATCCGGCGGATTGGAGAGGGCCGACGGTTTTGGATCATTCATCGTATATCCTGGTTCACGCTCTGATTTCTAACAGGAGGCAGATCACCTCCACTTACCTCCTTGGTGGCGCCACACCCGAAAGCCAATGTGAGATAGCCGACCGGACAGGCGGATCAGCGAGAACACTGCATATCGAAGCCCAAGCCCGGAACGCCCCAGCGTGCGGGCACCCACCAGCAACACCTTTGCAGCGACAATCCACACGCCGGCCGGCAGCGCCAGCTCCCACCAGCGCAGAGGACGGCGAACGCGCCGAGCCCGCGAGTGCCTCTTGGCTGAATGAGGCGGGTCGCTGGTCGTCACTTAAACATGGCTCATTCCTGCCAGATTGTCTGCAATGACAAAGCTGATCGCAGCCTAGCACGGAATTGCAGGCGATGGTGTCGATCCGACAATCATGAAAGAGAGGGTCATGGGGGCCGAGTGTCACCATTCTTCAAAAGCATGCCTCCGCCTTTTGGCTGGCGGGGGCGCGATTGCGCTAACGGCCGCGCTGAACCTTGTCCTTACGAACAATCTCACCCTTGGCCCACGTTGGCTGGTGCCGGCTTTCGAAATCGCGCTGCTCGTGCCGCTTTCCATCGCAACGGCATGGACGTAGGGAACGCATTCGACAGGCCACGACTCATCATCACAGGACCTGATCGTCCGTCACCGCCGCTTTGTTCGACGCTTCGCCTTGTTGCTCACAGCTTTGGTCACTGTCACGAATTTTCAGGCGCTCGCGGCGGTTGTCCACGCCCTGCTTGTTCTCGATGGTCCAAAAGGAGCTACCGGGCAGTCTTTGCTGCTGGACGCGCTGAACATCTGGTCACAAACATCGTTGTCTTCGCCCAATGGTTCTGGAATCTCGACACGGTGATGAACCCGCCATGCGCGGTCTTGATACCGCGCGCGCCGCGGACTTCCTCTTTCCTCAGATGATCGCCGGAAAAATCGTCGGGACCGAGCAACGGACCCCTGGATTAATCGACTAATTCTATGTTTCATTTACGAACACGACCGCTTTCTCCCCCACCGATACGATGCCGTTAAGCGCTCGAAGCAAAATGCTCATGATGGTCGAAGCTGGCGCTTCACTCCTTACGGTGGGTCTCGTCGCTGCCCGTGCCGTGAATGTGCTGGCGTAGCGGTGGCTAAGAAAGAATGACGGTGACGAAGCCCAAGGCATCCCTGAGGCTGCAGCAGTGGGGATATGCGTTCGAAGCGACGCAAGGATCGGCTCCTGCTAGAAGCGCTCGTCTATCAATGTTTGGAGGGTCTTGATGAGCGTTGTTGCCGCTTCCCTGTATCGCCATGGCCAGCGGGTCCGGTCTGTTTCGATCGACGAGCCGACATTCTGTTCGGACGACAAGGCCGAGTTCGTCTGGATCGGCCTGCTGGAGCCATCCGAGGAGGAGCTTCGGAAGCTACAGGAGCATTACGGACTTCACCCGCTTGCGGTCGAGGATGCCCTGAAAGCCCACCAGCATCCAAAGGTCGATGTCTATGGCGATCAGTTGTTCGTGGTCGCGCTGACCGCCCGGCTTGAGGATCAGGTTATCGCCTACGGCGAAACCGCGATATTCGTGGGTCCCAGTCATGTCATCACCGTGCGGCATGGATCGGCACGCTCGCACAGCACGCTGCGCGGCCAGCTTGAGGCGGCACCCTCACTACTCGCGCATGGTGTCGACTACGTTCTGCACGCCATCATAGACTTCATCGTCGATGGCTATCTGCCGATCGGGGAAGCCATCGAGGAGCACGTGGTCGCCATGGAGCAGCGGGCCCTGGACGCTTTCCTGGCCCGCGCCGAAATCAGCCGCATCTTCAACCTGAGGCGTGAGTTGATGCGATTCCAGCGGGTCCTCGGCCCCATGGGTGAGGTGGCGAACAAGCTCACCCACGATGACATGCCCTGCATCGACCGGGATGTGATCCCGTATTTCCGGGATGTGCTCGACCATATCCACCGGGTCGAAACCACGGTCGGCGGTCTTCGCGAAGTGCTTTCATCGGTATTCGAGGTCAGCAACCTGCTCGAACAGCAGCGCACCGGCGCGAGCACCCGGCAGCTCGCGGCTTGGGCAGCCATTCTGGCCGTGCCCACCGCCATCGCAGGCATCTACGGCATGAACTTCGAGAACATGCCCGAGCTGAAAACCGAATACGGCTATTTCGTCGTGCTCGCGGTGGTCGTGACCGTGTGCAGCGCGCTTTATATCCGCTTCAAGCGCGCGGGGTGGATCTAGTCGCTGCATGAATCGCCGACTGAAATGTGCGACGCGGCGCATCATCGGCCAGGATATGATAGCGGACGCTAAAGCGCTTACCGGCGGTGGGAGCCATGCCCCGATCTGGTATGGCCACCGGAAAAGCCGTGCCCGCCGCCGAAGTGAGAGCCGAACCCCAGACCGATCCCGAACGAGCCATAATAAGGGCGTCCGTAGTCGCCACCGTAGCCAGGGTAATAGGATCGGCTATATCGATACCCCGCGTCCGAAACCGCCACGACGCAGGTCGCTCCTGATTCAGATGCGGCACCGACAGGCGGCGGCCCCCCGCTAGCAGCCGTGCGGCTGCTCTCCGTCGAGGCTTCAGGCGAGGGCGGTGCATCAGGCATTTGCGTCCGGGCGACTTCGGGCTGAGCCGCGATCGGCGTCGCAACGACCGCGCCGGGTGTCGTGCAGGGCACCCGATAATAGGCGTAGCGCTGAGGACCCTGTATGGTCGTGCAACCGCCCAGCAGCGCGAGCGACGAGACGCCCAGCGCTTTCAGGCCGACAGCCCGCATCGTCATGGCTTCTCTCCCGATTATCGCTACGCTATCTACCACGATCAGCGCCGGCCCGCATCCAAATGTTGAAGCACGCGGCTCGTCTGCTTCAACTATTCTCGCCTAAGCCATGGAAGTTGCGTGAATTTGCTCACTGCCCGCGACGGTTCAGCGCCAGTTCAATCAGCAAGAGGCAAACGGCCAGCATAGCCGTCACTGAAGACGGTGACGGAGAGAAGAGATGAACCGAAAAATCCTTCTTGCGCTGGCGACCGCTGCCGCTGCGACACTGACCGCTTCTCCTGCGCTGGCGCGCGATCGGCATCATGGCGGAGGTCATCAGCGCGGCGGTCACGGTGGGCTGAACATTAGTATCGGCGGTGGCGGCGGTTACTACGGTGGCGGGTATGGTGGCGGCTACCGCGGCTATGGCTATGCTCCCCAGCGTGTGTACTACGCGCCCCAGCGCGCCTATTATGATAACGGATACTACTACGATCGGCACGACGACTATCGTCAAAGGGGGTACTACGACGATAATCGTGGTTACCGCCGCGATCACCATGATCGTCGCGAGTACCGACATCATTGAGCAGTAGTTAATGGTGGAGTGTAACTTGGCAGACTCTCCGCCATAGGCTGAGCCAGCTTGTTCAGACCGATGCGTAAAGGAGTGGACCTTTCAAATCCGCAATCCGAATGGGAAATCCATGAGCAAAAGGGTTCTGTTGGCGTTGTCGATATCAGCCAGCGCAGTAGCGGTGGCGTCGCCGGGCTTCGCGCAAAGCCGGTCGCATAGTGCCGGTGTCAGCTGAAGCGGCGGACATGGCGGCGTCAGTTGGGATGG
Organism: Sphingomonas sp. 3P27F8; assembly: GCF_005502745.1. GTDB lineage: Bacteria > Pseudomonadota > Alphaproteobacteria > Sphingomonadales > Sphingomonadaceae > Sphingomonas. The sequence continues at coordinate 10,294 of NZ_SCNL01000023.1, forward strand.
CGGGCACAGCTATGGTGGCGGCGGTTACGGCGGCTATCCTGCTACCCCGCCGCAGCCAGTGTACCGCGCGCCTAATTCGACTGCTAACGCGGCTCGGCCTACATATCTGGACCGGCGTGCTGACGACCGCCGTCGCAGCACGCCAACTATGCGCCAGGCAGACGCCGCGCGGTGAGCGTGGTCGAGGCAGCCGAAGGTATTCTGCCTCAAATGTGAATCGGTTTGCCCGTCACCGCCATCGCCGCTTCCTTGACCGCCTCCGAATGGGTCGGATGAGCATGGCAGGTGTAGGCAATGTCCTCGCTGGTCGCGCCAAATTCCATCGCCTGGGCCGCCTGAGCGATCATCGTGCCGGCGAGCGTGGAGATGATGTGAACCCCGAGCACCCGATCGGTCTTGGCGTCGGCAACGACCTTGACGAAGCCATCGGTGTCACGGTTGGTTTTGGCGCGGCTGTTGGCCGCGAAGGGGAACTTGCCGACCTTGATTTCACCGCGCGTTTTCGCCTCCTCCTCGGTCAGGCCGACGCCCGCGATCTCAGGATGGGTGTAGACGACGGACGGGATCACCGCATGATTTACGATCCCGATATGCCCCGCGATGTTCTCGGCGACCGCAATTCCCTCGTCCATCGCTTTGTGCGCGAGCATAAGGCCAGGCACGACATCGCCGATCGCCCAGATGCCGGGAACAGCGGTTGCAAAGCGGTGGTCCACTTCGATCTGCCCCTTCTTGTTCAAGCCAAGCCCGGTCTTGTCGAGTCCCAGGCCTCCGGTGTTCGGCCGCCGCCCGATCGCGACCAGCACCGCGTCAGCCTCGATGGTTTCAGCCTCGCCACCCGCAGAGGGCTCAACCGTAATGGTTGCGGCCACGCCGTTGCGTCCAACCGCAGTGACCTTGGTGCCGAGCTTGAACGTGAACCCCTGTTTGGCGAAGATATTGCGCGCTTCCCTGCGCACTTCGCCGTCGAGGCCAGGGAGGATTTCGTCGAGATATTCGATAATGGTGACCCTAGCGCCAAGCCGCTTCCAAACTGAGCCAAGTTCAAGCCCGATCACGCCGGCACCGATGACGACGAGATGTTCGGGAACGTTGGGAAACGCCAGCGCCCCTGTGGAGTCCACAACCACTTCGCTATCCACCTCGACACCCGGAAGCGGTGTTACCGACGATCCGGTAGCGATCACGATATTCTTTGCGCGCACGGTCTTGCCCGCGACTTCGACGCTGTCCTTGCCGATGAACGTGGCCAGCCCTTTGAGCCACTCGACCTTATTCTTTTTGAACAGGAAGGCGATGCCGCCGGTCAGCTCACCAACAGCCTTGCTCTTCTCGGAATGCATCTGCGTCAAATTGAGGCGAGCGCTTTCGATATCTACCCCAAACTTCGCGAGAGCGCCCGACTTGGCTTCCTCGTACAGCTCGGATGCGTGGAGCAGTGCCTTCGATGGGATGCAGCCGACATTGAGACACGTTCCGCCCAAGGTCTCTCGCGCTTCTGCGCAGGCAGTCTTCAGCCCGAGCTGCGCCGCGCGTATGGCCGCGACATAACCGCCGGGACCGGCTCCGATGACAAGAACGTCATAGTCGTAATCAGCCATTTGTAACTCCGTTTACGTGCGCCCCAAGCATATCTGTGTCACCTGTGGCGGGCCGGTGAGCAACGTGTCAGAACCGTCCGGGGGGTGACGACAATTCGCATCGCTGGACCGGCGGTCAGCGCTTTAAGCAAGCGATGATCGCCGACACGACGGCAGCGGTTTCGGCGACGTCGCGGACCTTCACAGTATCCACGCCGATTTCAGCAGCAGGATAGTCGTTGCCGCCGGGGTAGATCGCGTCGCCGAGGAACAGCATCCCGGCCAGGGGCACGCCGCTTTCCTTGCTCAGGCGGTTCAGCCCATAGCCCTTGTCGACGCCGGCGCGGGTGACGTCGATCGACGTGGTGCCGCCCAAGTTGATCGAGAGGCCGGGCAGCGCCGCCCGTAGCGTCTTCTGGAGCGCGGTCCGCTTGGCGCGATCGGGATCCCATCCCTCCTTCGCTTCCAGCGGCGCGTCCTGGCCGAGGCCTGAAAAGGTAATCTGGCTTCCCCGATCCTCGATCCGTTCTCCCCAAATGCGCTCGTCCGCGAGCCCCGCTTCCGACAGCGCGCGGTCGAAGGCCGCGCGAATGCTCGCCCTCTCCGCATCGTCGAACAGCTCGGCATAGATCGCGCGCCATGCATCGTCGACAAAGCGGTAGAGCTTCGTGCCGGTGGTCGGCATCAGCCATAGCCGCTCGCGCGCGGCGTCAATTGGCAGGCGCGACGCGACTTGCCGGTCGAATTGCGGCCAGTCTCCGCCCGAGATCACCGCGACATCAACCACGGCCAACAGGCGCGAAAGCGTCGTCGCCATCTCGGCCGACAAGGGCCGCTTACTCTCCGCAAGCGTCCCGTCGAGATCGAATACGATCAGCCTTTTCATGACGCAGTGCCCTCGCCGTCACGGTTGCGGAGATCATTGTGGAGAGCGGTCGCGGCGATCGCCGCGTGGCCCATCGCGACGCTGATCTGATCGAGCGACATAACGATATCGCCCGCCGCATAGACGCCGGCGACGCTCGACCGCTGCTTGGTATCGACGACGATGCAGCGATCGTCGCTCAGCTCGACGCCGAGCTGGCGCGCGAGGGCGTTGTTGCTGTCCGACCCGAGTGCCGGATAAATAGTGTCAAATCGACAGTCGCTGCCGTCGCGCAGCCGAGCCGTGACCATTTCACCGAACGTGAGCTCTTCGAGCGGGCTTTCCTTCACCTTGACACCGGCACCCCAAAGGTCGGCCCGATCCGTCCCGGTGAGTTCCATTGTTTTATAAACGAGCAGGGTCACGTCATCCGAATAGGTCGTTAGGAACAGCGCCTCCGCGACGCCGTGACTATCGGCCCCGATCACCCCAATCGATTGGCCGGTCGCTTCATAGCCGTCGCAGACTGGGCAGTAGCGAAGCAGGCCGCGATTGAGCGCGTCGTGATGCGTGGCGGCATCCATCGCCGGGCGCCGGTTCTCAACGCCGGTCGCCAGCACGACGGCGCGCGCAGCGGTGGTCGTCACGGCGGACCCTTGGGCTTCGAAAGCATCGGCTTTCCCGTCGACCGTCTCTATACGGTCCGTCACTATTGTGGCGCCGTAGCGTTCCGCCTGTTCGCGCATCCGCCGCAGCAGATCCTCGCCGGCTATCCCGTCCGGAAAGCCGGCGTGATTATGGGAAAGCGGTATCCATTTCGCGCGGCTGTGCCCGTCGTCGACTACCACGACGCGGCGATGATAGCGCGCGAGATAGATCGCCGCCGTGAGGCCCGCCGGTCCGCCGCCGACGATCAAGGCGTCGTATCGATCCGCCGTCATACTGCCGACCCACTCCGATCCTTGAAGGCCAGCAGGCGCAGCGCATTAAACACGACCAGCAGCGTCGAGCCTTCGTGCATCGCGACCGCCGGACCGATGCCCAGGCCCAGGATCGTCGCGGGCACGAGGAACGCGACGACGCCGAGGCTGACGAACACATTCTGCCGGATGATACCGCGGGTATGGCGGCTCAGGCCCACCGCGAACGGCAGATGCGCGAGATCGTCGGCCATGAGCGCGACGTCGGCCGTCTCCAGCGCCACGTCCGATCCGGCAGCACCCATCGCGATGCCGACCGTCGCCGACGCCATCGCCGGCGCATCGTTGACGCCATCGCCGACCATCGCGACTTTGTCTTCACCGGCTAGCTTCTTGATCGCGGCGACCTTGTCCTCCGGCATCAGGTCGCCCCATGCCTCGTCGAGCCCGACATCCCTGGCGATGGCGTCGGCCACCTTCTGGTGATCGCCCGAGATCATGATCATCCGGGTGATGCCCATCTCGCGCAGCCGCTTCAGTGCAACCTTGGCCGCTTCGCGCGGCGTGTCCATTAGCCCGATCGCGCCGATGTCCTTATCGCCCTTTCGCACCACCATCGTGGTGCGCCCGTTTTCGCGTAGGGTGGCGATGGCGTCGGTCGCAGCGGCATTCAACGTGGGGATTCCCTCCACGCCGAACATCTCGGCCTTGCCGATCCATACCGTCTCGCCATCGACAGTCGCGGTAACACCGCGTCCGGTCAGGCTCTTGAGATCGGTTGCGGCCGGCAGCTCGCGCCCACCCAGGCGCTCGCGGCCGTCCTTGACGATCGCCTGTGCCAGCGGGTGATCGCTCAAGCCCTCGACCGCGACGGCAAGCGCCAACAGATCCTCTTCGCTCGCGCCATCGACCGGCACGACATCGGTGATGCGAGGCCGACCTTCCGTCAGCGTACCCGTCTTGTCGAACGCGATCGCCTTGAGGGAACCAAGGTTCTCAAGCGGCGCGCCGCCTTTCACCAACACACCGCCGCGTGCCGCCCGCGCGACGCCGGACAGGACCGCGCTCGGGGTGGCGATCGCCAGAGCACACGGGCTGGCGGCGACCAGCACCGCCATTGCACGGTAGAAGCTGTCTCGGAACGGCTCGTCGACCACGACCCAGGCGAACAGCAGGAGGAACGAGAGCGCCAGCACCGCCGGCACGAAGACGCGCTCGAAGCGGTCGGTGAAACGCTGGGTAGGCGACTTTTGCGTCTCCGCTTCGCTCACCATCTTTACGACTTTGGCGAGCGCGCTTTCATTGGAGCGCCGCGTCACCTCGATCTCGATCGCGGCACCTCCGTTGATCGTGCCGGCGAACACCCGTGATGTCGCCTCGACCGCATCTGGCTTCGCGCGCGCTGCCTCGACATCGGCGACCGGTTCCTTGTCGACGGGGATGCTCTCTCCGGTGACGGGGGCCTGGTTGATCGCGCTCGACCCCTTGATGACGAAGCCGTCGGCGGGCAGGCGTTCGTTCGGGCGCACGATCACGACGTCGCCGACCACCAGCTCTTCGACCGGTATTTCTGAGGTCTGCCCATCACGGCGCACCGTCGCCTTGTCGGGCGCGAGCTCGGCCAGCGCCTCGATCGCGCGCTTGGCACGCCCCATCGCGTAATGCTCAAGCGCATGGCCGAGGCTGAATAGGAACAGCAGCAGCGCACCTTCCGCAAAGGCGCCGAGCGCCGCGGCGCCGGCGGCTGCAACCAGCATCAGCGTATCGATCTCGAATTTCTTGAGTTTCAGATTGTCGACCGCCTCGCGCAGCGTGAAGAAGCCGCCGAAGACGTAGGCGCCAATATAGAAGGCCGTCGGCAGCCAGTCGGGAGCACCCGCAACCAGCTTCTCGATCGCGAAGCCGATCACCAGCAGCGCACCGCACGCGAGCGCAAAGATCAGCTCGGTATTGGGGCCGAGGAAATTGGCGTGGGCATGGTCGTGGCCATCCCCCGGCCCATGCTTTTCCGCGCCATCGCCGTGATCGTGCCCGGCATGGTCGCCGGAGCTGTGATCGTGTCCGGCATGACCACCGTCCTGATCGGAGCCAGTCCGCTTGCCGGGTTTGACCTTGAGCTTGCCCAGTGCCGCGAGGATCGCCGCTTCGTCGACGCGTTCTTTGTCATATTCGACGCGGACGCTGCCAGAGGCGCTGGCATCCGCCTGCAGCACGCCGGGCATCTGGCACAGGGTCTCGCCGACGGTGCGGGCACGGCGTTCGTGGCCGATTCCTTCTACCTGCCATGTCGCATGACCGTATCGCCCGCTAATCTCGGCGCCTGCCGCCCGCACCATGTCGCGCACGCGTGACAGCGGCAGCGCTTCGCCGTCGAAATGGATACAGAGCTTTGCCGGCGTATCGCCATCGGCGGCCAGGACGTGTGCGCGCTCGACGCCGGGTTTTGCGCTGAGCGTCGAGACGAGGCGGCCGACACAGGCATCAGCCGCGTCGGGAACCTCCGGAAGAAGGACGGGAATATCGAGTTCGAACTTGTCAGTCATGACGCCGTCTCCGCGTTGGTCTTGGTTTCTGCACGCGCATCGCGCAGGATTTCTATGCCGCCCTTGATCGCGATAAGGGCGGTAGCCAGGCCGACCAGTAGATCGGGCCAATTCGTTCCCAGCCACAGCACCAGCGCGCCCGCGATCAGGATGCCGCCGTTGGAGATGAAATCGTTGAAACTGAACGTGGTCGCGGCACGCAAGTTCACATCGGGCTGCTTGAGCTTCTGGAGCAGGCGTAGGCAAACATAGTTCACGACGCCGGCGATGGCCGACATCACCATCATCGTCGGCCCGATCGGGTCGCTGCCCTGGACATAGCGGCGGCCGACGTCGAGCAGGATGCCGCCCGCGAAAATCAGCAGCATCACGCCGGACACGGTTGCCGCCCGTGTCTTCCATGTGCGACCGTGGCTAAGCGCGATCAGGCTCAGCGCATAGACCGCGGTGTCGGACAGGTTGTCGACGCCATTGGCGATGAGCGCGCTGGAATCGCCTGTCAGCCCCGTCACGAAGAATCCCGCAGCGATCGCCGCGTTGAGCAGCAGCACGATCCAGAGCGTGCGCCGCTCGGCCGAGACCTTGCCGTCTGGTGGAGCCGTCATGCCATGATTTCCTCGATCAGCAGGAGGATGAGGAAGCCGACGAAGAACATCGCGCTGATCAGCGGCGAGTCCGGTTTCTCATGCGCCTCGACCAGCAGCTCTTCGGTGACGAGATAAAGCAGCGCCATCAGGCCGAAGCTCAGGAAGCCGGTGATCCATATCGGCGACAGCAGCGCCACCGGCTGCGCGACCAGCGCGCCGATCGGCACCAGCACCGCCAGCGCGCAGGTCAGGCCAATCGCCTTTGCCTTGCGATACCGGCCCGCCAGATCGTTGGTGAGGGTCAGGGCCAGGAATAACACTTCTAGGGTCAGCGCGACGGCCAGCAGCGTTCCTGCCTTCTCGCCGGCGATGAAGGCGAGGCCGAGGACCAGGCCGTCTATCGCCAGATCGAGCCCGATCGCGGCAAGCAGCGCCACCGGCCCTTCCCATCGGCTTTCCGCCGACTTGAGCCCGAGCATTACGGAGACGCCCAGCGCCCCACCGATCAGCGTCGCGGTCGGCGAACCGCCGTGCATCACCAGCGGAAGGATCTCCGTCGCAGCAGCGGCGAACACCACGCCGGCCGCGAGATGCTGCATGGCCGCCACCAGCTTCTCGCCGGGGGTGCGCCATCCGGCGATCAGCGCGCCGACCATGATCGCGATCATCGGGATCAGGGAGAATTTGAGCGCTGCCATCGTCAGCGCCCGTCTGTGCCGGGTGGGTTAGTCACAAGCTCGTATCCTTCGTGCACAAGACAGGGGGCTTGTCCCCTTCCTCGATCTTGAGTTCGTTGCCCGAGAACATAGCGCTCATCGTATCGCCGACATATTGAAGCCCGGCCGCAGGCGCGGTCAGGACAACCGGCGCAGCGTTCCCGTCGCGGCGTAGTTCGAGCGTCAGGCCCTCATTTTTGAAGTCGACGAGGAGCGGGCGATCGTCGTCGCACCGATAGGGGTGGCGACCGGCGATGCCGCTGGCATCGCCGCTGTCACCGGCGTGGATTTCCTGTTCGGTCGGCGGCGCTTTGCGAGGCTGTTCGGAACAGCCGGATAATGTCAGCACAACGCATATGCCGGCGATTCCCATCCGAAATGGCGTCATGTGTGCCTCCGGGAACATCCTGCTACTCATAAGAGCCATTGAGCAGCTCCAATGACGCAGACGATCATGACCATGATGCCAACCAGGATCAGTCTTTCATGGCGTGGATCAGCGACGTTGCGTATTCGCGCCGCGACCTGCCACGCGGGGCGCACCGGGATGCGCCAAGACCCCGACGCGATCCTGTCCAGCTCGGTATCCGAAAGGCGGAAAAACAATTTTACGTCAGCCCGAGAGCGTGCCGTGAGACCCGTCACGCGAAAAACCGGGTCGGCCCAAGCCAGGTCGATGGCACTTGGGCTCGCCGCCATCGGTGCGGTGTCTTCGCCCGCTGCCCAAGACGGACGCAGCAGCGCGATAAGCCGATGCGGATCGCGTTCGAGCAGAGAAGCCCAGCGCGCCAAGCGCGAACGACGGTCGTCGCTTGGAGGCAGCAACACCGGCCCGAATTGCCCGCCACTCTTGTGCACTCGCCGCGTCGCGCGAGTTTCGGAGGGACGATTGTGCCTCATTGCCGGTCCGCCGGCTTAACGTGATCTTGCGAAGCACGCTTCAGCGGGTGAGAGAAGTGCAGCGTCAGGAAGGTCGTCAGGCTTAGAACTACCGCGATGTCGTAAAGACCATAGCCGACTGCGGCGCCCAGCGCCCCGGTCGCCCAGAGACTTGCCGCGGTTGCGGTCCCGGACGCTTTTCCGCGATACTTTAATATGGCGCCGCCGCCGATGAAGCCGACGCCGGTGATCAATCCTTCGAGAAGGCGTGCTTGGGCAGGCGATGTGCGTCCGAGTATCGCGATACCGACGAGCACGAATCCGCAACTGGCGATGGCGACCAGCGGAAAGGTCCGGATGCCGGCGCTGCGTTCGTCCTTCTCCCGGTTCCAGCCAACCGGAAGCGCCAGCGCATAGGCCAGCGCGAGACTGACGATATGGGAAAAGGACTCCTCCCATGACGAGATCGTCATCATGCGGCCGATCCTTCGGCCTGGCCGCTCGCTATCCCGTCCGCTGAATCCTGATAGGCCAGCACCCTGTTGCAGGCCAAGGCCGGCGCGCCGGGGCGCTTGAGCGTGATCCGGTCGCCGCCTGAGATCGACACGTTGAGATTCTGGCCGACATAGGTCCGCCCGCTTGCCGGCGATGTCACCCGTTCCGGAGCGGCGTTCGGTCTGGTCTTTATGTCGAGGGTCAGGCCATCGCCGAGGAAGTCGACATCGAGGCGCGACCCATCAGGACAGGCGTAGAAATGCTCGCCGATGAAGTCGGGCAGCTCGCGATCACGCGACGCTTCGGCCTCGGTCTTGTTCGTGGCTGGCGAGCAGCCGAGCAGCCCCGGCGCCAGAGCAAGCCCGGTCGCGAGGATGATCCCCCGAACCGGGCCGCTCCGGAGGCGCCGAGCCGCTATTTCCCCGTCTTTCCACGATCTATCGCCATGGGCGCTACAGGGGGCACGCCCATGGCGCGGGCCGTTCTCACACGGACACCCGAAGGACTCGTTGTGTGGCGGCCGATCCATAGCAGTCAGTCGAACAATTCGCTGAGAAAGCTCTTGCGGCGCCCCTTATGGCCCCGCTCGTAGCCGTGCTTTCCGCCATGATCGCCATGGCCGCGATCGTCCGATATTCCAAGACGGACGCCGCTCAACGGCCGCGCGCTGTCATCGCCGGCGCTGCGCTCGATGATCTTGTCGAGTTCGCCGCGATCAAGCCAGACCCCGCGGCATTGCGGGCAATAGTCAATCTCGATTCCCTGCCGCTCGCTCATGACGAGATCGACGCGGCACGTCGGGCACAGCAGCCCTTGAGGGCGAGGGCTATCTACCATGATGGGTTCCTTTCTTCCGCCCCGTCAGTCGTTCGCGGCGCCGCGAGGAGGAGGCGTTGGTTTGATGGGGCGCCGATGATGCCGCATGGACCGCCCTGGCAGTCGCGATTGCCGGCGCAGGAGGGCGAGAAACGCCGCATCCTGTACCCGCATTGTCCGCCGCAGACCCTTGCGCATCATGCGGCCGACCAGGCCGCCGATGATGCCCCGACATTCGACCGAATGGTGAATCGAGACGCCGTTCGCGATCGGCTCGATCTCGTAGCGTTCGTCGAACGTGAAGAAGCCCTTTACGCCCATCTGCCACCCGATGAGCTGCGGCTTCGTCAGGCGGTTGATGACCATTTGCGTCGTCATCTTGCGATCGCCTTTGAAGAGCAGCCAGGTGACGTCCATTTCGGCACCACGTTCGGCATCGCCCGCGATGCGGTAGATGGGGTGCCACCGTGCGAACCCCCTCAGATCGGAGATCAGCGACCACACTCGCAGTGCTGACATATTGAAATCGAAAGTAGTCGCTTCCTTCATGGCTGTCTGTCCTGTCCGGCCAAGGCGCGGTGAAACCGGAGGCCGCGCAAGGGCGGCCTCCTCCGCTGTCGGATTTCGCTAGTTCAAAGCCTTGTTCGACTTCCAGCACGCCCTTCAGGCCGAGTTTCAAAGAAAATGCGGCGTGTCGATCCACGTGTGTCACATCCGCCGTTGTGGAGACCTCCGGAAACGAACGCATGCCCGTCTTAAGTTTGAAACCAATCTCAGGGCCAACGCTCGCGATGCCCTTGAGTGTAAGCCTCGGATGCCAGTCGGAATGGTGCGCGAGATCGACAAGTAAGCGCAACACGCGCGCGAGCGGCAACGCCAAATGGACCGTGCTTTCGACAACGAACAGGGGGGTATGTCCCGCAAGCACCGGTCCCCTCCCCCACCGGTTGAGCGGGGGAGAGGTTCCCAAGCGCGATGTTAGGAGCGCTGACATGCTTTCCCGCATCTAGGACTTGCGCCTCTAAGTGCGAGGGTCGCCGTCATTCGTCGGCCTGTGCGATGGTGACACGCGCCTTGCCGCCAAGCACCTCGACGGCCTCCAAGGTCATCAACCCGATGCCCGAGATTTCGCTGAGACTCTCCACAAACGCGCGCAAGCTCGGATCGAGATCGACTATCTCGATGACGACTGCCCGGTCGCTTTCGAACACATGTCGCTGATGGATGTGCGCTGATTTGCCAAAGCCAATGAGCGCCTCCAGGATCGTTACCCCAGCGAGACGAGCGTCTTTCGCCCGCACGGCAATCTCCTGAAACACCTTGCGGTCGCCGAAGTATGCGGACTCGTCAGTGTAGATGCGTAGCAATTTGGTTTCCATGACCCTTACTCCTGATGCGCCGGCTCTGCGACCGGCTGTTTGGTTGTCCGCCGTGCAGCGATGCGTTCGCCGGCGTCGAGAACGACCTTGGCGATCGCGGGCAAAACCAGCAGTGTCAGAATAGTCGCCGCGATCAGCCCGCCGATGACCGTGGTGGCGAGTGGTTTCTGCACCTCAGCGCCGGTACCGTGCGCGAGCGCCATCGGCACGAAGCCGATCGCCGGCACGAACCCGGTCATGATGACCGCTCGCATCTTGTCGGCCATGCCTCCGCGGATCGCTTGCGCGATGGGCTGTCCTGCTTCGCTGCGTTCACGAATTGCAGACATGACGACCAGTCCGTTCAGCACTGCCACACCGGCGAGGCAGATGAACCCCACCGCCGCCGACACCGAGAAGTTGATGCCGGTGAGCACAAGCGTGAAGACGCCGCCCGCGAGCCCTAGCGGAACCGCGAGGAACACCGCCGCCGCCCGGCCGAATCCACCCAGCGCCATGTAAAGCAGCCCGAAGATGACCAGAAAGCACAACGGCACCACGATCGACAGTCGTTTCGATGCCGCGGCAAGGTTCTCGAACTGACCACCCCATTCGAGGTAGTAGCCCGCCGGCAGCTTCACCTGTGCGATCTTCGCTTGGGCCTCCTGAACGAACGAACCGGCATCGCGTCCGCCGAGATTGACCTGGACGACCACACGGCGCTTGCCGTTCTCACGACTGATCTGATTCAGCCCTTCCGTAAGCCGGATCTGCGCGACCTGTGCCAGCGGCACTTGGGCGCGCGGCCTCCCTTCCACCTCCGGGAGCAGCACTGGCAATGTCCGGATGTCGTCGAGATTGGCGCGGGTAGCCTCAGGGACGCGCACGGTGACGTCGAATCGCCGGTCGCCCTCGTACACAAGCCCCGACTCACGCCCGCCGAGCCCTGCCGCAACCGTATCCGCAACGTCACGGACGGTGAGGCCGAGGCGCGCGATCGCGGCGCGGTCGAGCTTCACGTCGAGCGCCGGCGCGCCACCGACCTGTTCGGCCTTGACGCTGGCCGCACCGGGTATGGTCTGGAGTACTCGCACCATCTCATTTGCCGTCAGCGCCATCTTGTCGAGATCGTCGCCGTAGAGCTTGATCGCAACATCGCCGCGAACACCCGCGATCAGCTCGTTAAATCGTAGCTGGATCGGCTGACTGACCTCGTAAAGATTGCCAAGGAGACCGCCGGTCGCCTTCTCAATCTTGGCGACCACATCGGCTTTGGTTGTACCTTCCGCCCACTGGTCCTTCTCTTTCAAGATAACGAAGCCATCCGAGACGTTCGGCGGCATCGGATCGCTTGCTACTTCCGCAGTGCCTGTCTTCGAGAACATTAAGGCGACTTCCGGAATTTTGATTACCGCCTCCTCGACCTTGCGTTCCATCAGCAGCGATTGGTCAAGACTAACCGAGGGCACACGCGTAGAGGCAAAGGCGAGATTCTTTTCATCTAACTGCGGAATGAATTCCGAGCCTAGCAGCCCAAACGCCGGAATTGCCGCTAGAAAGAAGGCCAACCCGCCGAGGATGAATGGCCACGGGCGCTTGATCGCCTGATCCAGCAGCGGCAGGTAGCGTTCCTTGGACTTGCGGATCAACCACACGTCCTTCTCTGCGACTTTGCCGCGTATCATTATCGCGACCAGTGCTGGCACCAGCGTGATTGCCAGCACAAATGCGGCTACCAGCGCGAGCATGATCGTTATCGCCATTGGCGAGAACGTCTTCCCTTCGGTGCCCGTGAACGTGAGCAGCGGGGCGAAAGCGAGCAGGATGATCGCCTGACCGAAGACGGTCGGTTTGATCATCTCCTGTGCGGCTCGCATCGTCTCTTCCAACCGTTCCCGGAGTGAGAGCAACCGACCTTCATGTTCTTGCCGGTGCGCCAATCTGGCGAGGCAGTTTTCAATGATGATGACCGCGCCGTCGACGATCAGACCGAAGTCGAGCGCGCCCAGGCTCATCAGGTTGCCAGGCACGTTGAACGCGTTCATGCCCATGGCCATCATCAGGAACGAGAACGGGATGACCAGCACCGCGATCACCGCGGCACGCCAGTTGCCAAGCAGCAGGAACAGCGCCACCGCAACGAGGATCGCGCCTTCGGTCAGATTGCGCTGGACCGTCGCAACCGTAGCGCCGACCAACTCAGCGCGGTTCAACACCACCTTGACCTGGACGCCGGGCGGCAGTGTTTTCGCAACCTGATCGAGCTTGGACGAGGCCTCCGTGGCAACAATCCGGCTGTTTTGGCCGATCAACATCAGCACGGTGCCGATGACCGCTTCCTGGCCGTTCATGCTCCCGGCGCCGGTCCGCAAGTCACCGCCAACGCGAACATTGGCAAGTTGACCGATCGTGACTGGCGTCCCGCCCCGCGTCGCAGCGACAGCGTTGCGGATTTCGTCGACGGTACGCACGCGAGAGTCTACGCGGACGAGATAGGCCTCGCCGCCCTTGTTGTAATAATTGGCGCCGACCGCGAGATTGGCGTTCTCGAGAGCTTGGCCAAGTTCGCTGTAAGAGATGCCGAAACTGGCGAGTTTCGTCGGGTCTGGTTCGACCACAAACGTCTTCGCATAACCACCAATGGAGTCGACGCCGGCAACGCCTTTCACCGAGCGAAGCTGTGGGCCGATAATCCAGTCTTGGACAGTTCGCAGATAGCTCGCCTTGGCCACCGCGTCCGTTAGTCGTTCGCCTTCGGGCGTCAGATAACTGCCGTCCGGCTGCCACCCCGGTTGGCCTGCGACTTTTTTGGCGCCCTTGCCGTCCGGATTGGCATAGCCGACTGTGTACATGACGATCTCACCGAGACCGGTTGAGACCGGTCCGACCTGCGGTTGCACGCCATCCGGCAGGTTCTCAGTCGCCTGACGCAGGCGCTCACCCACCTGTTGACGCGCGAAGTAAAGATCAGTGCTGTCGGTGAAAATCGCACTGACCTGGCTGAAGCCGTTGCGCGAAATCGAACGCGTGGTTTCCAGACCGGGGATACCGGCGAGCGCGATTTCAACCGGATAGGTGACGAGCTTCTCGATTTCGACCGGCGACAGGCGCGGGTCGATCGTGTTGATCTGGACCTGTTTGGTGGTGATATCGGGCACCGCGTCGATCGGCAGCTTGGTGAGCTGCCATAGGCCTAGGCCGGCGATGACGAGGAACAATGCGAGGACCGTCCAGCGGGCGCGGACGGAGAGCGCCATGAGATTTGCGATCATGGTCTATTCCTCCTCGCCCGCGCCCTTGCCGAGTTCGGCTTTGAGCAAAAATGCGTTCTTGGTGGCGACCTGGGTTCCTGATGTCAGACCCTTGACGATCTCGACCCGCCCATTGCTGCGCTGGCCGATCGTGACGTCCTGAGTGCGGAAGCCTTTGGCGGTTCGCACGAACACCACATCACGACCTTCGAGCGTCTGGACCGCGTCTTCGGGGACCACTATAGCGTTCGACGTCTCGCCGTGGCTTGGCAGGAGCCGCACGCGGACGGCGAGCCCCGGCTGAAGGACTCCCCCGGTCACATCGAGCACGGCTGTGGCGGCACGCGTTTCGCCGCTCAGCGTTGGCGTGACCGCGCGAACCCGGGCATCGAGAGTGCGACCATCGGGAAGTTCGACAATGGCTCGATCACCTGCAACGAGGCGAGACGCATCGGCGGGGCCAACGGCCGCGTCGATCTGGATTTGTCGAGGATCAGCGACCCGAAACAGTTCGGTTTCAGGTTGGACAAATGCTCCGAGGCTCACCTTCATCGATGTTACACGGCCTGAAATCGGACTGGCGAGGACCACGCCCCGGCCATCCGAAGTGACGTTGGCGGCGCCCGCCGCTACTCTTGCGCGCTGGGCCTCGGCGCTAGCTACTGCCGCCTCAGCTTGCGCCTGCTCCAGATCGACTCGGGCGGAAACCTTCTGGTCGAAGAGATAGCGTTCTCTGGCGAGTGACTTTTGCGCAAGAACTGCCTTGGCGCCGGCGGCAGTGCGATCAGCGGCGATTTGTGCTGCATCGCGGCTCTCAACTACGGCGAGCGCTTCGCCGGCGCGGACCGAATCACCGAGGCGCTTGAAAATCCGCGTTACAGCGCCGCCCGCGCGGGCCGTCACGATGGCTTCGCCGGTTGGCGATGGTGCGACGATAGCCTGGCTCACGATCTCAGCCCCAAGACCGCCGGCATTGATCGTCTCGATGACAACCCCGGCATTTTTGATCGACGCTGCGGTCATGGCGAGGGTGTCAACGTCGCCAGCCTTCTTTTCCCCATCTGGTTTCGCTGCCGCTTCGGTGGCGGCCGGTGGGGCATCGGTTGTGCATTTTGCTACGCTGAAGCCGCCGATCGCAGCTACGAGCACAGCGGCGGCGACGCCGCCATAAAGGCGCTTGTCTTGTTCGATCATAAATAATCTCCGGAATTTGGCTGGGCCGGACAGGTGGGCCCGGCGATCGGCGGCACGGCCGCGACCGCGATTGGGGAAACGGACGCATCGGCTGGCGCCGCGGAAGGAAAGAAAGGAAACATTCAGAGGCTTCCCAGCTCTGGAGCCGGTGCCGTTAGACGCTCAAGGCGAGCCTCGGCATCGTGATAGGCTGCAAGCGCATCGGTGAACGCCGCCCTTGTTTCGGCCAGCGTTTGCTCCGCCTGGAGGAGGTCCAATTGGCTGAACTTGCCTTGCGCATAACCGACCCGAGCAATCCGTGCGGCTTCGGAAGCGGCCGCAAGGCCTGGCCCGCCAGCCGCTCTCGCTGTCGCCGCGGCGTTGGCGAGTTCTGCCTGGGCGCTCGCGATAGCCTGTTCAGCGTCGATGATAGCTAGGCGCCGGTTGGCGTCGGCCCTTGCCTGCTCAGCCCGCGCCTGGCTTACGGCCGCCGCTCCGTTGTTGAAGAGCGGGAATGGTATGGCGATCCCGATGACCGCCGCCGTGTCGTTGGTCTGAGATAAGCGTCGTGCCCCGGCACTGACTGTAATGTCTGGGATACGCTGGGATCTAGCAAGACGAACCTGCGCCTTCGCGGTGTTCAGATCGGCTTGTGCTGCTGCCAACGCGAGGGTTCCGCTAGGATCGAACGGCAGCGTCGGGCCATAGCCGCCCACCCGATCGAACCACGCCAGATCGAGCGCGCCATCAATGGGTTGGCCGATGAGTCGAGCGAGGTTTCCCCGCGCAACCTCGGCCTCACGAACCGCTCGCTCCAGGCCGACATCAGCGTTCACGCGCAGGACATCGGCACGCTGCTGATCGATCGGTGCGCCTGCGCCAGCCGTCACGCGAGTTCGCGCCGCCTTAAATGCGTTGCCGGCGATACCCGCCTGCTGACGCGCAACGTCCACCCGTCGTTCGGCCGCAGCCGCTACAATATAGGCTTGCGAAATGCGCAGGTTCAGATCGGCAAGTGCTGTTGCCGCATCGATCTGGGCCCGCGCGGTCCGCGAGTCAGCGACGGCAATTCGCGCGGACCGCTTGCCCCCCAGTTCGATAGGCAATGCGAGGGTCGCCGTCGTCTCGGCGCTTCGAATGCCGCGGTATAGGCCGGACCCGGCGATATTTTCAGTTTGGACTTGGACCTGGGGATTCGGACGAAGACCCGCAATCGTGCGGCCAGCCGCCGCGGAACGCAGTCCAGCCGCCGCCGATTCGATCGTGGGTGAGGTGCCCCCGGCAATTGTTCGTGCGCGGTCGAGTGAAAAAATGGGCTGATTGGCAGACGGTGGCGATGTCGCCGTCTGCGCCTGCGCGATCGACGCGCAGGACGTGACGGCCATAAGGGCCGCGATGACACGGTGCATAGATGATGGACTCCTGACGAACCTGAAAGCCCGCCGGCGTTGCCGACAGGGACTAGAGATTCATCAGACTATCGGGGGTCGCAGCGTAGGACCAGACGGCGCTCGCGCCATACGGTCGAAGACCAAGGGACGAGGGACCACGCGTGGTTCAATGCTCTGAGGGACGACCTCTAACTTGGTAGGAACCCCGATCTGGTGTCCGTGACAACCACCATGATGATGCGGATATCCCTTCTCGGCATCAGCCGGGACCTGATCACGATCGCCGGCAACATGCTCGAGAGCTACCGCTGAGCGGGCGTCCAGGCATTTCGGGCCCTCCGCCGAATGCGCGACCGATCCTATCCCCAGGGAGAGGAGAACCGCGACATACAGGAAGAAGGTGGACAATCTTGACATTCAAGAAGGGCGCCTAGCAGATAATTGTACCGATGTAACCGCGAAATGAGTTTCGTGCGCAATGCGCGATAAGATATTCATGTTGCTATGATGTGAATGCCCCGGTGGAGGCGATCGAGAAAAGTTGTACGACATGCAACTTGGCACGCCTATCGGCGTTTTCCGAACGGCCTTGATACTCCGATAGCTGCTCAAAGGTTCCAGATAAGGAGATTGCTCGGATGCGACATGAAATCGGCTCTGCAGCGCCCTTTCCCCAGAACGCGCCTGTCAAAAAAGAGAGGCTTTCGTTGCCGATCATCGTCGTCGCAGCGGGCACCCTAATTTTCGCCGGCTTGTTAGCGGGCTTACCCACCCACGCGCTCACCGCCGCCAGCACCTTGCTGTCCGTATTCGTACTTGGGTACACTCTCGTCGCTTTCCTGCGCGCCCGGCAGCGGACGAAAGCGACCTTAGCCCTCGTCGCGAAAATCGAAGCAAATCTTGTTCGTGAGAGAAGGCCGCCGGGACCGAGACTGTAAGAGTGTGCGTGGAGAAGGTGACGTGCAGGCAAGCCGTCTGCAGTGACGGAAACCATAGCGGTGGTCGCAGACCACCTTACTGTCATGTTCGCATTACCCTATCCGAGGCAACGGCTCTTGCCTGCCTCGCCCACGCGTTACTTTTGACACGCGAAAATAGCGGTAACGACGGCCAAGGTTTCCTCTGGATCCCGCACTCGTACCGTGTCCAGGCCAAGCGTCTTCGCAGGATAATCATTTCCCCCAGGGAATATCGCGTCCCCGATGAACATCATCGCATCAAGGGCAAGTCCGCTAGACACGCTCAGTTTTTTAAGACCATAGGCTTTATCGACGCCCTGGGTGACGTCGATGGACGTAGCGCCCCCCCCATGTTGATAGATAGACCGGGTAAGCGCCCCGCAAGATCGGATCGTATGATCTTGCGTTTGGCAAAATCAGGATCCCATTTTTCTTTCGCATCCAGCGGTGCCTCCTGTCCGAGCGCGGAAAAAGTGATCTGGCTGCCGCGATCTTCTATCCGCTCGCCCCATATCTCCGTCGGGGTAAAACCGGTTGCTGCAAGAGCTGCATCGAACGCTTCAAGAATGGCGCGCCGCTGCTTATCATCAAAGAGTTCGGCATAGATGCGCCGCCAGCCACCATCATATCGATATAATTTTGTTCCGGTGGTAGGCATGAGCCAGAGTTTCGAGGCGTCAGCTCTCGCCGGGAGCCGTTGCGCGACCTGCTTTTCAAACTGCGGCCAATCTCCCCCAGAGATGACCGCAACTTGCGCAACGTTGAGCAGGTCGGCGAGGGCCTCGCCCATGCTGTCCCTTATCGGCCTCTTACTCTCCGCCAAGGTTCCATCAAGGTCGAACACTATGAGTTGTTTCACACAAGGTCCTCAAGCTCTAGGAGATCGGGTTGTCATGCGCAACGACGCCGAGCTTTTCGTCTCCCGAGCGCTAAGTTCAAGCAGCTTCTTTTAGTGACCTTTTGCGATTTCCAAAAGACAGGATTTTTATGAAACTTGGCGCCCGCTTGCGGTCGATCGCACTCTTCAAGCAACTCGGTCCTGGCCTCGTCACGGGCGCAGCGGACGACGACCCTAGCGGGATCGCGACTTACTCCCAAGCCGGTGCGCAGTTTGGCTTTGGGCTGCTTTGGACCATGGTGCTGGCCTACCCGCTCATGTGTTCCGTTCAACTTGTTAGCGCACATATCGGCCGGGTGACCGGCTGCGGGCTCGCCAAAAATATGGGCGACATATTACCAAGGTGGTTGGTGACGGGTTTGGTCTCACTCCTGTTTATCGCCAACACCATCAATATCGGTGCCGACATTGCAGCAATGGGTGCCGCAGCCGAAATGGTTGTGGGTTGGGGCTCGCATATTTTTACGATCCTGTTCGCTCTCGTGTCCCTCACTCTGCAACTCTTTGTCCCCTACCGCCGATATTCCAGTCTGTTGAAATGGCTCACGCTGGTCCTCTTGGCCTATGTAGCAGTATTATTCATGGTAAAGCTTGACTGGAGTCTCATAGACCTTGGCTTGATCATGCCCTCCGTTAGCAGCAAGGAAGCCGTCGTCACGATTGTCGCGATCTTCGGCACGACGATCAGCCCATATCTCTTTTTCTGGCAAAGCGCGCAGGAAGTGGAAGAGGTCACCCAAGATGATGATGCTGAGCCGCTCGTCGAAGCACCCTGGCAGGCCAGGCGGGAGTTTCGCCGCATGCGGCTCGACACTTTCTCTGGCATGGCAATTTCCAATTTGGTGGCCTTGGCGATCATGATCGCGACTGCGGCGACCCTTCACGCGTCAGGTCAAACATCAATCGGAACCGCAGCCGACGCGGCGAAAGCGCTTGAGCCTGTTGCTGGTAGATTTGCCTTCCTGCTGTTCGCGCTCGGCATCATCGGCACCGGCTTGCTCGCGGTGCCGGTCCTGGCAGGTTCGGCAGCATATGCCATAGGTGAAAGCCGCGGATGGAAGTGCGGCCTCGAACATAAACCTTGGGAAGCCGTCGGATTTTATGTCGTCATAGGGCTAGCCACGCTACTGGGAATTGGCATCGACTGGTCAGAGCTGGATCCCCTGAAGGCACTCTTTTGGAGTGCTGTTATCAACGGGGTTACGGCGGTACCGATAATGGTCGCTATGATGATCGTCGTATCAAAGCACTCGGCCATGGGTAAGTTTACCGCCCGCCCACAATTGCTGGTCTTGGGGTGGCTTGCGACATGCGTGATGGCAGCCGCCGCAATTGCCATGCTCGTCGTGCGATGATTGTCAACGCTGGAAACGATGCCCACCATGAAACTGTTAATTCGTTCAGCCGGCTACTACGCCGTATCCCAAGATCCTGCTTCTGTTCCAGCGGGCTCTTAAAGAAGAGGGGAGCGACACCGGCCTGGCGAGCAGCATTAAACATGAAAGCGTCGTGTCTTCGATACACGGTCATTTGAGAAGTTGTGACGCCTCATCCGTCATCGGGTCATTTTTGCCTGTAATTAGTTTAGTGTTGTAAAATCGTCCAAGCATTAAACGGTTCCCGCCCCTGCGTAACTAGCCCTGACCCGCGGCCCCGCCGCCGTTCTCGACTGGATGAAGGCGTCGGCGAGAGATCTAGAGCCATACCCCCCACGGCTTGCTCCGGCTATCGTCGGCCACCCCTCTCTCCGGCTGATTCACGCTTCCGGTGGTGGTGGTGCCTCAAGCGGGACAACAAGCTCTCACGCTGGGAAAAGGTTTCGAACATTTCGTCGGGTCCTTCTGGATCGAGCAGCTTGGTATCGGCCAGCCACTGCTCAGTAGGCGCCAGGGCGGGCAGCTCATACTCGCGCAGCGACCTTGCCGACGTCTTCAACGCAGAAATCGTGGCGATGAGCGATCCGGTTTCGGCAAGTTTCGCCTGCACGATCGCGCAATCGCTGTGGAGATGTTCTGCAAGGAGGGAATTTCGGATGCCGGCGATTGCCATGCGCTCGGTCTCCGGATGGTCGCTATTCGTGGCGTCGATCGTCACATCGCACTCAGAGTCGAGACGGAGCGAGCGGTTGTTGAAATTCGACGATCCCACGCGCAACAGCTCATCATCAATCACCGTCACCTTCGCATGGACGTAGATTGGCTCGCCCGCCGCTGTGACGGGATGATACATCCGGAACCGGCCATAGGTGTCGCAGTCGCGCAGCGCCGCGATCAGACGCGCTCGGGCTGAGTCCATGGCGATCGGCTCAAGCCACCCGTTGGCGGTGGCAGGATTGATGATGACGATCTCGGGGCCATCGGGCTCGTGCAACCGCTGCGCGATTGCTTCCGCAATGAGACGCGAGGCGAAATACTGACTTTCCGCATAAATCCACCGCCGCGCTTGCTTGATCAATGCAACATAGAGCGCCTCGATCTCATAGATTGGTTCGCGATCGGCCATTTTTGGCAACGTCCGCGATATACCCACAGGCACGTTTGTGAAATCGGCAGACAGACCGTCCGGCCAGCAATCGGCGCCGCCGCGCACAGGTTCAAGCGCACGACCACCGGCAGCCTGCCACCGCGCCCGGCACATGTCCCCCAGCGCGATCGCCACGGGCCCTTCAAGCGCCGTCGTCGCATCATGCCAGGGACCGTAGGGCCGGCCGCTCGGTTCGACGCGTCGAGGCTCGTCGTCGACGTGTTCGCGCGTATCCCAGCGGTCTTCCGTCATGTCGATGCCGCCGCAAAACGCCACAGCGTCGTCGATCACCACCACTTTTTGATGATGCGACCCGGCGAAGGGATGATGTCCATCAAGCTTGAGGTGGATTTGCGGGTCGCGGATCCAGCGAAGGATTGTGAGCAGAGTGCGACCGTGAAAGAGTGTCTTGAGAGCGCCAGTATCCCAGCGCAAGATATGAACGTGAAGGCCAGGCTTCTGCTTCACCAGCCAGCTTATGAACGCCCCCACGGTCGGCGGACCGCCATCTTGCCCGCCGTGTGCGAAATTGATGCGCGCGTCAAAATCCCAGCCGACCAGCAGGATGCGCCTTTCGGCTTTCAGCATCGCCGAACGTAGGGCTGTGAAATAACCGTCCGCATCCACGATTACGGTGGCGCGTGTCGCCCGCTCCACCCGCCAATAGAAATCCGCGGCCGCAGGAACTTCATCATGAACTTTCATTTTACGCCGCCATGCTCATTGGCTCGCGCAAGCGCAAGCGCCACTCTGTTAAGCTCGCGCGTCATGGCTTGCGGTGCCAGCGCGCGACCCGCCAGCCGTAGCCAATTGCCAGCAGCACGATGATAGCGGTGGAGACCGGCCCGACATAACGCTCCACCTGGGTATATTGTTGTCCCAGCGCATATCCGGCAACCGTCAGCGCCGTCGTCCAGGCGACTGTTCCAACTGCAGACCAGGCCGCAAAACGAGGCAGCGGCATCTTAAGCATTCCTGCCGGAACCGACACGACTGATCTGACCGTCGGAATGAGCCGCCCGAGGCACACAAAAGCGGCGCCGTTTCGGTCGAACCAGTCCCTCGAGCGCTCGACCTCCGACCAATCGAGTGCCAGCCATCGCCCATGGCGCTCGAGCAGCCGACGAAACCGGCGAGCGCCTAGCGATCGCGCAGCGAAATACCAGCAAAGGTTCCCCGCCATCGCGCCCACGGAACCCGCAGCGACTGCGCTCGCCAGCGACAGCGATCCGCGCGCCGCGCGGAGCCCAGCAAGCGGCATGATCACCTCGGATGGGAGGGGCGGAAAAATCGTCTCGGCAAACATCAGGATGGCAATGCCGACATAACCGAGTTGGTCGATCAGTTGTTGAATCCATTCCCCCACATCGGCTCCATCTGGCGCTTAACGTATCTCCGCGACGGCGGGTAGGAACCATGTGCCGCTACTGGCGGCAAAAAACTACCCTTGCTCTAATTGCGCAGCGCCGGCGCATTTCGACGCTGTGGGCTGCATGACCATAGTCTTCAGCGCGTGAAGCGGCGAAATGGCCAGCTCTGCCGTTTCGGCGAGCTGGCCACGCCCCCCGCAGCGCCGAGGTGCACCGCTCTTGGTTGCGCGGTAAGGATGCCTATTCGTCCGTGGACAACTTGACCCACGAATCGAGAGCCCGGCCCGACACTTTCAGACAACAAGCCTAGCCCGGAAAATTCACGCGAGTTGGCGGATGTAGCGTAACATTCTGATTTAACGTATGATTTAGATGCCTAGTCAGATCAACGTCATTTCAGGAAAGCCACACCCGCCATGGATGGTTCTACTCTGCCACTGCCCGGTTTGTCACCCGTTTCTGGCAAGCGGATAGACGCCAGATTCGATGGCGGTCTGCTCTCCTCGGACGGCGGTATTTTGCTATTGCGCGAGGTTGATCAGCGCCTTGGGGTGGCCGATCGCATAGCTGCCTGCATCAACGATCCCCGTGCGCCGGATCATATCACGCACTCCCTTGTCGACATTATCCGGTTCCGACTGATGATGATCGCAGCGGGCTATGAAGATGGCAATGACGCCTCCAGCCTGCGCATCGACCCGGTCTTCAAGATGGCGCTCGACCTCACTCCATCTGACCGTGCACTTTGCTCGCAGCCGACAATCTCACGCCTGGAAAACCTGCCCGACACGCGTGCGCTCCTGCGCATGGGCCGGGCGATGGTTGATCTGTACTGCGAGAGTTTCCGCACCGTGCCCAGGCGCATTGTCCTCGACATTGATGACACCTTCGATGCCGTGCACGGCGGCCAGCAGTTGCGATTGTTCAATGCCCATCACGACGAATATGGATTCCAGCCCATCGTCGTGTTCGATGGTGAGGGTCGGTTCATCACCGCCGTCCTGCGCCCGGCCAAACGGCCCGGCGGCAAGGAGATCAGGGCTTTCCTGCGTCGCTTGATGCGGGCGATCCGCGCCAATTGGCCAAAGACGCAAATCCTACTGCGCGGCGACAGTCACTATTGCTGCCCCGAAGTCATCGACTGGTGCCGAGCCGGCGGGCACGAATTTATCCTGGGTGTCGCGCCGACGTCGACATTGCGCCGTCACATCGCCGATCTCGAGGCCAGCACCAAAGCGCGCTTCGACGCGGCACCTGAAGCTGGCAAGGCGCGTCGCTTCAAGTCCTTTCACGACGGCGCCAAAAGCTGGAGCCGCGTCGAGCGGATTATCGCGCGCGTCGAGGTCGGCGATCAGGGCGCGGACACCCGCTTCGTCGTCACAAATCTCAAGAAGGGCTCGCCTCGCCTGCTCTACGAGCAGGTCTATTGCCGGCGAGGCCAGGCGGAAAATCACATCAAGTCCTGGAAAACCCACCTCGCCGCCGA
Source organism: Sphingomonas sp. 3P27F8 (assembly GCF_005502745.1). GTDB lineage: Bacteria > Pseudomonadota > Alphaproteobacteria > Sphingomonadales > Sphingomonadaceae > Sphingomonas. The sequence goes on from NZ_SCNL01000023.1 coordinate 34,104, forward strand.
TCGCACATCCTGCACCAGGGCCACGGCCAACCAGTTGCGCCTGTTTCTCCATGCCGGTGCCTACTGGCTGATGTGGGGGCTGCGTAGCGCCATGCCCAAGCGTTCAACCTGGCGCACCGTCCAGTTCGATACTTTACGCCTGCGCCTCATCAAGGTCGCTGCCCGCGTCACCGAGTTGAAGACCATGATCCGTATCCAATGGCCCACCGCCTGTCCCGACCAGAAAATCTTCCGCCTCGCCCTCGATCGGGTCCCTCGCCTCATCACCTGAACCACGGGGCAGCGCCCCCTCAAATCAAACCCCGCCCTTCAACCCGCAAACCTTGGTCGACCAGAAATCCGGACCATCCCGGCAATGAAGCTACGCGTCGGCCAGCCGCCCAAAATCCAAATCGTGGCCTGCGCCCACCGAGCAGATGAATTTTACGGGCTAGTAGCGATCATCGCGGCGGTGCTCACGGCGCTCCTGTCGTTCGTGACGCCATTCGTTGCGATATCCCCGATCGTTGCGATATTGTTGATTGTTGTGCCTATAGGCCTGTCGGCGCTCGTTGCGATATGTCTGGCGATAGTTGCCATCATAATCATATGCCCCGTTGTAACCGTAACCGCCTGAGTTGCCGTAGCCACGCTGCGCACTATGGTCCTGGCCACCGCGATATCCATCCCGAGACTGGGCCATCGCCGCTGGGGCGTTGAAGGCCAGGAGCGCTGCAGCTGCGATCAAATACTTCCTCATGATCTTTCCTTCACTGTATGACGGATCGTCATGGATATGTATTGAGCCCGTCGGGATGAATACTTCCGGAATAGTGGCTGCAGCAGCCGTTCATTTAAGGCGCTTATTGATAGCGGCTTAGTGGCTCGCGATGGCGGTGACGCGGCATCGGTGGCGAATTGCCGATGCCGATCCCATTTTTGATTAAGCAACGCCAGTCAATCTTGGGAACACTGGTGACCATTTTCGTAACCGGCAGGCTCATCACTGTGGCTCGGCGTTAAATGAAACGGAAAGAACTGAAATGATCGACTTAGCGCCCGCCGCGTCCGGGGCGGTCGCTGCTATCACCACCGGCGCGCGGCAGCGCCGGCATCGGGCGGACATTGTCGGGTCTGACGACTTGACCGCGGCGCTGCGGCATGTTCGCAGACTGCTGGGCTACAGGCAGGCGATATGTGGGTGGCGAATTGCTCGCAGGATAGCCGCGATAGCTCCCCCCGCCATAGCCGTGCCCACCGTCCCAGCTGACGCCGCCATGTCCTCCGCTCCAGTTGACACCTGCTCCGTGAGATTGCGTCTGCGCGACGCTCGGGGATATAAGCGCCGCCGCGAAAGCTGACATCGACAACATCTGCGCTATTTTCATGGTCATATTGTCCTTAATCCGCTGGCCGATCGACCCATTCCTGCAATTTGTGTCAATGATGCCGCTCTTCCCGCCGTCTGTCATGATGGTCACGGCGATAGCCTCGATTATCGTCGTAGTAGCCCCGTTGCCGGTAGCTGATGCGCGGATCTTAAAAATAAGGGTCATCGTAGTAGGCGGACAGGGGGGCATAGCGGTAGCCACCGTAATATCCACCTCCGTGACCAACGTTGATGCCAACCCCGCCATGCCCGCCCCGATGGTGGCCGCCGCCATGCCGGTCCCGCGCCAAGGCGGGAGACGCAGTCAATGTCGCGAGGGCGCACTAGCGAGGGACGAGAAGGATCTTTCGCTGCATCTTTTCTCTCCTTAGCGGTTCGAGCCAGCTATTCTTGCCGATCTCCTTAGCCATGCACCACTGAACTCATCGTGAACCGCAAAGCCTGATATTGTCTGTCCCTCCGCCAGCTCATCGTGATGGCATGACAAGTAAAAGGTGGCCGACAGCAGGACGAGCGCCTCGCCGACGGATGGCGCACTCTTTTCGGTGAAGCGATAGAACCGGCGCAACAATATAAATGAGTATGCAAGATGCTGCGGACTTTGAGTCTGACAGTGCTGAGAATGTCGTCGATCGCCTTGCGGGGCGATTGCACGACCATGCAGGGCGAACCTCGCTACGCCTACGCCTATTAACGGGTGCCCTGCATACCCCGAGTGCCGTCGTCGCGATCAGAGTTACGCTTCAACCTGCGAACGGAGGTAAGCGTCCGGTGAAGGCGTCGCGTCAGGCGGGACGGTAGTTCCACGGCAGCAGTTCATTGATCTGGCGGGCTGGATGGTCGGCGATGCGGCTGATGGTGTCGGTCAGCCAT
>NZ_SCNL01000024.1 GCF_005502745.1 Sphingomonas sp. 3P27F8
AACATCGGCGCTTGCAGCACCGCAAGTTCGCCGCCTAACATCAACCCCCTGACGAGGTCCGCACTCCGCTAATCTACGCCGCGAGTTGTGCCGAATGTTCTGACGACGGACACGCCAGCGTCCACCAGTCGATACGCAAGTCAAGCGAAGGGATTGGCGAAGAGCAGCAGCAGCGCGATCACGAGACAATAGATCGCCATCGTCTCGATCATGGCCAGGCCCACGAACAGGGTGCGCGAGACGGTGTTCGCCGCCTCAGGCTGGCGAGCGATCGCATCCATCGCTGCGGCGACCGCCTTGCCTTGGGCGAGTGCCGGCGCGATCGCGCCGATGGCGATGGCGAACGCCGCGCCGAGGATGCTGACGATGTGGATCCAGTTCATGAAGAGACCTCGTGGTTCGGCGCTTTCGGGGATGGGTTCGCTTCGCTGATGGCGCTGCCGATAAAGACCATTGCGAGCGCGCCGAAGATGTAGGCCTGGACGGCTCCGGTCAGCATCTCGAGCGCCATCAGCGGGATCGGTACGAGCAACCCGGCAAGGCTCAGCACGACGCCGATCATGAACACGCCGCTCATGACATTGCCGAACAGGCGCACCATCAAGGAGAAGCTGCGGGTGAACAGCTCAACGAGATTGAGCGGCACGAGCAGGATCGACGGCTGCGCGAAACTGCGCAGATAACCGCGCGCGCCAAGCGCCCGGACACCGAACCAGAGCGTCGCGCCGAACACGATCAAGGCCAGCGCCGCATCGGTTTCGAGGGCCGCCGTAGGCGGTTCGACGCCGGGCAAGAGCGATGACCAGTTTGCGACGAGCAGGAAGATGAAGAGCGTCCCGATCAGGGGCAGATAGGGCCGTGGCTCAGCGTCCATCGTCTCGCGAATCTGGCGCGCGATCACTTCGACCACCAGTTCCAGCGCCGCCTGGGTCCTGGTGGGACGAAGGCCGAGCCGCCGGGTCAGAAGCCAACAACCGATCGTCAGCACCGCCATGATGCCCCATGTCGTGACGACCGGCTGGCTGATCGGAACCGGTCCGATCGTGAACAGGATATGGCTTTCGAGCGGAGAGGCGAACTTCACGACACCGCTTTCAGTCGGTGCAGCACGACCTGTCGCGCCGCCATGAACCCGGCCGCAGCCGCGAGTAGGTCCACCCAGCCCTGCCTTGCGGCAACGAGCAGCACGCCGAGCGTCAGAAGCATCCGACCGAGCCGCAGGCCGAGCGACAGCATAATCGATCCGCCATGGACGAGCAGGTCAGCATCCTTCGCGATAGCCAGGTAATGTGCTGTTCCGGCAGCGGCGCCGAGCAGCAGAAACAGGAGGACGGCCCAGGGCGTCATTGCCGCCCGATCCACTTCCAGGCCGACCAGCAGCCGAGGCTCACGCCAAGGATCAGCAGCGGCGCGGTCCAGAAGATACCGCTGGACAGCCGATGGTCGAGCCAGCGGCCGATCGCGAGCGCAATTAACGCCGGCACGACGACCTGCCAGCCAAGCACGCCGATCTGGCCGAAATTGCGCGCAAAGGAGGGCAATCCCCGCGCCCTGCGTCGACGTTCAGCGCGCTGTTTGACCGCGTCCACGAGCCGTTCCTGCTCGGGTGGCAGATCCTGGGTCATAGACCGATCTCCGCCGGCACGCCCTGCAGCGCCTCGACCATGCGCCGGATCGCGCGCATGCGCAGCCGCGTCGCGGCGGTGCGACCGCTGCGTTCGGCATCGCCGCGCTCACGGTAACCCCTAAGCACTACCGTCTCGAGTTCGTCGAGATCATCGCCGACATGCGCCTCGCGCGTCGCGATCGAGACGTCATTGCCGCCACTCACCGTCAGAATGCCGTTGCGCACCGCGCAGTAGCCGGCGCGCCCGTCCATGTCGCGCCAGGAGACGACCGAGATATCGAGCGCGGTCAGGAAATCGGCGTGACCGTTCAGGATCCCAAAGCTGCCCGTCGCATCCTCGGCGCGGATTGCGGCGACCTCCCGGTCGACCATGATCGCGGTGGGATCAGTGATGCGCAGCCTCATGGCTTGGGCCCCACCTTGCCGCGCGCCTCTTCCAGGTCTCCGACCATATAGAAGGCACTTTCGTGCCAGTCGTCGGTCTCGCCACCGAGGATAGCGCGCACGCCATCGAGTGTGGCGTGGAGCGGCACCGATCGTCCGGGCTGGCCTGTAAAAGCCTGTGTTACGACAAAAGGCTGCGTCAGGAAGCGCTGGAGTCGGCGGGCACGGCCAACGATCAGCCGATCCTCCTGTCCCAGCTCCTCCATGCCGAGCAGCGCGATGATGTCCTGCAGCTCGCGATAATGAGCGATCGTCTCGCGGACCTTTTGGGCCAGCGCATAATGGTCCTCGCCCACGACCAGCGGATCGAGCAGGATCGAGGTGGAGGCAAGCGGATCGATCGCCGGGTACATGCCCTCCGCGGCCATCGTGCGTGACAGGAGCACATTGCTGTCGAGATGCGCCGAGATCGCCGTCACGGCCGGATCGGTGAAATCATCCGCAGACACATAGACCGCTTCGATCGCGGTCACCGATGCGCCCGCGACCGAGGCGATCCGCTCCTGGAGCGCCGCGACTTCGCTCGCGAGCGTCGGCTGATAGCCGACCCGCGACGGCATCCGCCCTAAGAGCCCCGAAACTTCGCTGCCCGCCTGGACGAAGCGGAAGACATTATCCATCAACAGCAGCACATTGCGTTTCTGCTCGTCGCGAAAATATTCGGCGATGGTAAGCGCGGTCAGACCGACCCGCCAGCGCGCGCCCGGCGGCTCGTTCATCTGTCCGAAGACCAGCACGGTCTTCGCGATCACGCCGGAAGTGCGCATGTCGGTGAGCAGTTCATGCCCTTCGCGCGAGCGCTCGCCGATACCAGCAAACACCGACACGCCCTCGTAACGTGCGACCATTGCGTTGATCAGTTCCATCACCAGCACGGTTTTGCCGACCCCGGCGCCACCGAACATCGCCGCCTTGCCGCCCTGCGCGAGGGGCGCAAGCAGATCGATCACCTTGATCCCGGTCTCGAACATCGTCGTCGCTGTGCTCTGGGCATCGAGTGGCGGCGGTTGGCGATGGATTGGGCGAAGCGGAACGTCCACTGGAAGCGCCGCCCCGCCGTCGCCGATGACGCCGGTGGCATCGAGCAGGCGGCCCAGAACCGCATCGCCGACCGGGACCATGATCGCTGCACCCGTGGCCTCGACGTGGGTGCCGCGCGCGAGTCCGCTGGTGGTCTGGAGTGCGACCGCTCGCACGGTGCGCGCATCGACATGGCTCTGCACCTCGGCGATGTGCTTCCCTGTTGGGGTTACGATGCACAGCGCATCGTTGACCGGCGGAAGCGAGCCGGCGGCAAATTCCACGTCGAGCACGGGACCGCGGATCGCGCAAACGCGTCCGCTCGCCTTATCGATGTCGGGTGCCGCGCTGCTCATCTCAAGCTTCTCATGACGGGAGCTAAAGCGAGATCGGGCGGCATCGATATGCGGGACTATACGGATGCTCGTCTCTGCGCCGCGGCTTCGCCGGATCGCTAATGCAATCCGGTCTGGCGAAGTCCGATGTATCCCGACTTTCAGGACGCCAGTTTCGCTGTTCTGTCCGGCTCACGCCTCGCCAGTGGCGCACCTGTCGCAGTCCTGCGGCGAATCGTCGGCGGCCATCAGCAGAACAGGCGCGAACCCACCACCGGCGGTGCGCATATTGGTGGTTTGGCCCTGATATAGTCGCGCTGCGGCAACAAGCGGCTCCCCATCATAGGTGTAGAGACGAACGTCGATCTTGCGCTTAACCGTCTCTCCATCCAGCCGGATGATCCGCTCGCTTGGTCGCACATAGGCTTGGGCGACATAGTCGCTCTCCAGGATCTCGGCCCACACCGATTTCGTCAGCTTGTCGCCACGATAGGCCGCTTTGCTCCCATACCCTCCGGCCGGCTTGAAGAAGAATTGCCTGCGGCCCGCCCAAAGCCGCTCGGCGGAAGCCTTGTCGACCCGTTCGGTTGCCGGAATCCCGGCAACAAGCGTGTCGACAATTGCCGGGTCGAAACCCCATTCCCGCAGCTGCGCGGTGTCGGACAGCAGGGTGAGATTGCGCTTGTCGGCGAATTTCGCGTGGACATGGGGATTGGGCGTTACGACCACCGAGCCGTCGAGATATGCCGCTCGCAATGCCGAGTGCTCGGGTCGATCGAGCGAGAAATCGACGAGCCGGTTGTAGATGAGATCCACATTCCGGTCCCCATAGCGAAGAGTGCCGGACGCATAGGCGAATTCAGAAGGATCGGCGATGCAGACGCTATGGCCGGCCCGCTCCAGCAAATGGCGGGTCAACAGAAACTCGGGAAACAGATATTGCGATACGGGATCGTCATCGACGATGGCGATGGAGACCGGTTCGCCGCTGCCGCGTTGATAGCGCCATTCCTTCGAGAACATGGCCGCGACCACGGACTCAAACGGATCTGCGCGAAGAAAATCTGTCGGCTCGGAAGGACAGCAGACTCGTTGTGCCCGCGCGAGCACGGCATTCAACATTGCTCCTCCTGCATTGGTATTTATTTCGATCAGGGCCGGGCCGCGCTCGCTCAGATGGAAGTCATAGCCCATGAAGACGCCGTGCGGACCAAAGTCCTGTCGGGCACTTACTGGCGCCCAGGCCATGGTGGCTGCCAGATAATCCGGGTGGCGGGCGACCGTCTCGATCGCGGCGATGATGCGCTGCATCCCGGCGAGTTGGGACACATTGATGAACACCGCGACGTCCGAGAATAGATGCGGACGCGTTTCCAGATATGACGCTCGCATTGCCAGATCGCCCGTCTCCCGGACGAGTGCGTCGCTCAGGGCGGCGCGATCCAAGGTTACGCAAACGCATTCCGAACGTCCGTTCTGGAGGTCTGAGACTCGGGCTTCCTCTAGGCTCGGCACGCTATCGAGCTTCCCTGGAATAGAAACTGGACCCAGAACATAGCCTGATCCTTCTTTGGCTCATGCAAATTTCATTTCACGTGAGCGGCAACGACTTCGCCCGCCGCGTGATGACGCAAGAGGCTCGCTCACGGCGCGATCAGCCCCTGTTCTCGGGCGGCATCGTCATAAAGGAAGGCGGTGTTGGGATCAGGGTGGCCATAGCGATCAGAATCCGTTTCTCCCAGCCGGGTCAGCAGATCCCTGATCAGCGCGAGGCGTGCCTGGTGCTTGTCGTCCCCGCGAACCACCGTCCAGGGTGCCGCGATGCTGTGCGTGCGGGCGAGCATTGCATCGCGCGCCTTGCTGTAGGCCTTCCAGCGCTTGTTCGCCTGGTCGTCGATCGGGCTGATCTTCCACTGTTTGAGCGGATCCTCGCGTCGGGCGGTCAGGCGTTTCTTCTGTTCCGCCCTCGAGATATCGAGATAATATTTTACCAGCGTGACCCCGCAATGTTCGAGCAACTGCTCGAACATTGGGACGGTCGTCAGAAACTCCTCATATTCCTTGTCGGTGCAAAAGCCCATCACGCGCTCCACGCCGGCGCGATTGTACCAGCTACGATTGAACAGGACGATCTCGCCGGTAGCCGGCAGATGAGGGACCCAGCGCTGGAAATACCACGACCCGCGATCGTGATCCGATGGGGGGCCGAGTGCCACCACCCGGGTTTCGCGCGGGCTCAGATGCTCGACGACACGCTTTATCGTGCCGTCTTTGCCGGCTGCGTCGCGCCCTTCGACGATGACCAGCACCTTGCGGCCATCCTCGATGATTCCCCGCTGCAGGGCGGTGAGCCCGATCTGGAGCGCGCGCAACTGCTCGGCGTAACGGGGTTCGTTCTTCGCCTTCACCACCGGTTCTTTCTCCTGTCGGCAATCATGCACACCAAGATAGCGGGCCGCGAGGGCCGGGGTCGCACTCGTGGGCCGGTCTCAAACAGCGGCACCAACGGCATTGTGCTCCACCGCTGAGGCCCGACTCATGCCGCCCCGACTGATACCCGCCAGCCGGGTCCGCTTCAGCAGCAGCGCGTTGACCGCGACGAGTGCGGAGCTGCCCGACATAGCCAGCGCAGCGACCTCGGGGCTCAGCAGCACCGGATAGAGCACACCCGCCGCGAGTGGAAAGGCGATCACATTGTAGCCGACTGCCCACCACAGATTCTGGTGCATCTTGCGAAGCGTGGCGCGTGAGAGCGCTATGGCACCGACAATATCATAGGGGTCGCTCTTCATCAGGACGACATCGGCGCTTTCCATCGCGACGTCGGTGCCCGCCCCGATCGCAAATCCTACGTCGGCCTGGGTAAGCGCGGGGGCATCGTTGACCCCGTCACCGACCATGCCGACACGCTGGCCCTGGGCCTGCAGCTCCTTGACCTTCTCCGCCTTTTGACCGGGAAGCACATCGGCAAGGACGATGTCGATGCCAAGCTCATCGGCGATTCGCTTGGCCGTGCCGGCGTTGTCGCCGGTAATCATCGCGACCTTGACGCCGCGCTCCCGAAGCGCCGCGACGGTCGCCTTCGCGGTTGGCCGCGCCGCATCCGCTATGGCGATCAACCCGAGAATCTCGCCGCCGCGCGCAACATGGACAACGGTGCGCCCCGCCCCTTTCAGGCGCTCGCCAGGTTCCTCGAGGGCTCCCAGCGCTACTTTTCCTTCATCCATGAGACGCCGGTTGCCAAGCACCACGGTTGCGCCCTCGACCTGGGCGCTGGCGCCCTTCCCCTCTATATTGGCAAAATCGCGCGTCTCGGGAAGGGTGATACCGGATGCACCTTCGAGGACCGCCAGCGCAAGCGGGTGGTCGGAGTTGCGCTCGATCGCACCGGCGATGCGAAGCACCTCGTCCCGGGTGATGCCTTCCGCTGTCACTACTTCGACAACATTGGGCCGGCCCATGGTGAGGGTCCCCGTCTTGTCGAACACGATGACGTCAAGCTTGGTCGCATCCTCGAGCGCGCTGGCATTCTTGAACAGGATGCCGTTCATCGCGCCAAGGCCGGTACCGACCATTATCGCCATTGGCGTGGCAAGGCCAAGGGCGTCCGGGCAGGCGATCACGAAAACGGTTATCGTCATGGTCAGCGCAAACAGCAATGTCCCACCCAGAATCCAGTACCAGATGGCGAACGTCGCGAGACCGATCAGAATTGCCGCGAGCACCAGCCACTGCGATGCCCGGTCGGCGAGCAGCTGTGCCGGCGCCTTCGAGTTCTGCGCTTCCTGGACGAGCTTGACGATCTGGGCGAGCGCGGTGTCGGCGCCAACCTTGGTCGCGCGATAGCGGAAGCTACCGCTGCGGTTGATCGTCGCGCCGATCACGGTGTCGCCGGCCGCCTTCGACACCGGCATCGATTCGCCCGTGAGCATCGACTCATCGACCTCAGATTTGCCTTCGAGGATTTCGCCGTCGACGGGAATCTTGTTGCCCGGCCGGATCAGCACAACATCGCCGGCCAGCACCTCGGCGGTCGGCACTTCGACGTCCTTTCCGTCGCGCTGCACGGTCGCCATGGGCGGCGCCAGATCCATGAGCGCGCGGATTGCCTGGGACGCGCCGGCGCGAGCGCGCATCTCCAGCCAATGGCCGAGCAGAATGAAGATGAGCAGGACCGCGGAAGCCTCGTAAAATTGCTGGCCCTTGAACAGGAATGTCGACGCCACGCTGAACAGATAACCGGTGCCGACGCTCAACAGGACGAGCACCGCCATATTCAGCACACCGTTCCGAAGCGCGCGGATCGCGGCGACCACGAAGGGCCAGACCGGATAGAGGATCGCGGCGCTGGCAAGCAGGAACAGGGTCAGGTCGAGACTGAGTCCGAACATCGGTTTCAGAAGGGGATGGTCCAGACCCATTGGCGACAGCGCAAAGATCGGCAGGCCAAAAACGAGGCTGACGATAAACCTGTTGCGCATGTCGCGCGCCATAGCCGCCATGTCCTTGCCGTCGCCATGGCCCATCTCGTGCGCCATGGCGTCGTGTTCGGCCGTCACCGGCTTGCGATCGGGAGCAACCGATCTTGCGGCGACACCATCGGAACGATGATCGGGAGGATGCGTCGCGTCGGGCAAGACAGAGGACTGGGTTGTGCTTCCGATCACGCACACGTGCCGCGGGACGAGCCGGCCGCCGCAATGGAAACCGCATGCCGCGATCTGCTCCTCTATCGCGGTTTCGCTGGTGCGCGCTTCATCAAAGCTGACGGTGACGCTGTCGGAGGCGGCGTTCGCGGAGACCTGCGTCACGCCGGGAACCCGCAGCAACTGCTTTTCGACGCCGAGATGGTCGAGCGATTCGAATGATCCACGCAGATCGAAGGTGGACGTCTTCAAGGCAGGTCTCCGAAATCGAGGCAAGCCGCCGCCGACGTGTCGGCAGCCATAGATGCGCCCGCCGCCAAGGCCTGCGCGTGTCGGCCGGTCATCCCGGCTGACCTATTGCCGCCGATCACCCATGAAGCGCAGCAGGAACAGGAACAGGTTGAGGAAGTCGAGATAGAGCGTCAGCGCTCCCATCACGACCGCCTTACCGCGAAACTCGGTACCGGCCACATCGAAGTAGACGCTCTTGATCTTTTGCGTGTCGAAGGCAGTCAGGCCCGCAAACAGAAGCACGCCGATCGCGCTGACGATGAGATCCAAAGTGGACGACCGCAGGAACATGTTGACGACCATGGCGATGAGCAGGCCGACGACGCCCATGATCAGGAAGGTCCCGAACGCCGACAGGTTCCTCTTGGTTGTATAGCCCCACAGGCTCAAACCTCCGAAGGCTGCGGCCGTAACGAAGAATGTGCGCGCGACACTCACGCCGGTATAGGCGAGGAGGATGGTCGACAGCGATACGCCCATCAGGATCGCATAGGTCCAGAACAGTGCCTTGACGGTGCTCTCGGACAGCCGATTGATACCGAAGCTTAGCGTAAAGACCAGGGCGAGCGGTGCGAAGACCGCTATCCATCCGAGCAGCGTCGGAGTGCCGCTCGCGGCGAAAAACACGGCGCGTATGGCGGCGCTGTTCGCAACCAACATCGCGACGATCCCGGTCAACAACAGACCGCTGGCCATGTAGTTGTAGACTGCGAGCATATATGTTCGCAGTCCCACATCAAAGGCGACCGCGGGGATTGCCGGATTCCTGCCAGCGGTAAGCGGCGATGTGGTCGGTTTCAGCGGATCTGCCATGGCCAGTGCTCCTTCTCGGTGTCGCGGTTTCAAGCTTCAGTCATTTCGGCGAGGCGACCGGCACGTACGTGCAGCCGCGCCGGCCTATACGCCACGCCCCGATGCCGGGCGGACGGCTGAGCGGTTCCCCTGGGATTTGCGCCGGTCCGGCTGGCAGGGAATTCATCGCTGATCCGCTCCTGCGTCACGCTTCGCCCCGAGCAGGCGCGCGAGGTGGGGCACGAACGGTGGAACGGTCTTTGCGTAGCGCCGATAGGCATCATCAAATTCGGCGAGAGCCTCACGCTCCTCGGTCCGCGCCAACCGCAAATACATGACGACGAGGACCGGAAACATCGCAAGCGTCAGGATCGTCGGCCACTGCAGCAGGAACCCGAACATCACCAGAATGAACCCGATATATTGCGGGTGCCGCACATAGGAATAGATCCCCTGGGTCGCGAGCTCGTGGACCTTCTGCGCGTCGTACAGCGCCTTCCAACCCGTCGAGATCAAGATGAACCCGCCGCCGATCAGGATAAAGCTCATGATATGGAATGGCCCGGCATGCGGGTTCGCCCGCCAGCCGAAGAGCATCTCGAGCAGATGCCCGGCATCATGCGAGAACCAGTCGATATTGGGATAATGGCTCTGCAGCCACCCGGACAGGACATAGAGAGTCAATGGGAAGCCGTACATTTCCACGAACAGCGCAACCAGGAAGGCGCTGAACGCGCTGAACGATCGCCAGTCCCGAGTGGTTCGCGGCTTGAAGAAACTGTAGGCGAACAGGATGAAGACCGCTGCATTGACGACGACGAGGCCCCACAGACCATAGGCTTGCGCATGGCCCGTCACTGGCCCTGACCCTCCCGGGGCGAACGACCGGCCCCCGGCTGCGGTGTTCCATCGTGACCATGCCCATGTCCGTGATGCATGAAGAGGTGCATCAGGGGACACGACAGCAGCAGCAGAAAGGGCAGCGCGCCAAGTACATGCGCGCGATGCTCCGTGAACAGCAGCACGAAACCGAGCGCAAGAAAGCCTATCATCACGATGCCCGCGCGCGACGTCAGGAAATTCTTTTTCCCAGTATGTGCCGGTCGTTGCCGTTCCATGATCACGTTTCCTTGAATATAGAACTCGTTAAAAATTGCTGATTGCTCACTTGCGCTGCGCCGTCCTAGGGACGCTGCCAATGACCGATCCAATTGTGGAATGCGGCGAAGAAACCTCCCACGGCTGCGCCGAAGACGATCGACCAGCACAACCCCGCCCCAAGCGCGACGAACGATCCCGGCGGAGCTGTCGTGAACATCGTCACGAACATGTGTGACCCGATCGGACCGAACAAAGTCGCCGCGAGCCAGCAAAGCACGAAGACAGTGGAAAGAGCGGCAGCGCTGCTCGCGGCACATCGTATCACACTGAGCTTGCTTGCATCGGTCATGACGGCTTCCTTTCCCCCCAAATTTGGGCCGGATCGAAGACAGCCACTATACGTATTCCACCCAAGGCTCGGTCGCTCGACCCTGGTCGATGCTGCCGTCAGCGGGAGGCCATCGCCAATGCCGCGGTCCTTGGTGTGACGCCCATGAACCGCCGCATCGTACGAGAGAGATGCGCCTGGTCGCTGAACCCCGCATCCGCTGCGGCTGCCACAAGGGGCGCGCCCGCGCCAAGTGATCGCAGGCCCTGCTCGAGCATGAACCATAGCCGCCAGTGTGAGAGCGGTGCGCCCAACTGCTCCGCGGCAAGCGCACGCAATCGCGGTTCAGAGAGTCCGACAGCGCGCGCGATTTCACCTAGATCGGCTATGTCCACTCGTGCGTCCTTCAGGCGCCGCAATGCCTCGCAAAGGCGCGCGTCGATCGGCGGTGTCGGGCAGGCCGCTGCAAGCTCGTAAAGCGTTCCAGCGAGGTCATCGGAGCTGCGCAACTGCTCGGATAGCGCTGCCGGTGGCGACGCCGCGTCCTTACCGTCCCCAAGCCTGGACCAGGCAATACCCAGCGGGCTGAAGGATCGCGCATAGATCACCCTCGCATGCGTCGCGGTGGGACGAACCGCGTGAAGCGCGCCTGCGCGCACCAGCACGGCAGGTCCAGTCAACGAACCTGCGATCGTCTCGACATGGATCGGCTCGGACAGTCCGACGATCATCTGCGCGGCGAGATGGCGATGGGGTCGGGTGTCGCCGCAACGACCCTCGAACCACGCCCATCCGTCGCCCAGGCGGACATGGCCGGTCCACAAATCGCCATAGCTTGGCATCGGAGCTTACTCCCGTCGCGAAACTGAAGATGCAAGCGAAAGGTTCAAGACTCGGGGTGCTGCGATCGCCATGAAGCACATGGAGGCATAACGGTGAATGACAGTCCAACCTTCGTCCCCGCACTCGGGCTGTCTGGCCTGACGGGCGACTATGACCGGGTGATTGCGGTCATGACCCGCGAGCGTCGGTGGCGCAGCGCATTGCTCGAGTCGATTGCACCCGAGGCGGGCGATGTCATCGTCGATGTGGGCGCCGGCACGGGCTCGCAGCTGATCGCGATCAAACAGGCTGTCCCCACGGCACGCGTGATCGGGGTCGATCCGGATCCTGCCGCTCTCGCGCTGGCGCGGCAAAAGGCACAAACGGCCGGCGTAGAAAGCGAGTGGGTTCGAGGTTTCGGCGACCAGGTCGACGTCCTGGTCGGCACGATCGCCAACAAGATCGTGTCGAGCCTCGTGCTGCATCAATGCGACCTGCCGGTGAAATCGGCCATCCTTCGGGCCATGGCACGAACGCTTTGCCCAGGTGGCCTCGTGGCGATTGCCGATTACGGACTTCAGCGTACCTTGTTGATGCGAACGCTGTTTCGTCAGGTGCAGGCGCTCGACGGCTGGGAGCGCACCGGGCTCAACGCAAAGGGCATCCTGCCGGAGCTCATCGCCGACGCCGGCTTCGAAAATGTCGCCGAAGTTCGCGTCGTCCAGACGCCGACCGGCTCGATCTCGCTCTATACCGGGCGCAAGCCGTTCTGACACCGGGCGGCAAGACGAGACCAACACCCACCCGGCGATGGCTTCGGAATCAGCGAAGCGTCGATGCCTGCGATCAACTGTGGTGCGCAAAGACGCGACGCCCTTCGGGGCCAAAGGCGATGACATCGTAAGGCTGGCCCTTCATGCCTGCCATCTCCATGCCCGGCGATCCCATCGGCATCCCCGCAACGGCGAGCCCGGTGACGCCTTTGGGATGCTGGGCCAGCACGCGCTTCATGTCGGAGATCGGAACATGGCCCTCAAAGGTCATCCCGTCGATGGTGGCGGTATGACAAGAAGCCAGGTCTGAGGGCACGCCGGCACGCCTGCTCAAGCCGGCGCGGCCGGCATCGTCGATGATCTGCACCTGCCGGCCGAACTGCGCGCGTACCTGCGCCGCCCATTTCTCACAGCAACCGCAGCCAGGATCGCGGTGAACCACAATCGGGTTCGCCGCCATCGCTGCGACCGGAACGGCAAGTGCCAAAGCGGCGGCGAGGGTACGGATGCTGATCATGGTAGCTCCTTCGATTTCATGCAGGCGCGTTGCCGGTCGAGCCGATAGCACCACTCTTGCGACACTATATTGCGGGCAAGAAGCGCCTTCACCTGGTCAATTTCCTGTCTCTGGGACCGAATAAACTCATTGCACAGCGCAGCTTTATCCCTCTGGGCCAACATACGGCGCCTGGCGACCTTTCTCAGCGCAACCATCTCTGGGACATGCAGAACATGTTCAGATTGTTGTAGAGCTGCCGAGCCTGTCGTCCACGAAGAACATGACAAGATACATGGCCGTGCTGCCGACTATCGTCTGCACCGCGAGGCTCGCATCCACGTTTTCATCATGTTACGTCCCCTTCGTTGACTCCACTGACAACGCTCAAAACCAGGTCCTCACACCAATGACGAAGCTGGTCGCCTTAATGCGTTCACCATCAGCCCTTGCATAGTCGGCAGTTTTGCCCAGTTTTCGATCGTAGGATACGCCAATGTAAGGCGCAAACTGCCGTCGGATCTCATAGCGCAGGCGCAATCCGAACTCGGCGTTGGAGATTCCAGACCCAATCCGTGTCTCAGGCACGTCCTGCGCGGAGAGATTCAGTTCAATTCGGGGCTGCAGAATGATTCGCTGCGTGATGCGCTGGTCATAATAACCCTCAACACGACCGAGAACTTCACCCTTGTTGGAAAGGAATAGAGCCGCTTCGGTTTCAAACCAATAGGGTGCGAGGCCCTCCACCCCGACAGTAGCGTATGTTCGGGACGGATTGGGCTTGAAATCGTATCGAACGCCAGCTTGGAGGTTCCAATACGGATCGATCGCCCGGCTGTAGAGCGCCTGGACCTCGGCGGTCTCCATGAACGATCCGCCAGGACCGCCAAGGACACCCTCGCCCTCGCTCTTCAGCGTCAACCGATTGACGTCCCCGCCATACCAAGCCTCTCCATCCCAGCGGTAGCCGTCACGCCCATTGCGAACCTGATACTCCGCGATATTGAACATGATTTGATAGAAGGCTTGCCCCCCCTGCTCGTGCATCATAGCCATTCGCGACTGTGTCATCGCAGCGGGCGGGAACTGCCGATCGGCGTAGTGGTCCATGGGAGGCTTTGGCGCAGGGGCATTTCCGGCCGGGAGTGCGGTTCCGGTCATTTCCATGCCCGGCATGGCAGCCATATCGTGGCCACCATGATCCCCGGACATATTCATGCCGGGCATGCTGCCAGCCATCGGTGTAGAACCGCTGTTGCCCATATCCATGCCCGGCATCGCGCCATGGTCCATAGTCGGCGCCGTTGCCGCGGCTGCTGGTCCCGGCTGAGGCATCGCCATTCCAGGCATGGTCGAATGATCCATGCCTTCCATATCCTGGCGAGCCGCGGGCTTTGCCGGGGCCACTCTGACCGGCGCGGCCCTTTTAGGAGCCGGCTTCTTTGCCGCAGGCTTTTTGGCAGGCTTGGGGGAAGCCGGTTTTTTCGCGGGCATCGCCATACCGGGCATGCTGGAATGATCCATGCCCTGCATCGACTGGGCTTGCGCGGTTACCGGAATGGCGAGCAACATCGCCGACCCGCCGAGCAGTGTCGTCAAAACGCGCTTCATGCTGCGTCTCCCTTCGGCCGCACACTGACGACGCGCATCATCCCGGCGTGCATGTGGTAGAGAAGATGGCAGTGGAACGCCCAGTCGCCGACCGCATCAGCGGTAAAATCCCATGTGACCTTCCCGCCCGGCTGCACGATGACCGTGTGCTTGCGCGGCGCATGATCGCCATGACCCGTGACCAGTTCAAAAAAGTGGCCGTGGATATGGATCGGATGACCCATCATGCTGTCGTTGATCAGATTGATCCGAACCCTCTCACCCTCGATGAAGGGGATCGGGTCATGCACATCCGACATCTTCTCGCCGTCGAACGACCACATGAACCGCTCCATGTTGCCGGTGAGATGGATATCGAGACTGCGGTCCGGAGCACGCACGTCAGGATTGCGCTCCAGCGCCATGAGATCCTTGTAAACGAGAACCTTGTGGCCGACATTCTCGAGACCCTGACCGGGCTCTCCGGTGCGGTCCATCGGCATAGGCGAGATCGTCTGCACGCCCGGTGACTTTTTGACCTGCGGCGCTTTTGAAAAGTCACGCATGTTCATCGGCCCCATTTCCATGGAGCCCATATCCATGCCCGGCTGCCCCGCCATGGCGCTGTGATCCATGCCGGCCATCGCACCCCCGCCTGCCGCCATGCCCGCCATATTGGAATGATCCATGCCCGCCATGGCGGTCCCGCCAGGAGCCGCGCCCATGGCCATGGCCCCGGCACCAGCCACCGTCAGCTTCGCCGAGGCATTTTTCTCCGCAGTCGGGTCGACGCCCCGCATCGGCGACATGCCGCCTCCGGACATGTCCATGCCTTCCATGCCCGGCATCGATGACATGTCCATGCCCATGTCTTTCATCGTGGCGAGCGGCCGTTCACGCAGCGGCGGCACTTCGGCCGTCATCCCAGCACGCGGCGCGAGCGTGGCCCGCGCCATGCCTGAACGGTCGATGGCCTCACCGACCAGCGTGTAGGCGCGATCATCGGGCGGAGTAACGATCACGTCGTAGGTTTCAGCCACTCCGATCTGGAATTCTTCGACCATCACGGGCCGCACATTCTGGCCGTCAGCCTGCACCACCGTCAGCGGGAGGCCCGGTATCCGCACATTGAAGGTCGTCATCGCCGAGGCGTTGATGAAGCGCAGCCGGACGCGTTCGCCCGGCGTGAACAGAGCGGTCCAATTGTCTCGAGGCCCGTAGCCATTGACGATGTAGGTATAAGCCGAACCCGTCGCGTCGGAAATATCGGTTGGATCCATCCGCATCTTGCCCCAATCGAGGCGATCCTTCAGAGCCTGGTCGCGCTTGGACAGCAGACCGGCAAGCGTCTGGCGCTGGAAGTTGAAATGCCCGGGGTCCACTTTCATCGCCCGAAAGATCGCTTCTGGCGAAATGGCGCTGTGATCGGCCAGCACGATGACATGCTCGCGGTCATATTTCACCGGGTCAACACCGGCAGGGTCGATCACGATCGGACCATAATGCCCCAGCTGCTCCTGAAGGCCCGAATGGCTATGATACCAATAGGTGCCGTTCTGGATGATCGGAAATTCATAGACAAAAGTGGTTTTGGGCCGAATGCCCGGGAAGGATATACCCGGCACGCCATCGAATTGCGGCGGCACCAGCACGCCATGCCAGTGTATCGAGCTATCCTCATCGAGATCGTTGGTCACATGCAGGCGAACAGTCTGTCCCTCGCGCAGCCGGATCAACGGCGCCGGAACTGTGCCGTTGACGCCAATGGCCCGCATTTTCCGACCGTCGATCGTCATCATCTGCTGAGCAATTTTAAGCTCGATGTCATTGCCGGAAACCGTCGGGAGCGGCGTCGCGATGCCGGTTGATACGGGCTGCGCCCATGCCGGCATCCACGCGGACAATGCCAAGCCACCGCCAGCAAGCGAGGCTCCCCGGATTAAATCGCGGCGGGTCAATACCGGGCTCATGTCGTCTCCCTTGTTCAAAATCAGGCGCAAGGCTCAGCGAACGCCTTATGCACCATACTCTCTGAGGCTTACGCACGACCTGGGCGGACCCCTCATCAATCCGCCAATATTTCCGCGAGCCGGCTTCGAGCCCTGTACAGGCGCGTCTCGACAGCCTTGCCACTGATCGCAAGCGCGGCCGCAGTTTCCGCCTGGGTCATTCCCTCTACCGTCCTCAGCAAGAGTACCTCGCGCAACGGAGCCGAAAGCTGTGCGATCGCCGCATTGAGGCGTGCGAGCTCCATCCTTCCCGAGACCGTTTCATGGGCAGAGGGGCTATCGTCCGGGACCGCTTCGCGCTCCTGCTCTGTTGGACCCGCTCCGAAAGTGAACAATCGCCGCACTTTCTGCCGGCGACGCCAATCTCGGCATTTGTTGATCGCGATGCGCGACAGCCAGGCGCGCAGCGGGCGATCGCCATCATATTTCTGCAAATGGCCGAAGGCGGAGACAAAGCAATCCTGCGTCAGATCAAGCGCCTCGTCCGCGTTGACCACGAGACCGCGAACCAGACGGAAAATCGGTGTCTGATGGCGATGCATAATCTCGGCGAACGCCGCCTGGCGACCACCCAAGGTCAACGCCGCGAGTTCACCGTCCGAACACGCCTTGAGATCCAGACTCACCGTACGTCGTCGGTGAGCGCATGAACCACCGCCTGATCGAACGTCCTGGCCTGATCCGGGCGCAGGATCTGGCGCATGGCGAAGATGTGGCCAAGCGTCTCTTTCTGAAGTTCGCCCATTGCCTGGTGTGATTGATCGACAGCGGCTGTTACCCGCGGACCGTTGCCGTGCTCGGCTTCAATGGCATCTGCAAGCCGTGCGTTGTCGGCCCGCAATTCAAGTTCGAGTGCCCGCCGGCGGACAGCAAAACGCTGTTCAAGAAGATCGATCTGGCTCTTTTGACGAGCGTCCAGATCAAGTTTTCCGTGCAACACCTCATGCAGTTCGACACCCGCAGCCACCGGTTGCGGAAAGAAATACCGGCCCAGAAAGACGCCAGCGACCGCCGCGATAAAGGCCACCACTGCGACCAGCAAAAGCAGCTTGGCCTTCATCGCGATCCCACCAACAGCGTCGATGGCGCAAGCGGATTGGACGGCCCAAATGGAGATAATGTCACGGACGCTTCGGCCGGCGTTGCAAGACCATTGCTGGCGACGCCGAGCAATACAGCGCCGAACGCCGCCACCATGCCAAGGGTCAGCTGCTGCGCGGTGGAAACTTGCGGACGCGCCGCAATGCGCCTGAACACAGCCTCCTCCAGACCGGAAAGCCCTGGGTGAACGGCGTCGGTGCGCAAGCGGCTCAAAAGCCCGTCAAGGTCAATGTTCATCGTCTATTCCCATCATTCGATCTCACCCGTTGGCGCCTGACGACGCTACCCAATGCCTGGTCACCCGGCAGCACGCGACGCGATATCTCGCGCTGACCGACGCAAGTACCCATTCAAGGCGCCGTCTTCGCCATACCTGGCATGTCTTTCATCATCGCATCATGATCTTCCGGCGCGCTGGCGACAGCGGCCTGATATTGCGCAGCCGACATCTTCGGTAGCTGACGAACAAAAGCCACCATATCCCAAATCAAATCGTCGCTGTGCGTTTTCCCCCACGCCGGCATGGCCGTGAGCTTGACGCCATGTTTGATCATCCAGAACTGCTCCTTGGCCGACCTTTGTGGCTCCCGGAATAGCTCTGGGGCTCGTGGATACAGGCCCTGGCTGATCTCTGTCTTCTCGAGGCCCGGCCCTAGATGACAGCCACTGCACATCTCCGTGTAGAGCCCCGCGCCGCTCTCTAGGCGCTTTACATCCATCAGATTGCCAGGGACGACGACATTACGTGCGCGCACAGCGACAGAACGATCCCGGAATTGCTCGATCATCCAGTAGATAGGCCGGCTATGCGGCGAGTCGGCGCCGATGTCATATGCACCGACATACACCACCACACCGCCGACCGCAGCGACGGCGAGTGCCGCGATCGCAAGAAAGGGGCCGCTCGGCAAATGCCGCCTTATGCCTGTCATCCGCGGATCTGCCATTGCATCCTCCCCACAAAATCTCGGGCGACCGGTGTGTCCAAGCCGTCCACTTGATCATACGCGCGGGGCGCCTCGACCCCTCATGGCCTATGAAAATCATCCTCGTTCACCGAACTCAGAAGGTCGGGTGCGGCGCTCGCCTAAGAATTGTGGCGGCATCGTTGAGGGGTCACGGGCGGCCGTGCGTAATTCGAATTGTCGGCAGTACCGCCGCGCATGGAGAAATCGATGTTTCGTAAGACAGTTTTTGCGGTTGCGCTGGCCGCCTCTGCAATCGTAGCCACGGCCGCTCAGGCACACCCCAGGCTGGCGACTGCGATGCCCGCCGCCGACGCGGTGGTCACCGCCCCTACAAAAGTTCAGCTCGTTTTTTCCGAGGCGCTCGTTGCTCAATTTTCCGGCATCGACCTGACCATGACCGAAATGCCCGGCATGAAGATGGGGCCGATGAAGATGAATGGCGTCAAGGTTGCCCTCGCCCCCGATGGCAAGACGCTTGTTGCGACCTTCGCCAAGCCGCTGTCTGCCGGGACGTACAAGGTCGACTATCACATCGTGTCCACCGACACGCATCGCGTCCAGGGCAGCTACACGTTCAAGGTCAAGTAAGGGGTGCCAGACACGGTAGCGACCGCCGTCAGGCTGGGGCTATATCTTGATCTCATGCTCCTGTTTGGGCTGCCGATGTTCGGGCTCTACACGCTGCGCGGGGCCGAGCGGCAATCCGGCTCGGTCCTGCGCTTCCGTCCCGTTCTCGCCACCATCGCTCTGGTCGGCATCGGATTGTCGATCCTGGGCGTCATGGTATTGGCCGCATCGATGGGCGGAGTCGCCATCGGCGAGGTCGACCGCGCGACGGTCAGCCTGGTAATCTCGGGCACGACGATCGGCACCGTTTGGCAGCTGCGTATCGCCG
Source organism: Sphingomonas sp. 3P27F8 (assembly GCF_005502745.1). Taxonomy (GTDB): domain Bacteria; phylum Pseudomonadota; class Alphaproteobacteria; order Sphingomonadales; family Sphingomonadaceae; genus Sphingomonas. Next base: position 19,239 of record NZ_SCNL01000024.1, read on the forward strand.
CTCTCCTGTTAGTGTTGTATTTCTCGATCGTGGGATGGCAGCGGCCGACCTTCGCATTGGCTTCGCTCTCGATCACGGCCGCCGTGGCACTTTCTACGCTGGCGTGGACCGGCCATGGAGCCGCCGATGAAGGCGCACTTGGCTGGCTCCACCTGGCCGCAGACATCACCCATCTGCTGGCGGCCGGGACCTGGATAGGGGCGCTATGTGGCCTCTGTCTCCTGATCTTCCGGTCCGCTACGCGCATGGCGGCCGAGCATATCCATCTTTCCCACCGGGCATTGGACGGATTTGCAAGAGTTGGCTCGATTGTCGTCGGCCTGCTGATTGTCTCGGGCCTCGTAAATAGTTGGATATTGATTGGGCCATCGAAACTCGGCGCACTTTTCACCACCCTCTATGGCATCCTGCTTCTAGGCAAGTTGCTGCTTTTCGGTGCGATGCTCCTCCTGGCCGCGGCGAACCGCTTTTTTCTGACGCCGGCGCTCGCGGCTGCGTTGGAGCGCGGAGAGGGCGCAGCCGCAGTCGGAGCATTACGCCGGAGCCTCCTGATCGAAAGCAGTTGCGCAATCGCGATCCTCGCGCTGGTCGCGTGGCTTGGGCTGCTTGCGCCACCAGCATCGGGAATGTGAGTGAGAGATTTTTAGGGCAGTGTGCGGGCTATGGCCTTGATCGCCTTCAGCCCTGATCCGAACCGCGAAATTGCCTCCTTGTGCCGCTCCAGCTCGCCATAGGGAAGATAGGCGATCTCGAGATCGGCGACACGGCTGAAGGCGGGGCGCGCCAGTTGCGCCCGCACGTCGGCTTCTCGGGCGTCCGGGGCGACGAGGAACAGCCCAGCGGTTGCGTGTAGTGCGCTCCCGCTCAGGGCCAGGTCGAGCATGCGCACTATGCCGGAATAGATCGAAGTCGAGTGCTCCACCTCGAAAGCCGCCGCAACACGATCACCGCCCTGTTCGAGCCACAACACATCGATCAGGCGGATGGCGTCGCCGCCGGTCGAGGTGGAAATGGAAGCTGGCAAGCTTTCAAGGCACCCCTCCCCAAGGCGTATCCCGTTATGAAGACGGCCGCGATCATTGGCCGCTATCCAGACATCATAGCCAAGCGCCCGACCGATATCGCGGAGCCAGGCTTGAATTTCCGAATGGGTGCGATCGCTTTCGCCCTGCTTCTGAACAGCCTTATTGAGGTTCTGCGCTTCTGCCCGGGCTTGCTCGAGACGAGCTGTCCAGCCGCTAGCGCTTTGATCCTCCTCACCGCGGGGCGGGGCCGGATATCGGCCTGAGCCGATGTCGAACAATAGACCGCCAATGGCGCCAAGATCGTTGGACAGCAGATCCCGGAATTGTTCATTGAGATCGAGAACCTCCGACCGCATTGCCAGGAAATGCGGCCAACTCCCCAGCTTGACCTTTCCGCCCGTGAGCTTGTTGTACCCGTTAACGATCGCCGTGTTGAACGGCGGCACCAGCGTCGGATGCAGAAAATACAGGAGATTGGCGACCGCTGGCCCGAGCCCCTTAATGTTCAGCCGGTCGATCGTATGGATGCCGGAAATAATTTCTTCCGCCGTATCGCAGCACGCGCAGTGATCCAGCAACCGGCCAAAGGCGCGCTGATGCGCCGCGTTCTCATAAATGTCCGGTATCCGCAGCTTTGGCTTCCACAAAAAGGCATGATCTGCCCCCTTGAAGATCTGCCGTTGTTCCGCGACCGAATGAACCACGGTTTCCAGCGACGAGCCGCGATAAGCGACGCCAAATCGTCCCGTCTCGATCTCGGCGACCACCTGGGCCAGACCGCGGCGGATGGAGCGGAAATTCTTGATCCGCTCGTCCCACAAAAACCAGCTCTGATAGGTCGCGTTCGGATCTTCCTTCCATCGCTGAATGAGTTGCCGTGCCAGCAATTCAAAATCCGCCAAACCGTCCCCCTTTGTCGATTACTCGATGAGCTCGAGAGGCTAGCATTGTGGTCGACGGCAGGCCAGATTCCTGATCCCTGCCACGCCATGCGGAAGTCGATTGCCTCGCTGTTCACTGGATGTCGTCTGGAATGTGGATGAGGAGGTCGCGCGTATAATCGACAAGCAATGCTCCCATCGCGGCACCAAAGAGGACCAGGAATAGCAGCAGCGCGAGCAATTTAGGCACGAAGCTGACCGTTTGCTCGTTGATCGACGTCGCGGCTTGAATAATCGAGATGACCAGCCCCACGACACCCATGATGATCAAAGGCGGTCCCGCTACCATGGCCATGACCCAAAGCGCACGTCCCATCGACACAGAAAAAGGACTGTAGGTCTCCATTTATACCTCCCCCTGCACTTGCGCTCGCAAGTGCCAAGGAGCCAACAGTTCCGCCCATCGCGGGACGAACGGCCAAGCGGATGATCGTTGGTTCGATCAGGTCTTCCCTTGGACGCTCGCCCCGCTCCACGCTGCGACCCGTGGGCTCCCGAATGGCCCATCGAGTCTCTCGACGGGCTACTACTGACTTACGCACCGGCGGCGCGCACCCCTCGCCCCGGCCAGCAATTTCTTCAAAACATCGAAGGGCATGCGAGGGAAGATGGGCGAGCGCGCGTAATAGAAATGAGGATCACCGTCGGCGAGGTGCGCATGTACGACTGCATTATCATTGGCGGAGGCCCCGCAGGCCTGACAGCTGCCACCTACCTGGGTCGATTTCTGCGTGCCACGTTGGTTATCGACGCCGGGGCCGGACGTGCCGCCAGCATTCCCACGACGCATAATCTCATCGGCTTCCCGGAAGGGATATCTGGTGAGGAGTTGTTGTCGCGTATGCGTCAGCACGCTGTCGGCTACGGTGCGGAATTGGTCAGTGACGTGGCCCTCGGTATCATGCAGTCCAAGACAGGCTTTGCCGTGGGCATGAGTTCCCGCACCCTCGAGGCGCGGACGGTGTTGCTTGCGCCGGGCGTTGCAAACCACCGACCCAACCTCGCCCAAGCTGCACATGACAGAGGCGTTTCGCGCGGCCTCATCCGCTACTGCCCAATTTGTGATGCGTACGAGGTGCGCGGCAAGCGCGTGGCAGTCCTGGGCTGCTCGGAGCATGGAGCGGCCGAGGCGATCTTCGTGCGGCGCTACAGCGAAACCGTTACCCTGCTCACTGAAGAATCCGTGCAGCTTTCTCTTGCCGACCAAGCTGATCTTGCGGACGGCGGAATTGCGGTCGAACGTGCCGCCATACAAACATTATCGATAAACGATGATGATGTTCTCGTGCGCCTGTCCGATGGCCAATCGCTCAGCTTCGATACGCTCTATGTCGCGCTCGGAAGTTCCGGAAGATCAGAGCTCGCGCGGGTAGCCGGTGCTTCGTTGAGCGCGTCGGGTTGCATCATCGTCGACGACCACCAGCGAACATCGATCAGCGGCCTGTTCGCTGCCGGCGACGTCGTCGAAGGGTTGGACCAGATTGCCGTCGCGGCGGGTCAGGCGGCCAAGGCAGCGACCGCGATCCACAATCTCTTGCTCGAATAATCAGGCTCCAGCGTCTGGCGGACAGAATATTTGAACCGGGGCCTTGACCCTGACACGATGTCAGACCCCAGATTGTTTAGCGTCGACAAGGAGACGAGCCATGACCGATCCTATTTCCGCGAACACATCTGGTGCGCATAACTGTTGCGCTGGAAAGCACCGCGAGCCGCAAGGTCCGACGACAGCGAAGGATCCTGTCTGCGGCATGATGGTCGATCCCGGCGCGACCGCGCACCATGCCTCACACGGCGACCAGGAGTTTCACTTCTGCAGTGCCGGATGTCGGGCGAAGTTCGTCGCCGAGCCGGAACGATATCTGTCGAGCGGGGGCGACACGCCCACGGCCGCAGAACCTGGCACGATTTGGACTTGTCCGATGCACCCGGAGATCCGAAAAGATCGTGCCGGTCCTTGCCCGATCTGCGGCATGGCACTCGAGCCCGAGCTCATAACGGCGGAATCAGGCCCGAGCCCTGAACTCGTCGATATGTCACGGCGCTTCTGGATCGCCCTGGCGCTGACGGTGCCCATATTCCTACTCGAAATGGGCGGACACCTTTTCCCCGCGCTTCATCAACTCGTCCCCGAGCGAATATCAGGGTGGGTTCAGCTCGCTTTGGCGACCCCCGTCGTGCTTTGGGCCGGTTGGCCGTTTTTCGAGCGCGGTTGGGCGTCCATTCGGACGCGAAACCTGAACATGTTCACGCTGATCGCGATGGGAACCGGTGTCGCCTGGGCCTATAGCGTGGTGGCCACGCTTGCCCCCGGAATATTCCCGGCGGCATTCCGCATGATGGATGGCACGGTCGCCATCTATTTCGAGGCCGCCGCGGTCATCACCGTCCTCGTGCTCCTTGGGCAGGTTCTCGAGCTGCGCGCGCGAGAGCGGACATCGGGCGCGATCAAGGCCCTGCTCAATCTGGCACCCAAGACTGCCCGCCGGATCCTGCCGGATGGTCACGACGAGGAAGTCGCGATTGACCTGATCGTGGTCGGCGACAGGTTGCGCGTCCGCCCCGGCGAAAAGGTGCCTGTGGATGCGATTGTCGAGGACGGCCGCTCTTCGATCGACGAGTCCATGGTGACTGGCGAGTCGATGCCGGTGACGAAGACGGTCGATGCCCATGTAGTGGCGGGCACGATAAACCAAACAGGATCGCTCGTCATACGCGCGGACAAGGTTGGCCGGGATACGATGCTGGCGCGGATCGTCCAGATGGTGGCAGATGCGCAGCGTTCGCGCGCGCCGATCCAGCGCATGGCCGACAAGGTTGCGGGCTGGTTCGTGCCGGCAGTGCTTGCCGTCGCACTGCTCTCCTTTGCGATCTGGGGAATATGGGGTCCAGAACCGCGACTGGCGCATGGCCTCGTGGCCGCGGTCGCGGTGCTGATCATCGCTTGTCCCTGCGCGCTGGGTCTCGCGACGCCGATGTCGATCATGGTCGGGATCGGACGGGGGGCCGGCCTCGGTGTCCTGATCAAGAATGCCGAGGCGCTGGAGCGCATGGAAAAGGTCGACACGATCGTCGTCGACAAAACCGGCACGCTGACAGAAGGGCGCCCATCGGTCACGAATATCGTGGCGATGGACGGCTTTTCGGAGCACGATCTTCTTCGCCTGGCGGCGGGCGTCGAGCGGGCGTCGGAGCATCCGCTGGCGCTCGCGATCGTCGCGGCCGCGAAGGATCGTGACATCGACGTTCCCGAGGTTTCCGACTTTGACTCGCCTACCGGAAAGGGCGCGGTCGGGACCGTGGACGGCAAGCGGATCTTTCTGGGCGGCGCCGTTTATCTCAAAGAGAATGGCATCGATGTGTCAGCCGCGGCTGCACGCGCCAATGAGCTGCGGGCGGACGGAGCGACGGCGATTTTCGCGGCCGTTGATGGCCGGGTCGCCGGAATTCTCGCCATTGCGGACTCGATCAAGGCAACCACAGCGGAGGCGCTGGCCGCCTTGCGAAAAGAGGGCGTGAGCGTCGTCATGTTGACGGGCGACAACCGGACAACCGCCGAGGCGGTGGCCCGGAAACTAGGCATCGATGCGGTTGAAGCCGAGGTGCTGCCCGATCAGAAGAGCGCTGTCGTCCTGCGGCTGCAGCGCGAAGGCCATGTCGTTGCCATGGCTGGCGATGGGGTGAACGACGCGCCCGCTCTCGCGGCGGCGGACGTCGGCATCGCCATGGGTTCGGGCACCGATGTCGCCATCGAAAGCGCCGGGATCACACTGCTCAAGGGTGATCTCAACGGCATCGTGCGGGCGCGGCGCCTGAGCGAGGCAACGATGGCCAACATACGCCAGAACCTGTTCTTCGCCTTCATCTACAATGCCGCTGGCGTCCCCATCGCCGCCGGGCTGCTCTATCCGGTGTTCGGCATCCTTCTGTCGCCTGTCATCGCCGCTGCGGCGATGGCCCTGTCATCCGTCAGCGTCGTCACCAACGCGCTGCGTCTCAATCGGGTGACGCTGTGAACATCGGCGCGGCCTCCGATGCGAGCGCTGTGTCGCAGCGCATGATCCGCCATTATGAGAAGATCGGGCTTATCCCGTCGCCGCCGCGACGTGACAGCGGGTATCGCGACTATTCGCAAGCCGACGTGCACCTCCTGCGTTTCATCGCCAACGCCCGCGATCTCGGCTTTCCCATTGGGGAAATCCGCGTGCTGCTTGATCTCTGGTCCGACCGCGAGCGCGCGAGCGCGGAGGTCAAGGCTCTGGCGGAATCGCGCGCGGGAGACCTGGGTCGGAAGGCGGATGCACTCAATGCCATGCGCGAAGCACTGCTCGACCTTGCGAATGCCTGCCATGGGGACGAGCGGCCCGAATGCCCTATACTCACGCGTCTGGCGTCCTGAGCCTATCTGGCGGCTCGGCCTTGTCCTCGATGACGCACCTCAGGTCGCTCCCCATTTGAGTGTCGTAAGCACTGTCGAAGCTGTCGGTACGCAACGGTACATCGCGTTGACCTGTGGCTCGTGGGTGTGTGGCTGAAGCACGTCATCGGCACGATGCGCGCGCTGGCCCCCCACGGGCAGAGTGTCACGCCCGAAAAGATGGCCGCTCCCATGCTCAGCAGGTTCCGGGTCCGATGGCCGACATGGCAGCAGAGCCGGGCGCGGGCGCGGGCGCGGGCCAGATCTCGACGATGACGGTTGACGCCGCTTGCGCTCGCCGGCGGAATTATGGTGGCGACATCGCTTGGTCTGGAACCGGCAAGCGCCGCTGGAATTTTTATGCAAGGGGTTATCGCGCAAAGCGCGTATCTTCTAGTGGGGGGACTCAGACGGAGATGGATCGATGCATCAGATGAACCCCGACATGCAGGCCTGCATGGACGCCTGCCACGAGTGTCATGTGACCTGCCTGCACATGGCAATGAACCATTGCCTTGAAATGGGCGGCCAGCATGCCGCACCTGAGCATATCAAGATCATGCTCGACTGTGCGAGGATTTGCGAAGTCGCAATCGACTTCATGGCGCGCAAGTCGTCGCACCATCAGCATATCTGTCGCGAGTGCGCCGAGGTCTGCCGAGCGTGCGCCGCGAGCTGCGAATCCCTGGACGGCATGGAGGATTGCGTGGCCGCGTGCCGCAAGTGCGCCGACGCCTGCGAAAAGATGGCCGCCTAAACTTCTTCGCGCGGGGTATGCTCGCGTTCGTGCCCAGGCTCCAGGGAACGATGCGCGAGCAGTACAAGGGCTTGTGGCGAGTGTGCCGGCCGATCACGACGAGATGATGAAAGACATGCCGGCATGAAGTGATGCCAGCAGCGACTATGGAGGGGCGGTTCTGAAAAGCGCGAAACTAAGGCTGCACCTCCTCGCGAGCCGCACCCACAAATGGTTGCACTTATCATCGGTGCGCAGCTCCTCCTCTGGTTCACGAGCGGCGCGTTGATGAGCTTCTTGCCCATCGACCGCGTGCATGGCGATCACTTGGTGGAGCGCAACGCCACCACGGCCCTGCCCAGCCACCTCGCGCTCGCATCGCCATCGGCGATCACCGCCGCCACTGCCGCGCCCGTCGACCGTCACCTATCGCATGTGGCTTGGCCGAGCTGTCGCCGAAGTCGTGACGGCTGACGGCACTCGCCTGGTAGACGCGAGGACTGGCACAGCGCTGCCTGATAGTTAGTTTGGGATCTTGTCCGCGGACCTCATCAGGGCCAGCAGTCGAATTCTAGGCTGCACAAAAGGCCGAACAGAAGACTGCAACTGACCGTTGCCATAAGTTCGTTGAGCACTCGCAAAGGGGAGCCATCCACAGAAGAGATGACACTCTCGGGCCTCGGCGGCGGTCGCGGTGTTCAGTCTTCCCACAGGGGGACCAGGCTATGTCGGCGCTGGCGATGACCGATATCGACCAAACCAAGTCGGTCCCCGAAGCGCCCCGGGTTTTCAGGAGGCTCCCACTTGTGACAAGGAGCCGTTATGAGCAAGACGACGAACAAATTTTCACCCGAAGTACGGGAACGCGCGGTCCTTATGGTCGCGGAGCAGCGGGCTGAGTACGGCTCGGAATGGGAAGTGATGAAGTCGATCGCGGCGAAGATCGGCTGCTCGCTGGATGGGTTTAGTGGACGAACTGTGCTACGTACTTGTCATCATTTGGGCCTTCTCTGCAGGCATCTCGTGACGGGGGACAATCGCGCTCGCGCCTGTCGGCGGAGGCGGATTCTGGACCACGCTCCTTTTCGAAGCGCAGCACACGGCGGCGGCGCCCTGCTACCGGGCAAGCCTCGGGCGCGAGCCAGCATCGCTGCCGGACGTGGCGCGCGATCTTCGCGCCCCATCTGTCCAGGGTTGCCAGCCGTACTGACGAACGACTGGAGCCCCATCATCGGCGAAGGCCAAGTTTGGGCTCTGGGCATATTGGCGAACAGGCTTTGACCATCGAAAAGAAAGATCGCGCCGTGGGAAACTATAAGGTTCTGTGGTTGGCGCTGATCGCCGTGCTGACGGTGACTTTCGGCATATTGAGCGTGTCCGGGGTGGAGATCTATCGGAAGGCTCCGCCCATCCCAGAACAGATCGTCACCGCAACGGGCCAAGTGCTGATGACGCGCGAGGACATCCTCGACGGCCAGAGTGCCTGGCAGAGCACCGGCGGCATGCAGCTTGGCTCGATCTGGGGGCACGGCGCCTATCAGGCGCCGGACTGGTCCGCCGATTGGCTGCACCGCGAACTTGTCGCCTGGCTCGATCTTGCGGCACGGGAGACCGAAGGGAAGTCCTTCGAGGCGCTCGACGGCGAACAGAAGGCGGCGCTGACCTATCGCCTCAAGCAGGAATATCGCCACAACAGCTATGATAGGGCGAGCGGCGTGGTGACGGTGTCGAACCGCCGCGCCCAAGCGTTCGCCCAGACCGCCAGCTATTATGAGCGGCTCTACGGCTCCGATCCCACGCTGCGGCCCACCCGCGATAATTATGCGATGAAGGAAGGCACGCTGCCCGATCCGGCGCAGCGGGCGAAGCTGACCAATTTCTTCTTCTGGACGGCCTGGGCCGCATCGACCGAGCGGCCGGGCACGGTCGCGACCTATACCAACAACTGGCCGCCCGAGCCGCTGATCGGCAATTATCCGACGCCGGAAAATATCCTGTGGTCGCTCGCCTGCGTCGTCATCCTGATCGCGGGAGTGGGCGCGCTGATCTGGGGTTGGGCGTTCCTGCGCCGCCACGATGATACCCCCTTGGTCGCGGCGGCGGACGACCCGTTGCAAGTCGCCGGTCTGACGCCATCGCAAAAGGCGCTCGGCAAATATCTGTTCGTGGTGCTGGCGCTGTTCATATTCCAGGTCTTCATCGGCGCCTTCACAGCCCATTATACGATCGAGGGCCAGAGCTTTTACGGCTTGGATGTCTCGCAATATTTCCCTTACGCGCTGACCCGCACCTGGCATGTGCAGAGTGCGGTGCTGTGGATCGCGACGGCGTTCCTCGCGGCCGGCCTGTTCCTGGCCCCGGTCATCCACGGCAGCGATCCCAAATACCAGAAGCTGGGCGTCAACATCCTGTTCTGGGCGCTGATCGTCGTTGTCGCCGGATCGTTCATCGGCAATTATCTGGCGCTCTCCCATGCGCTACCGGCGAAACTCAGCTTCTGGCTGGGCCATCAGGGTTACGAGTATCTGGACCTCGGCCGGGTGTGGCAAATCGGGCTATTCGTCGGGTTGCTCCTCTGGTTGGTGCTGATGCTGCGGGGAATGGTGCCGGCATTGCGCACCAAGGGCGACGACAAGAGCCTGCTGGCGCTGCTCACCATCGCCACCATCGCGATCGGCCTGTTTTACGGCACGGGGCTGTTCTACGGCGAACGCACCAACATCACGATCATGGAATATTGGCGCTGGTGGGTCGTCCATCTGTGGGTGGAAGGCATATTCGAGGTCTTTGCGACCTCGGCCATCGCCTTTATCTTCGCAACCATGGGCCTGGTCTCGCGACGGATTGCAACGGCGGCCAGCCTGGCCTCGGCCTCGCTGTTCATGGTCGGCGGTGTGCCGGGCACTTTCCACCACATGTATTTTTCCGGCACCACCACGCCGATCATGGCGGTCGGTGCCGCGTTCAGCGCCCTGGAAGTCGTGCCGCTGATCGTGCTCGGCTATGAGGCATTCGAACATTGGAGTCTGCGCGAGCGCACGCCCTGGATGCGCGCGGTCAAGTGGCCGTTGATGTGCTTCATCGCCGTGGCGTTCTGGAACATGCTGGGCGCCGGTGTCTTCGGGTTCATGATCAACACACCGGTCGCGCTGTTCTATCTCCAAGGGCTGAACACCACGGCGGTCCACGCCCACGCCGCGCTGTTCGGGGTGTATGGCTTCCTGGCGCTCGGCTTCACCCTGCTGGTGCTGCGCTATATCCGGCCCGACATTCGGTTCAACGACCGGTTGTTGGCCACCGGCTTCTGGGGGCTCAACGCCGGGCTGGTGCTGATGATCTTCACCAGCCTGCTCCCGGTCGGGCTGTTCCAGTTCCAGGCCAGCGTCACCACCGGCATGTGGTACGCGCGCAGCGACTTCTTCCTGCAGCAAGGCTTCCTTGAAACCCTGCGCTGGGTCCGTACCTTCGGGGATGTCGTGTTCATGGTGGGCGCCATCGCTATCGCATGGCAGGTGGTGATCCTGGGTCTGTGGAGGAAGGGTGCTCGCGTATGACTAAGGCCGCCGCCAAACGGGACCGCATTGCCGAAGCGCCGATCTGGCTTCAGGGCAGTTTCCGGCTGCTGTTCACCGGCGGCGCGCTCTGGGCGCTTGTCGTCGTCGCGTTCTGGGTCGGCGCGCTGGGTGGAGCGTGGTCCGTGCCGACGGCAATGGAGCCGCTTGTCTGGCATCAGCATGAGATGCTGTTCGGCTATCTCGGTGCGGTCATTGCCGGCTTCCTGAGCGCGGCGATCCCCAACTGGACCGGGCGGCCGGTGATGACGGGCTGGCCGGTGGCGGCGTTCGTCGGCTTGTGGGCGGCCGCCCGGCTCGCGGTGCTGTTCTCCGCCTATGTCCCGCCGCTCGTCGGCTCGGTGCTCGATGTCGGCTTCCTGCTCGCACTGTTCGGCTATGCGGCACGGCAGATCTTCGCGGCGCGCAACCGCAACAAGCCGATCCTGATCGTCCTCCTGCTGTTCGCCGCCGCCTGTGGGCTGGATCATGCCGCAGCGATGGGGCTGACCACCGATCCGGCTATCGGGATGCGGGCCGGCTTCGCGCTGGTCCTCATGCTGATCGCGATCATCGGCGGACGGATCATCCCGGTCTTCACCCGCAACTGGCTGACCAAGCATGGCCGCACGGACGGGTTGCCGATCATGGCCAACCGGTTCGACCATGCCGTGCTCGCGGTCACGGCGACTGCCCTGGCAGGCTGGGTGTTCGCACCGGCGGCGCATCCGGTGGCCTGGCTGCTGCTCGTCGCCGGCGCATCGCAAGCCGTGCGGCTGACCCGCTGGGCCGGGCTGAGTGTGATCGGCGATCCATTGGTCTTCGTCCTGCACGTCGCCTACGCATGGTTGCCGGCGGGCCTGCTGCTGCTCGGGGCTGCTATCTTGTGGCCTGTCGTGCCCGTATCGAGCGCGATGCATGCGCTGGGCGCCGGCGCGATGGCGGGAATGACACTGGCGGTGATGACGCGGGCGACACGCGGTCATACAGGCCGCCCGTTGGAAGCGGACGGTGCCACGGTCGCCATCTATGTGCTGGTCAATCTGGGTGCATTGCTGCGGGTCGCCGCGCCGCTGCCGCCGCTCGACTATATGCTGAGCATTCGCCTGGCCGGCGGCCTGTGGGGCGGCGCCTTCCTGCTGTTCATCTTCGTCTATGGCCGCATGGCGTTGCAACGCTCCGCCAAGGGCGAAGCCTGATTACCGCGCCGCTGGCGTGTCGAACAAGATCGTGAGCAGCAGCCGCGCATCCTCGACGCCCTGAACCGAATGCTGATCGCCGCGCTCCAGATAGATCCAGTCTCCCGCGCCGAGCGCAATATCCTTGGGTCCCAACGTGACCAAACCTTCCAGGCAATGCAGCGTCAGATAACCGGCAACATGATGTGGCGGTATGGTCGATCCCGCGGGAACGACGAGGTGAATGGCCTCGAACCGGTCGGATTTGACCAGCGCGACAGACCCCGTGGCCCCCCGCTCGGAAGCCAGCGTTGGAAGATGGACCACTTCGCCGGGGGTCGGTACATAGAACGGACCCAGATATACGCTAAGGTTTCGCCGGACCTTCGACGGCGTGCATCTGGCGAAGCGGCCTGAGGGCGGACGATGGCGCATCGGGGTCGGTCCAAAGATAATCGCCGGTGAGGTTGATGTGCTGCCATCCGAGCGGCGAAAGGTGTTGCAACAGGTCCGGCGGGACCGACCGGCCGAGACTGGCAAGATGCATGCGGGCGGCTTGCAGGTAGGTCGTGTTCCACAGGACGATAGCACCGGCGACGAGGTTGAGCGCGCTCGCCCGATGGGTCTGGGCTTGCAGGGCGTGATCACGGATGCGGCCGATCCGGTGGAAGAAGATGGCGCGTTTCAGAGCATTTTCGGCCTCACCCTTGTTGAGTTCGCGGGTTGCGCGGCGCCGCTGTTCGGGCTGCTCGATCCAGTCGAGTGTAAACAGGGTGCGCTCGACGCGGCCGATCTCGCGCAGTGCCAAGGCCAGGCCATTGGCCCGTGGATAGGAGCCGAGCCGTTCCAGCATGATCGATGCACTCACGACGCCGGTGCGGATCGAGGTGCCCAAGCGCAGCACGTCGTCCCAGTGTGCGGCGATCAGGGCCTCGTCGATCCTGCCCGCGACCAGCGGCGCGATATCTGGGCCAGGTTCGATTCCGTTGAACAGGTGAAGCCGGCGCGCGGCGATGTTAGGGATGCGCGGCGCGAACCGGAATCCAAGTAGATGGCATAGCGCAAACACATGGTCGGAAACGCCCCCACCATCGACGTGATGCTCCTCAATGTGCAGATCGGCACCATGATGGAGCAGCCCGTCCAGCACCTGCGCCGCCTCGCTTGCGGATGCGGAGATGACGGTGGAATGAAACGGCGCGTAGCGATCCGAGACATGGCTGTAGAAGGAGACAGCAGGCTCCGCCCCCTTGTGCGGATTGACTGCGCCGGTCGCCTGAGCACGGCGATCAAGCAGGAAGTTCTGACCGTCCGAACTGGACGAGGTCCCGGACCCAAACAGGGCGGCGAGCGGCGCGGTGTGCTGGGCATTGACCAACCGGGCGAGAGCCCTACCGTAGGTTTCCTCGCGTAAATGCCATGAGGCGAGCCAACTGAGTTGGCGTTGGGTCACGAGATCGCAGGCTTCTGCCATGCGCTTATGGCCAAGATTGGTCGCATCGGCGAGCACCGCCGTCAGGATAGCGCGGGGTTCATCGGCAACCCGACCGCTTTGCAGATGCGTGAAGCACTGGCTGAAACCGGTCCATCGATCGACTTCAGCAAGGAGATCGGTGATGCGGATCGCGGGCAGATGGGCGTAGAGCGGCGCAAGGGCGCTATCCGCTTCATCCGGCGTGACCGCCTTCAACGGCGAAATCCGCAGCTTGCCAAGGCTGAGTTGTACGTCTTCCAGCGCGTCCGTCTCCGCCTTCCGCTCGACCTCTGCCAATCTCCGGGCGAGACGGGTACGCCGTTCGTCCAGCCAGGCACTGGCCGTATCGGGTGCCGGGATCGGCAAAGGGCCGGCTGCGCGCATGGTGGCAAATACCGGACTTGGAATAAGCTGTTGCTCGACGGCACGATAGCGTCTGCTTCCCTCGACCCACATGTCGCCGGCACGAAGCCTGTCACGAAGCTCGACTAGGACGCAAAATTCATAAACTCTGCGATCGGGAATGCCGGGGCCGATCGCGCGACGCCAGGCCTGCCGAATGAAGGCAACTGGTGTATCCGGCGGCAGTTTTTTCAGGCGACCTAGATGAAGGTCGCGCATGATAGCGACTGCTCGCGCGAGCGTATGGCAGGCCGGGACCGCTCCGAACGTGAACGAGGCGATGAACAAGGGACCGACCTGTCGGAGAACGGGGTAGTTGGTTGCGGCGACGGTAACGGGATCGACGGCATCGGGGCGGATCAGCTTGCGGGCTTCATCGACTTCACGGCCAAGATCATCCCATCCAACTGCGGCCTCGACCGCGGCGCCGATGTCGCCGCCCGACACCTTGGCAGTGAGCAGGGCATCGCCGAGCCGGGCAAGTAGCCGGATCTTACCGTTGATGTTGCGCCGGTCGCGCTTGAGCGCTGTGTCTGCGCTGTTCTGCTCGCGCCGAAACATCTGACCCAGCAGGCGGTCGAACATCAGCACCGCATCGTCGGTGAGCGTGACGATGGTTTCGAGTACGGTTGCCGCCAGCGTCGCACGGCGCCGCGTTGCTTGCAGCGTTCGGACATGTTGCGCCGTCAGCCGAGCCCCTTCCTGACAGAGGCGTCGCAGGCGTTCAGGATGTATGCCTGCCGCGATATCGGGATCGATCCCAATATCGCGCAGCAGAGCTAGCCGCCGGATGATGACGGCGAACGTCTTGCGACCGGGCTTGCCGGGCGGCTGCCGCACCCATCCGAGGCCGCTGAGGTTCGTGCCGGCGTGAGGCAGAAGAAGGGCATCAAGCAGACGGCGTTGCCCAGTCTCCAGCCCTCGGGTCAGATGCTCGGCGACATGGCGCTCGGCGTCGAGCAGCGCCTGCGCAACCATCCGTTCGACCGAACTGATGCCAGGTACGATGATGCGCCGTCGTCGGCACTCGCCTAGTAGCGACCGTGCCAGCCCAGCCCCGCTGGTCGTCGTCAGCGCAATCGGCAGCAGCCATTCCTGCAACGCCGCTCGCAATGGCCGGCTGAACTGTGTGAACCCAAAGCCCTCGCGCAGCGCATCGAGCTGTTCGTACCGGGTCGGGCCGCGCGTCGCATAATCGGCCAGCACCTCGGGCGCGATCTGCAATTGCTCGGCGACGAACGCGAGCGGCGTATCGGGGATCAATTCGCCCGGGCGCAGCAAACGGCCGGGATAGCGCAGCGCGCATAGCTGGATCGCGAAACCCAGACGATTATGCGGTCGCCTGCGGCGCACGATGATAGCCAGGTCATCCTCACTCAACGTCCAGTGCTGAACGAGCGTGGTTTCATCATCGGGAAGTGCGAGCAACGCCATGCGTTGCTCGTCCGACAGCACGGCGCGACGAGGCATTGGGTTAGGCTTTGGCGGGCGGCGCCCAACCGATCCGGGCAAGAGTGCCAATCAAGGTCGAACGCGGCACCTTGAAGGTGCGACAGACGGATGCCTTGCTTGCTCCGCCATCAAGCGCGGCAGTAATCCGTTCAAGGGTCTCAGTGTCGATCATGGGAGGCCGTCCACCCTGGCGCCCTCGACGCTTTGCAGCCGCCAGTCCCGCCATCACCCGCTCGCGCGTCAGCGCGCGCTCATATTGCGCCAGCGCGCCGAACAGCGAAAATAGCAGTTCGCCGTGCGGCGTGTTCGTATCCATCTGCTCAGTCAGCGAACGGAACGCGATGCCACGCGCCTTCAGGTCAGTGACGATCGCCAGCAAATGCGGCGGCTCTGTTGCAAAGATTGGCGGCAGTCAGAGGTAGGCTGTCGCTCTGCGCCGATCAGGCGGCTGCTGCGAAATGGTGGTTGAGCATGCCCATGGCCTCCGTCAGCGCCGAGG
>NZ_SCNL01000025.1 GCF_005502745.1 Sphingomonas sp. 3P27F8
CGCCCACAGGATCACATCACCCTGGAAATGGCGCCACTTGAAATCCGTCATCGTTCCGTCCGTCCAATCTCCGCCAAGCATGCTCAAGCTTCACGATTTTTGCAACAGAGCCGGCAAGGGCAAGCTGATGGCAGATGCAGTTGGGGCGAGTGTAGCCAGTCTCTGCGTGGCCGAGTCGCTGGCCGACCTAGCACCGTGTACCGTGGTCGTCGAAGCTATCGTCGAAAAATTGAGGAGCAAGTGCGAGCTGTTCCAGCAGTTGGAGGCGGTGGTCAGCACCAAGTGCATCCTCGCGACCAACACGTCATCGTTGTCGGTGACAGCGATTGCTGTGTCATGTGCTCATCCTGGCCGGGTCGCCGACTTTCATTTCTTCAGTCCAGTACCGTTGATGAAGATCGTCGAAGTCATCGTCGGTCCGCTAACTAATGACGATATCGCCGATGCCCTGATCGATATCGCCCGCCAGATGGGGCATACCCCCGTACGGGCCAGCGACACCTCGGGCTTCATAATCAACTATGCTGGCTGCGGGTACCTGACTGAACCTCTGCGCCTCCTCAGTGAAACGCCCTGTGCTGCTAAGCCTTTCCCTGTTGACTACCGATAACTGACCTTTTGCTCTAGGACAAAAATATGCTTGATGCCTATCTCTATGCCGGCCTGCGTACTCCTTTTGGTCGCCAGGCAGGTGCCCTTGCCACGGTTCGTCCCGATGACCTGATCGCCAGCGTCATTCGCAAGCTCGTCGCCGACTCGCCCTTCGCAGCCGAACAGATCGAAGACATCGTTCTTGGCTGCGCCTGCCAAGCAGGCGAAGACAGCCGGAACATTGCCCGTCATGCCGCACTGCTTGCCGGTCTGCCGGCTAGCATTCCAGGCCAGACGGTAAATCGCCTGTGTTCGAGCGGCCTTGCCGCCGTGCTTGATGCCGCCCGCGCCGTAAGTTGCGGTGAAGGCGAGCTCTATATCGCCGGTGGTGTCGAGAGCATGAGCCGTGCCCCCTTTGTCGTTGCCAAGAGCGAAAGTGCCTTCAGTCGGGACTTCAAGGTTTTCGACTCGGCCATCGGCGCTCGCTTTCCCAATCCGCGCATCACCAAGCAGTACGGTGGCGATACCATGCCGGAAACGGCTGACAACGTCGCCAGCGACTTGGGGCTCACCCGCGAGGATAGCGACCGTTTTGCCGCTGCCTCGCAGGCCAAATTCGCCGCCGCCCAGGCCAGTGGCTTCCTGGCCGGTGAAATCATGTCGGTAGAAGTGTCGACCGGTCGCAAGGCGCCGCCGCGTATCGTTTCCGAAGATGAGCATCCGCGCCCTGAAAGCACCTTTGAATCGTTAGGTAAGCTGAAGGCCTTGTTTGAGGGCGGCGTTACCACCGCTGGCAATGCTTCCGGTGTTAATGACGGAGCAGTCGCCATGTTCATTGGCAACAAGGCTGTCGGTGAAAGGGCCGGCATCAAGCCGATGGCCCGTATCCTTGCTGGTGCCGTTGCTGGGGTCGAGCCGCGCATCATGGGTATCGGCCCTGCCTATGCCATTCCCAAGGCGCTGGCCCGCGCTGGCTTGACTCTGGCGGACATGGACATTATCGAGATCAATGAAGCCTTCTCGGCCCAGGTGCTCGGTTGCCTGAAGCTGCTGAACGTCGCTTTTGATGACCCGCGCGTCAATCCCAACGGCGGCGCCATTGCAGTGGGTCACCCGCTCGGCGCTTCCGGTGCCCGCCTGGCGTTGACTGCTGCCCGCGAACTGGAACGCCGCAATGGCCGTTATGCCGTTCTCAGTCTGTGCATTGGCGTCGGCCAAGGCCTAGCTGTCGTCATCGAACGCTTGTAATCAAGGAAATATCATGTCCGGAGCACTTTCCCATATTCGCGTTCTTGACCTCTCGCGTGTCCTCGCTGGTCCATGGGCTAGCCAGACGCTGGCCGACATGGGGGCTGAAGTCATCAAAATAGAACGTCCCGGCAGTGGTGACGATACTCGGGGATGGGGCCCTCCCTACCTGAAGGATCTGGCCGGCAATGACACTAGGGAAGCAGCCTATTATCTGGCTGCAAATCGTGGCAAGCAGTCCGTGACACTCAACATCTCAAAGCCAGAAGGCCAAGAGGTGATCCGTCGGCTAGTCAAGGAATGCGATGTTTTCATTGAGAACTACAAGGTGGGTGACATGGCGCGCTACGGCTTGTCTTATGATGAGCTGAAGAAGATCAATCCGCGCCTGATCTACTGCTCTATCACCGGTTTTGGCCAGACCGGGCCAATGGCCCACTTGCCTGGCTACGACTTCATCATCCAGGGTATCGGCGGTCTGATGAGCATCACCGGCGAGCGCGACGATCTGCCCGGCGGCGGCCCACAGAAGGTAGGCGTGGCGGTGGCCGACATCATGACCGGCCTCTACACGACCATCGGTATCCTCGGCGCGCTGGCCTATCGTAACCAGACAGGTGAAGGTCAATATGTGGACATGGCCCTGCTTGATGTCCAGGTGGCGACGATGGCCAATATGAACATGAATTACTTATGTTCGGGCAAAGTCCCTCATCGCCAGGGCAATGCCCACGCCAACATTGTGCCTTACCAGGTGTTCGATGCGAAGGATGGCGAACTAATCATCGCAGCCGGCAATGACAGCCAGTTCGCCAAATTGTGTGAGGTGATTGGTTGCCCGGAAATGGCTGCCGACGAGCTCTACGCTACCAACGCCAACCGGGTTCGCAATCGTGAAGTGTTGATTCCGCTCTTGCAGGAAATCTTATCCAGGCGGCGTGTTGCCGAATGGATCGCCCTTATTGAACCGGAGGGCGTGCCTTGTGGCCCTATCAATAATATTGGGCAGGTTTTCGAGCACCCGCAGGTACGTCATCGTGGTATGCGGATTGATCTGCCTCATCCAGTCGCTGGCAGCACGCCGTCGGTGGCCAACCCAATCAAGTTCTCTGGGACACCAATCGAATATACGAAGGCTCCGCCAACCTTGGGTCAACACACTAAACATGTCCTGTCGAGTATTGGGGGGCTCTCTGAATCTGAGATTCGCCAATTGATTGAAAAAGGAATTATTTGACCTATAGAGCAAGCAGAAATTTCTGCGGGTCATACGTTGATGGCGAGGAAGCTGCGGCCGAGGGGATCGATGGCAGGGAAAGCGTTATGTGGGGCGATGCTGAGAGTCGAGAGTGATCAGGCTGTACAGTATCGTTCCTCATCTCTGATTGATCACGCTCGGCCGAGGTTGGGGCCGTACTCAGGGCTCCAAACAGTGTCGAGTAAGTGCAGAGCTGTCCTCTGCGCCACACTAGCAGATTGGATCTAGTGTGGTGCGCCGATTTGTTCTGCACTTATCGCCCCACGCGTGCGAGCGCGGTCTTGGCCCGGGTGACTTTGGCGAGGATGTCGGCAGCGCTGGCGGCCCAGATAAACGGCTTGGGGTCCGTGTTGTGATTCTCAATGTACTGCGCAATGGCTTGCTCGAGATCGGCCACACTGGTGAAACTGTCGCGCTTGATTCGGTTCTCGGAGATGTCGCGGAAGAATCGCTCGACCATGTTCAACCACGAAGCGCTGGTGGGCGTGAAGTGCATGACGAAGCGCGGGTGCTTGGTCAGCCACCGCTGGACGTCGGGATGCTTGTGGGTGGCGTAGTTGTCCACGATCAGGTGCAACTGAAGGTGCTTGGGCGTCTTGCGATCGATCAGGCGCAGGAACTTTAGCCACTCCTCATGCCGATGGCGATCCTGGCACATCGAGATCACCGTGCCGTCCAGCGTGTTGAGTGCGGCAAACAGCGTGGTGGTGCCGTTGCGCTTGTAATCGTGTGTCACAGTGCCGGCGCGCCCGGGCTTCATTGGCAAGCCCGGCTGGGTGCGGTTGAGCGCCTGGATCTGGCTCTTCTCATCACAGCTGAGCACGATGGCGTGCTCGGGCGGATTGGGATATAGGGGGGCGTTTGCGGGAGGGGGCGGAATCCTACGCCAAGCTCGCCCAGATAGCCGGCGCGAGATCTTACTTGTTGCTGCCTTCTAGGGGTGACTACACGAAAGTGACGTATCTGCACGGAAAGGGCGAACGGATAGCGAACGTCACGCGGCAAGTAGGGAGTTGACGGCGCGCAGCGGTCGCAAGGCGTCCGGATCGGGTTGATCTTCAACATTCCAGCTATAGTCACCGGTCAGCGAGATATGCTCCCAGCCCAATGGCGCGATGTGGCGTGCGATTTCGTCGGCTGTGCCGATGTCCGCCAGCGCCATTTCGAGATAGCGAGTGTTCCACAAGATGATGGCGGCGACGAGCAGGTTGAGGCCGGAGGCGCGATAGGTCTGGTTCTCGAACCGACGATCGCGCAGTTCGCCGAGCTGGTTGAAGAAGAGCGCGCGGGCGAGCGCGTTGCGGGCTTCGCCTTTGTTGAGGCCCGCCTGGGTGCGCCGGCGCAGGTCGATGTCGCGCAGCCAGTCGAGCATGAAAATGGAGCGTTCGAGGCGGCCCAGCTCGCGTAGTGCGAGGGCCAGTCCGTTCTGTCGCGGATAGGCGGACAAGCGGCGCAGCATTGCCGAAGCAGTGACGGTGCCGGTGCGGATCGACGTGGCGAACCGCAGCAGTTCGTCCCAATGCGCCGCGACATGACCCAATGCGATCGGTTCGGCCGTCATGCCGGCAAGCAAGGGGCCGGATTCTTGGCCGGGAAGGAGGTGTAAACGACGCTCCTTGATGTCGCGCAGGCGCGGCGCGAAGCGGTAGCCGAAGAAGGGCATGAGGCCGAACACATGGTCCGATGCCCCGCCCGTATCGGTGTAGTGCTCCTCGATCGTCAGGCCGGTCTGGTGATACAGCAAGCCATCCAGCACATAGGGCGCTTCGCCAGCGGTCGCCGCGATCACCCGACTTGCGAAGGGGTCATATCGATCCGAGACATGGGTGTAGAAGGCAACGCCTGGTTCGTTGCCGCTGCGCGCGTTGATGTCGCCGATCGCGGCCCCACGGCCCCCGGCATGAAATTGCTGTCCGTCGCTCGACGAAGTGGTGCCGTCTCCCCACAGCGCGGCGAGCGGCATGGCGCGATGGGCGTCGATCAGCCTTCCCAACGCTTCGCCATAGGCGGCTTCGCTGATGTGCCAGTCGTGAAGATGGGCGAGCTGACGCAGACTTGCGCCCCGGCAGGTTTCCGCCATGCGTGTGAGGCCGAGATTGATGCCATCGGCGAGGATGACCGTGAGCAGCGCATTGCGATCGTCGGCTTCCCGGCCCGAACGACGATGGATGAAGCATTCGCTGAACCCGGTCCAGGCATCGACCTCCAGCAGAAGATCGGTGATCTTCACGCGCGGCAGTCGATCATAGGCGGCGCGACGGGCAATCTCGGTGGCGGGCGGTGTTGCCGCCTTCAGCGGCGAGATGATGAGACCGTTTTCGTCAAGCTTAACCTGGGGCAGCTCCCCTTGCCGTGCAAGGACCGTTACCTGCTCGATCGCCGTGTCGAGCCTGGTGCGCCGTTCCTCGATATGGCGCTCGAAATCCGTTTCGATGGCGAGCGGCAACGGCCCCTTCTCGCGCAGCGCCGCAAAGGTCGCCGGCGGTATGAGATAGCTGTCGAAATCGCGAAACTGCCGGCTTCCCGCGACCCATATATCCCCGGCTCGCAACCGCTCGCGTAGTTGCGACAAGGCGCATAGTTCATAAGCGGCACGATCAACGATGCCATCCCGCAGGACGAACGGGCGCCATGCGGGCGGCACAAAGCGTAGCGGCACGCGATCAGGCAAGCGCCGTTTGCCGGTCCGATATAGCTCCGCGATGATGGCCAGCGCTGACAGGAGCCCCTGAACCGCGCCGGCGCCGCGAAACTCGAAGGCGTTGAGAAAAGCGCCGACAAAGAGCTTCACCGTCCGATGCCGCTCGATCAATTCGGCGGTGCGATCGACGGTTTCCGGTCGCCCGAGCACTTCGGCCTGCTCGACGGCCACGGCGAAGTGCTGCCAGTCCAGCGCCTCGATCTGCGCCAGAGAATCCACGCCCTTGCTGCGCGCGTCGATGAGGAGGCGGCAAGACCCCGTGAGCGTCCGGAGGTGGCCTTGCAACTCGCGCACCGTCTTGAGGGCTTTGTCGCGGGTCCGGTTCTCGGCGCGGCGCGCCATGCTGCCCAACAGCTTGTCGAACATCGTCAGGGTGGCGTCGGTCAGGCTTTCCTCAAGCCGGATGCCGGTTGCCGCCAGCGTCGCATGGCGGCGCAGGGCATTGAGTTCGCCAAGGTGCTGGGGTGTGATGCGGCTGCCTTCGTCCGCCAGCCTGTCAAAAGTCAAAGCCGGGATCATGTCGGCACGGGCGCGATCGAGGCCCAGCGCGCGGATATAGGCGAGCCGTTCGATCAGGCGCAGGATGTTGCGCGCTGCCGGCGATTGTGGCGCATTGCGCATCCAGGATAGCCATGTCGCGACCTGCCCCGGTCGTCGGGCCAGCAAATCGTCCAGGCCCTGAAGGGTGTCAGGCAGCAGGCCATTCGTGAGCACTTCATAGGTAAGCTGTTCGGCTTGCTGGCGCGCCCGCCGCAGCACCGCTTCGAGAATCGACGGAGAAGGCAGGAGGATCTGCAGGCGCCGGAGTTCATCGACGATGACGTCTGCCATCTGGCCGGGGTGTATGATGGTCTGCGCGATTGGGACCGAGAAGGCGACAACTTCACGGAAAGCGTTGCGGTCAAAAATCCTGAACCCGTGCGATCGTCGGATTTCGACGAGATGCTCGCGACGGGTCTGGTCCCGATGGGCATAATCCGCGAAGGCTGCCGGCGCGACGCCGAGTTGCTGCGCCACATAGGCGAGCACAGGAGCGGGCGGGACTTCGCCCGCTTCCAGCGCACGGCCAGGCCATCTCATATATAGCATGAGCATCGCATAGCCGAGCCGGGTGGCATCGCCGCGACGGCGGCCGACAATTTCCAGGTCGTCGCTGGTCAGCGTATAATGACGCGCGATCTCGCGCTCATCGAGCGGCGCGCCATAATGCCTCGCCCAGATTTCCAGGCTCACCAGTCGCCGTCTCGCCAAGCATCATCTCCTTCGCTTTGCGTGTCCGTCAGACGGTCCTCTGGCGGCCAGCAGGAATATGTCCGTTAACTCTGGACCTATAACGGCGATTCGGACAAGATCAGATAATGATGGGAAAACGGACAGGATTGGGCTGCATGTGGCGTTGATCGGCTATGCGCGCGTCTCGACGGCAGACCAGAAGCTCTCACTCCAGCTCGACGCGCTGAACGCGGCCGGGTGCGACCGGATATTCGACGATCACGCATCTGGTGCAAAAGCCGATCGGCCCGGCCTGGCCGAGGCGCTCGCCTATCTGCGCAGCGGCGACACGCTGGTGGTTTGGAAACTCGACCGTCTTGGGCGCTCGATGAGCCATCTGATTGAGAAGGTCGGCGAGCTAGCGACGCGAGGTATCGGGTTCCGCTCGCTCACCGAGAACATCGACACCACCACTTCGGGCGGGATGCTGGTGTTCAACATCTTCGGCTCGCTTGCCCAGTTTGAGCGCGATCTGATCCGGGAGCGCACCCATGCAGGCCTCAAGGCCGCTCGCGAGCGAGGTCGCCCCGGTGGGCGGCGGCCAGTGGTCACACCTGACAAGCTCCGCAAGGCGCGCGAACATATCGCTTCCGGCCTCACAGTTCGCGAGGCCGCCGCGCGCCTCAAGATCGGCAAAACCGCCCTCTACAAAGCCCTCGAAGCCACGGAGAAGAACACAAAGTCCCAGCGTTCCCGGTCCGTTCGCTCTTAGCGTGCAGATAAGTCACTTTCGTGCAGTCACCCCGACAAGGGCTTCGATCGCCTCGCGATAGCCCCAGGCATCGGGATAGACGGTCGGCTCCTGCGCCAGATGCGCCATGATCGTCAGCATGTCCTCTGAAATGACCGCATCGCAGTTGCACAAGTGCAGGATCGGGAAATGGCCGTTGTCGTCGCCATTCCACCATGCCAGCAAGAAGTCGGCAACGCGGGCGGACTGGCCGGTATCGGAACGGGCAATGTCTATGAGGCGGCCAATAGCTTCGCCGACTTCCTCGAACGTGACGGCGCGGATTACGGGGCGGCGCTGGGGCGGATTCATCTATGGCTCCTTTCGGATCGTCTGCCCGATCATAGGGCGAAGGGCTCGGGGACCAACAGCGGATCGTCGATCGGCTCGACATCGCGCAATTCCACCATCGCGATTTTCTCGGCGCGTTCCGCCCCTACGGGATCGAGATAGACATAGAGATGATCCGCGAAAACGGGGCTGCACAAGCGCCAGACTACGCCTTTGCGGCCTTTGCGGCGCTCGAAACTGCCGTCATAGGATACGGACGATCCGGTGATGCGGACGCGCTGACCGATGCGCAGCCAGTTCGCGGCCGAGCGGACCAGCGCCGCCTTTTCCTCATCGCTCAAGCCCGGTCGGCCGATGCCGAAGGTCGCATTGGGATCGCGCGCGATCCGCGCCAGCTTGTCTTCCACCGGCTCGGGCTTCCAGTCCGAAACCGGGCCGGGCTTGGCCTTGTGCATATGTGTCACCGGCTTGCCCCCGAAAAGATCGGGCTGCACGCCCACAAGGCGGCGGTTGAACATCGCCTTGTGATAGTCGCGCCGCCATTGCCCCTCCGGGGTGGGCGGCTTTGCTCCCGCCCCGTCGCGCATGATCGCCATCAGTTCGTTGAACTCGGCCTCGCTGACGGTCGCGAAGTTCGGATCATAGACCAGTCGCCCCGCGACGGCCCGGCCCTCATCGGGGCCGGGGTCGTCGGGCGCGCTCACGCCGCTTCGTCCAACTGCGCGGCGCTGTCCGCGCCCATGCGGCTCAAGAGCCAATCGGCCGCATCCTGTGCGTGGCGCGCGGCGGTGAAGATCGCGCGCTTATCGTTGCGCAGGGCCTCCAGCCAGTTCGACAGATAGGCGGCATGATCCTCCCGGTCGTGGAGCTTGATGCCGATCGCGCCGCTGACGAACGCTGCCCCTAGCTCGGCCACCAACTCGTCGCGGGCATAGTCTTCGCGCTTGGTGGAAATGAGGGTCGCACGCGCCAGCCTCGTCGGGTGGCCAACGGCGTGGCAAAGTTCGTGCGCGAGGGTCGAATAATAGTCGTCGCTGGTGTGGAAGTCGGCAAATTCCGGCATGGTGACGATATCGTCGCTGGGCCGGTAATAGGGCTGTGAACCCTGATGCCGCACGGTGATGGGAATGCGGGCAAAGAGCGCATCCAGCTCGGCGTCACGCGCGTCGGGATTGGTCGCGGTGATGACTGGCGCGGGAGCGGGATATTTCGCCTCGATGCCGTCGATCTGCTCGGAATTGAAGACCGTGTAACGTTTGAGGAACGCCACCTGACGCTTGCCGTCCCCGGACCCCTGATCACCGCCCTGTCCGCCCCTGTCGGCATCCACCTCGATCTTGTTGGCATAGACGACGGTAGAACCTTTTTCGCCCTTGCGGACGCATCCGCCAAGCGCGAGGGCCTGTTTGAAAGTGAGCCAATGCGGGGAAGCAAAGCCCTTCGTCATGGCGGCAACCCAAAGGGTCAGGACGTTGATGCCGCGATACGGAACGCCGGTCGAGCGAAGCGGGATATTGGGCGCGGTGCTGCCGTTCCACGATTTCGACCAAGGCCGGGTGCCAGCCTCGATCATTGCAATCATCTGGTCGGTGATCTCCTGATACACATCGGCCCGGCTTTCGGTGATACGTCCCATGATGTCTTCCTTTCCTGTCAGGCTGAAAGCCGCTTGCTCTGCGGCATGCGGCTCTGCCTTCCGGCGAGGACGGGATGGGGAGGGGGAGCGAGAATCTACCGCTGGCGCGGGCGAGCCGCCTTAGCGCGGCCGACGCCCTGTAAGGGGCGGCGCGAGGCGCGCTTGGCGGATTACACGGGCGGTCGATTGTCGTTCGGGAACGAAAGGGCGGCTGTCCTTGGTGTTCCCCGCGACCGAGATACCCGCGTGCGGGGAAGGGAGGGCGGCAAATACGCGCGGCCTGGGCCGCACCGAAGATCCTCGACAGATCCTCTACGCCTTGGCGGCGATCTCCCGGCGCAGCTCGCCGATGACGGCTTCATACTGGAACGTGGAACCGCGCCGGCATGGTGCGGGCGCGGCGGGACTACGGCGCCGGTTTCCCGCCTTCGACGACCGCGCTTGCCCTTGCAGTGAACGATGCCGAGCGACAAGAGGCCCCTATTTCTAAATGGCTTGCGGATTTGTTGGGCTAGGCCCCCTTTCCGCGGCCATCAAATAGTCACGACAAGCGGCGTGCGGCGTGTCGGGTGATCAAGAACCAGGACGCTCTGATCATACACGTCTTCTATCGTCCCGGACGTCAAGACATCTCGGGGCGTGCCATCGGCTGCGACAGCGCCGTTCTTGAGTATTACGATCCGATCGGCATAGCCGGAGGCGAGATTGAGGTCGTGCAAGACGATGACGACGCATGCGCCCGCACGCGCCAGATCGCGGGCGGTCGCGAGCAGGGATTCCTGATGGCGCAGGTCCAGCGCGGCGGTGGGCTCGTCGAGCAGGACGATCGGGCAATCCTGCGCCAGGACGCGCGCAAAGGATGTGCGAGCGCCTTCTCCGCCAGAGAGCGAGGTGATGTCGCGCATGGCAAGATGCGCAATGTCGGCGGTCGCCATGGCGCCCGACACGATGCGCTCGTCGGCGATCGGATCGGGTGGATGGGGTTGCCGCCCCATTTCGACCACCTCGCGAACGCGGAATGCGAAGTTGATGCGATGATCCTGCACGAACATCGCCCTGCGCCGGGCTAGGCCCCGGCTGCACCATGCCGCGACCGCGTGTCCTTCGATGGCGACGCTTCCCTCGTCGGGCGGGACATCACCGGCGATGACGCTGAGCAAGGTCGATTTGCCCGCTCCGTTCGGGCCGACCAGCGCCGTCAGCGTTCCATAGGCGAGATCGAGGCTGATATCCGATAGGACCGGAGCGCAGCCCAACGTGACCGACAGGCCGCGAAGCTGGATGGCCGGCGTGGGGGTCATACACGTACCTTTGGCCGCTGCCGCTGGATCAGCCACAGGAAAAAAGGAGCGCCGATGGCCGCGGTGAACAGTCCCAGCGGTATTTCGAGCGGCGGATCCAGCGTCCGGGCGGCCGTGTCCGCGATCACGATAAGCAGGGCGCCCAGAACCGCGGCGACCGGCAACAGCCAGCGATGACCCGGCCCGATCATCAGGCGCACGATGTGCGGAATGACCAGCCCCACGAACCCGACCGCACCGGCGAAGGCGACCGCCGAGCCGACCAGCAAGGCGCCCAATACGATCAGCAGCAGTCTGACACGGTGCACGTCCACGCCCAGATGACGCGCCTGCCGCTCGCCAAGGGCAAGCAGGTCCAGCGGCCGCGCGAGCGTGAGCAGACCGATGAGGCCGATGACGAAGGCGGGAAGCGCTGCCGCCAGCTCGGGCCAGCTCACGCGCGCCAGCGAACCCATTTGCCAGAAGATCAGCTGTTCGAGCTGCGTGCTGTCGGAGATATAGGTGAAGAAGCCTGTCGCGGCGGCGCAGGCCGCTCCGATCGCTATGCCCACGAGCAACATCGTCGTCGTCGCGCCCGACCGATCGCCGCGCGCCAGAGCATAGATGATTGCCGTCGCGAGGCACCCGCCGGCAAAGGCCGCGACCGTGATCGTCCAGCGGCCCAGCATATCCGCCCCGACAACGATCGCGGCAACCGCGCCCAGCGAAGCGCCGCTGGACACGCCGATGACACCCGGATCGGCGAGGACATTGCCGAACAGGCCCTGCAGTGCCGCGCCGGCGACCGCCAGGCTGGCACCTACGACGCAGGCCATCAGGATGCGAGGCAGGCGCAGATCCCACACCACGGCGATGTCCCGGCGGGAAAGGTCACCGGAGTCGGCCAGCCCGAGCTGTGCTGCGACGACATGAACGACATCGCTTGCCGGAAGCTTGAGCGGCCCGATAGCGAATGAGCCGAGAATGGCCGCGGCGAGCAGGACGATGGCTGTCAGCAGGACGGCAAACTCGGCCCCGCGCGAAGCCGACATGCGGCCTCGCCGCAGGCCGCCGACTAGCCTTCCGATCATTCGAAATCCAGGGCAGCGAAGGCGCGCGCGAGGGCCACGACGCCAGCCCCGGAGGCGATGCCCCCCGTCTTGAGCTGCAGGTCCGGCATGATGAAGACGCGGCCGTCGATGATCGCCGGCGTCTGTGCCAGCGTCGGATAGCTTTTGAGCAATCCTTCCTCGCCGCCGAACGTCTTCAGATCGGTCTCGGTCATTACGATGACTTCGGGTCCGGCCTGCACCATGCCCTCCGGGCTGAGAGGGGATGCCCCCTTCACGCCGATCTCGGTGCCGATATCGGTTCCACCCGCGATGGCGATCAGCCGCGAGGAAGGCGCGCCGACCCCGAGCACGGCGGGATGGCCCCCGGCTCCCGTCGCGGACAACTGGATCACACGCGGCTTGCGGCTGACGGTCTTCGCGATGGCGGCGGCTTGCGCATATTGCGCCTCGACCTTGCGCGCGAGTTGTTCGCCCGCATCGGCAAGGCCGATGGCGGCGGCGATCCGCCGGATCCTGGCCGGGGCGGGTTGCCCGCTGTCGATAACGATGGCCGGCGTGCCGGCGGCACGCAGCTGCGCGGAAAGCCGGCTATGGCGTTGCGAGCTGTTTCCGAAGAACACTGTGCCCTTCAGGCTCAGCACCCCTTCGGCGCCCGTGGCGCGGTTGAGGAGGTAGCGATGCCGCGCGCCGCGTCCCGTTTCGGTTGCCGATTCCTTCGGCGCGGCGAAGATATCCGAAGAACGGCCGAGGGCATCGAACATCTCGATGATATCGTCTCCGCCGGCTATCGTGCGCGACGTGTCGCGGATCTCCACGGTCACGCCGTCGTCGCCCCTGGCGGCGACCGGCAAGCGCTGGACCCCGGGATTTTCAAGTCTGGCGACGTCCTGGCCGGCCAAGCGGCTCCATCCTTTGGGCAGGCTCGTGGAGACCGCCTCGCTCTTGTCCGCATCCGACCGGGCGGCATCGCCGCAGGCCGAAAGCCCAAGGGCCAGCGACAAGGCAGCGGCAGACGACAGCGCTGCCTTCATGCGCGTCCCCCCGGTCGGGAATCGAGGCAGCCAGATCATGGGCATCCCTTTCAGAAGCGGAACGTCGCGCCCACCCACAGGCGCCGGCCCTCGTTCACCGTGTTGTAGGTCGCCTCATCGAGCTTCTTGTCGGTGACATTCTGGATCGCAGCGTTGATCAGGACGCCGTTGGGCATCCGGTACGAAGCGCCGATGTCGGCGGTGAAATAGTCGCCATAGCGGCGAACGATCCGGCCATCGGGCGTGGTGATGGGGGTTCCCGCCGATCCCAGTCGCAGCGCCGCGTTGATTTCGGAGCCATGATACCATCCCACGGCATAAGCGGTGATCGCCTCCGTGGGTGTCCACTCGAGCCGGCCGTTCGCCATGTGCTTCGGCGTTCGCGCCAGCGGATAGCCGACATAGTTGCCGCTCCGCTGTTTGCTATCGGTGAAAGTGTAACCGCCCCGGAGCGAAAGCTGATCCCATGGCTTCCACCGGAAGTTCGCCTCCACCCCGCGCACCCTGGCCTTGTCGACATTGACCCATGACCAGAGGCGATAGCCCGGGTCTTCGCTCCACCGGATGAAATTGCCGTTGGCGTCGATCTGCTGGACGTCGACGACCTTGTCGCGGAAGTCGGTATGGAACAGCGTCACACCCCCGCTGAGGCCGCGCTTATTGTCATAATGCGCATTGATCTCGTAGCTGGTGCTCTTTTCCGGCTTGAGGTTGGGATCGCCGACGATAACGCCGCAGGTGCCGTTCACACCATAGGAACAGCCTGCGCCGCCGGTGGTATAGGCATAGCCCGGTGCGATCTGGCGGATTTCCGGTGCGCGAAAGCCCGTCGTCACGCCGCCCTTGAGGACCAGGCCGTCAATAGCCTCCCACACCACATAGGCGCGCGGCGTCCAGTGCGAGCCATAGATATCGTGATCGTCCAGGCGCACGCCGCCGGTAAGGCTGAGCCGATCGGTGACATAAAACTCGTCCTCAACGAACACCGCTTTCTGGGTGATGGAGAAGCGTTCGTCGAGCCCGGTTCGCGCCCCGGGATTCTGATCGATCAGCCGCGTGTTGTTCCATTGCCCGCCGACCACCAGCGTGTTGCCGGTGAAGAGCGGCATCGAAAAACGCAGATCGGCGACACGGTTGCGAACATTGGGCGCACGGGTGCCGGCGACGAACGCGCCCGAGGCGGCATTGCGCGAATAGATGTAGCGCTGCGTCTCTTCCTGCTGGATCGAAAGCCAGAGCTTTTTGTCGCCGAAGCTGCCGTCATACCAGGCTGCATAATGATCGCGATCGTTCGTGTTATAGGTATCGGCGGCGGTGGCCGCCAAAGTCTTGCCGCCGCTGTTCTCGCGGCGCACGCGCTGGGTGCCGGCCTCCAGCACCATCTCATGGCCGGGTGCGAGCCGGACCGCGACACGCCCGGTCAGATCATAGTCCTTCGCGCCGTTGAGGCCGTTCAGGATGCTGGTCTCTTCGCGATTGTAGCGCCGGCCCCACATCTGGACCCCGAGAGTGTCGGAGGCGACCGGACCGGCGAGATAGAACTGACCCTGGTAATTGTCGCCGTACCGCCCATGCTCCTGCAAGGTATAGTCGAAGCCGAGCGATCCGCCCCAGCGGTCCGGGATCTTGCGGGTGATGATGTTGATGACACCGCCCATCGCATCGGAGCCATATAGCGAGGACATGGGACCGCGCACGACCTCGATCCGCTCGATGGCTTCGACAGGCGGCATGAAGCTTTGCTCGAAGCCGCTATTGCCGTTGGTGCGGCTATCGCGCGAGCTTTGCCGTCGACCGTCGACCAGGATCAACGTATAGGCGCCCGGCAGGCCGCGGATGAAAATGTCCTGCTCGTTGGCGGTGCCCGTGACGGACACGCCCTCGATGTTGCGCAATGCATCCGTGAGGTCACGAAACGGCGCAATTTCCAGTTCCTCGCGCGGCACGACGGAAATCGAGGCGGGCGCGCGCAGGATATGCTGTTCAAAGCCGGCGGCGGTTACCACGATCTCGCTCGCTTCGCTGTTCGAGGTGCGGGTCTGGGAACGAGGCTCAGCGCCGGGATGATCCTGGCCAATGGCCGGAGCCGCCATCGACGCCAACGCGATTATCGAGCATGCCTGAAATTTCACCTGTAACCCCCGTTCACCCAGTTTGGAGCAGATCATGCCTCATTCCACTATTGCGAGGCATTATCATCAGCGTTTTGATGGGTTAATCAGTTGACTTTTGTCAACCCTTTGCTGAAGAGATTTTTCGATGGATGATGAGCTGACCCGGCTTTTCCGGGCCATAACGACGGGATTTCACAGCCGGCTCGAACAACTGCCGGCGCACGAACTGCTTCAGCTTCCGCTATTCCAGGCGCGGCTGTTCGGTGCGATCGGCCGAAATCCGGGAGTGACGCAGCAGGCTCTCGCCAAGGGCACGGCACGCGACAAGGCGCAGGTGGCACGTGCGATCGCGGAACTGGAACGCCGTGGTTTCGTGAGCAAGGCGGCGCATGAATCCGACTGGAGGGCCCATGGCCTGTTCCTTACCGAAGAAGGCGGGCGCATCTGGGCCATCGCGGAGCACCAGCGCCGCGATCTGGTCGCGGACACTTTCAAAGGCCTTTCGCAGCAGGAAAAGGGCGCCTTGCGCGACATTTTGGAGAAGATCGTCGTCAGATTGGAGTCTGGAGGCGATACGGGTAGCTGACAGGGGTACGCCCTCTGCCAGGAGGCAGTGGCATAGTGAGCGCGTGAAATGGCGAACATTCACGGTATCGATCCGCAGACCTTATATGCATGGCTGTCAGCCCGGTCGGTCGCGCGCGGGCTGCCTTTGCCGGTCCCCGAACATGGCGGCTTCCGTGTCGATACCAATTCGGACGCCGAAGTCGCGCGTTGGGTGTTTCCCGCTGTGGTGGCCGGTCTTGGAGACCTTGCCCGTTCGATTAGCAAGCCTCGTCACGTCCTGAAGCTCTGCGGCACTTGCGACGAACTGCGAGCATGGCTTCCGATTGGGTGGACGATTCACGCCCCGCGGTACTTCATGCAGGGCGCCGGCAAGCCTCCCTTCAGGCATCTCCCTTGCGGGTATACGATCAAGATCAGCCGGGTCGACATGGTGTTGGAGGCACGCATCTTCTTTGAGACAGGCGCGCTCGCGGCAAGCGGTTACGCGGTAGAAACCGGGGACATCTGTATCTACGATCGGATCGTCACCGAGCCTGACCATCGCCGGAAGGGCCTGGGACACGCACTCATGCGGGCACTGCACGACGCTCGGCGGCACGTCGGCGGCATGGAACTTCTCGTCGCCACGCAAGACGGGCAAGCCCTCTATTCGACGCTGGGATGGGAGACGATCTCGCCATATTCAACGGCCTCGATCGTCGAGCCGTAACGTCGGCGTTTGACGCCAGCCTCACCGGATGATGATCGATGGGACGAGACGGGGCGCATGTCCTTCATCCCGCCCGGTGCAATTGCGTATGCTTACAGTAAGAGACGATCGATTTCTGCGATCTGCGTGGGGTCAAAGCCCGCGTTCAACACACGCGCGCGCTCGGCCTCTTGCGGTACGCCCCGAGTTAAGCGAACCACAATCGCATAGCGCCGAAGGGCTTCCAACCGGGGGTTCGCCAAAGCGAGCTGGGGGCGACGCCCAAAAACCAGGGCGGAAAAGCGGCCCTGTTCTTTCGCTTGTGGCAAAGGATCATGACGGGACAGGGCTATGACCGCCAGTTCGATCCTGGTGAGCGTGTTGCTCCCCGGAAGCAACACCCCCTTTGACAGCGCTTCGTGGCCGACGGAGGTCGGGGCCGATCGGCCCTTCAATTCGATCGGATGTTCGGCGAGGGACCCTTCCCCGACATCCGCTGCGCATATGGTTTCTCGCAGAGACACGGCAAATCACGAGGATGCGAGCTTGGCTCGGGCAATATCGTGAAGCACAGCGTTTTCGTCCGCCATTTCCTGAAGGCGGGATGCAACGATGTCGCCGATGCTCAGAAGGCCGATGATGCTGACATCGCGGACGATCGGCACGTGACGCATCTTCTGGCGCGTCATGATCGTCATCACATGGTCGATCCGGTCATCGACAGATGCCGACGGCGGATTGCGGACCATGATATGCTGGGCCTCGAACATGGCGAGCCCAGGGCCATGCTTGCGAAGGGCGTGGACGATCTCGCGCTCGGACAGGATACCGGCAAGCTTTCCCCCGTCCAGGACAACGACCGCGCCGATATTTTCCCTGCACATAAGCTCCACGACCTGATCGACGGACGTCTCAGGGGTCACGGAGAAAAGAACATCGCTTTTCGATTTCAGAAGTTCGTCAAGGATCATGTCCATCATCCCATGGCAGCGCCGCTCAGCCGAGCGGCAGCGTGTCGATCAATTCTTCAGCGGATCCGATGGCCTTCTCGCGGAAGTCGTCGCTGATGACTGTGCCTTCGGCCCTGATGAAGGTGAGATCGGTGACGCCGAAAAAGCCGAAGACCGCGCGGAGATAGGGCTCCTGGTGATCGATGGACGCTAGAGCGGTTTCCGGGCCATAGAAGCCGCCGCGCGTGGAGACGATGAACAGCTTCTTGCCCTCCACGAGCCCAACCGACCCGGTCTCGGTATAACGGAAGGTCTTGCCCGCCACCGCAAGGCGATCGATCCAGGCCTTCAACTGGCTGGGGATCGTAAAATTGTACATCGGAGCGCCCACGACGACGGTGTCTGCGGCCAGGAACTCCTCGAGCACCTCGGAGCTAACCGAAAGGTCTTCCTCCAACGGCGCGCTGTGCTGTCCCGGTTCGGCAAACTGCGCCTGGAGATAGGCGGGAGAAAGATGGTGCAGCGGACTGCGTGCCAGGTCGCGATATACGACCGAGACGTCGAACGCTTCGGTCGCGTAGCGCCGGGTCAGCCGAGCGGTGAGCTGTCGGCTGACGGAGTTTCCCGAAGTAATGCTCGAATCGACGTGCAGGAGGCGCATTGATAATTCCCTTATTGCGGCTTCGATGTGTTCTATTGCCCGCATCTTCGTGCCAGTAGTGCGCGCCTGATCGACACAGCGTTGCCGCAGGAGCGACGCTGTCGCCTCCGTCAAAATCCGACGATATGGGTGATGCTGGTGTTTTGCGGGAGCGCCCGGTGGCGAAATCCCGAGCATGCGAACGAGCCGGCAAGGTGATCGATCAGCGCGCGAACCGAGGGAAGCATGCCGCGGCGGGTCGTGAAAAGCAGTTCGATCTTTTGCTCAACACCTTGCCAGGCGGGAAGCATCTGAACCAGCGTGCCACGCCTGAGTTCGGCCACGCACAACGGCTCGGGCAGAAGCGCGATGCCCAGTCCTGCGATCGCGGCGTCCCGCACAGTTTCCGCGTCGGCGCAGACAAGTTTCGGTGTGTGGTCAAAGGATTCCCGTTTCCCGTCCGGCCCAACCAGAGTCCAGCGCCTATGGTCTGGTCCAATGCCCGCAAGGGTCGCAAACCGGCCAAGATGCGCCACTATAGATGGCGCATCACGAGCAATCAGCGCCGGCGCACCCACGAGGCGCGTCGGCGTCGTGCCGAGCGTCCGAACAACCAGGGACTCCTCCGTTCGCGCCCCGGACCCGATACGCAGCGCAAGATCGATTCCGTCATCGATCAGGTTCAGGGGGCCGTCAGCGATCTGCAGGTCGACCCGGACATCGGGATAGGTCTCCATGAAACGGACCAGAGCCTGCGACGCAAAGGATTTGGCGAGGCCCAGAGGCCATGCGACGCGAATGCCACCCGTCACCTTGCCCAGCGAATGGGCGGCGGCCGTGTAGGCTTGGTCGGCATTGGCGAGGATCGCTTCGCTGCGGTGATAAACTTCCAGGCCGATGTCGGTGACCCGAAAACTCCTCGTGGACCGCTCAAGCAGCCTGCATGCCAAGGCGCGTTCCAGTGCTGCGACCCGCTTGCTCAGCCTGGTCTTCGCGATCCCGGTTGCGCGTTCGGCCGGAGCAAACCCGCCATGGCGGACGACATGGGCGAACAGAACGTAGTCGTCGAGTTTCGGCATGACCTAGGCGCACGCGCCGATTTTGAGCGGCACGCGGCAATCGACGCCGGAAAGTGAAAAGGTAGCCAAGGACATCGCGCTACTGCTCGCCTCCCGCGCATCGATAGGCCCGCAGGAAGGCTTCCACGGCAGCGGCCACCGCCTCTTCGGCCACGAACCAGGGCTGAGCTCCATATAAGAGCGGTTCTATGAACCCGGTCTCGAGCAGGCCTTTGAGGTGCGCCGCCGCGACGCGCGGGTCCGCCGGGCGCAGCACGCCCGTTTCCTGTAGGCGTGCGATATACTGGCTCATGGCGTCCCATCCGCCCTCGGCGCCCAGTTGGTAGAGGATGGCGCCCAGCCTGGAGCTTCCCCCTTCGGCAATGGCCGCGCGCAACATCGAGATCGTGTCGGGCGCTGTGAGCATCGCCAGAAGGGCGTTGCCGAAAGTGCGCAGCGCCAGTCCGACATCGGGCTCGGAGACATCGAGCAATGCGATGGTTTTCTCCGCCTGCTCTTCCATGGTCGCCATCATGACGGTGGCGAACAGCTCCTCCTTCGATTTGAAATAGCCGTAGAGCGTGCCCTTCGATCCACCGATCCGCGCGGAAATCATCGCCATGCTCGCATTGGCATAGCCGGTTTCGCGAAAGACTTCGGTCGCGACATCCAGGATCGCGTTGCGACGCGCGTCCGTCCTTACTCTCATCTGCCCTCTCTTTCTCGTACAGACTTGTACGGTTTTGGATTGACACGTGCAAGAGGGTGCACATAAATGACCGTCCTGTATGGTTTAGGGGCGAAACATGGTTCCATCGCATATCGGTGCACGGCACGGGATGACCGCGGGGATGGTCGCCCTTGCGACGGTTCTTGCGCTGAGCGGTTGCGCCACCCTGCCGCAGCCGCGCGACTTGCCACCGATCGCGTCGGTGGAAAACCTCGCCAGTTCCGCCAGCTTTTCAGCGCCTGAAGTCTCCTGGCCTTCGGACCGCTGGTGGGAGGGCTTCGGCGATCCCCAACTGAACACGCTGATTGCCGAGGGTCTGGTGGGTGCGACCGACCTGCGCGTCGCCGAAGCCCGGTTCGCTCGCGCCGAGGCGCTGGTTAGCGAGACGCGCAGCCGCTTGCTGCCGTCGCTAGGCGCGAATGCAGAAGCCGGCGCCACCAAGCAGAGCTACAATTATCTGATACCGGAAGCGTTTTCGCCCAAAGGTTGGCCCGACTACGGGCAGGCTACGCTCCGCCTCGATTGGGAGCTGGACTTCTGGGGACGGAATCGGGCGGCGCTTGCAGCGGCGCGATCCGACGCCAGGGCTGCCGGCGCGGAGGCTGCGGCTACCCGGCTCGCGGTGTCGGCCGGGGTCGCCAGCGCCTATGCCGATCTTGCCGCGCTCTATGCCGAGCACGATGCTGCCGAACACGCGCTCGAAGTGCGCCGCCGCACATTGGACCTGATGCAGGGTCGAAAGGTCGAGGGGCTGGAACATGATGGCGCGGTGGAGCGCGCCCGATCCGCGCTGGCGGCCGCCCAGGGCGATCTGGCCGCGCTGGACGAAGCGCTCACGCTCAACCGGAACCGGATCGCGGTGCTGATCGGGGCCGGTCCCGACCGGGGGCTGGTTATCGCGCGCCCGGCCGCAATGGTTTCCGGTAGCTTCGGCCTGCCGGTCAGCTTGCCTGCCGAACTGATCGGACGGCGTCCCGACATCATCGCGGCGCGGCTGCGGAGCGAAGCCGCCGCGAGCCGTATCAAGGAAGCACGCGCGGCCTTCTATCCCAACGTCAATCTGGCCGGCCTGATCGGCCTGCAAGCCCTCGGCATCGACAACGTGTTCAAATCGGGGTCCGAGTTCGGGACCGCCGGCCCGGCGCTCAGCTTGCCGATCTTCGATGGCGGGCGTTTGCGCAGCCGGCATCGTGCGGCAGAAACCGATTATCAGGCCGCCGTCGCCCAATATGACGGCGCGCTTGTCCAGGCGCTGCGCGAAGTGGCCGACGCCGCGGCCAGCCAGCGTGCGCTCGGCGAGCGGCTCGACCGGGCGGCCCAAGCCGAACGTGCGGCAGCGGCGGCGTGGACGGTGGCCAACAATCGCTATCGCGGCGGCCTTGCCACCTTCCTGGACGTGCTGGTCGCCGAAGACGCGCTCATCACGAGCCGGCGCACGCTCGCCTCCCTGAAAACCCGTGCTTTCGTCCTCGATGTCGCCCTCATCCGCGCGCTCGGCGGCGGCTACCGTTCTTGAAGGAAATCCGAGCCATGTCCGAGCCGACCCTCACCATCGACCATAACGCCCTCGCCGCCGGACCGGACAGTGCCGCGGATGACGCGGCACGCAAGGGCAAGCGCAAGCGGTTGTTCATCGGCCTTGCCGCCACCGTCGCCGTTCTGGGAGGCGGATATTATGCCTATGATGCGCTGATCGCGTCGCGCCACGTCGAAACCGACAACGCCTATGTCGGGGCGAATGTCGCACAGGTGACGCCGCTGATCGGCGGGCCGGTGCGCGACGTGCTGGTGGACGATGCCTTGCCCGTGAAGCGCGGGGACATACTGGTCAGGCTCGACGATACCGATGCGAAGCTTTCCCTGGCGCGGGCGGAGGCCGAACTGGCGCTGACCGAACGGCGTGTGCGCGGCCTTGCCGCCAACGACACCGGCCTCGGCGCGCAGATCGCGGCGCGCGCCGCTGACGAAACGCGCGCTGAAGCACAGCTTGCGGCCGCGAGGGCGGATCTCGACCGAGCGCGGATCGACCTGAGGCGGCGCGAGGCGCTAGCTGCCTCCGGCTCGGTCTCGGGCGAGGAACTCACTATCGCGCGCAACGCCCACAGCACCGCGCTCGCCAATCTCAAGGTCGCCGAGGCGGCCCGCGCCTCGGCAACCGCAAATCGCACCTCCGCAATCGGCAGCCGCGATGCGAACCGGGCGCTGATCGAGAACACCACCAACGCCACCAATCCCGAGGTGCTGGCCGCCCGCGCCGCCCGCGATCAGGCGCGTGTCGATCTGGATCGCACCGTCCTGCGTGCGCCGGTCGATGGGATCATCTCGCGCCGCCAGGTACAGGTCGGCCAGCGGGTGCAGCCCGGCGCCATGTTGATGATCGTGGTGCCGATCCACGCGACCTATGTGGACGCCAATTTCAAGGAAGGGCAGCTCCGGAAGGTCAAGCCCGGCCAGCGGGTCAAACTGACCTCCGATCTTTACGGCGGCAGCGTCCAATATGACGGCACGGTCGTCGGCTTCTCGGGCGGCACGGGCTCGGCGTTCGCGGTGGTGCCTGCGCAGAACGCGACGGGAAACTGGATCAAGGTTGTCCAGCGCCTGCCCGTGCGAATCAGGCTCGATCCCAAGCAGTTGCAGACGCATCCGCTGCGGGTGGGCCTGTCGATGACGGCCGACATCGACGTTTCCAACTGATCGGGCGGAGTTTCCTGCCATGGCCGACGCCGTGACCCGCAATAAAAGCTCTGTCGCCGGGCCATTGACCGGGACGAAACTGATCCTCGCCGCGATCCTGATCGGTATGGGCAATTTCCTGGTCGTGCTCGATACGACCATCGCCAATGTCTCGATCCCCCACATCGCCGGTTCGCTCGGCGTGTCGGTGACGCAGGCGACCTGGGTGATCACATCCTATGCGGTGGCCGAGGCGATCACCGTGCCGCTCAGCGGTTGGCTCGCGCGTCGCTTCGGTGGGCAGCGCGTCTTCATCAGCGCCTATTTGGCCTTCGCGGTGCTGTCGCTCCTTTGCGGCCTGTCGGGCACGCTCGGAATGTTGATCGCGGGGCGCGTGCTGCTCGGGCTCGCCGGCGGCATGATCATTCCCCTGTCGCAGACGCTGCTGCTGCGCATTTTTCCGCCCGAGAAAGCCGCCGTGGCCACGATCATCTGGGCGATGACGACCACCGTCGCCCCGATTGCCGGGCCTATCCTCGGCGGCACTTTGTCCGACAATGTTGGCTGGGAGTGGATCTTCTTCATCAACGTGCCGATCGCGGCCGCCGGGGGCTTGGGTTTGCTGTACCTGTTTCGCGGGCAGATCGAGACAGTCATCAAGGGCCACATCGATATGGTCGGCCTCGCCTTGCTGGTCATCTGGGTCGGCGCACTGCAGATCATGCTCGATGAGGGGCGCAATCACGACTGGTTCGCGGCAACGGAGATTCAGATCCTAGCCGTCATCGCTGCGATCGGCTTCGCCGCCTTCCTGATATGGGAACTCACCGAGAAGCACCCGATCATCAACCTGCGCATATTCAGGCATCGCGGTTTTGTCGCAAGCGCCATGACCTATCCGGTCGCATTCGGCGCCTTCTTCGCCACGGTCGTGCTCATACCCCTCTGGCTCCAGCAGAATATGGGCTACACCGCCACATGGGCGGGTTATGCGATTGCGTTCAATGGCATCTTCGCCGTCCTGACATCGCCCATCATCGGCAAGGCGGCCGAAAAGATCGACCCCCGCCTGATCGTTTCCATCGGCCTCATGGGGCTGGGTCTCATCTCCGTCTACCGCATGGGCTTCACGCCCGACATGACCTTTCTCCAGATGGCATGGCCGATGCTCATGACCGGGCCCTTCCTGATGATGTTCTTCATTCCCATGACGGGGATTTGCATGGCCAGCGTGGACCGGGAGGAGCAGGCGGACGCGGCCGGCATCTCCAATTTCATGCGGACTCTCGGAGGCGCGTTCGCCGCATCGCTTGTCCAGACAGGATGGACAAGCGCGGCGCGGCAGAACCAGACCGAGCTGGTCGGCGCCATGACGCAGGGCCAGGCCACGATCGATGGGATGATGGCGGATGGCATGTCGCACGAAAGGGCGACCGCCATGCTGTCCGGAATGGTCGAGGGCCAGAGTGTGATGCTGGCGACGCTCAACATGTTCGCGGCGATTGCCATGTGCTTCGCATTGGGCGCTGTCCTGATCTGGTTTGCTCCCAAACCCAAGGGACCAATCGACATGAGCGGGGGGCATTGATGCGCGAAATCCGCGTCTTCACCACGCGACGACCAGAATGCCTTGGTGGGATCATGAGCGAAAGGAGAGGACTGCCCATGATCCTGCCGCCTGTCTGCCGGCCATCATCCCCGCCCCCGATGCGGCCTCGCATGCCCCAGCTTGGCCGCGGCCGGCAGACAGGCCCCCTTTGCCGCTCGACGGGCATTCCGATCCGGTCCCCACTTGCTGCGGAGACTCTATGACCGATCCTCATGCCGACCATCTGAGCTACTATGAAACGCGGGCGCATCAGGAGCGCGCAGCAGCCGAGACCGCGGCGACGCCCGAGATCGCCTCGCGCCATCGCTTCCTTGCGGTCGAGTACGAAGCCGAGGTGCGACGAATCCTCAAGGGAAGAGAGGCGCTTCGACGGCAAGAGGATGCCGGGCGGAGCCCGCTGTGAGGAGATCCTGCCTGCAGGCGGTTGGTCGCATTGTTGGCCAGCCTTGGTTGTTCAACGACGGACAAGGTGTCGCAGCGGAAATGCGCGCCGTGACGCTGGCCGCTCGCTGCCGATTCAGCGTGCGGAAACGCGGAGAAAGCGTGGAAGGATGTGCGCAATGATCGGACTAATTGCCGCCCTGTCGGCGACCCTTGCGGTAGCGGCGGGCGCATTTGGCGCTCACGGTGCATCCGGTCCGCAGGAGGCCGAATGGCTGCGAACAGGTGGAATCTATCAGTTGATCCACGCAGTTGCCGCTCTGGCAATCATGGGACGAGCCCCGCGTGCCGCCGCGACCCTGCTCGGAGGCGGGTGCCTGTTTGCAGCCTCCCTCTATCTCATGGCCATCGGCGGACCCCGCTGGCTCGGCGCGGTGACGCCGGTTGGAGGCACGGTGCTGATCATAGGGTGGCTATGGGCAGCGTGGGTGCTCGCACGCAATCCCCTGAACAAATGAGTGCGAATAGCGGGCGCAATCAGCGCTGTGATCTTCTGCCGTGGCGTACATGATCTACCTAATGCGGATCGCGTCCCTCCGCTCGGGGAACATCGTCGACGACCTTCGACCGTTTCCACTGATAAACGGCAATGCCTTTGCCAATGCAGCTAGCACGACAGCGCCTCAAGACGCTGACCAGCACTGTCAATGTCCCCGCGGACATGGCTGCCGAAGTGTAACTGACGATCCCCGTCAAATTCTAAGCGGTGAGCGCTTTGGCAACGCTCACCGGCGCGAAAGATCGCCGACAGGTGTGCCACATGGCACACCCTACGCGGTAGGCAGCGCGCGCAATCGTCCGCCCACAGGAGTTAGACGTGGAAGAGCGAGCTGAAATCGACGTCCTGATTTGTGGAGCCCACGCCGCCGGATTGACGCTGGCGATCGATCTAGCGCGGCGCGGGCTGTCGTTCCGCATCATCGACCAGTTGGATTGTCCGTTCGGCGGCTCGCGCGGCAAAGGCATTCAGCCGCGCACGCAGGAAGTGTTCGAGGATCTCGGCATCATCGACCGGATCGTGGCGGCGGGCGGACTCTATCCTCCGATGCGCAACTACCGCGCCGATGGCAGCTACGCGGAAACGACGGTGTTCGAGGCGCGGCCTGCATCGGCCGACACGCCCTATCTGCTGGCGCTGATGATCCCGCAATTCCTGACCGAAGGGGTGATGCGCGAGCGGCTTGCCGAGCTGGGCCATGAAGTGACGTTCGGCACCGCGCTTGCGGGTTTCGAGCAGGACGACGCCAGCGTCATCGCGCGCCTCAAGCGCGGCGATGACGAAGAGCTGATCCACGCGCGCTACCTGATCGGCGCCGATGGCGGGCGCAGCTTCGTGCGCGGTGCGATCGGCATCGGCTTTCCCGGCAAGACACTGGGGGTGCGCGCGGTCGTCGCCGACGTGCGCTTGAGCGGTCTGACACGCGATGCCTGGCACCAGTTCAACGACGGCGACATGGAACGGCTCGTGGCGATCTGCCCGCTTGCCGGCACCGATCTGTTTCAGGTGCAAGCGCCGATCCCGTTGGAAGGCGAACCGGATCTCTCGGCCGAAGGGCTAGAACAGATGATCGCCGAGCGGACGGGGCGGCGCGATATCGAGCTGCGCTCGGTATCCTGGGCATCGGCCTGTGCGATGAACGCGCGTCTCGCCGATCGCTACCGCGCGGGCCGGATCTTCCTCGTCGGCGACGCCGCGCATATCCATCCGCCGACCGGGGGACAAGGGCTCAACACCAGCATTCAGGACGCCTATAATCTGGGCTGGAAGCTCGCCGCGGTCCTCGCCGGCGCGCCTGACGCGCTGCTCGATACCTATGAAGAGGAACGGCGTGCGGTCGCGGCCGACGTGCTGGGCCTGTCGACCCGCCTACTCGAAGGGCACCACCAGCAGGGCGGCGGCCTACGCGGACGCGACACGCACCAGCTCGATATCGGCTATGCGGGATCGGCGCTGTCGCACGATGCCGGTGCCCGAACGACAGGGCCGCTGGCGGGCGACCGGATGCCCGACGCGGCGTTGATCGGGGCGGCGGGACAGCCGCGCCGCCTGTTCGACGTGCTGACCGGGCCGCACTGGACGCTGCTCGTTTCCGAACCCGGCTATAGCCCCGCCGCGCCGCCGCGCGAAGGCGTGCGCGTGGTGACGATTGGCGACGGCGCGGAATTGCGCGATCCATCGGACCAGCTCGGTCTGGCCAGCGGCGGCGCGGTCCTCGTGCGGCCTGACGGCTATGTCGGCGCGACCTTCGATGTCGCTTGCCCCGACCGGATCGGGGACTATCTCGCGCGGGTTCTGCCGCCCGCGAACGTCTCGGGAAGTCATTAGCTCGCGGATGTGACGGGGCGGATAAACAGGATCGCGCCGCCCTGATCGCCGCATGCGCTGATGATGCCTTCAACCGCCATGTCATCGATATCGATTGTCACCGGCGCGCTCCCTCACATATGGCCGGGTCAGGCCAGCCCTAGCGCGCGATCATAATCCTGGCCGGGACCGATGATGCGATGGACGAAGATCCGATCGGGCTGCACCGAATAGAGGATGCCATAGCCTTTATAGGACCGGCGGCGGATGCCGTGATGCTCGTAACGCGGCACCAGCGGGAAGGCCCGTGGCATCCCGCCGATACGGGCGGCCGCTTCGCGCACCTCCGCGATGAAGGTCACGGATCGCGCGGGATTATCCTCGGCGATCCGCGTCCTGATCCCCTCCAGGTCGCGAACGGCTCGCGACGACAGCCGCACCAGCATCAGTGCTGCTTGCGATCGGCGGTATCGCGGAGGTTGGCAATGATCGCATCGCAGGCTTCATCGAGATCGTGCCCGCCACCGGCCTCCATCTCCTTCAGGCCCTCTTCGATCGAGGCATCAAGCTCCTTCAGCCAGCGTTCCTCGTCGACGACTTCGCTTTGATCGCGCCGGATCAGGTCGCGCACATAGTCGCTGACGCTGGCATAGTGGCCGCTGTCGATGCGCGACTGCACATAGTCGCGCATGGGATCGGGAAGAGAGACATTCATCGACGCCATAAAATCACCTCGCCAAATATAATGGCAAAAACTGCCATCGGTTTCAAGGCAGGC
Organism: Sphingomonas sp. 3P27F8; assembly: GCF_005502745.1. Taxonomy (GTDB): domain Bacteria; phylum Pseudomonadota; class Alphaproteobacteria; order Sphingomonadales; family Sphingomonadaceae; genus Sphingomonas. The sequence continues at coordinate 27,665 of NZ_SCNL01000025.1, forward strand.
GCCGCACGCTATGCCTCGCCGACCTCATCCGGCCAGGTGAAAGTGACTTCCAGATCGCGGCCGAAGTGTATCGCCTCCGTCACGCGCTGCGAATTCTGGATGACACGATCCCAGAGCGCGCCGTGCTGGAGGCTGGGCGTCGGGATCATGAAATAGCCCATCAGCACGACCGACGCGGCATCGATCTGCTGGGTGCCGGTGACGATGAGAAACATCGGCATCGCGAAGCCGAGCGCCGTTTCAGTGTCGGCGACCTCGATCAGCGTGCCTTGGGGCATGCGTGGCGCGAAGACGACCGCCGGGAGGGGGTGACGCAGGCAAAGCCGGCCAAGACGCTCCACGGGGCTCTTGTAGGCGCATGTCGGCACGATCGCGAGGGGCGCGCAGTCGATGGCGGCGGCGCTGGGCGAGCGGCCCGTGTCGCGGTCCTCCAGATAGATGCTGCCCTGGATGTTTTCCTCGTCGCGCGCATAGGCATGGGCTTCGGCGGCGACCGCGTTCAGCACCGCGCGCGCCTCGGCCTCGGTGAGCGAGGGGACCGGGAACGCCTGCCACAGATCCTCGGCATAGTCCTGCTCCAGCAGGATCGCGCCCTCGCTCTCCAGCACGAGCCGGTTGGCTTCCGGCACGCCGATTGTCTCGGCCGTGCGCCAGAACATTTCCGCGGCGAGATTGTGGATCATGGATGGGTCGAAAGTCATGGGACGGGCTCGCCTGAAGGACGGAAAGGACGCGGAAAGGATGATGGGGCGCGCGGCTCGCGGGGTGCAACGGGTTTCGGACCGCTCACAGCCATTGGCCCTGCAGGACGCCGGCGAACTCGATTCCTAGCGTGACGGCGCCGGCGACCAGCGCGGCGATGAGGAACAGCGCGAGCCGTGCGGCGATGCCGTAGCGCGGCCCGCTGTCGCGGGTGACGGCGATGGCGGTGCCGATCGCGGCGGCGAGGATCAGCCCCGGCCCCAGCTCGTAGAGGATGAGGCCGGGAAGCCGATTGGGCAGCAGATAGGGAAAATTGCGGATGAGGCGGCCGATCGGCACCGCGCCGATCACGAGCGCGAGCGCCATGCCCCAGCGGCCGACGCGGATCGCTTGGGGAGAGCCGCGCTCGATCATATGCGTGCCGGACCCGGCACGCCGCGCCCGCCCGCACGGGCGGTCATCTGTGGCCTAGCCTGATCGTCACCCGGATGGGCGGAAACCCGTGCGCGGGGTTCCGTGGAGCGCCGCCAGAGCGGCGCGCCGTAGAGCGCGGGCCGAAGGCAGGCCCGGACCCCTTGTGGCCTTTCTGGGTGCCTTCCTGGCGCTTCTGACGCCGTTTCCGGCCCTATCTTGGCTATCCCGGTTACACCTTGCCCGATCATCGCGCGATGGTGCCTGTGCTGCATCCCTTGGGCACCTGTGCCCTGCGCACCGCCAACTGGCGCATCGCTTCATAGTCGACGCCCCATAGTCCCGCCCGCTTCGCCGCTGCCTGCTGCATCAGCGCGACATAGGCTCCCCCTGAGAACACCCGGTAATCGACGGCATAGCCCTGAGCCACCAGCGTTGCCCCGACACTGGCCCGGTTCGCGGGAAAGCGGCACGCCAGATTGAGACGGCCCGAACTTTTCGCATCGGTGCGGCACTGGTTCTCCCGGCGCAGCGCATAGTCGAACATCGACACCGAACAGTCCAACCCGCCATCGCGGTTCGTCAGATCGCGCAAGGCCTGGCTCGCCATCGCCTTGAGCTGCGGCACATCGTCATCGGGCGCATCGATCCCGATAATCCGCACCCTTGCTGTGGGAAAATCGATCGTATCGCCGTCAATGATCGCCGGAGACGATGATGCCAGCCGGGTCCGCGAGGCTTCGACCAGCGATTCCCTATTTTGCGAAATCGCATAGAGCGCGACGACGACGAAGCTGATCCCCATCGTCCACCGCTGGAACGCCGTCGCGCCGGGAAACAGCTTCATAGCGACCGGATCTCGCGCAACAGGTCGTTCCAGTCGCCGGCATGGGGCGGCGGCTTGACCGCGAGCTGGCGGCCATTGGCCGTCAGGTGCGGGGTAGCGCGCGCGATCGCGCGCGCCGCCTCGCGCCCATGCTGGCTGTAGATAACGACGGTATGGACGCTCTCGGGGATCGTGATCGCCTGATAGCGCTCGATCCCCAGCACCGGCCAGACGAAGCGGCCCGGGCCGAGCATGTTCATGACGCTGGCGGCGTCCTCGACGCCTTCGGCGAGGCGCAGGATGCCGTCGAGCGGGATGCCGCCCCAGCGCACCGCGCCCGCGCCGGGATTGCCGAGCATCCGCTTGGGCTCCTCGACCGCCGCCTTGTCGCGGCCATCGGGGGTGAGGAAGGTGCGGTGGATGGCGACGACGCCGGCGTCTTCCTCGATCGGCACGATCAGCGCCGGGGCGAACGCCTTGGCGGCGCCGGCGCCGAGCTGGCAGCGCGGATCGAACCGCGCGTTGATGCCATCGGGGATGATGAGCCGCGTCTCGCGCAGATAGCGGTCGGCGAGCGTGCCGGTGAAGGGTTCGGCGTGCCGCCACACGGCGAGGGCGAGCTTGTTCAAGTCCCCCTTCCCCTCCTGGCGCTGGCCGGGATCGTGATCGGGGCTTGCGAGGATCTTGCCCGAGCGCAGCGCCGCCATGATCGCATCGGCGGTGCAGCCCGCGAAGCAATGGAAGAGGACCGCGCGCTCGCCGACGCGGATCGACAGGCTGGCCTTGCCGTCGGCATGCGCGGGACAGCGGCACATCGCGAAGTCGCCGGTCCATTTGCCGCCGAGCTGACGGACCACGCGGTCCGCGTCCGCCTCGATCGACGCCCTTTCTTGTCGCGCCATATCTGGATACCTCCTTTGAAGGACGCATAGGCTAGTGCGCGGCAAGAAAGAGCACCAGCGAAAAGCTATGAAATCACTTATGCAGGGGCGGCATGGAATTAGAGCTTATCTTGGAACGCGAACTGACCTCGATGCGGCCCCTGGGGGGCACGATTACCGACGTCCATGTTCACCAGCATGATACGGGCAAGTGGCTCATCAATGTTCGCGTGAGCTGGCGTGGCACGTCGATGTATCATGTCGGCCTCTACGACAAAAAGCGTATCCGATTGTATAAAAAGGCAGCTTCCGCGATCCGCCATATCATATTGGGATATGGCTATGACGGCGTGATCCATGTCCACCCTTATCCCGGTTCGAGGGACGAAGCGGCATTTTAGTGGGGCAGGACGAAACCTCCAATATGAACCTTTGTCGGATTCTGGGTAGGCAAACAACCTGGAGCAATTTAGCCTGATTTCACCAGTGGAGTGAAAACATGGCAAATCGCTTGTTTGCATCCCGCGCGGCAACCGTTTCCTTTGCACGCGCGAGCGCCCCGGCACAGCCGGGCCGGCGCGGCGCTGCACGGGCACTGGAAGCGCAATGACACTCCCCGCCGCGGTCATCATGGGGCTCGCGGCGCAATGCGCGCCGGATGTCGCGCCCGCCACGATCGCGGCGATCGTCCAGACCGAAAGCCAGGGCTTCGAATGGGCTATCAACGTCAACGGCCTCGGCCGCAAGATCGTGCCGACGAGCCTTGAAAACGCGATCGAGACCGCGCGCCATTATGTGGGCCAGGGCTATTCGGTCGATCTGGGCCTCGGCCAGATCAATTCGCGCAACATGAAGCGACTCGGCCTCTCTTGGGAAACTGTGTTCGACCCATGCACGAACATCGCGGCTGCCGGCGGGGTGCTGTCGGGCAACTATCATAGCGTGCGCGCGGGGCTGCATCCCCAGCGCGCGCTGCGCATCGCGCTCTCCATGTATAACACCGGCTCGCGCTCGCGCGGCTTTGCCAATGGCTATGTCGGCAAGGTCGTGGGCAATGCCGGCGTCGCCAACGGCATCCGCCCCGTCGCGATCCGCGCCGCGATGCCGCTGGCCCCGATCTCCGCGCAAGCCAGCGCCAGCCCCATAATCAGCCCAAATGCAGACGAAGGTTCGAGCGCGTCCGCGCAGCTCGCCGCGCTCGTCGAGGAAAACACGTCCGCGAACGCGCAGCCCGCGCCTTCACCACCGCCGCCCGCGTGGGACGTGTTCGCGCGGGCGCAATACGAGCGCGTGCGGCTCGCAGAAGGAGAACAGCGATGAACCTCGTCATGCTCGGTGGGCCGGCGCTCGCCCTCCGATCGAAAATCATGGCCCGCCTGGGCGCGCTGACGCCGCGCCGGCGCAAGGCGGCCGACCTCGCCGCGATGTTCGGCCTGGTGGCGCTGACATCCTTGCTGTCGGCCGAGCCGGCGTTCGCGCAGACCAATCTGGAGAGCTTCGGCCAGTCGGTGCTGGATCTGCTCAGCAACGGCCTGCTGGGCTCTGTTGCAAAGATTGGCGGCAGTCAGAGGTAGGCTGTCGCTCTGCGCCGATCAGGCGGCTGCTGCGAAATGGTGGTTGAGCATGCCCATGGCCTCCGTCAGCGCCGAGG
>NZ_SCNL01000026.1 GCF_005502745.1 Sphingomonas sp. 3P27F8
ATAGGATGACCTCGCCGGTAAAATGCCGCCCTTTGAAATCGTCCATCACAACCGACCTTACCAATCCAAGGGCCCAACCTTGGCAACCGCATCAGAGTTTGCAACAGAGCCTTGATTTCGTTGATGTGGTTGCCGAGCCGATCGAAAAACTCTTCTCGGGGAAGCCCCCGGAAGCCGCTCTGCGCTCCTACCTCGGCAAACCGCTTGTCGAGTTCGCGCGCGAGGTAGGGGACGGCTGCGAAGCTCGATCCACCCTTGGCGATGTTGACGGTGCGGTCCTGGCCCGCCCAATCGTAGAGGTCTTGGAACAGGTGCTTGTGAAGCGCCCGATAGCCGTCGGCCGTCGCTGGAAAGGGCAGGCGCGCGGCCTCCGCGCCGCGCGCCTGCGTCAGTCTCCGCTCGGCCTCGGTGAGCGTCTTGTCGCCAGTGATTCCAAGCCGGTTCCGAAGCGTCTCGGTGCCGGGATACGTGTAAGGATCGCTTGCCAAGGTCAGGCAGCGATCTGGCGTGTTCCGGGCTGATAGAGACTGAGGATGATCGAGGGCATGAGCGAGGGCGGAACGCCCTCATCCAGCATCATCGCGAACATCGCGTCCTCGTCGATGGTCGGCGTCATGTCCTCGATGGCGAGGTTGGCGCGGGACTCCGCCACGTCCTCGCGCCAAAGAGCGATTTGTTCGGTATTGCCGCGCTCGAAGTCCATCTGGCGGATGCGCTCGCGCAGCGTCTCAAGTTCGATCTGGGCCATCGCGTCATCCTTTCTGCTCTAAACCCTACGCCTTCCAAGGCGATTCCTCAACAAATCACGTGTGGCTAGAGCCGGTCAGCGCGTCCTGATCCGCGCTCGCCGAACGCGGGTCGGAGGGGACGGGATCAATACTCGCCTGCCAGCATGATCGTTAGCACGCGCTTGGTCTGCTGCTCATCCCACGGCGCTTCGCTGTCATAGGTAAGCGTGTTGTCGTAGCAATCCACCTTCCAGAAAACCGTCTCGGCAATGGCCTTATGGTCGCTCGGCCGTTCCTGCGTCCACGCTCCCGTCCCGAGCTGATAGACCGCACCGAAATCGTGTTCCCCATAAGGATGATTGTCGCCGTCGAACCGCGAGAAGCTGACGATTGCCGCCAGCGCCGCGAAGCGATCCGCGTCGGGAAGAGACTGAAACCCAAGTGTGACGTTGGCGATGGAGGCGGTGCCGGGCTGGCTCCGGGCCGTGTCGTTGAGGCAACGGATGGTGTCGAGGTGTTCGGGGCTATACATTGCTGATCCTTCCTTCTGGCATGGGCCGCAAGGCCGCTCGGCCTCACGGCCCTGCCTGTCCGGCGAGGACGGGATGGGGAGGGGGAGCGAGAATCTACCGCTGGCGCGGGCGAGCCGCCTAGCGCGGCCGGTGCCTCGGCGCCGGGTGCTGCGCTTGGCGGATTACACGGGCGGTCGATTGTCGTTCGGGAACGAAAGGGCGGCGCCCTTGGCGTTCCCTTGGCTGGCGCAGCTCGTCCGCGAGCCCGCGCCGGCTGTCGATGCTATCGCGCCTTAGGCGCGGCGATTTGCAGGACGTCGACGGTGAGCCCTTCGGGCAGCAGCACGTTACCGATCGTCTCAAGCTGGGAGCGGTGCAGCTTGTCGGTGGTCTTGATCTCGCGGAACAGAACGGCTCCCCCATGCACGGCGGTAATATCCGGCCATCCTGCGCGATAGCAGTAGGAATCCCCTGCGGAACGAGCGGCGATGCTGGGGAGCTGGGGGCCGAGCGCCACATGTAGTTGCTCGATCAGCTCGCCGGTCACGCCGGGATAATATTCGTCGACGCCGGCGGCATAGATCGCCTCGAAGTTGCGCCGGACCTGCGCCGTGGTAGCGCGGCCGATCGCATCGTAGATGCTGTCGAGATGGGCAGCGTTGATGACGAGCTGCGCCTCCAGGAAGCGGGTCAGACTATCAGCCGCACCAAGCGTGTTCAGCTCCATCAGCCGTTCCAGGCAAGCGGCCTTCATCAAGAGAAGCATCGGCCCACCTTCGCAGGTGGTGCACGTCCACCCGCGGCGGTTCTAGTGAGCTAGATCCGCAGCGCGATTTTCAGGATGGCGCGCGGGCTGGGTATTGGATGTTAAGCCGGGGAGGCGTATATAGGTCCTGCTGTTTCGTGATTGTCGATTGCGGAACCTACCTGAGCCCGTCGAGCTGCTACTCGGCGGGCTCAAACTTTTCCGGCCATCCTGAAAGGAAAAGGGACGAGAGCCCTGCTAGGCCCCCGCCCCCCGTCAGGCTACTTGTCGCGGCCCAACTTTACGATCGCGACCACGAGCGAAAAGCCCGCGATCACGACCATTGCTGTCTCATAAATCGTCAATGTGCGTCACCTCCTTCGACCGGCGAGATTGCGGGGGAGCTGCTACATCCTTCCGCTGCCGATCGAGGACAGTGTAGCCGATCCTCGCACGCGCTGTCGGTAATTCCGGCGCGCACCCGTTCACGTTGTCGTGAAGTCGCCTCGGCGCCGCCCGTCCCTTTTGGGCGGGCGGCGCCCGCGGGCCTGAAAGGGCAGCGGGCGCGACGGCCATGCGGGGCATGGCTGTCGCGCCGGCGATGGGGCTGCTGCTGGGCGGGTCGGTCGAGGGGAAGGGGGGCGATTATCACCGCCCCCCGCATCCGTTCACGCCAGTTCGTCGGCCTCCATGTCCTCGCCATCGAAGGCATCGGCTTCCGGATCATTCCGCTCGTCGCGCTCGGACTGTCGTCGCTGGTCAGCGAGCACCTTTCGATCGAAGCAACCATACTGGAAGATCTCCGGAGCAAGGCGCTGGCGTCCCCGTGGCAGCAAGCATTCGAAGACTGCCTTCCTGCCCTGGAAATCCTGAAGGCCGACTGGAGGACGTTTCTGGGCGAGTGGAACGGCGAGGCCATTGTTGCCGACCTTGCGCAGTTTCGTGCCGAAGCCGAAACGATCCTTCCCCGCCTGCGCGAGCGTGTTCAGCGCGAGACGGAAGCCCTGTACGCCACGGCGCTTCAATCCGACGTTATCGCTCTACGCTAGCCACCTCAGGCGGTGGCACGAGCCTCCTCTCCGGCTTGATCGTGAGCGATGCGCAGACATTGCTCGACCGCCTGCCCGAAGCTCGCGACATAATCGTCCGCTCCGATCAGAAGCTGGATCTCGCGGTCGGTCAGGGCTTTTTCCCCCTCGGGCCAGAGCCCGACGAGTATGCGTGCGGCAGGCGCGGCGCGCCGGAGGCGCCGGATCAACAATCTTAGATGGGTCGGATTGCCGCCGATCTCGAGGTACGAGAGGCAGATGAGGCGCGAGCCTGACAGGTCGAGCTTAGCCACCGCGTCGCGCGCCACGGCCGCATTGCGGACACGCCGCACGCCGAATTGACGCTTCTGAAGGAGCTGCTCGAGCATCGCCGTCACCGCATCGTCGAGAATGCCCCTGCCGGCGATACAGCTGATCGTGCCGTCCGCACGCCACGTCTCGGGCGCGTTCGGAAGGACGACCGGCGCTGTCTCGGGAATGCGTGCGATCGTCGAGGATGCGACGGGGTTGAGTGGCTTGTCGCGATCGATGACGATGTTGCTCGCCGATGTCTCGTCCTGTCCATCCAGCTCGTGCACCACATCGATCATCGCAGCGACGATCCGGGTGGCCGCTTGATGGTCGACGAGACCGCGTCGGGCATCCTCGGCCGCCAGTTTGAGGCCGCCAAGGGCGACCTCATCGTAATAGGCGGTCAGCGATCGCTCCTTCAGGAGCGTTTCAGCCTGTTCGATAGCCTCGTCAGGATCGCCAGCGACCATACGCTGATAGAAGCTCTCCACGGGGGTCAGCGCCGGCCTGTCTCCCAAGAGGACGTCGATGAATTCGAGACTCGGCACGTGTCGTCCAAGTACGACGAGACACAGGGTCAGCGGCATCGACAGGACAAGTCCGACCGGCCCCCAGATCCAGGTCCAGAACACCGCCGCAACGATTACCGACAGCGGCGAAAGGCCGGTGGAATGCCCGTATAGCAGCGGTTCGATCCCGTAGCCGATGATCGGCTCGCTGATGACGAACAAAGCGGCGACCATGATCACCATCGACCAACCTGGATCGATGCCTGCTGCCAGGGCCAGCGGGAGCGCTGCGGCCAGCAATGAGCCGATATAGGGGACGAAGCGCAGAATGCCGGCAAGGATCCCCCATAGCGCCGGAACCGGCAGGCCGATCCACCACAGGCCGAGACCCACGACGATGCCGAAGCTCGCGTTCACGGCGAGCTGGGAAAGAAAATAGCGGCCAAGACGACTGGCCGCATCGTCCATCGCAACCGTCGTGCGATGGAGATCGGACGACCCGAACAATCGGATCAGCCGGTCGCGCAGATCCTCCTTCTGCATCAGAATGAAGATTGCGACGACCAGGACGATGACGAACGTCTCGAACGGCGCCAGCACGGGCTTCAGGACGCCGAGGGCCGTATCCAGTACCGATGGCTCGTTTTCCAGAACCCTGACCGGAACGGCGGCCCTGGTGCCCGGAGTCAGGGTTGGAGCGGCGGGGGTGGCGCGGGCAGGCGTTTTTGTCAGGAATGCCATTTTCTCGGCGGCATAGACCTTCACGCCATCAATCTTCGCTTCGATCGTCTGAGCATATTTCGGGGCGTCAGCCGAGAGCGACGCCGCCTGGAACCCGACCAAAGTTCCGAGTCCGCCGATCATTCCCAAGGCGGCAATGACCGTCGTGAGCACCGCGAGAGCCTTGGGCAATCTAAGCCGCCGGAGGAGGCTCACGATCGGCGACAGTACGAAGGACAACAGAATCGCGAGTGTGATCGGGATCAGTACATCCTTGGCGAAGAACAGTCCGGCGACGACGACCACCGCGACCGCCAGACCGAGCAAGCCTTCGACACCCTGCGCGTTGGCCGCCGCGATGCGGGCGCTGCCTGTTTCGGGTTGATCGCCAGAAAGTCTGATGATCTCTCGATCTTCCGTCATGCGACCACCTCAGGGAACGTGCCGAGCAAGGCATCATGCAATTCCCGTGCGATCAGCGGCTTTCGCAGGACCTTGTGGCTGATGTGATGCGCTTCCGGCAGAAGGTCCGGATTGGCGGTAAGATAGACAACTCGCGTGTCGCACCGTCGGTGCAGCTCGTCGGCGATGAGAGGACCGGTGAAGCCGTCGGCGAGGTTGAGATCGATGACCGCAACATCTGGTGCGAAGGTGATCGCCGCCCGGGCACTTTCGATACTATCGACCAGCTTGATCGCGTCGATGCCGACGTCGTGTGCGATGTTCTCGATATAAGCGGCGATGGCCGGAATATCTTCGGCGATCAGCAAACGGTGCATCGGCATTCCCCTGTCAACGTCCGAACAGGTTCAACCGCCAACCGTTCCAGCCTTATGCATTTTTCCGGGCATAACGGGAGCCAATGGTCATTCGGGTCGTTTAGGTTCGGTCAACATAGGAGGCATCTGATGGGCGAGTTCGTGGACAAGGTGAAGGGCGCGATCAACGACATGGTCGGTGATGCCAAGCAGGAAGTCGGCACTCGCACCGACAATCCCGACATGGCGGCAGATGGCGCCGCGCAGCAGGCGACGGGTAAGGGGCAGAAGCTCAAGGGCAGCATAAAGGGTGCGCTCGGCGACAAGATCTAACCCGGCGCGGACAACCGGATCGTAGCAGAGAAGGGGGTGCCTTTGATGGGCGCCCCCTTTGCCTGTTGAGCAATCATATTGGCATCGCACCGCGCACGCCTGGCTGCGTGACGACAAAGGGGCTTAGAGCATGGCATCAGAACGCAAATCGCAGCAGCAAGGCTACGCAGGCGGCGAAACCCATCAGACCACTGACGAAGATCATCCGGTGCTGACGACCAATCACGGCACGCCGATCGCCGATAACCAGAACCAGCTAAAGGCCGGTGCGCGTGGTCCCGTTCTTCTCGAAGACGAGATTTTTCGCGAAAAGATCAACCACTTCGACCATGAGCGCATCCCCGAGCGTATCGTTCATGCGCGCGGGTCTGCCGCGCACGGCTATTTCGAGTGTACAGAAAGCCTCGCCGACATCACCTGCGCCGACCTGTTCCAGAAGAAGGGACAGCGGACCGAGGTGTTCACCCGCTTCTCGACCGTCGCGGGCGGTGCCGGTTCAATCGACACGCCCCGTGACGTGCGTGGTTTCGCGGTCAAATTCTATACCCGTGAGGGCAACTGGGACCTGGTCGGCAACAACATCCCGGTGTTCTTCATTCAGGACGCGATCAAGTTCCCCGATCTCGTGCACGCCGCCAAGATGGAGGCCGATCGCGGATATCCGCAGGCGGCGACCGCGCACGATACCTTCTGGGATTTCATCAGCCTGATGCCCGAGTCCACCCACATGATCATGTGGGCGATGTCGGACCGCACGCTGCCTCGCACCTTCGCCAACATGGAAGGGTTCGGCGTCCACACCTTCCGCTTCATCAACAAGGAAGGGAAGAGCACCTTCGTCAAATTCCACTGGAAGCCGAAGGCTGGCCTCGCCTCGACGATCTGGGACGAGACGGTGAAGATTGCCGGCGCCGATCCCGACTTCCAGCGCCGCAACCTGTTCGAGAGCATCGACCGCGGCGACTTCCCGACCTGGGAGTTGGGCGTACAGCTGTTCGACGAGGATTTCGCGAACAGCCAGCCCTATGACGTGCTCGACGCGACCAAGATCATCCCCGAGGAGGTGCTACCGGTCCGCATCGTCGGCAAAATGGTGCTCGACCGCTATCCCGACAATTTTTTCGCCGAGACCGAACAGGCGGCGTTCGTGCCGAGCCATGTCGTCCCCGGCATCGGCTTCTCCAACGACCCGCTGCTGCAGGGCCGGCTGTTCAGCTATACCGACACCCAGTTGTCGCGACTGGGCTCGGTCAATTTCCACCAGCTCCCGATCAACTCGGCCAAGGGCCGAGCCGAGGCGGCGGGCTGCCCGTTCCTGAACCAGCAGCGCGACGGCCACATGCAGATGGCGATCCCCAAGGGACGCGCCAATTACGAGCCGAACAGCCTTGCCAAGGCCGGCGAGGAAGCCGGTGCGCGCGAGGACCCCAACAAGGGTTATAAGACCTTCCCTTCGGAGGAGCAGGGCGAGAAGCTGCGCATCCGCCCGGAGAGCTTCGCCGACCACTACAGCCAGGCGCGCCTCTTCTTCCGGTCGATGGACCCGGCCGAGCAGGCGCATATCGCGTCCGCCCTGGTGTTCGAGCTGTCGAAGGTCAGCCTGGAGCATATCCGCATCGCGGTGATGGCCAACCTGCGTAACGTCGATGAGGACCTGGCGCAGCGCGTTGCTGACGGCCTTGCGATGGACCTGCCGAAGGCGTCACCGACCGCCGCGCCGGTGCTCGACATGGATCCGTCGCCGGCACTCCGCATCATCCGCGGGCCATTGGAAAAGCACACGCTGGAGGGCCGCACGGTCGGTATCCTGATTGCCGACGGCACCGATGCCGATGATCTGAATTCGGTGAAGGACGCCGTGAAGGCCGCCGGCGGCACGCCGCTGACGATCGCGCCCAAGGTCGGCAAGGTGCCGCTGTCCGATGGGACCGCGATCGCTGCGGACGCACAGTTGTTCGGTCAGCCTTCGGTCACAGTCGATGCCTGCGCCGTCACCCTGTCGAAGGAGGCCTGTGCCAAATTGGTAAAAGAAGGCGCGGCCGTGCAGTGGGTCATGGACGCCTTCGGTCACCTCAAGGCCATCGGGTTCAACGATGAAGCCAAGCCGTTGCTCGACAAGGCAGGTGTCGAACTCGACGACGGCGTGACCGACCTCGCCATGTTCGTCGAGGCGGCGAAGAAGCGCTACTGGGACCGGGAGCCGTCTGTCCGGACGCTTGCGTAACCATTCTCCAACGGTGCGCCCGGCCTCGTGGCCGGGCGAACATCAGTAAGGACAGACAATGGCTAATCTACTCGGCGCGCTGATCGGCGCCGCCATTGATCGCGGTGACGGCGATAGCGGGATCAAGGGAGCGATCATCGGCACCATCGCCGAAACAGCAATCCGCGGCATCGCACCGTTGGTTGCGACCTACGCGCTTGGCTGGGGCGTGCAGTATGCGATCCGGAAAGGATGGCACTTGGTCGCGGGCGCCGATCCCATCGAGCCTGGCAGCGGCGCTTTGCGCCGGTGATATCGAGGGTAATCGCTCCGTAAGAAGCTGAGGGAGCGGTTCGTATCGACAAGGACGAGCCATGCTGACGGATTGCGTGATTATCGGCGGCGGACCGGCAGGATTGACCGCAGCCATTTATCTTGCCCGTTTCCATCGTCAGGTGGTGGTCGTCGACGAGCGCAAAAGCCGGGCAAGTTGGATCCCCAGATCGCGTAACCACCCGGGTTTCCCCGACGGCATCGGCGGCGACGAGTTGCTTGATCGCATGCGGGAGCAGGCCGAACGCTATGGCGCGGCGATATACTACGAACAAGCAACAGCCCTGCAGCGGGATGGCGACACGTTTCGTGTGTCGACGGCTGATCGCGTGTTGGAGGCGCGCACGGTGTTGCTCGCCACCGGCGTGGTCAATCGCAGCCCCGAGATCGACCCGGAAACGCACCGACAGGCTTTGGTAAGCGGGAAGTTGCGATACTGCCCCATCTGCGACGGGTTCGAGGCGACCGGATCACGTATCGCCGTCATCGGTGGCGACGAGCATGGAGTGTCAATCGGCGTCCAAAAAGGACCCCCTATCGGCGTGCAAAAGGGACCCCCTTCGTCGAGCAGCGTGACGGGTATGACGGGCGCTTTGTTCGCGCTGGTTGCGGCGTAGGGCGGGCGTAGCCCGACCGGAGGCGCAACCAGCGCGAAGCGTTCTCTGCCGGTGGTCCTGGGCGTCAACTGCGGTGCTTGAAGCGCCAGCTGTCATTGCCCGTTTCGACGATGTCGCAATGGTGGGTAATGCGGTCGAGCAGCGCGGTGGTCATCTTGGGGTCGCCAAAGACGGTCGGCCACTCGCCAAAGGCGAGGTTCGTCGTGACGATGACCGAGGTCTGCTCGTAGAGCTTGCTGACGAGGTGGAAGAGCAGTTGGCCGCCCGAGCGGGCGAACGGCAGGTAGCCAAGCTCGTCGAGCACCACCAGATCGAGCCGGGAGAGCTGGGCTGCCAGCGTGCCGGCCTTGCCAAGACGCGTTTCCTCCTCAAGCCGGTTCACCAGGTCCACCGTGTTGAAGTAGCGCCCCCGGGCGCCGGCCCGTACCACATTGGTGGTGATGGCGGTGGCGAGGTGCGTCTTGCCTGTGCCCGTCCCACCGACAAGCACGACGTTGCGCCGGCCCGGAAGAAACGAGCCGCTGTATAGCGAGCGCACCAGTCCCTCGTTGATGGGGGTGTCATCGAAGACGAAGGCGTCGAGGTCCTTCACCGCGGGCAACCTGGCGGCCGACATCCGGTAACGGACCGACGCTGCATGGCGGTGCGTCGCCTCGGCACGCAGCAGGTCGGTCAGGACCTCCATGGTCGTGCGCTTGCGCTGGAGACCGGTGGTGACCGCCTCGTCGAAGGCGCCAGCCATGCCCTTCAGCCCCAACTCGGTCATGGCCGTCATCATCTCATGCCGCTGCATGGAGACCTCGCAGGCTGTCATAGCGGTTGCAGTCGGCGCGGGGCGGATGGCGCAGCGCCAGGTCCTCGGGGGTGACAATGGTTAGCGGTCGTGGCGGTTCTCGCCTGCGGGCCAGGATGTTGACGATGACGTCGTCGCTGGCGGTGCCGGCCAGCAATGCTTCGCGCACGGCCGCTTCCACCGCCTCGAGCCCGTCATCGAGCACTGTCGCCAGCACCCGCACGAACCGCCGGTCGGCGTCGTCGCCGGCGCCGAGCTTGCGCCGCAGCCGTGACAGCGCAGGCGGCAACTCCCAGCCCTGGAACGGTGCGCCGTTGCGCAGGGCGCCCGGCTTGGTCGCCAACACCGGCAGATAATGCCACGGGTCGTAGATGGTCCGGTCCCGGCCAAAGAACCGGGGATGGTCGGCGACGACTTCACCGTCGCAGCGCACGAGGATGCGGTCGGCATAGGCACGGACCTGCACAACGCGCCGAACCGTCCGGGCAGAAACGGAGTAGCGGTTGCGGTCGAAGCTGATGAGGCAAGTGCCGCTTACCGCGTGCTCGCTCTCGTGGAAGCCGTCGAAGGGCGCGACAACAGGCTGGAGCACCGCCCGTTCGGCTGCCCATGCCTGGGCGACCGTCAGTTCCTTCCGCTCGGGATGCCGGTGCATGTCGGCCCAGCGCCGACACTCGGCCTCCAGCCAACCGTTCAGCTCCTCGAGGCTGGTAAATCGCAGGCGTGGCTGGAAGAAGCGGCCGCGCGCGGTCTGCACCTGGTTCTCGACCTGACCCTTCTCCCAGCCCGACGCCGGTGAGCAGGCGGTCGGCTCGACCATGTAATGGTTGGCCATGACCAGGAAGCGCCGGTTGAAGACCCGCTCCTTGCCCGTGAACACGCTCGTCACCGCCGTCTTCATGTTGTCGTAGATGCCGCGCGTCGGCACGCCTCCGAAGAAGGCGAATGCCCGCGCATGCGCGTCGAACAGCATCTCCTGTGTCTCGCGGGGATAGGCGCGCACATACATCACCCGTGATGCGCACAGCCGCACATGCGCGACCTTTACACGCATCGGCTTGCCCGAGATCTCGACGTCCTCATGGCTCCAGTCGAACTGATACGCCTCGCCCCGCCGGAACAGCAGCGGGATGAACGCCGGCGCATCCATCACATCGCGACGCCGCGCCTGCCGCCAGCGAGCCGCATAACGCCGCACCGCGTCGTACGAGCCGTCGAACCCCTCGCGTAGCAGCAGGTCGTGGATGCGCGTGAGGCGCAGCTTCTCGCGCCGCGGTCGTGCCTCGTCTTCCTCCAGCAACGCATCCAGTCGCGCCTGAAACGGCCCCAGCTTCGGCAGCGGCTGCACCTCCCGCCGGTAGCCCATGTCCGCCTCCGGCGCCCGGATCGCCTTGCGCACCACCTTGCGCGACAGGTGCAAGTCCCGCGCTATCGCCTTGATGGCCTTCCCCGACGCGTGCTCGCGCCGGATCCTCAACACCGTCTCCAATACCAGCATCCCGATCTCGCCGCCTGACACACGCCAAGCGAACAGCCTAGACCACCGGGATGAGGGGTCCCTTTTCGACGCCGATCACCCCGCTACCGGGGTCCCTTTTCCACGCCGATCCACAAGCATGGAGTGGCCGAAGCACTGTTCCTTAGGACATATTCCGAGGACATCACGTTGGTGGCGAACGAGACCGCCGAACTTGACGACAACGATCGCGGCGCGCTGGATAAGGCCGGGGTCACACTTGCTGCTGCCCCACTCGCTTCGATCGATTTCGGCTCGGGCGACGAGGTTTCGATCACTCTCGAAAAAGGTGCCGGCACCATCGTAGTGGATACCGTCTATCCGGCGCTCGGTTCTGACATCAACACCGAACTGGCGGTCGCGGTCGGCGTTGCGTTAAGTGACTGTCGGTGCATCGCTGTAGACGACGATCAGCTGACCAACATCACGGGTTGTTACGCTGCCGGTGATGTCGTTGCCGGCCTCGACCAGATCAGCGTTGCAACCGGGCACGGTGCTAAGGCAGCAACCGCCATTCATAATGCTCTGCGGACGATCGACGGCGAGACGGCGAAGCAACTGTCGACGTGAAACGCATTTTTAGAAAGACGTACCCCAAGCGCCTTCGTCCGCATATCGCCGATCCGTCACCGGGACGTCAGCCCTCGCATTCACTACTCGGAGGCTGCGTGAACAGCTTCGATATCTCGCCACGGATGAGCGTATAGCATTCGCAGGACTCTTCCCTGAGCAATTCGGGATTGATGACCGAAATCTTTCCGCGCTTGTATTCTATCGCGCCGATCGCAAGAAACTCTCGAGCCACGATATTGACGGCGTTACGCTTCACCCCCAGCATTTCGGCCAAAAACTCCTGCTTTAGCGGCAGTCTGTCGGTTTCGGTCCGATCGTGAGTGGTCAGGATCCAACGCGCAAGCCGCTGCCGAACGGTATGGAGCGCGTTGCAGGCGACCGATTGCAACGACATCCGGATCATGACCTCGCGCCAGCGCGTGACCGCGGAACAGAATTCGACGCTTTCATCGACCAGGTCTTCGAAGTCCTCGGCTTTGACCCGGTAACCGCTGCCGGGCAGCTGCACCACGTAGCGATTGAAAGCATCGTCCACATAGCCGCTTGCACTGAGGGCAGCGGCGCCCTCGCGGCCGATCGTCATCCCTTCTGCGGTCCGACCATCGCTCATGACCGCGACCAGCGATATCATGCCGGTCAAAGGCAAAAAGACGTGGGTCAGCGGTTGGCCCGGCTCGTACAGCACTTGTCCTGCGACAAGAAGGACGGGTTCAAGGCAGCTGTCCATACGAGCGCGCTCGTCGGGCGGCACCCGATCAAGAAGGTGATTGCTGCTGGACTGAGCGGCGCCGTTCTCGCGATCTTCCCGGTCGTCAGGCAATGCAAAACTCCTTCATATGTCGAGGCTCAACGCTCGGCTCTACACCTCGATCAATCGCGGCAAAAGAAACGCATCCGGTGGGAACACGGATGCTGAACAGCCGTTAAGACCGGTTGAATACATAGCAGGGTGTCGATGCATGATTGAGACGAGGCGAAGCAGGCTAGCCGGAATGGCGCTGCTCGTTGTCGCCTCGGCGTTGACCGCGTCGTGTGCCAGCCCGTCCGCGCGGATCGCCCAGGGACTGGGCCGCTACGGACTGAGCGAAGGGCCGGCGCGATGCATGGGTGATCGACTGCAGTCTAACCTGTCGCTGGGCCAGCTCCGGCAGCTAGGCCGTGTCGCGCAGAGCGTGCAGCAGACGCGGGGTCAAAGGCTAACGGCGAGCGATCTTATTCGGGCTGGCACCCGTATCGATGACGTGAAGATACCCTTGGAAGTGACGAAGGCGGCTGCGTCGTGCGGTGCGTTGAGCGAAGCGGTCGGGGTTCAGGGAGGTTGATATGAACGATGTCCAATATGCGGGAGGAACCGTCATCAACGGGACCCGCGATTTCACCAACCAGGCCTGGCTTTATGCGCAGGAGTGGGGGCCTCGCATCATCGGCGCCCTGGTTATCCTCCTGATCGGATGGCTGGTTGCTCGCGCGGTCAAGTGGGGAGTGGCAAACCTCCTCAACAAGACACCGCTCGCCCGGCGGGCAAATCAGCCCAACCATCCGCCGCGCGACAAGTCTACCATCGGCGCACAGGTCGGCGATGCGGCTTTCTGGGTCGTGCTACTGGTCGCGTTCTTTCTCGCTGCACAACCGCTCGGCCTTGCCAGCGCGACAGGCCCTCTGGCGGACATGCTGAACGGCTTCGGCAATGCGGTCCCCCGGATTATCGGTGCCGGCCTGATCCTCTTCCTCGGTTACATTCTCGCCAGCGTAGCGAAGAAGGCCGTCGAGGCGGTAATCACCGCGAGCCATGTGGAGCGCTTGTCGGCGCACGTGGGCAGCACGCCCCCGACCGACCCCAGCGCGCTGCCGCGGGCGGTGGGTAGCGTCGTCTTCGCTCTGATCATCATCCCCGTGGCGATTGCCGCCCTGGACACGCTCAACATCGCGGCGATTTCGCAGCCAGCGACTGCCATGCTGCGGATCATCCTTGATGCGATCCCGCATGTGATCGCGGCAGGCATTATTATCACGCTTGCTTACTACATCGGCAAATTTGCCTCGCAGCTCATTACCTCGTTCCTGGGCTCGACCGGCGTCGACAAGGCAATTGAGTCCCTCGGCCTGTTCCCGCAGTCGGGAGCCGCTGATCCGATTTCCGGGACCGATCGACCTTCGCCTGCGACGACGGCCGCGTCGCTAACGCCGTCGAAGCTGATCGGGTCAGGTGTCTTCATCGCGATCGTCATTTTCGGTCTGATGGAGGCATTCCGCCAGCTCAACTTTGCCTATGGTTCGCGGATCATGGCCGAAGTGCTGACACTCTTCGGCCAGGTGGTATTCGGCGCGATTATCATCGCCGCGGCCGTCGCGATCGCACGCCTGATCTCGACTACGATCAAAGCGACCGGGGGTGCCGGAGCAGAGTTCACCGCGTCGCTTACCAAGGTCGCCATCATCGTCCTGGGAACGGCGATTGGATTGCGGTTCATGGGTCTTGCCGATGACATCATCAACCTCGCTTTTGGTCTGATCCTCGGCGCTATAGCGGTGGCATTTGCCCTCGCGTTCGGCCTTGGCGGGCGTGAGCAGGCGGGCCAGGTCGTGCAGCGACTGCTTGGCAAGGCCGAAGAGGAGGCCAACAAACCGGCATCGGCTGAGACCCCGACGGTCACCCCGACATCGCTAGGGGCTACTCGTGACGTGGATACGCAGGCATGACGCGGCGGCTCGGTAGCCTGGTATTGGTTGCGAGCCTGCTGCTCGCGGGCTGTGATGGGCCGCGGGAGAACGCCGGCGAACAGGCGGACGCCAACGCGGGCGTCGTGTCGAGCGAGGACACGCTGGCGAGCGGTCCGGCCGAGACGGCCGGCGAGGCACAGGATCGTGCCGCCGAAAGCGCCAATGCGGCGATCGAGGCGCGTGCCGATGCTGCAGAGGACCGTGCGGACGCCTTGCGCAGTACGGCCGACGAGAAGGCCGACGCTCTTGAAGAGCAGGCCAGGCAGGTTCGACGCGATGCCGAGCAGAAGGCCGATGTAGCCGAAGACAGGGCCGACGCCATTCGCGGCAAGTAGGGTTCGTGGGCTGACATGCCCGCGGCTGTACCCAAAGGCCCGCAGAGGTCGCGCGTAGCAACTTTGGGCGGGGCCTTGGTGCGGTTGCGTGCCCGGGCCCCTTCTTTTCGCACCACTTACCTACGGATCGATGGCTGCACGATTATGGAAAACCCGGAGGGTCTTGAGCCTGCAACTGTCGAGGAAGAGCTGGGCTATTACGTCGAGCGTGCACAGGCCGAGAGGCAGGCCGCTGAGGTAAGCGACGGCGTCGAAGCGGCGATTGCCCACCGACGACTTGCCGCAGCCTACGAAACGAAAGCGTGCGCTCTGCGACCGCAAGCCGCGCATACCCTTGATCCGCACAAGGAATAATCGTGCATCGTGTAATCGACATTACCGTTCCCTCGGACCGTTCCGACCAATTGATAGCCGCGCTCGACACGATCGAGGACGTGGTCGGCCTGACATTGCACCGCAGCGCATCCGTCAAGCCCAGGGGAGACGTCGTCACCGTCCATGCACTCAATCGTGCAACCGATCAGGTTATGTCCGCGGCGGCGAGTGCCTTACAAGCCTTCCCATACACCATCGTGACCGCGGAAGTGGCCAGCATCAGCGATCCCGAACATCAGAAGCGGATCGACGCCGACGTCGATGAGGCGGTGTGGGAGGAACTCGAAACCGGGCTGCGGCATCAAGGCCGCCTTACCGCCAATTTCCTGCTGCTGATGGCGCTGGGCGGCATTATCGGCGCGGCTGGAGCGTTTACCGAACCCGCGATCGCGGCGGTTGCATATGTCGCGTCTGCGATCATTGCCCCTGGATTCGAGCCGCTGGCGAAGTTGCCACTGGGCGTCGTCCTGAAGAGGGGCGAGGTGATCCGCGCCGGTGCGCTGGCGACGATCGTCGGCTATGCCGTTCTGGCGGCGGCCGCTGGAGCGACCTGGCTGGTCCTGTCCAGAGTAGCCGGTGTCGAGGCGTCGGCGTTTCTCGACGGCGACGTCCTCAAACACACGATCCATCCCTCGCCCGAGCTCTTGACAATCGCATTGGCCGGCGCGTTCGCCGGGGTGCTCATCCAGGCCTCCTACCGAAGGAGCGTTATCGCCGGTGCACTGGTTGCCATGCGACTGATCGAGGCGGCATCCGTAGCAGGGATATCACTTGCGATGGGGCGTCTTGATCTGGCGGCGGCCAGCGGGACCCGGTTGGCCGTCGATGCAGGCTTCGTCCTTGCCGCAGGTGTGCTCGTCTTTGGCCTGAAGCAGCTCATGGTCCACCGCCGCGCGCCGCTGCATTGACACTCTCACCTGTTACGTCCGCGCTTGTTCCGGTCGACCGAAAGAACATATGCATGAAAGATCATTCCGCCTCCGCAACGCACGAAAACCGGGTCTGCATCGTCGGCTGCGGACGCGTCGGCATGGCCAGCGCCTACGCCTTGATCCAGAGCAGCTTCATCCGTGAAATCGTGCTGGTCGGCCGCGACCGCGAGAAAACGGAGGGCGAGGTGATGGATCTCGAGCACGCCGTCGCAGTCCCGATGAAATCCCCGATCAACGTGATCAACGGCAGCTATGCGGACGCCGCTGCGAGCTCGATCGTCGTCATCGCGGCCGGGCAGGCGACAGGGGGCAGCGACACATCGCGGCTCGACCTTCTCGATGCCAATGCCCCGATAGTCCGCGAGATTGTTGGCAAGCTGAGGGATGAAGGGTTCGACGGGGTGCTCGTCATGGCATCGAACCCCGTGGACCTTCTGGTCCAGGTCGCTCTCGAGGAATCCGGGCTTCCGGCCGGGCGGGTAATCGGAACGGGGACGCTGGTCGATACCGCCCGCCTGCGCGGGATGCTCGCCGAGGCCTTCGATATCGAACCGCGCGGGGTCGATGCCTACATCATCGGCGAGCATGGCGATTCTGAAGTCGCCGTCTGGAGCGGCGCCCGCATCGCCGGCGTGCCGCTAAACCGATGCGCTCCCCAAGAACCGCAGGATTATGCGCGGATGCTCGAGCGCGTTCGTCGCGCCGCACCCGAGGTGGTCCGGCGCAAAGGCCATACCGAATATGCGATTGGCCTGTGCGTCCAGCGGATCTGCGAGGCCGTGTTGCGCAACGAGCATGCGGTGCTCGCGGTCTCTACCGTTCTCGGCGGGGAATACGGGTTGACCGGGGTGTGCCTCGGCACGCCATGTGTTGTGGGAAAGAACGGGATCGAGCGGATCATCCAGCTTGACCTCGATGATGGAGAGCTTGCCGCACTCCATCGCTCGGCCGAGACGCTGCAGCGCCTGCATCCCCGCATGTCAGCAGATGCGGCATGACGATCGGCAACGATCGGGCGGGCGCAGGAGCGCGGTCGCCGTTCGCGATTCCCAAAGAAGGGTGGCTGGCGGTGCTGCGGCGAACCTGGGAGGAGACGGGCAAAGACAATATCGGGCTGATCGCCGCAGGGATCGCTTTCTACGCGTTCGCGGCGATCGTCCCGTTGCTCGGGGCGGTTGTCCTCAGCTACGGCCTCTTTGCCGAACCGGAAACGGTTCGCAGCAACGTAGAGCATGTGTTCGCCGCCGTCCCGCGCGAGGCAGCGACCATCATCACCGAGCAGTTGGTCACGGTGGTCGAAACCTCGAAGGGCAAGCAGGGCCTGGGCCTCATTATCGCGATCGCACTGGCCTTTTACGGCGCGACCAAGGGTGCGTCAGCGATCGTGACGGCACTGAATGTCGCCTATGGCGAGACCGAACGCCGCGGCTTCGTTCGCGTCAACCTTTTGTATTTTGCGCTCGTCGCCGGTGGCGTCTTCCTGATCTTCCTCGCGATCGCATCCACGACCCTGCTGGGCTTTCTCGAAAGCCTCGTACCACAAGCGTCGGACTTCTTGCTGACGCTGATCCGGGTCGCAGGCTACGCGCTGTTGGGCGCGCTCGTCGTGACGGCCGCAGCGATCCTGTACCGGTTCGGACCCGACCGACGCCGACCTTCCTGGGTCTGGTTGTCGCCAGGCTCGGTTGCCGCCACGGCGTTGTGGCTGGGGGGAACCGCCGGGTTCGGTCTCTATGTTTCGAACTTCGGCAATTACGGCGCGACCTACGGCTCGTTGAGCGCCGTGATTGTGATGCTCACATGGCTGTGGCTCTCCGCATTTGTCTTCCTGCTCGGCGCCGAGATGAACGCCGAACTCGAACGCCAAGTGGAAGGCGAGGGAGCCGTGCCGCAAAAAGCGACGTCGCCTGTTTCCGACGATCAGGGGGATGGTCAGAGCGCCGATACAGGGCAGGTATCCACGCTTGATAGACCGGATGCAACCGCGGGCTCGTCCCTGGGTCTTGCATGGGCTGAAGGGGCACTCTGCGCCGCCGGGCTTCTCTTGCTGGGAAGGGGTAGGCCGGCTCGGGCGTCGATAGCGCTCATAGGAGCAGGCGTCGCCTACAAGATCGGCCGCGGAGCCCCCACTGATCGGCGTCATCCCGGCGCAAAAGTCTCGGCACATGTATCGTCGAACGATTCCGAGCGTTCGCATAGTTCACCAAAGAAGGAGATCCCAATGGCAGACCGTGACAACGACATCAGCGTGCTGAACAGCCTCATCGCCACCACGCTCGATAGCGTCGATGGCTACACCGAAGCCGCCGGTGACATCGAAAATCCTCGTTATGGCAGTGTTTTCTCGGATCGCGCGCGGGAGCGTCGTGAGGTCGTAAGTGACCTGCAGGCAGAGGTCCGGCGCCTCGGCGGCGACCCTGAAGACGACGGGACCGTGCTTGCCGGTGCTCACCGCATGTTCCTCGACCTGAAGGCGAAGGTGACGGGTCAGGACGACAAGGCGATCATCGACGAGGTCGAGCGCGGCGAAGATCACATCAAGGCGAAGTTCGATGATGCTCTGTCGGACGAGGATCTTTCGCCGGAGGTCCGGGCGGCGGTTCTGAAGGCCAACCAGTCTGTCCAGGCGGGCCATGACCAGATGCGTGACCTGAAGCACAGCCTGGAACGCTAAGATCCTTGCCCAAGCATCAGCGTCGATCGCTGATCGCTTCCCTGTCAGCCCGGTCCGCTCATGCGCGACCGGGCTTTTTTTGTGTCTGCCGCCGTGTTGCCCGGGAACCCATTTGTCCCTCCGCGCCGAGCCACGTCAGGTTCTTTTCCAGCGATCTGGAACTCCCTGAAACACTCCTTGTTATGCATTCTGCCGTGCATAGGCATCTGCGCTGCGAACAGGGATCGCCAGGAATGGATACAGGGATAGCAGGGCCGCGGCCGATGATTGCGCGTGTCGGGGAGATGCGAGCATGACGGAGGTCGTTGCCCATCCCCCGCGCTCACGGATGTCTAAGCGCATGACGGCTGAAGCCTTCGGCACGTTCTGGCTTGTCCTTGGTGGCTGCGGCACCGCGGTCCTCGCGACGGGGGAGGGCGGTGTTGGTGTGCTGGGAGTCGCGTTGGCCTTCGGCTTGACGGTGTTCACGATGGCTTTCGCGGTCGGCGCGATCTCGGGTGGCCATTTCAATCCTGCGGTGACCGTCGGCCTAACCGCGGCAGGACGATTTCCGGCGCGGGAAATCCCTGCCTATGTTGCGGCCCAACTCGCGGGCGCAATCCTCGCATCCGTTCTTCTGCTGGTCATCGCTAGGAGCATGCCGGGCTTCGAACTTGGCGGCTTCGCAACGAACGGCTTTGGGGCAGCATCCCCCAAAGGCTACCCGCTTATGACCGCACTGCTGGTCGAGACCGTACTGACCGCAGCATTTCTGATGGTTATTCTCGGGGCGACGGACGAGCGCTCGCCCGCCGCGTTCGCGCCCTTGACGATCGGTCTGGCGCTCACACTGATCCACCTTCTTTCGATCCCGGTCACCAACACCTCGGTGAACCCGGCACGCAGCACCGGACCTGCTCTGATGGTGGGAGGAACCGCACTTGCCCAGCTCTGGGCGTTCTGGGTCGCCCCGCTCGTCGGCGCGGTCCTCGCGGGCCTGGTCGGCCGCTGGCTGTTCTCGCATGCGGATGACGTGCGGTCGCCGGGCCCGATCTCGGTCTCGAAGCTCGATCGACTTGTCGACCCTGTAACCACGCCGACCGCCAGCAACGACGGCACCAAGATCTAACCTCGAAAGGACAATGTCATGGCCACTCTTCCACCCGATCCTTACGCTCCCGATCCGATCCACAACCCCCATGGCTCGCCTCAACCCGATGATCGGCCGGATGCTCTGCCGGGACCGGAAAATCCCGATGCGCCGTCGATCGATGATCCCGGCTTTCCGGGCGTGCAACCGGTAGAGGAGCCCGGCGCTCCTGGCGACGCGCCGAGCGATAGCCCGACCCAGACTCAGGCCTGAGCCTCTTCGCTACAAAGCTGGATAGAACCACGGAAGGAACGATCGAATGGCCGTCAAATTCGCTGGCACCATGAACGCGATCAATCGCGGACTAGAAGACACGAAGCCCACGAAGGGCGTGGATATGATCGAAGACTGGGAAGCGGCATTGGCGGATGTCGACGTGCCGGGTGCGAAAGGCATCTTGCGCGATCTTACATCGCTTCGAAAGCAGCTTGAAAAGCCCGAACCGGATGCCGAGCGGGTCCATTCGCTTCTCCACCGACTGGGCACCGCAACGGCCAAGATCGCCGACAAGGCCGATAAATCGCAGGACAAGTTGAAGGCGCTTGGTGAGGCGCTGACGGAGGCAGGGGTGGACAGCCCCGATGAAGAAGAGGACGCTGAGGCCGCCGCTGCGCCCAAGCGCGCGCCCAAGAAGAAGTAATCCAGGCGGCGGGACGATCGTCCCGCCGCTTTTTGATCCACTTGCAGGTTGAGGAACGAAGAGATGGCGAAGGCGGATAAGGGCGTGAAGCGTACGGAACGGGTCGAAGGTGACGGTACGTCACTGAACACCAGCGTAGAGAGTGATGCGCGCGATCAGGTCGCTGAGGCGCTGACGAAGGCGACTGCGGATAGTTACACGCTGTACGCCAAGACGCTCGGAGTCCACTGGAATGTCCAGGGCCCGAGCTTCTACGGGCTGCACAACATGACCGAGGCACAGTATCAGGAGCTGCACGAGGCCGCCGACGCGATCGCCGAACGTATCAGGGCCCTGGGCAAGCTTGCTCCGACTGGCAACGCCGCCTTTCGCGAACTGACGGTGATCGACAATGATGCACCGCACAAGCCGACCCGCGAAATGATCGCGGAGCTCGTCGACGATAACGAGAAGGTCGCGCGGCGGATGAGCGAATTCGCTGAGCTGGCGGACGAAGCCGGCGACCTGTTCAGTCATGACATGCTGGTGGCGCGGATCGGCGTCCATGAGCAGAATGCGTGGATGCTACGCGCCAGCCTTTCCGAATAACGTAGCGTTCGGCGTGGCGGGAGGTCCGCGACGACTTCCCGCTACCAGCTCAGGTTTACCGCGCAAGCTATGTCACACGATCCCAATGTCGATCCAGCTGGCGCCACTGATTTAGGCGCTACTGATAGCCCATCCGCAACCGGGATCCCGGCAGGAGATGCTTTACCAGACGGATCGTTCACGCTCACCGGTCATCATCAACGACGCCATTGGCGGGAGAGCACGATCATCGATGATGACTTGGCCGACCGAGGCGGGGTGTTCTTCGCGGCGGTCGAGATGACGCGCATGCCGATGCTCCTCACCAACCCTCGTCTGACCGACAATCCGATCGTGTTCGCGAACAAGGCTTTTCTGGACCTTACCGGTTACGAGGAAGCAGAAGTTCTGGGTCGCAACTGCCGCTTCCTGCAGGGGCCGCATACCGATCGTGAGCACGTCGACCAATTGCGCGACGCCGTGTCAGCCGGTCAACCGGTCAGCCTGGAGATACTCAACTACAGGCGCGATGGGACCTCGTTCTGGAACGCCGTGTTCGTGGGGCCGGTGACCAGCACCAGCGGCGAGCTTCTGTATTTCTTCGCCAGCCAACTCGACGTTTCGCGGCGCCGCGAGGCGCAAGAAGGTCATCGCCAGGCGCAAAAAATGGAGGCCGTGGGCCAGCTTACTGCAGGCCTCGCGCATGATTTCAACAACCTTCTTCAGGTGGTGGCCGGCAACCAGGAAATGGTGTTGCGGGAGCTTGAGGAACCCAAGCTCCGGCGACGACTGGAGAACGCTCAGGTTGCCACAGACAAGGCGAGCCGTCTCACGCGTCAGCTGCTCGCCTTTGCGCGCAAGACCCGCCTCGATCCGAAACCCGTCGACCTTAGTCAGGCAGTAATGGGCTTTTCGGATCTGCTCCATGCCAGTGCCGGGGCGACCGTCGACATCCAGTTGAACCTCAGGAGTCGCTTGCCCGCCTGTCTGATCGATGTTGCTCACCTCGAAACGGCGCTTCTCAACATCGTCGTCAACGCGCGTGACGCTATGCCCCGCGGTGGCACGATCACCATCTCTACGGGCAAGTTGCACCTCAACGGCGATGCTGCTGCGCGTGAACTCCCCTCCGGCGATTATGTCACGCTGTCCGTATCGGATGAGGGGGAAGGCATGAGTCCTGCACTTGCCGCGCGTGCGATTGAACCATTCTTTACCACCAAGGAAGTCGGACGCGGAACTGGATTGGGATTGCCGCAGGTTCATGGTTTTCTTCAGCAATCGCGCGGCCGACTCGAGATTGAAAGCACGGTAGGCCGGGGGACCATTGTCCGGATGATCCTTCCGATCGATCGCGAGGCGGCAGGAGCCGATGGGCGAACGCCCGCTACGCCGGTAGTCGCAGCGGTCGGGGTTTCGCCAGAAGCCCGAGGGCAAGGAGAGATAATCCTCGTCGTAGAGGACTCGGAGGATGTCCGAACGCTCGCGCGCGATCACCTTATTGAACTAGGATATCAGATTGTTACGGCGGTGGACGGCGATGATGCGCTGAACACGCTGGAGCGGATGAGCTTCAAGATCGATCTGCTTTTTACCGACCTTATCATGCCGGGTTCGATCAACGGTCTGGCGCTGGCCGACGAGGTACGGCGTCGCGCTCCCGCTGTCCCGGTGCTCCTCACAACAGGATATAACGAAGAACTCGCCCGCGAGGGGGGCCCCGGCGCGTCCGGTGCCGACGTCCTCGGCAAACCATATCGGCGTGCCGAGCTGGCGGACAGGATACGCGCAGCTATCGATGCTCCGGCAACCGGCGGTCCACGGCGTAGGCCGTCCGATTTCGGGGCTGCAGAGGCTTGAACATCTACAATTCCAGTTCAATCACGGGAGACGATCAATGAAGAAGATTTTAGCAACGACCGCCTCGGTAGCGCTGATGTCGCTAGCCGCCTGCAACAGCAGCCCACGGGAGCAAGCCGCCGACAATATCGAGGCGAACGCGGAACGCGTTGCCGACAACCTCGAAGACGCTGCCGATAATGCACCCACCGAAGCCGGAGAGGATCGTTTGGAGAATCGTGCCGATGCGGCTCGCGAATTGGGCGATAAAAAGGCCGAGGATATGCGGACCAACGATCCGGACACCAATCTTTCGAACGGCATGTAGTTATCGGCGAAGAGAGCTTGGAGTTGTTCCCACGTAGATAACCTGAGCCTTGGGTGCCCGGCGTCGCGCCGGGCGCCTCGTTTTTTGCATTACGAATGGTGATCCCACCGGCGCTCATCGTGGCGCGCGGTGACGACAGTTTTATGTGAAAATGCAACCCTGCGGAGTCACCTCAACTGAGCGACCTTCCTGTCTTCATCTGTGTCCCTGCACGAAACGAGGCGCTGTCGTTGCCGGCGCTCATGAATGCGCTGTCTGCACTCGTTTACGAGGGGAGCCCGCCCTCCGTCTGCATCTATCTCGACAGCTGTGACGACGGCAGCAGGGCAACACTGCGCGGCATAGAGCGTAACTATCCGCTCTCGTTGTTCGTCTGCGAGAGTCGCGCGGCGAGCAAGCCCAATGCCGGCAGTGCCCGCAGGGCAGCTCTGGCAATGGCAATCGATCTACTGGCGGGGCGTGACGGGTTGTTGTTCACGACCGACGCAGACAGCGTTCCTCGATCGAATTGGGTGCAGGCCGGCCGCGAGGCTCTTTCACAGGCTGACATTGTCGCTGGCCGTATCATACGCGCCGAAGGCGGGCATGACGCGATGCAATCACGCGTCGAACGATATTATGACGGGCTCTATCGGTACCGACGGTTTCTCGATCCGGTTTCTTGGGAGAGCGACGATTGCCATCACTTCGGAGGTGGCGCGAACCTCGCCGTACGGGCTTCTGCCTACCGCGCCATCGGCGGCTTCAAGGTATTACCGGTGGGAGAGGATGCCACCCTCCTTGACGACGCGGCTCGGGCAGGTTTCCGCGTCCGTCGAGATTCGGCCATGTCGGTCGTGACATCCTCGCGACGCGATGGCCGCACGGAGGGGGGCTGGCAGGCTGTCTCCGTCGCTTTGATGCAGGGTCTCAGCCGCTCGTCGGAGATCCGCGTGCCGGCGCTTGGCAATGGCGCCATCAGGCACTGGCACGCCGTGCCTTCAACGCGATCGACGTTGATGCTGTCCGTTCATACCTCGCCGATCGGATCGGCCTGACCGCGGATCATGTCCTTGGCGTAGCTCGTGATTGCCCCAACGCAGAAGCCTTCGCGATGTGCGTCGTTCCGATCTCGCCTGTCTTCGCTGATGACCTTCCGCTGACGGATGCCGAGCGGATTCTCGATGCGCTGATTGCTGTAGAGCGGGGAATGGCGGCATGACCGCTATTAAGGCGGAACTGGGGAACGCGATCGAAACGGCAGGATGGTCTGGCCTGTCGCCAGCGGATCCCGAAACTGTCGGGGACTATATGTCGCTGCTTCGACAGCTCTACCGGATCGGTCGCACCGATCTTCCCCTCGGCAGGCTGATCGAAGGTCATGTCGACGCATGTCAGATCCTGCGTCGTTACGGCACCCACGATCAACTGGAAAGCGCGCGTGCATCCAACCGTAGTACGATGGTCGGGGTCTGGAACGCGGCCCTCGAGGGCGAGCCGCTTCGGGTGATCGATGGCTGCCTTGCAGGGGGCAAAAGCTTCGCTTCAGGCGCCGGCGTGCTGACCCATGCTCTCGTGACCGCGGACACCCCCGCCGGCACTCAGCTATTGCTCCTCGATCTCGCACGGACGTCGCCTGAGATCGATCGATCCTGGTGGCATGTGACCGGCATGCAGCGGTCCGAAACCCACATCGTCCGCTGGAATAACGTCAGAGTTTGCGACCACGACTTCATCGGCAAACCTGGTGATTATGCACGTGAACCTCATTTCAGCGGCGGGGCGTTACGGTTCACCGCTGTACATGCGGGCGGGATAGCCGGAGTCTTCGATCGGACACGCGACCATCTGATCTCGACCAACCGAGCGCAAGACCCTTTTCAGGCGGCTCGCCTGGCGGCTCTATTTCAATTGGCCGAAGCGGCAGCTGCAACTATCCAGCGCACGGCAACCGCATGGTTCGACGGGCCTGAGGACGCGAGGCTTGCCCGTGTTGCCGCCGCTCGGCTCAGCGTGGCCGATGCAGCAACGCGGTCGATCGCCATAGCCCAGGAGGCGGTCGGCTTGGCCGGTCATTTCCGATCGCATCCGCTTTCGACATTGCTGACCGATCTCACCGTCTACCTCCGCCAGCCAGCACCCGATGCACAGGTGGTAAAAGTTGGGGAGGCAGCGCGCCAAGGGTTACTGGTGCTGTCGTTGTGAAAGTGACTGCTAGCCGGTTCCGCCATGCCGTGGTTGTCGCCCCGCAACCGCGCCATTGGCTCGTTGAGTGGGTGGAATTCACCTGCTGGAAGTCGCCTGGCCTGCTCCCAGAGGTAATCGCCGGTCAGACTGATGTGCGCCCAGCCCATCGGAGAAAGGTGCGCAAGCAGTGCCGCATCGAACGTCGTGCCGACAGCGTTGAGGTGCTGGGCGGCCCGGTCGAGATAGACCGTGTTCCAGTAGGAAATCGCCGCAATCAGCAGGTTCAGCCCAGATGCGCGAAATTCCTGATTTTCCAGCGAGCGATCGGTGAACCGACCCTGCCGGTTGGTATAGATGGCGGCGGCAAGCGTGTGCCTCGCCTCGCCTTTGTTGAGACCGGCCTGACAGGCACGTCGCAGTTCCGGTTGTTCAAGCCAATCGAGCGTGAACAAAGTGCGCTCGATACGGCCCAGTTCAGCCAATGCAAAATCCAGCCTGTTCTGGCGTTTGTAGGCGGCAAGTTTTCGCAAGATTACTGACGGCGCCACCGTGCCATCCTTGATTGAGGCGACAATCCTGACGATGTCATCCCAATCGGCCTCGATCGCTGCCGTTTTGATGGTGCGGCCCATCAGATTTTCGATGCCCTTGTATGTCGATGGCGCAGCGATCGAACCCAGCTTGCGGTCGCCAATATCGCGCAGCCGGGGCGCGAAGCGGAACCCGAGTAGGTGGCAGAGTGCGAAAACATGATCGGTGGCGCCGCCGGTATCGGTATAGTGCTCATGCAACGGAAGGTTGCCGGCGCCCAGGACAAGCCCGTCGAGCACGTAAGGCGCTTCACCTGCCGTCGCGGACATGATCCGTGATCCGAATGATGCGAAGTGATCGGAAAGGTGAGAATAGATTTTCACGCCAGGTTCGGCGCCATATTTGGCATTGACGTCCGCCGCCCCTGAACGGCTCCGCCCCGACCGGAAGAACTGGCCATCGGACGACGAACTGGTGCCAGCGCCCCAATGCCGCGCGAAGGGTAATTCGTGATGGGCTGAGATGATCATGGCCAGCGCGGCCTGATAGTTCTCGGGTGAAAGATACCAGTTGTGGGTCCATGCGAGTTGGGCATAGCTGACGCCTTCGCTGGCATTGGCCATCCGCTCCAGCCCGAGGTTGGTGCCATCAGCCAGAATTGCGGCGAGTACCGTGCTGGGGTTGTCGTGCTCCTTGCCTGAGCGCAGGTCACGGAATGCGTTCAAAAAACCAGTGCGTTCGGCGACTTCAAGCAGCAGCTCGGTGATGCGCACGCGGGGAAGCAGGGTATCGAGCTTGCGATCGAGGGCTTCAGCTTCCGGTGGGGTGACAGGCGGCATTTGCTGAAGCTTGAGCCGGTCTCGTTCGAGCGACACTCCCTCAAGCTTGTTTGTTTTCAACTGCTTGGCAAATCGGCGCAGCCGCCAGTCAAGATTTCGTGCCCGGTCAGCGAGGTAGGATGCAGCATTTGAATCGAACGGAAGCACATCCGCCACTTTGGCGGCGTCGCGCCGACCCAGCAAATAGGCATCGAAGCGCTGATAGTTGCGGGTTCCCTCGATCCATACATCACCGGCGCGCAAACGATCACGCAAGGTTGCCATGATCGCAATTTCATAACGTCGGCGGTCGATACGGCCGCTTTCGGTGATGAGACGCTTCCACTGCCGATTGGGGAATGGCAGTGGAACGCCATCGGGAAGGTCGCGCGACTTTCGTGTGTTCGCATCGCGAATGACATCGATGGCTTTGATCAGTGCCGTCCCTGTTCCAGACGCCTTGAAGGTGAAGGCGTCCAGAAATGCCGGGCTGAAACGCCGTAGCGTGGCGTAACGCTCGGTTGCCGTTACCAGTGCGTCCTCGCCGGCAAGATCAGCAAGGGCATCTACTTGGGCCTTTGCCGCAACAAGCCGGTGCCAGCCCACCGCTTCGTCAATCAATTCGAGCGGATCGCCGCCATTCTGGACAGCCTCATCAAGTGCTGTAATCGTGGCGCCAAACAGCCGCATGAGTTGCCCCACCGACTGAATACTATCTTGGTAGCGACGCTCGCGCCCACGCCGCGCGCGCGTGAACATGCCGCCGATAAGTCGGTCAAACATTTGGATCGCGGCATCGGCAAGTCTGGCCTCAAGGTCGATCACTGCGGCCGTCAACGTCGCCCGCCTGCGATTGACGCTGTAATCCGAAAGCAGGAATGCCGGTGCCACGCCGCCCTCGCGGACAAATTGGGCAAAGCGGAATTCCGGAATGGCGCCCCCAACTACCGGGTGGATACCTATGCCGCGAACATAGCGCAGGCGCTCAAGCAAGCCATTGATATTGGCCGCAGTCGGGGCTTCTTCGAAATTACGCAACCACGCCAGCGGTGTCATGCCGAAATCCGGGTTGTTGATTACGAGTTCGTCTAGCCGTGTCAGTTCAGCAGAGCTGAGGCCTTCGACGATTGCGGCTGCGGCAGCTTTGCGTGCGCGTGCCCGGCCAGCAAGACCGGCGCGTTCCAGTGTGTCGCCTGACGGAAGAATGAACCGCTCACCCTTCAGGCCAACCATGAGGGCGCGAACAATCGGTTCACCTCTGTCTGTATACTCGGCGGCTTGCGCGGCAAGATTCAGGGCAAGTGCCAGGTCGCCGCGTCGAAACGGGCGTATGCCAAGATAACGCGCCACGAGATCGGCATGATCGGTACGGGTTTGCGCGCGCTGACCATATGCAGAGAAGGAGGAAGGATCGACGAATAACTGTGCCGCGAGGTACTGAAGAATGACGTCGGGAAGCCCGATCTCGGGTTGCAGACCAAAGCCGGGATGTCGCATCAAAGCGATTTGTGCAGCCAGACCGAGGCGATTTGCTGGACCATAGCGGCGCCCAACCAATTCAACATCTTCCGCAGAAAGGGTATAATGCCCAATGATCGCGGTTTCTTGGACAGGAGGATCGAACAGGCGCCGGCGCTCGTCTCCGGTCAGAAGTCGGCGTCGTGCCATTTTGCTCTCCCGCTGAGGCGAATAACAAAATTGACACCAAAGCGGCTTGCACTGGAGGGAGGCCATTCGTTGCCGGTTGATCCCCGAGCAATCACCCGGCGCAGCAAGACAGTTTGGCGACATCCTTATCAAACGTTTGGGCCGCCAGTTTGAGGCCTTCCACAGTGGTCAGGTAAGGAAATATCGTTGCACCCAATTCCAGGGTGGTCATGCCGTGTTTGATCGCCAGCACCAGTGTCTGGATCGAATCCGCGCCTTCGGGTGCCATGATCTGGCCGCCCAGCAAACGGTCGTTCGCCTTGTCGGCAATCAGTTTGATGAGACCCCGCGTATCGCGTGCTGCCAGTGCCCTTGGCACAGCATCGAGCGGGAGCAGCGAAACCTTGATGTCCAGGCCTTGCGCCCGTGCTGTCGTTTCAGTGAGGCCGGCGCTGGCGACTTGCGGGTCGGTGAAGACGACGGATGGCATGGAGGAATTGTCGTAGCGGTATTGGTTGCCCGTCACCGCGTTGCGCGCGGCCAGTTTTGCGCCATAGGCGGCCATGTAGACGAACTGGTCCCGTCCCGTTACATCGCCCGCCGCGTAAATGCCTGGAACCGACGTTTCGAGGTGGTCATCGACGACGATTCCACCATTACGGGCAAGCACTATGCCGCGCTCCTCCAGCCCAAGCCCGTCGCTATTGGGTCGGCGTCCGGTGGCGATGAGCACCTGTTCCGCCGCGACGGTGTCACAATGCCCCTCGCAGGTCAATTCGACCCCGCTCTGTGTTTGGGCGATACGCTGATAGCCGACACCTGCGCAAACCCGCACGCCCTCGGCTTCCAAATAGTTTTTCAGCGCGGCACTCACTTCCGGGTCCATTTCGGGGAGCAGGCGGCTTCGGCAGCAGATGGTGACATCAACGCCCAGACGCGAAAACATCTGTCCCAGTTCTACCCCGATCACCCCGCCACCGATCACCAGCAGCGATTTGGGCAAGCGATCCAGCGCCAGCGCCGATGTGCTGGTTAGGTAGGGCACGCTGTCCATCCCCGGAATCGGCGGCACGGCGGCGTGCGCACCCATCGCCAATATGACCTTGCCGACCTTCATGGGCGCATCGCCGACAATCAGCGCACCATCGGCAAAGCGTGCCTTGCCCTCGATATAGCTCACACCGTCATAGGCGGGCAGCAGATCGACATATTTTTTTTGGCGCAGCGTCGTGACAAGATCGTCCTTCGACGCCGCCAATACGGACCAGTCATCCATCTGGACAGCGCCCCCAAGGCCGGGAAAGCGCGCGGCGGCAAGCCCACCATGCACCGCTTCGGCGGCGCGGATCAGCGTCTTGGAAGGAACGCAGCCAACATTGACACAGGTGCCGCCAATCGTGCCGTGACCGACGAGCGCCACTTTCGCGCCCAGATCGGCAGCGGCGATCGCGGCGGAGAACCCGGCAGAACCCGCGCCGATGACGGCCACGTCAAATCCTTCCTGCCCGGGGCGGTTGCAACAGTCGTTCATTGCTTATCGCTTTCTTGAGGCGCTGGCGGCGCCCCGCTCAGTTTTGAATAGCGCGCGCCGGATAACCCGCGTTGGTTGATGCAGCGGCAATCGCAGCAGCATTGGTGCGGCGCGGGTTATAGGTTGCGCGCGCGGTCTTGGCTGCGAAATCGACCGTGACCGCCGTTACCCCGGCGACGCCTTCCATCGCCTTCTTCACGGTGATCGGGCAGGTGGCGCAGGTCATGTTCTCTATGGCAAAGGTGGTTTGCTTCTGAGCGGTTGCGGTAGCCGCGGGGCGATCTTGCGCCGTGCCACTAACTGCATAGGCGACCCCGCCGCCAGCCATAGCCAGCACGGCCATAGCGATACATACTGTCTTTTTCATGGGTATTTCCTTTCAATAGAACCAGGGTGCCCACCAGTCGATGGTGAGCGCCAGGATGGCGACGGCAAGGCCCAGCCACAGCACCGCCTTGGTGGTCCAAGCCGATTGTGGACGAGCGCAGTAGGAACCGTCTTCACAGGGCGGTTTCGGCTTGAAATAGACATGCCAGAAGCCGTAGCCGAGCAGCGCGAGCGTTACGCCTGCGACATAGGGCTTGTAAGGTTCGAGCGCCGTCAGGTTGGCGATCCACGCGCCGGAAATTCCGAGCATAACCAACAGTAGCGGGACGACGCAGCAAGCCGAGGCGAGCCCCGCGCCGATCAATGCGCCCGCCGCAACCCAGTTTGCCTGCTTCGGCTCGTGGTTTTCGGTGAGGGCTGGCTGTCCCGCTTCCGGCGTTGAGACCATGGCTTGAATCCCTTGTTCCAACTGAGTGATTCGCAGTGTAGGCTCTGTAGCCACTACAGACTCAAGAGGTATTTTCATGGAGCAACAGGTCGGCATCTTGCGTGCCCAGCTTGCCCGGAAAACAGGCTGCAATCTCGAAACCATCCGCTATTACGAGAAGGTGGGATTGCTGCCGGGGCCGCCTCGCAGTTCCAACGGCTACCGCGTCTATTCGCCGGAACTGGTGCAAAGGTTGCAGTTCATCCTGCGCGCGCGCGACCTTGGCTATGCAATGGATGAGATACGGTCATTGTTGTCGCTCACCGATACCGGTGCACAAACCTGCGCGGAGGTTATGGCGAGAACCGAACTCCACCTTGAAGATGTCCGCCGCCGCATTGCAGATTTGCAGAAGATAGAGGTGACGCTGGCGACCACGTTAGCCAGATGCACTGGAGATGACGTTGCCGAATGTCCCATCCTGGAAGCACTCCAGTTTTTACCCCATCAAGGCAATTGACGCCATCTTTGAGGGATTTGATTTTGTGATGTCAGCTTGGAGTATAGCCTAACTGGACGTCAGGGCGGTACTGCGGTTTCTGTCAGATTAGGGTACTAAACGGAATTTGTTGACGAATGTCGTTGCGTATCATAGATTTCAACCTGACATTTTGATGGAGAGAGTGCGCAGTGAAGGGGCAACGGATCGGCTATGTCCGGGTCAGCACGTTCGATCAGAATGTGGATCGCCAATTGGAAGGTCAGTCGCTCGATCGGACCTTCACCGACAAGGCATCGGGCAAGGACGTCAACCGCCCCCAGCTTGAGGCTCTGCTCACTTTCGCCCGCGAAGGCGATACCGTCGTCGTCCACAGCATGGATCGGTTGGCCCGCAATCTGGATGACCTGCGCAAGCTGGTCCAGGGCCTCACCAAGCGAGGTATCCGGATCGAGTTTGAGAAGGAAAGCCTGTCCTTCTCGGGGGAGGACTCCCCGATGGCCAATCTGATGCTCTCGGTCATGGGTGCGTTTGCTGAGTTCGAGCGCGCCCTGATCCGCGAACGGCAACGCGAAGGCATTGCGATCGCTCGGCAGCGCGGCGCCTATCGGGGGCGGAAACGGTCGCTCTCGGATGAGATGATTGCCGATCTGGGCTCTGTTGCAAACATTGGTGACGGCCGGGCAGCGTCACCCCGTCTGGGGATCAGGCAGCATTGGCAAAATGCTGATTGAGCACGTCCATGGCCTCGGTCATGACCGAGGG
>NZ_SCNL01000027.1 GCF_005502745.1 Sphingomonas sp. 3P27F8
GCTGGGGTTATTGGGGCCCGTCGCAGGATTTCGTGACGCATTATTCGGGCAAGGTGCTCGCAAATCTCGTCGGGCCTGACGGGCGGATGCGTTGCCGCTTCACGTTGATCCGCCCGTCCAGCGGAATGAGCGGCGGTGGCGAGGGCCAGTGCCAGGTGCCGGGTGGAGGCAGCCTCAACGCGACCTTTGCGCCCCATTGATCGGGCGGGGCGTTCTGGTGTGGACGAAAGGACCGGCCTGATCGATGCAGACCAACGACGCGCGGCGGCCGCCGGCACAGGTCGGCGGCATGCCGCCGGCGATGGGCAGCAGCCATCACATCCTGAACGGCGCCTCCAACTTGTTGTGGGTGGCGTTCGTCATCATCACCGGGCTGAAGGTTACGGCTTACGGCGCGCATTCTTTCGCTGGAGAAACCGCGCTTGGCGCCGCTGTGCTGCTTACCGCGAGTTGTTTTTCGTCTTGTCGGTCGCTCCGCGGCGGCCCGGACTGGTGGGAGCCTGGCCGTGCGCCTGCTGATTGTCGATGACAATGCCGAGCTGGCGGAAGCGCTGGCAGCGGCATTCCTGAGGCGCGATATACGCTGCGATATCGTGGGCACCGCGCAGGACGCCGAGCATCTGATCGCGACGGTTGACTACGCGGCGGCCGTGCTTGATCTCGGCTTGCCCGATGAGGACGGCCTGGTGCTATTGAGAAGGCTGCGTGCGCGTCGCTGCAACCTTCCGGTGATCGTGCTCAGCGCGCGCAGCGAAGGCGAAATGCGCGTGCTGGGGCTGGAAAGCGGCGCGGACGATTACCTCGTCAAGCCGTTCTTGTTCGTGGAGCTGCACGCGCGGCTCGTCGCTATTCTGCGGCGCCAGGGCGGCTACATCGAGGACGTATTGCGCACCGCGAACCTCACGCTTGATACGCGCAGCCGAGAAGTTCGTGCCGGTGCCGAGCCGCTCTCGCTGTCGGTTCGCGAGATCGAGCTGCTTGAATTGCTTATGCGACGCACCGGCCATGTCGTGCCCAAACGCGTGCTGGCGGATCAACTGTTCGGCGCGAGCGACGCGCTGGGCTCGAACGCCGTCGACGTCTATGTTCACCGCGTCCGCCGCAAGCTCGAGGATTGCGCTGCGGTAAAGGTGCAGACGGTGCGCGGAATCGGATACATGCTATCCACCGCATGATGCGCCGACTTCCCCGCTCCCTTTTCGGCAAATTGTTGCTGGGGCAGATCGTGATCGTGGTGGTGATCGCGGTTGCGCTGCCGCTGCTGTTGTCCCGTATGCTCAACGATACGGCGGACGCCTTCGTCGCGGCGCGGCTGGAGCACGAGGCGAACACCTTTCTGAACGGCAGCATGGCTGATGGTCCGCCGGTTTTGCGCGACCGTGGCAACCGCTTCTTCGCCTTGTTCGATGGCGGCGGCACGGTGCTGATCGCGCGACCACAGGTGCTGCCTTTCGATCTCGCCGATCTCCCGCACGGCGCGAAGCAAACCTTCGCCACCTGGGGGCGTTATGATCTGCTCACTCGGCCGGTGAAGCTGTCAGGCGGCCGATCGGGCTGGATGGTGGTGGCGCAGGACCGCACCCATCCAGAGGAGATCGTCGACGATATCGTCCGCTCGTTTCTGCGGCGCTTTGCCTGGGTGATCGCCGCAGCGCTGCTCGGCTCGCTGCTGCTGTCGTTTATCGTGCTGCGCCACGTGACGGGTATGTTCCGTGATGCAGCGACCGATGCCGACGCGATCGGCCTTTCCCGCCTCGATGGGCGCATTGATGAGGCAAGGATGCCGAGCGAGGCGATGCCGCTCGTCCACGCCACCAATCGCGCGCTTGATCGGCTGGAGGCGGGCTATCGCGCGCAGGGCGATTTCGTCGGCAACGTCGCGCACGAGCTGCGGACTCCGCTGGCGCTGATCTCGCTTCGGCTGGAGCAGCTTCCCGTCTCGCCGGAACGCGAGCAGATCGGGCGGTCGGTCGATCAGGCCAATCACGTCATTCGGCAACTGATCGATCTCGCCGCGATCGATCGGCTGCACCCGCAGCTGGGCATGGTCGATCCGGCGGCGGTTGCGCGCGAAGCGGTGGAGGGGATGGTGCCGATCGTCTATCGTTCGGGCCACAGCATCGCGTTCGAGGAGCCGGAGCAGCCGCCCTGTCGCGTGCGCGGGGTGGCTGAACTGTTGTCAATCGCGGTCACGAACCTGATCGACAATGCAGTACGCCATACCCCGGCCGGATCGGCTATCGTGGTGTCTGCGGCGGCGGACGGCAGCCTGACGGTGGAGGATGACGGCCCGGGCCTGGCCGTGGATGCGCGCGACCCCGCTGCACGCCGGTTCCGCCGCGGCG
Organism: Sphingomonas sp. 3P27F8; assembly: GCF_005502745.1. Taxonomy (GTDB): domain Bacteria; phylum Pseudomonadota; class Alphaproteobacteria; order Sphingomonadales; family Sphingomonadaceae; genus Sphingomonas. Next base: position 2,346 of record NZ_SCNL01000027.1, read on the forward strand.
ACACGGCGCGAAGCGATAGCGCGGGACTTGGGTTTTCGATCGTCGAACGCATCGTCGGCGTCTGCGGCGGAAGCCTCGAAACCGGCCGCAGCGCCGCAGGCGGCGCGCTGCTTCGGCTTCGACTGGACCCGACGCCGCTGGCGTAGACCGGGCGCATCATGGTCATTAAGACGCGGCTTTGCGTCAGGAAAAGTGTTCATGTCGTCCGACCAGCCGTCAGCGGTCAGCATCACCGAATTGTTCACTATCGGCATCGGCCCGTCCAGCTCGCACACCGTTGGCCCAATGCGTGCCGCCAAGGCGTTTGCACGCGAAATGGTGGATGCGGGCATTATGCCGGTGCGGGTGCAATGCGGCCTGTTCGGCTCGCTCTCGCTGACCGGGCGCGGGCATCATAGCGATCGTGCCGTATTGCTTGGCCTGGCGGGCGAAACCCCCGAGACAGTGGATCCCGAGATGATCGACGCGATGATCGCCGCGATCGTGGCGGAGGGTCGGCTGACCCTGGACGCGCGCGCACCGGTCGCGTTCGACGTCACCCGCGACCTCTTGTTTCGCCCCAGCTTCCTGCCTGCGCATCCCAATGCGATGGTGTTCACCGCGACGTTTCACGATGGCAGCGAGTTGGCGCGGCGCTATTATTCGATCGGCGGCGGCGTGATCCGGCAGGAGGGAGCGGAGCCGGATCGTGCCAACCGCCGGCTGCGTCATCCTTTCGGTTCTGCGGCTGAACTGCTTGCGATCGGGATGGCGGAGGCGATGAGCGTCGCCGATATCGTCCGCGCGAACGAAGGCGCTTGGCGCGGGGATGTGGAAACCGACGCCTTCCTCGACCGCGTTCGCGATGCGATGTGCGCCTCCATCGAGCGCGGTTGCGCAGCGACCGGCGAACTGCCCGGCGGCCTCAGGGTGCAGCGCCGCGCGCGCGCGATCCGCGAGAAGTTGGCGGAGCGGGGGCCGCGCAGCGATCCGGGCCTGGTGTTCGAGTGGGTCAGCCTGTGGGCGCTGGCGGTGAACGAGGAGAATGCCGCTGGCGGCCGCGTGGTAACTGCACCCACCAACGGCGCGGCGGGCGTGATTCCAGCGGTGCTGCGCTATTACGAGACATTCGTCCATGGTGCGACGCGCGACGGCATGCGCCGGCTGCTGCTCACCGCGGCCGCAATCGGGATGCTTTACAAGAAGCGCGCGTCGATCTCGGCGGCTGAGATGGGGTGTCAGGGCGAGGTTGGCGTCGCCTGTTCGATGGCCGCGGGCGGGCTGGTCGCGGCGCTCGGCGGCAGCAACGCGCAAATCGAGAATGCGGCTGAGATCGGGATGGAGCACAACCTCGGCCTTACCTGCGATCCGATCGGCGGGCTCGTGCAGATTCCCTGCATCGAGCGCAACACGATGGGCGCGATCAAGGCGATCAACGCTGCCTATCTCGCGCTCCACGGCGACGGGAGGCACATCGTCAGCCTCGATCAGGTGATCGAGACGATGCGCCAGACCGGCGAGGATATGCGCTCTAAGTATAAGGAAACCAGCCTTGGCGGCCTGGCGGTGAACGTGGTGGAATGTTGAGAGAAGTATCGTTCCTGAATACGGACGCGGCGATGCCGCGCCGTAAGCGGTCGGCGGGTGATGAAGCACCCGCCGACGCCCGTGCCTGGCCGCCTCGCGGATAGCTTTGCTATCCGCGCGCGGGATCAGGCCGCGAACTGGTTCATCGTGTTGTGCGCGCCACCCGCCTTCAGCGCGGCTTCCCCGGCGAAATATTCCTTGTGGTCGTCGCCGATGTCCGAGCCGCTCATGTTCTGGTGCTTCACGCAGGCGATGCCTTGGCGGATTTCCTGCCGCTGCACACCTTTGACGTAGCCCAGCATTCCAGCCTCGCCGAAATATTCTTTCGCCAGGTTGTCGGTGCTCAGCGCTGCGGTGTGATAGGTCGGCAGCGTGATAAGGTGGTGGAAGATGCCAGCCCGCGCCGCCGCATCCTTTTGGAAGGTGCGAATCTTCTCGTCCGCTTCCGCCGCCAGTTCCGTGCCGTCGTAATCGACGCTCATCAGCCGTGCGCGATCGAAGGCTGACACATCCTTTCCTTCTCCCGACCACCGATCATAGACCTGCTGGCGGAAATTGAGCGTCCAGTTGAAGCTCGGCGAGTTGTTATAGACGAGCTTGGCGTTCGGGATCACCTCGCGGATGCGATCCACCATGCCGGCGATCTGCTCGATGTGCGGCTTCTCGGTTTCGATCCACAGCAGGTCCGCGCCATTCTGCAGGCTGGTGATGCAATCGAGTACGCAGCGATCAGCGCCAGTGCCCTCGCGAAACTGGAACAGGTTCGACGGGAGCCGCTTCGGGCGCATGAGCTTGCCGTCGCGCTCGATCACAACGTCGCCGCGCAGCGTGGAAAGGTCGCTGACCTCTTCGCAATCGAGAAACGCATTATACTGGTCGCCCAGATCGCCCTTCTCTTGCGAATAGGCGATCTGCTTGGTGAGGCCGGCGCCGAGCGAATCGGTGCGGGTGACGATGATGCCGTCCTCCACCCCTAGTTCGAGGAAAGCGTAGCGGCAGGCACGAACCTTCTGGAGGAAATCCTCATGCGGCACGGTGACCTTGCCATCCTGGTGGCCGCACTGCTTCTCGTCGGAAACCTGATTTTCGATCTGCAGCGCGCAGGCACCCGCCTCGATCATCTTCTTGGCCAGCAGATAGGTCGCCTCTGCATTGCCGAAGCCCGCGTCGATGTCCGCGATGATCGGCACGACGTGCGTCTCATAATTGTCGATAGCGTTGACGAGCCGCTGCGCCTCGACCTCGTTGCCGGTCTCCCGCGCATGATCCAAATCGCGGAACATCATGCCGAGTTCGCGGGCGTCCGCCTGCTTGAGGAAAGTGTAGAGTTCCTCGATCAGCGCCGGCACACTGGTCTTTTCGTGCATCGACTGATCGGGCAGCGGGCCGAAATCGCTGCGTAGCGCCGCTACCATCCAGCCGGAAAGATAGAGGTATTTGCCCTTGGTCGAGCCGAAATGCTTCTTGATCGAGATAAGCTTTTGCTGCCCGATGAAGCCGTGCCAGCAGCCGAGCGACTGCGTGTACGCCGCCGGATCGGCATCATAGGCCGCCATGTCGCGCCGCATGATACCAGCTGTGTAACGCGCAATATCAAGGCCCGTACGAAACCGGTTCTGCAATTGCATCCGCGCGACCGCTTCGGCATCGATGCCGTCCCATGTGCCGTTGAAGCCACGGATCAGCGCGTCGGCGCCGGCGATTTTTTCCTGATAGGTCACGGATGATGCTCCTTGGATGATAAATCGGGGGTGCTGGAATGTCCGCCGGCGTGCCGAGGCACGTCGGCGGACACCTTCCTCCCCAGGAAGTCGCGGGTCAGCCGAGCCGGCCGAGGCGATGATAGAGATTGGAGAATTTGGCCGAACGCGGATCGTCCGCGATCTGCTTCACGTAATTTGCGACCGCTTCTTTCATCAGCCCGAAATCTTCAGTCGAGAACACTGCGCGGCTGCGCTGGGGTTCCTTCGTCATGTCGTGGCTCCTGCTTCGTTCGGCGTGTTCGCCGGATGGCAGTGCGATAATCCACGAACGGTGGTGCGATCAGCCATATTCGCGCGCTAAAAGTGTCGCGCGGTCGCACGAAACAAGTTAATATCGGTAATATTGTAAATTAATTGACAGAAAGACCACGGATGGCGCGGGACAAATTGCTGGCGGGTCACGCGGTCAGGCGCTTGCGACGGCGCACTGGCCTGACGCAGGCCGCAATGGCGGAAATGCTAGGCGTTTCCCCGAGTTACCTCAATCTGATCGAGCGCAACCAGCGCGCCTTACCGGCCGGCCTGCTGGTCAAGATGGCGGAGCAGTTCGATTTTGACCCGCGCGCGCTGGCCGCGGGGGAGCCGGGCGGCGGTGTTGCGGCGATCCGGCGGCGTTTGGCGGACCCGTTATTCGCCGATCTGGAAATAGATCGCCACGAAATGGAGGAATGGCTCGCAACGTCGCCGGGCGGCGCCGAAGCGTTCGCGCGCGCCTTCGATCGAGCGGGCGTTGCCGGAGCGGTGGCCGGCGGATCCGCGCAGGACGATGTGATGACGGCCGTGCGCCGCGAGATAGAGCGCTGGCGCAATCACTTTCCGGATCTTGATGCGGCGGCCGAAATCCTGGCGGATGAGCTGCGGCTGGTCGGCGCGGATCTCTATGCAGCCCTGGTCGAGCGGCTGCGCGTCAAGCACGGCCTGTCGATCCGCATCCTGCCGTCGGACGTGATGCCGGATCTGTTGCGGCGTCTCGATCTCCATGCGCGACAGTTGCAGTTGAATGAGACGCTTGATCCGTCCGCCCGCATCATGGCGCTTGCCAGTCAGCTCGCACAGCTCGAAGCGCGCAGCGAGATTGATGCACTGGCGCGCGGCGCAACTTTCGTGGATCGTAATGCGGAGCGGTTGTTTCGTCGCCATCTTACGAACTATTTCGCCGCCGCGGTGATGATGCCCTATGTTCGCTTCCTGCGCGCGTGCGAAGCAACCGGCTATGACGTGAGTATGCTCGAGCGTCGCTTCGGCGCTAGCTTCGAGCAAGTGGCTCATCGTCTAACCACGTTGCAGCGGGTCGGCGCGCGCGGCCTCGCTTTCTTCATGATTCGCATTGATCGCGCCGGGCAGCTTTCGAAGCGCTACGCCGGGGCAAGCAGCGCGATACTGGCGCAGGCGCATGGCCGTTGCCCGTTGTGGCGGGTGCATCACGCGTTCGAGCGGCCTGGCGCATTGACCGTGCAGCTTGTCGAGCTGGAAGACGGGGGGCGTTGGTTCACGCAGGCGCGCGTTGTGAGCGCGCCGGGCGGTAGGGGGGACGCAGCGCCCGATGAGGTAATAGCGGAGTTTGCGATCGGGCTGGGCGTCGCGGCGGAGCAGGCGGGGAGCCTCGCCGCCGCGCGGGGGCTCGATCTAGCGGGCGCCGCGACGCCGATCGGCCTTGGCTGTCGCGCCTGCCTGCGCGCCGGCTGCCCGCAGCGTTCCGCCGCGCCCGATGGCCGCGCGCTCACCGTGAACGATCGTGAGCGCGGGCTTTCGGCGCTCAGTTTCGTGGAGGACTAGCATCCGTCCAGCCGAGGCCGAGCGCCTTCTGGATCGAGACATAATCGGCCGTCATCGCGGCGGTCGCCTGGCTCAGCGACTGCTCCGCCGCCACGCGCTGGCGCTCGGCGTCTAGTACGTCGATCAGCGTCGCGGTGCCGGCATCGAACCGTTGGCGCATCAGCGTGGTGGTCCGACTGGCGACGGCAAGGCTGCGCGCGGCGCTCGCCGCCGTCTGCCGCCGCGCGGCGTAGCGCGACAGCGAATCCTCGGCGTCTCTGAGCGCCCCGAGGACCGCGCCGCGATATTGCGCTGCCGCTTCGTCGCGCGCGCCTTCCGCCTGTCCGACCCGCGCCGCGTTGCGCCCGAAGTCGAGAAAATTCCACGAAAGCTGCGGCACAGCCAGCGCCGACAGTTTTCCCAGATCGAAGATATCGCCCGGTTTCGTGCCGCCGATCCCGATCAACCCCATGAAGCTCAGGCGGGGAAATTTCGCCGCTTCGGCGACGCCGATCTTGGCGGTCGCCGCGGCAAGCTGGCGCTCGGCGGCGCGTATGTCGGGGCGTCGCTGGAGCAGCGCGGTCGGATCGCCGATCGCGACTTCGGCAGGCGGCAGCGGCACGGCGCGCTTTTCGGCAAGGATCGAGTCGAGCGCGCCTGGCGCCTCGCCCGCAAGCACAGCCAGCGCATTGAGATAAGCGTCGCGCTCGGCGCTAAGCGGCAGGATCGCGGCGTCGCTCTGCTCGACCAGCCCCTGCAGCCGATCGACATCCAGCGCGGATGCGGTGCCCGCGGCCTCGCGCTGGCGGGTAAGCGCCAGCATCGCGCGCTGGCGCTCCGCCGCGTCGCGTGCCAGCACGATGCGCTGCTGCCGGTCGCGAAGATTGATGTAGGCCTGCGCCACCTCGGCGGTGAGGCTCACCTGCGCGTCGGCGACACTCGCCTCCGCCGCCCCGATCGAGGCGCGTGCCGCCTCCACCTTGCGACGCTGACCGCCGAACAGGTCGATTTCCCAGCTCGCGTCGAACCCGACGTTGTAGAAGTTGAGCGCAGTCGATCCCCCGCCGCCGCCGCCGGATTGCCCAAGGTCGATGCCAGGCAGTTGCGCGTGAAGATAGGTCGCCTGCGCGTTCGCGCTGGGCAGCGCGTTGGCGCGCTCGAGCCGCAGGGACGCGCGCGCCTGTTTCAGCCGCGCTTCCGCCACCTGCACGTTCGGATTGGCGGCAAGCGCGCGACGCTCCAGTTCGTCGAGCGTCGTATCGCCGAGCGCGCTCCACCATTGCGCCACCGTGGGCGCCGCGATGCTGGTGCCATCGGCGGCGCGGATGAAGGCGGCGCCGGGTCTTACCGCGCCGGCCGAGGATGGGCCGGCATAATCCGGCCCTACCGTGCAGGCGGCCAGCGCGACGAGCGGCAGGATTGCTAGGGGAGTACGCATGGCGAATGGGCCTCAGTGCATTGCGATCGACTGCCCCTTGGGCAGTGGTCGCAGGAACAGGACAAGGGGAACGACGATCACGATGCCGACCGCGAGAAGCCAGAAGATGTCGTTGAAGGTCATCACCAGCGCATCGCGCTGGATCGATCCGGCCAGGGTGCGCATTGCCGCATCGGGGCCGCCGAGCGCCTGGCCAAGCCCGGCGAGGTAATCCTGCAGCATTCCCGAATTGGCATCGAGCGTTTCCTCGATCCGACGGCTGTGCAGCCACGATCGCCGATCCTGGATCGTCGCGATGCCGGCCAGCGCGAACGAGCCGCCAAGGTTGCGCATCGCGTTGAACAGCCCCGCCGCATCGCCTGCATCCTCCGGGGGCACAGAGGCGATCGCCGCCTGATTGAGGAACAGGAAGGACAGGATCGTGCCCACCCCGCGCAGCAATTGCGATTCGACGAAAGCGCCGCCTGCCGATTGCGCCGTCAACACCGTGTCGATCCAGCAGCTTGTCGCCATGATGAGCAGGCCCGCGCCCACCGCGATGCGGATATCGAAATGCCGGATCATCAGTGGCGTGAACGGCATCAGCATCAGGCTGGGAATACCTGAAAGCAGCACGATCTTGCCGGACTGGAGCGCATCGTAATTGGCGATCGCGGCAAGGAACTGCGGGATCACATAGGAGGTGCCATAAAGCACCATGCCGACGACGATCCCCATCATCGCGACCGATCCGAATTGCCGATCGAGCAGCAGCTTGAGCTTGATGACCGGGCGGCGGGCGAACATCTGCCCGGCGAACAGCAGGACGAAGCCGATCGCGGAGACGAGCGATATCGTGACGATCTCGCTGCTCTGGAACCATTGCTCGCGCTGCCCCTCCTCCAGCACCACGGTGAGCCCGCCCAGCCCCAGCGCCAGCCCTGCGATCCCCATCCAATCGGCATTGAGCAACTCGCCGAGCTGCGCCTTGCGATGCGGCATCGTCAGCAGCAGCAGCGTCACCAGCGTGATGCCGACTGGCAGGTTGATGAAGAACGCATAGTGCCAGCTGACATTCTCGGTCAGCCAGCCACCGACCAGGGGGCCAAGCACCGGCCCCAGAATCGCGGTAACGCCGAACAGCGCGTTGCCGATCGGTTGCTGCGCCCGTGGCAGGCGCGTCGCGATGATCGTCATCGCGGTGGGAATCAGCGCCCCGCCGGTAAACCCTTGTCCGACACGCCCGATAATCATCATCGTCAGGTTGGTCGAAATCCCGCACAGCATCGAGAAGCCGGTAAACAAGGTCGCCGCAATCAACAGGAACGTGCGGAGCCCAAGCATGCGCTCCAGCCATGCCGAGAGCGGAATGATGATGATCTCGGCCACCAGATAGGCGGTCGCGATCCACGTGCCCTCGGTCGCGCTCGCACCGATTTCGCCCTGGATGGTGGGCAGCGAGGAATTGACGATCGAGATGTCGAGCGTCGCCATCATCGCGCCGAGGCTGCCCGCGCCGACGGCCAGCCACGCGGCCGCATCGGCGCGCTCGGGCAGCCCCTGTGTCGCCGCCGCCGGTGTATCCGACGCGCCGACGGTGGTGGCGTTCATTGGCCGATCCGCTCGTTGTGTTGCTGCTGCTCGCGCTTGATGCGATCGGCCGCGCCCTTTGCGGAACGCGTATCGACGCTCACGTCCACGGACATGCCGGGCACCAGCAGCGCGCGCGTTTCAGGGCCAGGGCTGATTGCGATCCGCACCGGCACGCGCTGGACGATCTTGGTGAAGTTGCCCGTCGCGTTCTGTGGCGGCAGGATCGAGAATTGCGCGCCCGTGCCGGGCGAAACGCTGGCGACCCGCCCGGGGATCTCCACACCCGGCAGCGCATCGACGCGGACGGAAACCGGCTGTCCGACGCGCATCAGGCCAAGCTGCGTCTCCTTGAAATTGGCGTCGATATAAAGACCGCGCACCGGCACGACCGTCATCAGCCGCGTCGCGGCCTGCACGAACTGCCCTTGCCGTACGGTTTTGTTGCCGATGCGGCCGTTGATCGCGGCTCGGATCAGGGTTGCGCCCACATTGGTGTCGGCGGCGGCGAGCTGCGCGCGCGCCCCTTCGCCTTGCGCCAGCGCCTGTTTCACCTGCGCTTGCAACGTGCCGACGCGCCGCCGCGCGCTCACGACCGCAGCCCGAGCGGCGGCGACCTTCGCGTCGGCCTGCGTCGCCTGACTCTTTAGTTGCGACAGTCGTTCGCGCGTTTCGGCGCCGGTCGCGGCGAGTGGCTGATACCGAGACACTTCATTATGCGCGAATGCCGCATCGGCGCGCGCGGCGACCAGGTCGGCTTGCGCACGCGCTATGTCGGCCTGTTGTTCACCAATCTGCGCGCGAACACCGGCCGCATTGGCGTTAGCCACGTCGATCTGCGCCCGGCTCTGCGCTGCCTGCGCATTATAATCGCGCGAATCGATCTGCAGCAGCGGCTGCCCCGCAGTCACCGTCTGGTTATCGGCGACGAACACCTTTTCGACATAACCGGAAACCTTGGGCGACACCGTTACCGCATCGGCCTGGACATACGCGTCATTTGTCGATTGCTGGTATTTGCCATAACTTTCGTAGCGCAACAGAAACGCGATCCCGCCGATCACAACAAGCGCGATTACGATGATGAGGATCAGGCGAACACGCGGTTTCTTCAGCGGGGAGACGCGCTCCTCCGTGGGCTGAGTCGCGGTGTTTTCGGGCGTTTGGTCTGCCATGGGAGTATCCGGGGTCGATTGCTGTCGTTTCAAATGCTCGCAGTTGCAGCATAATGCAAGACCATGTAATGAGGTTCCTCATGAAAAGCGACGATCAGCTCATCAAGAACCTCGCCAGCGCCTATCTCCAGATACATCGCCGTCTCAATCGGGCGCTGACACAACAGGGCGCCTCGCTGACACGCACCAAGATGCTGCTGTTCATCCGGGCGCGCCAAGGCGCGGCGCGCGCCGCCGACATCGCCGAACTGTTCGATCTTGCGCCGCGCACAGTCACGGAAGCGCTGGACGGCATGGAGCGCGACGCGCTGATCGCTCGCGCCGCAGACCCGGATGATCGCCGCGTGAAGCGAATCGCTATCACCGCGGCCGGCGCGCGGATGCTGGAAGCGACGGAGCCGCTGCGACAGAAAGTGTTGTCGGCGCAGCTCACCGCGCTCAGCGACGAGGAACATGCACAATTGACCTGCCTCCTCGGCAGGCTTGTCGAGTCGCTCGACGAGGCATGATGCTGGCGGAATCGCGTGCTTGCGTCTTTGCGCGCACGTGATAGGCTCTCACTCTTCCAACGCAAGATGCCGACAGAGCATTGCACTGGAGAGGAGACGGATAATGGAACGGATCAATTCCGGCGTGTGCGAGTGCAATGTTGGCCTGCTCGCCTGTGCCAGCGGCATCGCAATGGCGATCTTTGGCGTGGCGTTCGCGCTGCTGGGCTGATCGCCCGTAGTTATTCCCGCCGCTGATCTCCCGCATCACGATTCGCGCCGGCTGTCCGCCGCGCCTGGGATCCTTTCGAAATTTCATTCTTCATCGCGTCGGTAGCGCAGCGCGTCCACCAGCACGCATGATCGCTGCGGCCGGGGCCAGCGTGTCAGCAGCCTTTTCCCTGCCCCGGAATCAAGAGCTTCACGATGGCTTGCGCGCCGACCCCGATCGCATAGCCGATGAGACGATCGTAAAATGAAGTGAAAATGAACTCAATCGGTCGATCGATGTAACCGAAGTGTCACCGGGATGCCGCGCGACTGACATAGGGCCGCCCTCGGCGGGCCGATGCAGCCCGTGTTTGGGGAAACATCTCATGACGATTCTTTCGCGGACGCGGCTGCGTCTTCTCGCCGGTGCTGCGCTTTTCGCGCTGCCGGTCTCGGCGCATGCAACGCCTGCGCCTGTCGCGGATGCCGCGCCGGCTGAAGCTCCTGCCGCAACCGACGATTCGGGCATCAAGGATGTCGTCGTCACCGCGACCAAGCGCGAGACGAGCCTGCAGAAGACGCCGATCGCGATCAACGTGGTCGACACGCAGGTCATCAAGGATCGCCACGTCCAGAGCCTTTACGATCTTGCCGACGGTGCCGTGCCGTCGCTGCGTATCGCCACGTTCGAGGCGCGGCAGTCCGCGCTCACGATCGGCATCCGCGGCATCGTGCCGCTCGACGCGAATCAGCCCGCGCGCGAGCAGGGCGTCGGCATCTACGTCGATGGCGTCTATATCGGTCGCCAGCATGGTTTGAACGCCGCGCTGTTCGATCTGGAGCGGATCGAGGTGCTGAAGGGGCCGCAAGGCACGCTGTTCGGCCGCAACACCGAAGGCGGCGCGCTGAGCATCGTTTCGAAAGCGCCATCGGGCGTGTTCGACATGCGCGTTACCGCGGGCGTCAGCAATTATGGCGGCTATAATGCCGATGCGCACGTCGATCTGCCCGAATATCACAATTTCAGCGTGAAGCTGGATGGTGTGGTCCAGTATCAGGGGCCGACCACCAAGAATCCGATGCCGGGCCAGGCCGGCTGGAACTCGTTCAATCGTCGCGGCGGTCGTGCCGCCGTGCGCTGGAAGCCGACAAGCAACATCACCAACGATTTCTCGTACGACACCGGCTATGACGCGAACACGCCATTCTACAGCCAGCTGCTGAACTACAATCCGAACAATTGCGCCGCTGGCTCCCAGGCGTCGCAGCCGGCCTGCTATCTGCCAGGCACCAATTACACGAACCTCACGGGCACCGTGAAGCCGCTGTCGCCGCTGGTCGTCGTGAACGGCCAGACGCGCATGACCGTAGCCGACATCGGCGTTCCGCAGCAGGAAAGCATCGATAAAACGCACGGCTTCACCAACAACTTCAAGTGGAGCGCCTCGCCGGAGATCGAACTGCGCTCGATCACCGCATGGCGGGGGGTTACGGCTACGCAGTGGGATAACAGCGGCGGGGCGCATCGCGTGCCGGTCTATTCCCCCAATGGCGCGTTCAGCCGCTACAGCCTCGCCAACCTGCGCCAGACGCAGTTCAGCCAGGAATTCCAGGCCGTCGGCTCGATCAGCAGCATCGATTACGTGGCCGGCCTCTATTATTTCAACGAGCACGTCAGCGACAACGCCGCCACGCCCAATTCCAATATCTGGAATGCGGACGGCACCGGCTACACGATCAACCCGGCGATCTACACCAACCCGTTCGCCACGATCGATCGCGCGTCCGAAGTATGGTCGAAGAGCTATGCCGCCTACGGCCAGGCGACCTGGAACGCGACCGATTCGCTCCACCTCACCGTCGGTGGCCGCTACACCAACGACAAGAAGCGCGGCGTCCTGCACTTCTCGCGCGGCGTAAACTACGATACCAACCCGACCGTCGCCGCCGCTGCCGGCTACGCACCGCTCGACAAATCGTGGAACCGCTTCAACCCGATGGCGACGGTGGCCTATGACGTGAGCGACGACGTGCACGTCTATGCCAAATATGCCACCGGATATCGCGCGGGTGGCGCGAGCTCGCGCACGTCCAACTATCAGCCGTTCAACCCGGAAGACGTGAAATCCTATGAAATCGGCCTGAAGGCGGATTTCTGGGATCACCGCGGCCGCCTGAACCTGGCCGGCTACATCATGGACCGCAAGGACAGCCAGGTCGATATCAGCTCGATCCAGCCGCTCGGCGCGAGCAACTTCAACAACCTCGTGACGATCAACGCCCCCGGCATCACCAAGATCCGCGGGATCGAGGCCGATCTCACGCTGCGGCCGATCGATGGCCTGACGCTGACGGGCTCCTATGCCTATACCTACACGCGCATCCCGCCCGTGCTGATTACGGCGACCGCCGGCGGCCTCACCACGAGCGTGTACCAGAACTTCTACATCGTCTTCACCCCGCGCAACGCCGCGAGCGGCGCGGTCGATTACGAGGTTCCGGTCGGCGGCGGAGACGCGAAGATCCGCTTCCACCTCGATGCCAATTACTCGCAGTCGACGCAGGCGTTCGACCAGTTCGCCACCCACAATGACGCCTCGTTCCTCGTGAACGGCCGCGTCTCGCTGGCGGATATCGATCTGGGCGCTGGCGGTCAGAAGGTGACGTTCTCGCTGTGGTCGCGCAACCTGTTCAACGCGCAATATGTGTTCCGCCGCGATCCGTCGAACAGCCTGCCGGGCGCGCCGTCCAGCAGCGTGACGACGGGTAGCGTGAACAACATCCTGGGCGATTACGGCAACTTCAACGCGCCGCGCACCTTCGGCGTCGAGGCGACGTTCCGCATGTAACGGCGTTTTCCCCGATCGCGTGGCTCCCCTGCACGCGCGGTCAGTTCTCAGGCCCGGCCCGTCCTTTTTGTCGAAGGCGCGCCGGGCCTTTTTTCTATGCGACGCGCGCGATTGTCAGCACCGCGCGCAGGCCGGGGCGTGCCTGCTCCAGATCCAGCCGGCCGCGATGCAGCCCGGCGATCGCCTGCACCAGCGGCAGGCCAAGCCCATGCCCGCGCGCATGGCGGCTCGGCTCAAGCCTGCCGAACCGGCGCAGCGCGGTCGCCTGCTGCGCGGCGGGTATTCCCGGTCCGTCGTCGCGCACCGTCAGCCGGACGTGGCTGTTACCGCTGCACACGGAGAGGGTGATCGTGGTGCCGGCGGGCGTATGGCACAGCGCGTTTTCCACCAGGTTGATGAGCGCCTGGCTGAGCAATTGCCGATCCCCATCGATATCGGCACGATCACAATCGCCGACGACCAGAAGATGCCCGGATTCGGCGGCGACCGGCGCCATCATCTCCCCGAATTCGGCGACCAGGCCGCCAAGATCCAGCCGGGTGAAGCCGGCGCGGCGATCGCCCCCCTCTACCTCCGCAATGCGAAGCGCGGCGTTGAACATCGCGAGCAGCGCATCGCACTGCGCAAGCGTTTCCGCGATCTCGTCCTGAAGCGCCGCCGCTTCGCGGCGACCGGCGATCAGCGCAAGCCTGCTGCGCAGCCGCGCGAGCGGCGTGCGCATGTCATGCGCGATATCGTTGCTGACGTTGCTGATCTCGGCCATCAGATCGGCGATGCGATCGAGCATGCGGTTGAAGGTGGCCGCCTGTTCGGCGAAGGCATCGCCGCTGGGATCGACCGGCAGCCGCCGCCGCATGTCGCCATCGATGATCGCAAGCGCGGTTTCCCGCACTTCGCCGATGCGCCGGCTGACCAGCGACACGAACACGACCGCGCCCGCGACGACGATCGCGACGATCAGCGCGAACCCGAAGAGATAGAGCCGCCCGCGTGCCGCGCCTTCCTCGTCGATCGGGTCCGTTTCCGCGATCGTGGTGAGCCGCAGCCCGCCGCCGGCGTCGCGCACCAAAGCCCGCCCGGTCGACAGCCCGGCGATCCTGGCTTCGCGCGCCAGTGACGAGAAGCCGATCGGCAGCGATCGGGCCGGATGCACGTTGCCGCCCAGCCAGCGCCCGTTCGCATCGGTCAGCGCGAAGCCGACATCGGCGGTGTCGCGATCGCGCGAGAGCGCGGCGATACGGCTGGTGATCGCGGCTACGTTGCCGGGCGGCGAGGCGCTGATAACGCCATCCGCCAATGCCGCGATGCGCTTGTCGACCAGTTCGACGATCGCGCGCTGCATGGCGCGGTGCGTCGCAAACCCGGTCAGCGCCACGGCGACGAAAAACGCGGCAAGGAAAGCGAGCGTCAGCGATCGCAGCGATCGCAGCGCCGGCACGATCAATCGCGCAACATGTAGCCGATGCCGCGCAGCGTGACGATCGGATCGCTTTCCCCATCCCCGATCAGCTTGCGTCGCAGCGCGCGGATCTGGACATCGACGATGTTGGTGGTCGGCTCGAAATCATAGCCCCACACCCGCTCGATCAGCATCGCGCGCGTCAGCACCGTGCCGGCGTTGCGCGCCAGTTCGGCCAGCAACTGCAATTCCAGCCGGACGAGATCGAGCGGACGATCGTTGCGCCACGCGCGAAACCGGGTCGGGCTCACCACGATGTCACCCGCGCGAACCGTATCGCCATCGCCGGTGGTCCACTGCCGCCCGCGCAACAGCGCCTTAAGCCGCGCGTCAAGCTCGATCGCGGGCGTGGGCTTCACGACATAATCGTCGGCGCCCGCATCCAGCCCCTCCACCTTTTCCGCCGAGCGGCCGAGCGCGCTGAGCATCACGACGGGCAGCCGCTTGCCGCCCTCCCGCAGCCGGCGAATGACTTCGGTGCCGTCCATCTGCGGCAACATGCGATCGATGATCGCGGCGTCGAACGGTTCGCGATCCGCCGCCTGCAGCGCCACCGCGCCGCTCGCCGCCACCGTCACCTCATGATCGAGCGCGCGCAATTCCTCGGCCAGCGTCGTCGCATAATCTTCGTCATCCTCCACCAGCAGCAGGTTCATCCTCGATCTCCACCACCGTGCATCACTGCCGACATATGGCCGGCGCGGCACAAGGCAAGTGACAGTTCTGTCATTGACTCGCGCGGCGCTTTCGCGTGGTGGAAGAAGGCGGGAGAGGCGAGGGACGAAATGGGCGTGACGGGTGAGCGTTTCGATGTGCTGATCGTGGGCGGCGGGCATGGCGGCGCGCAGGCCGCCGTGGCGCTCAGGCAGCGCAAGTTCGCCGGCACGATCGCGATCGTCGGCGACGAGCCGGAGCTTCCCTATGAGCGGCCGCCGCTGTCGAAAGACTATCTGTCGCGCGAGAAGGAATTCGAACGCATCCTGATCCGCCCCGCGACCTTCTGGGCGGAAAAGCAGGTGGAGATGCTGCTCGGGCATCGCGTCGCCTCGGTCGATCCCGCCGCGCATCGGGTGACGGCGGCGGACGGCATGGCGATCGGCTATGGCACGCTGATCTGGGCGACCGGCGGCAGCCCGCGCCGTCTGACATGCGACGGCCACGCGCTCGCGGGGGTTCATGCGGTGCGCACGCGCGCCGACGTGGACCGGCTGATGGGCGAACTGGAGACGACCCGCCGCGTGGTGGTGATCGGGGGCGGCTATATCGGGCTGGAGGCGGCGGCGGTGCTGTCGAAACTCGAAAAGCAGGTGACGGTGCTCGAGGCGCTGCCGCGCGTCCTGGCGCGCGTGGCGGGCGAGCCGCTGTCGCGCTTCTACGAGGCGGAGCACCGCGCGCATGGCGTCGAGGTGCGGCTGGGCGCGACGGTATCGTGCATCGAGGAGCGCGACGGCGCGGTCAGCGGGGTGCGGCTTGCCGATGGCGAGGTGCTGCCATGCGAGATGGTGATCGTCGGCATCGGGATCGTCCCGGCGGTGGAGCCGCTGCTCGCGGCCGGCGCGACTGGCGGCAACGGGGTCGATGTGGACGCGTTTTGCCGCACCAGCCTGCCCGATATCTACGCGATCGGCGATTGCGCCGCGCACGCGAACGGCTTTGCCGGCGGCGCGCACATCCGGCTCGAATCGGTGCAGAACGCGAACGATCAGGCGACGACCGTGGCGAAGGCGATCATGGGAGAGCCCGTCCCCTATGATGCGGTGCCATGGTTCTGGTCGAACCAATATGACCTGAAACTGCAGACGGTGGGCCTTTCGACCGGCCACGATCAGGTCGTGCTGCGCGGCGATACGGCGACGCGATCGTTCAGCCTGCTCTATCTGAAGCAGGGCCGCGTGATCGCGCTCGACTGCGTCAACGCCACCCGGGACTATGTGCAGGGCCGCGCGCTCGTGCTGGCCGGTTCGGTCATCGCGCCGGAGCGGCTTGCCGATGCGTCCGTTCCGCTTAAGGAACTGGCGACAGCCTAGCTACAGGAGCATCCAATGAAGACCCGCGCCGCCGTCGCATTCGAGGCGAAGAAGCCGCTGGAGATCGTCGAGCTGGACCTCGAAGGGCCAAAAGCCGGCGAGGTGCTGGTGGAAATCATGGCGACCGGCATCTGCCACACCGACGCCTACACGCTCGACGGCCTGGACAGCGAGGGGCTGTTTCCGAGCGTGCTGGGCCACGAAGGCTGCGGGATCGTGCGCGAGGTGGGGCCGGGCGTCACCAGCGTTGCGCCCGACGATCATGTCATCCCGCTCTACACGCCGGAATGCCGCCAGTGTAAATCCTGCCTAAGCCAGAAGACGAACCTGTGCACCGCGATCCGCGCGACGCAGGGCAAGGGGCTGATGCCGGACGGCACGAGCCGCTTCAGCTACAAGGGGCAGACCATCTTCCATTACATGGGCTGCTCCACCTTCTCGAACTTCACCGTGCTGCCGGAGATCGCGGTGGCCAAGATCCGCCCGGACGCGCCGTTCGACACGAGCTGCTATATCGGTTGCGGCGTGACCACCGGCGTCGGCGCGGTGGTCAACACCGCCAAGGTGGAGCCGGGCGCCACCGTTATCGTATTCGGCCTGGGCGGGATCGGCCTCAACGTGATCCAGGGCGCGAAATTCGCGGGCGCCGCGCGCATCATCGGCGTCGATATCAACCCGGACCGCGAGGAATGGGGCCGCCGCTTCGGGATGACCGATTTCGTCAACCCGAAGAACGTGGGCGATATCGTCCAGCATCTGATCGCGCTCACCGACGGCGGCGGCGATTACACGTTCGATTGCACCGGCAACACCGTCGTGATGCGGCAGGCGCTGGAAAGCGCGCATCGCGGCTGGGGCGAATCGATCGTCATCGGCGTGGCCGAAGCGGGCAGGGAAATCGCGACGCGGCCGTTCCAGCTTGTCACCGGGCGGGTGTGGAAGGGCACCGCCTTCGGGGGTGCGCGCGGGCGGACGGACGTGCCGAAGATCGTCGACTGGTATATGAACGGCCTGATCGAGATCGATCCGATGATCACGCACCGGTTGTCGCTGGAGGACATCAACAAGGGTTTCGACCTGATGCACGCCGGCGAGAGCATCCGCTCGGTCGTCGTTTACTGACGCGATGGAGACCGTTTCCACCAATCGCGCGTTCGGCGGCACACAGGGCGTCTATCGCCATGCGTCGTCGGCGACGGGCACGGAGATGACCTTCTCCGTCTATGTCCCGCCGCATGAGGAGGGCGATCGGCTGCCGGTGATCTGGTATCTGTCCGGCCTCACGTGCACCCACGCCAATGTCACCGACAAGGGCGAGTTCCGCCGCGCCTGTGCGGAACTGGGCGTGATCTTCGTCGCGCCGGATACGTCGCCGCGTGGCGAGGGTGTGCCCGACGACGCCGACGCGGCCTATGATTTCGGGCTGGGCGCGGGCTTCTATGTCGATGCGACCGAGGCGCCGTGGGCGGCAAACTATCGCATGTGGTCCTACGTCGCCGACGAATTGCCGGCGCTGGTCGCGGCGAACTTTCCGGTGGATGCGGCGCGGCAATCGATCATGGGCCATTCGATGGGCGGGCATGGCGCGCTGACGATCGGGCTGACCTTCCCGGATCGCTATCGCGCCGTCTCCGCCTTCGCGCCGATCGTCGCGCCATCGCGGGTGCCGTGGGGCGAGAAGGCGCTGGGCGGCTATCTCGGGCCGGATCGCGCGGCATGGCGCAAACACGATGCGGTGGCGCTGATCGAGGACGGCGCGCGCGTGCCGGCGCTGCTGGTCGATCAGGGCGCGGCGGACCAGTTTCTGGAAAACCAGCTCAAGCCCGATCTGCTGGCCGACGCATGTGCACAGGCCGGCATCCCGCTGACGCTCAGGATGCAGCCGGGTTACGACCACAGCTATTATTTCATCTCAACCTTCCTGGCCGACCATCTGCGCTGGCATGCGGAGCGGCTGCGCTGACGGTCAGCTCTGGCTCGGGTCGATGTCTTCCGGGCCGGCGCCCTCGGGCGGGGCGATATTGCGATGGACGCGGACCCCGGCGCTGAGCGCGGATCGGGCGATCGCCGGCGTGCTCCGCGCGGCGAGCGCGGCGCCGGGCGTCGGGCCGGCGGGGGCAACCGCGCCGCTGCGGTGGATCGTCACCGACCCGACTGTTTCGTTGCCAGCGGTGATAGCGGCGGTGGCAGCGCCGCCCGCCGCCTCGCGGTGCACCGTCACGCCGAACTGATCGCCGGCGGCGGCGATCGTCGTGCCGATCTCCGGCTCCACGCCCTCATAGCGCTGCCGGAAAGCGAGCGCGTTCTCCATCCCGTCGCGCCAGCGATAGAAGATATGCGCCCCCACCGCCCCGATGCGCGTCAGGCTCGACGCCCACCATGGCAGCACATAATTGGCGTGATAATGCGTGGCGGACCCGATCGGCGCGTAGACGTCGCCGGACAGCGCGGCCGCCGCCACCGCGCGCGCGCGCGCCCAGGCATTCGGATCGCGCGGGCGGGTCATCGATCCGTCGCAGGTGAAGCTGAACTGGCAGCCGGTGCTGCGGTTCGATCCCTGATAGACGACGCCGCACACGCTTTTGGGAAAAGCACGGTCGCGCACGCGGTTTAGCACCACCTGCGCCACGGCGCGCTCGCCATCCACGGGTTCGGATCGTGCCTCGTAATAGACCGCCTGCGTCAGGCAATCGAGCGCACGGCCGGCATCGTCGGCGGATTGCTCGCCCGCCTCGAAGGCGGGGGCGGCGTTCAGCACCGCTGGTCGCGCGAGCTTCGCCAGCGCGGCTTCCTCGACGATGTTTGTCGGCACATCCAGCGCCAGCCGCTGGAGCAGCTCGCGCGGGTTCTTCACCGGGCGCGCGGCCGCCGTTCCCGGTGCCGGCGCGTAATTCGGCGCCTCCGCCTTGGGCACGCACGACGTGGCCAGCACGAGAGTGGGCACAGCAAGGAAGATGGGCCTCAGCATCGGCTCCGGCACAGGTCAGGCATGGGGCCGGAGTAAAGCAGCGCGGCTAAGACGCGGTTAACGGCACGGTGCGCGGCTTGCGGGCGGCCCCCGATTGCCTCACACCCCGGGCATACGAGCGGAAGAGGGGCGACGATGCAGCAGAAGCGCGCGCTGGGGATATGGGCCGCGCTGGCGCTCGTCGTCGGCAACATGATCGGCTCGGGCATCTATCTGCTGCCCGCCACGCTGGCGCCGCTGGGCGCCAATGCGCTGATCGGCTGGGGCGTGACGATCGCGGGGGCGATGTGCCTGGCGTTCGTCTTCGCACGGCTGGCCGCGACGATACCGGCGGCGGGCGGCCCCTATGCTTTCGCCACGGCGGCGTTCGGCCCGACAGCCGGCTTCGCCGTGGCGTGGAGCTATTGGGTGCTGGTGTGGGCGGGCAACGGCGCGGTGGCGGTGGCGGTGGTGAGCGCGCTGAGCGTGCCGTTCCCCGCGATCGGCAGCGGCCTGCCCGCGATGGCGCTGGCGCTGGCGCTGATCTGGGGGCTGGTGGCGGTGAACATCCGCGGCGTCGGCCTTGCGGGCCAGGTGCAGGTGGTGACGGCGGGGCTCAAGCTCGTGCCGCTGGCGGGCGTGATCCTGCTGGCGGCGTGGCTGCTGCTGGGCGACGGATCGGGCGCGCTGGCGACGAATGCCCCGGTGCCGATTGGCGCGAGCGCGGTGGCGGGGGCGGCGGCGCTTACCTTCTGGGGCTTCCTGGGTGTCGAATCGGCGACCGTGCCTGCCGACAAGGTGGAGAATGCCGCGCGCGTGGTGCCGCTGGTCACGCTGGCGGGAACCGCGCTCACCGGCCTCGTCTATTTCGCGGTGGCCGCCGCGATCGCGCTGATGATGCCGCGCGCGGAGGTCGCCGCCTCGCCCGCGCCGGTGGCGGCATTTCTCGCGCGCTCTTTCGGGCCCGGAACGGGCGATCTGGTGGCGCTGTTCGCCGCGATCAGCGCCTTCGGCGCGCTCAACGGCTTCATCCTGCTGCAGGGCGAAATGCCATGGGCGATGGCGCGCGGCGGCGTTTTTCCCGCCTGGTTCGGGAAGGAGACGCCGCAGGGCACGCCGGCGCGCGCGCATCTCGTCTCGGGCGTGCTCGTCACGCTGGTGATGGCGCTGAACTATGGCGGGGGGACCGGGGCGCTGTTCGAGGAGATCGCCTCGCTCAGCCTCGCCGCCGGGATGCTCGCCTATCTGGCGAGCGCGTTGGCCGCGCTCAAGCTGCTGCGCGGCGATATCCCAGCGCGGATCGCGGCAGTGATCGCCGCGGGCTTCGTCGCGTGGATGACATATGGGCTGGGGCTGAAAGCCGACCTGTGGGGGCTGGCGCTGCTCGCGCTTGGCCTGCCCGTCTATTGGTGGGTACGGCGCGGATAGGGATCGGACGGACCGAGCCGGCGCGCGGCGATCGCGAGGCCCGCGGCCGCCACGGCCGCAAGCGCCAGGCTAACCGATCCGATGCGCGGATAGAGCAATGCGCCCCCGATCGCGCCGGCAAGCAGCCCAAGCCACAGCCGCAGATAGGGCGCCCACCCGACCGGATCGTCGCCCAGCAGCGCCGCCGCGATCCGCTGACCGAGCTTCACGAGCGTTCCGGTCATATAGGTGACGCCAACCGACACCTCGCCGTCGCGCAGGAATACGTTGTTCGCCGCGCCCATCGCGACCGCCATCGGCAGCGCCGCCAAGCCGCCCGTCACGAACCGGTCGAGCACGGCCGCCACCGCTAGCAGCGCGGCGGTGAGCGACAGCACCGCCACCTTGCGCGCCGTGCCGGTCGCCGCCGCCACCAGTGCCCCGCCGATCACGCCGGCGAGGAATGCGGCGATCAACGCGGCGGCCATCGCCGTCACCGCCGAACCGGTCGCCAGATCCACCGCCATCCGCGTCGTGTTGCCGCTCATGAACGAGACGAACATGCCGCCCAGCTTCACGAAGCCGATCGCATCGACAAAACCGGCCAGTGCCGCGAGCGCGGCGGCGAGCGCCTGATGGCGGCGATCGTAGCGGTCCATTCTTCCCCCGGGCGCGAAAATATCGCCGTCAGATAGGCAGAAAACGCCCGAGAAGCGAACGATCGCGCAGTATCTCGTGCGCGGCATTGTGCCCCGGCGCACCCGTGACCCCGCCGCCCGGATGCGTGCCCGAGCCGCACATGTACAGCCCCTTCACCGGCGCGCGATAATCGCCGTGACCCAGCACCGGGCGGGCCGCCCAGAGCTGATCGAGGCTCATATGGCCGTGGAAGATATCACCGCCGATCAGCCCGAACTTTCGCTCGAGATCCAGCGGCGAATGGATCTGCCGCGCGATCACGCTCGCCTTGAAATTGGGGGCATGATCATTGACCGTATCGATGATGAGATCGGCGACTTCCTCGCGCACGTCATCCCACGAGCGTCCACCGGACAGCACCGGCGAGAATTGCTGGCAGAACAGGCTGGCGACATGCTGCCCCGGCGGGGCGAGCGTGCCGTCGACGGTGGACGGCAGCTTCATCTCCACGATCGGTTTCCTCGACCAGCCGAGCTGCTTCGCATCGTCGAACGCCTGATCCATATAGTCCATGCCGGGGGCGATGATGATGCCGGCGGTATGGTGTTCGGCCTTGTCCTTGCCGGGCAGCACGGTGAAATCGGGGAGTTCGGATAGCGCGACGTTCATGCGGAACGTGCCCGAGCCGAGCTTGTAATTGTCGATTCGCCGCAGGAAATCGGCGGGCAGATCGCTGCCGTCCACCATGCGGCGATAGAGCAGCGCCGGGCCGACATTGGCCGCGACGATCGGCGCGGCAATCTCTTCCCCGCTCTCCAGCCGCACGCCCGCCGCCTTGCCGCCATCGACCAGCACGCGATCGACCGGCGCCTCTAGCGTGATCTCGACGCCGGCATCCTCGCACGCGCGCGCCATCGCCTGCGTGATCGCGCCCATCCCGCCAACCGAATGGCCCCATGCGCCAAGCTTGCCGTTCACTTCGCCGAACACGTGATGGAGCAACACATAGGCCGAGCCGGGGGTGGAAACGCCGGCGTAATTGCCGACCACGGCATCGAAGGCGAAGGCTGTCTTGACGTGATCGTCCTCGAACCAGCCATCGAGGAAATCGCGTGCGGATTTGGTGAACACGTCGAGCAGGTCGCGCTGCGCCTCGATCCCCATTTTCGCCAGCGGCCAGCCCTGCGTCGCGCCGGACATCAGTGCGCGCAGGCCCCCGCCGACATTGGGCGGCACCTTCAGCGACAGATCGCGCAGCACCTGCGCCACCTTCTCCAGCGCGGCATCGTAATGCGGGTAGGTTTCGGCGTCCTTCCGGCTGAAGCGCGTGAACTCCGCCTGCGTGCGCAGCGTGCCGCCGCCGAGCTTCAGATAGGTATCCGCGAACGGGAAGAAATTGCTGATCGTCCGCTCGATGATGCGATAGCCGTAATCGTGCAGCTTCATGTCCGCGATCACCTTGGGGCGGAGCAGGCTGACGGTGTAGCTGGCAGTCGAATTGCGGAAACCGGGGTGGAATTCCTCGGTCACCGCCGCCCCGCCCACGATGTGTCGCCGTTCGAGCACGCGGACCTTCAGCCCGGCGCGGGCGAGATAGAAGGCGCAGACGAGGCCGTTATGCCCGCCGCCGATGATGATCGCGTCGTATTTCCTGGTCATGTCGATCCCCCTGATTCCTATGCGTCGATCGCGCGCGGCCGGCGCGACCAGCCCGGCGCGGGCGCGCGCTGGAGCCGTGCCTCGGGAATGCGCTGCCTGATCTTGGCCGCGAAGGAGCGCAGGCACACTTCGCTCGCGCCGATCGGGCCGGCGGTGTAGCTCTGCGATGCCATGCCCTGCTGCACGCGCTCGATCAGCCAGGTATCCTCGGCGTTCACCACGCGATTGATCCGCCAGTTCGCGTAGCGCGCCAGCTTCATCTCGCGGCGGTCATCGGGCAGCGCGAAGCACATCTCACGCAGCACGCAGGTGGTGGGCGAGAGCGGCAGCCACTGCATGAAATCGATCTGGTCGGCGTAGATGTCGAACGCCATGTTCGGCCACAGCTTGTAATACAGCCACAGCCGCTGGTTCTCTGCTGGCAGGTGATCCACTTGCGGCAGATGCTTCTGATAGAAGCGCTCCCACGGGTTGTCCGACGGGCGATCGACGAGTTGCCCGGACATTTTGTCCACCCAGCCGGCGGCCTCGATCGCGTAGCTCTTGCCGAACAGCCGCGTCAGCCCGTCATGCGCCACCGGGATGTGCAGATTGTCGGAATAATTGTCGCCGACGTTCTTCCAGTTCACGGCGCGCTCGCGCAGCCGCACGTCGCTGATCCGGCGCATCTCCTCGAAGCGATAGGGCGCGATCTGGTGATCGTAGGGCGCCATCATCTCCGCCACCGACGGCCCGCCATCGTCCTCCAGCCGCACGAAGACGAAGCCGCGCCAGATCGATGCCTCGACCGGGACGAGGCTATTCTCCTCCAGCCGGAGCGCGGGATAATCGCGCTTCATCGGCACGCCGGAGAGCCGCCCATCGAGCTCATAGGTCCACGCGTGATAGGGGCACACCAGCTTCTTCGCGCAGCCTGCGTCCCCCTCCACGATCCGCATCGCACGGTGGCGGCAGACATTGTGGAAGGCGCGAATCGTGCCGTCCTCCCCGCGCACCGCCATCACCTGTTCGCCGGCATAGGCGATCGTTCGCCAGTCGCCGGGAGCCGGGAGGTCACTTTCGTGGCAGACGATCTGCCACGACGGGCGGATCACGCGTGCGATTTCGACATCGAAGAATTCGGGATCCGTGTAGATCCAGCCGGGCAGCGAGAAATCCGCATCCGGATCGGCACGGGATTGGGCGAGGGTAGCCATCGGCGGCACTCCGGTTGCTTGCTATACGATCGTATAATAAGGTTGCAGAATGCGCAATACGCCCGCTTTCACCCGCACCGATGCCGACGAGCGCCGCAAGCTGCTGATCGAGGCGACCACGCGCGTGCTGGCGCGCGACGGGGCGAGCGGCGTATCGGTGCGCGCGATCGCGCTGGAGGCGGGGGTGTCGCCGGGGTTGGTGACGCACCATTTCGGCGGGGTCGATGCGCTGATCGCGGCGACCTATGCGCAGGTCGGCGGTGAGGTGACGGCGGCGCTCGATGCGGCGGTGCTGCGGGCGGGCGATGATCCGCGCGCGCGGCTTTCGGCCTATGTCGCCGCGAGCTTCGCCCCGCCAATTGCCGATCGCGCGCTGCTCGCCACCTGGGTGGCGTTCTGGAGCCTCGTCATCGCGCGCGACGATGTGGCGCGGCTGCATGACGAGCAATATGCGCATTTCCGCGCCGGGCTGGAACGGCTGCTTGCCGATTGTGGCATTGCGCCCGGCGCATGCCGGCGCGCCGCGATCGCGATCACCGCGCTGGTCGACGGCCTGTGGCTTGAACTGTGCCTGTCGCCCGGCGTGCTCGATGCGGCCGAGGCGGGGGCGATCGCGGAGGCGCAGATCGCCGCGCTGCTGCGCTAGGGGTGACAGCATCACCCGACCGGCTTACCTCCCGCGTCGATGACCATCGACCTCGATCGCCGCTCGCTTCTTCGCGGCAGCGCCGCGCTGGGCGTCGCGGCGGCTTTTCCTGCGTGGGCGCGGCCCGTTTCCGCCGGCATCGTGCGCCCGATGCCGGCGCTGTCGGGCGAGGATATTCACCTGCGGATCGCGCCCCGGATGCTGACGGTGGATGGCCGGATGACCCACGCGATCGGCATCAACGACACCGTCCCGGCGCCGCTGATCCGCCTGCGCGAGGGGCAGGAGGTGCGGCTGCATGTTGAGAATGCGCTCGATGAGGACAGCTCGATCCACTGGCACGGGCTGATCCTGCCAATGCAGATGGATGGCGTGCCGGGGGTGAGTTTTCCGGGCATCAGGGCGGGCGAGACATTCACCTATCGCTTCCCGATCGTCCAGTCCGGCACTTATTGGTATCACAGCCATTCCGGGCTTCAGGAGCAACTCGGCCATTACGGGCCGATCGTGATCGATCCGGCCGGCGCGGACCCGATCGTGTCGGATCGCGAGCATGTGATCGTGCTGTCCGATCGCAGCCCCCTGCATCCGCACGCGATCTTCCGCAGGCTCAAGCTGCAGGGCGGCTATTTCAACCGGCAGAAGCAGACGCTGCCGGGCCTGCTCGCGGGGCGGGACCAGCCCGAGCGCGGGCGGCTCGCGTGGGGCGCGATGCGGATGGACCCGACCGATATCGCGGACGTCACGGCGAGCACCTACACCTATCTCGTCAACGGCCATGGCCCGCAGGATAACTGGACGGCGCTGTTCGCGCCGGGTGAGCGCGTGCGCCTGCGCGTCATCAATGCCTCCGCCATGACCACCTTCAACCTGCGCATCCCCGGCCTGCCGCTCACTGTGGTGCAGGCTGACGGGCAGGATGTGCGGCCGGTGACGGTGGATGAACTGCAGGTCGCGGTCGCCGAAACCTATGACCTGATCGTCGCGCCGCATGAGGAGCGCGCCTATACGATCGTCGGCGAGAGCATCGACCGTTCCGGCATCGCGCGCGCGACGCTCGCCCCGCGCGCGGGGATGGTCGGGGCGGTGCCGCCGCTTCGCGCCCGCCCGCTAGCGACGATGCGCGACATGGGCATGGACATGGCTGGCATGGACATGACCGGAATCGATCATGGCGGCCACCAGATGAAGCACGCGATGCGCGATTTCGCCACCGCGCCGGAGGTGAGGAAGACGCCGGCCGTCCAGACGATTTCCCCCATGCCGGTCGATCGCACCGGTGAGCCGGGGCAGGGGCTGGCCGACGCGGGGCACCGCGTGCTCACCTATCGCGATCTCGTTGCTGCCCGGCGCAATCCCGATCTGCGCGCGCCGTCGCGCCAGATGCGCATCCACCTGACCGGAAAT
The DNA here is from genome assembly GCF_005502745.1 of Sphingomonas sp. 3P27F8. GTDB lineage: Bacteria > Pseudomonadota > Alphaproteobacteria > Sphingomonadales > Sphingomonadaceae > Sphingomonas. The sequence continues at coordinate 28,546 of NZ_SCNL01000027.1, forward strand.
ATGGAACGCTATATGTGGGCGTTCGACGGCGAGAAACTGAGCGCCGTCACCGCGCCGATCCCGTTTGCGCAGGGAGAGCGCGTGCGCGTGACGCTGGTCAACGATACGATGATGGGTCACCCGATACACCTGCACGGCCACTTCTTCGAACTCGTCACCGGCCATGGCGACCATGCGCCGCGCAAGCATACCGTGCAGGTACAGCCTGGCGGGACGGTGACGTTCGACGTGACGACCGACGCTGTCGGCGACTGGGCGTTCCACTGCCACCTGCTGTATCACATGCACGCGGGAATGATGCAGATCGTCTCGGTCCGCCTACGCGAGGGGGAGGCGACGTGAGGTGCGTGTTCCCGCTGGTGGCCCTGGCATGGAGTGGCGCGGCTTTCGGGCAGGGGGCCGCCCACGCCGGCCATGACGGCATGGTGATGCCCGCCCCGCC
>NZ_SCNL01000028.1 GCF_005502745.1 Sphingomonas sp. 3P27F8
CCCCTCGGTCATGACCGAGGCCATGGACGTGCTCAATCAGCATTTTGCCAATGCTGCCTGATCCCCAGACGGGGTGACGCTGCCCGGCCGTCACCAATGTTTGCAACAGAGCCGGTCTGACAGTCTTCGTCGGCATCAAGGTGGAGCGGCATGACGATGAGGTCGCCAGCGCTTTGCGGGCAGCGATTGAAGCGCTCCCCGAGGTCGTGTCCTGCCATCTCGTGTCAGGCGAGGCCGATTTCTTGCTCGAGGCCGTACTGCCCGATCTCGCCGGCTATGAGCATTTCCTGACCGGCACGTTGTTGAAGCTGCCCGGCGTCCGCGACATCCGCAGCAACTTCGCGATCCAGCGCGTCAAGTCGGGCGCGCCGCTGCCGCTCCACCACTTGAAGGAGTAGCAGGCGCGCACGTCGTCCAGGGCTCATTCCGCCACTTGAAAGACCGGAAGTTCGTAGCGGCGACGGGCGTCGAAGATGATCGATGTCTCAATCCGGGTGACCCCTGGCCGGTTTGTAAACTGATCGAGAGCTAAATCCTTGAGGTGCTGCGTGTCGCGCACGACAACATGGACCACCAGATCGTAGCGCCCCGTCACGAGAAAGGCGAAGCGGACCTCAGGCACCTTGACGATATCGTCCATGAAGGTGTCGACCGTGCCGCGCTCGTGCTTCGACAGTTCGATCATGAACAGCGCCTCGAGCCCGACGCCGAGCGCCTTGGGATCGACCTCCACATGCGTTCCCAGGAGCACGCCTGCGTCTCGCATGCGCTTGATGCGCTCGTGCGTGGACGACGGGGCGAGTCCGATCTCCGCCGCGATCTCCTTGACAGACAGCCGCGCATTGTTCTGCAAGAACCCCAGAATGGCGACGTCTGTTCGGTCAAGGTCGGCGCTCGGTGCACTCCGCCGTAAAGTATTCGTTCGATAATCTATCATGCCGACGATAATATCGGGATCAGCAAAGAATGCCAGATGGAAATAGGATATGTTCGCTTTTGACCTGCCGCTGTTCGCCCGTTTGGGCGAAGATGATATTGCCCGTTTTCGCCGCGACGGTTTCCTGATCGTTGAGCGCTTTCTGTCGGAGGAGCGCGTCACCGCGTTGCGCGAGAGTTTCCCGAAGCTGTTTGCCGGCAAGTTCGACACCGGCGTCTACCCCGACGAATGGTATTGGCGCGAAGGCATGAGTTTGCCGGACGTGACGCGGCACATGGCGAACGCCTGGAAGGCGGATCTGACTGTCGCCAAGCTCGCACTCTCGGCCGATGTTGGGCGCGCGGCATCGCTGCTGACCGGCTGGTCCGGTGCGCGCCTCGGCCAGGATACGATCTGGTGGAAGGCGCCGAAGACGAAGCCGATCGCGCATCATCAGGACTCGTCCTTCATGGACTTCCTCGATCCCGCCATGACGGTGACCTGCTGGGTGACGCTTGACGACACCCATCGCGACGCCGGGACGTTGGAATATGTGCCCGGTTCTCACCTCTGGCCGCTCACCCCTTTGCCGAAATCCTTCCATGGGCAGGACGACTATCGCGCCCAGATGAAGGCGGCCGCGCAGGCGGCGAGCATCGAGCCTCCCGATCCGATTTTCATTGAAGTGCCGGCTGGCTCCTGCGTCTTCCATGCCGGTGAAATCTGGCACGGGTCGGGTCCGAACATCACGGGTGATCGGATTCGTCGTTCGATCGGCATCCACATGATCCCGGAGGATGCACAGTTCAGCGATCGGCCCGGCGGCTACATCTATCGCCGTTACCAACGGACGGATGACCCGACGCTCGATGAGAGCTTCTTCCCCTTGCTCTGGTCGCGCTCAGCCGAACGCACGACCTGGCTGGACGGCTACTGCGAGAGCGGCCGGCGGCGCAGTCCTAAACGGATGCCCGCTTGATCCTTATGCAAAGCGCTTTCGGAGCTTGATTTATATGCACCATGACCTTTGACATCCGTCAGCTTCGCTATGCGATTGCGGTGGCCGATCATGGGGTCAGTTCCGGCTGAGGGCGGAATGACACCCTAAGCGGTAGTGTCCTTGGGCCAGAGGTATTCGCCGGTGAGCAGGATGTGCGCCCATCCGAGTGGCGAGACATGGGCGAGAAGATGGTCGGGCGTGTCCAGCCCTTCGCGTCTCCGGGCCTCGACAGCATGGCCGAGATGCAGGGTGTTCCAGTAGACGATGATGGCGGTGAGTAGATTGAGGCCCGCGATCCGGTAGTGCTGGCCCTCGGTGGTGCGGTCGCGGATCTCGCCCTGGCGGCCGATGCGCAGGGCGTTCTTCAGCGCGTGGTGCGCCTCGCCCTTGTTGAGACCGACCTGGGCGCGGCGCTGCATGCCGGCGTCGAGAATCCATTCGATGATGAACAGCGTGCGCTCGATCCGACCGACCTCGCGCAGGGCTGCGGCCAGGTCGTTCTGGCGCGGATAGGCGGCGAGCTTGCGCAGGATGCGGCTCGGCGCGACCTGTCCGGCGCTCATGGTGGCGGCGCAGCGGAACAGGTCCGGCCAGTTGGCGACGACCAGCGCCTCGCGCGCCTTGCCGCCCACCAGCGGGCGCAGTTCGGTCGGCGTGGCGGCGGGGTCGAAGACATACAGCCGCTTGGAGGGCAGGTCTCGGATGCGCAGCACGAGGCGGTAGCCGAGCATGGCACTGATCCCGAACAGGTGGTCGGTGAACCCGCCGGTGTCGGCATATTGCTCCTCGATCCGCCGCCCGGCCTCGTTCATCGTCAACCCGTCGAGCAGATAGGGTGCCTCGCTGACGGTCGCGGGGATCGGCTGCGACGCGAATGGCGCGAAGCGGTCGTTGACGTGGGTGTAGGCCTTGATGCCTGGGTCGTTGCCGTAGCGCGCGTTGACCGTGTTCATCGCCTCGCCCTGTCGCGCGGCAGGGTAGAACTGGCCGTCGGCGGAGGCGGTGGTGCCCATGCCCCAGACCCGCGCCATCGGCAGGTCGCCCTGCGCGGCGACTACGGCCGCCAGCGCCTGGTCGATGGCCTCGCTCTCGACATGCCAGCGCGCGAGGCGGGAGAGCTGCCAGTAATCGTGGGTATTGCAGGCTTCGGCCATCTTGCGCAGGCCGAGGTTCAGCCCCTCGGCAAGAAGGACGTTGAGCAGGCCGATCCGGTCGCCGCACGGCACGCCGGTGCGCAGGTGGGTGAAGGCATCGGTGAAGCCGAGCGCGGCATCGACTTCGAGCAGCAGGTCGGTGATCCGGACGGGCGGCAGGCGACGGTACAGGTCGAGCACCAGCTCCTCGATCCCGTCCGGTGCATCGGCGGTGAGACGGTCGATGCGCAGCGCACCGTCCTCGATGCTGCCATGCGGGATCGTGCCGTTGCGCGCGGCGCGACCGAGCCGGGTGAGGCCATCGGCAAGCCGTGCCTTGCGGTCGGCCAGCCAGACATGCGGATCGGATGGGACTGCCAGCTTCATGGTCCGCGCGACCGTCATCGGCACGAGGACATGGCGCAGGTCGCCGTAGCGATGCGAGCGGTCGAGCCATATGTCGCCCGAGCGCAGCGCATCGCGCAGGTGGAACATGACCGCGACCTCGCGGAGACGCGCATCGTCGCTGCCTTTCACCCGCAACTGACGCCGCCACTTGGAATGCGGGCGCAGGAAGTCATCGGTTGCGGGGAGTGCGCCCCTGGCGGCGATGGCGGTCACCGCGTTGAGCAGAGATCGGGCGACCGGTGCGGCTGCGAGGTCGAGGCAGCGCAGCATACGCGGCGCATAGCGGCGGAAGCGGTGATACCCCTGATCGACATGCGCCAGCGGATCGTCGCTCAGCGTGTCGGTCAGCGTCCTGGCCGTCGCGACGAGGCGGTCGAGCCGGTCCCAGCCTGCCGTGCGCGCGACCGCATCTTCCAGCGACGCGCCGTTGCCATGCGCATCGAGCAGCGATCGGCCGAGCGCGGCGAACCCATCCAACGTCGCGGTAACCGCGCCTCTGGTTTCTGCAGTGCGGGCATCGTGCAGCTGCTTCGCCTCGCGCCAGGTCCGACCGACGATCCGGTCATGCGTCTCGATCACGGCGTCGGCGGTCGCGGCCGCCCATTCGATGACGCAGACCGCGAGGATGGCGCGACGCCGATCGGCGTTCAGGTCGCGCAGGCCATCGGCGAAATAGCGTTCGCCTTGTCGCCGCAGCCGGGTGACACGGTGCGGCGGTACGTCGGCGAGCAGACCCGCATCGAGGTTCATCGCGCGCAGGAACTCCAACCGGTCGAGCAGCCGGTTCGCAGCGGCGGAATTGTTGCCCGGCTCGATCCGGCGCAGCCAGATGAAGCGACTGATCGCGCTTGGCAGCATCTCGGTCGTCAGCCGGTCGAGCCGGGTGCAGGCGACGCGATCAAGACGCGCAGCAATCCGCTTCTCGATCCCGCGCTCGGCCGCGACCAGCGCGTCGGCGCACAGCCGCTCGATAGTGGTGATCGCTGGCAGGATGGTCATGGTGTCGCGGCAGCGGGCGACGAAGCGCCGGGCGAGATCGTCGTTCGAACGCGCCTGTTCGGCTTCGACGAGCAGCCAGTCGCGGAATGCGCGTGCCGGTGCGCCCTGACCCGGGAACGCCCTGTAGCCGTAGGTCCGGCGCAGCATCTCCATATGCTGCTGGCGGGTCTGGCGTCGCACAGCATAGCGGACGAGCGCGTCGCCCGCTATGCCGAGTTGGGCACCGAGGAAGGCGGACACCGCCAGCGGGATGACCTCGCCTGGTGCCAGCATACGGCCGGGATAGCGCAATGCGCACAGTTGCAGCGCGAAGCCGATCCGGTTCTCCGGCCGGCGTCGCCGGTCGATATGGATCAGGTCGTCGTCGGCCAGGATGTAGTGCCGCAGCAGCGATGCCTCGTCGCTCGGCAGGTCGAGCAGCGCCGACCGCTGCCGGGCGCTCAGGATATGGCGGCGCGGCATGGCCCAAGTGTCCCGGTTGAACAGAAGTCTGTTTTGGACAACACTGACCCCGCGCAGATCAAGGGTTTTCGAGGCCGGTTTTCGGGAAGGTTCAATTGGGACAACGCGCCGCCATCTACGCCCGCGTCTCGACCGCCGACCAGTCGTGCGAGCGGCAGTTGCGCGACCTTGCCGGTTTCGCCGAGCGGGGCGGCTATGAGGTGGTGGGGACTTTCCGCGAAACCGCCTCGGGCATGAAGGCCAACCGCTCGGCACGCGCCGAGGTGATGAAGCTGGCGCAGGCCCGCCATATCGATGCGATCCTCGTCACCGAACTCAGTCGCTGGGGCCGGTCGACGCAGGATCTGCTCGATACGCTCAACCGGCTGTCGGGCTGGCGGGTGTCGGTCGTCGCGATGAGCGGCATGACGTTCGAGGTCGACACACCGCACGGGCGGATGATGGCGACGATGCTCGCCGGCATCGCGCAGTTCGAACGCGATATGCTGAGCGAGCGGGTGCGCTCCGGCCTCGCCGCGGCACGGGCGCGTGGTCGAAGGCTCGGGCGGCAGGCCGGCGACCAACCCAAGTCCGACCGGCTCGCCCCCAGGGTTCTGGCGCTCGTCGCCGAAGGCCGCAGCTATCGCTGGATCGCGCGCGACCTCGGCCTCAGCAAGAACACTGTCGCCGCGATCGTAGGCCGGTCGCGGGTGGACACGGAACCCGTCGGCGAGGTGGTCGTCTGAGATGACGGAAGGTCAACGCCTTACCGGTGGACGCACCACCCCGGGAGTGGTTCGGATAGGCGATACCGTTCGTCGTCCCGTCACCCACAACGTGGCGTTTCAGCATGACTGCCTCCTGCATCTTGAATATGTCGGGTTCAGCCAAGCGCCCAGGTTCCTCGGTATCGACACGGCAGGCCGAGAGATGCTGTCCTTCATCCCGGGCTCGGTTCCTGATGATCTCGGCTATTACACGGACGCGCAAATTCGCATGGCCGCGGCTCTGCTGCGGGGTTTCCACGATGCCACCACCACCATGCCTTCGGTCAGGGAAGGTGGCTTCGAGGTCGTGTGTCACAACGATTGGGCTCCTACCAACACCGTATTCCAGGCCGATGAACCGAGCGCGATGATCGATTTCGACACAGCGCGTCCGGGAGAAAGACTCTGGGACGCGGGATATTCGGCCTTCACCTGGCTTGACCTCGGCAACGATGACTATTCTGCCGATGAGCAAATCCGCAGGTTGGATGTTTTCGCGCACGGATATGGTTGGCCGGAATGTACGGTCGCCCGATTGGCGGTCTATGCCTTGGCCAGGCAAACCGCCTTGGCGGCATCGACCCGCGCGCGAGGCAAGTCGGAGATTGCGGATTGGGCCGCCGGTTGCGCTGACTGGACCGCGCTCAACATCGTCGAGCGGCTGCTCCCCACTGGCTACTCCTGACCCTTCACGACCCGCTTAGGGTGTCATTTCGCCCTCAGCCGGAACCGACCCCATCATGGGAGTTTTCACCGCGCAGCGGAGGCGATGGAAGTCGAACAATCGACGCTCAGCCGAAACGTCCTGAAATTGGAGCGCCTGATCGGCGTCAAGATCTTCGACCGCTCGCATGCTGGCACCACCCTAACCATCGCGGGACGCCAGTTCATTCGCAGGGCCAGGCCGATGGTGGCGTGCGCCGACAAGCTGGCCTCAATCATGCGGGCGACGCGTCAGGGTCACGCGGGCAGCCTGACGATCGGCCACAACAGCTCTATCTCCGCTGGCAATCTCCGCGGAGCGACTTTGGGTTGGCACAACGTGCATCCTGAAGTCGATTTGGGAGGGATGGAAGCTGATCGGGGTGCATTGCTCGCTGGGCTCGACACCGGCGAGATCGATATTGCCATCCTGATGGGCGAGGTCAGCCATAACGGTTTCCGGCGGGAGTCATTCTGGAGCGAGCGTGTGCTGGTCGCGCTGCCATCGAACCATCCCCTCGCCGAGCGTGAGGCTGTTCATTGGACCGACCTCAGAACCGAGAGATTTCAGCTAACTACTACCGACCCCGGCCCGGAAATCCGTGACATGCTGCTTGGGCGCTTGTCGGCGCTGGGCGCGCAACCGGATATCAGGATGAACCAATCCAGTCGTGAGAGCATCCTGAGTATGCTTGGCGGCGGCCTTGGCGTTTCCATCGTGTGCGAAAGCGCCACGGGCGCGCGCTATCCCGACCTTGTTTATCGGCCAGTGCATGGTGAACAGGGACCGGCGTTGGTGGTCTATTCGGGCTATTGGCGGAAGGACAACAGCAATCCCACGCTGCGGCGATTCCTCTCGTTCGTGCGCCAGCGCTATGCATTGTCCTTCGATATCACCTGACGCTGAGCCTTGGCGAAGGCTCGGTCGGTCGCCATGAATCTCTCCAGCATGGGCGCGATCAGCTTTTCAGGCGGGAGAGGCGCTTGTCTTGTCTCGGCCGCGAGCACGGTGGCGTAAGCGATCAGATTGCGGTGAATGGAGCCCGAAAGCTCGACCGTCACCTTGACTGGCTTGTCTTCGGACAACCCATCGAGTTTGAGCTTCGCCATCACTGGCCTCCATAGGGTTCGAGGACGAGATCGCGCGTGACGACAACGCGCACGGGAAATCCCGGCCGAATGGTCAGTGTCGGCGCGATGTTGAGCTGGCGTCGGACGATCTGTTGCCCGGCGTCGTTGATCGTGTCCTGGCCCCCGTTGCGGATTGCTTGGATCAGCCGATCGTCATCATTCGCCGCGAGCTCGGCACCCACGCTCAGCAGCGTCGAGAGTCCTGCCGCCTTGGCGAGATCCCACCAGTGATAATCGACGCCATCCTGCAGGCCCGCATAGCCTTCGGCGTCCGTGCCGGGTTGACGTTCGAGCACGATTGAACGGCCATTGGGGAAGATCAGCCGATTCCACACGAGCAGCACCCGGCTCTGCCCGAACTGCACATTATTGTCGTACTGGCCGATGATGCGCGTGCCCTGGGGCACGAGCAGGATGCGGCCGGTCGGGCTGTCGTAGATATTTTCCGTGACTTGCGCCGTGATCTGACCAGGAAGATCGGAGCGGATGCCGGTGATCAGCGCCGCCGAGATGACCGCGCCTGCCTGAAGGATGTTCGGCGATGCCGGCGCTGCGACGCGATCGGCCGCGACCGTGCGCCGGTCGACCGGCGCGTTGAGGAATGCCTGCAGATGTCCAACACCTTTTGCCGCAGCAGCGGATTGCATGTGTCGAGAAAGCCGTCGACCTGTCCGAAGCAGTCCCCGATAAAGGCAAGGAGTTTGTCAATCTCAGTCGACGGGAAGTTGCGGTTGCTGCCGTTGAATTTGCTGTGGCACTTGAACTGGAAGAGATGGATTACACGGCGCCCGAAGCGCTCGTCGAGATAGACCGCGTCAACGCCCCTATCCTCCCCTCCATCGGTGATCGAGCCCCTCGCCTCATCGAAGTCGATGCGTAGTAGAGATGTCACGCAGAGAAGGGAGAATGCTTCCCGCCGGGTTTCCAGATTGAGAGTCTTCTCAATCTGAGCGGCAGCCGCGTCTACGTTTCCCCAGTCAAGAAGTGTTGCCATGGAATACTTCTTGCCCTGTGGCTCCGCCCGTTTCAACCTTTCCGGCGATATGGCGCGTCAGCCGCCCCTACGGACTCCCCTGCACGGTGCCGAAAGTCGCCAGACAGCACCCAGCCATGCCGACCGTTGTCGACCAGACCCGGTCGTTCGAAGCCCAAGGCGGGAACGACCGCTCATGGTGATACCTGCCACTTTGTCTCTCTTACTCACCTTGGCAAATACCGGCCTAAGGTGAAACGGTAATTATAAGAGTAGCCAGACTCTACCGTTGCGGTACATCGCGGATCATGAATTCGAAACGATCGCTTCGAATAACGTTGGATGCAAATTTGATGGCCATGCCATCCGAGGTATCGAGGTTGGTATCCGTCAAGACTGGGCTTCCGACCGAAATTTGAAGCTGCTCGCTCTCTTCGCGGTCCGCTCGCCGTGCGCCAATCCGCGTCCAGCTGCGCTGGTATGCATCGATGCCGCACTTGCGCAGCGCCGCTGTCGGTGAATTCAGCCCTTCGAACGCTTCTGCGAGGCCGGAGACTCGCTCGAGCGGATAACTGGCGACGCTGATTGACAAAGGCTTCCCGTCCACCACGCTTAATGTCACCACCCGGGTGACAAGATCGAGCGGACGTATCGCAAGAGGTTCTGCGATCTCTTCCGATGCAGCAGTCACACTGATGGACAATATCTCGCGCTTGATCAGGCGGCTGCGGAAAGCGGGGCTGTCGGTCAGGCGTGGATCACGGGTTAGCTCGTGAGATATGAAATCGTCCGCAACAAACGTGCCTACGCCATGCTGAACACGGACCGTCCCCTCCGTTTCGAGGGTGCGGATGGCCTGACGGACTGTATGCCGGTTCACGCCGAACCTGGCGGCAAGTTCGGAATCGGCAGGCAGCTTGTCGCCAGGGCAAAAGGCACCGCCCCGCATGTCCTGCAGGAGTGAAAGTCGAATCGCTTCCCAGCGCTTCACGACTTGCAGCCTTCTTGAACCGCGCCATCAAGGCATTCTCGACGAGCGAGAGCCGCGACAAGCGCTTCGCCTGCCACTGGGATTTCGCCCGAATTGTCGATCATCAAGGCATCTCCGACATCAAAGGCCATTGTCCTGCTACGTGCGAGGCGCGCACCGATCGCGGCCTCATCTTCCCGGCCGCGTTGCGCGAGCCGCTCCGCGATGGCCTGTTCAGAAGCGCTAATGCCGATAACCTCGAGTGAGGGATAGACTCTGCGTGCATCGCGGATGATGCGGCGCGAGCCGTTGACGACCACGGTATCGCCGCGGGCCAGCCAACCTTCGATCGCCGCTGGAATGCCATATCTCAGGCCATGGGCGTCCCATTGAAGGGCAAACTCCCCGCGCGCGGAGCGTTGGTCGAATGCCTGGTCATCAATGGGTTCATGATCCTCTCCCGGCGAAGCCGCTCGTGTGATGACGCGACGTACGAAACGGATGCGCGGGTCGCTGGCAAGCTTGGTCCGCGCGTAATCGAGCAGCGTGTCCTTGCCGACGCCGCTGGGGCCGACGACCAGTAGGAGGCGCCCAGGTCTCACAAGCCTGCTCCCAACTGGAAATAGGATCGGACGTGAAAGTCGGCCCCGGGCTCGCTCTCTTCGAACAGGGCGAGTGCATCGATGAGTATCCCGTTTCTCGCCAGAGCGTCGAACCGGTCCCGTAGTTCCGGCTCAATGCTTGACGCCTCCTCCCCGGTGACACGGTTCGACAGCGTCATATGGAAGCGAAAGCGCTCGAACACATAGGGATAGCCCCAGCGTTCGAGATGGGCCGTTTCAACGTCGTCGAGATCAGCTTGCTTGCGCCGAGCAAGCTCATCATCCGTCGGTGGCGCGCGAAAGCCATCAAAGGCGCCGACGACTGCGCCAGCAAAGTCGTTTAACGCGGGGCAAGGCGCATCGGGCACGAGAGCGTAGAAGCCACCGATCTGTTCCAGGCGAAGTGGCACAACCGGGAACGGGCGATGGGTTGCTGCGAACCGTGCAACGGCGGCTTCGAAATCCTCGATCCGCGCTTCAGGGGCCAGTCGAAACGGGGCCTTGAGCGTTGCGTGAAAACCGTATCGACGGGGCTCGGTCGTAAGGCTGGCATCGCGATGGACGATGGCGGGGGTATTAGCGGGGTCGAAAGCATCGCGGCCCAGCCACGCGACGGCGGCCTGTGTCAGTGGGTGGTCCACTGGCGGCGTAAAGTAGATCGCGTAGCGGGGCTGGACTACCGTCATGCCGCGACCTCGGAAAGACGCTTGCTCGCCTGACCCACCTCGAACAGGCGATCGGCGACGGCATCACGCACTTCCTCATCGTGGAAGATCCCGACCACCGCAGCGCCGCGTGCTTTGGCTTCGCGAATGAGCGCAGCGACCGTCTTGCGGTTCGCGGCATCGAGCGATGCCGTTGGCTCGTCCAGAAGCAGGACCGGGTACTCAACGACAAATCCGCGGGCAATGTTCACGCGCTGCTGCTCGCCTCCCGAGAAGGTCGCTGGTGCCAACGACCAGAGACGTTCGGGAATGTTGAGCCGAGAGAGCAGCGATTTTGCCCGGCGGGTCGCTTCGTCCTTGTCAACACCGGCCGCGCGCGCTGGCTCCGTAACGACGTCCAGAGTGGACACGCGCGGGATCACCCTCAGGAACTGGCTGACGTAGCCGATCGTACGACGGCGAAGCTCAACGATTTCCCAAGGCTGCGCCGCCACCAGGTCGATCGCCCGATCGTCGGCGGCGATCAGGATTTCGCCAGCGTCGAGCTTGTAATTCGCGTAGAGGGAACGCAGCAGGGTCGACTTGCCGGCGCCCGAAGGACCGTGGAGGCAAACGCATTCGCCAGCAGAAACGTCGAAAGCGACATCGTTGAAAACGGGTATTTGCACACCGCCCTGGGTGTGAAGAGTGAAAGTCTTGGTAAGGCCACGGGCCTGGAGCAGGACGCTCATGGTGGTGATCTCCTCAGGCCTGAAGCACAGATGAAACGAGCAGCTGGGTGTACGGATGGTGGGGATCGTCGAGGACCTGATCGGTCAGCCCCTGCTCGATGACCCGGCCACGCTGCATCACCATCAGTCGATCGGCAAGCAGGCGAACGACCGCAAGGTCATGTGTGACCAGGATCACAGCGACCCCGATTTCCCGGACAAGCCCGCGCAGGAGGTCGAGCAGACGAGCCTGCACGGAAACATCAAGGCCCCCGGTTGGCTCGTCCATGAAGACGAGCCGTGGCTGCGTGACGAGGTTTCTGGCGATCTGCAGGCGCTGCTGCATGCCGCCGGAGAAGAACATCGGCTTGTCGTTGGTCCGGGAAAGGTCGATCTCAACCTTGGTCAGCCAGTCCTGCGCTTCCTCGCGGATGTCGCCGTAATGACGATTGCCCACCGCCATTAGCCGTTCGCCGATGTTGCCTCCCGCGCTGATGTCCATGCGCAAACCGTCACGCGCGTGCTGGTGGACCATGCCCCAGTCCGTCCGGGCCAGACGGCGACGCTCTGGCTCGGACAGCCCGAGCACATCGGTCGGGCCCCGGTCCTTGACATCGTAGGTGATCGTCCCCGCATCGGGGGTGAGGCGGCCGGAAAGGCAGCCCAGGAGAGTGGACTTGCCCGAGCCGGACTCGCCGACGATGCCGAGAACTTCGCCGGGGTAGAGGGCGAAGGAAATATCCTCGCACCCGATCTGGCCGCCGTAGGACTTCGAAAGATTGGAGACTTCGAACAGCGCTCGGCGCTTGTGTTCAGCTGCACCGGTCATCGTACGTTCTCCTCGATGGAAACAGGCATATCGGTCTGACGCGCCTGACGTTCGTTGCAGAAATCGGTGTCCGAACACACGAACATGCGTGAGCCCTTGTCGTCGGTGATGATCTCATCGAGATAGCTTTCGGAGGAGCCGCAGAGCGAGCAGCTTCCCTCCCACTGCTGCACCTCGAAGGGATAGTCGTCGAAATCGAGGCTTCGGACCGAGGTGTAAGGCGGGACCGCGTAGATGCGGCGTTCGCGACCAGCGCCGAACAGCTGGATCGCCGGGTTCATTTCCATTTTCGGATTGTCGAACTTGGGAATGGGTGACGGTGCCATGAGATGGCGGCCATTTGCGATCGTAGGGTAGTCGTAGCTGCGCGTGATACGCCCGTAGTGGGCAATATCCTCGAACAGGGTGACCTGCATGGCGCCATATTCTGCGTAGGCGTGCATCTTGCGCACTTCGGTCTCGCGAGGCTCGATCATGCGCAGTGGCTCGGGCTGCGGAACCTGGTAGACGATGAGCTGCTCTTCGCGCAGCGGCGTTTCCGGGATGCGGTGGCGGGTCTGAACGATGGTTGCTTCATCGACCTTGTCGGTGACGGCAACGTCGGTGACGGTCTCGAAGAAGCGTCGGATCGACACCGCATTCACGGTATCGTCAGCGCCCTGGTCGATAACCTTCAGGCGGTCTTCAGGACCGATCACTGCGGCGGTGATCTGCATGCCGCCCGTACCCCAGCCATAGGCGAGCGGCATCTCGCGCCCTCCGAACGGCACCTGGTAGCCGGGAATGGAGAGAGCTTTTATCAGCGAACGTCGGATCATTCGCTTTGTCTGTTCATCGAGGTAGGCGAAGTTGTAGCCTTCGCCTTCGATTTCGTGGGTGCGCGCGGTCATTGCGCCGGTTCCTTGTTTTCGCTGGTGCTGGTTCGCGCGGCGTCGCGCTCGGCGCGCAGTTGGCGGACCAGCTGGATCTCAGCCTGGAAGTCAACATAGTGGGGCAGCTTCAGGTGCGATACGAAGCCGCTCGCCTCGACGTTGTCGGCATGCGAAAGGACGAATTCCTCGTCCTGCGCCGGGTAGCGGACGCTCTCGCCGAATTCAGGGGCCCGCAGGGCCCGGTCTACCAGAGCCATGGACATGGCTTTGCGTTCGCAGTGGCCGAAAGCGAGACCGTAACCGCGTGAAAACTGCGGAGGGACAGTCTCGCTGCCCTGGAACTGGTTGACCATCTGGCATTCGGTCACGGTGACTTCGGCTACCGCCACCGGGAAGCCAAGCTCCTCCGGCACGATCTCGACCAGAATTTCGCCAAGGCGCATCTCGCCGACGAAGGGGTGAGCGTTGCCGTATCCTCGCATCGTCGAATAGGCGAGGCCGAGCAGCATGCCCTCATCAGCGCGTGCGAGGCTCTGAAGGCGTTGGTCGCGGCCAGCGGGGAACGACATCGGTTCGCGTGTCAGATCGAAGACGTCATCCTGAGGCACCGGGATTTCCGGCTCGATGATGCCTTCCCCGTCCAGCACGTCGATTACCCGCGGGACAACCTGATCGAGCGGTTCATCGGCAAGGACAGCTGTTTCCGGATCACCCTCGGCGGCGAGTGCGAAGTCCAGCAGACGGTGGGTGTAGTCGTAGGTTGGTCCCAGCACCTGGCCGCCGGGGATATCCTTGAAGATCGCAGACACGCGACGTCGGACGGCCATTGCCGCTGTATCGACCGCTTCCGAGGTCGCGATACGCGGCAGGGTCGTGCGGTATGCGCGCAACAGGAATACCGCCTCGACCGTATCGCCTCGCGCCTGCTTCAGCGCGAGCGCCGCGAGTTCGCGGTCGTAGATGGAGCCTTCCGTCATTACTCGGTCGACCGCGAGATCGAGCTGCTCGCTGATCTGGTCGAGGCCAAGTTCGTTGACGTCAGGGGAACCCCGGCGGGTTTCGGCGATCAGCCGGTGGGAGTTGCGGATGGCCTGCTCGCCACCCTTTACGGCCACATAAGCCATGTCAGATCTCCACGGTAATGGTACGCGGCAGACCGACCATCGCGCTGCCGCATGTGAAGAAGATGTCGACGCCGGCGGGATAGAGCTCCCGGTTGAGATCCCAGTCCGACCAGAAGCTGTCCGGCAGGCCATCGATGGCGACCGATCGCTCCCCCTTGATACCCGGCCCGCGCCAGGTCCGTGGCGGCCCCTGATCGAGTGAGGAGACCTGGATAATCAGGGTCGTCGAACGATCAGGATATTCGTCAGTCCCCTGAGCAAAGGCGGTCAGGCCGGGCATTTCAGAAGGATCGGAAACGACCGCAAACCGCGCAACGTCGGCCTCCCCACTGACCGGGACTCCCGTGTGGAACCCAAGCCAGGTCCTGACTGCTTCTCCCGCAGCCGACGGAGCGAGCCAAACGGAGGTTTCGCCATCGAGCAATGTCAGCGCCAGTGCGCCGGTCGCGCTGGAGAGCGGCTCGGGAGCTTGCTGGTTCTGATCGAGCGTGATGACGCGCCCCGGATAGGCGGTCGCCGTCATGATCGCGCGGAATGTCGCCTGGGAGTCGAAGACCGGATCGGCGAAGCCTGGCAGGAGGCTTGCACTTGCGGGCGGGGTGAAGGCGTGCTGTGTCATGACAGGTTGTCTCCGCGAACCATCGTGAAGAACTCGACTTTGGTTGCTGCGGCCTTGCGGCTCGCGAGAAGGCGACGGTCGCTTTCGACCTTGCGCAGCGGCTCGATCACCTGTTCGAGCAAGGTCGCTTGCAACTCATGCTGCTGAAGGCGTGCATCAAGCAGAGCAGCCAGTTCCGCCTGCCTGCGGCTGCGGCCCGAAGCATAGCCGTGTCCGACAGCCCCGTCGGGCAGGCGCACCGAGCAACGCGTGACCGTCATTTCGCCAAGGTTGAACTGCGCGCCGGTGCCACCGGCCCGGCCGCGGACCATGACCAGTCCGACGTGCGGAGCGCGAAGCCATTCGAAATCCACGTCGGCAAGATGAGCAGCGGCCAGATTTTCCACGTCGTCGGCACGGGCGCGCGAGAGGATGCCGATCCAATCCGCGCGCGCGGTATCCGCACCGGTCCCTTGAGGTAGGGCGTTTTCCATCGTTGAGAATTCCATCGAGAAAGGAAGTGCTGGGAGTCCTGCTCCCACGGATCACAGGATGCGTCGGCCACCGATCCAGATGTTTCGGATCACTGGCAGGCCATCGACCACCCGGACGCGCAAAAGATCGGCACGAAGGCTAGGAGCGATGGAGCCGCGATCGTCGAAACGAAGCGCCTGTGCGGGTGCCAGCGAGCCCATCGCGACCACCTTGGCCAGGTCGAAGCCCATGCCAGCCAGCTTGAAGATGGCCTGCAGCATGCTCGAGGGCACATAGTCCGAGCTAAGGATGTCGACGAGACCGGCGTGCGCAAGTTCGATTGCGCTGACATTGCCCGAGTGGGACTTGCCAAGAACGACGTTTGGCGCGCCCATGACGTTCTTCATCCCATGATCGTGAGCGCGCTGGGCCGCTTCGAGCGTGGTCGGAAACTCGCAGATACCCACGCCGTACGTGTGCGACTGGTCGACATCCTCGACAGTGGTATCGTCATGGCTCGCCAGGGGCAGGCCATGAAGGGCAGCCTCTGCAAGGATTGCATCGCGGCTACGGGGGGTATGGGTCTGCTGGTTGTTCCGGCAGACTTCGAGATGCGCTGCAAACTCTTCATCATTCCAGACCCGCGCATGCTTTTTGCGGTAGTATTCGCGGTAGATGTCCAGGTTGCGCCATTGGCGCTGGCCGGGCGTGTGATCCATGAGGCTGATGAGGCGGACGGTTGGGTCTGCCAGCCTGCCTCTCGCAAACTCGAGGACACCGGGATCGGCAAGCTCGCAGCGCAAGTGAAGGTAGTGCTCAGCCTTCAGCAAGCCGGCGTCGCGCGCCGCTTTCAGACTGCTGATCGCTCCGTCAAGCATGGCTGCACGGGCACCATCGCCATCGTAGTCGCCGAGCGCGAGTGAATCGACAACCGTGGTGATACCGGCGCCGAGGAGTTCCCAGTCGTGCGTCAGAACCGATCCGATCGGGAACGGCCAGGTCACGCGAGGGCGCGGACGGAAGTGGCGCTCGATATTGTCGGTGTGAAGGTCGATCAGCCCCGGCAGCAAGAAGTCGCCTTCCAGGTCTTCGCCCGGGACTGCGAGTGTCGCCTCTGGTTCGACGGCAGCGATTTGCGCGCCGTCAAGGCGGATGCTGCCCGTGACGACGCGGTCGGCCAGAACCAGTTGGGCGTTTGTGAGCAGATCAGCCATTCAAGGGGCCTTTCGAGACCTTAGGGAGACAACTTGCATTCAGCGTCTCTGCGAATGCAAACGAAAGCGTGATTGAACCTAGATGTCTAGACATCATTAACCCCATGGGTTTGCGTTGCCTTAGCGCTTGTGGCGGCATCGGGATCGATCAGGTCACCGTAATGGGCCCGCGCAACATCGGGATGCGAACGGATACGCGCCTTCAGGTGGTTCTCACCGACGCTGCGGAACAGCGGGTTGGCCGGGTCAGAGCTCACGCCGCGGGCGACCGCCTTGAGTTCGGGCGGGAGGTCGATGAGAGGGATATGTCCTTCGTGGCTGGCACCAAGAAAGAACGGGATGGAGTACCGAACGATTCCGGAAGGCGGTGTCACCGCTGCATGGACGTCTGCGCGCACGAAACCATCCGTTGCAAGCTCGAGCAATTCCCCGGTGTTCACGACAAAGGTGCCCGGGATCGGTGGTGCTTCGACCCAGCTGCCATCCTGGCGCTGGACACGGAGACCCTCGGTGCTGTCCTGGAGCAGGATCGTCACGAGACCGCCGTCCTTGTGCGCCCCGACGCCCTGTTCAGAGCGGGCCACATCACGGCCGGGATAGCGAACGATCTTCAGGTGCTGACGCGGAGCCGATTTGTAGAGCGGCTCGAAAGCACCTTCCGGTTGCCCGAGAGCAAGTGCGATGGCTTTCAGCAAATCGATCGCGACGCGGGTCACTTCGGCCTGGTACGTCGTGATGATCGGCTTCAGGCTGGGCATTGCCGAGGGCCACTGGTTAGGGCCAATCGTCCGCTTCCATGCGGGCGTGTCCGGACCAATCTCGGCGAAGTCCTCCTCGCGGTCGAAATCGACCTGCTCGCGCCAATCCTGTCGGCCGCCGGTCAGTTCACCGCCGATACGGGTGTAGCCGCGGAATTGGGCCGATTTGACGATGTCGATTTCGAGCTTGGCCTCGCGCGGCAAGGCAAAGAACATCCTCGATGCCGTCAGGGCCTGCGAGATGAGGTCGGGCCTGACGCCGTGACCACGAAGATAGAAAAAGCCATGATCGAAAAGGATCTCGCGCAATTCGCCGACCAGCTGCTGACGGTCCTCCTGGCTGCCATACAGGAGTGACAGATCAAGGAAGGGCAACTGGCTCGTCGACACAGCTTCCGCCGACGTGAACTCGTTGGTGCGCTGGAGCACCGGATCGGGGAGTTGGGTGACAGTCACTGGGCGTTGTCCGTGATGCGGGTCTCGCGCGGCGCCATACGAACGACCTGCTGCTCCACGGGGAGGTCTGGATCGTACATGTACTTCGGGCTGGCATCGAGAAAGTCGTGGGTGTGAACGATGACGGCTCCGCCTTGCAGGAATGCGATGGCATAGGCCGGCGGCTCCATGCTGCAGGGGATGCCGCGCTCGATGGTGAAGTCGAGCCAGAGTTGGTGGTTGAGGCCGCGCAGGGTAGTGAAGGGAATGCCGCGCCAGCTCCCTGCGATCGGCCGGTGCACGTGGCCGAAGAAGATGTGCCGGATATCGTGTCCTTCAAGCACCTTTGCAAAGGCGTCCGGATCCTCGAGCATGATCTCGTCGACCGCGCGCAGGTTCACGGGCAGCGGATGGTGATGCATGAACAGGTAGCATGGACGACCCGCTGCCTCTTCAAGCCGCGCCTTCAGCCATGCCTGTCGCTTTGCGCAATAGGCGCCTGCGTGCCCGGTCGCCTTCTTGGTGTCGAGGAACAGGAGGCGCCCGGCGTCGGTGTCGATGAAAGACTGAACGAAACCATCTGCGTCGGTTGGCTCTTCGGGAAACACCTGGAGAAACTCGTCACGGGCGTCGTGATTGCCGATAACCAGGCGGACGGGCACCGGCAGCGCTTCTAGCGCTTCTCGCAGGCGGATGTATGCGCCGTGCTCGCCATGATGGGCCAGGTCGCCGGTAATGACACACAAGTCGGCATCAGCGTGGTTGGCAGCGATATCGGCGATGCAGGCCTCAAGCCGCACGCCGGGATCGTTTTCGAACAGACTTCGCCCTTTGGGAACAAGGTGCAAATCCGTAATCTGGATGATTTTCATCTTACGGGTCTCGCTCAGCGCCACAGGCGGCGCGAGGCGATCTCGGCGCCCTGAACCATCGCTTCGAGCTTACGCCAGCCAATTGCCGGATCGACGGCATGGAAGGAGGCGAAGCTTGCAAACCCGCAGTCTGTACCGGCGATCACGCGTTCGCGGCCCACCAGATTGGCGTATTGCTCGATACGCTGCGCCACCACTTCCGGGTGCTCGATATAGTTCGTGCAGGTGTCGATGACGCCAGGCACGATCACCTTGTCCTCGGGAAGCGGCGTCTCCTTGAACAGGCTCCATTCGTGGGAATGGCGCGGGTTGGCCGCTTCGAGCAGGATCGCCATCGGCTTGGCGGTCACGATCAGGTCGAAGATTTCGTGCAGGTCGATGTCGTGGTGGTGGGGCGATTCGTAGTTACCCCAGCACAAGTGCAGACGCAGACGGTCGGCCGGAATGTCGCGCAGGGCGTGGTTGAGCACTTCGACGTGAAGTGCGACTTCCTTACGGAAGTCCGCGACTTCCATCGGCTGCGCGCGGAAATGCCGGCCAAGCGCGAGCTCGGGACAGTCGATCTGAAGGAGAAGGCCGGAGGCGACGATGGCGTCGTACTCCCGCTTCATCGTGTCTGCGAGCGCGTAGAGGTATTCCTCCTGCGTCGCGTAAAACTTATTGGGCATGTAATGCGCCATGATGCCTGGCGAAGAGGCATTCATGAACGCGTCCTCAACCGCGACGCCTTCAAGCGCGGCCTTCAGGTTGTTGATGTCGGACGCGACATGCTCATCGCCATGATAGGAGAGCGGGCCGACGCAGGCCGGGGTCTTGATTTCCATCACGATCTTGCTGGCGAACTCGGGGAATTCGGTGAGCTCGGACAGGGCCAGCGGGTGATCGACGCCGGTGAGGCCGGTCATGCGGTCACGCGCATAAGTTGCATAGGCGTATTTGCTCATCTCGCCGTCGTCGACGATGGAGATGCCAAGATCGGCCTGCCGCTTCACCACGTCGCGAACCGCAGTCGTGATTTCATCGGGCATCGCGTCAAGCGATGCGGCGTCGAGTTCGCCGCGTTCGCGTGCCAGCAGCTTGGCTTCCAGGCTTGCCGGACGCGGCAAGCTGCCAACATGGGTGGTGAGAATGCGATCGGTGCTGATCTTCATGTCATACTCCTGAGCATTTTGCAGACCTGTTCCTGAGCAACCCGGCAGGTCTTCGCGCTTGTGCGCTCACTGTGAACGTTTTGATCGACCAGCGCCCATTGCGAGATCATGCTTAGCAAATCTGGGCGGCAATCGGGTTAAGAGGTCGGATCGACAAGCGCCGATCCGACCGTGATTATTGAACTTAGAACCGCTTCGATGCCGACATGCCGATCGTGCGGGGCCGGAAGGTGGTGTCAGTGAAGAGATCCGATCCCACCAGGTCCTGGTAGCGGCCAAGTGCCGGATGGGCGTTCAGCGCGTTGGTCATGAAGAGCGCGATATCGACGTTCTGCCAGTTCACGCCTGCACGCAGGTTGAGCTGGTTAGTCGCCGGGTTTGCCGGGATGTCGGGCTTGTAGAGCACCGGCGATGCCGGGTTCTGCGAGTTGAACGGTCCCGGATTACGGCTGTGGAAGACATCTTCTGCACGCAGATAGCCATCGATGTCGCCGGGCAGGACGAAGGTATATTCCGCGGTGGCGCGCAGGTCCCAGGGCGAATTGACCCAGGGCGGTGAGCCGATGACATCGCCCTTGGTGTTCAGGATGACGCCGTACTGCTCGATCGTCTCCTTCATGCGGGTGCCCGTGTAGCTGGCGGACACGCCCAGCTTGAACGCGTCGGTCACCTTGGCATTGAGGGTGAGATTGAAGCCGTTGACCTCAGCCTTGCCGGCGTTGGTCGTGTAGGTGTAGCCGCAGGTCGGGATATAGACACCCTGCTGGATGTCGTTCCAGTCGATATGGAAGGCGTTGGCGTCCACGCCCAGACGGCCGCCGAACAGCTTGCCCTTCAGACCGGCTTCGTAGCTCCAGACCGAATCCGCCTTGAAGGAGGCCGGCTGCGAGGGAACCGGGCAGCCAACGCCGCCCTCTTCGGTCTGCAGCGGGATCGGGATGTTGGTGCCGCCGACGCGGTAGCCCTTGCCGGCCGATGCATAGAGCATGAGGTTCGGGCTGGCATGATAGGTCACGCCCACCTTGGGGGTGAATGGCTTCTCGTGGTTCTTGCCGCTCGAAACCGGGAACAGGCCGCCGGTCCAGTAGCCGCTCTGCTCCTGGTAGAAGCTCGATTTGGTGCTCGCGATACGAGCGCCTGCCGTCAGCGTCAGGCCCTTGACCACTTCCCAATCGACCTGACCGAAACCTGCGATCTGCTTGTCGTAGGAGTAGAGGCTGCCGGTGAACTCGGACACGTAGGGATCCATGCCGAGGTAGGCTGAATAATACGGGTCGATCGAAACGTGGGTGTCGTGCTGGGTGCTGTCGGAGTAGAATGCACCAACGGTCCACTTTAGCGCAGCATCCGGGTTCGAGGAGGAAAGACGCACTTCCTGCGTGAACTGGTGCAGCGAGGTGGTGACATCCTTCCAGGCCGCGTCGGTTTGGCGCGCGGGATAGGCGAGGCCCATCGGGTTGCCATAACCGACAGTTAGCGCGCCATAGAAGCTGGTGATGTCAGCGAGCACGCTGCCCTTGCGGTCGAGGTACGAGCTGACCGAGGTCAACGTAACACCGCCTAAATCGGCTTCGAGCTTCAGCGAGGGAAGCACGAACTGATCTTGGTTAGGCTGACGCAGAAGACGCCCGTTCTTGAACTTGCCTTCGCTCGGATCGGAAAGGTACTCGTAGTACGAAGCGCTGTCGTTCGTATTGACCTTCTGGAAGTAGATCGACGGCGTGATCTTCAGCCACTCCGTCGGTGCTGCTGTCACTGCAGCGCGAAGCGCATAGGAGTCGGAGAAATTCGAGTTCGCCTGCACGGTCTTCAGGTTGAACGGATCGACCCGGTCGATGTAACCGCCGTCGTGGCGATACCAACCGCTGACCCGGAACCCGAGCTTGTCATTGACAATGGGCCCGCCGAGCGCGGCGCCGGCTTCGTAGCTTGGGCTGCCGCCCTGCGTGAACGAGAGCTCGGTACGCGCCATACCCGTGTAATGATCGAGACCGGGCTCAGGGCTGATGAAGCGCAGCGCACCGCCTTCTGCGCCTGCGCCAAACAGCGTGCCCTGGGGGCCGCGGTCGACTTCGACGTGATCCACATCGAACATCAGGGGCAGAGGATTGCCGAAGCCCGAAATCCACGTGGCACGCGCCTGGATCGGGGTATCGTCGATATAGATACCGGTCGTGGAGTGACCGACGGACGAGTTGATGCCCCGGATGGCGATGTTGGTCAGCGCACCGCCGCCATAGTATCCGGCCGACTTGTCGAACTGGACGCCCGGCGTCATCTGGGCGAGGTCGGACACGCTGCGGATGGCTGATTTTTCCAGCGCTTCGGGATTGTAGGCCTCGACGCTGATAGGCACCTTCGAGATCTCTTCACGGCGCTTGGTTGCCGTCACGACGATATCGGAGCCATCGCTGTCAGCGGCGGCTTGTTCTGCGATGGCTGGCTGAGCGCAAATGCCAAGAGCCACGATGCAGGCCGCGCCAAGGAGGCTGGCGCGACGGGCGCCGAAAACTCGTTCGGATGAATAGTGCGACTTATTTGTGGTGGAGTCGTAGCGCTCCAGCAATTCGGTTGCGGAAACAGTCATTTGAACCCTCGTGAAATCCATGTTTGAACCGATTGGTCCGCGCAGCTGACCGTGCCCCCGGCCCGCCCCGGCCTGCGCGCCGGGACATCCCTGAAACATTCGAATGTCCCGCTAGTGTTGGATTATGATAGTTTCACGACATGGGGAAAAATTCATCCGAATGATTTGACGATCGCAGGTCAGACGTTCGCAAAAGTCCGCAGATTTCCGCGAGTTTTACCAGCCAACCTTCGACGAACAACTAAAGGTCCGTGATCGATGTCGGATTTAACATTCGAATGATATCGTGCTACGAACGGATCATGAATCATCCGAATGATGCGGCACCTCGGAATTCCGGGTGGCAGACGATCCGCGACGCCATCTCGACAGAAATCCAGAATGGCGTGCTCAAGCCTGGCGCCAAGCTACCGACGGAGCCTGAGCTCTGCTCCCTGTTTGGGGCGACGCGGTATGCTGTTCGAAGGGCTGTGGAAGCACTCGCTGTCGACGGCAAGCTACGTGTCGAGCAAGGACGCGGGACGTTTGTCGAATCAGCGTCAAAGCTGAATTATCGTGTCGGGCGCCGAGCGCGGTTTCGTCAGAATCTTTTGTCTGAAGGCGTGGAACCGGACGGAGAGATCCTCTCGGACGAAATTGTCCCGGCATCACCAGCAATCGCCCAGGCCCTCGAACTGACAGAGGGGGCTCCGGTTCATCGGGTACTTCAGCGCAGCCTGGCAGATGGCGTGCCCATCAGCCTGGGTCACACGTATGTGTCTGCCCTTAGGTTTCCTGAATGGCCGCGTTATGTGCGCCAAGGCATGTCGATGAGCGATGCCTATCGCGCTTACGAAGTTGTCGATTATTTCCGCGGATCTACAAGCGTCCATTAAGGTAGCCGGTCCTGACGGCCTTGAGGTGATTGATCCAGAGGAAGGGACGCGACTGCGCCTGCGAGTGCAGCCACCCAGACCATGCCTCCGAATTAGCTCCAGACGGCGCCGGTATTCTTACAAGCATTGCTTCCTGGACCCCGTCGATGAGACGGCTGAGGAGCGAGGCAAGGTGGTGCGGGCCCGCGAACTGGAAGTGGGCTGCCCCTCCTACTCCATGGCTGATATCGACGATGGTGGCCTCGGAAAGACGGATGACGCGTTCAAGTCGTCCGCGGATGTCGATGTCGAGTTCCGCTTGGCCCCGTGCCTCATGCCCGAGTGCCTGTACTACTCGGGCACATTCCCGAAGTAACAGATCGGCGGCAACTTCACGGCTGTCGTCCTGGACGATGCGATCCTCGTCAAGATTTCGTTCAACCAGTGGGCCAAGGTTGCCAGTCGCAAGTTCGCGGATGCTGAGAATCAACGACCGTCGGACGGCGCGAGGCTCGCCTCTCGCTCTGAGCTGACCGGCAACTTCGGCTGCGTCGGCGGCGCGATCAGCTATGAGAAAGAGGAGCGTCGCGGAGATTGTCGAGCTAATTGTGTCGCTCGATACCACCGTTAGCCGGCGAGTCCCGGATTCGCGGATGCGGCCGAGCACCTGATGGGCGCTTGCCGCGACGAACGCAGCTGCCCGCGTCTGCTCGGGGCGCAAGTCGAGCGCAACGTATGCCTCGAAAGTCGAGGCGAGGCGTCTGACCCGATCAATCACCTCGCTTGCGGCGCCCGGCTCTCCTTCTCTGGCCAGCAGGCGTATCGTCGACAGTTCGATGTGGGCGGCGGTGAGAAGTTCATCCAATGCCTCAGGGTCCAAGCCTGGCAGATCCGGCGCCTGCCTCAGGAGCGCGCGCGAGCTAGAGTCAAACATCGGTGATCTCCACCACCTTGGCAGCTACCTCGTCAGCAAGAAGAGCAAGCCCTTTTCGAACCTCATCGAACGCTAACACTCCGGCGGATCGGGACGATTTCGCGCCACCCGCTACGGCTTTGAAGCCAGCGACGATGTGCTGGAACTCACCATCCTTGCGTTGGTTTTCTCCTGTTGCCACCGCGACCCTGAACTCCCGTGCCCCTTCCCAGAACACCTCATCAACTGCGGTCTCGGCGTCGATCCCCGGCACGCTCTTGAGAAGCGTCACGAGGTCGGCAAGGATCTCGTCGTCACGTTCACCGCGCAGGATCGCTTCAATATCGGTCCAAACTTTCGAGGTGATCAGACCGCGTGGCGATTTCGAGGCCTTGTCCTCGCACAGCACGATCCGGACGATTTCTTCGCCGTCATCGTCCAAATCCACAATGAACCCGTCAAATCCCTTGTCAGCCTGCCGCACTTGTGGCGCCGTCATGTATCCGTTCGGAACGGCCATCCTCGCTGCGACCCAGGACACATGCTGGAACAGCAAGCCGTCGCGATGGATCATCGAGATATGCATCCTTTTTTTCGCGGATTCCTTCTCCTTGTCTGTCCCGTTTCGAAATAGTTCGACATCCTCAGCATGTGGCGCCGTAAGTTTCCGCACGACATTCTGTGCGACCCTACCCTTTGGAGCCCGTCGTCGCGGTTCGAGAGCGCCAATGACGCGCATCGCATTTTCCTCCTGCCTCAAATACAGGTAGGCGACTATCTCGACGAGTTTGTGCCGGTTTTTCGTGGTTATCGACCATTCAGAAAAAAGGCACTCCGGCGTTTGGGAGGTCTTAATCTTTAGAGGCATTCTGATGACTTCCGTGCCGGTTCTTGAAAGTAGTGGTGTATCGAGCTTCCAACCCAAATCCACCAGTCACATGTTGCCTGCGCGCTGCGCCATCCTCGCGGATCGCCGCCGGTGACGGCTGCTCCAGTCGGTTAGGCCGTAACGAGAATAGGAACGCACCGAAGCCATCAAGGGCAGGGCGGCCTATGCGCGACGTCAAGCCGGCGATGGATTAGAGAAACAATCGTCACCAGATCCTCGGCATCGTCTTTCGTCATAGTCCAGTGGATGCGAGCTTCATGGGCAGTGGGATTGCGGAACATGCCGAATGCTCCTTTTACGAGATTTGCAAAGCCGCTCTGTTCGCTCTTCTCGCTCACCGTAGAACCCGCGTTGATCGTGATGCGCGGGGCATCGCCGCCAAGCGACTTGTCGACCAAGTCACTGCCGTCATCGGTGAGTCCCGAAAGTCGGCGCATTTTGTCCGCTACGCTCTTCACAGCTTCCTGCGCGGAATGAGAATAATTGTCGGCGAGAAGCTCAACCCGGCAGAAGGCAAGAACATCGGGATGGCCGGCTCAAACCTGCTACGCAGCGGATGATCGAGCGGCAGTTCACGATTATGCACGACGGCAAGCATCCGTTCGCCGATATGCATCGCTTCTTCCTTCGCAACTGGGGCCTAGCCTGATCAAGACAGCCAATTGCTAGGCGGATCCCAGCGTGCGAAGAGGAAGCAGGCCGGAACTGAGAGAATGCGAGTTGGCCGCGCCGAGCACCTCTGAAAGTTTGGGCTCGATCACGCCGCGCCGAATGCCCGGCTGCACCACGATCATTTGAAACGTTGCCGGGCGTGCTCGAGCAAAAGTTGAGAACCTCTTCGTCGCCGCGAACGAACTCGGCCATGCCGCTCTTGTTCTTGTGGCGGTTGGAAAGCCGTTTGACGAGGCGCGCGATATGGCTCTGTTGCAAACTCTGATGCGGTTGCCAAGGTTGGGCCCTTGGATTGGTAAGGTCGGTTGTGATGGACGATTTCAAAGGGCGGCATTTTACCGGCGAGGTCATCCTATGG
>NZ_SCNL01000029.1 GCF_005502745.1 Sphingomonas sp. 3P27F8
GGATCCGTCGCTGCCGGCGCCACGCCGGTTCAGCCCGGTGGCGCGCCCCGAAATTCCGAAGCCGCAGCCCAAGCCCAAGCCGGAAGCGGCGAAGCCTGCCGCCAGCGCCGCGCCGGCCGCTGCCGCCAGCAGCAGCGCGCCCTCCGCCGGCAATCCGCAGCAGCGCAGCATGCCATCGGGCCAGGCCACCCCGCGCAACGCCCCCCCCGCCCGTCCGCAGCAGCGCGACCGCAAGGGAGACGAGCGCCGTGGCGGCAAGCTCACGGTCAACCGCGCGCTGAGCGAGGATGGCGCCCGTGCGCGCAGCCTCGCGGCGCTGAAGCGTGCGCGTGAAAAGGAACGCCGCACGCAGTTCGGCGGTTCGCGCGAGCCGCAGGCGAAGCAGTATCGCGATGTGCAGGTGCCGGACGCGATCACCGTGCAGGAACTCGCCAACCGCATGGCCGAAAAGGGCGCGGATCTGGTGAAGGCGCTGTTCAAGATGGGCATGCCTGTCACCGTCAACCAGACGATCGATCAGGACACCGCCGAGCTTCTCGTCACGGAATTCGGCCACAATATCGTGCGCGTTTCGGATTCGGATATCGATCTGGTGACCGATGCCGCGCCGGATGCCGATACCGATCTGAAGCCGCGTCCGCCGGTGGTGACGATCATGGGCCATGTCGATCACGGCAAGACCAGCCTGCTCGATGCGCTGCGCGGCACCGATGTCGTGAAGGGCGAGGCCGGGGGCATCACCCAGCATATCGGCGCCTATCAGGTGACGCTGAAGGACAAGTCCAAGATCACCTTCCTCGATACGCCGGGGCACGAAGCGTTCACCGCGATGCGCGCGCGCGGCGCGGACGTGACCGATATCGTGGTGCTGGTGGTCGCCGCCGACGACGGGCTGATGCCGCAGACGATCGAAGCGATCAATCACACCAAGGCCGCCGGCAAGCCGATGATCGTGGCGATCAACAAGATCGACAAGCACGAGGCCAATGCCCAGCGTGTGCGCGAGCGCTTGCTGGAGCATGAGGTCGTCGTCGAGGAGATGGGCGGCGACGTGCAGGACGTCGAGGTTTCGGCGCTCAAGAAGACCGGTCTCGACGAGCTGATCGAGAAGATCCAGCTCCAGGCCGAGCTGCTCGATCTGAAGGCAAATCCGGATCGTGCCGCAGAGGGCACCGTGCTGGAAGCGAAGCTGGACAAGGGCCGCGGCCCGGTGGCGACGGTGCTCGTCACGCGCGGCACGCTGAAGGTGGGCGACGTGTTCGTCGTCGGCGCCGAGAGCGGCAAGGTTCGCGCGGTGGTCGACGACAAGGGGCGTCAGCTCAAGCAGGCCGAGCCGTCGATGCCGGTCGAGGTGCTGGGCATTTCCGGCACGCCGTCTGCGGGCGATCCGCTCCAGGTGGTCGAAAACGAGGCGCGGGCGCGCGAGGTCGCCGAATATCGCCAGAGCGTGTTGACGCAGAAGCGCACCACGGCGGCACCGGCCAGCCTGGAGAGCATGTTCTCCGCCCTGAAGGCCAATCAGGCGATCGAATATCCGGTGGTCGTGAAGGCTGATACGCAGGGCACGGTCGAAGCGATCGTCGCCAGCCTGAACAAGCTTTCGACCGACGATATCCGCGTGCGCATCCTGCACTCGGGCGTGGGCGGCATCACGGAGAGCGACGTGAATGTGGCGGCCGCGTCGGGCGCGCCGATCATCGGCTTCCACGTTCGCCCCAATGCAAAGGCGCGCGAGATCGCCGAGCGGCATCATGTGGCGTTGAAATATTACGACATCATCTATGATCTGATCGACGAAATCCGCGCCGGCATGATCGGCGAGCTTGGCCCCGAGGCGTTCGAAACGGTCGTCGGCCGCGCCGAAATCCGCGAGGTTTTCTCGGCCGGCAAGCACGGCAGGGCCGCCGGTCTGCTGGTCGTCGAGGGCATCATCCGCAAGGCGCTCAAGGCGCGTATCACGCGCAACGATGTCATCATCTACAACGGCGAGATCGCCTCGCTGCGTCGTTTCAAGGACGATGTGGCGGAGGTTCGCGCCGGTCTGGAGTGCGGCGTGACGTTCACGCAGAACTTCACCGACATCAAGCCGGGCGACTTCCTCGAAACCTTCGAGGTCGAATTGCGCGAGCGGACGCTCTGACATGGACGGCCCCGGTGAAAGCCGGGGCCGGTTACGCTGATGCGCCAGACCGAGCACAATCCCGAAAAATCCGTCCGCACGCTCCGCGTGGGCGAACAGGTGCGGCATATCCTGTCGGAAGTGCTCCAGCGCGGCGACGTGCATGACGAGACACTGGCCACGCATCTCGTCTCGGTCACCGAGGTGCGCATGTCGCCGGATCTGCGCCATGCCACGGTGTTCGTGAAGCCGCTGCTCGGCAAGGACGAGGAAGCCGTTATCAAGGCGCTGCGCACCAATACCGCCTATCTCCAGCGCGAGGTCGCGCGGCGCATGAAGATGAAATATGCCGCGAAGCTGAAGTTCATCGCCGACGAGAGTTTCGACGAGGGCAGCCACATCGATACATTGCTTCGCGCTCCAGGCGTCGCACGCGATCTGGACTGAACCGAACCAGCCGAAGGGCGGCAGCGATGGCAAAGCTTTATTTTTACTACGCCAGCATGAACGCCGGGAAATCGACCACGCTCCTGCAGGCCGATTTCAACTATCGCGAACGCGGCATGGCGACGATGCTGTTCACCGCCGCGGTGGATGATCGCTTTGCGGCGGGAACGATTTCGTCACGCATTGGGCTGGCCGCGCCGGCGACGATGTTCGATCGCGCCACCGATATCGCCGCCGCCACGCTCACGCGTCATGCCGATGCGCCGCTCGCCTGCGTGCTGGTGGACGAGGCGCAATTCCTCACCGGCGCGCAGGTGGATCAACTGGCGCATCTTTCCGACGTGCACGGCATCCCCGTTCTCGCTTATGGATTGCGCACCGATTTCCGTGGGGCGCTGTTCGAAGGGTCGGCGCGCCTGCTGGCGCTGGCGGATGCGCTGATCGAGATCAAGTCGGTCTGCACCTGCGGGCGAAAGGCGACGATGAACCTGCGCGTCGATGGCGAGGGGCGTGCGGTGGCCGAAGGACGCCAGACAGAGATCGGCGGCAACGATCGCTATATCGCCCTGTGCCGTCGCCATTTCAGCGCCGCGCTGGCGGAAGCGGCGAACGCGCACTAGATCGCGCGCATGAACCCGAACAACATCTTTTACGCGGCGGCGATCTGGATCATCCCGCTGGTGATCGCGATCGTGTTTCACGAGGTGGCGCACGGGCTGATGGCGCGCGCGCTGGGTGATCCCACCGCGCATGAACAGCGGCGGCTGAGCTTCAATCCGCTGCGCCATGTCGATCCGATCGGCACGGTCGTGCTGCCGCTGATCCTCGCGATCGCCAAGGCGCCGGTGTTCGGCTGGGCAAAGCCGGTGCCGGTGGATGCGACGCGGCTGCGCAATCCGCGCTGGGGAATGGTGGCGGTCGCGCTGGCCGGGCCGGGGATGAACCTGCTGCTCGCCGCCGTCACCGCGATCGTGATCGGTATCGCCTCGGGCAGCGCGCTCGGCAACGCCGCGCCGCAGAGCGTGGCCGGGTTCGTCTGGGCGAATCTGATAAACTTCCTGCTCATCAACATCTTCCTGGCGGTGTTCAACCTGTTGCCGATACCGCCGTTCGATGGCGGGCACGTGGTGGAGGGGGTGCTGCCCCGCCCCCTCGCCTATCAATGGGCGCGGCTGGCGCGGTTCGGCTTTCCGTTGCTGATCCTGTTGCTTGTCGTGCTGCCGATGATTTTCCCCGGCGCCAGCATCATGCAGTACATCGTCGGCCCGCCCGCCGACGCGCTGATCCGCGCCTATCTGCGCTTCGCGAACCTGTTCGCGTGAACGGCTGGCTGATCCTGGACAAGCCGCTCGGGCTGGGATCGACACAGGCGGTGAGCGCGGTGAAGCGCGCGTTGCGTGCCGGCGGTTATGGCAAGACGAAAGTCGGCCACGGCGGCACGCTCGACCCGCTGGCGAGCGGCGTGCTGCCGATCGCGCTGGGCGAGGCGACGAAGCTCGCCGGGCGGATGCTCGATAGCGACAAGCGCTACGACTTCACGATCCGCTTCGGCGAGGAAACCGATACGCTCGACAGCGAGGGCCCGGTGATCGCGACCAGCGCGGTGCGTCCCGCCCGTGCCGCGGTCGAGGCCGCGCTTGCGCGCTTCACCGGCCCGATCGTGCAGGTGCCACCGGCCTATTCCGCGCTCAAGGTGGACGGCCGGCGCGCCTATGATCTCGCCCGTGCCGGCGAGGAGGTCACGCTCAAGAGCCGCGACGTGACGATCCACTCGCTCACGCCCCACCCCGCGGCCGATGGAGCGCTCGAGGAGATTACCCTCACCGCGCACGTATCCAAGGGAACCTACATCCGCTCGCTCGCCCGCGATATCGCGCGCGCCCTTGGAACATTGGGCCACGTCACCTATCTCAGACGGACGAAGGCGGGGCCATTCGGCTTGTCCCATGCGATATCGCTGGACAAATTGACCGAACTCGGTAATGGCCGCGCGCTTGAACACTCTCTCCTGCCATTGAGGGCGGCGCTGGACGACATCCCGGCTCTCTCCCTCTCTCCCGACCAGGCAGGGGCGCTCCGCCAGGGGCGCGTTCTGGCCGGGATCGCTGCCGACGATGGCCTCTGCCTCGCGCTTCTGGCCGATGTGCCGGTGGCGCTGGTGGATGTGGCGGACCGCGAGGTTCGCGTCGTTCGCGGCTTCAACCTGTGATGTGATGTCGAGGAACCGAATTTTATGACGATTACTGCAGAGCGCCGCCAGGAAGTCATCAAGGAGCATGCGCGCCAGGACGGCGACACCGGCTCCCCCGAGGTGCAGGTCGCGATCCTTACGGAGCGTATCCGCAACCTGACTGAGCACTTCAAGGGCCACGCGAAGGACAATCATTCCCGCCGCGGGCTGCTGATGATGGTAAACCAGCGTCGTTCGCTGCTGGATTATCTCCGCAAGAAGGACGGGGATCGTTACCTCGCCCTCATCGCGAAGCTTGGTCTTCGCAAGTAACACGAAGGGCGCCCCAGCGGCGCCCTTCTCGTATCTGCCCTTCTGCAATTCGGCGGAGGGGCATGGGCGACATCTCGCCCAACACCGCGCAGGCCGGACAGCCTGCAAAAGAGGCCCCGGTCGCATAGGGCGGCCGGTCCAAAGGAAATAAAATGTTCAATACCCAGAAGGTAAGCATCGAGTGGGGCGGAAAGACCCTGACGCTCGAGACGGGCCGTGTCGCCCGCCAGGCCGACGGCGCGGTGCTCGCGACGCTCGGCGAAACGGTCGTGCTGTGCGCCGTCACCGCCGCCCGCAAGGTGAAGGAAGGGCAGGATTTCTTCCCGCTCACCGTCCACTATCAGGAAAAGTTCTCGTCCGCCGGGCGTATCCCGGGCGGCTTCTTCAAGCGCGAGCGGGGCGCGACGGAGCGTGAGACGCTCGTCAGCCGCCTGATCGATCGCCCGGTGCGCCCGCTGTTCCCGGAGGGCTTCTACAACGAGATCAACTGCATCGCGCAGGTGCTCTCCTATGACGGCGAGAACGAGCCGGATCTGCTGGCGATGATCGCCGCCTCCGCTGCGCTCACCATCTCCGGCGTCCCGTTCATGGGCCCGATCGGCGCGGCGCGCGTCGGCTACAAGGATGGCGAATATCAGCTCAACCCGAGCGATACGCAGGTCGCTGAAGGCGATCTGGATCTGATGGTCGCCGCGACGCACGACGCGGTGATGATGGTCGAATCCGAAGCCAGGGAGCTTTCGGAGGAAGTGATGCTCGGCGCGGTGCTGTTCGCGCACAAGGCGTGCAAGCAGGTGATCGAGGCGATCATCGATCTCGCCGAAAAGGCCGCCAAGGATCCGTGGGAGCTTCCCGCCGGCGACGATCAGAAGGCCGTGAAGGCCGAGCTGAAGAAGCTGATCGGCAAGGATATCACCGCCGCCTACAAGCTCACCGACAAGCAGGCACGCCAGACGGCGCTGGGCGATGCGCGCGCCAAGGCGAAGGTCGCGATGGCCGACAAGTCCGCGCAGGAGCAGCTCGTCGCCGCCAAGCTGGTGAAGAAGCTGGAGGCGGATATCGTCCGCACCGCGATCCTGAAGGACGGCCGCCGCATCGATGGTCGCTCGACCACGCAGATCCGCCCGATCGCGTCGGAAGTGCACTTCCTGCCGCGCGCGCATGGCTCCGCGCTGTTCACGCGCGGCGAGACGCAGACGATCGCCACCACCACGCTCGGCACGCGCGATGCGGAGCAGATGATCGACGGGCTGAACGGCCTCTCCTACCAGCATTTCATGCTGCACTATAACTTCCCGCCCTATTCGGTCGGCGAAGTGGGCCGCTTCGGCGCGCCGGGCCGCCGCGAAGTCGGCCACGGCAAGCTGGCGTGGCGCGCGCTGCATCCGGTGCTGCCGACGAAGGAAGAGTTCCCGTACACGATCCGCGTCACCAGCGACATCACGGAGAGCAACGGCTCCTCCTCGATGGCGACGGTGTGCGGCGGTTCGCTGGCCCTGATGGACGCCGGCGTGCCGATCAAGCGCCCGGTTTCGGGCATCGCGATGGGCCTCATCCTGGAGGGCAAGGATTTCGCGATCTTGAGTGACATCCTCGGCGACGAGGATCATCTCGGCGATATGGATTTCAAGGTGGCGGGCACGTCCGAGGGCATCACCACGATGCAGATGGACATCAAGATCGCCGGCATCACCAGGGAGATCTTCGAGGCCGCGCTGTCGCAGGCCAAGGAAGGCCGCGCGCACATCCTGGGCGAGATGAACAAGGCGCTGGGCGAAACCCGCACCGAGCTTTCCGCTCATGCCCCGCGCATCGAGACGATGCAGATCGACAAGTCGAAGATCCGCGACGTGATCGGCACCGGCGGCAAGGTGATCCGCGAGATCGTCGCCACCACCGGCGCCAAGGTCGATATCGACGACGAGGGCGTCATCAAGATCAGCTCGTCGGATGGCGCGCAGATCGAGGCGGCGATGAACTGGATCAAGGGCATCGTCGAAGAGGCGGAAGTCGGCAAGGTCTACAACGGCAAGGTCGTCAATCTCGTCGATTTCGGCGCGTTCGTGAATTTCATGGGCGGCAAGGACGGCCTCGTCCACGTCTCCGAAATCCGCAACGAGCGCGTCGAGAAGGTCTCGGACGTCCTGAGCGAGGGCCAGGAGGTCAAGGTCAAGGTGCTGGAGATCGATCCGCGCGGCAAGGTTCGCCTGTCGATGCGTGTCGTCGATCAGGAAACCGGCGCCGAGCTGGAAGACACCCGCCCGGCGCGTGAGCCGCGCGCCGGTGGCGATCGCGGTGATCGTGGCCCGCGTCGTGATGGCGGCGGCGATCGCGGCCCGCGTCGCGATGGCGGCGGCGACCGTGGTGGCGATCGCGGCCCGCGCCGTGATCGTGGCCCGCGCCGCGAGCGCGGCGAAGGTGGCAAGGAAGACGGCCCCGCGCCCGATTTCGCTCCCGCTTTCCTGACCGGCGACCGCGACTGATCGTTCGCGCCGCTCAAGGCGACATGAAGAGGCCCCGGCAGCGATGCCGGGGCCTTTTTCATGGCGCGCGCGTGTTCCGCAGGGGTCGACTCGCTGGCCATGCAATGCCAGCCTCATTCCAAACAAAAACCGGAGGATGAGGATGGCTTACGAGCAGATCCGTTA
Source organism: Sphingomonas sp. 3P27F8 (assembly GCF_005502745.1). GTDB lineage: Bacteria > Pseudomonadota > Alphaproteobacteria > Sphingomonadales > Sphingomonadaceae > Sphingomonas. The sequence goes on from NZ_SCNL01000029.1 coordinate 7,718, forward strand.
CGAAACGGATGGCCCGATCGCGACATTGACGCTCGCGCGGCCGGAGAAGCTGAACGCCTACACCGCGCGGATGGGTGCGGAGATCACCGATGCACTGCGGCGATCCGACGAGGATCACGCGATCCGCGCCACGATCATCACCGGCGAGGGGCGCGGCTTTTGCGCCGGGGCGGATATATCAGGCGGTGCCGACAGCTTCGGCGCGAGCGGCCCGAACTTCGGCACCGGCGGACAACCGCGTGAGGGCTCCGGCTTCGTCGATGCGCTCTTCAACGCCACCAAGCCGACCATCGCGGCCATCAACGGCCCGGCGGTCGGCGTAGGCGTCACGCTGACGTTGCCGTGCGACATCCGCATCGCGGCGCGCGCTGCGAGGTTCGGCTTCGTCTTCGCGCGGCGTGGGCTGGTGCCCGAGGCGGGGAGCGCGTGGTTTCTGCCGAAGATCGTGGGCTTGCCGCAGGCGCTGCGCTGGTGCCTTTCCGGCAACCTGTTCGATGCCGAAGAGGCGCGCGCAGGCGGCCTCGTGAGCGAGGTGGTGGATGGCGAGGCGCTGCTCGACCGCGCGCGCGCCATCGCGCGGGAGATCGCGGGCCAGACCGCGCCGGTGTCGGTCGCCCTCACCCGCCAGATGCTGTGGCGCTTCTCGGGCGATCCGCTGCCCGATGGCGCGCTGTCGGTGGACGGTGCATTCGCGATGGCGCTGGGCGCGGGGCCGGATGTGCGCGAGGGCGTAGCCGCCTTTCTGGAAAAGCGCGCTCCCGCCTTTCCGGGGCAGGTGCCGGAGGACATGCCCTCCGGCTACCCGTGGTGGCGGGCGGGCTGAGCCGCCTGCCCTCAGTCGCGGAAACTCGGGTCGATCCGGTCGAGCTTGCGCAACAGCGCGGGCCACGCCAGCCGCTCGGCCAGCTTGCCCATGCCCTTCGGCGCGGACTGGTGCGCCACCTTGTGCTCCACGCCCTGCGGCGGGTTGTTGAGATGCTCGCGCCCTGCCGACAGCATCAGCACCTGCGCCTCGCAGGCGCGCTCCAGGAAATAGAGGCGAAGGAAGCACGCGCCCACGCTGTCGCCCACGGCCAGCGTGCCATGATTGCGCAGGATCATCGCATTCTTGTCACCGATGTCGGCAACCAGCCGCTCGCGTTCCTCGAGGTCGGTCGCGATGCCCTCATAGTCGTGGTAGGCAACATCGTGCCCGGCGATCATCGCGGTCTGCGTGTGTGGCAACAGCCCGAATTCCATCGCCGACACCGCCTGGCCATGCGGCGTATGCAGATGCATCACGGCATGGGCATCCTCGCGCGCCATGTGGATTGCGGAATGGATCGTGAAGCCCGCCGGGTTCACCGGATGCGTCGTCGGGCCGACCGGATTGCCCTCCACGTCGATCTTGACGAGGCTGGAGGCGGTGATCTCCTCGAACATCATGTCATATGGATTGATGAGGAAATGATGCTCCGGGCCTGGCACGCGCGCCGATAGATGCGTGAAGATCAGATCGTCCCACCCATAGAGAGCGACGAGGCGATAGGCCGCCGCCAGATCGACGCGCGCCTCCCATTCACCCGGCGCATATTGCGGTTTGCTATCGACGGTCGCCAGCGTGGCCATGACTCTCTCTCCTGTTTCGATTTGCAACTCTTGTATCGCTATCGGCGATCGATCGCCACTATCGTTCTCGCGCCCTCTTGTGTGGCATAAATGCCACATTACATCGCACCCATCTCAAGGGGACCGATATGAACCTCGAAAAATTTACTGACCGCGCAAAAGGCTTCCTCCAGTCCGCGCAGACCGTTGCGATCCGCATGAATCATCAGCAGATTACGGCGGAGCATCTGCTCAAGGCGTTGCTGGAGGACGAGCAGGGCATGGCGGCGGGGCTGATCCAGTCCGCCGGCGGCGACGCGCGGCGCGCAACGAGCGAAACCGATCTCGCATTGTCGAAGATTCCCGCCGTATCCGGTTCGGGCGCGCAGACCTCGCCTGGGCTGAACAACGATGCCGTGCGCGTGCTCGATTCCGCCGAACAGATCGCGCAGAAATCCGGCGACAGCTATGTCACGGTCGAACGTCTGCTGGTCGCGCTCGCGCTCGCGCTCAACACGCCGGCCGGAAAGGCGCTGAAGACCGCGGGGGTCACGCCAGAGGGGCTGAATGCCGCGATCAACCAGCTTCGCGGCGGCCGCACCGCGGACACCGCCTCCGCCGAGGATCGCTATGACGCGCTGAAGAAGTTCGCCCGCGATCTGACGCAGGCGGCGCGTGACGGTAAGCTCGATCCGGTGATCGGCCGCGACGAGGAAATCCGTCGCACGATCCAGATCCTTGCCCGCCGCACCAAGAACAACCCCGCCCTGATCGGCGAACCCGGCGTCGGCAAGACCGCGATCGCCGAGGGCCTCGCGCTGCGCATCGCCAATGGCGACGTGCCCGATACGCTCAAGAACCGTACGCTGATGGCGCTGGACATGGGCGCGCTGATCGCCGGCGCGAAATATCGCGGCGAGTTCGAGGAGCGGCTGAAGGGCGTGCTCGACGAGGTGAAGGCCGCCGAGGGCGATATCGTCCTGTTCATCGACGAGATGCACCAGTTGATCGGGGCGGGCAAATCCGAAGGCGCGATGGATGCGGGCAATCTGCTGAAGCCGGCGCTCGCGCGTGGCGAGCTGCATTGTGTCGGCGCGACGACGCTCGACGAATATCGCAAATATGTCGAGAAGGATCCGGCGTTGCAGCGGCGTTTCCAGCCGGTATTCGTCGGCGAGCCGACCGTGGAGGATACGATCTCGATCCTGCGCGGGCTGAAGGACCGTTACGAACTGCACCACGGCGTGCGCATCACCGATGGCGCGATCGTCGCGGCGGCGACGCTCTCCAATCGGTACATCACCGATCGTTTCCTGCCCGACAAGGCGATCGACCTGATGGACGAGGCCGCAAGCCGCATCCGCATGGAGGTGGAATCCAAGCCGGAGGAGATCGAGACGCTCGATCGCCGCATCATCCAGCTCAAGATCGAACGCGAGGCACTCAAGAAAGAGACGGACGCGGCGTCCATGGACCGTCTGTCCAATCTGGAAACCGAACTCGCCAATCTTGAGCAGCAGTCCGCGGAGCTCACCACGCGCTGGCAGGCCGAAAAGGACAAGATCGGCGCGGAGGCGAAGCTGAAGGAACAGCTCGATGCCGCGCGCATCGCGCTGGAGCAGGCCCAGCGCGACGGCGATCTCGCGCGCGCGGGCGAGCTTTCGTACGGCACGATCCCGCAGCTCCAGAAGCAGCTCGACGAAGCGCAAGGGGCCAGCAAGGGCGCGATGCTGCGCGAGGAAGTGACCGCCGACGATATCGCCGGCGTGGTCAGCCGCTGGACTGGCGTGCCGGTCGAGCGGATGCTGCAGGGCGAACGCGAGAAGCTGCTGCGGATGGAGGAGGTGATCGGCAAGCGCGTGATCGGCCAGGCCGAGGCGGTGCGCGCCGTCTCCACCGCGGTGCGCCGCGCGCGCGCCGGGTTGCAGGATCCCAACCGGCCGCTCGGCTCGTTCCTGTTCCTCGGCCCTACGGGTGTCGGCAAGACCGAGCTGACCAAGGCGCTTGCCGAATTCCTCTTCGACGATTCCGGCGCCATGGTGCGCATCGACATGAGCGAGTTCATGGAGAAGCACGCCGTCTCGCGGCTGATCGGTGCGCCGCCGGGCTATGTCGGTTACGAAGAGGGCGGCGTGCTGACCGAGGCGGTGCGGCGGCGACCCTATCAGGTCGTGCTGTTCGACGAGGTGGAGAAAGCGCACGCGGATGTCTTCAATGTGCTGCTGCAGGTGCTGGATGACGGGCGGCTCACGGATGGCCAGGGCCGGACGGTCGATTTCTCGAACACGCTCATCATCCTGACCAGCAATCTCGGCAGCCAGTATCTCGCCAATCTGGGCGAGGATCAGGATGTCGAAACCGTCGAGCCGCAGGTCATGGAGGTCGTCCGCGCGCATTTCCGCCCGGAATTCCTCAACCGGCTGGATGAGATCATCCTGTTCCATCGGCTTGGTCAGGCGCACATGGGGCCGATCGTGGATATTCAGGTATCGCGCGTGCAGAAGCTGCTGGCCGATCGCAAGGTCACGCTGGATCTGACGGACGCGGCGCGCGTGTGGCTCGGCCGCGTGGGGTATGATCCCGTCTATGGCGCCCGCCCGTTGAAGCGCGCGGTGCAGCGCTATCTGCAGGATCCGCTCGCCGAACTGATCCTGCGCGGCGATGTGAAGGACGGCGCGACGGTGCGCGTCGATGAGGGCGATGGGAAACTGGCGTTGGCGGTGGACGGGTAAGGCCGCGCCGCCGACGGCCCGCGCGCCCGTCGCTGTCCACTCAAAAAAAACAGGCGGTGGCATCCCAAGGATGCCACCGCCCTTTTTCAGTTCAGCCCTGAGGCTACGATCAGAACTTCAGCTTGCCGCTCACGAAGAAGCTGCGGCCGAGAACGTCGTAGACGGTCGGGAAGGTGTTCGACTGCTCACCGTTGCCGCCGTTCTGCGTCGAAGCTGCCAGCGGCGGCTGCTTGTTGAACAGATTGCTGACGCCGATGTTCAGACGGAAGTTTTCGGTCGCATCAAACGTGGTGGTCAGATCGAAGTAGTTCTGAGCCTTGAAACGCTCCGAAGCATAGACCGTGGTGGGATCGTCATCCGTAACCGCGCCGAGGTAACGCCACTGCAGCGAGGCCGAAATCTGGCCAAGACCCAGCGTGGTGCGCAACGTGTGGCGCCACTTCGGCGTCGGAACGCCGCACTGTGCACCGAAGTGACCGGCGCAACGAATGACCTTCGGATCGCCCACGACCGGGGTGAAATCGTTCACCAGCAGACGCGTGCCGGAGAAGCTGAACCCAAGCCGTGCGTCGTCGGCACCGAGCAGCGCACCCAGCGGCTGGCTGTAGCCGGCCGTTACGTCGATGCCCGAAGTCTTCAGACCGCCCGTGTTCTGGTTGGTCGAGGTGAACGTCTCGATCTGGCCGGCCGAGTTACGGCTGATCAGGTTGCAATAAGCCTGGTTGAAGCTCTTGAAGCACAGATCGCCGATCGACTGGGTCGGAACCGCGCCGATGTAGCCCTTGATCTTGATGTTGTAGTAATCGACCGTCAGCGAGAAGCGCGGCAGGAACGTCGGACGGAACACACCGCCCAGCGTGTAGGTGTTGGCCACCTCTTCCTTCAGATTGGCGTTGCCGCCGGTGAAGGTGAGAGGATTGACGCTTACGTCCTGGATGCCCGCGTTGCCGATCAGCGTAGCCGGTGCGCCAGCCGCTGCAAACTGCGCGCGGCAGATCGCATTCAGCTGAGTATTGGTGACCGCTGCCGCCGTGCCGCACTGGTCAGCGTTGCCGTTGAAGCTGACCGTGTTGCCGAGGAACAATTCATAGACGCTCGGCCCACGGATCGCGCGCTGATACTGACCACGGAACGTGATGTCCGGGATCGGCGCCAGCTCTGCACCACCAGCCCAGGTGAACACGTTGCCCGGAGCGTTCGAATAATGGGTCGCACGCGCCGCGCCGTTCAGCTCAAGCCGATGGATGAAGGTGTTGGCCAGCAGCGGAACACGAATTTCACCGAAGAACTCGCGGACCGAGTAGGAACCGGAAGTCGGCTGCCCCGGATTGAAACCGGCGACGTTGCCCGAAGCGAGATACTGATCCGGCGTCACCGCACCAGCTTCACTGCGCCACTCTGCACCGAACGCCACGCCAACGCCGCCTGCGCCAAGATCGAACAGGTTGGGATTGGTCACGGAGAAGTTGGCGACCTGCGTGGTGTAGGTCTCGAGGTTGGTCGCGCCGATGCCGATGTAGCTGGCCGCCGCTGCGCTCAGGTTGTTGAGGCCGAAGATGTTGGCCGGAACGCAGCCCGCCGCCCGCGCAGCCGCGCTGGCGCAGACCACCGTGCCGCCCGTGATCGGGAAGGCGGAAATCGTGCCGTCCGGTCCCTGGAACGCGGTATTGGTCGCGAGCAGGAAGCGGTCGATGGCGACGTTGCCGGTCTGACGCTGCGAGTTCTTGGTGCGGGCATACATGTAGTAGCCATCGTAGCTGAAGCCAGCGCCGATCTCACCCTTCATACCCGCCACGACGCGGAACGCGTTACGCTCGTCTTCGTTGACGCGCGGGCCGAGCGCGGTCGTGCGATAGTTCCACGTCGGAACGGTCACATAGCCGTCGCCATTGGTATCCAGCGTCCGCAGCGCATTCTGCACCGACGCTGCCAGGAACGGCGAGTTGACCTGGACGGTCAGCGGGCCGGTCACACCGTTGCCAAATGGCGTACCCTGGCTGATCGGCGTCGCAGCGAGCTGCGCGTTCACGCGGTTATTGGAGAACTGCGCCTCGAAATACGGCGTGAAGTGCTCGTTGATCTCGTACTGGCCCATGGCCGACACGAGGAAGCGCTCTTGCGGAACCTGCAGATAGTTGACCGGGCTGTAGTTGTAGCCGTCAGCCGCGGTGTAGCACTTGCTGGAACCGTCCTGATTGAACACCTGGTAGGCGGTGGCGGAGGCGGCGCAGCCGTTGTTCAGCGCAGCATTCAGGCCAGGAACGAGAATTCGGCCCTGAGGAACCGAACCCGAACCACCGGCCGCATAGAGCGGCGTGCCGTCCTGGTTGTCGTTCAGCGCGTTGGTCGAGAACGAGCGCTGGCCGGCGAAAGTCGGCTTGCGCTTCGTATAGTCGACGAGCAGCGTGACGTTGCCGCGATTGTCGTCGAAGTTCGCGCCGACGAGACCGTACACGTCCCAGACCTGGCCATCGCCCTTCTCGGTGACGTTGTAGCTGCTGCCAGCTTCGACGCCCGAGAAGTCGCGCTTCAGCGTGAAGTTCACGACGCCCGCGATCGCGTCCGAACCGTAAACGGCCGAGCTGCCGCCGGTCAGAACTTCGACGCGGCTGATCAGCGGCGCCGGGATCGTGTTGAGGTCGACGATCTGGTTGACGTCGTACGACATGTAACGACGGCCATCGACCAGCACGAGCGTGCGCTGTGCGCCGACGCCGCGAAGGTTGACGGTGGCGACACCGCCGCCGGGGTTGTTCGACGTGGACGACGTGGTCGCAGTAACCTGCGGCAGGTCGTTCAGCACGTTTTCAATGTTGGTCGAAGCGGCCTTCAGCGCGATGTCCTGCGAGCTGACGACCGACACCGGGCTGGTGCCGTCCAGATCGGGACGCGCGATGCGCGAACCGGTGACAACGATGTCTCCCGTCGGTGCGCCGGTATCTTCTTGGGCGGCCGGGATCGCGGTTGCGGGCGGCGCGGCTTGCGCGAACACGGGTGCCGAGCCAAGCGCCAGGCCAATGGCCAGCGAGGCGGCACCGCAGCGCAGCGCGGTTTCGAACGATCGGTTAATCACAACATTTTCCCCTTTGTGGCGAGGTCCACAGCTGAATTCCGACTGTTTCATTGTTGAAACATCCCGAAATTCAGCGCCGCTACTGATACGGCAAATGCCGCACATATTGGCGTGATGCCGATGTGCGTTTGATATGGCGCGGCTGTAAAGTCGTAACCGACGGCGCGCGCCATAACATTTCCGCGGTGTCGCAATACTGCAACACATTGGTTGCCTGCCGCGATCCGCTTGAACCGGGCGGAAGCGCCATGTAGTCAGCGATGGCACAATCGGGGCGAATGATATGAAGGCTGTCGCAATCGCGGTGATGATCGGTGCGGCCACGGCCGCGGGATCGGCGCAGGCCGCCGCGCACCAGCAGGCAAAGGTGCTGCGCGATCTTGCCGATTGCCGGGCGATCGCGGACAATGCCGCGCGCCTCGCCTGTTATGACGGCAAGGTCGCGGCGGTCGTCCAGGCCGAGAGTTCCGGCGACATCGTCGTGGCGGACAAGGCCCAGATCAAGGAGGCGAAGCGCGCCTTGTTCGGCTTTGGTGGCGTAAGGCTGCCGTTCATCGGCGGCGGTGACGACGACAACGCCGCGCCGCCCGAGATCACGGCGAAGCTGACCGGCGCGCGCCAGTCCGGGCTCCGGTGGGAATTCACGCTCGATAACGGCATGCGCTGGCGGCAGGTTGACGACGAGGAAGTATATCCCGGCTCGGGCCAGCAGGTGATCGTGAAGCGCGGCGCGATGGGCAGCTATATAATGAAGATCAAATCAAGGGCCGTGCGCGTCATACGGATCCAATAGCGGCTATCGTCTCAGGTCAGGTGCTCACCCAGTCGGCTGAGCACCTGGTTCGTCGTCCGCAGCAACGCGCGTTCATCTTCGTCGAGAAACGGATTCCAGACGTCGATGATCATGATGACACGCGTGTCGTCGCTGTCGTTCCACGCCTCATGCTCGATCGTGTCGTCGAACGCCCAGGCCTCGCCTTCCCGCCACTCGCGCGTCTCGGAACCGACCCGGAAGCGACAACCGGGCGGCACGATCAGCGGAAGGTGGACGACCGCTCGGATATTGGTCACGCCATGATGGGGCGGAATTCGCGTGTGCGGCTTGAGTGTCGAGAACATCACGGTCGGCCCGCGGCCCGCGATATCGAGCAGCGGCAGTTCATCGAGCAGCTTCGCCGTCTTCGGGCAGCGATCGAGCATCGCGGGCACCGCCGCGCCGCCATTCCACAGGAAGATGGCGCCCCAGTTCAGCGAGCGGTTGAGTTCGCGCCACTGGTTTTCGGGGGTGCCGGGCGCGATGTTGACATAGGGCACGTTGGGATCGGACCCTTCAAGCAGCCCGCGTAATTCTTCGCGGATCGTGTCGGCGCCGGCTTCCAGCTTTTCAAACCAGGGGAATTGCGCGCGATCGAAATATTGCACCGGCGGAAGATAGGGGAAATGCAGCCCGGCCGGCTTGGGATGATATATCTGCCGCCGCCCGCCGAGGACTTCCAGCGCATGATCGAAACGGCTGGAGGTGATCGGTCGGCCGGCAAGCTCCCGGCGGATCGCCGCCTCGATCGCGCCGTCCTCGGCATCGACCAGCGCCTTGCCGTGCTGCAGGGCAGCCGCGATGCGTTGCGGAAGCGTCTCGAAAGCGGGCGCTGCGTCGATCAGGGCGCGATAGGCCAGAACGGCGTCGCTCTTGCGCCCGTGCCGTTCAAACCATTGCGCTTTCTCCAGCAGCGCCACGACGAAATAGGGATCGACCGCGAGCGCCTGATCGAGCGCGGACAGCTCGGTGGCGGAATCGCCCATCGCGCGTGCGGCAAACGCAAGGTTGAGCCAGATCGGCGGGGCCTGGCGATCCTGCGCCACAGCACGCTCGAACATCCGCCGTGCTCCGGCAGCGTCTCCCGACGACAGCAGGCGATTGCCAAGCATGTTGAGGGCGCGCGGATGCTCGGGCGCGATCTTGAGCACGTTGTTCAGGCACGCCACGAATTCGGCGTCGCGCCCGGCCCGGCCAGCCTGCTCCGCCTGTTCGAACAACTGCCCGACCCGGGCGGCATTGGCGCTATCAGTCATGATCTCGATCTCAGCCACCCGGTTATCGAAACGCGCTTCTCCCCGGCGGCCGGGCTCACAAGCGATACACTATGCTCGGCCGGCACGGCGAAGACGTCCAGCACGTTGAACTCTGGTGCGAGCCCACGCAACTCCTCACCACCCGAAGCGTGAAACAGCAACAGCCCTCCCCATTCGACCCGCCATAGCGGCGTCAGGCCGCAGACATAAGCGGCATGGCGATGCTTGCCTTCCACCAGATCGTCATGGCCGGTGAGAAAGTCACCCCCCGAAAAGCGCGTTGCCTGGGCGTCGGCGAAATCGATCGCCGGTGTTCCGGTTATCGTACGCAGCATCTCTCGCGGTTCGCCGTCTGACAGCCACGCCGCGAACCGATTGAGGGCATCGTCGCGCGCCGCCCGCTCGCCCGGCTCGTCAGGAACACGGATTGATTCATAGCGAAATTGAAAGCCGCTTGTCGCACCGGCGTAGATGGCGGCGTCAAGATCGGCCTTTCGCTCGAGGCTCATCTGCGCGCGGGTTTCCGCATCCAGCTCATAGACCTTGTCGCCCGCATTGAGCACCTGACGCCAATCGATCCGCTCGCCCAGATGCCGGGCAAGCGGCGCCGGATCGGCGAGGAAGTTTCGGATTCGCACCCGGCCCCGCTCGCGATAACGTCGCGCCAGCGCCGCGACATCGTGCGCCCCCAGCGCGAATTCATTCGGATTGCTCACGCATCCCCCAGCGGCGCGACCAGCGAAATCACAATGATCCGGCGCGGCGTGGCGGCCGCCGTCAATGATGTGTGACGGACCTGCATCCACCCCGGAAACATCAGAACGCTGCCGCTGCCCGGGCGAAGCACGACCTCCGGCTCATAGAATATCGGCGGTGGCCCCGGCGCTATTTTGAGCCGCAATCGCGCCGCCTCCATCATCGGGGCGGGCAAGCGCGGATCGATGAAGCGCAGCTCGCCGCCAGGCCCTTGGTCCGCGCCGCCGCCATAGCCATCGTCGACGATGTAGAGATATCGCCAATAGGCTTCGTAATCCGGCACCAGTTCGAGATGCTCTGCCGCCGCTATCTCATATCCTTGCGCGGCAACGCGCCAATCGACCTGCGCCGCCTGCCCGTTCGCCGCGGCGGTCGCCCGGCTGGCAAGGGTGCGGGCGTGATCGATCACCGGAGCCAGCGCTGCCGGCCACGCATCCCCCCAGTCGATCCGCACCGGCATGCCGACGACACGGGCGACCTTCCCACGCGCCGTCAGCGTCTCCTCGATTGCCCTCGTCGCGTCGCCGTTGTCCGCAACCCGATCGATCACCAGCGGCGTCGAGAACAGCGGCTCCGCATGAATGTGCAGGGACGTGCCCGTCATATGGCGCGCGCGATCATGTTGATGGCGATCGAAATGCGCGTGCCGGTGCCGTGATACGGCCGCACCGAATGGCCAAGGAACGAGGGGAAGCCGATCAGCAGCCCGCTGAACGGCCGGACCCAGGTTTCCTGTTCTTCGACCGAGCCGTTTCCCGCGCGGTGGCGCAAATGCGGCGTGCGCATCCTGAGAAACGGCATTCGCGGATCAACGAAAACCAGTTCGCCTCCCAGGGCAGGGTCTGCGGACCCGGCATATCCGTCGTCCACATAGTAGACGAACGACAGGAAAGAGCCGGGATGCCAATGGTTTTGATTGGAATCGCCCGAGCGGTTGATATTCGCCCACATCTCGGGCCGCCATATCGGCGCCGCCGAGGCATCGTCGGCCAGCGCCGTCATCTGGGTGCAGGCACGCGTCACGATCTGCGCCAGTGCCTCGGCCGGTTCGCCGCCCCACCGCAGCATGTCGATCTCCGATTGCCAGCCGCCGACATTGGAGCGGCTGACGCCACGCTGCTCGGCGCCGCGGCGCAGCACAACATCCCGCAGCGCGGCGCTCAATGCCGGGCCATCGGGAAGTGCAACGGTATAAACAGGCGTCGGAAACATCGACGCTATGCGCGCGCTCAGAATCGTCCTCCAGTCTGTGGCTGCCTCGCCGTGCAAGCCTTGATGATCGACGATTCGACCAAAGTGCAGGTCAGGTCAATCGCCGAAAACGGCGCTATCGCCCCATGTCCCCCGCCACGCGCATCGGGTCGATCCGCTTGCCCTGCCACATCATCGCCCAGTGGAGATGCGGGCCAGACGCCCTTCCCGTGGCGCCGACCAGGCCGATTTCCTGCCCCTGCCGCACATGATCGCCGGCCTTCACCTCGATCTTCGACAGGTGCAGAAACGCGCTGTTCAGCCCCATGCCGTGATCGACCATCAGCAAATTGCCCTCAAGTGTGAAGGGCGATGGCGCCGCCAGGATCACCACGCCGTCCGCCGGCGCAACCACCGGCGCGCCCGTGGGCTTCGCGACATCGACGCCGCCGTGATACGCGCCCGGCTCGCCCCGATAGACGCGCTGGGCGCCGAACAGGCCCGAGATGCGGCCGCTGGCGGGCCAGATGAAATGTTGCCGCCAGCCCTGCGCGTCGCTGCGGATTTCGCGCGCCGCCCTGATCTGCGCCAGCTCGTCCGGGCGGCGGCGGGCGAACTCGGCGTCGGGCACCGGCGTCTTTGCGACGCTGTCGAGCCGCTCGATCCGCCATTCGCCCGGCGCGACATCGAACACCTCCCTCGCCTGCCGCCCATCGGCGAGCGTCGCGATCAGCGTCGCGCGCGGCGCGGCATCGCGGTCGAACGCGATCAGGAAGCGGCGGTCGGCGGCGATCCCTACGGGCGCGCCGTCCAGTGTCAGCGATGTCGTGCCGATCGGCGCCGTGCCCAGCATGACGCCGCCCTGCCGGGGGATGCCGGAAAGCGCGAACGTCGCCGGCGGCGGTACATAGGCGAGCGGTGGCGGCGCGGTGACGGCGGGGGCACCCGGCTGTGCCGGCGCTGGCGGCGTGGCGGGCGGCGGGACGCAGCCGCCGATCCCGGCCAGCGACGCCGCCATCGCGGAAACCCACGCCGCACGCTTCATCGCGGTGACAGCGCCTCGCTCGCCAGCGTCGCGGAGGCGAAGGCGCGCTGTTCGGCGACATCCCAGTAGCGCAGATCCTCCAGCGGTATCCGCGCGCCGGAGGCGGCGCATATGACATGATCGCCCGGCGTCAGCACGCGAAAGCCGTTGGCGAGATAGTGCAGCCGTGCGGGCCGGTCGGTATTGGACATCAGCATCGGATCACGAAACTCACAGCAAGGAAGGTTGTTCGGGCGGAGGCGCAGCATAGGGACGCGCCCGCGCGCCCTCAACCTTGGCGTCGATCCTGTCGTCGCGGAAGTGGAGCGTCACCGCCCCCGCCGCGCGCGCCGCCGCCGCCGTGGCGATCGTCGCGCCGCCACGCGCGGTGACGCGGGCATAGCCGCGCTGGAGCGGCGCATCGGGATCGACCGCCGCCAGAAGCCGTCCGAAATCCGCGAGCCGCTGGCGCGCTGATTCCAGCCGGCGATCAAGCGCCGCCGGCCGCAGCACGCCGGCGATGCGATCGAGTTGCCCGCGCCCCTGCGCGACGCGGCGCTCCAGTGCGCGATCCGCGCGCGCGCCGGCATCGTCGAGCCGCTGGCGCTGCGGGCCGAGCAGCCGGTCGCGCGTCGGCATCAGCCGCGCCTGCGCCGCCAGCCGCTCGCGCCCGCGCTCGATGTAGCGTCGCGCGCAGCGTTCGGCCCGCTGGGCATGGGCCGCCACCGTAAGCCGGATATCCGCCAGCACCGGCACCGCCAGTTCGGCCGCCGCCGTCGGCGTGGGCGCGCGCAGATCGGCCGCGTAATCGCACAAGGTGGTATCGGTCTCATGCCCGACCGCCGAGATCGTCGGGATGGCCGAGCCCGCGACGGCGCGCACCACGGCTTCTTCGTTGAACGCCCACAGATCCTCGATCGAGCCGCCGCCGCGCGCGACGATGATGAGTTCGGGCCGCAGCGCTTCGGGCAGCGCGTTGAAACCGCGCACCGCCGCCGCGACCTCGCCGGCGGCGCCCTCGCCCTGCACCTTCACCGGCCAGACGAGCACGTGGCTGGGGCAGCGATCCTCCAGCCGGTGGAGGATATCGCGGATCACCGCGCCGGTCGGCGAGGTGACGACGCCGATGCGCCGCGGCATGAACGGCAGCGCGCGTTTTCGATCGCTGTCGAAAAGGCCTTCCGCGGCCAGCGCGGCACGCCGCTTTTCCAGCAGCGCCATCAGCGCCCCGGCGCCTGCCAGCTCCATCCGCTCGATGACGATCTGGTATTTGGAGCGTCCGGGGTAGGTCGTCAGCCGCCCGACCGCGATCACCTCCACCCCGTCCTCCGGGCGAAAGGCGAGGTTCGCGACCTGCCCCTTCCAGATAACGCCGTCGATCACCGCCGCGTCGTCCTTGAGCGCGAGATAGGCGTGGCCCGAGGCGACGCGCTTGTAGCCCGAAATCTCGCCGCGCAGCCGGACGTGGCCGAATTCGCCCTCCACCACGCGCTTCAGCCGCTGCGAGAGTTCGCCGACCGACAACGCGGGCGCGTTGCTGCCGGGGTCGACGTCGGCTACCAGCCGGCCGGGCGGATCAAGGAAGGGATCGGACATTTGAATATTCTGCTGGTCGGCTCGGGTGGGCGTGAACATGCGCTGGCATGGAAGCTGGCGCAATCTCCGACGCTCGATACCCTGTTCGCCGCGCCCGGCAACCCCGGCATCGCGCAACATGCGACGATCGTCGGGCTGGACGTGTCGGATCACCGCGCGGTGATCGATTTCTGCCGCCGCGAGCGGATCGGGCTGGTGGTGATCGGGCCGGAAGCGCCGCTGGTGGACGGGCTGGCGGACAATATCCGCGCGGTCGGCGTGCCGGTGTTCGGCCCCGGCCGCGCGGCCGCCCAGCTTGAGGGGTCGAAGGGCTTCACCAAGGATCTGTGCGCCCGCGTCGGCATCCCGACCGCGCGCTATTTCCGTGTCACGAGCAAGGCCGGCGCGCTCGCCGCGCTCGACGATTTCGGCGAACGATGCGTTATCAAGGCGGACGGGCTGGCCGCGGGCAAGGGCGTGACGGTCGCCGAGACCCGCGCCGAGGCGGAAGCCGCGATCGCGGCGCTCTTCGCCGACGGCCCGGCCGAAGCCGTGATCGAGGAGATGCTGGAGGGGCCGGAGGCGAGCCTGTTCGTCCTTTCCGACGGCACCGTCACCGCCTCGTTCGGCTCGGCGCAGGATCACAAGCGCGTCGGCGATGGCGACACCGGCCCGAACACCGGCGGCATGGGCGCATACAGCCCCGCCGCGGTGCTGACCGCGGCGCTGGAGGAGCAGGCGCTCGGCGAGATCGTCCGCCCGACGATCGACGCGCTGGCGGAAGCCGGCACACCTTATGTCGGGGTGCTGTATGCCGGCCTGATGCTGACGGCGGATGGGCCGAAGCTGATCGAATATAACGTCCGCTTCGGCGATCCCGAATGCCAGGTGCTGATGGCGCGGTTCGAAGGCGATCTGGTCGCGCTGCTGCTCGCGGTCGCCGAAGGGCGGCTCGCCGATCAGCCCGAGCCCGCGTTTTCGCGCGATGTCGCGCTCACGGTGGTGATGGCGGCGCAGGGCTATCCCGGCACGCCCAGGTCCGGCGGCGCGATCGCGGGGATCGCGGCGGCGGAAGCGACCGGCGCGACGGTGTTTCAGGCTGGCACGGCGGAAGCAGGCGGCCGGATCGTCGCCAGCGGCGGACGGGTGCTGGCCGTCACCGCGACCGGCCCCGATGTGAAGGCGGCGCAGGCCGCTGCCTATCGTGGCGTCGACGCGATCGATTTCCCGGACGGCTTCTGCCGCCGCGATATCGGCTGGCGCGCGGTGTGATCGCTGGACAGGCGCGACGACGGGTTTAAGGCAGCGGGAAGGCAGAGGAGCAGGATATGGGCCCCCGAATGACGGACACAGGCACGCTGACAACGGTCGCGCTCGCGCTGATCGCCGCTTTCGCGGTGCTGACGGTCATCGGCATCCTGTGGGGTGCGCGCCTGAAACGCCAGCGCGCCGCCGCCGAACGGATCGAGGCCCAGAATGCGGAACGCGAGCGTCAGCTCGCGCGAACCCGGCCCGTGGCGGTCGATCCGCCGGCAAAGCCCGCTGACGAGGCTCCGAT
>NZ_SCNL01000002.1 GCF_005502745.1 Sphingomonas sp. 3P27F8
GCCTATGACAATGTGAAGCGGGACGAGCGCGGCTTCGTCAGCCTGTCGGAGATGGGGCAGCTCACCGCAAACCGCTCCAGCTTCGACGTGCGCAATTACGGTTTCAAGCGGCTGTCGGACCTGATCCAGTCTGTCCCCAATTTCGCAGCCGAGCGTCGCGACGACGGCCGCGTCTTCGTGCGCCGCGTTCGCTAGGAGTTCTCATGCGCCTCCCTCCCCTCGTCGCGCTCGTCGCCGCGCTCGCCACCCCCGCCGCCGCGCAGACCGATCCGCAGCGCCTGTCGGATACGGTTCGCACCCTCGCCTCGCCCGAATTCGGGGGCCGCTCGCCAGGCACCGCGGGCGAGAAAACGACGATCGAATGGCTGTCGGGTGCGTTCAGAAAGCTCGGGCTGGAGCCGGGCGCGGCGGACGGAAGCTGGGTGCAGCGCGTGCCGCTCATCCACACCCGGATCGGCGCGGGCACGATCAGCGCCGGCGGCGTGCCGCTGGTACAGGGCACCGACGTGTCGATGACGACGGTGCGCGGGGATGCGCATATCGCGATCAAGGACGCGCCGATCGTGTTCGTGGGCTACGGCGTTTCCGCACCCGAAGCGAAATGGGACGATTTCAAGGGCGTGGACGTGCGCGGGAAGGTTGTCGTCTTCCTTGTCAACGATCCCGATTTCGTGGCGCAGCCGGGCGAGGATGCCGTGGGCCGGTTCGGCGGCAACCGCATGACCTATTACGGCCGCTGGACCTACAAATACGAGGAGGCCGCGCGGCGCGGCGCGGCGGCCGCGCTGATTGTCCACGATACCGATGCGGCGGGCTATCCCTGGTCCACCGCCAATGCCTCGAACGGCGAGAATTACGATATCGTGCGTGCGGCGGACGATGCGCGGGTGCCGCTTCAGGGCTGGCTCTCGCACGAGGCGGCGGACAGGCTGTTCGCCTCCGCCGGGCTCGATCTTGCCCGGTTGCGCGTCGCGGCGCGCTCGGCGGCGTTCCGCCCGATCGAGCTGAAGCCGCGCTTCTCCGCCGATCTGCCGGTGAAGGCGGAGCGCATCGAGAGCGCGAACGTGATCGCGCGGATCCCCGGCGCGAAGCGGGCGGACGAGACGGTGATGTTCGGCGCGCATTGGGACGCCTATGGCGAGGGTCCGCCGGACGCGAGCGGCAAGACGCTGCGCCCCGGCGCGAACGACGATGCGCTCGGCACCGCCGGCGTGCTGGAGCTGGCACGCCAGTTCAAGGCCGCCCCCAGGCCCGACCGCACCCTCGTCTTCGCCTTGTGGACAGGCGAGGAGCGCGGGCTGCTCGGCTCCGAATATTATGCCGCGCACCCGCTGTATCCGCTGGCCAGGACCGCCGCGAACCTGACGCTCGACATCCTCCAGACCGGCGGCCCGGCGAAGGATGTGGTGCTGGTCGGTGCGGGCAATTCCTCACTCGATACGCTGCTTGGCGACGCCGCGAAGGCGCAGGGGCGCGTCATCACGCCCGAATCGGCGAGCGAGCGCGGGCTGTTCTACCGCGCGGACCATTTCTCGGTCGTGCGGCGCGGCGTGCCATCGCTGCTGCTGATGGCATTGGGCGGCGCGCCGGACCTGAAGGCAGGCGGCCGCGAGGCGGGGCAGAAGTGGCTGGACGGCTATATGGCCTGCTATCACAAGACCTGCGACGCCTGGTCGTCCGACTGGAACTTCACGGGCGCGGCGCAGGACGTCGACCTGTTCTTCGCGATGGGCAGGCAATTGTCGAAGGCCGGCGTGTGGCCGCGCTGGAGCGCGGGCAGCGAGTTCCTGGCGGTGCGCAACCAGAGCGCGACCGAGCGCAGATAAGCCGCGTCAGCCTCCGCCGTGCGGCGCGGCGGACGTTATCGTGCCGCGATCAGCAGCGCCGCCGCCGCACGATCCAGCGCCGCCAGCGCGCCGCCCTGATAGCGCGCATCATGGTTCACCTCGCGCGCTGCCCAGGGCGGGATCGGGATCGCGGCCAGCGCATCCGCGTCGCCGGCCTCGATCTCGGCGAGCACGAGCCCCTCAAGCCGCTGCGAGAACACGTCCACGGCGAATTCGGCGCCGCCCATCGGCAGCGCGTGTCGCCGCTTGACGATCAGCGCCGCCGGCAAGGCGGCGAAGACCTCATATTCGGCAGCGGTGAGATAGGCGTTGACCATCGCGCGGGCGAGCGGATCATCCGCCTCGTATTTTTTCGCGAGCTTGTACGCGATCTCGCCGGACGCGCTGTCGGTCATGCGGCGCAGGCGCACGCGCGTGGCGGTGATGTAGCGATCCTCGATCAGCACATGCGCGGGCGGCAGCGCGGGCAGCAACGCCCGCTCAACAAGAAAACGCCGCTCCCGCTCGACATGGCTGTATTTGGGCGCGGCAGCTTCGTCCGCGCCCGTACGCATCATCACCGCGTCAGCTTCTTGTACGCCAGCCGCGTCGGGCGATCGGCGGCATCGCCCATGCGGCGGCGCTTGTCTTCCTCATAGCTTTCGAAATTCCCCTCGAACCATTCGACATGGCTGTCGCCCTCGAATGCGAGGATATGGGTGCAGAGGCGATCGAGGAAGAAGCGATCGTGGCTGATGACCACGGCGCAGCCCGCGAAGCTTTCCAGCGCCTCTTCCAGCGCGCGCAGCGTTTCCACGTCGAGATCGTTGGTCGGCTCGTCGAGCAGGAGGACGTTGCCGCCCTCCTTCAGCATCTTCGCCATGTGGACGCGGTTGCGCTCGCCGCCGGAGAGCTGGCCGACCTTCTTCTGCTGATCCGGCCCGCGAAAGTTGAACGCGCCGACATAGGCGCGGGTGCCCAGTTCCTGCTTGCCGAAACGGAAGATGTCGACGCCGTCCGAAATCTCCTCCCACACGTTCTTGTTGGGATCGAGATCGTCGCGGCTCTGATCGACATAGCCGAGCTTCACGGTCGAGCCGACCTCGATCGTTCCGCCATCGGGCTGTTCCTGGCCGGTGATAAGCTTGAACAGGGTCGATTTGCCCGCGCCGTTCGGCCCGATCACCCCGACGATGCCACCGGGCGGCAGCGTGAAATCGAGGTTCTCAAACAGCAATTTGTCGCCATAGGCCTTGGTCAGCCCCTTCGCCTCGATCACCTTGCCGCCGAGCCGTTCGGGGATCTGGATAAGGATCTGCGCCTTGCCGACGGCGCGGTTCTCCTGCGCGGCCATGAGCTCGTCGAACGCACGGATACGCGCCTTCGACTTGGTTTGACGCGCCTTGGGGGTTTGCCGCATCCAGGCCAGCTCGTCGGCGATCGCCTTCTGCTTGCCCGCCTCGTCGCGCTCTTCCTGCTCGAGCCGCTTGGCCTTCTTTTCCAGATAGCCGGAATAGTTCGATTCGTAGGTGTAATAACGCCCGCGATCCAGCTCGAGCACCCAGTTGACGACGTTGTCGAGGAAGTAGCGATCGTGCGTGACGAGGATGACGTTGCCGGTATATTCCGCGAGGAAATTCTCCAGCCAGCCGACGCTTTCGGCGTCGAGATGGTTGGTCGGCTCGTCGAGCAGCAGGATATCCGGCTTTTCGAGCAGCAGCCGGCACAAAGCCACACGACGACGCTCACCCCCCGAAAGATTGGTGACGGGCGCGTCGGACGGCGGGCAGCGCAGCGCCTCCATCGCCTGTTCGAGCTGGCTGTCGAGGCTCCAGCCGTCCGCCGCATCGATCTTCGCCTGAAGATCGCCCATTTCCTCCATCAGCGCGTCGAAATCGGTATCGTCCTTCGGATCGCCCATTTCCGCGGAAATCGCGTTGAATCGCTCGATCATGCCGACGACCGGGCCGGCGCCGAGGCGGACGTTCTCGATCACCGTCTTGGTGGGATCGAGCGTCGGCTCCTGCGGGAGATAGCCGACGCGAACGCCCTCCGCCGCCCAGGCCTCGCCCTGGAATTCGGTGTCGATGCCGCCCATGATCTTCATCAGGGTGGATTTGCCGGAGCCGTTCGGGCCGATGATCGCGATCTTCGCGCTCGGCAGGAACTGGAGATGGATGTTGTTGAGCACCGGCTTGTTGGCGCCGGGGAAGGTCTTGGTCAGACCTTTCATGACATAGGTATATTGCACGGCCATGGCGGTTCGGTGGCTCCGTCGATCAGATCTTGGCTGCTGGATTTTCGCGCCATGTAGGCGCGCACCGGCCGGTTGGCAATTACGCGCCGCTCAGCGCGTGCGGACGATCTCGCAGCCGACCGCCGCATCGGGATAAATATCCGGCTTAACGGAGCGCACCCGCACCCGCCGGACGCGCGGATCCTCGAAGCACAGCGCCGCGATCGTATCCAACAGCGTTTCCTGCAGGGCGAAACCGCGCGCTTCGCTCAGCGCGCGGATACGTTCGCGCACGAAATCGTAATCGAGCACCTCGCTGATCGCATCGCAACGCGGCGGGGACGGATAGTCGACCGTCATCTCCACCGTGAGACGGACACGTTGCGGCGCCTGCTCGTGCGGATGGATGCCAAGCAGCATCCGAACCTCGAGCCCCTCCAGAATCGTCGTATATTCAGCCATCACGCCCTTCGAACATCACATCGCGATCACGTTTCAGGAAGCGCTGACCGCAATCGACGAATAAATTCTGGCCGGTCACGCTGCGCGCGTCGAGCAGATAGACGACCGCCTGCGCGATCTGATCGGCCCCCACCGGCCGCTCCAGCAGGTTCGCGCGCGCAACGCGATCGAATTCCCCGGCGGTCTGATCGCCACTGGGCAGCGTCAGCCCGGGTGAAACCGCGTTGACGCGCACACGCGGCGCGAGCGCCAGCGCCATCATCTCCGTCGCGCCGGCGAGGGCGTGCTTGGAAAGCGTGTAGGAGAAGAAATCCGGGTTCGGATTGGCGAGCTTCTGATCGAGCAGATTGACGATCGCGCCGTCCTCCAGCCCCGGTTGCTTCGCCAGCGCCTGGGCGAGAATCGCCGGCGCGAGGCTGTTGACGGCGTACAGCCGCGACGCGAGCGCGGCATCGATCCGTTCCGGCCGATCGAACTCGAACAGCGAGGCGCTGTTGACGAGCCCGTCGACGATACCTTCCGCCGCCGCCGCCGCGCGCGCGAACATGGCCGGAAGCTCGCGCGAATCGGCCAGATCGCCGGCGACCGTCACGCCGCCCGTCGCGCGCGCCAGCGCCTCCGCCTCCGCACGCGATGTCCCATAATGGATCACCGGCCGATGCCCCGCCGCGGCGATCGCGCGGGCGATCGCGGCGCCGAGCCGCTTTGCGCCGCCGGTCACCAGCACGTTGCGGCGGCGCGTCACCCCTTCTGGCCCATCAGCGCGAGCACCTCCTTGCGGCTGCGCTCGTCATCGCGGAACACGCCCATCATCCGGCTCGTGACCATCGCCACGCCGGGCGTGCGCACCCCGCGCGCCGTCATGCAGGCGTGGCTGGCCTCGATCACCACGGCGACCCCCTGCGGCTTCAGGCCGGTCCAGATGCAATCCGCCACTTCCGCAGTCAGCCGTTCCTGCACCTGGAGACGGCGGGCAAAGGCGTGCAGAACGCGCGCCAGCTTTGAAATGCCGACCACGTGATTGCGGGGCAGATAGGCGATATGCGCCTT
This sequence comes from Sphingomonas sp. 3P27F8, assembly GCF_005502745.1. GTDB lineage: Bacteria > Pseudomonadota > Alphaproteobacteria > Sphingomonadales > Sphingomonadaceae > Sphingomonas. The sequence continues at coordinate 5,575 of NZ_SCNL01000002.1, forward strand.
CCCGATGATCGGCGCCATATGGTGCTCGCAATGCGACTGGAAGGGAATATCCTTCAGCAGCACGATCTCATCATATCCCCCGACCTCCTCGAACACGCGCGACAGATGCTTCGCAGGGTCATCGCCGTAACCCGCGCAATATTCGCGCCAGGCACGCGCGACGCGTTGCGGCGTATCGAGCAGACCTTCGCGCGTGGGATCATCGCCAGCCCAGCGGATGAGCGTTCGCACGGCTTCCGCTACGTCGCCGGGCACTTCCACCTTGCCATCCGGCGCCCGGCGCTCGCCGGGATTTTGCTCGGTCACATAATTCTCCCTGATCGATCATACCGCATTTGCGAAAACCCTCTCCCAACGCTCCACGACATTAAGTCCCTCAATGCAACTGTTTCCTTTCGGACACAGCCGATACCCCTCCGTGCAACCGTGGATATGATTTGGTTTGACTTCGCAAATTCCCGAACGCTAATCTCCATACCGCACCATCAAACCCGCGAAACCGGCAACAGAACGGCGCGGACCTTAGGAGGGGGATGCAGATGAACAAATCCACTTTGTTGGCCGCATCGGCTTTGACGATCGCTGTTGCCAGCCCCGCATGGGCGCAGCAGGGATCGTCAACCGGCACGATGCCGCAGGATATCGTCGTTACCGCGCAGCGCCAGTCGCAAACCCTGCAGGCCGTGCCGATCGCCGTTTCCGCCTTTACGGCGGAATCGCTGGAAAAGCAGCAGATCGATAACGCCTCCGACCTCCAGCTGACCTTGCCGAACATCACCTTCTCGAAGGGCAATTTCACCGGATCGAGCTTCACGATCCGCGGCATCGGCGACCTTTGCGTCGGCATCTCGTGCGACGCGGCGACCGCGATCCATCTGAACGGCACCCCGCTGCTCGCCACCCGCATCTTCGAAACCGAATATTTCGATCTCGAGCGCGTCGAAGTGCTGCGCGGGCCGCAGGGCACGCTCTTCGGCCGTAACGCCACGTCGGGCGTGTTAAATTTCATCACGGCCAAACCCCGCACGGACAAGTTCGCAGCCTCCGGCGAGGCCGAATATGGCAATTACAATTCGGTGCGCGTGAAAGCGATGGTGAACGTGCCGCTCACCGACACGCTCGCCGTGCGCCTCGCCGGCTTCTATCTGAATCGCGATGGTTATACGACCAACGTGTATAACGGGCAGAAGCTCGACGGCCGCGATATGTGGTCCGTCCGCGGCTCGATCCGGTGGGAGCCGACAATCGACACCACGGTCGATCTCGTCGGCAGCTATTTCAAGGAGAAGGACAACCGGCTCCGCATCCAGAAGCAGCTCTGCCAGACCGATCCGACCGGCGTCCTCGGCTGTCTGAACAACCGGCTCGATTCGGGCCGGGTCAACAGCAACGCCACCTTGGCGGGCGTGCTGGGCAGCTCGCAGTTGCTGGGCGTGAACGGCATCCCTGCGCCGCAGAACTTCGCGCTCGGCTCGGTGTACGGCCCGGACAGCTATACGGGCAATCCGATCCTCACCGACCCACGGCAGGTCTATACGGCTTATTCGCCGACGTACGTTACCGACGAGTTGCAACTGCAGGCGCGGATCGAGCACAACTTTGGCTCGATCAAGGCGCAATTGACGGGTTTCTATCACGAAACCATGGTTGATTCCTCGCAGGACTATAACCTCGGCGTGCAAAATCGCTCGCTGATCCAGCCAGCGCTGAACAATCTCGCCGCTGCCGCCGCCGGCGCCTATGGTCCCGCGGTCGGCGCCTATCTGACACCGCTCGCAAATGCCCTGATCCCGAACGGCCCAACCGGAGCCCTGTGCACGTCACAGCCGGTAGAGAACGGTCTGGGCGTTTTCGGCGGACAGGCGAATTGCAGCAACGTGCCGCTGGCGTTCGACAGGTCCGACCAGAAAACGCACGACTGGTCGGTGGAAGGCATCATCTCTTCGAACTTCGACGGCAAGTTCAATTTTCTGCTCGGCGGCATTTACGTGAATGCCACGGTCCGCAACGGTGACTATTATGTGAATGGCTTCGGGCTGGATTATATTTCAGGGTTGCTTGGCAGCTTTTCTTCTCTTGGAAAATCTACCCCGACATCCCCTATTCCGCCTTCATATCTCGGAACACCGTATTTTTATAACAACACGATTTCCTTTGGTCTGAAATCGTACGGCATTTTCGGCGAGACATACTATGATTTCAGCGACAAGCTAAAGCTGACCGTAGGGGTACGCTATAACAACGACAAGAAGTCGGTCGCTTCCCGATCGACGCTGGCGAGCTTCCTGGTTCCGTACAGCCAGACCGGCAGCGCTTTCGATTCACCGTTGGGTGTCACCCCCATCAATATTCAAAACGCCGGCTTCGATCGCGTAACTGGTCGAGCCGTTCTCGATTACAAATTCAGCAAAGATCATATGCTCTACGCCTCCTATTCGCGCGGGTACAAGTCGGGCGGATTCAATCCTCCGGTTCAGGTGCCAAATCTGGTCGTTTCGTCGACATTCGCGCCGGAGCAGGTGGACGCGTTCGAAATCGGATCGAAGAATACGTTCGATGGCGGTCGCTTCACGTTAAACCTCACTGGCTTCTATTATAAGTACAAGGGTTTGCAGCTGAGCCGAATTGTTGCGCGTACTTCGGTTAACGACAACATCGATGCTGATATCTATGGCGTGGAAGCGGAAGCATTCTTCCGTCCGGCGCCCGACTGGTCGATCAACATGGGCGCGAGCTACCTCCACACCAAGGTGACGAGCACCAAGCTGTATATAAACCAGCGCGACCCGGGCGGCGGACGTTCGGATGCCGTAATCATCAAGGATATCACCAACGCATCCAACTGCGCCGTGATCCCGACCGTGGCAGGCAACGCTACTGCCACTAATACTTTCGTTACCGTGGCCAACGGCCTGATCAGCCCATCCCTGCAGGGGCCGACAGCGTTTCCTGCCGACGGCGGGATCAAGTCAACCGGCGCATTCAGCGTCTGTTCCGCGCTCGCCGGCGCCGCTTTCGCGCCCTTGCGTGCCGCTTATGGCGTGGAGGTGCTTGGGGACGGCGTTGCACAAAGCATCAAGGGGAATGAACTGCCGCAGGCGCCAGTGGTGAAATTTTCCGCCGGAATCGAAAAGACCTTCAACTTCGACAATGGGATGAGCATCGTGCCACGCGCCGATCTCACCTACACTGGCGAGAGCTACGGCAATATCTTCAACGGCCGTGTCAATCGCATCCCCGGCTATGAGGTCGCCAACGCGCAGATTCAGCTCAATGGCCCGGATAACCGCTGGTTCGTGCGCGGCTTCATCCAGAACATCTTCAACAACAACGCCATCACGGGTGAGTATCTGACCGATCAGTCATCCGGCCTGTTCACCAATATCTTCACGCTCGAACCCCGCCGCTATGGCGTAGCTGCCGGGTTCAAGTTCTGATGCTGGGTGGCCCCGGTTTCCTTCGGGGAACCGGGGCCTTCCCAAATCAGCCGGACATCCAGGCTCGCCCCTGCGACGAAACCGGGCGCTATCGCCATGCTAAGGCGTGACATTGACGAAAAGGAGGCGCACAAGCGTGGCGCGCTCACGAAGGCGTGATTCCGATAGAGGCCGGTCAACCGGCGCAACAGGAAGGAATACAATGGCTACGACTACCAAGAGCGGCGGCATCCACGCGCCCGTCCAGCCCTCCCCGGAGCTGGGCGCGATCGTCGGCAACGACAAGCTGCCGCGCAGCCAGGTGATCAGCAAGGTGTGGGATTACATAAAGTCGCACAAGCTGCAAAATCCCGAGAACAAGCGCGAAATTCTTGCCGATGAAAAGCTCAAGAAGGTTTTCGGCAGGGACAAGGTGACGATGTTCGAGATGAACAAATATATCTCGCAGCACGTGAAGGCCTGAAGCCTGCTTCGGCGCCGGTCGCGCAAGATCGGCGCCGCTTTATCGCTTACCGCTGCCAGTTGGCGCGGCACTTTCCAATCGCGATAGTTCGGGCGAAGCCGTAAACGGCGGCGCAAGATCTGGCGTCCCCGAGAGGATTCGAACCTCCGACCTGCGGTTTAGGAAACCGTTGCTCTATCCTGCTGAGCTACGGGGACCGGCCACGATCGCCCTAGAGGCTGGACCGGGAGCGGTCAATCGAGTTGCTCGCGCAGCGGCCGTACCATTGCACGGGCCGGCGCGTTCTTCTCCAGCGCCGCGAAATAGACATGTCAGTTGAGAGATTCGGGCGGCCGAACCGGCAGTGGCAATGGCGCGACCGGCACCCCTTCGTCGATCAGCGCCTTCGCCTCGGCGGGGGTCGCCTGTCCGTGGATCGAGCCATGCTCGCGCTCGCCAAGATGCATCGACCGGGCTTCCTCGGCGAACCGGCTGCCGACCCACTGCGATCCCTCCAGCGCCCGCGCCTGCGCCGCCGCGAGCGCTTCAAGCGCGCGCTTCATCTGGTCGGGCGCGGCAGCCGCGGCAGCGCGCTCTCCCTTTGGCGCGACGCGCGGCGCCATCACAGCCTTGGTGATATCGGTCGAGCCGCACAACGGGCAGGCGATCAGCCCGCCGGCACGCTGCCCTTCGAACGCCTCCGAAGAAGCGAACCATGTCTCGAAAACGTGGTCATCCGGGCACCGCAGATCGAATACGATCACCGCGAAACCTCTACCGGCGGAATCCCGCGACGGTGCTTCAACACCGGAATACGTGCGCGCACGGCGTCGAGCGCGGCCGGATCGAGCGCGATAAATCCGATGCCGGGCGCCTCCCCCATGTCGAGCAGCACCTCGCCCCAGGGATCGACGACCAGCGAGTGCCCATAGGTTTCGCGGCCATCCTCGTGCTCGCCAGTCTGCGCGGCCGCGATCACAAACGCGGCGGACTCGATCGCACGCGCGCGCATCAGCACGTGCCAGTGCGCCGCGCCCGTCGGTCGTGTAAAGGCCGCCGGGATGCTCAGCACGGTCGCCCCCGCATCACTGAGCGCGGCATAAAGCCCCGCGAAACGCAGATCGTAACAGATGCTGAGACCAAGGCGTCCGATCGGCGTTTCGACAGCAACCGCAGAGGCGCCGGCGGTATAGCTGGCCGACTCGCGCCAGCGCTCGCCAGTCGGCAGATCGACATCGAACAGGTGCAGCTTGTCATACCGCGCGCGCACGTTCCCGGCCGCATCGATCACGAAGCTGCGATTGGCGAGCAGGCCGTCCGGCCGGCGCAACGCCAGCGAACCCAGCTGGACCCAGATTCCAGCCTCCCTCGCCGCCGCGCGAACGGCAGCAAGGACGGCGTCCTCCTCCTCGGCCGCGATCGATGCTGCCGCACGCTCCCGGTCACGATCGAGCAGCCCGGACATTTCCGGCGTGAACAACATCGCCGCCCCGCCCTGCCCGGCAGCCCGGACCGCCTCCACCAGCGCGGCCGCGTTGCGCGACGGATCGATCCCGGTATTAAGCTGGGCGAGCGCTACCTTCATGATCCAAGCAGCGCATCCAGCTTTCCCTCGGAATCGAGCGCGGCAAGATCATCGGAGCCGCCGATGTGACGACCATCGATGAACACCTGCGGCACGCTGGTGCGGCCGCCGGCGCGCTCCAGCATCTCGGCCCGCTTCGGGCCGCCCATCGTGAGATCATATTCGATCGGCTCGACGCCCTTTTCCGCCAGCAGGCGCATCGCACGCGCGCAATAGGGGCAGAAGGCTTTGGTGTAGATTTCAACTTTTGCCATGCCGTAGGAAGTGTGGGGCGATGGCCCGCTTGTCAATCCGCGTCGCCCTCATCGAGCACCCGCGCCCAGCATAATATCGTGACCGAAGCGGCGCCCGCCGCCAGCAACGCCTGGGTCGCGGCATTTGCGGTGGCGCCGCTGGTATGCACATCGTCAACGAGCACCACATTGCGGCCACGCATGCGATCGGCCCCGCGCGGCGCCACGCGAAATACTCCCCGCAGAGCCGCCCGCCGCTCGCGCGCACTCAGCCCGCGGAGCATCGGTGTAGCCCTGAACCGTTCAAGGATCCGGTGGTCCGCCGGCACGGTGCTCATGCGCGAAAGCGCGGCGGCGAGCAGCCCGGCCTGGTTGTAGCCACGTCGCCACAGCCGCCATCGGTGCAGCGGCACCGGCAACAGCAGATCGGCATCGGCCGGCATCAACCGGATCATCTGCCGCGCCGCCGTATCGGCATAGGCCGTGCGGCCGGCGTATTTGAGCTTCAGCGCCAGCGTTCGTGCGACATCGCCATAAGCGACGGCGGCGCGCACCCCGCGATGGCGCGGCGCATCGACAATACATGCCGCGCAGCGCGCCTCCTCGCCGCGCGCATAATCGAACGGCACATTGCACCCCGCGCACCACGGAGGACCGACGAACCGCAGGCTCCCCCAGCAAGGCGCGCAGAAATGATGATCCGCCACCGTCACCGTCCCGCACCCGGGGCAGCGAGGCGGCAGCGCAACCTTCAGCAACTGGCGCATCGCCTCACGCATACTGGCTCCCCCCGGATCCCCCTTGTCCCGCCGATCGGCCGGGGGCACAAGCCGCGATCGCCGCGCCCCCCGGCATGCACGTTCACAGGACCGATCCCATGCATCCGCCTGAAATTTTCGACCGTGCCGCCCGCCGACTGCGTCGCGACCGGATCGCGGGCGCTTATGCCGATCACGATTTCCTCCGCAACGCGATGATCGACGGCCTCCTCGATCGCCTGGCGAGCGTGAAGCGCGAGTTTCGCGAGGTTTTGGATCTCGGCGCGTTCGACGGGAGCTTTGCCCTGCCGGGTGCCCGGATCGCGCGGCTCGATCCGGGGCGGCGTTTCGCCGCCGCCACCGGCGGCGTGCAGGCCGATGAGGACCGGCTGCCGTTCCGCGACGCGTCGTTCGACCTGGTCGTATCGGCGGGCTCGCTCGACACGGTGAACGATCTGCCCGGCGCGCTCGCGCTGGTGCGGCGCGCGCTTAGGCCGGACGGGCTGTTCCTCGCCGCATTCACCGGTGCGGGCTCGCTCGCCACATTGCGTGCAGCGCTGCGCCAGGCGGAGGGGGAGAACCCCGCGCCGCGCCTCCACCCGCAAATCGACGTGCGTGCCGCGGGCGATCTGCTGATGCGCGCGGGATTTGCGTTGCCGGTCGCCGATATCGAGACGCTCGATGTCCGCTATGCCAGTTTCGGGCGCCTGCTCGACGATCTGCGCGGCATGGGCGCCAGCAACATCCTGGCCGGGCGCCGCGCGATGCGCAGGGACGTGCTGGCGCGCGCCGCCGCCGCATTCGCGCAGCGCGCGGAAGCCGACGGGCGAACCACCGAGCGGTTCGCGATCATCTATCTGACCGGCTGGGCGCCATCCCCGGATCAGCCGACACCCGCGCGGCGAGGAAGCGCCACCGCCTCATTGGCGGCGGCGATCGGCAAACGGGATTGAAGCCCCGGAATTCCGCGATCTTCCAATGGATGAACCGCAAGTCGCCGCCAAGGGACGGCTGGTTTGCGGTAAAATTGGTCGGGGCGACAGGATTCGAACCTGCGACCCCCACACCCCCAGTGTGATGCGCTACCAGGCTGCGCTACGCCCCGACCGGAGGGCGGCCTCTACGCGCCCCCCGCGGACAACGCAAGCCGGGTTCAGACCAGTTTGCGCCAGTGCGCCCCGTCCCACGCATCGACGGCCATCGCCTGGGGCGAATGATCGCGCAGCGCCCGGCCGAACGCCTTCTGGTGATCCGCCGCTCCGTGCGCCGCCAGCGCTTCGACACTGGCCCAGCGCTCAGCGACGCGGATCAGATCCGGGTCAGCGGCGTCGAACGCGAAACTATACTCGTCGCACCCCTCCTCCGTCAGCACCTTCCTGGCATGATCGGCCAGCAGCCCGGCCGCCTTGGCGCCTTCCCCGGCGGCCAGCTTGATAGTCCCCATCACCAATATCGTCATCGCTCTCTCCTGCGGACTCGTTGCTTTCACGCCGCCTCATGTTGCACCGATATCGTTACGATGATAGCGCCCGGGGCTTCCGCGCGGGCCTTTCGCCCGCCGTATAATCATGAACGGGTAAAATGCTCATTTCTCCAGCTTACGCCCAGGTTGCCGGGGGCGCCGCGCAGCAGAGCGGGATCGCCGGCTTTCTTGGTCTCGCGCCGCTGTTCCTGGTCTTCATCGTCTTTTATTTCCTGATGATCCGCCCGCAACAACGGCGGATGAAGACGCTGCAGAGCGCGGTTTCCGCGGTGAAGAAGGGTGATTCGGTCGTCACCGCCGGCGGCCTGCTCGGCAAGGTGACGAAGGTCGAGGAAACCGTGGTCGAGGTGGAGATCGCGCCGAGCACGCGCGTTCGCGTGGTCAAGGCGACGCTCGCCGAAGTGACGCCGCTCGGCGGCAAGCCGGCGAACGACTGAGATGCTGGACTTCCCGCGCTGGAAGGTCTTTTCGATCTGGGCGCTGCTCGCGGTGCTGGTGGCGCTCGCCATCCCAAGCCTGCTGCCGCAGCGCGTCACCGATCAATGGGGCCGTTTTCCGCATCCGCGCATCAACCTCGGTCTCGATCTGGCCGGCGGCAGCTATCTGCTGCTCGAAGCGGATGTGAGCGACCTCCAGTCGAGCCGGCTGGAGCAGATGCGCGAACAGGTGCAGACGGAGATGCGTCGCCAGAACCCGCGGATCGAGATCGGCGAGATCTCGACGCGCGACGGCAAGCTGACCTTCCTGCTGCGTGATCCGACGCAGGTCGATGCGGCGCGCGAGCGCCTGCTGTCGATCACGGGCGGCGGCGCGGGGATGACCGGCCAGCGTGAATGGGACATCGCCGTAATCGACACGAGCCGCTTCGTTCTCACGCCGACGGCCGCCGGCCTCGCTCAGGCCGTCGATCGCGCGATGGGCGATGCTACCGAGGTGGTTCGGCGGCGGATCGACGAACTCGGCACGCGCGAGCCGACGATCATCCGGCAGGGCTCCAGCCGCATCGTCGTTCAGGTGCCGGGGCTCCAGAATCCGCAGGCGCTCAAGGATCTGCTCGGCAAGACCGCCAAGCTTGAGTTCAAGCTGGTCGACCCGACCGCCACCCCGGATCAGCTCCGCAACAAGCAGGCGCCGATCGGCAGCCAGATCCTGCCCTATCCGAACAACCCCAGCGGCGTGCCGTTCATCGCCGTGAAGCGCTCCGTGATCATCACCGGCGACATGCTCACCGACGCGCGGCAGGAATTCTCGCCGCAGACGAACGAGCCACAGGTGGCGATCACGTTCGACAGCCAGGGCGGGCGTCGCTTCGCCAAGGTGACGCAGGAGAATGTCAACAAGCCGTTCGCGATCATCCTCGACAACAGCGTGATTTCCGCGCCGAACATCAACGAGCCGATCATGGGCGGCCGGGCATCGATCTCCGGCAGCTTCACGGTGGAAAGCGCCAACCAGCTCGCCATCGCGCTGCGCTCGGGCAAACTGCCCGTCGCGCTGAAGGTGGTGGAGGAATCGACCGTCGGCCCCGATCTGGGCGCCGATTCGATCCGCGCCGGCATCCTTGCGTCCGCCGTCGCGGTCGCGCTGGTCGTCGCGTTCATGTTCATCACCTACGGCCGCTTCGGCCTCTATGCGAACCTCGCGGTGGTCATCAACGTCTTCGTCATCGTGGGCGTCCTGGCACTGATCGGCGGCACGCTCACCCTGCCGGGCATCGCCGGATTCGTGCTGACGATCGGCACCGCGGTGGACGCCAACGTGCTCATCAACGAGCGCATCCGCGAAGAGCGGCATCGCGGGCGATCGATCGTACAGGCGGTGGAACTGGGCTATAAGGAGGCGAGCCGCACGATCTTCGAGGCGAACATGACGCACGCCATCTCCGGCGTCATCATGTTCGTGCTGGGTTCGGGGCCGGTAAAGGGCTTCGCGGTGGTATTGCTGATCGGCATCGTCACCTCGGTGTTCACCGCCGTCACCTTCACGCGGATGCTGGTCGCGCAATGGTTGCGCCGCGCCAAGCCCAAGACGATCAACATCTGAGGCGAGCGAGAACCATGAAACTTTTGAAGCTCGTCCCCGACGATACGAACATCGACTTCGTCCGCCTGCGCAAATGGGCGTTCGCCCTAACGCTGGTGCTCAGCCTGCTTGCGGTGGGCCTCACCTTCGCACGCGGGCTGAACTTCGGCGTCGATTTCGAGGGCGGCCTGATGATCGAGGAGAAGTTCGCGAGCGCGCCCGATCTCGATCACGTCCGCAAGGTGGTCGATTCCCTCGGCGTGGGCGATGCATCGCTCCAGCAGTTCGGCGACCCCAAGACGATCACCGTCCGCCTGCCGGTGCAGCAGGGCGCGGACGAAGGCGCGACCAACGCCGTCGTCAAAAAGGTGGAAGTCGCGCTCGGCCAGAACTTCCCGGGCGCGACGTTCAGCCGCTATTCCACCGTGTCCGGCAAGGTATCCGGCGAGTTGATCCGTAACGGCGTGCTGGCGGTGGTGCTGGCGGTGCTGGGCATCGGCCTGTTCGCGATCGTTCGCTTCGAATGGCAGTTCGGCGTCTCGACCATCGTGGCGATCGTGCACGATCTGTTGATGACGCTGGGCTTCTTCGCGCTGACGCAGTTCGAATTCGATCTGAATATCGTCGCCGCCGTGCTGACGATCATCGGCTATTCGATCAACGACAAGATCGTCATCGACGACCGCATCCGCGAGAACATGCGCCGCTATCGCAAGATGGACATGCGCGAGATCATCAACCTGTCGGTCAACGAAACGCTGCCGCGTACCGTGATGACCTCCGTGACGATCCTGCTCGCACTGCTCGCGTTGCTGTTCCTCGGCGGCCATGTGCTGCGCGGCTTCACGGCGGCGATGATCCTGGGCATCGTGGTCGGCACCTATTCGTCGATCTACGTTTCCTCCTCGCTGCTCATCACGCTCGGCCTGCGCGCCGAGCCGACCGGGGCGCGCGGCGATGTCGAGCGGGCGGAGCGCGTGGGGCCGCGCGAAGGCTGACGTGGAACTGGAACGTACCCGCGACCCTGCCGGGCCGATCGTCAAGGGCATCGGCCCGGCGGGCTTCCGCACCGATGACGGCACGTTCGCCGCATTGCTGATGACGGTGGATGCGGTCGCCGCATGGCGCCCGCCCCCGCTGGCCGAGCTGTCGCCGGATCATCTGGCGCCATTGCTCGCGGGCAACCCGGAATTCGTCCTCATCGGCACCGGCGGGGATCTTTCGCGACCGCCATCCGCACTGGTTGCTTCGCTGGAAGATCGCGGTATCGGCGTCGAGGCGATGGACAGCCGCGCCGCCGCGCGTGCGTGGGGCGTGCTGCGCGGTGAAGGGCGACAGATCGCCGCCGCGCTCTATCCGCTCGCCTGACGCGCCGCCACCAGGCCCGCGAGGTGCGCATGCAGCGCCGCGGTATTCGCCTCCCATGTGAACGGGAGCGCCTGAGCGCGCACCGCCTCCGATGACGGCGGATCGGCGAGCAGCGTGGCGATCGCGGCGGCGAAGGAATCCGCGTCGCGCGCGACCACGCGCCCTGCGGCGGGAACGGTCACCACCTCATGCGCCCCACCCGCGGGCGGGATGACGATCGGAGTTCCGCACGCCAGCGCCTCGACCCATGCGTTCGCCAGCCCCTCCGACGATGACGCCAGCGCCATGACGTCCGCCGCCGCGATCAGGCCGGGAAGCTCCTCATGAGGCACCGAGCCAAGCAGGCGGACCCGGTTCGCCAGACCTGACCGCTCGATCCGCGCCGCCAGCGCGCCGTGAGCCTCCCCCGCGCCGGCGACAAGCAGCGTCACCCCGTCGAGCCGCGAAATCGCATCGATCACCACATCGTGCCCCTTGCGCGGTATCAATGCGCCGACCGACACGACAAGCGGCCCGGCCACCCCCAGCCGCGCCTTCGCCGCCGCGCGGTCGCCCGGCGCGAACCGCGCCAGATCGACGCCGGTATGGTGAACCCGCACTTTCTCCGCCGGAATGCCGATCGCCGCCATGTCCGCAGCCATCGCCCGTGACACGGCGAGCAGCCCGTCCGCCGCCAGCCCTGCGCTCACCACCTGTCGCGCGGTGGCGCGGGCATGGCCCCAATGATGAATATCCGCCCCCCGCGCCTTGATCGACACCGGAATGCCGAGCTCCCGCCCCAGTGCGACCGCCGCCGGCCCGTCCGGGAAGAAGAATGAGGCATCGATCACATCGAACGCGCGCCCGCCAATCGCGCGCCGCACGGCGCGGAGCATCGCGGGCGCATGAAACCGGCCGCCAGTCCCCGGCAAGACGATGAAGCGCGGCCTCAACAGCTCAACGCCTTTCCACATCTCGCGCGCGGGCAACGCCGCCAATGCGCGATACCGCGGATGCCGAGAAAGCGGCCACGGCGGAATCCCGACCGGCGCGACGATCGTCAGCGCGACCGAGGGATGCGCCGCGAGCCCCAATGTCTGCCGCTCGACGAAGACGCCGAAATTCGGCCGCGTCGCATCGGGGAACAGCGAGGAAAGGGTCAATACGCGCAGCATCGCGCAGTGATCTAGCGGAAGGGCGTTAAGGCTTCACGATCGATCGAAGACAGGCCGGTGCGAGCCGTTCGTATCAGTAAGCTCGCGCCACGGCGAACTTCACCGCCTCGACCATCGCATCCTTCGCCTCGCCCGCGGCGAACGGGCCGAGCGCATCGATCGCGCGCTGGCCATAGTGGCGGGCGCGCGCCAGCGTATCGTCCACCGCACGGGTGGCGCGCACCAGTTCGACCGCCTGGGCGAAATCCGCATCGCTGTCGCGCCGCCCCTCCACCGCGTCTTTCCAGAACCGGCGGTCCACATCCGATCCGCGCGCATAAGCGAGGATCACGGGAAGCGTCATCTTGCCCTCGCGGAAATCGTCGCCCGCGTCCTTGCCCATCGTGCCGGCATCGGAAACATAATCGATCGCGTCGTCGACAAGCTGGAAGGCGATGCCGAGATTGCGGCCATAGGCATCGAGCGCCGCTTCCTCGCTCTCGGGCCGCTCGGCCACCACAGCGGCAATACGGCAGGCGGCCGCGAACAGCGCAGCAGTCTTCGCGTTGATGATATCGAGATAGCGATCCTCGCCCAGATCGATCCGACGCGCGGCGGTGAGCTGATTAACCTCGCCCTCCGCGATCACGGCGCTGGCATTAGACAGGATCTTCAGCACCTTCAGGCTGCCGTCCTCCACCATCAGCTCGAAGCTACGGCTGAACAAAAAATCCCCCACCAGCACGCTCGCGGGATTACCCCAGATCAGGTTCGCCGTGCGCTTGCCGCGTCGCAGGTCCGAGCCGTCCACCACGTCGTCATGCAGCAGCGTCGCCGTGTGGATGAACTCCACCGCCGCCGCCAGCCGATGATGCCGCGCGCCCATGTAACCCAGCAGCCGCGCGCTCGCGAGCGTCAGCATGGGGCGCATCCGCTTGCCGCCGCCCGCGATCAGATGCCCGGCAAGCTCCGGGATCAGCGGGATCTGGGACTGCATGCGATCGAGGATCGCCGCATTGACCATGTTCATGTCACCGGCGACCAGCGCGATCATCGGTTCGAGAGAGGGGGCCCGATCGGCCAGACGGTGAATGGTGGCGCTCATCTGCTGGCAGGCTCTAGGCCACGGCCAAGAAAACGCAATAAGCGCTATTGCGGGCCGAGCCTTGCGCGCGCGCCGCTCCCCACGCAAAAGGCGCGGGACTGACGGATTCGGGGGGCGAGATGCCGGACGACGTGCTTAAGGGTTATCGCAAGAGCATCGACAATATCGATGCCGCGCTCGTCTGCCTGCTTGCCGAGCGGTTCAAGATCACGCAGGCGGTCGGCCGGCACAAGGCGACCTCGGGCATGCCCCCCGCCGATCCCGGCCGTGAGGAGGCGCAGATCACGCGGCTGCGCCAGCTCGCCGAGGATGCCGAGCTGGACCCGGAATTCAGCGAGAAGTTCCTGCGCTTCATCATCGACGAGGTGATCCGCCACCACGAGCGGCTGCGGGCCTGAGGCAGCGCGCGCGCCGTGATGCGCGACTGACCTGTCTTTCGGTCGATCGATCATATCCGCCGCGGCCGCCATGCACCCGTAACCGCGGGGCGGATGACCAGGCTGTTTAGATCGACGATGATATGTGCGGCGATCGCGAGCCACAATGCCCCGCTTGCGAAGTAGAACGCGACGAAGACGAGACCGGTCAACCCGGTCGCGACCACTCCCGCGATCCCCTGATAACGATGCGCGGCGGCGAACATCAGCGAGGAAACGACGAACCCGGCAAGCGCGCTTCCGCTTGCGAGCGCGACCAGCAATGGCAGCGTCAGGCGAAAATACAGCTCCTCCGCCACCCCGGCCACGATCGACAGAACCACGCCCCAGCCAAGATCGGCACGGTCGCGCGGCAGAAGCCAGCCGAGTTCGCCGAACATCGGCCCGCGCAGCCCCTTCCGCCGCCACCGAATGAAGGCGATCGCGCCGCCGATCGTGCTGCCGCCCGCAGCGCCGACCAGCAGCATCCAACCATCGCTCGCAACGATCCAGCCCGCGACCCCGACCTCCCTGGCAAGCCGCTGAAAGGAAGCCGGCAGCACCCACAAAGCGCGCCATTCGCCCGCGAGCGCCAGCGCAAGGAGCGCTGGCAATGCAAAACCCGCAATCTGGCGGACGGTTACGGCGAGATAGGCGCCTGACCGCCCATGCCCGAAATCCAGCCTCAGACGACGCCGCAGATACCAGCTCATCGCGAGCATCGCGACGAGCAGCAGCGCTGCAATCACGTCACCGCTCGATGCGATGCTCACCCTTCACCCAGCGCACCGTGCCGGACGAGGCGCGCATCACGACGCTCTCGGTCGTCATCTTGTCACCACGACGCTTGACGCCCTCCAGCAGCGAACCATCGGTCACGCCGGTCGCCGCGAAGATGCAATCGCCCTTGGCAAGATCCTTCAGATCATATTGGCGATCGAGATCGGTGATGCCCCATTTGCGGGCGCGCGCGCGCTCATCCTCGTTGCGGAACAGCAGCCGCCCCTTGAACTGCCCGCCGACACAGCGCAGCGCGGCACAGGCCAGCACGCCCTCCGGCGCGCCGCCAGACCCCATGTAGACGTCGATGGTGGTATCGGGATTGGTGGTGGCGATCACACCGGCCACGTCGCCGTCGCCGATCAGCACGATCCCGCAGCCGATCGCGCGCAGCTCCGCTATCAGCTTTTCGTGACGCGGGCGATCGAGCACGCAGGCCATGATCTCGTTCGGCTCCACGCCCTTGGCGGCGGCGATCGCCTTGATGTTTTCGGTCGGCGACTTGTCGAGATCGAGGATATTCTCCGGGAAGCCCGGTCCGACAGCCAGCTTGTCCATATAGACATCCGGCGCGTTGAGAAGGCCGCCGGCTTCCGCGATCGCCAGAACCGCCAGGCTGTTCGGCCCGGATTTGGCGCAGATCGTGGTGCCTTCGAGCGGATCGAGCGCGATATCGATCTTCGGCCCGGTGCCGCTGCCCACCTTTTCGCCGATGAACAGCATCGGCGCCTCGTCCCGCTCACCTTCGCCGATCACGACGGTGCCGTCCATGTCGAGGCTGTTGAGCGCTTCCCGCATCGCCTCCACGGCGGCGGCGTCGGCCGCCTTCTCGTCACCGCGCCCAACGAGCGTGGACGCGCCGATCGCGGCGGCTTCTGTAACACGCACCATTTCGAGCACGAGAACGCGATCGAGAACCTGACTGGCTTTGGGCATCGAATTCCCCTTGAGACTTTCCCGCGCCGATAGGAGGCGCGTGGATCAATGTCGAGATGATGTTTGGTCGATCCAGATCCGGCGCTCGATCCCGATCGCCTCGAGAAACGCCCGATCGTGGCTGACGACCAGCAGCGCGCCGTCGAAATCGAGCAGCGCACGCTCAAGAACCTCGATCGAATCCAGATCGAGATGATTGGTCGGCTCGTCGAGCAACAGGAGCCAGGGCGGCCGCTCACCCGCCAATGCGCAGGCCAACCCCGCACGCAGCCGCTCTCCCCCCGATAGCGCCCCCGCAGGCTTGAGCGCGCCGCGATTGCGAAAAGCGAAGCGCGCGCACACCGCCCGCGCCTCTCGTTCTTCGAGCGCCGGATTGAGCCGCTGGAGATTGCCCAGGACGGTATCCCCGTCGCCGAGCAACCTCACGTGCTGATCGAGCATCACCGCGCGCTCGGTGCACCGTACAATGCCGCCATCAGGCGCGATCGCCCCGCTCGCAAGCTTCAGAAATGTCGTCTTGCCAGCGCCGTTCGCCCCCATGATCGCAACGCGTTCCGGCCCCCGCATCGACAGGGACCACGGGCCGAAGACACGGCCGCCAAAAGCCACGCTCGCCCGCTCGATCGAGAGCACCGCGGCGTTGGCAGCCAGGCCGGTGGGCGGGAGCGCAATCGTCAGCGGCGTCAACACCTCAACCTGCGCTCGTGCCTCATCCGCCCGGGCACCCGCATCCGATACCAGCCGTTCGCCAATGCGCCGACCGCGCGCGGCACTGTTTTCCGCCCGCCGCTCCATCGCGCCCAGCAGGATCCGTGGTTCCGATTTTCGCGCGGCGAAGGCGCGCCCGGCCTTGTCGCGCCGTTCCTGCGCCTCATGCCGCGCTTGCGCCTCGCGCCGGGCCGCACGCAGCCGCGCCTCGCCACGTTCGAGCTCGCTCGCCGCGCGCTGGCGGTCGGCATCGCGCGCGGCCGCGAACTCGCTCCAGCCACCGCCGACGATGCGGATGCCGATCGGCGTAAGCTCGACGATGCGATCCATCTTTTCCAGCAGCGCGCGATCATGGCTCGCCACGATCATCCCGCCGCGCCAGCCGGTGACAAGATCGTTCACCGCGGCGCGGCCCGCCATATCCATATTATTGGTCGGCTCGTCGAGCAGCAGAACGTCGGGGGCCGCAATCCTGAGTCGCGCGATCCCGACGCAGGCGCGCTCACCGCCGCTCAGAGACGCAACCGGGCGATCGAGCGCGATATCCGGCAGCCCGACCGCAGCAGTGGCTTGCGCGACACGCGCGTGAAGTTCCCAGTCGGCGGCCGCGAAATCGTCCGCCCTCCCCTCACCGGCCAGTACGCGCGCCAGCAGCGCAAGCGGCGCGGCGACGCCCAGCGCATCTGCAACGGTTTCGTCGGGTGAACATGCCTGCGCGAGCGTGCCGATCGTGCCCGCGCGCACGATCGTGCCGGCCGCGGGGTCGGTCGCGCCGGCGATGATCGCAAGCAACGTCGACTTGCCCGCGCCGTTGCGACCTACCAGCCCGACGCGCTCGGCGCCGAGGGAAAGCGTCAGATTGTCGAAAAGCCGGTGGCGATCAGGGGTGGCGGCGGCAATTGAATCGAGCGTCAGAAACGAAGTCATGAAGCACCGTGCAAGCGGATGAGACGAAGCGGTCGGCGTTGTTCATCCGGTGGTACACGGTGCTTACTCCATTCTTTTCCGGGGATTATAATGGGGCGGCGCGCCGATCCGCGCAACCACCCGCCCCGCTCTTCAATCGCGCAGAAGCTCGTTGATGCTCGTCTTGGACCGCGTCTGCGCATCGACCCGCTTGACGATAACCGCACAATAGAGGCCTAGGTTGCCGCCGGTCGAACCTGGCACCACGACCGAATAGGGCGGCACGTGCCCGCGGAAGACCTCACCGGTGGCACGATCGATGATCTTGGTCGAGGCGCCGAGATAGACGCCCATCGAGAGCACCGCGCCCTCGCCCACGCGCACGCCTTCCGCCACCTCGGCGCGCGCGCCGATGAAGGCGCCATCGCCGATGATGACCGGGTCCGCCTGCAGCGGTTCGAGCACACCACCGATGCCCGCGCCGCCGGAGAGATGGACGTTGCTGCCAATCTGCGCACAGCTGCCGACCGTCGCCCAGGCATCGATCATCGTCCCCTCGCCCACATGCGCGCCGATGTTGACGAAGCTGGGCATCAGGATCGCGCCCCTGGCGACGAACGCGCCGCGCCGGACGATGCTGCCGGGCACGGCGCGGAAGCCGGCCTCGCGGAACTCGCTTTCGCTCCAGCCGGAGAATTTCGACGGCACCTTGTCAAACCAGTGGCCGGCCCCGGGCCCGTTGTCGATCAGCGCATTGTCGTTGAGCCGGAACGACAGCAGCACCGCCTTCTTCAGCCACTGGTTGACGCGCCAGCCTCCCTCGCCGTCCGGCTCGGCGACGCGCGCCGCACCGGAATCAAGCAGCACCAGCGCGCGATCGACCGCTGCCCGCACCTCGCCGACGGTGGCCAGGCCGATCTCCGCGCGATTTTCCCATGCGGCGTCGATCGTCTGTTCAAGCTCGGTAATGCTCATGCCCGCTCCAATATATCGTGCAACCAATGGGTGAGATCGTGGGTGACGTGATCGATGAAGCTGCGGTCGCTGTCCGCCGCCTGCTCGGAGCCGTTGTCCACCCACACGGTCGTCATGCCGATGGCCTTCGCCGGCGCCAGATTGCGCGCCATGTCATCGACGAACAGCGACTCGCGCGGGTCTATCCCGAACGCCGCGCACAGCCCGGCATAGGCCGATGGCGCCGGCTTGGGCATCAGGTCCATCGCGTGGATATCGTGCACCGCCTCGAAGGAGGCGCCCAGCCCGAGCCGGTCGAGGACGCGCCGCGCATAGGGGCCGTCGCCGTTGGTGAACACGATCTTGCGGCCCGGCAGCTTGGCGATCGCGGCCGCCAGCGGCAGATTCTTCTCCAGCACGTCCATCTCGATATCGTGGACGAAATCGAGATAATGGTGAGGATCGATCTCATGCTCCGCCATCAGGCCAGCGAGCGTGGTGCCGTGCCCGAGAAAATAAGCCTTCTGAATCCGTCGCGCTTCGGGGAGATCGACGCCGAGAAGATCGGACACATAGGCCGCCATCTTCACGTCGATCAGCGCGAACAGATCGGCGCTCGCAGGATAGAGCGTGTTGTCCAGATCGAAGATCCAGTTTCGGATCGAAGCAAGCGTGGGCGGCATCGCGGCGGCCTTAGGCCGGTAAGATCGCAAGGACAACGCCGCGCGCGATCATCATGGGAGGTTGCGGATCGCAACCCATCACGCCACATCTGACAGCATGACTGGATATTCCCTGCTCGATCTCGTTCCCGTGGTACAGGGCGGCACTGTCGCCCAGTCGCTTGCCAATGCCGCCGATCTCGCGCGCCACGCCGAGCGCCATGGCTACAACCGTTACTGGGTGGCCGAGCATCACGGGATGGCCGGCATCGCCTCCGCCGCCACCGCCGTGGTGATCGCGCATGTCGCGCAGGCGACATCGACGATACGCGTCGGCGCAGGCGGCATCATGCTGCCCAATCACGCGCCGCTGCAGATCGCGGAGCAATTCGGGACGCTGGACGCGCTGTTTCCCGGCCGCATCGATCTGGGCCTCGGCCGGGCGCCGGGATCTGACCAGCGTGTCGCGCGCGCGCTGCGGCGGACGCTGGATACCGATCCGAACGCCTTCCCGAATGATGTCGTCGAATTGCAGAGCTATCTTGCCGACGACGGACGCACCGGCATCTCGGCGACGCCCGGCGCGGGCGCTAAACCGGAGCTGTGGATTCTCGGCTCAAGCCTGTTCGGCGCGCAGCTGGCCGCGATCCTCGGCTTGCCCTATGCCTTTGCCTCGCATTTCGCGCCGGATGCGCTCGATCAGGCGCTGGATGCCTATCGCAGCCAGTTCAGGCCTTCCGCTCAGCTGGCCAAGCCGCATGCGATGGCAGGATTCAACGTTTTCGCCGCGGATACCCATGAGGAAGCGGAATTTCTCGCCAGTTCGCAGCAACAGGCGTTCGTAGCGCTGCGCACTGGCAACCCGCGCCAATTGCCCCCGCCTGTCGCCGGATACCGCAGCAGCCTGCCGCCGCAACATGCCGCGATTCTCGATCATGTGCTGCAATGCACCGCGATCGGCACACGCGATGAAGTCGCGCGCGGGATAGACGCATTCGTCAGGCGCACCGATGTGAATGAGGTGATGCTCACCAGCATGATCTACGACCACGATGCGCGCAAACGTTCGCTGGCGATCGCGGCGGAGGCGATGCAGGCGCTGGAGCCGGCCTGACGGCACCCGCGTTCAGGCGGCGCGCAACACGCGCGAGCGGCCCGCTTCCTTCGCCGCATAGAGCGCCTGATCCGCCCGTTTGATAAGCGCCTCCACCGTCTCATCATCGCGCCGTTCGGCAACGCCGCAGCTCATCGCGAGAAATAGCGATGCATCGTTGTCGATCGGCAACGGCTGATCGCGCAGGACCATCGCAAGCCGATCACATACCGACGCAGCTATGCCCTGATCGGTTGCGGGGAAGAAGATCATGAACTCGTCGCCACCGATGCGCGCCACGACATCCCCCTGCCGAACGCCGTTCGCGATAACGCGCGCAAAGTGAACCAGGGCGCGATCGCCCACATCGTGCCCGAAGCGGTCGTTGATATCCTTGAAGCGATCGAGATCCAGCACGGCGACGGCGATCCGCTCCTCGTAATGCACCGCCTCGATGCGCTCGTTCAGCGCTCCGCGATGCATCAGGCCGGTAAGCGGATCGGTTCCGGCGAGCCGGATCAGATCGGCCTCGCGAGCGCGCAGCCTGCGTTCGCTGTCCGCCAATTGGCGCAACAGGCGCGCTCGCGCCGAAAGGCTCGCCGCCACCGGCAGGCAGGTCAGCAGAACCATGGCCAGGAAGAATTGCACGAGATGCAGCCGCAATTCGGGCTGCTCGCCGTAGATCGCGAAGGTGGTCTGCGGACGATAAACCCCGATCGAACCGGCAACCGCGACGATCAGCAGGGCAAACTGCGTGCCGAGCCGCCCGAGCCGGAAGGCGGCGAGCATCAGCGGCGCGAACAGGATGAAGGCTATCGGCCGGCGCGCGACGATGAACACCAGCACCGCCGTTGCCGACACGAGCAGCACGATCGCGATGCATTCGAAATATTCGCGCTTCGAGCGATTGCGAAGCGCGCGCCAATATTCGCCCCCCAACAGCGAGGTGAAGAAGGGCGTGAAAACGAGCATGCCCAGCGCATCGCTGAAGAACGACAGCCGAAACGCCGAGACGAATTCCCGATCGTACCAAAGCCAGGTGACCGTCGCGCCGCCAAGCCCGCCGACGATCGGCGCGATGATTCCGGCCCAGAGGAGAAAGCGACCGACGTTCTCGGGAGCGCCCAGCACCTCGTCCGCCCCGATCGCCCGGCGTAATGCATAGGCAGCGATCATTACCTCGGTCGCGTCGATCAGGCCCCAGATGATCGGGACGACATGCGCGCCGCTCACGACAAGGTTCGCCAGAAAATTGCCGACAACCGAAATGAGCAGCATGTCGCTCCACGCGACGCGTTTCGGCTGAAGCAGCATCGCGAGCAGGACCGCGTTGGCCGGCCAGATCGGTGGAACTTCGTGAAGATCGCTGGATAGCCAAACGGTGCCGCTGGCCAGAACGAAGTATAGAACGGCGGCGCTCAATGCGGCCGATAGTCTCTCGCGTCCCATAAGCTTATCGGTAACCGATGATGGCTACCGAATACTTAACGGCCGGGCATAAAGCTTAATAGCTATCCCGCGCCCTGCGCCATCGGCAAGCGCACACGGACGAGCAGACCACCGAGATCCTCGCTCTCTTCAAGCGTGACGGTGCCTTCATATATCTCGACGACATCGCGGACGATCGCGAGGCCCAGCCCGGTGCCGGGCTTGCCCGTGTCCAGCCGCACGCCGCGATCGAAGGTGCGGATACGCTCCTCCTCGGGAATGCCCGCACCGTCGTCTTCGACCATCATCTCGACGAACCCGGATTGCGCGGAGACGGTCACGAACACGCTGCCGCCACCGTATTTTGCGGCATTCTCCACCAGATTGCCCGTGATTTCGTCGAGATCCTGCCGCTCGATATGCGCAATGAGCGTCTTGTCGCCATCCATGTCGATGCGGACGTGGGGATAAAGGCGCTGCACCGCGCGCTCGACGGATTCGATCGACGGCCAGACTTGCGCCCGACTATGCGCCGAGCCGCGACGGCCGACAGCGCGCGCGCGCGCGAGATGATGGTCGACCTGGCGCCGCATCGTCCGCGCCTCGCGCACGACGGTTTCGGCAAGGTCATCCGCATCGGCGGTGGCCGCGTTCATGATGACGGTGAGCGGCGTTTTCAGCGCATGGGCAAGATTGCCGGCATGGCGCCGCGCCTCCTCCGCCTGCACCTCGTTATGCGCGACGAGCGCGTTGAGTTCATGCACCAGCGGCGCAATCTCCACGGGCAGCTTGCCGGAAATGCGATTGATCCGGCCGCCGCGCATCCGCGCGATCTCCAGCCGCAATTTGCGCAACGGAAGGAGCCCGTAGAAGGTCTGTATCGCCGCCAGCACGATCAGCCCCAGCCCGAGCAGCAGGAAGCTGCGCACGAGCGTGCGGCGCAGAACATCGATCTGCGCGTCCAGCCCCGCGCGACTCTGCGCCACCTGAAAGCGCCAGCGTACCGGCGAGCGCGGCAGCGTGACATCGCGTTCGACGACGCGCAGCTTCTCATCGCGAAACTGGGCACTGTCGTAGGTGTGCACGCTGCGATCGTTGTGATCCGCGCCATATCTAAGCTGACGATCCCACAGCGATCGCGACGGAAACGGCTCCCGCCCGCGCGCCGAAACCTGCCAGTAGAGGCCGGAATATGGCTCCAGAAACCGCTGGTCCGCCGGCTCGCGATTGAACATCACCTCGCCGTCCGGCCCGATTTCGGCCGAAACGAGCAAGGATTGCAGCACATATTCGAGCTGATCGTCGAAATTGCGCGTGACAGCGTTCACCAGCACGCGATCGAGCGCAAAGCCGCCACCGGCGAGCAGCAGCAATATCCACGCCGCCGCGATCAGGATCATTCGCCGGGTCAGCGATCCTGAACTGCGAATCGGGCGTAGGGAATCCGGCATCTGACCGGTCATCGGCCGGCGCCGGTCAGGCCGCCGGTTCTTCCAGACTATAACCCAGCCCACGGATCGTGGTGATGACATCTTGGCCGAGCTTCTTGCGGATGCGGGTGACGAACACCTCGATCGTATTCGAATCGCGATCGAAATCCTGATCGTAAATATGCTCGATCAGCTCGGTGCGGCTGACAACCTTGCCCTTGTGATGCAGCAGGTAGCTCAACAGCTTGTATTCCTGCGCCGTCAGCTTGACCGGCTCGCCGGCGCGGGTGACCTTCCCGGAGCGGGTGTCGAGGCGGACGTCGCCGGCGGTGAGCTCGGACGACGCATTGCCCGAGGCGCGGCGGATCAGCGCGCGGAGCCGCGCGATCAATTCCTCGGTCTGGAACGGTTTGGCCACATAATCATCGGCGCCCGCATCAAGCCCGGCGACCTTGTCCGACCAGCTATCCCGCGCGGTGAGCACGAGCACGGGCATCGTCTTGCCCTCCTTGCGCCATCGATCGAGCACGGTCAGCCCGTCGATCTCGGGCAGGCCGAGATCGAGAACGATCGCGTCATAATTTTCGGTCGAGCCAAGGAAGTGCCCCTCCTCCCCGTCGGTGGCGAGGTCGATCGCATAGCCGGCGCCTTCCAGCGTATTCTTGAGTTGCTGGCCGAGGTTCGGCTCGTCTTCGACGATCAGGACGCGCATATTGTCTCCCTGGGTTACGCCTATGGCGTTAACACCGAACCGGCCGTGAGGGAATTCACCTGTCGCTTTGCTGAATCAGCGGCCGGTACGCCCGATCACCTGCCCGGTCCGGCCATCGACATCGATCCAGATCACGGTGCCGTCGCGCAGGAATTTCAGCGTGTAAACGCCGCTCGGCAGTTCGAGATCGAAGCCGATATATTGCGCCCCCTTCATCGTCGGCACGATGCGACGCTCGATCTCCTTGAGCGGCAGAATCCTGCCCTGCCGCGTCGCCTGCCAGGCCGCGCTCGCCTCGCGCCCCTGATCCGGCTGCCCCGCGAGCGCGGGTCCGGCGACGAGCAGCAGCAATATGGAACCTGTCCCGATCCTCATCTCGGCAAGCGGGATAGCCGGCAAGGATTGAACAGCCCGTGAACATGACCAGCGGCCGCCCGGCCCGACGCGATCACTCTTTCATCGCCTCCAGCAACCGCTTGACGTCCTGCCCGCGGCCACGCGGCAGAATGAGGATGTCATCCCCGCTCGCCACGACGATGAGATCGCTCACGCCGACCATCGCGACGCGTGCGCGATCACTGCGCACCAGGCAGTTCGTCGTATCGAGCGCGATCACTTCGCCATTAAGGACATTGCCCTCACCATCCCGGTCGCTGATCGCGTGAAGCGCATCCCAGCTTCCCACGTCGCTCCACCCCATCGCGACGGGCACCACCGCAACGCGCTCGGCACGCTCCATCACCGCATAATCGATCGATTGGCTGCGAGCGCTGGCAAACGCCGCCGCGTCCGGGGTTATCCGCGTGCCATCTCGCGTCGCCAGGCCCATGGCGCGCGTGGTCGCTTCCACCATCGCGGGCTCGAAATTGCCCAGCGCATCGAGATAGGCATCGGCGCGAAACAGGAAGATGCCGCCGTTCCATACGTGGTCGCCGCTCGCGATCATCTTCTGCGCAGCTTCCAGCGGCGGCTTTTCAACGAAGCGATCGACCCGGTGGACACCCGGCACGATCGCCTCGCCCTCCTGGATATAGCCGTAACCGGTTTCCGGCCCGTCCGGCGTGATGCCGAACGTTATCAGCCACCCCTCATCCACCAACGGCATCGCGCGCGCGATCGCTTCGTGGAATGCCGCCACATCGGCGATGACATGATCGGACGGCATGACGAGCAACGGCGCCGTCCTGTCCTCCACCGCCAGCGCCGCCAGCGCGATCGCGGGGGCGGTATTGCGTCCCGCGGGCTCCAGGATCAGCGCCTGGGCGGGCAGCCCCATGGCATCAAGCTGCGCTTCCACCAGATCCGCATGGGCAGCGCTCGCCACCACGACCGGCGCAGCGAACCGCTCGGCCCGAATCCGCGACACGGTGAGCTGAAGCATCGTCTCCTCCGCGGTCAGCGCGAGCATCTGCTTTGGCATTTCGGGTCGCGACATCGGCCACAGCCGGGTCCCCGATCCACCGGACAGGATGACGGGAACGATCGGCGAGGCAAGGGTCATGCAGCACTCCAAAGTCTGTGGTTCTTCATCGCAAGGACAAATGCGCACGGCAATGGTTCGATCCGTCGCCGCGATTATTCGCTGCCTTCAGCCTTTCTTTGCCATTTCCTGCGATCAGGTGTCGGAGAAGCTTACACGCGCGCGATCGGATGGCGACGGAATGATAAGGGTTTTCAAGCATTACGTGCCGAACGCGGTGCTGCTGCTTGGGGTGCTCGACATTCTGCTGCTGCTGGCCGCCGCGGAATCCGGCTGGAAACTGCGGGCGTGGCAGATCGGCATCGACACCGGCCCGGTCTGGCCCCGCCTGCCGCAGTTGATAAGCTTTGCCGGGCCGTTGATGATCGCGATGGTGGCGGTCGGCGCCTATCAATCCGACGTTCTTGTTTCGATTCGGCAGGCGGCTATGCGGCTGATGGTCGCGGTGTCGCTTGGCGTCCTGTTCCTGTCGGTCCTGTTCTTCACCCTGCCGTCCGTCAGCCTGTGGCGCTCGAATCTTTTTTACGCGATGCTCTTCGCGACCCCTGGTCTGGTTCTCGTGCGACTGTTGTTCGGCGGGGCGCTGGGCAGCGAGCGGTTCAAGCGCCGTATCGTCGTGCTTGGATCGGGCGGGCGCGCGGCGCGCCTCGAGCGGCTTGAGAGAATGGCAGGATCGACATTCGTCATCGTCGGCTATGTCGCGATGGGAGAGCCGGAGACGCTGGTGCCGCAGGCGATCCCGCGCGCCGCGATCCACAACCTCGCCGATCACGTGGTGAAGCTGAAGGCGGCCGAGGTGGTGCTCGCGATCGAGGAGCGTCGAAATTCGCTGCCGCTCAAGGATCTGCTGCGTATCAAGACGACCGGCGTGCAGGTCAACGATTTCTCCGCGTTCATCGAGCGCGAGACCGGACGGATCGACCTGCAGACCGTGAACCCGTCCGCCCTGATCTTTTCCGACGGCTTTTCCTCGGGCCTGATACTGACCACAATCTTCAAGCGCGCATTCGATATCATTGCAAGCCTGCTCCTGCTCGTGCTCGCGCTGCCGCTGATCCTCGTCACGGCGGTGGCGATCAAGCTGGAGAGCAAGGGCCCGGCTTTCTACCGCCAGCAACGCGTGGGGCTGTACAACGAGCCCTTCTACATCCCCAAGCTGCGCTCGATGCGGCAGGACGCCGAAATCGCCGGCACCGCGATATGGGCCGCGGAACACGATCCGCGCGTCACCCGCGTCGGTCGCATCATCCGCAAGGTGCGGATCGACGAATTGCCGCAATGCTGGAGCGTGCTGAAAGGCGAGATGAGTTTCGTCGGCCCGCGCCCGGAACGCCCCCAATTCGTCGCCGATCTGGAAATCGAGCTGCCGTATTACGCCGAACGCCACATGGTGAAACCCGGGATCACCGGCTGGGCACAGATCAACTACCCTTATGGCGCCTCCGTCGACGATGCGCGCCAGAAGCTGGAATATGACCTCTATTACGCGAAGAACTATTCGCCCTTCCTCGATCTGTTGATCCTGCTGCAGACATTGCGGGTGGTGCTCTGGCCCGCTGGCGCGCGCTGACATGCCGCCTTCGGTAACGCTTTGGACACATGCGCTGGCGGCACTGCTGTTTGGCGCGCTCGCGCTGACACAAATCAGGCGTGGCAGCGCCACGTTGCCGCGCGCGACATTCGTGCTGGCGCTGGGCGCAACGGCGCTGTGGGCGCTTTCGGTGGCTGGTATCGGATCTGGCGACGTGGCTACGCGGATCGCGGATGGCGCGCGAAATCTGACGTGGCTCGCCTTCATGTATATCCTCGCGCGGCGGCATACCGTGGCTGATAATCAACGCTGGCGCGCTGTCCTGTACGTCGCATGCGCCCTGCTGACGGTGCTCGCGACCGGGCTTGGGGTGGCGGAGGCCGCGAGCGAACTGTCACAGGCGGCAGCGGTGATCGCCCCTACCCGCCTGGCGATGCGCATGCTGGGCACGCTGGCGACGCTGCTGCTGGTCTATCGCATCCAGGCCGCGGCCACGCGGGGCGGCGTGCGCATCGTCGCACTCGCGCTTGCGATCATGTTCTCGCTCGACCTGCTGACCCACATCACCAGCATGACGAATCCCGGCTGGGCGCGGGATCTCGGCGCGATTCGCGGGGTTGGTCTGGTCGGGATTGCGCCGCTCTTCGGGATGGCGATCCATCGGGACGGCGAATGGACGCTGCAGGTTTCCCGCAGACTTGCTTTCGCGACCCTCTCGGCGCTGCTGCTCGGCGCGTATCTGGCAATCACCGGGCTGACCGCAGGCCTGCTCGCCGAATTGGGTGGAGACCGCGCGCGGATGGTGCAGACGGTTTTCGTCTTCGGCACCGCGGCCGCCGTGCTCACGATCGTTTCGACGCCCTGGTTAAGGGCGACCGCCAAGGTGCTGGTCGCCAAGCACCTCTTCTCGCATCGCTACGACTATCGCGCGGAGTGGCTGCGCTTCAACGATACACTTGGCACTCCCGGCGAGAGCGCCGCGCCGCTGGCGGTGCGCGTCGTGAAGGCGGTGGCCGATGTCACCGATTCGCCGGGCGGACTGCTGCTGGTCGCTCGTGACGGGGCGCTTGAACGCGGCGCAGACTGGAACTGGCCCGCCGAAGACAATGATCCGACCGACAGCAACGCGGCGCTGCACGCCTATCTGGCCAAGACACGCCGTATCATCGAGCTCGACGCGGTGCGCGGTGACACCGCGATCGCAGGCGACCGCGCGGCGACCCCCACGTGGCTGATCGAGCGGCCTGAGGCATGGGCGATCGTGCCGCTGCTTCACTTCGAGCATTTGACCGGCGCGCTGGTGCTCGCGCGTCCCCCGCTCGATCGCGCGCTGGACTGGGAGGATTTCGATCTGCTCGGCGTAGCCGGACGACAGGTCGCGAGCTATCTCGCCGAGGATCGCGCGCACGACGCTTTGGCCGACGCCCAGCGCTTCGACGAATTCAATCGCCGCTTCGCCTTCATCATGCACGATCTGAAAAATCTCGTCAGCCAGTTGACGCTGCTGGCGCGCAACGCGGAGCGCCACGCGGACAATCCCGCGTTCCGCGCCGACATGGTGGAAACGCTGCGCGACTCGTCACAGCGGATGAACACGTTGCTCGCCCGCCTTTCGCAACATCACGGCGGACGCGGCGAAGCGCTGCGACCGGTCGCGCTTCGCGCACTTGCGGAACGGATCGCCGCCGCCCGCCGAGCCCAGCACCCGATCGCGGTGACGGGCTTGGCCAGCGCGACGGCGATCGCCGATCCGGCCGGGCTGGAAACGTTGCTGGGTCACCTCGTCCAGAATGCGATCGAGGCGAGCGCCGCGACCACGCCGGTGGCGCTCAACATTCTGGCCGCCACGGATGGTAGCGGGGTCAGTGTGGAGGTGATCGATCGGGGCTGCGGCATGTCGCCGGCGTTCATTCGCGATCGCCTGTTCAAGCCGTTCGTGTCGAGCAAGGAAGGCGGCTTCGGGCTGGGCGCGTTTGAAGCGCGGCAACTTGCGGAGGCGATGGGCGGCAATGTTTCGGTGGAGAGCCGCCCCGGTGAAGGCACATGCTTCCGCGTCACGTTGCGCGCGGTGGGAGAATTGGAGCAGGCCGCATGAGCGATCGTCCGAAACTGTTGATTATAGAGGACGATATCGGTCTCCAGCGACAATTGCGCTGGGCCTATGACGGATATGAGATAGTCGTTGCGACCGATCGCGCCGAGGCGATCGACGCGCTGCGCCTGCACGAACCGGCGGTCGTGACGCTCGATCTGGGCCTGCCGCCCGATCCCGACGGCACGAGCGAGGGGTTTGCAACGCTGGCGGACATACTTGCGCTGAAACCGGACACGAAGGTGATCGTCGCCTCCGGGCACGGCGCGCGCGATAGCGCGTTGCGCGCGATCGGCGATGGCGCGTGGGATTTCTACCAGAAGCCGATCGACATCGACACATTGGGCCTGATCGTCGCGCGTGCTTTCCACGTTCACGATCTGGAAGCCGAGAACCGGCAGCTGGCGGCCAGCGCGCGCGGGGCGACGATGGCCGGCCTGATCACAGCCGCGCCAGAGATGCTCAAGGTGATCCGCACGATCGAGCGCGTCGCCCCTGCCGACGTTTCGGTGATGCTACTTGGCGCAAGCGGCACCGGGAAGGAGTTGCTGGCCCGCGGGCTGCATGACGCATCACCGCGTCGCGGAGGCGCCTTCGTCGCGATCAACTGCGCCGCGATCCCCGAAACGTTGCTCGAAAGCGAACTGTTCGGGCACGAGAAAGGCGCGTTCACCGGCGCGGTCAAGACGACCGAGGGCAAGATCGAGCAGGCGCACGGCGGCACGCTGTTCCTCGACGAAATCGGGGATGTGCCGCTGCCGCTTCAGGTGAAGCTGCTGCGCTTTCTTCAGGAGCGGACGATCGAGCGGATCGGCGGCCGCCGCCCGATCGCGGTCGACACGCGGATCGTCTGCGCGACCCATCGCGACATCGACGCGATGGTGGCTGACGCCAGCTTCCGGGACGACCTGTATTACCGGTTGGCGGAAATCGTGATCCGCATCCCCTCTTTGGCGGAACGGCCTGGAGATGCCGCGCTGCTCGCTCGCCATTATGTCACCAAATATGCCAAGACGATGAACCCCGCAGTGACGGGGCTGGCCCCGGATGCGCGCGGCGCGATCGACGGCTGGGGCTGGCCGGGCAACGTCCGCGAGCTGGAAAATCGCGTGAAGCGCGCCGTCATCATGGCCGATGGCAAGCTCGTCACCGCAGCCGACCTCGATCTCGCCGGGCCGGATGACGCCCCGATCAATCTGCGCAGCGCGCGCGAAACAGCCGACCGGATGGCGATCCGTCGTGCGCTGGCGCGCGCTGATGGCAACATCTCGGGCACCGCGCGCCTGCTCGGCATCAGCCGCCCGACGCTTTACGATCTGCTCAAGAGCTACGATCTGCATGATTGAGGGGCCGGCGACCTATCCGTTGTTGCGCCGACGCCGACGGCGGACGCCGCGAGCACGGCGGCGGGCACTGTGGATCCGGCTGGCGGCGATCTGCACCGGCAGCGTCGTCATCGTCCTCAGCATCATCGCGATCGCGCGGCACGCCGCAGCGCCGGATCCGGTCGCCGAAACGAAGGCGGCCAGAGCCGCGTTCGCGGCAGGCAATTACAGCGCGGCGCGCCATCATGCGGAGGCGATCGTTGCTGTTTCGCCGCGACGACCGGACGCGCTCATGCTGCTTGCCCGGGCAAACCTCTCGCTAGGCGACGCGGATCGGGCGGAGGGCGCGCTCAACCGTGCGTACCGTGCTGGAGTTGCGAAGGAAATCATCCGGCCGCTCCTCGCCGAGGCGTGGCTGCGGCAGGGCGATACAGACCGCGCGTTGCGCGCCACCGCGGGCGAGGATGCCGGTCCTGCCGTGATCCGCATCCATGCCCGCGCGCTGGCCGCCAGCGGCGATGTGACCGGCGCGACCGCCGCGCTTACCGCGTTGCTCGCCGCCCATCCCGATGATGCGTCGGCCTGGATCACGCTGGCACGTATCCGGCTGGACGCCGGCGATATCGGAAATGCGGATATCGCCGCGCAACGCGCGCTTTCAATTTCCCGGACCGACCCGATCGCGCTTACCCTGCGCGGCGAGATCGTGCGCAGCCGTTACGGCCTGAATGCTGCACTGCCGTGGTTCGAGGCGGCGCTCGCGCGTGACGCTTATTACCATCCGGCGCTGATCGAATATGCGGCGACGCTGGGTGAATTGGGCCGTTACCGCGAGACGCTTGCCATCACCCGCCGTGCGCTGATCGCCCGGCCGGGAAGCCCACAGGCGCTGTATCTTCAGGCGGCATTGGCGGCGCGCGCGGGTCGGATCGCGCTTGCGCGCGCGTTGCTGGCAAAAACGGAAGGTGCGATCGACGGCGTGCCGGGCGTGGTGCTGCTGAGCGGCGCGATCGCTTACGCCTCGGGCGACTATGAACAGGCCGTCGCGCGATGGCGAGAGCTGATCGGAAGGCAGCCGATGAACCTTGCCGCGCGACGGCTGCTCGGCGCGGCGCTGATCCGGTCGGGCGACCTGCCCGGAGCGCTGGATGTGCTTCGCCCCGCCGCGCTGCGCGAGGATGCGGACAGCTACACGCTCGCGCTTGTCGGCCGCGCGTTCGAGGCGAGCGGCGAGCGCGACTGGGCGGCCCGGTTCCTGGATCGCGCCGCCACCCCCAGCCTCGGCACCCCCGCCCCTTTCGCCAGCGACGCGAGCGTCGAGGTACTCGCTGGCCAGGCTGCCGACGCACCGGGTGATCCGACCGCGATCGTTCCGCTCGTTCGAGCCATGCTTGAGGGAGGCGACCGGACCGGCGCCCTTTCCCGCGCGCAAGCGCTGGCAACTGCCTCGCCAGGCGCGCCGGCCGCTCAGTTGCTGCTTGGCGACACGCTGGCGATTGCCGGTCGTCATGCACCGGCATTGGCGGCCTATGCGCGCGCGGCGGACCTGCGCTTCGACCAGCCCGGATTTCTGCGGCTGACCGAGGCGGCGGCCCAATCCGGCAACGCCCTGCAGGGCGCACGCGCTGTCGCGCTGTATCGCGCCCAGAATCCCGAAGACATCGCCGCGCGCCGCATCCTCGCAAACCTCCAGCTTGGCGCGGGCCAATGGAACGAGGCGATCGCCACGCTCGAAACGCTCGCCCGCACGGTAGGCCCGCGCGATACGCTGCTTCTGTCGCAACTCGCCTACGCCCATGCCGGCGCGGGCGATGGCGCGATCGCGCGGCGCTACGGGCGCCGCGCCTATGAACGCGCGCCGACCAACCCGACGACGGTCGACGCCTATGGCTGGGCGGCCTATGCGGACGGCGATGTGACCACAGCGCGTATCCTGTTGCGAAAGGCCGTGACGCTCGCGCCTGCACGCGCCGATATACAGGGCCATCTTGCAACGGTGCAGTCAGTGCACTGACCCTTTGCGCCGCACGTCCGGCTGCGCTAGCCGCTCGTCATGGAAGACACGCTCGCCCGCATCGCCGCCGCGCTGGAGCGGCTGGCTCCGCCCCCGCCCACGTCGGCCGACCCGCTCGCGCATCCTGCCTATGTCTGGCGGGAAAGGACGCTGACCGCGACCCGCACCTTCGCGCCGCTCGCGATCGAACTGTTGCAGGGCGTGGATGCGCAGAAGAAGATGCTGCACGACAATCTCGCGCGGCTTGCAGCGGGCCATGCCGCGCAGGACGTGCTGATGTGGGGCGCGCGCGGCACCGGCAAGTCGGCGTTGGTCAAATCCAGCGTGGCCGCGATTCAGGCCGAGGGCGGCGCAATCGCGCTGGTGGAGGTTGCGGCCGATCGCCTCGAGACCTTGCCGGAGCTGTTCGCCGCGATCGCGGATGTGCCGCGCGCGTTCGTACTGTTCCTCGACGATCTCGGAATCGAGGCCGCGGCCGATGCGCGCGCGCTGCGCTCGCTGTTACAGGGTGGCGCGGAGGAGCGACCAGCCAATGCGCGACTGGTCGTCACCTCGAACCGCCGGCATCTCGTGCCGCGCGACATCCGCGAGCAGGAGAATGCGATCAATCCGCGCGATTCGGTCGATGACCATCTCGCGCTGGCGGATCGCTTCGGGCTGAGCATCGGCTTTCACGTCGTGGATCAGGATCATTATCTGGCGATCGTGCGCGGCTACGCCGAAAGCTACGGGCTTCCGTTCGACGCGAGCGACGCGATACAATGGGCCACCCGGCGTGGCAGTCGGTCTGGCCGGGTGGCGTGGCAATATGTCACTGATCTGGCGGGTCGCGCCGGTAAAGCGATCTAGCCCAGCGCTTCGACCTGTTCGGCCAGCTCGAGCCAGCGCAGTTCGGCGGCTTCCTTTTCCTCGCGGGCGACCGCGATCGCGCGGGTCAGCCGATCGAAGCCGCCCGGATCGCGCGCATATAGCCCCGGGTCCGCCATAGCGGCCTCGTCGCGCGCGATCTGCGCATCGAGCGCATCGATCCGCGCGGGCAACTGATCGAAATCGCGCTGATCCTTATAGCTGAGCTTGGCGCGCGTCGGCCGTGGCGGTGGCGGCGCAACATCGGCCTTGGGCGCAGGCTTTTTCGTCTCTGGCCGACGTTTGCGCTGGCGCTCCCAATCCTCGTATCCGCCGGCGACGATATCCACCGCGCCGCTGCCATCCAGTCCAAGCGTTACGGTCACGGTACGATCCAGGAAGTCGCGATCGTGGCTGACGATCAGCACCGTGCCATCATAGTCCGCGATCACTTCCTGAAGCAGATCGAGCGTTTCGAGATCCAGATCGTTGGTGGGCTCGTCGAGCACCAGCAGGTTTGACGGCCGTGCGAATTCCCGCGCCAGCAAGACGCGCGACCGCTCGCCGCCCGAGAGCGACGCGATACGAGCGTCCGCGATCGAGGGATCGAACAGGAACTCCTTGAGGTAGCCGTGGACGTGCTTTTTCACGCCCAGCACCTCGATCCAGTCCCCCCCGTCTGCCAGCACGTCGCGCACCCGCTTTTCCGGCGCCATCATGCTGCGCTGCTGATCGATGATGATCGCCTGCAGCGTCTTGGCCAGCTTCACGCTGCCGCTGTCCGGCTCCAACTCGCCGGTAAGCAGTTTGAGGAGGGTAGATTTTCCCGCGCCGTTGCGGCCGACGAGGCCAATCCGGTCGCCGCGCGTGACGCGGAAGGTCAAGTCTCGGATAATCGCG
Source organism: Sphingomonas sp. 3P27F8 (assembly GCF_005502745.1). GTDB lineage: Bacteria > Pseudomonadota > Alphaproteobacteria > Sphingomonadales > Sphingomonadaceae > Sphingomonas. The sequence goes on from NZ_SCNL01000002.1 coordinate 39,354, forward strand.
CGGTCACCGAACGATTTGGAAACCTGCTTCGCGTCGATCACCACCTTCGATCGCGCGTCATCATTGGCCATGGCGAGCGCTGCGGTGCCCTGCGTCCCCATCATAGCGGCACGCTCGGCGCGCATATCCTTAAGCTTGGTGAGGCGGCCCTGATTGCGGCGGCGGCGCCCGGTGACGCCGCGCTGGAGCCAGTGTTCCTCCAGTTTCAGCTTGGCATCGAGCTTTTCGGCGGCGCGCTGCTCCTCCGCCGCGACCTGATCGGTCCACGCCTCGAACCCGCCGAAGCCAATTTCGGCGCGGCGCAGCGTACCGCGATCAAGCCACAACGTCTGCTTCGTCAGGCGCGTCAGGAACGTGCGATCATGGCTGATGACGACGAACGCGCCGTTGAAACGCTGGAGCCAATCCTCCAGCCACTCGATCGCCGCGATATCGAGGTGATTGGTCGGCTCGTCGAGCAGCAGCACGTCCGGTGACTGTGCGAGCGCGCGGACGATCGCGGCACGACGACGCTCACCGCCGCTGGCGGTGCCGCACTGACGGGTAAGGTCGATGCCAAGCTGGTCCGCGATCGCCTCCGCTTCGTAATGCTCGGGGGCGTCGGGGGCGGACAGCACATAATCCGCCAGCGTCGCAAAGCCGGTGAGATCAGGCTCCTGTTCCAGCAAGATCGCCTTTGTGCCGGGCACAATCGTGCGACGGCCCTCATCCGCGTCGATGCGCCCCGCGATCAGCTTCAGCAACGTGGTCTTGCCCGCGCCATTGCGACCGATCAGCGCAAGGCGGTCGCGAGGCTGGATATAGAGATCGAGGTGGCGAAACAGCCAGCCGGCGCCCTGAACAAGGCCAAGGTCTTCGTATGCGAGAATTGGGGCAGCCATGACGGCGGCAGATAGGAGGGTGGCCGGATAAAGAAAAGGCCGGGAACGCCAAGCTCCCGGCCCAATCCTGATGCGGAACTGGAGACGGCAGGGCCGCCAGCCTCAGGCCAGACCGGGTCGGCTATGCCGCCCGGCCCGCCCGTTCCGATTTTCCGTCCGGGGCAGCATTCACTGCCCCGGCTGAAAATCAGAAGTCCATGCCGCCCATGCCGCCGCCCGGCATTGCCGGCATCGCGGGCTTGTCTTCCGGCAATTCGGAAACAGCCGCCTCGGTGGTGATGAGGAGGCCCGCAACCGATGCCGCATTCTGCAGCGCGGTACGCACCACCTTGGTCGGGTCGATCACGCCGGCCTGCACCAGGTTCTCATAGGTGTCGGTTGCAGCGTTGAAACCGAACGACGTGTCCGACTGATCGAGCAGCTTGCCCGAGACGACTGCGCCGTCCTGGCCGGCGTTGGCCGCGATCTGGCGAACCAGCGACGTCAGCGACTTGCGGACGATATCGATGCCGCGGGTCTGGTCGTCGTTCTCGCCCTTCAGGCCGTCGAGCGCCTTCGTCGCGTACAGCAGCGCAGTGCCGCCGCCCGGGACGATGCCCTCTTCAACCGCCGCGCGGGTCGCGTGAAGCGCGTCGTCGACACGATCCTTCCGCTCCTTGACCTCAACCTCGGTCGCACCGCCGACCTTGATGACGGCGACGCCGCCAGCGAGCTTCGCCAGACGCTCCTGGAGCTTCTCGCGATCATAGTCGCTGGTGGTGACGTCGATCTGCTGGCGGATCGCCTCAACGCGGCCCTTGATCGCGGACTCTTCACCGGCGCCATCGACGATGGTGGTGTTGTCCTTGTCGATCGTCACGCGCTTGGCGGTGCCGAGCATGCCCAGCGTGACGGTCTCGAGCTTGATGCCCAGATCCTCGCTGATGACCTCGCCCTTGGTGAGGATCGCGATATCCTCGAGCATCGCCTTGCGACGATCGCCGAAGCCCGGTGCCTTGACGGCGGCCACCTTCAGGCCGCCACGCAGCTTGTTGACCACCAGCGTGGCGAGCGCCTCACCCTCGATGTCCTCGGCGATGATGAGCAGCGGGCGACCCGTCTGCACGACCGCCTCGAGCACCGGAAGCATCGACTGCAGGTTCGACAGCTTCTTCTCGTGGATCAGGATGTAAGGATCGGCGAGTTCGACCGACATCTTTTCCGGATTCGTGATGAAATACGGCGAGAGATAGCCGCGGTCGAACTGCATACCTTCGACGACGTCCAGCTCGAATTCGAGACCCTTGGCCTCTTCGACCGTGATGACGCCTTCCTTGCCGACCTTCTCCATCGCCTCGGCGATCTTCTGGCCCACTTCCTTGTCGCCGTTAGCCGAGATGATGCCGACCTGCGCGATCTCGTTCGAGCCCGAAACGGCCTTGGAGCGCGCCTTGATATCCTCGACTACCTTGCCGACGGCGAGATCCACGCCGCGCTTCAGGTCCATCGGGTTCATGCCGGCCGCGACCGACTTCATGCCCTCGCGAACGATCGCCTGGGCCAGTACGGTGGCGGTGGTGGTGCCATCGCCGGCGACGTCGTTGGTCTTCGAGGCGACCTCGCGGACCATCTGCGCGCCCATATTCTCGAACTTGTCCTTAAGCTCGATTTCCTTGGCGACGGAAACGCCGTCCTTGGTGATGCGCGGTGCGCCGAACGACTTGTCGATCACGACGTTGCGGCCCTTCGGCCCGAGCGTGACCTTCACCGCATCGGCGAGAATGTCCACGCCGCGCAGGATGCGCTCACGCGCGTCGCGGCTGAATTTTACGTCCTTGGCTGCCATGGTGGCTACCCTTTCAAATGACGATTGTTGAGAAAATTACGGCCGAAAAGCTCAGGCCTCGACGATGCCGAGGATATCGCTTTCCTTCATGATGAGCAGGTCTTCGCCGTTCACCTTGACTTCGGTGCCGGACCACTTTCCGAACAGGATGCGATCGCCGGCCTTCACGTCGAGCGGCGTAACCTTGCCGTCCTCGCCCTTGGCGCCCGCACCGGCGGCGACCACTTCGCCTTCCTGCGGCTTTTCCTTGGCGGTGTCGGGAATGATGATCCCGCCGGCCGTCTTCTCTTCCGCTTCAACGCGGCGAACGAGAACACGGTCGTGCAACGGACGAAAGTTCATTGCTATACCCTCTCTAAAGGCAATGTGACAATTTCTTGGCACTCAGCGAATGCGAGTGCCAGCAGCCGGCATATGTGGGGGACGCCGCGCACCGTCAATGGCGAGGGGCCGAATTTTTTGGTCGCGCGTCAGGAGCCGGTCAGGCCGATCCGCTCGCGTGCGTTCCAGCGCCACAGGAGCAGGATCGATACGACGAGCAATCCGGCAGCAAGCCCCATCCATATGCCGACACCGGCAAGTGGCGTTCGGAACCCCAGCGCGATCGCAGTACCGAAGCCGACGATCCAGTATCCGAACAAGGCCACGAGCATCGGCACGCGCGTGTCCTGCAGGCCGCGCAATATCGCTGCCGCCACCACCTGCGCCCCGTCGACTATCTGGAATACCGCCGCCACCGCCAGATAACTGATCGCCAGCCGCACCACGATCGCGTTCGCCGGGTCATTGATGTCGAGATAGCCGCTTACGAGCAGACGCGGCACGGCCCACATTGCGATCGCGCTCACCACCATCGACGCGATGCCGACGGCAAGCGCCACCCTCCCCGCCCGCGCAATCCACGCCGGATCACGTGCGCCATAGGCCATGCCGACACGAATGGTCGCTGCCTGCGCCACGCCAAGCGGCACCTGAAACGTGATAGAGGCGATGTTGAGGGCGACGGCATGAGCCGCCACTTCCCTCACGCCAAGCACGCCCATCAACAAGGACGCACCACCGAACAGCGCGCCCTCCGCCATCCACGTGAGCGAGATGGGGGCGCCCAGCTTCACGATCTCCCGGAAGCGCGACCACTCGGTCCGCCACCAGCGTCCGAACAGTCGATAGCGGCGCAGACGGCGATCGAAATGAAGGATTAGCCAATAGGCGATCGCCATCGCCGTCAGGCTGATGACGCTTGCAAGCGCCGAGCCCTCAAGCCCAAGACGCGGAAACCCGAGGTTGCCAAACACCAGGCACCAGTTCGCGGCGATGCTGAGCAGCAACCCCATACCGGTCACTGCAAACGCCCAGCCGGGCCGCCCGAGCGCTGCGGCGGTGCCACGCATCACCGCCGAAGCGATGCCGGGGAAGATGCCGATCAGCATGATATCAAGGAAATGCCCGGACCGCCGGGCCACATCAGGATCCTGATCGGCAAGACGCAATAGCGCCGCGCCGTTCGCAAGGATGATCGCCACCACCACCGCACTCGCCATGCCGACCCACAACGCCATGCGAAAAGTGCGCCGCACCTCGCGCACCGCATGCTGGCGTCGGCCAAGTTCCGCCGCGATCAGGGGCGACGCTGCGGTCGTCAGACCAATCGTTCCGTACATCAGCACGTTGAACAGGAAGACGCCGAGCGTCGCCGCCGCAAGCTCCACCGTCCCCAATCGCGCCACGAAGATCACGTCAACGGCAGCGACGGCCATCTGCAACAGGTTTGCGCCCACCAATGGCCCGGCGAGCCGCATCAGCGCGCGCAGTTCATCGCCGCCGGTTGCGGATGCGGTGCCGGTCAGCGGTGCAAGAGTATCGGTCGAGGTCATGGTCATGCGGTGCCGGGAATAGAAGTCAACAATACAGGGTCGCACGCCAGCGGGATCGTCCGCGTATCAGACGAAGGCGCGATCTATCCGCGATGCATCATGCTGACAAGGCGCGCGTCAGCGTTGCGGCCTGGACAGCACGTTGGCATTGCCATCCTTCCTGATTTCGACAAGCTGCTGGCTGCGGCCGTCACATTCAACGCGCCAGTTTTTGACACCGCGCTCGTCAGGAAAGCGCTGGATTTGAGTCACATCCTGGCACGGCAACCCGGCGTCGCGCACCGCGCGGAACAGCACGCCGCGCAATTGACCGTCCGGCAGCTTCGCGACGGCGGCGGCGATATCGGGACCGTTGTAAACAACTTGCAGGTTGGTCGCCTCGGTTGCCGCCGAGCGATCCGCGCCGCCGGAACAGGCGGTGAGCAGTAGAGACAAGGTGACAGGCGCTGCAAATTTCATCGGACGGTTTCTCTCGCAAGAGACGCCGCCAAGAATAAGCGCGGCGATCGGATAACGCAAAATTCCTCACCGGAATAAAGGCTGCGAAACGATCGGGCGGGCGCGTCGCTGATAAAGGCTATGCGATCATCCCGTCATCGCCTGCCGCGAGCACGCGGCCCATCGCCTCGAACAGAATATCCATTGCGACCGGCTTGAAGATCACGTCATCCGCTCCTGCGGCGAGACAGCGTTCACGCAGATCGGGCGCGGTATCGGCAGTAACCACGATCACCGGCACACCCGCCTTGGCATCGGTGCGCGCGCGGATTGCGCGGATTGCGGAGATGCCATCCATCCCCGGCATCCTCAGATCCACCAGCAATATATCGAAATCGGTTCGATCGAGGATCGCGAGCCCCTCTTCGGCGCTCTCGGCGCCGGTCATCGACGCGCCAGCCACTTCAAGCATATCGTTCACCACGCGCCGGTTCATCCGGTCGTCTTCGATAAACAATACGTTCATGGCCGTGAGCCTAGATCGCGCGACGGTCGTTTCATCTCCGTACCTTTATCGCGCTATGCCGCTGCCGACACAAGCGAGCGCGCGCTCGGTTCGTCGAATAGTTCGGTTAACAAAGCATCTTTCGCAATCGGCTTCAGGATAACGCGATCGACCCCCGCCTGTTCCAGCATTTCGCTTTCTCCGGCCAGTGCGGCGGGACCGAGGATCGCAAGTCTGGCGTCCGCCGCGGCCGCTCGTATCATCTTGAGCGCGGAATAAGGGTCGGCAGCGAGCCGTAGCGTCGCATCGTCGATCAATATCGTGCGTGGGCCGCCATCAGCAATCAGTCCGACAGCTTCGTCCACCGATCCGGCAAATGTAACCGAACCCGCACGCGGCCCGAACAGGGTTTTGAACATCGCGCGGGTGATCGGGCTTCGATCTACCACCAGAATTCCATCGGCTTTGGCTTCATGCGACGCGACCGGCGCCTCCGCCCGCCGAAGCGGCAGATCGATGGTGAAGGTCGCGCCCTGATCCAGGTCGCTTTGGACCGACACGTCTCCACCCATCGCGCGCGCAAGGTTGCGACAGATCGCCAGCCCAAGACCGGTGCCGCCATATTGTCGCGTCGTTCCCGTATCAGCCTGGCGGAATGCCTCGAAGATGGCTTCATGCTTGGCCGGGGCAATACCGATGCCGGTATCTGCCACGGAAAGCCGCCAACGATCGCCCGCGACTTCCGTGGTCACGCCGATGCTGCCGGTATGAGTGAATTTTACGGCGTTCGACAGCAGGTTAAAAACGATCTGCCTCAGCCTCGCGCTGTCGCCGATGATCCATTCCGGTCCGTCTTCCAGCGTGGCGTCGAACGAAAGCTTCTTGGCGCGCGCCTGCTCGGCCCACATTCCGGTGGCATCACGAACCACCTGGCGCAGATCAAAAGCGGCTTCCTCTATAGTCATCTTGCCCGTTTCCATTTTGGCAACGTCAAGAATGTCATCGACCAGCGCGCGCATGTTGACGCCCGCGCCATGCACCACCGAAAGGCGCCCGCGCGTCTCGGTATCGAGCCGCTGGTCGGCAAGCATGACCTGCGTCATGCCCAGAATGCCGTTCAGCGGCGTGCGGATTTCGTGGCTTGTGGTAGCGAGGAACTCCGTCTTCGCGGCCAACGCCTTGCCGAGCGCTGTATTGCTGGCTGACAGCCTGTTACGGCTGCGGCGGAGCGTAAGGACACCGAAGGCCAACAATGCAATTACGAGCGCCGTGACCAACCCCGCACCGATAAACACAAAGCGTTGCGTGCGCGCCTTGTCACGCTCGAACGCTACCGTTTTCTGTAAGTCGCTGGCCTTTAGTGTGGCGATCCGCAGTTCCTGGTTCGCGAAATCGAACCGCGCGCCCGCCAATGCCGCGCTATTCGAGCGCGCCAGTTCGGTCGCTCGATCGTCAAGCCGCTTCAACGCCTCGAGGTGCGCCAGCGCAAGGCGATCGTCACCAAGAGCAGTGTAAATCCGGTACGCGATGTCGTGGCCATCGCGATCGCTGAGCTCGGTTGCTGTCAGATCGACATTGTCGAAACGGGCGTCGATCAAGGTTCGCGCGTCATCCAGCCTATGATGAAGATAGGCCGACTGGGCCGCAAGAACCTGAAACAGCGGACGATATGGCGCCGCACCGTCGCGACGGGTGAGAGCCCGGCCTTCCGAAATGGCGCGATCGGCATGAGGCAAATCATTCTGCTTGAGCCGAACGCGCGCGATATTGCTAAGCACTTGTGCCACGAGGAGATCGCTCGACATGCCGCGCGCGAGCTGGAGCGCCCGATCATATTGCTGCTCTGCCGCAGCAAAGCTCCCCATTTCTTTTAGGGCATTCCCTTTCCCGTTATATATCGAGAGAGCGAAATTAGGATCCTTGGAATAGATGTCTTTGGCTTGATCGAAATAGCGTAGCGCGGTAATATTATCGTTGCCGCCATAATATAGAAGAGCGATAGAAATAAGCGCCTTAGCCTCGCTTCTTTCATCGCTTAGCGAATGAAAAATCACATAGGCGCTGTGCAAATTGCTTAACGCCGCAGCCACCTCTCCCGTGGCGGTCCTGGCGCCGCCTAGCGACAGGAGTATGTCTGCCTGAAGATGGGTGTTTTTGTCGCTGCCCGCCAGCGTCCGCCGCGCACCGTTTAATATTGTGAGAGCCTTTTGCGGCTCGTTCATACGAAGATAGGCCTCGCCGAGCAGCCACTGCGCGGTAGCGATCATGTTTGCCGAGCGCTTCTCCTGCGCGAAGCGCAACACGTTGTTGCCGCGACGGATCGCCTCACCGGGATCCGCCATCATCGCCGCCTTCACGCTCGCGATCATCGTGTCGAATTGAGCGCTCTGACCCGCCGCTACAACCGGCGTGCTCAGCAATATGCCGCACGCCGGGATGAGACGGAGTGCGCGCAACCGGCGTTTCAGCCGCGTTTCCACGTCGGTGCCAGGCGATTGAACGGTCCGCGATTTTCCTGGCCACCCTGATGCCAGGATTCGTCATCGAGAAAGGCAACCAGAGCGTCGATGGACACCGGACGGCTGATTAGAAAACCCTGCACCATATCGCAGCCCATCACCGTCAGCAGCGCCAGCGCGGCGTGACTCTCGACGCCTTCCGCGACCACCTCCATCTCCAGGGCATGCGCGAGATCTATTGTCGATCGCACGATCAGCGGGTCACGGTTCGAACTGGTCAATTGCGTTACGAACAGCTTGTCTATTTTCAGTTCGACGGCCGGAAGCTGCTTCAGATAAGCAAGACTGGACAGGCCCGCTCCGTAATCGTCGATTGCTATGGTGATGCCGATATCTGCGAACACCTGCAGATTCGCGATCGCGCTGACGGGATCCCGGATCACTGAAGTTTCGGTAACTTCAAAGCCCAATGTCGCGCCGCTTGAGGCGACAAGGGCGCAAGCCTCGCGGACGAAAACGGCATCGGCCAGCAACTGCCCGGAAATATTGACGAAAAGGCGCTGATCATGCCCGAGCGAGCGCATTTTCCGCTGGTCTTCGATCACCTGCCGGATCGTCCACAGCGTCAGTCTGTCGATAAGATGCGCTTCTTCCGCAACCGGAATGAACTCGATCGGCGGTATCAGTCCGCGCTCCGGGTGGCGCCAGCGAATTAGCGCCTCGGCACAAGTGACTTTCTGTCGCCGAACATGGAATTTCGGTTGATAGAGCATGAGCAGCTCGCCACGCTCGATGGCCAGCTCCAATTCTGTCGCGAGTTCACTGGCGACCGCACCCCGCTCTGGAACGCTGCCATCAATACCGTTGCCGCGCGCGTTCGCGAGAGCGGCTTCCGCGCGCTCGATCAGCGTGACGGAATCGTGTTCATCCTCCCTGATGGCGGCGCCGCCGAGTCGCAGGGTAACCGTACAACGCCGGTCGCCCATTTCGATCCCAGTCGCGCTGGCGGCCCGAAGCCGCGGGAGAAGCGCTTCATATTCTGCCCATGACGCCGCGACAGCCTCGATCTCAATCAGGTCGCGCCCAACTGCGCGCACCGTCCCATCCGACACGACCGCCGCAAGCCGCTTCGCCGTCACCTCGACCAGCGCCGCCGCGCGTTCGGCGCCAAGCAAACGGCGCAACGATGCAAAATTGGCAACTTCGGCGAGCACAACCAACCGCCACGCGTTCGCCGACGACCGAACGGCTGGCGCCGGTTCGGCATCGGTCGACGGAGCCGTCTGGGGAAGCATTTCTGAGCGGTGCTGTACCATCATCAACAGCGGTATGCGGAATGGCTGAAGATATAATTAATCAACGAACCTCCCAGAGCGCCTGAGCTTAGCCCATTGCGGATTGGTTGATATTTCGTTAAGCGTGACTCGCAACCCATTGGGGTTGCCCATAAAGGGAGAAAGCCATGCTCGCTCTTATTCTTGCGCTTATCTACGGTACGGACATCCGTCCCTGGTAACAGTAATTCCGGCTCGAACATTCTGATAATATGCTGGTTTTTCCGCAGATTATCGGAATTTCGGGCCGGAAAATCTGCGAAACCGACCTCCTGTCCAGGCGATCTGATCGGTAGTTTTCGCCTCGATATGGTTGTCTGCGACGCGTTAAGGCGTTTTTGATTACGGCCTTTATCGACCTACAGCGCCTGATTTCCACGCGCTTGAAAGGTGGGCGGTCTGCCGCGGACTGAGCCGTTCTTCATTCGACCAGTCGAACTTGCCACGGGAGGGCTACCCCCCCGATGCCGAGTTGCGTGTGCCGCCCACTGTTTCGGGACGCAGCGGATTTACCGATCGCGATTTTTTCTCGCAAAAGCCGCTCGTCAGGCGGCTACCTTTGCGCGGACATGCTCCGGATTGGAAAACTCCATGCTGTCATCCAACGAACCGAACCGTAGCGCCATGACGTCAAGCGCGTAATTCTGGTGCAATTTCCAGGGTTTCCGCTTTCCTTGCTTTGGAAGGCTTTCCAACGCGCGCTCCACGTAACCGGACGTGAAGCTCAGGAACGGCTCCTCCTCGATCACTTCGGCCCCGATCCGCGGCGTGCATTGCCGCATTCCTCGCCTGCGCATCGCCTCCAGCAAGCGACAGACGTACATCGACGTCAGGTCCGCCTTCAGCGTCCAGGACGCGTTGGTATAGCCGAAACAAGAAGCGAGGTTCGGAACATCGGAATACATCATGCCTTTGTAGTTAAGTGTCCGGGACAACTCGACAAGCTTTCCGTCGACGGTGAAAGGTACCCCGCTCAGTAATTGCATCTGCAAGCCCGTCGCGCTGACAATTACGTCGGCGTCGATCGTCTTGCCATTGTTGAGGCGGATGCCACCGTCGGTGAAGGTATCTATCGTTCCGGTTTCGACCGAGGCACTGCCCGCCTTGATTGCATCGAACAGATCCGCGTCGGGAACCAGGCAGAGCCGCTGGTCCCACGGATTATAGCGCGGCGTGAAGTGGGTCGCGATGTCATAGTCAGGGCCGAGCTGCTCCCGCACCATCGCGATCAGCCGCTCCTTCGCCTTTTCCGGGCGCTTGCGCGTCATGCGGAAGAAGAACATCTGCAACAGCACATTTTTCCAGCGCGTGATACCATAGGCGGCTTTTTCCGGCAGCTTGCGCCGCAGGAAGTTCGCGAAACGATCCTCCGCCGGACGTGAAACGACGTAGGTAGGCGAGCGCTGGAGCATGGTGACATGCGATGCGGTTCGCGCCATTTCAGGCACGAGGGTGACGGCGGTCGCCCCGCTGCCGATCACCACGACCTTCTTTCCCGCATAATCCAGGTCTTCCGGCCAGAATTGCGGATGGACGATCCGGCCGCGGAAATCATCGGAACCCGGGAAATCGGGCGCGTGTCCGGTGGCGTAATTGTAATAGCCCGAGCACATATACAGGAAGTTGCAGGTAAACCGACGCGCTTCGCCCGCCCCCGTTTCGCACTGCACCGTCCAGCAGGCCTCCGGCGTGGACCACGCCGCGCTGATGACGCGATGACCGAACCGGATATGCCGATCGATGCCGTAGGTCCGTGCCGTATCGGCAATATACTCACGTATCGAAGGGCCGTCCGCGATTGCCTTCGCCTGGGTCCATGGCCGGAAGTTGTAGCCAAGCGTGTGCATATCAGAATCCGAACGGATTCCGGGATAGCGGAACAGATCCCAGGTTCCGCCGATCGCCTCCCTCCCCTCAAGGATCAGGTAACTGCTCTTCGGACTGCGCGTCTGAAGATGATAACCGGCGCCGATCCCGGACAGGCCGGCACCAACAACGATTACATCGACATGCTCGGTCATGCACTATCCTCTCTCACGATACCCGATATTCGATTTTCGGCTCGCGGGGAAGATATGTTTACAGCAGTGTCAGTAATCCCGCGAGTAACGCACGGTCGCATTTGAGCCGCCGAACGAACCCGCCTGCGTCAGGACGCTCAGCGATTTGGTGAGCGCGACGGTAAGCTGCGTCGCGGTGAAGCCGCGCGCATCGGTGACGATCTCGATATAAATGTTACGCGTGATGTATTTGCCCGCAGCAAGCGCCGTGCCGCGTCCGGTCGCCTGATCGGCACCCAGCACGCGCAGGCGATCGAATCCGGTCGCGGAGCGAAGCTTACCAAGCGGATTAAGCCCGCCGCCCGATCCGCGCAATGAATTGAGCGCAGCCGCCAATTGTATCGCCTCTGTCGCGGAAAGGTTCTCCGGGTTGGTGCCGAACAGTAATCGGCTCAGCACCTCATCCTGTGGCAGCGATGGTGTTGAGGTAAACGTGATCTGCGGCTTCTGCCCGGTGCCCGCGATGTTGATATTAAACGTCGTGCTGTCTTTGGTGGTGTTCGCCTGAATATCGATATCCGGGTCTGTCAACGCACCGCCTTGGAAGCGGATACGACCGCGCGTCACGTCGAAGCGCGTCCCTGCGAACGAATAGGTGCCGCGAACGAGATCCAGCCCGCCGGTAATGATCGGCGCGGTCGATGTGCCGCTCACCCGCATATCCATCTGCCATTCGCTCTCCAGCCCCATGCCGGAAACGAACAACTGGTTGGCGGCCCGGATACGCATATCTAGCTTGAACAGGCCGACGGAGGGGGCAGCCGGCCGGTCGGTCGCCCGCGCAACGCGAATGTCCCGCTTCCAGCGTACGCCGCTAAGCTCCGGCACTTCCGCCGCGCCCTGGCGGATGATCTCATAGCGCGCATTGGGGATGGTAAGATCGGCTTTGATGAGGCCGCCACCGGCGCCGTTCGATATATTCAGCGTGCCGCTGGCGGTCGCCCCCAGGCTATCGGATTTGGCGAGCCGCGCATTGTTGAGCGTCGCTGTCAAATTCATTGGATAGCCTTGCTCGGCGGCCAGGCTAACGAAGCCCTTCGCCTGCACCGTGCCGTCTCCGGCACGCGCCTGCAGCGAGTCTATCTCCAGCCGGTCGGCTGTGAAACGCGCGCGAAGCTGCATCTGCGACAGCCGCGTTCCGTAGGTTTCGTTGTCGTAGGTAAGGTTGTCCGCGCGCGCGATGCCGTTAAGTTGCGGCGCCGTAACCCGGCCACCGAAATCGGCGGCGACAGCGATCGGGCCGGAGAGCTGTTGATTGGCCAGCCCTGCAAAGCTGAACAACACCGCGGCCGGCCCATTGTAGCGAATGCCGCCACCAAGCGGGGCCTGGAGCAGCCGCGTCATCCATGATCCGTCTCCGGAAGGCAACGGCCGCAGCGTGGCAGCCATCCGGCCAACAGTGGTCGCTCCGCGTTTAACGATCGCACGCGCTTCGCCGCCATCGCTGACGAGCCGCCCGGCAAACTCTACATCCACCGGGGTGGATACAGACGCCAGGCTGGAGCGAGTGAACCCGGTGATCGTCATCCGCGCGTCGGCTTGCGGGAACGCACTCGCGCTGGCCTGCGTAAAATCGAGGCTCCCCGTCGCCTGCCCGCCCAGCCCGATGTCGGGGACGAAGGCGTTGAGGATCGACAGGTCGAGACTTTCGAGGCGCGCTTGCGCCACCAGCTTTGGCCCATAACTGCCAGCAATCCGCGCCCTGCCCTTGTCGAATATGAGCAGAGTCGGCTGGAGCGTGTAGGTGCCATGCGTTGCGATGATGTGCGCCGGGCTGCCGGTTTTGAAACCCACTCCGTTTGCCTGCCCGGTCAGCGCCACGAGGTAATCATCTGGCGCAAGCCTGGCGTTGGCCGCCAAGCGGAAGGGAACGCTGTTCGAACCGGCCAGCACGGCCTGCGCGGTGCCCCTGCCATTGGCGTAGTTCACCTTTGCGCGCGCCGTGTCGATCACGGTTGGGCCATAGCGCATGTCGGCGACTTGCACGTCGGCAATCACCTGCGGCTTTTCGCGCAGCACGATGCTTGCCGTAACCAGGGCGCGGCCGATCGTGAAATCCACCGCCCCCGGTATCTTGGCGTTATCGGCACGCGCGTTGACGTCGGCGCGCTGGTATTGCCCCTCAGCGCCAAGACGCGCGTTGCCGGAAAGGCCGGAGCCGGCGAACTGAAGCTGCCCCGCGAACGGCCCCGCCGCAGTCTGCACGACGCGGCCGGCGACGGTGACGCCGGCAAAGATCACCTTGCGGATATCGATCGCCAGTTGCTTGCCAGAATGGACAAGGACGTCGGCGTTGAACGGTCCATAAGTCGTTCCGCCCTGCGCCGTCACGGCATAGGCGCCGTTCCGGCCTACAATCCGCGCATTGAGATCGACGAGCCCCACGCCCACGCCGGGCCGGGGTGCGCGCAGCAACACTATTGGATCGGTGGCGCTCCCACTCACCCGCGCGAACAACGGCCCATATTGCGTAGAATAGGCAGCCGCCGAAACCGCCAGTCGGCCATTGTTCAGCTCATATCGCCCTTCCCCGTGCGTCACCCGGAATTGCGGAGCGTTGAGCCGCAGGTTGGTGAAAGTAACCAGACCTTCCGGCGCATAGCCGACATCGGCACGCATCACCGCATTGCCGCCCAGGAAGGTGCGCGCACCGGAATTGAATATCTGGCGCGTCTGCGCGACGATCCTGCCGCTTATGCCGAAGCCGCCGCGCGCGGCCGGCACCAGCCTTGCATCCGTCGTGAGGTTGACGATGCCGATGCTCTCGATGCGGTAGTTGTTGATACGCCCTTTGAGCGCGCCGGTGTAACGCCCCGTCTTGATGTTGGCGGCAATGATTGCTGTGGCGTCGATATTGTCGGAGCGGATGCGCAGATTGTCTGACAGCACTGACGGCATCGTGATTGCCACGTCGCCATCGATCCGGACGTTATTGGTAAGGCCGCCTACCGCCGCGTTGAGCCCGCCAATCCGGCGCGCGCGCGCATGCACCGGCACGAGGATGCGATGCGCATCCACCCGCGCCTGGCCCTCGGCGTAAAGATTTTCGACAATGGTGTCGGCGAAGCCCAGCGCGCTCGCGCGGATCTTGTAATCGACCACGGGCATCGCGAACGGGCCATTGAGCACCAGCCGCGCCAACACGTCACGGCCGCGCACATTCGGTGCGATCGCGCCGGGGGTGAGCAACTGGGCATCGACGGCGAAATTGCCGAACCGGCTGTTGGCGAGATCGACGATACCGCCCGCATCCACCACCAGAGCGTCGGACTTCAGCTTGATCCGCGTATCGGCCCTGCGCTGCGCGAGAGTCGTATCGATGGCGACATCCAGCCGCGGGGCGGTGAGCCGTTCAACCGGCCCCTCGAGGTAAAGCCCGGGCTTCGTATAGCCGCGTACCTCGATATGCCCGGTGTGAGCGGTAATGCCCAGATCGGCCAACTGTCCGCCGCCGAGCGACGCCAGCATCTTTCCCGACCACGCCTTCCAGCTGCCCTTGCCGCCGATGGTCGCGATCAGCGGCGTTTTCGTCCCCGCGAGTGAGGAGACCACGCCACCCGCCGGCGCAAACAGCCGCGCATTCAGATCGAGCTTGTCCTCATCCGGCACCGCATCAAGCCGCAGACGCAGCGTATCCCCGCCGCCGATCCCCGGCCCGCGCAATGCCACCGCATCCACATCGAGCTTCGCGCGCCGGTCGGCGATGTGCGCCGCACCGATGATCCTCCCGATATGCCGCGCTCCCGCGACGGGCGGCTCCATCACGAACCGATCGACCCGCAAGCGGCCGATATCGATATCGAGATCCGGCAGGAACGGCGCGTTGGGGTCGCTGGGCTGCGGCGTGAACGCCGGATTGCGCCTCAGGGTGACGAGCGCGCTTTCCAGGCTGCGCACATCGACATGATTCCCGATGAACGCGAACGGTCGCCAGTCGACGTCGATACGCGGCGAGGTCAGGAAAACGCCCTTCGGATCGCTGACCTGCACATCGGAAAGCGTCATTCGCCCGTAAAGTGAGCCATCGATCCTTCCGACGCGGATATTGAGGCCTGTGGCGGTCTTATAGGCGCCGAGCTGATCGGCGACGAGGCGGCGGCCCGGATCGGTGTTGATCCCCGCCACAATCACCAGCAGCAACAGAGCCAGTGCGCAGATCGCGATACCGAGCCACTTCATGATACGCTGCCACAGTGGTCGAGCGACGTGAGCGGGAACGCCATCCTCCGCCATCAGAAAGCCTGCCCGATCGAGATATAGAGCGCGATATTGCCATCGCCCTTGCGCGGGTTGAGCGGGGTAGCGAGGTCTAGCCGCATCGGGCCGAAATTGGTGTAGAAGCGGCCGCCGATGCCAGCACCAAAGCGCAGGTCGCTAGCCTTGGGCAAAACGCTTTCATAGGCGTTGCCGGCATCGATGAACGGCACGATCCCGAAATTGCCGAAGCGATAACGCGCCTCCAGCGAGAATTCGTTGATGCTTCGCCCACCCACCGGGTTGCCCTGCGGATCGAACGGCCCCAGCCGCTGGTAGCCATAGCCACGTACCGATCCGCCGCCACCGCCATAATAACGCCGCGAGGGCGCAAGCTCATCGCGCGAAGTCCCTACGATCGATCCCGCTCGTGCCCGCCCCGCGATCACCAGACTGTCCAGAACCGGGTAATAGAATGTTCCCTCGACCATCATGCGGACATAAGGATCGACCGAGCCCTGAACCGACGTTTCCGGGCTGAGGTTCAGCTTCACGCGATAGCCGCGCGTCGGATTGAGAAGGTTGTCCGAAGTATCCCACATGGCCTGAAGCGGCACTGCCGCGATGCCGTAGGTACGCCGCACGCGATCGCCGCGCGCGAAGTCATAGACGCTCTCGTTCGTGCCGGTCAGTTCCGCGCCGTAGGCATAGGTCAGCTTCTTCTGCCACAGCGGCGTGGAATCGTAGCTCCAGCGCACCGCGAGCGTGCCTGTGATCGCATTGAACGCATCGTAATTCTGGCGAAGGCCGCTCGCGATGATCGAGAACGTGCGATCGCGCTGCCCGGCATTGGCGCGGCGCAGGGTCGCGGAGGCGCCCTGCTGCTGCGTGCCCGCGATCGCGGAAAGGATCAGCGCACCTTCGGGGGGGAAAAGGTTGCGGCTGGTCCATGTCCCCTCCAGCTTGATCCCCTCGCCCGTGCCATAGCCGGCGGTGGCGGCGATGCTGCGCGTCTTCCCCTGGCTCTGGTTGATGAGCAGATCGACCAGTTCAGTTCCGTCGGGCCCCGGCTCTCCCGTCGCGACTGGTTCCACCGAGATCGAATTGAACAGGCCGGTAGCTGCCAGCGCCTGGCGCAGATCGTCCGTTTTGCGCGCGTCATACAGATCCCCCTGCTTGAAGCGCGGAAAGACATTCAGATGCTTTAATCCGAATACCGGATCGCCGGTGGTGCGCAACTTGCCGAAGCTGCTGCGCGCGCCGGTTTCCACTGGAAGTGTATAGTCCCCGATCAGGGTCTGATCGTCGAGCAGGATATCGCGCTGCCCCACCTTCGCGAACGGATAGCCGCGCTGCGGCAGCACAAGGCTGACGTTCGCCTCCGCCGCCTCGATCCGCGCCGCATCGATCGGATCGCCTGTCTTAAGCGGCAATTGCGCGCGCACCAGCCCGACCGGCACGGTCGGGGGCGATACGACGTTGATCGCGCCGAGATGATAAAGCCTGCCGGGCGAGGCGCTGATGATCGCTCTGACATTGCCCGCCTGCCCCGGCACCGGCTCGATTACCGAATGGGCGACGCCATCATAATATCCGCGCGATTTCATCAGCCGCACTGCCAATGCCTCGTCCTCGTGCGCGCGCGCCGAGATCTGCGTGGCATTGGCGGCCTTGCCGCCGCCGTTCTTCAACGAAGAAAAGGACTTGAACTCGCTGTCCAGATCGATCGCATCAAGCCCGCGTACGACAAGCTGATAGCGTATTTCGGGTGCCGGTTTTTCCTTGACGTCGGCTGCCGATTCCAGCGGCACGGTCTGAAAATTGGCGATAGGCGGCAGCGGCTGTTCGAGTCGGCGATCTTCGGATGCGGGCGGGGGCAAAGTGCCCGATGGGGCGATGGGCGCGGATGCGGATGCCGGCTGTTCCGCCACCGGCATCGGCTCGAGCGGCGCGTTCATGTCAGCCGACAGCGGCGGCAGAGCCTTGTCAAACTCCGCATCAGGCACGATTGGCTTATCGTCTTGCGACTTGCCCGCAGCAGGATTGGCAGACTGCGCCTGAGCGTTGGCCGGGGGCGAGGTAGCAACCAGCAATGCGGTCGTCACACAACTCAGACGAACAACCGCAAACCCCACGCACGATCCCCTTTTGCTTCCGGGCGCACGATAGAGTCTGAACTTCTCCCCGGACAGGGGAAACGCGCGATTTCCCAAACGGTTTCATGCGGCTCGTCGAACCGGGGTTGGCAAAGGGCTTGCCAATCGCCCCGAATGGCGGCGATGAAGCCGCTCCTCGGCAAGGCGGAAGGATCACCGTGAAAGAGCATATCGAGATTTCGCTGACCGGCCATGTCGCCGTCGTGACTATCGATCGTGAGCCGCATAATCACGTCAATGCCGCGTTGATCGGCGCACTCGCTGACACGTTCGAGGAGCTCGATCGCAACGATCAGTGCCGCGTGATCGTGTTGAAGACGGCCGGGCGCGTGTTCTGCGGCGGCGCTGACCTCTCGGGCGACAAGCCGCTGGTCACCGAAAGCGGAGAGGCGGAAACCCCGATCCTTTATCGCAATGCGGTACGATTGTTCACCACGCGCAAGCCGATCGTGGCCGCGATCCAGGGTGCAGCGGTCGGCGCCGGGCTCGGCCTTGCGCTGGTCGCGGATTTTCGCGTCGCCGCGCCCGAAGCGCGTTTTTCCGCCAATTTCGTCAGCCTCGGTTTCCATGCCGGCTTCGGCATCTCGCATACGCTGCCGCGCGTGATCGGCGTGCAGAAGGCATCGCTGATGCTGCTGACCGGCCGTCGCGTGAAGGCGGAGGAGGCGCTCGCCTTCGGCCTGATCGATGAGCTTGTGCCGGCAGACCGCCTCGACGCGGCGGCGGCGGGGCTCGCTGAGGAAATAGCGGCGGCGGCGCCGCTTGGCGTGGAGGCGACCCGCGCGACATTACGCGCAGAGCTCGCCGCGGCGGTGGAGCGGCAGACCCAGCATGAACGCGCCGAGCAGGATCGATTGATGGCGACGGGCGATTTTCGCGAGGGCATCAAGGCTGTGGCGGAGCGTCGCCCAGGTAACTTCACCCGGCGATAAACGCCTGTGCCGGTGCGATCGTTCGTCGCTTGAGGCTTCACGTTTGCGTCCGATCCGATTATCGAACGGATCGAAACGCCGCACCGGGCATTTTCCCGACCGAAACGCGGCTTAAACCTTCGGCAGGAACAGGATTTTGCGCACGAGGACGATCGGCGAACTGACGCCCATTATTTCGCTTGCGCTGATCCTGGCGGCATGTGGAAGCGGTGGGACCGACGCTTCCAGCAAGAAGCGGGCAAGCAACGGCGCGGTGCAGGTCGGCTACATCGTTGCGCGCACGGCAAGCGTGCCGATCCCGGCCGAGTTGCCCGGCCGCACCGTCGCGTTCCAGAGTTCCGAGGTGCGGCCGCAGGTGAGCGGGGTAATCCAGCGCCGCTTCTTTACCGAGGGATCGATCGTCAAGCAGGGCCAGCCGCTCTATCAGATCGATCCCAGCCTCTATCGCGCCGCGACCAACCAGGCGTCGGCCAATCTCGCCAGCGCTGAAGCGACCGCCGCCGCCGCCAAGATCAAGGCGGATCGATATCGCCCGCTCGCCGAGATCGAGGCGGTGAGCAAGCAGGATTACACCGATGCGCTCGCCGCCCAGCGGCAGGCACAGGCATCGATCCTGCAAAACAAGGCGCAGCTGGATACCGCGCGAACCAACCTGCGCTTCACCACCGTTCCCGCACCGATCACCGGGCGGATCGGACGGTCCCTGTTCACCGTCGGCGCGCTCGTCACGACCAGCCAGACCGATCCGTTGGCGACGATCCAGCAGCTCGATCCGATCTACGTCGACATCCAGCAATCTTCCGCGGCGCTTCTGCAGTTGCGCCGCAGCCTCGCGTCCGGCGGGGCGGTGCCGACGCGCGCTGCGGTACGGCTCAAGCTCGAGGACGGCGGGGAATATGATCTTGCCGGGAGCGTGGAGTTTTCGGAAGTCGTCGTCGATCCGAGCACCGGCACGGTGACGCTGCGCGCACGCTTTCCCAATCCGACCGGCCTGTTGCTGCCCGGCATGTTCGTGCGCGCGATATTCGCGCAGGCGATCGATCCGACCGCTATTCTTGTGCCGCAGGCGGCGGTGGCGCGCGATCCGAAGGGAAATGCCACCGTCTGGGTGGTCGGCCCCAATAACAGGGCCACGCAGAAGAGCATCGTGGCCGATCGCACGCAGGGTTCGTTCTGGGTGGTGACGCGCGGCCTTGCGCCCGGCGATCGCGTCATCACGCAGGGAACCGGGAAGTTGCAGGCGAACATGGCGATCAATCCGGTGCCCGCCGATTCGCCGCAACGCATCGCGCCGCCGTCGCAGCAGCAGTCTCAGGGCAAGAAAGCCGGCTGAACCATGTCGCGCATTTTCATCGATCGCCCGATCTTCGCCTGGGTTCTCGCAATCATCGTGATGATGGCGGGAATCGGCGCGATCATGGGGTTGCCGATCGCGCAATATCCCGATGTCGCGCCGCCGCAGGTATCGATCCGCGCCACCTATCCCGGCGCGAACGCACAGACGATCCAGAATTCTGTGACGCAGATTATCGAGCAGCAGCTCACCGGCATCGACGGTCTGCTCTATTTCAGCTCGTCCTCCTCGTCGCGCGGCTCGGTGTCGATCACCGCCACGTTCGCCAAGGGCACCGACCCCGATATCGCGCAGGTTCAGGTGCAGAACCAGGTGCAGCAGGCGATCAGCCGCCTGCCCACCCAGGTGCAGCAACAGGGGCTGGTCGTCCGCAAGTCCAACCCCGACTTTCTGCTGATCGCCGGCGTTTATGACATCACCGACAAGCTGACCAATCAGGATGTGTCGGATTATCTCGTATCGAACCTGCAGGAGCCGCTCGGTCGTCTTCAGGGCGTGGGCGACACCAACGTGTTCGGATCGCAATATGCGATGCGGATCTGGCTGGATCCGGCGAAGCTGGCCAGTTTCTCGCTGATCCCGGGTGACGTCATCACCGCTATCACCAACCAGAACACCGAGGTGGCGGCGGGCGAGATCGGCGGCCAGCCGATGCCGCAGGATCAGATGCTGAACGCCACCGTCACAGCGCAGTCGCGGCTCCAGACACCCGAACAGTTCCGCGCGATCATCCTGAAGACGCTGCCCTCGGGCGCAACGGTGCGGCTGGCGGATGTGGCGCGGATCGAGCTGGGGGCGGAGAGCTACGCGGCAACCAGCCGCGTGAACCGCCACCCCGGCGCGGGCATCGCCGTGTTGCTCGCGCCGGGCGCGGATGCGCTCAAGACCGCGGAACTCGTCAAGGCTGAAATCGCGCGCGTCGCCAAGACCTTTCCACCCAATCTGCGCATCGCCTATTCAAGCGATTCAACGGACTTTATCAAACTGTCGATCCACGAGGTGGTGAAAACGCTGATCGAGGCAATCATACTCGTCGTGATCGTCATGTTCGTTTTCCTGCAAAGCTGGCGCGCGACGCTGGTGCCCACGATCGCGGTGCCGGTGGTGTTGCTCGGCACGTTCGCGATCTTCTACATCGTCGGCTTCACGATCAACACGCTCACGCTGTTCGGCCTTGTGCTGGCGATCGGGCTGCTCGTCGATGATGCGATCGTGGTGGTGGAGAATGTCGAACGGCTGATGGAGGAAAATCCCGAGATGACGCCTCGGGAAGCGACGATCGAATCGATGAACGAGATCACGGTGGCGCTGGTCGCGATCGCGCTGGTGCTGTCCGCGGTGTTCCTGCCGATGGCGTTTTTCGGCGGATCGACAGGCGTGATCTATCGCCAGTTCTCGCTGACGATCATTTCCGCGATGATGCTTTCCGTGGCGGTGGCGATCATCTTGTCACCGGCAATCACCTCGCATCTCCTGAAGCAGAAAAGCAAGGAGCGGCCCGCCGATGAAACATGGCTTGGTCGCCGCGCGCCATGGCTGATTTCGGGCGCCGATCGCGCCAAGACGTGGTTCAATCACAATTTCGATCGCGGCGTGCAACGCTATACCGCCGCGGTTGGCCGGGTGGTGGAGCGCAAATGGCTGTTCCTGGGCATCTACGCCGTCACCGTGGCGTTGTTGGCCGTATTGTTCCTGCGCTTGCCGACCGGCTTTTTGCCGACCGAGGATCAGGGTGGCGCGATCGTCCAGTTCCGCCTGCCGGCCGGCGCGACGCTAGGCCGCACTACGCAGGTCCAGCGCGAGATCGAGAAATATTTCGCGGAACATGAGGGCGCCAACACGAAAACACTGTTCACGGTCGCTGGCGGCGGCGGCGGCGGCGTTAGCGGTCAAAACACGGGACAGGGCTTTCTCGCCTTCACGGACTGGGATGCGCGCAAGGGCACAGAGAATGGCGCGGACGCGATCGTCGCCCGCGCAGCCGCCGCATTCAGCGGTTTTCGCGACGCGCAGGTTTTCGCGCTGATCCCGCCGGCCATTCGCGGCCTCGGCCAGTCCGAAGGCTTCACGATGGAGTTGCAGAACACCGGCGGCCTGTCGTTGCAGGAGTTCGAGGCGGCGCGAGACAAGTTGCTGGCGATGGCGATGGCCGATACGAAACTCGGCGGCATCCGGCTTACCGAACTGCCCGATATCGGCACGCTTCAGGTTGACACCGATGCGCAGAAGATCGCTGCGCTGGGCCTGACGCAGAATGACGTCAACACCACGCTTTCCACCGCATGGGGCGGCCGTTACGTCAACGACTTCGTGGATCGCGGCCGGGTCAAGCGCGTGTATGTTCAGGGCGATGCGCCGTTCCGGTCGAAGCCGGAGGATATTGGCCAATGGTTCGTACGCGGCACGAACGGGCAGATGGCCCCCTTCTCTTCCTTCGCCTCCACCAGCTGGTCGCAGGCGCCGACGACGCTGTCACGTTTCAATGGCGTTCAGAGCTTCGAATTCCAGGGTGCTGGCGCACAAGGGGTAAGCTCGGGCGACGCCATGAACCGGATCGCCGCGCTCGCCGCGCAGATACCGGGAACCAGCATCGCATGGGCGGGCGTCTCCTATCAGGAACGTTTGTCGTCCGGCCAGGCCCCTTTGCTTTACGGCCTGTCGCTCATCGTGGTGTTCCTCTGCCTCGCCGCGCTTTACGAAAGCTGGTCGATCCCGCTTGCCGTGCTGCTGGTCATCCCGCTCGGGCTTGTCGGAGCGATCCTGTTCGTAACGCTGCGCGGGCTTACCAATGACGTCTATCTCCAGATCGGCCTGCTGACGACGATGGGGCTAGCCGCCAAGAACGCCATCCTCATGATCGAATTCGCGGAGCAGGAGGAAAAGAAGGGCAAGCGCGTGATCGAAGCAGCGCTCGCGGCCGCACGCATCCGCCTGCGCCCGATCCTGATGACCAGCTTCGCCTTCATCTTCGGCGTGCTGCCGCTGGCGATCTCCACCGGCGCGGGGGCGAACAGCCGCATCGCGATCGGCACGGCCGTGATCGGCGGGATGCTTACCGCTACAATCCTGGCGATCTTCTATATTCCGATGTTCTTCGTGCTGGTGCGGCGTGGTTTCCGAGATACGCTCGCGCGATTGCATGGCGAGCATAGAGGGTATCGCCCGTCCCCGCCCGTATCGCAGGCCGGTGAATCATGATGCGTCGCGCATTTCTGCTGGCCGGCGGCGCCGCGCTTTCGGCGTGCAGCATGACGCCAAAATATGTGCGTCCGGATCTGCCCGTTCCCTCGTCATGGCCGGTGGGCGACGCGTATCTGAGGCAAAGCGAGGCGGCGCTGCCCAGTGTCACCTATCGCGATATCTTCCGGGACACGCGGCTCCAGCGCGTCATCGATCAGGCGCTCGCCAATAACCGCGACTTGCGCATTGCGGCGGCGAATATCGCTGCCGCCCGTGCGCAATATCGCATCCAGCGCGGCGAACTGTTTCCCACGATCGCCGCCAACGGCGCATACAGTTACAGTCACAGCAATAGCCCGGCCGCCGGAAACGCGGCCACGACGGACTCTCTTTCCGCGGGAATCGGGATTACCGGCTTCGAAATCGACTTGTTCGGCCGGGTCCGCTCGCTGACCAGTGCCGCGCTGAACCGCTATTTCGCGCAGGAAGCGACCGCGCGCGCCACCCGGCTGACGCTCGTCGGCGATATCGCCGGTGCGTGGCTGAGTTATGCGGCGGATCGCAGCCTGCTCGGCATCGCAGAGGAAACGGCAGCCAACGCGCGCCGCAGCGTATCGCTGACCGATGCGCGTCTGAAAGGTGGCATCGCGCCTCGCACCGATCTGCGGCAGGCGGAACAGGTGCTCGCGAGCGCTGAATCCGATCTCGCACAGCAGAAGACCGCGCTCGCGCAGGATGTGAACGCCCTTCAACTACTGGTCGGCGCGCCGATCGACCCCGCGCTGCTGCCCGGATCGATCGATGAAGCGGCCAGCAACATCGCCGCCTTGCCAGCCGGGCTCGATTCGGGCGTCTTGCTGCGCCGCCCCGATGTAGTGAGTGCGGAATATACGCTTCGTGCGGCCAATGCCGAGATCGGCGCCGCTCGCGCCGCGCTGTTTCCCCGGATCACGCTCACCGGCCTCCTAGGTTTGGCCAGCGGCGCGCTCTCCTCGCTGTTCAGTAGCGGCGCGTTCAGTTATTCGGGAAGCGCGAACGCTGCTTATCCCATTTTCAGCGGCGGCGCGGCGCGCGCCGGCGTCGCTCAATCCGAGGCGCAGCGCGACGCCGCGGTCGCCAGTTATGAAAAGGCGATCCAGACGGCGTTCAGCGAGGTCGCCGATGCGCTCGCCCGACAGGGAACCATCGCTGATCAGCTTGGCGCGGATCAACGAAACGTGGATGCCGCACTGGACAATTACCGGCTGGCAGACGCGCGCTATCGCGGGGCTATCGATACCTTTCTTGCATCGCTGGTCGCCCAGCGTTCGCTTTACACCGCGCAGCGCGGCCTCGTGCAGACCAAGCTGACCCGCGCCACCAATCTGGTCACTCTGTACCGTGTCTTGGGCGGAGATTCGCTGCTCCAGAGCGCCCCGACCGGACCGACGCTTTCTGGCCAGCAGGACCCGCGACAATAACGAACGGGCCATTGCGACAAGGCCGCGAAATCAGCGCAAGCCGTCATGATTTCCTGCACGTGCCGTACGGGATCGCCCGAACTGGCGACTAGTCACCCCTTCCCCGCGCTGCCCTTCATCGTGCCGACCGCATCCCGTCCGAACTGCATGATGAGCTCGCCGACCTCGCGCGCGTGCGCCATCGATCGATTGCTCTGTTCACGCAGGAAATCGCCCTGGATCTTCATCACGTCCGAAAGATCCTTCGCGACGGCGGCAGCGCGCATCGCCGCAAAGGCCTCCCGCGCATTGGCTTCGGCCTGATCGATCATTTTCAGGCCGACCGCCTTGTTCTGCTCGGCGACCTTTTCGCCCGATGCCTTTACCGCCTCGCCCACACGCCTTGCCGGATCGACGACGTGGTCCTCAAACGCCTGCTTCGCCTTTCCTGCGCCCTCGCGCATCTTCCCGGTGGCTTCCTTGGCCCGATCTCCGGCGGTCTTGCGTGATGCAGCCATTGTTCCTCTCCTTGGCTTCAGCCTGCGATCGGCATGCTGAACCTCTCGCGCATTCGCGGCAAGATGCTCAACGCATCGCACAGATGCGGTTTCCGGCGGCTGACAGCGCGGCCACGACAATGCTAGATACTGGCCTATGCGCATCTTCCTCCCTCTCGCAGCGCTGCTTGCGTTGCCCGCCACAACCGCCACCGCACAGACCGGCACGCCGGCGGCGCAGCCAGCCGCAGCGACGCCCACAGCGCTCGTCAACGTGACGGTTACGACCTCGCTCGGGCCGATCGTCATAGCCGTGGACAAGGAACACGCCCCGATCACGGCGGCGAATTTTCTGAGATATGTCGATCAGAAGCGGCTCGATGGGGTAAACTTCTATCGTGCAGTAAAAATTCAACCAGGCTACGGCTTCGTCCAGTTCGGTGCCGCTAACGATCCCAAGCGCGCACTCCCGCCGATCCCGCATGAGCCGACCAGCAAGACGGGCCTCAGCCACAAGGACGGCGCGATCTCAATGGCGATGGGCAAGCCGGGCACGGCGTCCGGCGATTTCTTCATCATCGTCGGCGATCTCAGCACGATGGACGCAACGGCGACCGAGCCGGGCTATGCGGTTTTCGGCCACGTCGTCAGCGGCATGGACATCATTCACCACATCCTTGATGCCCCCACCTCACCGACGCGTGGCGAGGGCTTGATGAAGGGTCAGATGCTCGAACCGACCATCAAGGTGACGACCGTGCGGCGCGGCCCGCCCGCGCCTTAGCCCGCGAGCGTCAGCATCGTTTCCGCCCGACCGAGCGTGGCGGAGATCACGCCGGGCAGGAGATTCGCGCGATCGATCAGCTCGGCATCCAGCAGGAAGTCGCGGCCGAGCAGCAGCGTCGCCTCCCCGCCATGCGGCAGCCTGATCTTGAGACGCACCTCGCCGCGCGCGCCGCGCTGCCCTTCCAGCAAAGTGGCGAGCGCCGCGACCGCGTCCGCCCGGTCCACGACGATCTCCGCCACGAAGCGCGCGATCGACGCGAGCGATTCGAACGGCTGGAGGCGCTTGATCGAAACACGCGGCTGATCCTCTCCGGGCCGCCGATCCAGTTCTACGGTGGCCAGGCCGCAGGCGCCAGCGCGCGCCGCCTCTTCCAGGTCGGCCGCCACCTGATCGTCGAAGCAGGTGGCGATGAATTGCCCACTCTGGTCGGAGAGCGTCGCCATCATGTAGCGCCGCCCGCGCGCGGACGTCCGCCATCGCGCCTCTTCGACCAGCACGGCCATCGTCGCCCCGGCGCGCGTGCCGTCATCGGGAATCGAAAGCTCGCCCAGCGCCGCGAACTGCCGCGCGCCATGCATCTTGGCGAGATGCGCGTGGCGGTCGACCGGGTGAGCAGAGAAATAGAAGCCAAACGCCTCCTTCTCCTGTTCCATCTTTTGCGCCATCGTCCAGTGGACCGATCGCGGCAGCTTGATCGTGTCGCCCGCATGGCTTGAATCGCCGAAGAGCCCGCCCTGCCCGCTGGTGCGCTGGTCATGCGTGCGCGCCGCTACCGCCAGGATCGTTTCGGCGATCGCAAACACGCCGGCCCGGTTGGGTTCCATAGCGTCGAACGCGCCGCCGGCTGCCAGCGTTTCCAGTTGCCGCTTGTTGACCAGTCGGGGATCGACGCGATGCGCGAGATCGTCGAGGCTCTTGAACCGCCCGCGCTCCTCACGCTCGGCGACGAGGCGCTCCATCGCCCCTTCGCCGACCGATTTGAGCGCCGCAAGCGCATAGCGGACGGCCGGGCGGCCGTGATCATCGACCTCAACGTCGAATTCCGCCTGGCTCGCATTGATATCGGGGGGAAGCAATTCGATGCCCATCCGTCGCATATCGTCGACGAACACCGCGAGCTTGTCGGTGAGATGAATATCGTAACACATTGAGGCCGCAAAGAATTCGTGCGGGTAATGCGCCTTCAGCCACGCCGTCTGATAGGTGAGCAGCGCATAAGCCGCTGCGTGGCTCTTGTTGAAGCCATAGCCAGCGAACTTATCGATCAAGTCAAAGAGCTCGTTAGCCTTTGCGGCGGGAATGTTGTTCGTCGTGGCGCAACCCTCGACGAAGATCGCGCGCTGCGCGTCCATCTCCGCCTTGATCTTCTTGCCCATCGCGCGGCGCAACAGGTCCGCGCCACCAAGGGTGTAGCCGGCGAGCACCTGCGCCGCCTGCATCACCTGTTCCTGATAAACGAAAATGCCATAGGTTTCCGCGAGGATGCCTTCGAGCAGCGGATGCGGATAGAGAATATCCTCCTGCCCGTTCTTTCGGCGGCCGAACATCGGGATATTATCCATCGGGCCGGGGCGATAGAGCGCGCCAAGGGCGATGATGTCTTCGAAAACGGTGGGCTTCACCGCCGACAGCGTGCGCCGCATCCCCTCCGATTCCACCTGAAACACGCCGACGGTGTTGCCGGCCTGTAGAAGTTCATAGGTTTCCACATCATCCCAGCCCAGCGCATCGAGATCGATCGAGATGCCGCGCTTCGCCAGCATCTCCACCGCTTTCTTGAGCACAGAGAGCGTTTTCAGACCAAGAAAGTCGAACTTCACCAGCCCGGCGCCCTCGACGTACTTCATGTCGAATTGGGTGACCGGCATGTCCGAACGCGGATCGCGATAGAGCGGCACCAGTTGCGCAAGCGGGCGATCCCCGATCACCACACCCGCCGCGTGCGTGGAGGAGTGCCGCGGCAGCCCCTCCAGCTTCATCGCCAGATCGAGCAGCCGCCGGACATCGTTCTCGTTGGCATATTCGCGCGCGAGCTCGGATACGCCATTCAGCGCTCGCTCCAGCGTCCACGGGTCCGTCGGGTGATTCGGGACCAGCTTTGCGAGGCGATCGACCTGACCGTAGCTCATCTGAAGGACACGCCCGGTATCTTTCAGCACCGCGCGCGCCTTCAGCTTGCCGAAGGTGATGATCTGCGCCACCTGATCCCGGCCGTATTTCTCCTGCACATAGCGGATCACTTCCACGCGCCGCGTTTCGCAGAAATCGATATCGAAATCCGGCATCGAAACGCGCTCGGGATTGAGGAAGCGCTCGAAAAGCAGCCCCAGCCGGATCGGATCGAGATCGGTGATCGTCAGCGCCCAGGCCACCACCGAGCCGGCGCCCGAACCACGCCCCGGGCCGACCGGAATGTCGCGTTCCTTTGCCCATTTGATGAAATCGGCGACGATCAGGAAGTATCCAGGAAAGCCCATCTGGATGATGACGTCGAGCTCGAACTGCAGGCGATCGCGATAGGCCTCGCGCCAATCGTCTCCATCTGCCTGCCCAAGCTGCGCGATGCGCTCCAGACGCTGTTCGAGCCCCGCCGCCGCATCTTGGCGGAGCATCGCCGCTTCGCCGTCGCGATCGCCCGCGAGACTGGGCAGGATCGGCTTGCGCCTGGGCGCGGCTACCGCGCAGCGCCGTGCGACGACGAGCGTGTTCGCGATCGCCTCCGGCAGATCGGCGAACAGCGCCCGCATCTCGTTCGCCGGCTTCATCCAGGCGTCCGGCGAACTGCGCGGCCGGTCGTCGCTCTCCACATAGGTCGAATTCGCGATGCAGAGCATCACGTCATGAGCGTCGAGAAAATCCTGTTCCGCGAAGCAGCACGGATTGGTCGCCACCAGCGGCAGATCGCGGGTATAAGCGAGATCGAGCAGATGCGGCTCCGCGCGCCCCTCCACCTCGTTCAGGCGGCGCACCACTTCTATGTAGAGCCGATCCGGGAACAACCCCAGCAAGCGATCGGCATATGCGTGCGCCCGCGCTGGCTGATCCTCCGCGAAAAGTCGGGCCAGGCCGCCCTCGCCGCCGGCGGTCAGCGCGATCAGCCCCTCCGCGTGACGTGCCAGCGCCGCGAAATCGACATGCGGCACCTGCTCGATCGGGCGATCGAGATGCGCCATGCTGACCAATGCACACAGATTGTCATAGCCCCGCTCATCCTGCGCATAGAGCGCGAGCCAGTCGATGATCGGCGCCACCCCGTCGGGCAGATCCGGGCGGGCAACCCCCAGCATCACGCCTATCACCGGCTGAACGCCCGCATCGCACGCCGCATCCGAATAAGCCATCGCGGCGTAAAGCCCGTTGCGGTCGGTAAGCGCAGCCGCCGGAAAGCCGAGCGCCGCCGCCCGCTTCGCGATCGCCTTTGGCTCGATCGCCCCGTCCAGCATCGTATATGACGAAAAGATACGGAGCGGGACGAAACCGGAATGCGACATCGCGAAACGCTAGCCGCTACCGCGCGATTCGCACAGTCCCGGAACCAAGTTCGCGCGCCATAGTTTCGCTGGTGAAACGGAGGATGGGTGATGACGCTTGCGGCACGTGGCATCGGCTGGGGCTGGATCCTGGCCTTTGGTATCGCCAGCCTCATCCTCGGGGCGGCGGCCATTTTCATGCCGGTGCCGGCGACGTTCGCGGCAACGCTGGTGGTGGGCGCATATCTGATCGCGGGCGGCATATTCGGGTTGCTTGCCGGCGCTTTCGGACGCGGGCACGAGGGGCGCGGCTATGCGATCCTGTTCGGCCTGGTCTCGCTGATCGGCGGCGGGATCATGGTTCTTGAGCCGGCGACCGGCGCTGTATCCCTAACCTTGCTGCTCGCGCTGTGGCTTATCGCGCGCGGCGTGCTTGAACTGGTATGGGGATTCCGATTCCGCCGACGGCGCGGATTGATGATCGTCCTGGGCGTGCTTAATCTGCTGCTCGCGGCATATATCCTTTATTCGATGCCGGTTGCCGCGCTGACGCTGCCCGGCATCGTGCTAGGCATCAGCTTCCTCGTCTCTGGCGCTACGTGGACGACTTTCGCGCTCGATCATCGAGGCGAGCGGGTCGCGCTGGACATCTGAACCGCTACAGCAGCTTCTCGATGTCGGCGACGATATCGGCCGGCTTGGTCGTGGGCGCATACCGCTCCACCACCTGCCCGTCGCGGTTCACCAGGAACTTGGTGAAGTTCCACTTGATCGCCTTCGATCCGAGCAGGCCCGGTGCATCGCTCTTGAGCCGTTCGAACAGCGGGTCGGCGTTTGGCCCATTCACCTCGACCTTGGCGAACACGGGAAACGTGACGTCATAGGTCAGCGAGCAGAAGTTCGCGATTTCCTCCGCGTCCCCCGGCTCCTGCGCGCCGAACTGGTTGCAAGGGAAGGCCAGCACCTCGAAGCCGCGATCGGCATATTCGCGATGCAGTGCCTCCAGCCCCTCATATTGAGGCGTGAACCCGCACTTCGAGGCGGTATTGACGATCAGGAGCACCTTGCCGCGCCAGGTGTCGAGCGAGGCGATGCCCCCGTCCGCGGCCTTGACCTCGAAATCGGTGATCGCTCCCATTGCCCGTCTCCCCTCTGTTCAGCCCCGATGGCGCGCCAGCATATGCTCCAGATTGACACGCACACCCGGCCATTCGCAAGCGATGATCGAGTAGACGACCAGATCGCGCACCCGCCCGTCCATCAGCTGATGCGAGCGCAGCACGCCATCTCGCTTGGCACCGAGCCGCTCGATCGCACGCTGGGAATCACGATTGAACCAGTCGGTACGGATTTGCACCACGTTGCATCCCAATACGTCGAAGGCGTGGGTCAGCAGCAGCTTCTTTGCCTCGGTATTGACGCCGCTGCGCTGGACGGAACGCGCGTAGAATGTGCCGCCGATCTCCACGCGCCGGTTCGGCTCGTTCATGCGCATGAACCGCGTGAGGCCCACAACGCTGCCATCCGGCGTTTCCACCGCGAACGGCATCGCGCGACCATAATCTCGCTCTCGAAACGTCGCCGCCATGAAAGTATCGGGATCGGCGAGCCCGGACACGTTGGTGAAGAAAAGTTCGGTGAGATCGCCGTCCGCCGCGGCCGCGACCAGCGCATCGCGATCCGCCATCGCGAGCGGCCGCAATGTCACATGATTTCCGCGGAGCACCGGCTGATCGCGCCAGGCGCTCATTGCAGCACGCCCTCCTGCAATCGCACCACACGGTCCATTTTCGCGGCGAGTCGCTCGTTATGGGTGGCGACGAGCGCGGCCGATCCCTCGACGCGCACGAGGCGGAGGAATTCGGCCAGAACGATATCGGCGGTATGCTCGTCCAGATTGCCGGTCGGCTCGTCCGCCAGCACCAGCGCCGGCCGATTGGCGAGCGCCCGCGCCACCGCGACGCGCTGCTGCTCGCCGCCGGAAAGCTGGCTCGGCCGGTGCGTCAGCCGATGCCCGAGGCCGAGCGCGGTCAACAATGCATCAGCCCGCGCTTCAGCATCCCGCTGTGTTGCGCCATGGATGAGTTGCGGCAGCACGACATTCTCGCGCGCGTCGAAATCCGGGAGCAGGTGATGAAACTGATAGACGAAACCCAGGAAATCGCGCCGCACCATCGTTCGCCCGTGCGCGTCGAGCTGCGCCGCTTCCTTGCCAGCGATCCGGATCGAGCCCTCGAACCCGCCCTCGAGAAGCCCGACCGCCTGTAACAGCGTCGATTTGCCGGAGCCCGATGGCCCGAGCAATGCCACGATCTCGCCCGGCGCGACCGACAGGTTCACGCGGCGCAGCACCTCGATCGTCTCGCCGCCCTGAGTGAAGCTGCGCGCGAGACCCGTGGTTTGAAGCACGGCGCTATTCATAGCGCAGCACCTGCACCGGATCGGTGCTTGCCGCCTTGAACGCGGGGTAAAGCGTCGCCAGCACGGTCATCAGCGCGGTAATCAGCACGATCGCGATGATTTCCACCGGATCGGGCTTCGATGGCAGCTCGGTCAAATAGCGGATCGAGGGATCCCACAGGTTCTGGCCGGTTACGAGCTGGACAAAATTCACCACCGCCTGCCGGTAGAACAGGAAGATCGCTCCGAGAACGAGACCTGCGACGATCCCGAGCGCGCCGATCGTCACGCCGACCGTCATGAAGATGCGCACCATCGCACCGCGGGTGGCGCCCATCGTGCGCATGATCGCGATGTCGCGGGTCTTGGCGCGAACCAGCATGATCAGCGAGCTGGCGATGTTGAACGCCGCCACCAGGATGATGATGCACAGCACGGTGAACATCGCGACCCGCTCGACGGCGAGCGCATCGAACAGCTGCGCGTTCATCTGTCGCCAGTCCGAAATCACCGCGAGCCGGCCGACTTTCTGCGCCAGCGGCGCGAGTATCTGGCCCACCTTGTCCGGATTGTCCGTTTGCAACTCGATCATGCCGACCTTGTCGCCCAGCAGGAGCAGCGTCTGCGCATCCTCCATCGGCATGACGACATAGGCCTTGTCGTAGTCATACACCCCGATCTCGAAGATCGCGGCGACCGTATAGCTCACATAGCGCGGCACCGTACCGAACGGCGTCGACTGGCCGGATGGGTTTATCAGCGTGATCTGCGAACCGACGGTCGCGCCCAGCGCCTCCGCCAGCCGTGCGCCGATCGCCACGTTGCTGCTGCCTGGCTTCAGCTCCGCCAGCGAGCCGGCGACGACCTTCTGCCCGATCGTCATATTGGAGCGGATATCCGATACGCGCATGCCACGCACCAGCACGCCTTCCACGCGGCCATTGTAGGAGGACATCAGCGGCTGTTCGATAAGCGGCACGGCGCTGGTGACGCCGGGCGTATCCTTCGCCCAGCGCGCGATCTCCTGCCAGTCGGCGAGGCGCCCGTCGACGCCCTGGACCACGGCATGGCCGTTAAGCCCGACGATCTTGTCGAAAAGCTCGGCCCGAAACCCGTTCATCACGCTCATGACGATGACGAGCGCCGCGACGCCCAGCATCACCGCGCCGAGGCTGAAACCGGCGACGAGAACGATGAACCGCTCGCCCTTGCCTGGAAGGAGATAGCGCCGCGCGATCATTCGTTCATAGCGCGACAGGATCATGCCCAGCCGTCTATCCGCCGATTTCACCGCTGGCAACGGGTGCTGTGGCGGAATCAACACATGCGGTGGACATTCGGTTTAGCTGGCGTTCATTTTGATCGACACGCGACATGCTTGGCCAGTACCACTGCGGGCACTGGCACACAGGCAAATGGCCGTGGTTCGGGGAATTTCGCCGCCTCGCTTCGTAACCGGAGCATGATGGCAGCGATTGGATAGGGGGCTGACGAGCGATCGTCACGCAGGCGCCCGGGTCGGATCACCGACCCGGGCGTTTGTATTTGCGGACTGATCCTTAACGGACGCCGACCGACAAAGTCAGACCGAAGGTTCGCGGATCACCGGGCTGCCCGACGATAAGGCCCGTGCTGCCCGATTGCGTCGCGAGAACCTCGTAGTAATTCTGGTCGAACGCGTTGCGCACCCAGGCGAACACGTTGAATTTGTCCCCCTTGCGATACCCCAGGCGGAAGTTCGAAAGCGAATAGCCCTTGACGTCGGTATAGGGTGACGGCGACGGATTTGACGAGAAATCGGAGCGATAGCTGCCGTCATAGCCAAGATACACCTGCCCCTCACCGACCGGCACGTTGTATTCAGCGCCATAGCTGAACGCCCATTTGGAGACGCCTGGCAGCCGCTGACCGGAGATATCGCAATACGGCAAGCTGCTTCCCGGCGTTCCCGCCGGGGCCGGCGTTCCGACGATCTGACCGTTGACGATCGGGAGCGCCGTGCCGCCCGACAACTCCGGGGCACATGGCGCGTTCGTGAAGCGAACGTATTTCGCGTCGGTGAAAGCTGCGTTGGCATAGAGATTGAGGCCTGAGGTAGGCCGGAATGCCGAATCGACCTCGAACCCGCGCGTCCGCACCTTTCCGGCGTTCGCGAGATAGCCGCGCAACACCGAGAGCTGGAAATTGTTCACCGTCGCCTGATAGTCGGTTATGTCCGTCCAGAATCCCGCGAAGTTGATCGTGGCCCGACGATCGAGCAATTGCGTCTTGAGCCCGATTTCGAAATGGTTGACCTTCTCCGGCTTCACTGTCGCGGTTGAAAGGATCGGGCTATTATTCGGATCGAGCGGCAGACCGGAGAGATTGATACCGCCCGATTTGTAACTGCGCGCAATCGTGGCGTAACTGTGGATGTCGGACGAAAACTGATAGGACGCCGTGAGATCGCCGGATAGATTCCAGTTATCGAAGCTCGGCGTATAGCGCTGCGGCGACAGAACCGAGCACTGATCCTTCACCACGCTGCTTGCCGCCTGCGCCGCGGAGGTGCAGCTAAGAACTAGGCCCGCCCCGGTTGTGACGGTCGAGATATACGATCCGTCCTTCTTGTCGTAATTGAGCCTTGCGCCAGGAGAAATCTGGAACCGGTCCGTGACATGCCAGGTCAGCTTGCCGAACAACGCTGCCGACGTGTTCTTGAAACCGATCGTGTTGCGCGCGGTCAGGCCATTCAGCACTGCCGGGTTCTTGCCGTTGGCGCTCGTCGGATTGAGCAGCCACGCGCTGGCCGCCGGACCTTGCACCTGAAGCCCCTGCGTATCGATTTTCTGGTGGAAATAGAACACGCCTACCGTGTAGTCGATCGCGTGGGTGCCGTTCGAGCCAAGGCGAATCTCCTGGCTGTACTGATCCTGCTGTGAGGGGTTGGCCGAGACAGTGGTGATCGGCAGCCCGATGAAGTCACGATCGTTCGACGGGTTCCAGTTCCAGAACCGCCACGCCGTGACCGAGGTGAGCGTCGCCGGCCCAAGATCCCAGTTCACCACCGCGGAAGCCCCGCCTAATTGCTGCTCCGCGCGCAGCGGCGTATCGACATCGGTCACTCGATCGAAGGCGTCGGTCGACGGGACGCGGTATCCCGCTGCGGCGGCTAGTGCCGCATATTGCCGGTTGGTGGGGCGCTGGGTCGGCGCGACCCGCGCATAATATTGCACGCAGCAATTCGGCGCCTGGCGGTTATAGTCCGCGTATAGCGTGATATCGAGGTTCGGCGCCGCCTGGAACAGCATCTGCCCGCGCAGGCTGAGGTTATCCTGGCTGTTCTGCCACTGCTGCTGCGTCGTGTTCCAGATCGTGCCGCGGCGCGTGGTGAAGGATGCGGAGAGCCGCCCCGCCACGACATCGCCGACCAGCGGGCCGGAAATCGACCCCTTCCCCTGGAAAAAATCGTAATTGCCGCCGGTCAGTTCGAAGCGCGCCTCGGTCTCGAAGCTGGGCTTGCGTGTGGTGATGTTGATCGCACCGGCGGTGGTGTTCTTGCCATAGAGCGTTCCCTGCGGCCCACGCAGCACCTCGATCCGCTCGGTATCCGTGAAATCGAAAGTGGCGGAGGCGATACGGCTGTAATATACCTGATCGACATAGATGCCGACGCCTTGTTCGATCCCGTCGTTGGTGAGGCCGAATGGCGCGCCGAGGCCACGGATATTCGCGGCCGAGTTACGCGGGTTGGTCGAATAGAACTGCAGCGATGGTTGAAGCTGCGTCAGCCGGTTGACGTTATATGCGCCGGTATCCGCAAGCGCCTTGCCGCCGATCACCGAGATCGCGATCGGCACGCTTTGGACTGATTCAGCGCGGCGCCGCGCGGTGACGACGATATCCCCCCCGCCCTGCTGCGCTGGCCCGAGGCGGCCGGGTTCTTCCTGGGAGTCAGTCGATTGCGCGGGTGCCGGCGCCGGGGGGACGGCCGACTGCTCGACGGCCGGGGCGGATTGCGCGGCAATCGAAAGTAATGCGAGCGTGATCGACATGAGTTTTCCCTGATCCGATTCTATTGTCGGCGACGATGTACCGCGGGAATAAATGCCGACCAAGAAAGTAGGTTTTGAGCCTACCCGCTTGAAAACTTCATCACGCCTCCCATTTGTCGGTTGCGCGGCGCCACTGATCGGGCCGCGCG
This sequence comes from Sphingomonas sp. 3P27F8, assembly GCF_005502745.1. Taxonomy (GTDB): domain Bacteria; phylum Pseudomonadota; class Alphaproteobacteria; order Sphingomonadales; family Sphingomonadaceae; genus Sphingomonas. The sequence goes on from NZ_SCNL01000002.1 coordinate 75,322, forward strand.
GGATGCCGCGATTTTCGGGCATCTCATGTCGTCAATTCGCTCAACTGGAGGATTTGATATGCGACTGGATCTTACTCCCTATCGCCGCTCGACGATCGGCTTCGATCGGCTTTTCGACCTGCTTGAGACCAACGCGCGCTCGGCTGCCGACAATTACCCGCCCTTCAATCTGGAACGACTTGCCGAGGATCGTTACCGGATCACGCTGGCCATCGCCGGTTTCGGTCGCGACGAGATCGACATCACCGCCCAGCAGAATCTGCTGCTCGTTTCCGGCAAGAAGGCGGAGACGCAGGATAACGGCAATTTCCTGCACGTCGGGATCGCGAACCGCAACTTCGAGCGTCGCTTCGAGCTGGCAGACTTCGTTTTCGTGGAAGATGCCCGGTTGAACGACGGCCTGCTCGTGATCGATCTGGTGCGCGAAGTGCCGGAAGCGATGAAGCCGAAGAGCATCACCATCAAGACCGGCGCACCGCTCGCTGCGGTCGAAATCGACAGCGGCGACGCCAAGGCAGCGTAAGAGCCGAACCGCGGATCGACGCCTCCTTGCTCCCTTTCCGAGGCGTCGCGGGCGTCCGGGCCGAGAGGCCCGGGCGCCTAATCCGTTAAGAACGGGCGGGCGCGGCTACGCTCAGTGCGCGGCGATATGGCCTTCGCGCTTGAGCAATTGTTCGAAGATCGTGGGATCGAGCGGCGCGTGAAAGCGGCAACCGGCCGCGAAATCGTCCGCCCACATCACGTCGGCGCCGACGCGGCCGATCTCCGGCAGCGTCAACCAAATGGCCATGCCCTTGCGCAGCGCCGAATAGGTGTTGAGCTTCGCACCGTGGATCGACAGGTCGATCACCTTGCACAGCGCCCGCGCGAGCCCCCCGGAGTTCAGGGGTGAATCGAGCGAAACCGGCGCGCGCTGAGCGCGGCGCCGGATATCGCTGGGTGCTGGTTCGAATTCCGCTGCAAACATGCCGGGCAACCTAGCCCGGCATGCCTAATGCCGCGTTAACGACGTCACTTGCGGAGCGTCAGCCCGCCACCGAAACGCTTGTTGAAACGCGCGACCTGGCCGCCACTGTCGAGCATCTGGCCACGGCCGCCGGTCCATGCCGGATGCGCCAGCGGATCGATATCCAGCTGCATCGTGTCGCCTTCCTTGCCCCAGGTGGAGCGGGTTTCGAACACGGTGCCGTCGGTCATCTGCACCTTGATGGTGTGATAGTCGGGATGAATGTCTTTCTTCACGTCGTCGTCCTTGAATGTGGCTGGTTTCCGACCAGCCCGAAAGGAAGCGGCGCGCCTAACGCAGGCGCGCCGTAAAGTCAAAACGATCGCTTGCTGTTCACGCCGCCTTGGGCGGGTCGGCGATCATCGCGGTGAAGTTCGCTTCGGCCACGACCTGTTCGTCGATCCTGGCGACGCCCGCGAACTTGCACACGCTGCTGCGCTTCTGCACGAACTCGACCTCGAGACGAAGCAGCACGCCGGGTTCCACCGGCTTGCGAAACTTCGCATTCTCGATCGCCATGAAGTAAACCAGCTTTCCGGATCCGGCGAGGCCAAGGCTTTCCACGGCAAGTACCCCTGCCGCCTGCGCCAGCGCCTCCACGATGAGCACGCCCGGCATGATCGGCCGGCCGGGGAAATGCCCCTGGAAGAAGCCTTCGTTGATCGTCACCGCCTTGATCGCCGCGATCGACCGGTCAGGAACAAGCTCCTCGACCCGATCGACCAGCAGCATCGGATAGCGATGCGGCAGCGCGGCCATCACCCGTGCAATATCGAGCGGGCCGACCGACCCGCTCGTCGTATCGGCCTCGTTCACCGTCCCTGTGGCTTCTTCGTGGCGGGCTGCGCGGGTGCCTGGGCGGGAGCCTGACCCTGCTGACCCTGCTGGCCGGGCTGCCAGTTCGCCGGGGGCGTGATGTTCACGCTTGGCACGAGGCGATTGAGCTCCGTGGTGACGTCGGCAGTGATGTCACCGGCCGGATCGAGGTGGACGACGTCGTTCGGGCCGAGCACGATGCTCGCACGCTTCCGGGTCGCCGCGGCGTCGATCGCGGGTTTCAGCTGCTGCTGGATCTGCTCGATCGCATAGCCGCGTGCGCGCGCGTAAGGCGTCGTCATCCGCTGCAGCTCGGCGTTGCCTGCCTGCTCCTTGGCCTGGATCGACTGGACCTGCGTCTGCAGCTGCGCCTGCGGCACATTCGCCTTCTGGTCGCTCTGAAGCTTTGCGACGAGCGGCTGCAGTTCGGTGGCGATCGCCTGACGGCGCGCCTCGGCCTGATCCAGGGTCGCCTTGTACGTTGTCTGGAGCTGGCCGGCAGCGGTCTTCCAGGCGTTGCTGCCCGCAACGGCACCGTCCGGATCAACGACGGCGATGCCGTTGACCTGGGCGTGCGAAACGCCCGCGAGCAGCGCGCCGGGTGCAAGCAGCGCCGCGGCGATCAGCATGGTCTTCTTGCTATTCATCAGAACTGAGTCCCTACGTTGAAAGTTACAAGCTTCTTGTCGTCGCCAGGCTGGGTCAACAATGCCTTGGCGATATCGATGCGCAGCGGGCCGAACGGCGATGTCCAATTCACGCCGAAACCAACCGAAAGGCGCGGGCTGGCCGTGCCGCCATAGAAGGTTTCCTTGAACGGCTGCGACGCGATCAGCGCGGTATTCGGGATGATGCCATTACACTTCCCGCTTGGGTCGGGCACGCCGGCCGCGCAAATCGTCGTGACCGATAAACCGGCGGCGTTTGTATAACTGAACAGCGGTTGCCCGCTTTCGTTGGTTTTCGGCAGGGCAAGCACCGTTCCGTCGGCTGCGACCGGGAAAACCGCTGTCGGCAACGGGCGGGTGATGCTCCACAGGCTGCCCGCCTGAACATAGATTGACGGCCGCAGCCCGAGCTCGCGCGCGCCCGAGCCGAGCGGAATTTCCAGCTCGAGGCGGCCGAGATAATAGGCCTTGCCGCCCAATGCGTCGTCGACGATCTGGTTCTTGTCGGTGATCAGCACCTGCTTGCCGGTAGAATCGGTCGTGTAATATTGCCGGATCACACGCGGCCCGACGCCGCGAATATCGAAGCCGCGGAATTGCGGCTCGCCCAGATAAAAGCGATCGGTGATGCGCACCGAATCGATGCCAGGCCCGCGGCTGGACTCCAGCGACTTGATGAAGCCGCCCTCACCCACCACCGACAGGACAAACCCCTTGCCGACGCCCCAGTATTTCGCGCCTTCCGCGCGCGTCCGGATATAGCGCACGTCGCCGCCCAGCCCCGCGAAGTCCTGGCTGAACGAGAAGCGCGATCCAGCCGTCGGCCGCAAGCGGCTGTTCAAACTGTTGTAGATTAACGAATAGCCGACCGATGACGTCCAGCGATTGCCAAGCGAATCGCACAGATAACGCCCGGCCTGCAGCGGATCGCACTTGTCACCCGGGCTATTGCCACGAATGCCGTCGCCGTTGAGATCCGTGTAATATGTTGCCTTGTCGAGCCCGACCTCGTCATAGGAGAGGCCGTAGCGGCCCGACAATGACCAGTATTCGTTCAGCGGCACGCCCGCGCGGATCTGGAAGCCGGTCGATGTCTGGCTGTATGTGGTCTGGCGATCCGTGCCGACATAATTGAACGCGTTGTAATCGCGTCGGAACAGATCGACGCCCAGCGCGATGTTCTTGTCGAACAGATACGGTTCGGTAAAGCCAAGCTCCACCGACTTGGAATAGGCCGAGTAATTGACGCCCGCGCGAAGCTCCTGCGCCTTCCCGCGGAAATTCGATTGGGTGATGTTCGCCTGGATGATGAAGCGTTCGAGGCTCGAATAACCCGCCGAAAGCTGAAGCTGGCCGGTCGCCTTTTCCTCGACGTTAGCCTCCAGCACCACGCGGTCGGGTGACGAACCCGGCGTCTGCTTGAGTTCGAACTTGTCCTGGAAATAGCCCAGGCTGTTGATGCGATCGGTCGATCGCTTCACCTGAAAGCTGTTGAACGCGTCGCCTTCGGCGAGGCGCACTTCGCGGCGGATTACCTTGTCCTGCGTCTGCGTGTTCCCGGTGATCTCGACCCGCTCGACATAGGTGCGCTGGGCCTGGCCGATGTGGAAGTTGATCGACATCGTCAGCGCATCGCGATCGCGCTGGAATTCCGGGTTCACATCGGTGAAGGCATAGCCGAACAGGCCAGCCGTCTGGCTCAGGCTGTCAACGGTATCCTCAACCTTCTTCGCGTCATACCAGTCGCCCTTCTTGATCGAGAGCGTCTTGGCCATGCCCTTGTTGTCGAAATCGCGGATATCGCTGTCGACGTTCACATCGCCGAATTTGTAGCGCGGACCTTCCTCCACCACGTAGGTGATGATGAAATCACGCTTATCCGGCGTAAGCTCCGCCACCGCGCTGGTGACGCGGAAATCGGCATAACCGTTGGTGAGGTAGAACTGCCGCAGCTTCTGCTGGTCATAGGCCAGCCGATCCTGATCGTAGGACGTGTTCGACGACATAAGGCGGAAGAACCGCGATTGCTTGGTCGCCATCGTGGAGCGAAGCTTCGAATCCGGGAACACCTCGTTGCCGATGATGTTGATCTGCCGAACCTTGGATTTGGGGCCTTCGCTGATCTCGAAGACCACATCGACGCGATTCTGGTCCAGATTGACCATCTTCGGATCGACGCTGGCTGCGAACCGGCCCTGACGCCGATACAGCTCGATGATCCGCGCAACATCCGCGCGCACCGCCGACCGGGTGAAGATCTGGCGCGGCTTGAGCTTGATCTCCTTGGTGATCTTGTCTTCCTTGAGGCGCTTGTTGCCCTCGAGGATCACACGGTTGATGATCGGATTCTCGCGCACGCGCAGCACGATGTCGCCCGTCTCGGCACCCGCGACCGTCACATCGGCGAACAGATCACTCGCATAGAGATCCTTGATCGCCTGATCGAGCGTTTCGTTGGTATATTGATCGCCAAGGCGCAGCTTGGTGTAGCTGAGCACTGTCTCCGGCTCGATCCGCTGCGAGCCATCGACGCGCAGGGTCTTGATCGTGCGCACCACTGGCGCCACGGCAGGCGCCACGGGAGCAGCCTGCGCCGGCGCCTGCTGCTGCCTGGCTGCGGGCGGCGCCTTGGGTGCGGACTGCGCGGCGGCCGCCAGGGGCACGCCGGCAAGCATGGTCCCGGCGAGCAGCAGCGCCACAGGTTGCGGGCGTAGAGTTGTCGTCAAAGCCTTCACCAATCCACCCCGAAGAAACACATATCGACCGCGTGTCGCGCGCCCTGCCCCACCTTGCTCACCCGATCAAGCCAGCCAGACTGCGCCACAAACCGAAATTGCCAAGATCATTGAACGTCACCAGCAGCATGAGAGCGAATATCGCGGCCAGCCCACCACGATAGGCCAATTCCTGCGCCTCCGGTCCCACCGGGCGGCGACGGAGAGCTTCTATCGCATAAAAGAGCAGGTGCCCACCATCCAGTGTCGGAACTGGCAGCAGATTGATGAACCCGAGATTGATCGATACCAAGGCGATCAGGAAGACGAACGCCTCCATACCCAGCGAAATCTGCTCGCCGGACACCTTCGCGATTGAAAGTGGCCCGCCCAGTTCCTTGACAGAACGGCGACCTGAAATCACCTGCCCTACCGTCTCGACCATCATTGACACGATCTGGCTGGTCTGCCGCACCGCGATCAACGGAGCCTCCAGCGGGCCGATCTGCCGTCGCACCGGCGTCGCGGCGCCGATCCCAAGCTGCCCGACGCGATATTCGTTGCCGAAGCGATCACGCTCTAGCCGCAGACCGATCATCGTCGTGCCGGCAAGCCGGGCGCCATTGCGCACGTAATCGATGCGCACACTCTCTTCAGGACGGATCCGCGAATAGCGCGCCATGTCATCGAAAGTTTCGACGGAGCGCCCGTTAAGCGCGGTGATGCGATCGCCGGGACGAAGCCCGATCTGCGCGGCCGCCGAATTGGGCACGACCACTCCGACAACGGTTGGCGTAACGCTCTGGCCATAGGCCAGCGCGAAGCCCGCCAGAATCAATATCGCCGCGAGAAAATTCACCACCGGGCCGGCGGCGACGATGATCGCGCGCTGCCAAACCGGCTTGGCCTGAAACGTGCGCTGGCGCTCATCCGCCGGCAGCGCGAGCCATTCGGCCGACGGCTGACTTATCGCGTTCATGTCCCCGGCGAAGCGGACATAGCCGCCAAGCGGAACCCAGCCGATCTTCCAGCGCATGCCGCGCCGATCAGTCCAGCCCGCAAGCTCGCGGCCAAAACCAATTGAGAAAACGTCACATTTAACGCCAAAGAAGCGCGCGGCAAGATAGTGGCCCATTTCGTGAATGAAAACGAGCGGGCCGATCACCAGCACGAATGCCAGCAACGACAGCAGAAGGCCCGGGGACTGAATCAAGCGACGCGTTCCTTCACACGCTCCGCCGCCAATCGCCGCGCTTCACGGTCGATATCCAGCACCGCATCGAGCGTTTCAGGCGCGGGCGGGTCGAAGCGCTCCAGCGTATCGGCGACGATTGCGGCAATTTCGAGGAAACCCGCGCGACCGCCCAGGAACGCCGCCACCGCGACCTCGTTCGCCGCGTTAAGGATCGCCGGCCGCGCGCCGCCCGCCTCGAGCGCGGCGCGGGCAAGCGCTAGCGCAGGAAAGCGCACCGGATCGGGTGCCTCGAAATCGAGCCGGCCGATACGCACGAGGTCAAGCGGCTCATTTGGCGTCACCATTCGATCAGGCCAGGCCAGCGCGTAGGCGATCGGGGTGCGCATATCGGGGGTGCCGAGCTGCGCGAGCGTCGAACCATCGACATATTCGACCATCGAATGGATCACAGACTGGCGATGCACGACGATATCGATCTGATCGCCGCCGAGCGGAAAGAGGTGAAACGCCTCGATCAGCTCCAGCCCCTTGTTCATCATGGTCGCCGAATCGACCGAGATCTTCGCGCCCATCGACCAGTTCGGATGCGCGACCGCCTGCGCTGGCGTTATATCGGCCATCTGCTCGAGCGAACGATCGCGAAACGGGCCGCCACTGGCGGTGAGGATGATGCGGCGGATACGGTTCGTCAGCCGCGCGTCGAGGCACTGGAAAATCGCATTGTGCTCGCTGTCGACCGGCAGCAGGGTCGCGCCATGATCGGCCACCGCCGCCTTCATGACGTCACCCGCGGAAACCAGCGCCTCCTTGTTCGCGAGCGCGATCGTGCCGCCGGCGCGGATCGCTGCCATCACCGGGCGCAGCCCTGCACAGCCGACGATCGCCGCAACCGTCACATCGGCGCCCGCTCCGGCCGCCGCTGTCACGGCGTCCGCCCCGCCCGCTGCGTCGATGCCGGAGCCGGCAAGCAGCGTGCGCAGCGCGGGTAGAAAGGTTTCGTCCGCGATCACCGCCACTTCCGCCCGCGTGCGGATCGCGGCCGCAGCAAGCTTGGCCACGTCGCTGTTGGCGGTCAGCGCGCGGATGCGGAAGCGCTCCGGCGCACGCTCGATAAGGTCGAGGGTCGAGGTGCCGACCGAGCCGGTCGCGCCTAGGATAGTTACTGATTTCATGATGGATAGAAATGCGGGATGATGACGACAAAGGCCGCGACCGGCGCGACCGGCACGAGTCCGTCGAGCCGATCCATTACGCCGCCGTGTCCGGGGATGAGCGCGCCGGAATCCTTCACCCCGGCGCGGCGTTTCAGCCAGCTTTCATAGAGATCGCCGGCCTGAGACAGCACCGCCAGCGCCGGTGTCGCCAGCGTCATCCGCCACGGCAGGCCGAAGCGCCAGTGCATGAACATCCCGAACAGGCTTGCCGCCGCTACTCCGCCAAGCAGCCCCGCCCACGTCTTGTTCGGGCTGATCGCCGGCGCGAGCTTCGGTCCGCCGATGGTGCGGCCGGCGAAATAGGCACCGATATCGCATGCCCAAACCAGCGCCAGCGCCCACAGCGTGAACACGAGCCCCTCATGCTGGCGGCGCAGGAAAACGAGCGCGAGCACGGGCAGTCCGCAATAGACGACCCCTATCGCAAGGCGCGACCGGCGCGACACGATCGCGACGAAGAAAGCCGCGCCGCCGATGAGGCCGAGCGAAAAGAAATCGTGCGGCACGATCGTCAGCGATGCCGGCGCCATCACCGCGAGCGGCACGGAAAGCGCGAATTGCGCCAGCCGCGTCTCGCGCGCGCCAGCATGATCGAGGCCGCCCCATTCGTGCAGCATCACCAGCGCGCCGACCACCGCGAGAAGCCAGAAGGCGATGCCGCCAAGCCACAGCGCGCCAAGCGCGATGCCGATCATTGCAAGGCCCGCCACGACGCGTTTCTGCAGGTCTGAGCCCTTCGCCGTCACAAGCCCCCGAACCGTCGCTGGCGCCGCCCGAAATCCGCCACCGCCGCCTCCAGATCCGCCGCGCCGAAATCGGGCCATAGCGTGTCGACGAACAGCAGCTCGGCATAGGCGGCCTGCCACAGCAGGAAATTGGACAGACGGTGCTCGCCGGAGGTGCGGATCAGCAAATCGAGCGGGGGGAGATCATGGGTTTCAAGTTCGCGCTCGACCATGCCAGCGTTGATCGCTGCCGGGTCAAGATTGCCGGCCGCAGCGCGGGCAGCCAGCCGCTGAGTGACGGCGATCAATTCCGCTTGTCCGCCATAATTGAGCGCGATCACCAGCAGCGGGCCGTTATTGTCCACGGTGCGTGCGATCGCATCGTCGATCAGCGACACCACGTCGGCGGGAAAGCGACGAAAATCCCCGATCACGCGCAGACGGACATTTTCGCGGACCAGCTCCGCCAGATCGGATCGGATGAACAGGCGTAGCAGACCCATCAGGTCGCCAACCTCCTCCTCCGGCCGGCGCCAGTTTTCGCTCGAGAACGCATATAGCGTCAGCGCCTCGATCCCCATCGCACGCGCCGCGCGGCTTACCGCGCGCACCGCCTCCACGCCGGCGCGATGCCCCGCGACGCGCGGCAGGAAACGCTTCTTCGCCCAGCGGCCGTTCCCGTCCATGATGATCGCGACATGGCGCGGCAGGCTACCGCCGTCGCTCACGAGAGCGGGCGCGCTACTCATGGACGCATCCATATCAAGACCGGACGGCGAGATGCGGTCACTTGCCGAGAATTTCCTTCTCCTTCGCCGCCGCCGCCGCATCGAGATCGGCGATCGTGCTGTCGGTCAGTTTCTGCACTTCGGTTTCGTGCCGCTTGCGCTCGTCCTCGCCAAAGACGCCCTTCTTCTCGTCGGTCTTGAGCGCGTCCATGCCGTCACGACGCACATTGCGCACGGCGACGCGCGCCTTCTCGGCATATTGGCCGGCAAGCTTCGCCAGTTCCTTCCGACGCTCCTCAGTGAGATCGGGGATGGGCAGGCGCAACGTCTGTCCGTCATTGATCGGATTGAGGCCAAGCCCCGCAGAACGGATCGCCTTTTCCACCGGCCCCACGTTCGACTTGTCCCACACCTGAACCGACAGCATCCGCGGCTCCGGCGCCGATACCGTGGCGACCTGGTTGAGCGGCATGTGCGCGCCATAAACCTCGACCGTCACCGGATCGAGCAGCGAGGTGGAGGCACGGCCGGTGCGCAGCCCGCTCAGATCGCCTTTCAGCGACTCCACCGCGCCATGCATCCTGCGCTCCAGATCCGCCTTGTCATAGGCCGCCATCACTTGGTCTCCTGTTCGTTGCGAACGACCGTCGACACTCCTTCACCGCGCAGGACGGCAGCGAAATTGCCGTGCTCGCGGATATTGAAGACGACGATCGGGATATTGCTGTCACGACACAAGGCGATGGCACTCGCATCCATGACCTTCAGATTCTTCGATAGAACCGTATCGTAACTTACTGATTCATATCGCGTCGCGGTGGACACCTGCTTCGGATCCGCGTCATAGACGCCATCGACCGACGTGCCCTTGAACAACGCGTCACAGCCCATTTCGGCCGCGCGCAGCGCCGCGCCGCTATCGGTCGTGAAGAACGGTGAGCCGACGCCCGCCGCGAAGATCACGACGCGTCCCTTTTCCAGATGCCGCGCGGCGCGGCGGCGAATGAAAGGTTCGCAGACCGATTGCATCGGGATCGCGGATTGCACGCGCGTATCGACGCCGATCTGCTCGAGCGCGTTCTGCACTGCGAGCGCGTTCATCACCGTCGCCAGCATGCCCATGTAATCGGCGGTCGCGCGTTCGAACCCCTGCGCCGCCGCCGCCAGACCACGGAAGATATTGCCGCCGCCAACAACAATGCACAGTTCATAGCCCTCGGCCTTCACGCCGGCGATCTCCTCAGCCACGCGCGCGGTGACTGCAGGGTCGATCGTCTTGCCCCCCTCGCCCATCAGGACTTCGCCCGAAAGTTTCAGGAGGATGCGTTTGTAGCGGGGGTTGGTCATGCGTTCCGAAACTGTTGGAGACAAGGCGCCGGACCTTAGGCGGGGCGGCATGAGGCCGCAACCATCGAATACCCGCACGTATCAGCCGTAGTTTGATAAACGTCACCCCGGCATGGGAGTCCGGGCATCGGCCTGATCGCTCTATCGCCGCGACGGCCAATGCCCCGATCCCCGCCGGGGTGAGATTGTTGCGAGGAAGGGCCGGCCTCCCCCGATATTATCAGGCGGCAGGCTCGGCCTGCTTCTGCGGCACGCCGGATGCGGCGGCCACTTCGGCGGCGAAATCGGACTGCTCCTTTTCGATGCCTTCGCCCAGCTGGAAGCGCACATAGTCCTTCAGCACGATCGCGGCGCCGGCGTCCTTCGCCGCCTTCGCCACCACGTCGCTGATCTTGGTCTTGCCATCCATCACGAACAGCTGGCTGACCAATGCATGCTCCTTGCGGTATTTCGCGATCGATCCCTCGACCATCTTGGCGATGATCTCGGCGGGCTTGCCGCTCTCGGCCGCCTTCTCGGTCGCGATCGCGCGCTCGCGCTCGATCTCTTCCTCGTCGAGGTCGTCCTCGTTCAGCGCCTTCGGGAAAGCCGCCGCGACGTGCATCGCAAGCTGCTTGCCCAGCCCCTGGAGCACGTCGTTCGACGCGTCGCTCTCCAGCGCGACGAGAACGCCGATCTTGCCGAGGCCCGGAGCCTGCTGGTTATGGACATAGCCGACCACCGCGCCCTGCGAGACTTCCAGCTTCTTCGCACGGCGAATGTTCTGGTTCTCGCCGATCGTGGCGATGTTGTTGGTCAGCACTTCCTCGACGGTCTTGCCGGCCAGCGACGCCGCCTTGATCGTGGCGATATCGTCGCCGAGTTCGAGCGCCACCGAAGTGACGTCGCGCACGAAGGTCTGGAACTGGTCGTTCTTCGCGACGAAATCGGTCTCGGAATTCACCTCGACCGCCGCGCCCTTCGTGCCGGAAACCTCGATACCGACAAGGCCCTCGGCCGCAGTGCGGCTGGATTTCTTGGCGGCTGCCGCGAGGCCCTTGGTGCGCAGCCAGTCGAGCGCCGCGTCGGTATCGCCGTTCGTCTCGTTGAGCGCCTTCTTGCAGTCCATCATGCCCGCGCCGCTCTTCTCGCGCAGGTCCTTGACCATCGAAGCCGTGATGTCGGCCATGTTCGTGTCCTCGATTTATTGATCGGTTCGTTCCGATCCCGCCGGAACGCGCTCCGCTTAATCTGGTGTCGCGAAGAGCGCCGACAAGCTCGGCCGATCGGAAGAGAAGGCCGGCCCGTAGGCCGACCGTGTTTCAGTTACGCGTCAGCCTGCACAGCGGGCTCTGCCTCGACGGCCAGCGCTTCCTCGGCTGGCGGCTCGGCGAGCGCGCCGATATCCGCACCGCCGCGCCGCTGCTGCTCCTGATTGCCGCGCGTGGAGGCGATCGCCACCGCCTCGCAATACAGGCGGATCGCGCGGCTCGCGTCGTCGTTCGCGGGCACCGGGAAGGCGATGCCGTCCGGCGACACGTTCGAATCCAGGATCGCGACGACCGGAATGCCGAGTGTGTTGGCTTCCTTGATAGCCAGCTCTTCCTTGTTGGCGTCGATCACGAACATCACGTCCGGGATGCCGCCCATGTCGCGGATGCCGCCCAGCGACAGCTCGAGCTTGTCGCGCTCACGGGTGAGCTGGAGCACCTCCTTCTTGGTCAGACCGGCGGTATTCCCGGAAAGCTGCTCCTCGAGGCTCTTGAGGCGCTTGATCGAGTTCGAGATCGTCTTCCAGTTGGTGAGCATGCCGCCCAGCCAGCGATGGTTGACGAAATGCTGGCCCGCGCGGCGCGCCGCGTCCGCGATCGGCTCCTGCGCCTGGCGCTTCGTGCCGACGAACAGCACCTTGCCGCCCGCCGCGACGGTGGACGACACGAACTCGAGCGCACGCGCAAAGAGCGGCACGGTCTGCGACAGATCGATGATGTGGACGCCGTTGCGGTCACCGAAAATATACGGCTTCATCTTCGGGTTCCAGCGATGGGTCTGGTGGCCGAAATGCGCGCCGGTCTCGATAAGCTGCTGCATCGTGACGACAGGTGCCGCCATAGGGTATTTCCTTTCCGGTTATGCCTCTGGGAAGCGGAATGACGATCGGCTGCAAGCCGACGCACCGGTGATGATGCTTCCCATGCGGAGTTGAGGGCGCGGCGTTAGCGCACCTCGCTGCCAAAAGCAATCGCTTGACGAAATGGAACAAACGTGGAACATGAAAAACCGAACAGAGCGGGAACGAGCGGTCGCTTGGAACCTCTGGACATCAATATGCGTCTTGATCCGGAACGGATCGGTGACGCTACAGGAGGCGAAAACGATGTTTCTTCTGGCAATCGCGATTTTTGGCTCCGCTGCCGGCGTCACCGCTTATGCCCTGCTGGCCACGCTGACGCCCAACATCGCGAAGATCAGATTCGCGCTCTTGGGGCAGTCTCGGCTGGCCGCCGCGCTCGCCGCGGAAATGCCGCGCCTGGAAAAGCGCTCGGCGGTCAGGCGCCGGTCGGGTCCGCAGCCTCGGTCGACAGCGCCGCTGCGCGCTGCCGCCTGATCCGCGCATAGTTCGCGATGCTGAACGGCATCGAGAGAAGGTATGCGATGCATAATGCCGTGGCGGTGTGCCATGGGGTCGACACTGCGGCGGCGCCAAGCACCACCACCCCCGCCAGCACTTCGAAGCGAATGTTCCTGCGGAGGCGGAGCGAACCCCAGGAATAGGTGGCGAGACTGGAGATCATCAGCAACGCCACCAGCGCGGTCCATGGCGCGACAAGATACGGGGACCGCAGCCAGGTCTCGCCCGTCCAGAACCAGAGGAACATCGGCAGCAACGCGAGGCCCGCACCGGCAGGCGCAGGCACGCCGGTGAGGAAGCCGGCGGATTTGTGCGGCTGCTCCGTCACGTCGATGTTGGCGTTGAACCGCGCGAGGCGGAGCGCGCAGAACACCGCCAGCATAAGCGCCGCGGTCCACCCGAATCGCGGCAGCGCTGACAGGGACCACAGATAAAGGATCAGCGCGGGCGATACGCCGAACGAGATCGCGTCGGCGAGCGAATCGAGTTCCGCGCCAAACCGGCTTTGGCCGCGCAGCATCCGCGCGATGCGTCCATCCAGCCCGTCCAGCACCCCGGCGAGCAGGATCATCGCGACGGCGAGTTCCCACCACCCCGAAACAGCAAACCGCACACCGGAAAGCCCCGAACACAGCCCAAGCGCGGTGACCGCATTGGGCAGCACCGCACGCAGCGGCAGTCCGCGCAGCCGGCGCTGCGGCTGTCTCACCGGTAATCGCCCCGTCGCGCGATCACTGCGCGGTGCCGCTGACGGCGGGCTGGCCGTAACGCCCGATCACCGTCTCGCCTGCAACCGACCGCTGGCCGAGCGCGACCTGCGGCGTGCATCCTTCGGGAAGATAGACGTCCACGCGGCTGCCGAAGCGGATCAGGCCAACGCGCTGGCCCACCGCGACGATATCGCCGACCTTGGCGAAACCCACGATACGGCGCGCCACCAGCCCCGCGATCTGCGTGAAGCCCACACGGCGGCCATCATATCCCTCGACAACGAAATGCTGGCGCTCGTTATCCTCCGATGCCTTGTCGAGGTCCGCATTGAGGAACTTGCCCGAAATATAGACGACCTGCTTGATCGTGCCGGCGATCGGCGCGCGATTTATATGCACGTCGAACACCGACATGAAGATCGACACGCGCACCATCGGATCGCTGCCCAGCTCGCCGGTCAGTTCACGGGGCACAGGCACGCGCTCGATCATCGTGACGAGCCCGTCCGCCGGCGCGACGACCAGATCATCCCCGCGCGGCGTGGTGCGCACGGGATCGCGGAAGAAGGCGGCGACCCAAACCGTAAGCCCGAGCATCGGCCAGAAGAATATGTTCGACGCGATGGTGAGCAGCAGGGTCAGCGCGAAAGCGATGGCGACGAATTTCTGCCCCTCGGGATGCACGGCGGGAAAGCGCCACTTGACGGTAGTGGTGACGGGAAGGCCCGGGCCTTCCGGTTTATCTAGAGATGGCATCGGCATGATGTAGCCGCACGGTTCGTGACACACAACGCGCAGCTGCGCATTTTGCGCGCGTGGGTCTTGGCGGGCGAAAGGTTGATCCTCCGCGCCCTTCCCCCTATCGCGCTCGCCAAACCTCCCCTCTCAAGGAAATGGATATGGCGAAGATCAAGGTGAAAACGCCGGTCGTGGAGATCGATGGCGACGAGATGACGCGGATCATCTGGGAATGGATCCGCGAGCGCCTGATCAAGCCCTATGTCGACATCGAGCTCGACTATTACGATCTCGGCATCGAGCACCGCGACGCCACCGACGATCAGGTCACGGTGGACAGCGCGAAGGCGACACAGAAGTATGGCGTCGCCGTGAAATGCGCCACGATCACGCCCGACGAGGCCCGTGTCGAGGAATTCGGCCTCAAGCAGATGTGGAAATCGCCCAACGGCACGATCCGCAACATCCTGGGCGGCGTGATCTTCCGCGAGCCGATCGTGATCCGCAACGTGCCCCGTCTGATCCCGGGCTGGACGCACCCGATCGTCGTCGGCCGCCATGCCTTCGGCGATCAGTATCGCGCGACCGATTTCAAGGTGCCCGGCAAGGGCAAGCTGACGATGAAGTTCGAGGGCGAGGACGGGACGGTCATCGAGAAGGACGTCTATGATTTCCCCGCCGCCGGCGTCGCGATGGGGATGTACAACCTTGACGAATCGATCCGCGATTTCGCCCATGCCAGCATGAATTACGCGCTGGGCCGCAATTGGCCGCTGTATCTTTCGACCAAGAACACCATCCTCAAGGCCTATGACGGCCGTTTCAAGGATATCTTTGCCGAAGTGTTCGAGTCCGAATTCAAGGCAAAGTTCGCGGATGCGGGCATCGTGTACGAGCATCGCCTGATCGACGACATGGTTGCATCGGCGCTGAAGTGGAACGGCGAGTTCGTCTGGGCATGCAAGAACTATGACGGCGACGTGCAGTCCGATCAGGTCGCGCAGGGCTTTGGCAGCCTCGGCCTGATGACGAGCGTGCTGATGACCCCGGATGGCCGGACGATCGAGGCGGAAGCGGCTCACGGAACCGTCACGCGCCACTATCGCCAGCATCAGCAGGGCAAGGCGACCTCGACCAATCCGATCGCGTCGATCTTCGCGTGGACGGGCGGCCTCAAGTATCGCGGCAAGTTCGACGGTACGCCGGACGTGACGCGCTTTGCCGAAACGCTGGAACAGGTCTGCATCGAAACCGTCGAGGCCGGTGACATGACCAAGGATCTCGCGATCCTGATTGGCCCGGATCAGAAGTGGATGACGACCGAGCAGTTCTTCGAAAAGGTTCGCCTGAACCTTGAGAACAAGATGGCCGACTGGGCCTGATCGCCAGATCCGGCCGTCTGCCGGTGTCCCCCGCCGAAAGCGCCGCCAGGTCGCCCGCGGCGGGGGGTAACGAGCCGGATCGCGCCTGACGGTTGGCCGCGCGGAAGCGCTGTCGGGCGCTTATCGCGCCAACAGCGCGCCGCAGCGCCGCAGACCGATTTATGTTTTTTCATTGCCGGCGTCCTGACAGCCACCACCGCATCCGTTTAGGGTGCGTCGATGGCGATCGGATTGGACAATCAGGGTTTCAGTGACACGCTCGTGATTCTGGGCGCGGCGGGCATGGTGATCCCGGCCTTCGCGCGTTTCAGGATCAGCCCGGTGATCGGCTTCATCCTAGTCGGAATGCTCGTGGGCCCGGCGGGGCTCGGCGGGTTGGTCGATCAGGCGCCGTGGCTCTATTATTTCACGATCACCAATCCGCACGCGATCGAGCCCTTGGCGGAATTCGGCATCATCCTGTTGCTGTTCTCGATCGGGCTTGAGCTGTCGTTCCGGCGATTGTGGGCGATGCGGCAGCTCGTGTTCGGCACAGGCGCGGCGGAACTGATCGGTTCCGCGCTGCTGATCGGCGCGGCGCTGCATCTGCTGGGGCAGAACTGGGCGGGCGCGATCGGCCTGGGCATGGCGCTGGCGCTTTCCTCCACGGCGCTGGTGCTGCCGCTGGTCGGCACGACGAGCGCTGTGGGCCGCGGCGCGTTCGCGATGCTGCTGTTCGAGGATATCGCGCTGGTGCCGATCATCTTCGCGCTCGGGGCGATGGCGCCCACCGCGACGGCGGACGGCTGGCAGGGCCTGGCCGGCGTGGCGCTGCGCGGCGGGCTTACGGTGGTGGCGATGTATGTCGGCGGCCGGCTGGTGCTGCCGCGATTGTTTTCGCAGGCGGCGCGCACCAAGAGCCCCGAATTGTTTCTCGCCGCCTCGCTGCTGGTGGTGATCGTTGCCAGCGTGGCCACCACCGCCGCCGGCCTGTCGCCAATCGTCGGCGCGCTGCTCGCCGGGTTGCTGATCGCCGAAACCGAATATCACACCGAGGTCGAGGTGATGACCGCGCCGTTCAAGGGCCTTGCGCTCGGCGTCTTCCTCATCACCGTCGGCATGAGCGTGAACCTGTCGTCGATCGTCGAGAATTGGGTCGCCCTCGCGCTGGCGGTGACGGGGGTGGTCGCGATCAAGGCGGCCGTCACCTATCTGCTGCTGCGGGTTGCGAATGCCCGCCACGGCGTGGCGGCGGAAACCGGGCTGCTGATGGGCAGCCCGTCCGAAACCACGCTGATCGTGCTGGCGACCGCGGCACAGGCGCAGTTGATCCAGGCATCCACCGCCGCCTTCTGGCAAACGGTGACCGCGATCGGACTGACGATCACGCCGCTGCTCGCCAAGGCCGGCACGGCGATTTCGCGCCGGCTCGACCGGACGGACCACCATGCCGTGCCCGAAATCGGCGACAGCGCCCGCACGGTCGTGATCGGGTTCGGCCGTGTCGGCCGGATGGTCGCCGACATGCTGGCGGTGCATGCCCAGCCCTATATCGCGGTGGAAGCGGATATAGATGCAGTGAAGGAGGCGCGGATCGCCGGCTATCCGGTGATGTTCGGCGATGTGGCGCGCGGGCAGCTTGTCGACCGGCTCGATCTGCCTGCGGCGCGCGCGCTGATCCTCACGATGGACGATCCGGTGCTGACCGTGCAACTCGTCCGTCGCATCCGCGCGCTGGTTCCGGAGCTGCCGATCATCGCGCGCGCGCGCGACACGCGACACGCCGCCGAACTGTATCGCGCCGGGGTGACCGATGCAGTGCCGGAAACACTCGAAAGCTCGCTTCAGCTATCCGAAGCGGTGCTCGTCGATCTCGGGGTCGCGATGGGGCCGGTGATTGCCTCGATCCATGAAAAGCGCGACGAAATGCGCGAGATGATCCGGCGAGAGGCCGCGCTCACCCGCGAGCCGCGCATTCGCCGCGTTCGCCGCAAGAGCGAGATCGCGGCGGAGAGCTGATCGCGCGCCATCTAGTTTTCGCCATGATCGGCGGTTAACGGCGACGTCATGCAGCCGTCTGACCTTCGCGTAGCCCTGTTCAGCGGCAACTATAATTACGTCCGCGACGGCGCCAATCAGTCGCTCAATCTGCTGGTCGGCTATTTGCTGGAGCGTGGCGTGAAAGTGCGCGTCTATTCGCCGACCGTGCCGCAACCCGCCTTTCCGGCGGTCGGCGATCTCGTCGATGTTCCCTCCATCCCGATGATCGCTGGGCGCGGAGAATACAAGCTGGCCCGCGGCCTGCCCGCGAGGCCGCGCGCCGACCTGGAGGCATTCGCCCCGAACATCGTGCACGTCTCCGCCCCGGAATTCCTCGGTCATGCGGCCGTGCGCTGGGCGAAGGCCAATCATGTGCCCGCGGTCGCCTCGTTCCACACGCGGTTCGAGACATATTTCGGCTATTATGGCGTCGGCTTCCTGGAGCCGGCGGTGAAGGCGCTGATGACCCGCTTCTACAATCGCTTCGATCGTGTGCTGGTGCCCAGCAACAGCATGATCGAGCTGCTCGGTGAATGGGGCGTCAAGGCGCCGATGGGAATCTGGTCGCGCGGGATCAACCATGATCGCTTCCGCCCGGAGCGCCGCGATCTCGCCTGGCGGCGCTCGCTTGGCGTCGCGGATCACGAGATGGCCGTCGGCTTTCTGGGGCGGCTGGTGAAAGAAAAGGGCCTAGATATCTTTGCCGACGTCTCGGCCGAATTGAAGCGGCGCGGCGTGGCGCACAAGATCCTGGTGGTGGGCGAAGGGCCCGCGCGCGAATGGTTCGCCGAGCGGGTGCCGGATGCGGTGTTCACCGGCTTCCAGTCCGGCGATGCGCTCGGCCGCGCGGTGGCCTCGATGGATGTGTTCTTCAACCCGAGCGTGACCGAGACCTTCGGCAACGTCACCACCGAGGCGATGGCCAGCGCGGTGCCGGTCGTGGCGGCGCGGGCGACCGGGGCTGTCGATCTGGTCGAGGAAGGCGTGAACGGCTTCCTCGCATCGCCCCGCGATATTGCCGCTTATGCGGACGCGATCGCGCGGATTGTCGCCGATCCTGCGTTGCGCCACGCGATGGGCGAAGCCGGCCACCGCAAGGCAGCCGGCTATCGCTGGGATATCGCGAACCAGGCGGTGCTCGATGCCTATCTCGCGCTGCGCGCCTAGGCCTCACGCCAGTCGAAGGTAAGCGGCGCTTCACGAAAGGCGAAGCGATCGAGGTGACCGGAAACCACCGCGCGCATCCGATCGATATCCGCGCCCGCCACCACCGACAGCGCGAGATCGAGCGTCTCGGCATCGGCGCGCATATCGAGCCGGCTGCCGTCGGGAAATTCGATCGTCGCCTCCTCCGGCGAGAAGGTGACGGTCATCTTGTGGCTCCAGTGCTTGGCGAGTTGCTGGAGATAGCGGCTTGCCAATGCGGTCGGCACGCGGGCAACCGAGACGCTCACCGCAGCCGCTCGATCTTCTGCGCCACCTCATCGATCAGCGCGGCGACATCGTGCAGCGTATCTTGCGAGAAATCGCCCTTGGTTAGCCGGTGCTCCAGCGCCACGCGCAGATTGCCCATCGCGCGGCGGATCGGGGCACCATCCGTGCGCTGCCGCCGCTCGCCCACATTCTCCAGCCGCTCGATCAGCGCCTCGACCTGTTCGCGGTTCTCTTCGAGGTGCGCGCGCCCCTCGTCGGTGGCGGCATAGCGCTTGCGCTTCTCGTCGCCCGACGCCTGATCGGCGATAAAGCCCATTTCGTCGAGCAACGTCAGCGTCGGATAGACGATGCCGGGGCTGGGCGCATACTCGCCCCCGGTCAACTCCTCCACCGCGCGGATCAGTTCATAGCCGTGGCGCGGTTCATCCGCGATCAGCTTGAGCAATACGAGCCGGAGTTCGCCGCCGTCGAACATCCGCTTGCCCCGCCCGCCGCCGCCACCGTGGCCGCCGCGCCTGCCCCTGAAATCCCACTCGACGCTGAATGGCCCGCGCGACCATTCGCCGCGCGGCCCGCAATGGCGGCCCTTCCCGCTGTGCAATCCTGGAAACATCTTCGTCCTTTCGTATCTTGATCGTTCTAAGATATATCTTTTTATATCGCTCGCAAGTCCTGCTGCAAAAATCTTTCGCGCGCCCTATCTTGCGGCCATGGCCGACCTGTTCGCGGGCTATGAGCCCGCCTCCCCCGACGACACGCCCGCCGCCGATGCGCCGCTGGCCGATCGGCTGCGTCCGCGCCGGCTGGGCGACGTGGTGGGCCAGGAGCATCTCACCGGGCCGGAGGGCGCGATCGGGCGGATGGTCGCGGCCGGGCGGCTCTCCTCGATGATCCTGTGGGGCCCGCCCGGCACCGGCAAGACGACGATCGCGCGGCTGCTGGCGGACGCGGTCGGCCTGCGCTTCGCGCCGATCTCCGCTGTTTTCTCCGGCGTCGCCGATCTGAAGAAGGCTTTTGCCGAAGCGCGCGATCATGCCCGGGCGGGACGGCGCACCCTGCTGTTCGTGGACGAGATCCACCGCTTCAACCGCGCGCAACAGGATGGCTTCCTGCCCTATGTCGAGAACGGCACCGTCACGCTGATCGGCGCCACGACCGAGAATCCCTCGTTCGAGCTGAACGCCGCGCTGCTCAGCCGCGCGCAGGTGCTGATCCTGCACCGGCTCGATCGCGCGGCGCTCGACAGGCTGCTCGACCGCGCCGTGGAGGAGATGGGCCGCCCCCTGCCCCTCACGACCGCTGCGCGCGAGGCGCTGGTGGCGAGCGCGGATGGCGATGGCCGGTTCCTGCTCAATCAGGCCGAGACATTGTTCTCGGTGGAGATCGGCGACCCGCTCGATCCGGCCGGGCTGTCATCCTTTCTCCAGCGCCGTGTCGCGGTTTACGACAAGGATCGCGAGGGCCATTACAATATCATCTCCGCCCTGCACAAAGCGGTGCGCGGGTCGGATCCGCAGGCGGCGCTCTATTATCTCGCCCGTATGCTCACCGCTGGCGAGGAGCCGCTCTATGCGCTGCGCCGCCTGACGCGCATGGCGATCGAAGATATCGGCATGGCCGATCCCCAGGCGCTGCCGCAGTGCATCGCCGCCAAGGACGCCTACGAGCTGCTCGGCTCACCGGAAGGCGAACTGGCGATCGTGCAGGCCTGCCTGTATCTTGCCACTGCGCCCAAATCGAATGCGTCATACAGGGCGATGAAAGACGCATGGCGGATCGCGCGTGAAACCGGATCGCTGATGCCTCCCGCCAATATTCTCAACGCGCCGACACGGCTGATGAAGGACATCGGCTATGGCAAGGGCTATGAATACGATCACGATGCCGATGGCGCGTTTTCGGGCGCGAATTACTGGCCCGATGGCATGGCCGCGCAGCGTTTCTACGAACCGACAGGTCGCGGCTACGAAAAAAGGGTTGCCGAGCGGCTGGCGTGGTGGGACGAACGGCGGCGTGAAAAAAGCGATTAGCATTGCGCTGCTTGCGCTCGCCGTTCCCGTTTCGGCGCAACAGATCCGTCCCAGCTCGCTGCAGCCCTATAATCATGCGATCGCCGCCGGGTACAAGGCGCTGACCCTGTGCGAGGGGATATTCGACGCCGGGCGCAGCGAGGCGCAGATCGCAGCGGTCGAACTGCGCGGCATCTACCCCGAATATGACGCGATCGTGCCGATGCTGGCCGCCAGCGTCGATCGGCAGACGCGTGCCGTCACCGTCGCGTTCGATGCGCGGCTTGCCCCGCGCCGCGCGATGTGGCGCCCGCGCTACGGCTGTTATCTGTCGCCGATCAGCACGGCGACGCCCCGCGCCAATCCCGTTGCCGATGCGCCGGTCCCCGTCCCCGCCGACCCGCGCCCGTGGCCGATGGGGGATGCGGGCATCGCGCCCCGCCCTTCCCCCGCGCTCGCCGGTTTGCTCGCCCGCGCCTTCGATCGCGCCAGCTTCGGCGAGGAAAGCACGACCACAGGCGTGGTGATCGTGAAGGACGGTCGTATCGTCGCGGAGCAATATGCGCCCGGTTTCGGCCCGCTAGTGTCGAACCGCACCTGGTCGGTCGCCAAGAGTATCGCTGGCACGCTGGTGGGCATCGCCTCGACCACGGCGAAGATCGATCCACACCGGCCCGCGACGATCCCGGAATGGCGCCGCGCCGGCGATCCGCGCGCGTCGATCACGCTCGATAATCTCCTGCGAATGGCAAGCGGCCTTCACAGCGACACCGCCGGCAACCGCACCGACGCGATCTATTTCGGCGGCACGGCCGTTACCGAGCAGGCCACCGCATGGCCGCTGGAAGCGATGCCTGGCACACGCTTTCGCTATGCCAACAACGATATCATGCTCGCCGTGCGGAGCCTGCGCGCGACCCTGGGCGAGCCGCGTTACGCCAGCCTGCCGCACGACAGCCTGTTTCGCCCGCTCGGGATGGAACATACGGTTACCGGCACGGACTGGCAGGGCAATTACATCCTCTCCAGCCAGATCTGGACCACCGCCCGCGATCTCGCCCGGCTGGGACAGTTCTGGTTGCAGGATGGCGTGTGGCAGGGTCGCCGCCTCCTCCCCGCCGGCTGGATGCGCTACATGACGACCCCGGGCGGACCACAGCCGGCCGACGGCCCCGGCTATGGCGCGACCATGTGGCTGTTCGGCCCGAAACAGGGTCTTCCCGCCGGCAGCTACGCCGCGCAGGGCAATCGCGGCCAGTCCGTCATGGTGATCCCGCAGCACCGGCTGGTGATCGTCCGGCGCGGCGAGGATCCTGGCGCGGCGCGTTTCGATATCGCGCGCTTCTCCGCCGAGGTGATTCAGGCCACGCAATGAGGGGTTGGGCGGATGTCGTGGCGTTCGCGCGTTCGCTCCCCGATGTGGAGATGAGGCCGTTCTACGGCACGCCCTGCCCCAAGGTTAACGGCAAGGCGTTCGTTTCCCCCGGACGCGAGGCAGACAGTTTTCACGTCATGGCGACGCATGAGGAAAAGGCGCTGCTGCTGCTGCATACCGATCCAGCCACTTTCTGGCAGACCGCGCATTACGAGGGCTGGCCTGGCCTGCTCGTCCGCTATGGCGCGCCCGATCAGGATCGGGTGCGCAGCGTCATCGTGCGCGCGTGGTGGGATCGCGCGAAGAAAGCGCAGCGCGCGGTGTTCTGTGCGCGGCCCTGAGCGGTTCGAGCGGTTCGTCGCGATCGACTGGTCCGGCGCGAAGGGCGATCGCCATCGCGGGATCGCCATCGCGGAGTGCGGGATTGGCGATGCGGCGCCGGCCCTGGTCGTGCCCCCCGGCGGCATCTGGTCGCGCACCGGTGTCCTTGAGTGGATTCTCGCGCGCGCCGAAGCTCCTGTCCTGATCGGGTTCGATTTCAGCTTTTCCGCGCCTTACGTCGGTCGCGGCGCGCATCTGCCTGGCGAGACCACGGCGAGCGATGCGCGGGCGCTGTGGCGTCATGTCGACGAGCACAGCGAGGATATCGATCTCGGCGCGGCGAGTTTTCTCGAGGCGCGGCGCGGGCGGCATTTCTATCTCGGGGCGGCCGATGGGGTGAAGCGCGATTTCCTGCACTGGCGGGTATGCGAGACCGGCGGGGAGGGTTCGACCAAGCCTTCCAGCGTCTATGACGCGATCGGGGCGGCGCAGGTGGCGAAGGCGAGCTTCGCCGGGATGCGGCTGCTGCATCGCCTGTCGGGCCGGGTGGCGATCTGGCCGTTCGATCCAGTGCCATCCCGCGGCGCCACGATCGTGGAGATTTATACCGCGATCGCCGCGCGCGCCGGGGGCTTGCGCAAGGGGCGGAGCAAGGTGCGCACCGGGCAGGCTCTGGACGCGACGCTCGCCGCGCTCGGGTCTGCGCCGCACCTGGCGCTTGCGTGCTACGACGATCACGCCACCGACGCCGTTCTTGCCTCGGCCTGGCTTCGCCGCGCTTCTACGCGCAGAGAACTCTGGCAGCCGGAGCGCATGATCCCGCTTGTCGCGCAAAGCGAGGGCTGGACGTTCGGCGCCATCTGACGCATGGACACATCCAATCGCAAGGCTCCATGGGCCGGTTTAGCTCAGATGGTAGAGCACCTGATTTGTAATCAGGGGGCCGCGGGTTCGATCCCTGCAACCGGCACCATAGATTTCCGCGCCGACGGGAATTTCGGCCAACCTGGCCAATTTACGACGTATTTTACTATAATGACCCCAGGCAACCCGACGCCCCTCAGAAGCGTTACGAACCATCAATGATCCGCGTCGCCAGTTATAACATGCGAAAGGGCATCGGCACCGACCGGCGCCGTAATCCCGATCGCACGCTGGAAGTGTTGCGGGAAATCGATGCCGACGTTGTGGCGTTGCAGGAAGCCGACCGCCGGTTCGGTACCAAATCGGCTGTAATGTCTCCGCATCTCATCGCTGAGAACAGCGCGTGGAAGCCAGTCGATTTTGGCACGCGAAGCGGGTCGATGGGATGGCATGGCAATGCGCTGCTGGTGCCCAAGTCCGCTGAAATCGTCGACTGCGAGGTGATCCACCTGCCCGCGCTAGAACCGCGCGGGGCGGTGATGGCCGATCTGCGCTTGAATGGACGGACGCTGCGCGTCGTGGGCATGCACCTCGATCTTTCCGGTTTGTGGCGGCGACGGCAAGCCCATGCGATCCTCGCGCACATAAACGCGAGCCTGCATCAACATCCGACCGTGATGATGGGCGACCTCAACGAATGGACGCGCGCTGCGGGATGTCTGCGCGATTTCGACCGCGAATTTTCGTTCGCCGAAACCGGACCGAGCTTCCACGCGCGCAGACCAGTCGGGCGGCTCGACCGCATCATGGTATCGTCGGGGCTGCGCGTGCTCGATTGCGGGGTGCATCACTCCTATGCGGCGCGCAAGGCGAGCGACCATCTGCCGATCTGGGCGGATATCGCGGCGGCATGAGCACGTTGCGACCGCATGAGAAGGAATTGCGGCTGGCGCTAGTATGCTATGGCGGAATCAGCCTTGCGGTATACATGCACGGTATCACCAAAGAGGTTTGGCACCTCGCCCGCGCCAGCCGGGCAAGCCATGACGGCGAACCTTTGGCCGGCAGTGCCGGAGTTTACTGCGCGTTGCTCGACGAGATGGCGGCGGAAGGCGCGCTACGCCTCCGCATCCTCCCCGATATTCTGGCCGGGGCGAGCGCGGGGGGAATAAACGGCATCTTTCTGGCGCAGGCGATTTCCTCGGGCCAGTCCCTCGATCCCCTCACCGACATGTGGCTCGAGCGCGGCGACGTGGAGGCGCTTATCGACTCGGATGCCGCACCTGCCTCGCGCTTCTCAAAGGCTTGGGCACTCCCGCTGGCATGGATGGCGGCGGGACGCAGCGCCGAGAAACTGGAGGCGATTGACGAGGGCACACGGGAGGAGGTGCGCAGCAAGCTGTCGCTCTTTGTTCGCTCGCGCTGGTTCGAGCCGCCCTTCAGCGGCGCGGGGTTCACCGGAATGTTGCTCGATGCTTTCGATGCGATGGCCGCCGCGCCGCGCGGACCGAGGCTTTTGCCGCCGGGTCAACCGCTCGATCTTTTCGTCACCGTCACCGACTTCACGGGCCATCCCGAGCGGCTGCGACTTCATTCGCCACCCGAAGTGGTGGAAACCGAGCACCGCCTGGTTTTCCCGTTCAGCGATTACGGTGAGGTGCACGATACGCTGGCTCCCGCGGCCGAACTCGCGTTCGCCGCCCGCGCAACGTCCAGCTTTCCCGGCGCCTTTCCGCCGTTCACGGTGAGCGAGCTCGATGGCGTATTGAAGGAACGCGGCGTCGAATGGCGATCGCGCAGTGCTTTTCTCCGTCGCGTGCTCCCACGCCAGTCGGCGGCGAATGCTGCGGAAAAGGCAGTACTTATCGACGGGTCGGTATTGGCCAACGCGCCGTTCCGTCCAGCGCTCGATGCGCTGCGACAGCGCCCCGCGCGACGGCAGGTGGATCGCCGCTTCGTATATATCGACCCTTCTCCCGGCACCAAATTCCGCCTGTCCGGAGAGAGCCAGGGCGTACCTGGCTTTTTCCAGACGATCCTTGGCGCGATCAGCGAATTGCCGCGCCAGCAGCCGATTCGCGACAATCTGGAGGCGATCGCGGGACGTTCCGCGCGGATCGAAAGGATGCGTTCGATCCTGGATTCGGTACGGCCGGAAGTGGAGGCAAAGGTCGAGGCGCTGTTCGGCCGCACATTCTTCCTCGATCACCCGACCGGAGCGCGTATCGCATCGTGGCGGCGGCGTGCGCAAATAGCGGCCGTCGAGCAGGCGGGATATGGCTATGCCGCTTATGCACATCTCAAGCTGGTGGGTGTGATCGAATCAATTACCGTGCTGCTCCATGGCGTTGGCGGCGAGCCGGGGCCGCAACGCTGGCAGCGCATCCGTCGCCGGATCGAAGCGGCGCTGGTCGATCGTGGCTATGATGAAAAGTCGCCAGATGTCGCGGGCAGCGCGACGACGATCGACTTCCTGCGCACCTTTGATCTCGGCTTCCGCATCCGGCGCCTGCGGCTGATGTCGCGCCGGCTGACGGAGCTTGAGGCGGGCGAGACGACCGAGACGCTGCTGCCGATCCGCGACGCAATCTACGAATCGCTTTCCGCCTATCTTGATCGACAGAACCCGCGATCGCACCGCGCATTGAGCGGCGAGGTGCGCGCGCTGGGCAATAACGCCGGGGCGGTGCTTGACCAACTGGCGGAGTCGATGGGGCTGACCGCTCTCGATGCAGAAACCGACGCGCGGCTGGCGCAGGCACTTGGCAGGCTGCCCAAGGAACTGCGCCGCGACATGCTGCTGCGCTACCTAGGCTTTCCCTATTTCGACGTCGCGACACTGCCGCTGCTACAGGGCGAGGGCATCGATGAATATGATCCGATCCAGGTCGATCGCATCGCGCCCGACGACGCGCCCTCGATCCGCAGCGGCGGCGCCGAGGCCACGCTCAAGGGCATTCAGTTCAATAACTTCGGCGCGTTCTTCAGCCGTGCCTATCGTGAAAACGACTATCTTTGGGGACGTCTCCACGGCGCCGAACGGATGATCGATATCGCGGTTTCCGCCCTTGCCGCCGACGCAAGCCTTCGGCCTGGGCGCGTTGCCGCCATCAAACGTGCGGCGTTCATCGCCATTCTCGACGAGGAAGCCCCCCGCCTCCACACCGCCAGTGCGCTGATCGAGGCATTGCGCCGGGAAATCGGCTGAGACTGGAAAAAGTGCGCGCCGCCGGTTAGTCCCGCGACAGGCGGGAGAACACCGATGCAATTCCTGAAAATACTCTTCTGGTGCCTGATCGCATTTGTCGCGGCCGTATTCACCGTCGGCAACTGGAAATGGGTGACGATCCAGATCTTCGGCAACCTCGTCGCGGAGGTGAATCTGCCGGTGCTCCTGCTCGCGACCTTCCTGATCGGATTCCTCCCGACGCTGCTCTACCAGCGCGCGATGCGCTGGCGGCTGCGGCTGCGGCTGACCAATGCGGAACGCGCGCTCGCCGATCTGCGTGCTACCACGCCCAACCCGGTATCAACGCCGGTGGATGCCGCGCCCGCCGCTGGAGTAGCCTCGCTGTGACCAGCAGAATCTATGTCGCACTCGATACGCCGGACATCGGCCGCGCCCGCGCCCTTGCGGAGCGGGTTCGCCACCATGTCGGCGGGATCAAGCTGGGTCTGGAGTTCTTCGCCGCCAACGGCCGCAGCGGTGTGCGCGATATGGCGGAACTGGGGCTGCCGATCTTCCTCGATCTCAAGCTGCATGACATTCCGAATACCGTCGCCAAGGCGGTACAAGCGCTGCGCGGGCTGGAGCCGGCGATCCTGACCGTCCACGCCTCTGGCGGCCGCGCGATGCTGGAGGATGCGAAGGCGGCCGCGCCGACCGGTACTAAGGTGGTGGCCGTCACGATGCTGACCAGCCTCGACCAGCGCGATCTCGAAGCGACCGGCGTCGTCGGTTCACCACACGATCAGGTGCTGCGACTGACGGAACTGGCGATGAACGCGGGTGTGGATGGCATCGTCTGCTCTGGGGCAGAGGTGAAAGCAGCACACAAATTGTGGCCGAAGGGCTTTTTCGTTGTCCCGGGCGTGCGGCCCGCCGATGGCGCCGTGGGCGACCAGAAGCGTGTGGTCACCCCGCGCGCAGCGCTGAACGACGGCGCGTCGATCCTCGTGATTGGTCGCCCGATTACGCAGGCAGACGACCCGGATGCAGCAGCGCGCGCGATCGGCGCGATGCTCTGACGCCGCCTCGATCAAGATTACCGGACAATTTGCCCTGCGCCCGAAACCGAGCGGATGCGATTGTCCATCGCCACTCTTATATGGACCGCGACCATGCCCTCGGCCGTCAAAATCTGTGGCATCACCACACCCGAGACACTCGATGCCGCCATTGGCGGCGGGGCGAGCCACATCGGTTTCAATTTCTTCGCGCCTTCTCCGCGTCACGTAGATCCGGAGCGCGTGGCGGCGTTGACGATGCGCATGCCCACGCAGGTTCGCCGCGTCGGCGTATTCGTCGATCCCGATGACGCATTGGTCGAGATGGCGGTCGCGGCCGGCCGGCTGGAGGCGCTGCAACTGCACAAGACCAGTGCCGCCAGGATCGCCGAGGTCGCGCGGCGCACCGGCCTCGAAACCTGGGCGGTCGTCGCGGTCAAGACGCGCGACGATCTCGATCAGGCGCGCGACTATGCCGGCTCGGCCCAGCGTATCCTCTACGACGCCAAGACGCCCGATGGGGCCATGTTGCCCGCCGGCATGGGCCTCCGCTTCGACTGGTCGCTGCTCGACGGCTTCCGCCACCCGCTACCCTGGGCGCTCTCGGGCGGACTCGATGCCGGCAATGTCGGGGAGGCAATACGGCGCACAGGCGCGCCGCTCGTCGACGTCTGTTCCGGCGTGGAGATCACACCGGGCGTGAAGGACGTGGACAAGATCGCGGCTTTCCTTAAGGCGATTTCACGATGACCACGCCCAATTCCTTTCGCGCCCAGCCTGACGAACGCGGGCATTTCGGCGATTTCGGCGGCCGCTATGTCGCCGAGACGCTGATGCCGCTGATCCTTGACCTGGAGCGCGAATATCGCGCGGCGCAGACCGACCCCGCATTCAAGGCGGAATTCGAGGATCTGCTCGAACATTATGTCGGCCGCCCGAGCCCGCTTTATTTCGCCCCCAGGCTGACCGCGGAGATCGGCGGTGCGCAGATATGGTTCAAGCGCGACGAGTTGAACCACACCGGCGCACACAAGATCAACAATTGCATCGGCCAGATCCTGCTTGCGATCCGCATGGGCAAGACGCGGATCATCGCCGAGACGGGCGCGGGCCAGCACGGCGTGGCCACCGCTACCGTCTGCGCGCGCTTCGGCCTGCCTTGCGTGATCTACATGGGCGCGAAGGATGTGGAGCGGCAGCAGCCCAACGTGTTCCGCATGAAGCTGCTTGGCGCGGAGGTGCGCGCGGTCACCTCTGGCGCCAACACGCTCAAGGATGCGATGAACGAGGCGCTGCGCGATTGGGTCGCGAATGTCGATGATACGTTCTATATCATCGGCACCGCCGCCGGCCCGCACCCCTATCCGGAACTCGTCCGCGATTTTCAGAGCGTGATTGGCCGCGAGGCACGCGCGCAGATGCTCGATCGAACCGGCCGGCTGCCAGATCTGCTGGTCGCCGCGATCGGGGGTGGATCGAACGCGATCGGGCTGTTCCATCCCTTTCTCGACGATTCCGAAGTCCAGATGCTCGGTATCGAGGCGGCCGGCGAGGGGCTGGACCTGCGGCATGCCGCCAGCCTGGCGGGCGGCTCCCCGGGAATTCTACACGGTAACAAGACCTATCTGCTGCAGGACGAGGATGGCCAGATCGCCGAAGCGCACTCGATCTCGGCGGGGCTCGATTATCCGGGGATAGGTCCGGAGCATTCGTGGCTAAAGGATATCGGGCGGGTCCGTTATGAGAGCGTAACCGATACGGAGGCGCTCGACGCGTTCCAGCTGCTCTGCCGGACCGAGGGGATCATTCCCGCGCTTGAGCCAAGCCACGCGATCGCCGCCGTCGCGCGGGAGGCGCGCACGATGCGGCCCGATCAAATCATACTCGCCAATTTGTGCGGTCGTGGTGACAAGGACATCTTTACCGTCGCAGAGGCGCTGGGAGTGAAGATATGAGCCGGTTCGCCAGTGCGTTCACGGCCGATCGCGCTGCCCTGATCTGCTTCGTGACGGCCGGCGATCCGACGCCGGGCGCCACCGGTGCGATCCTCGACGCGCTCGTCGCCGGGGGCGCGGACGTGATCGAGCTCGGCATGCCCTTCACCGATCCGATGGCCGATGGTCCGGCGATCCAGGCCGCCAACCTGCGCAGTCTCGCCGCCGGAACGACGACCGCCGCGATCCTGGATATCGCCCGCGCATTCCGCGTGCGGCACCCGGATGTGCCGCTCGTGCTGATGGGCTATGCCAATCCGATGCTGCGGCGCGGCGCGGACTGGTTCGCCGCCGCTGCGACCGACGCCGGGGTGGATGGCGTGATCTGCGTCGATGTGCCGTCCGAGGAGGATGACGCGATCGGCCCGGCGTTGCGAACAGCAGGCGTAGATTTCATCCGGCTTGCCACGCCGACCACCGACGCGGCGCGCCTGCCGGCCGTTCTGGCGGGCGCGGGCGGCTTTCTCTATTATGTGTCGGTTGCCGGGATCACCGGCTTGCAGCAAGCCGCGCAGGCCTCGATCGAGGAAGCGGTCGCGCGCCTCAAGGCAGCCACCGATCTTCCCGTAGCGGTCGGCTTCGGTGTCCGTACGCCCGAACAGGCGGGGGCGATCGCGCGAGTCGCCGATGGAGTGGTGGTCGGCTCCGCGATCGTCGAACTGGTGGGCAGACACGGTGTGGATGCGCCAGCAGCCATAACCACATATATACGCACGTTGAGCGACGCGATCCGCGCCGCCCGCAAGGAAACGAAATGAGCTGGCTTTCGAGCGTCCGCAACGCGCTGTCTTCGGTCATCACGAAAAAGGACACGCCCGACAATCTATGGCACAAGTGCAAGGGTTGTGGGCAGATGGTCTTCACGCGGGAGATGGAGGAAAACCTCTATGTCTGCCCGAAATGCGATCATCACGAGCGGATCGGCCCCAAGGAGCGCTTCGCGCAATTGCTTGATGAGGGGAGCTGCGTCGAACTCAATGCACCGCGCACCCCGGAAGACCCATTGAAGTTCCGTGATTCCAAGCGTTACGTCGATCGCCTGAAGGCAGCCCGCGCCAGCACCGGCGAGAGTGACGCCTTCATCAACGCTCGCGGCACAATCGAAGACCATCGTGTCGTGATCGGCGTGCAGGATTTCGCGTTCATGGGCGGATCGATGGGCCAGGCCGTGGGCGAGGCATTCATCCAGGGCGTCGAGGCGGCGATTGCGGACAAGGCGCCCTATATCGTTTTCACCGCATCGGGCGGCGCGCGGATGCAGGAAGGCATTCTCAGCCTGATGCAGATGCCGCGCTCGACAGTGGCGATCCAGATGCTGCACGACGCGGGCCTGCCCTATATCGTCGTACTGACCGATCCCACCTCCGGCGGGGTGATGGCCGCTTACGCGATGCTGGGCGACATCCACATCGCCGAGCCCAAGGCGACGCTGGCGTTCACCGGTCGCCGCGTGATCGAGAATACCATCCGCGAGAAGCTCCCGGACGATTTCCAGACGTCGGAATATTATCTCGAGCATGGCATGATCGACATGGTCGTGCATCGCAAGCATCTGCGCGAACAACTGGCCACCGTCATTTCATATCTTTGCCACCGGCGCGCCGCCGCCTGAAACGCGGTCATGGCCGATCATGCGATTTCGGCCGATCCGGCGGTGCAGGCGCAGCTTGATCGCCTGTGGTCGTTATCGCCTGGCGCGGACGTGCTCGGGCTGGAGCGGATCACCCGGCTGCTGGATCGCATCGGCAATCCGCATTTGCGCTTGCCGCCGGTTTTCCATGTCGCCGGCACCAACGGCAAGGGATCGACCTGCGCCTTCTTGCGGGCGGCGCTCGAGGCCTCGGGCTTGCAGGTGCATGCCTATACAAGCCCGCACCTCGTTCGCTTCAACGAGCGTATCCGGCTTGCGGGGCAGTTGATTGACGACGCCGCGCTCGCCTGGCTGCTGGCGGAGGTGCTGGACGCCGGCGGAAATCTCGGCGCCAGCTTCTTCGAGGTGACTACCGCCGCCGCTTTTCTTGCTTTCGCCCGCATTCCTGCGGACGTCTGTGTGATCGAAGTCGGGCTGGGCGGTCGCCTGGACGCGACCAACGTGATCCCGGCGCCGCTCGTCTGCGGCATCGCGGCTCTCGGCATAGATCATGAAGCCTTCCTGCTTGTGCCCGAAGAGGGCACCCCTCCCGCGCCGCTTGACCGTATCGGTTTCGAAAAAGCGGGAATCGCCAAAGCGAACGTGCCGCTCGTAACGCAGCATTATCCGCCGTCCGTGGCTGCGAGCATTGCGGCGGTCGCTGAGGAACGCCGCGCACCGATTATCGCGCGCGGGGTGGCATGGGAGATCAGGGAAGAACGGGATACGCTTCGCTATCGTGATAGCAACGGCGACATCACGCTTCCGCAACCCGCCTTGGTCGGGGCCTATCAATCGGCAAACGCGGGCCTCGCGGTCGCCATGCTGCGACACCAGCACCTGTTCACGATTGACACCCCCGCCATCGCGGCCGGTATTGCTGGCGCCGGCTGGCCAGCCCGGATGCAGCGGCTGGGCAACGGCCCGCTGGTCGATCGTCTGCAACCTAATCAGCGCCGCCACGGCGTGTGGCTTGATGGCGCGCACAACCCATCCGCCGCCGCCGCGATCGCCGGATCGTGGGGTCCCGACGCGCCGACCACCATCATCATCGGCATGCTTGCGAACAAGGATGCGGAGGGCGTGCTCAGCCATTTGATCGGCAACCGGGCCGACTGCCACGTGATTGCGATCCCCGTACCCGGCCACGCCTGTCACCAGCCTGCCACTTTGGTCAGCATAGCAGAACGATATGGCGCAGCCTCTGCGGGGATAGCGGCGAGCGTAATCGATGCGGTCGAGCTTCTGGCACAATCGGGTATCGGTGAATCCGTATTGATAGCCGGTTCGCTCTATCTCGCCGGTGAAGTTCTGGCGGCAAACGACGAATTGCCGAACTGATCGATTTAATTGCGATTGACTTGCAGTAGCGGAAATATCAGGATCGCGAGCGAGAGGAATCGCTCCATATGTCCCTGCCTTCAACCGCCCTAGCTTCGGCAGCGCTTCCCTATCCGCTGCCCCCTTGCGCGAATGCACGCACGCTCTTGTTCGCGATCAGGCGGATGGGAGCGCATGGCCTTTCAGACGCGCGTGCCGCCCATGCGATCTTCACGCTGTTTCGGGAGCGCTTTCGCCGGCCGCTCACGTTGCTGCGCGCACTGATGGCCGATCTGGCGGGAAACGCTGCCCTGCCGATCGCGATCGCACCTTGCTGTTGCGCGCGGATGACGATCGCCGAGTCGAGTCTGCTCACGATTATCGCGCGGGTCGAAACCGCGCCGGAGACGGCCGCCCTGTTGCTCGCGGATCTGATCGGTGTTCGTCGTCCCGATAGCGTGCTGGCCAGCGCCGCCGCGGTTGCCGCCGCATTTGCCGATGAAGGTCGCCCCGTCTTTCGCTAGTCTCAGGCGGCGGAAGCGAAGAGCCGAAGCCCATTCGGAAGCCGACGTGGCGCTGCACCATCAAGCAGCGCCTCGATCGCGCGGATCGCCGCCAGCAGATCGCGCTGCGCAAACGGCTTGGCGAGGCAGCCCGCCGCCAGGGTTTGCGCTTCCGCGGGCAGATTACCCGTTACGAACAGCACCTGTACGCCGCGCGCGTTCGCGGCTCGCGCTACATCCAGGCCGCTCCCGTCCGCCAGCTCTACATCGACGAGCACCAGATCGATCTCGTTCTCGCGGTCGATGATCGCCACGGCCTGCCCGACGGAATCGACAGTGGCGACGATCTCATACCCTTCATCGATTAGCAGATGCTCTGCGTCGAAAGCGACGAGCGGCTCGTCCTCGACCAGCAGAAGGCGCGTGATCCGCCGCTTTTTACGCCCGAACAACATCGTGTGTATCATGCCGCCTGCTGTGCCCTCTCGCCTTAACGCGGCGATTTCACATTCGACGCAAATTTTTTCGCGCACGCAACGCAAGCAATGTATCAGCCGCGTCATGCCGAGCCGTTCTTCAGACCAGCGCCCCACTCACCGCATCGCAAAGCTCCTGGCGCGCGCCGGAATAGCCTCCCGCCGCGAGGTGGAGCGGATGATCGCCGAGGGGCGCGTCGCAAAGGACGGCGTGGCTCTCACGACCGCCGCAACGTTGCTCACATCGCTTCACGGCGTGACGGTCGATGGCGAGCCGGTGGCGGAAACGCCGCCGCCCCGTCTCTTCATCTTTCACAAGCCATCGGGCGTGCTCACAACCGAGCGCGATCCGCGCGGGCGGCCGACGATCTACGACCGTCTGCCACGCGATCTTCCACGCCTGGTCCCGGTCGGTCGCCTCGATTATAATACCGAGGGCCTGCTGCTGATGACCAACGACGGCGGATTGAAGCGCCAGCTTGAGTTACCCGCTACCGGCGTTGAGCGCGCCTATCGGGCGCGCGCTTTCGGCCAGGTTTCGCAGCAACAGCTCGAATCGCTGATCGAGGGCGTAGAGATCGATGGCATCCGCTATGGCTCGATCGATGCCAATATCGAGCGTCGCACCGGTGCCAATCTGTGGATCGAGATGATCCTTACCGAAGGGAAGAACCGCGAGGTCCGCCGCGTTCTCGAACATCTCGGGCTGGAGGTGAATCGCCTGATCCGCATTCGATACGGCCCATTCGTGCTGGCGGACCTTCCGGTCGGGGCGATCGGTGAGATACGACAGAACGATCTGGTCGCCTTTCGCCAATCGCTCGAGCGCAAGGGGCTGCAGCTTGGCGCGATCGCCGTGACCGCATCCGCCTCCTCACCCGCGTCGCGCCCACGACGAAAGACAGACGCCGGCGGACCGCGCCCCGCTCGCCCGGTTTCAACAGCTACCGCACCGGCGCCCGCGACCGACGGCAAGCCGCGTCCCGGCAGTCCGCCCGGCGCCACGCCCGCCGCGCGTCCTGCGCGGCCGCCGCAGCGCAAGGCCGGCTGGGCCAGGCCGAAGCCGCGGCCTGGGCCTGGAAAGCCACGCAAATGAGGATCATCGCCGGTCAGTGGCGCGGACGCCCGCTCGTCGCGCCGAAGGGCGACACCACCCGCCCGACCGCCGATCGCACGCGTGAGGCATTGTTCTCGATGCTCGCCAGTCGCGTTGGCAGTTTCGAGGGGCTCGCGGTGGCGGATCTGTTCGCGGGATCAGGCGCGCTCGGCCTCGAAGCGCTGTCACGCGGCGCCGAACGTTGCGTGTTTGTCGAGCAGGACAAGCCCGCCCTGGACGCCTTGCGCACCAATATCGCCAAGATGGGTGCGACCGGCGCGGAAGTACGCGCTACCTCCGTTCTGTCGCTCGCGCTGTCGAACCAGCCACTGGACGTCGTGATGATGGACCCGCCCTATGCCACCGGCGCTGGGAATGTCGCGCTGGACCGGCTGGCGCGGCTCGGCTGGATCGGACCGGCGACTTGGGTGAGCATCGAGACCGCGCACAACGAGCCGGTCGACGTGACCGGATTCACGATCGACGCGGATCGCAGGCACGGGCGCGCGCGGCTGACGCTCCTGCGCCTGGCCTAGGGACCCTCGACCACCATCGGCAGCACCCCGCGCCGCGGCCGCAACGCAATCAGCGCGATCAGGCTGAGCAGCGCCGCCACGGCGAGATACAGACCGACCGAAGCGATCCCGCCGCCGCGCTGCGAAAGCCATTGCGCCACCACGGGCGTCAGCCCTCCTCCGATGATCCCCGCCATGTTGAAGGCAAGGCTGACGCCGGTATAGCGCACCCGCGCCGGAAAAAGCCCCGGCAGCCACGCACCCAGCGGACCATAGACGAAGCCCATCACCAGCAGCGCGAACGACAGCGCGCTGAAGATGGTCGGCAGCGTGCCTGAGCCGAGACCGGGCACCAGCACGAACCCCGCGACGATCGCACCGATACATCCCCAGATCAGCACGTTCGCGGGCGAGGTGCGGTCAGCCCAGATACCCGACAGGACGATGCCGACCGCCATGAACAGGATAGCGCCAAGCTGGAGCGCCAGGAACGTCTGGCGATCGATCCCGAGTGTCGTGGTCGCGTAGCCGAGCGCAAACGCCGTCGCGATATAATAGACCGCGAAACAGGCGATCGCTCCAAACGTGCCGCCGAGCGCTGGCCGCCAGTGATTGCGCAGCAGTTCGCCCATCGGCACGGCGGGTGGCGCGCCTTCCTCCAGCACTTTCGCAAACGCCGGCGTCTCCGCGATCCGCAGCCGCACCCACAGGCCAAGCCCGACCAGCACGATCGAGAGCAGGAACGGCACGCGCCAGCCCCATGCCATGAAGTCCTCTGCCGTCATCGTCAGCCCGAGCACCAGAAACAGCCCATTCGCCGCGATAAAACCGATCGGCGCGCCGAGTTGCGGCACCATGCCGTAACGCCCGCGCCATCCTGGCGGAGCATTCTCGACAGCGAGCAGCGCCGCACCGCCCCATTCGCCGCCCAGCCCAAAGCCCTGCCCGAACCGCAAAAAGCACAGCAAAATCGGCGCCCACCATCCGATCGTCGCGAAGGTGGGAAGGAATGCGATCGCGAGCGTCGAACCGCCCATCAGCATCAGCGAGGCGACAAGCGTCGATTTCCGCCCGATCCGGTCGCCGTAGTGCCCGAATACCCATGCCCCGACCGGCCGTGCGACAAAGGCAACGGCGAGGCTGGCATAGGAGGAAAGCAGTTGTACCGATGCGCTTTCCGCCGGAAAGAACAGCGGGCCGAAAACCAGCGCGGCGGCCGTCGCATAAATATAGAAATCATAGAATTCGACCGTCGTGCCCACTAGGCTGGCGATCAGGATGCGGCGGGTGGATGCGGCCGATGTCATGTCATCTTCCTTCCGCATTGCCCCAGCCCGCGTCAACATTTCGCGGCGGAAACACGATCGTTCGCCGCGGACACATTCCCGCAACATGTCACCTCTAGCGCTAGGAACGTCGACGACGTCCCCTCGGCGTCGACATGGCCGGGCCCTCCCTTTTCCCGGCTGTTCCCTGAACTACGGGGCGGCCGTTCCCCCCTGTCTGGCCGCCCCGGATTTTCTCCGGCACCACCATCCATTGCCCGGCGCGTTCGACAGGCCTAAGGCGCCGCGCCATGAGGACCGTTGCAATCATCGTGGCTGCCGGCCGTGGAGAACGGGCGGGCACGACGCTTCCCAAGCAATATTTGCCGATCCGCGGTCGTCCGATGCTCGCCTGGGGTTATGATGCGCTCAGGAGCCATCCGTGCATAGACGAGGTGCTGGTGGTGATTGGCGAGGGACAGGAATCGCTTTTGACGGAAGCACTCCACGACGCGCGCTTCGTGACAGGCGCCGCGACGCGGCGCGAATCGGTTGCGGCCGGGATCGCCGCGCTCGCCGGAGCCGATCGCGTGCTGGTCCATGACGCGGCGCGCCCGTTCCTTCCCGCTGCGGTTATCGATCGGGTGCTCGCCGCGCTGGATTCGAACGACGGCGCCGTGCCCGTCCTGCCGCTTGCCGATACGCTTGTGCACGACGACGGCCGCACGGTATCCCGCGAGTCGCTGCACCGCGTACAAACGCCACAGGCATTCCGCTTCGATCGTCTCGCGGAAGCGCACCGCCGGTGGAGCGGCGGGGAGGCCACCGACGACGCCCAGATGGTCCGTGCGCTTGGCGGATCGGTGGCGTTGGTGCAGGGCGATCGGATGCTGGAAAAGATCACCTATCCGGGCGATATCGCGGCGGTGGAAGGGCGGACGGGCGTGGAAACCCGCTCTGCGCTGGGGTTCGATGTTCACCGGCTCGAAGATGGTGAGGAGCTCTGGCTCGGCGGCGTGCTGATCCCGCATCATCAGGGCCTTTCAGGGCACAGCGACGCCGACGTTGCGCTCCACGCCATCACCGATGCGCTGCTCGGAACGATCGCGGCGGGCGATATCGGCATGCATTTCCCGCCGAGCGATCCGCAATGGCGCGGGGCCGAATCGGGGCAGTTCCTGCGCCACGCCCTATCGCTGCTTGCGGCCCGGGGCGGCCGGATGACATTCGTCGATCTCACGCTGATCTGCGAGGCCCCGAAGATCGGCCCGCATCGGGACGCGATCCGCGCACGTGTCGCGGAACTTCTCGCGCTGTCGATCGATCGGGTCAGCGTGAAGGCAACTACCACAGAACGCCTGGGCTTCGCCGGTCGGGGCGAGGGTATCGCGGCTCAGGCGATCGTCACCGCGTCCCTGCCGGCGACGACCTTATGATCGCCCGTATCGCCGCCTCGCTGGCGCTCGCCACGCTGCCGGGTATCGCAGCGGCACAGACGCCATGCCTGTCAGCAGCCGACGCCGAAGCGATAGCGCTCGTTGCGATGCCGGATATCATCCGTGAAACCGGCCGGGTCTGCACCGCCCTTCCCGCCGCCAGCCTTGTTCGCAGGCCCACGAGCGCGTTTCTCGCCCGGTATGAGAGCGCCGCCGACTCGGCATGGCCCGCTGCTCGTGCGGCGATCGTCAAGCTGAGCGACCCGGCGGTCGATCTGTTGCTCCAATCCGATTATGCGCGGCCGCTGCTAACCTCGATCTTTGCGCCGCAGATTGTCGGTCACGTCCAGTCCGCGGACTGCCCCACGATCGATCGGCTGGTGACTCTGCTCGAGCCGCTGCCCGCGCGTAATACCGCCGGGATCATCGTGGCGACGCTGCAATATCTCAAGACCCGCAAGGCGCGCGGGAAGCAGGTTGCCGCCGTTCCCGACCTTCCCGTATGCGCGGCCTCATCACAATGACGGACAGCTTCCTCCCAGCCGAACTCGTTGAGGCCGCAGCGCGGGTGATCGAGGCCAATCGCGCGGCAGGCCGCCGCATCGCCGTGGCGGAAAGCTGCACCGGCGGGCTCGTCGCCGCCGCGCTGACCGAAATTCCCGGCTCGTCCGATGTGCTGGAGGCAAGCCTCGTCACTTATTCGAACGAGGCCAAGCACGCCCTGCTGCACGTCAGCAACGACGTGATCGATACGTTCGGCGCGGTATCGATCGCGGTCGCGTGGAGCATGGCGCAGGGCGCGCTGGAAGTGACGCATGCCGATGTTGCTGTCGCCATAACAGGCATCGCCGGCCCCGGGGGCGGATCGGAAAAGAAGCCGGTCGGGACGGTCGTCTTTGCGCGTGCGGAGCGGGTCGGCGATCCGGCAGATGTGGTGGCGGACAAGCACCTGTTCGGCGATATCGGCCGTAGCGGTATCCGGCTTCAGGCCGCGTTGTGCGCGCTCGATCTGTTAATGCCGGTCTCAGGCGACGCTCCAGGGCCGTAAAGCGCCCTGGCGCGATCCTCGAACGCGCCGATCATCCGGCGCAGTGCCGCCGCGAAGACCTGACCTGCCATCATTTCGAACACCCGGTTCTTGAACGCGAAGTCTACCGAAAAATCCACGAAGCACCCGTCGCCGTCGGGTCGGAACGTCCAGTCATTGTGCAAGAACTTGAGTGGACCGTCGACGTAATCGACATGCAATTTGCCTGGCCGCTGCTTCACAACGCGCGAGGTAAACGTTTCGCGCAGCCCTTTGAAGCCGACGATCATGTCGGCGATCGTCTCCTCCGCGCTATCGCTGCGCACGCGCATCGCGATCACCCACGGCAGGAATTCCGCATACCGGGCCACATCGGCGACCAGATCGAACATCTGCTCGCTCGTATAGGGCAGCCGGCGCGTTTCCTTATGCTTTGGCAAACTGCGCCTCTCGCGCCGCCTTCATCTTCGCGAAATCGTCACCGGCGTGGTAGCTGGATCGGGTCAGCGGCGAAGCGGCTACCAGCAGGAAGCCCTTGGCCCGGGCGATTGCGGCATAAGCATCGAACGCCTTGGGCGTGACGAAATCTGCGACCTTCGCGTGGCGCGGCGTCGGCTGGAGATATTGCCCCATCGTCAGGAAATCGATGTCGGCGGAGCGCATGTCATCCATCACCTGATGCACTTCCAGCCGCTCTTCGCCGAGGCCCACCATCACGCCGGATTTCGTGAAAATCGACGGATCGTGCCGCTTCACGCTCTCCAACAGCCGCAGCGAAGCGTAATAGCGGGCGCCGGGCCGGATCGTGGGGTAAAGCCGCGGCACGGTTTCAAGGTTGTGATTATACACGTCGGGCCGCGCCGCCACGATGGACTCGACCGCGCGATCCGCTTTGTTGCGGAAATCGGGTGTCAGAATCTCGATCGTCGTGTTCGGCGTGTTGCGGCGCAGCGCCTCGATCACCTTCACGAACTGCGACGCGCCGCCATCCGGCAGATCGTCGCGATCGACCGAGGTGATGACGATATGCTCCAGCCCCAGCTCCGCCGCCGCGACCGCGACATGCTCCGGCTCGAGCGGATCGACCGCCCGCGGCATACCCGTCTTGACGTTGCAGAAGGCGCAGGCGCGGGTGCACGTATCGCCGAGGATCATCACCGTCGCGTGTTTCTTCGTCCAGCATTCCCCGATGTTCGGGCAGGCCGCTTCCTCGCATACGGTCGCCAGGTTGAGGCGACGCATGAGTTGCCTGGTCTCGGCGAAGCCGGTCGAGGTCGGCGCCTTCACACGGATCCAGTCAGGCTTGCGGGTGCGCGGCGCAGTGACGGGGGACATCTCGTTCATGACAGCGCAGATAGCGTCTGCACACGGGCGAGACAACGCGCTAAGAGCGGCGTCATGACCGACTTTACCGATCTCGTCGCCGGATATCGGCGTTTCCGCGAACATGGCTGGATCGAACAGCGCGAGCGCTGGGCCGAATTGTCGGAGGGGCAGAGCCCCAAGGTGATGGTGATAGCCTGTTCGGACAGCCGCACCGATCCGGCGACCGTTTTCGACGTGTCCCCGGGCGAAATCTTCGTCGTGCGCAATGTCGCAAACCTCGTGCCGCCGTTCGAGTTGGGTGGCGGTCGCCACGGCGTATCGGCCGCGCTGGAATTCGCGGTGACGCAGCTCAAGGTGCAGGAAGTGGTCGTCATGGGCCACGGATCATGCGGGGGCGTCCATGCGTCGCTTACCCGCCGCTTCGAAGAGGCGAAGCCGGGCGAAGGCGGCTTCATCGCGCGCTGGATCGACATGCTGGACGAAGCGCGGGATCGCGTCGCCGCGCAATATGGAGACGGTGAGGAAGCCGCACACCAGCTTGAGCTTGAAACCGTACGGGTCAGCATCGCCAACCTGCGCAGTTTCCCTTGCGTGCGCGAGGCGGAAGCCGCGGGGCAGCTTGCGTTGCGCGGCGCATGGTTCTCGATCCGTGGCGGCGTGCTGTGGGTCATGGGCGCGGACGGCGAGTTCGCGCCCGCCTGACCCGGCGAGAGGCAGCCCGTTTACCCGTCCAGCGCCTCGTGCGCGATGCGGGCCAGTTCCGGGTCGAGCGTGGGCGGATCCATCGGCACGTTGGCGGACAAAACGTCCGCCACCACCGTGAGCGCCGCTATCCGGCCAGCCTTCTTGTGGTTGCAGTCGATCACATGCCACGGGGCGGCGCCGGTATCGGTGCGCTCGAACATCTCGTGCATCGCCTCCAGATAGTCGGCGCGCTTGGCGCGGTTGCGATAATCCTCCAACCCGGTTTTCCAGCGTTTCCAGGGATCATCGATGCGTTCGCGCAGGCGCTTGTCCTGCTCCTTTTGCCCGACATGGACAAACAGCTTCACCAGCGTCGTGCCCGAATCGACTAGCCGCGTCTCGAAATCGTTGATCTGGCCGTAACTGCGTTTCCATTCCGCGCGGGTCGCAAAGCCCTCGACCCGCTCCACCAGCACGCGCCCGTACCAGCTGCGATCAAATACCGTGACGTCGCCCGGTGCGGGCAGTTTGTTGCGAAAGCGCCAGAGGAAGGGATGCGCCTTTTCCTCTGGCGTCGGTGCTGAGATCGGATAGACCTCGAAATGACGGGGATCCCAGGTGCTCACGAGCCGCTGGATGATACCGCCCTTCCCCGCCGCATCCCAGCCCTCCAGCATCACGACTGCGGGGCGCGCATGCTCGATATGGGCGACCAGTATCTTCCTCAGCCGCTGCTGCAGCTTGGCGAGATCGCGACGGTAATTACCCCGGTAGGGTTTTCCCTTCTCATAATCGGCAAGATCGATCATTGCGCCAGCCTGCCGTGAAAGCGCGCCTGACGCCAGACATGATCTCATCCGGCGCCCGGTGCCACCGCCTTGTCCACATTGGCGATATCGGCGGTGGAGCGAAGATTGAGTTCGCGAAGCTGCTTGGCCGAAACGAAGCTGGGCGCCCCCATCATCAGGTCTTCCGCCTTCTGCGTCATCGGGAAGACGATCACCTCGCGGATGTTGGGCTGATCGGCGAGCAGCATCACGATGCGATCGATGCCGGGCGCGGAGCCGCCGTGCGGCGGCGCGCCGTATTTGAACGCGTTTATCATCCCCGCAAAGTTCGTATCGACGTCCTCGCGGCTATACCCGGCAATCTCGAACGCCTTGTACATGATTTCGGGCCGGTGATTTCGGATCGCGCCGGAAGACAGCTCTACGCCGTTGCAAACGATGTCATATTGATAGGCGAGGATATCGAGCGGGTCTTTGGTCTCCAGCGCGTCCAGTTCGCCCTGCGGCATGCTGAACGGGTTGTGGCTGAAATCAATCTTCTTGTTGTCCTCGTCATATTCGAACATCGGGAAATCGACGATCCAGCAGAATTCGAAGCGGCTTTCGTCGATCAGGCCGAGTTGTTCGCCCACGCGCGTGCGGGCGAGGCCGGCGAGC
This sequence comes from Sphingomonas sp. 3P27F8, assembly GCF_005502745.1. Lineage (GTDB taxonomy): Bacteria > Pseudomonadota > Alphaproteobacteria > Sphingomonadales > Sphingomonadaceae > Sphingomonas. The sequence goes on from NZ_SCNL01000002.1 coordinate 118,142, forward strand.
TTCGCTGCCTGTCCTTCCTTGCCAGCGGCGAAAAAGATGCCGTCGTCCGGGCCGAGCCCGAGTTCGTCGGCCAGCGCGGACATTTTGTCCTCGCCATGGTTCTTCGCGATCGGGCCGCCCCATTCGCCGCCCTTGCGCGTCGCATAGCCGAGCCCCGCGAACCCTTCCGCCTGCGCCCAGGCATTCATATCGTCGAAGAACTTGCGCGATTTCTCCGCCGTTTTCGGCGCGGGGATAGCGCGGACTACATCACCGGCCTCGACGATCGCGGCGAAGCGGCCGAAGCCGGACCCGGCGAAATGCGCGGAGACATCGGAAATCAGGATCGGGTTGCGCAGGTCCGGCTTGTCGTTGCCGTATTTCAGCATCGACTCGCGATACGGTATCTGGCGGAACGGCAGGGCACTGACGGTGCGCCCTTTGCCCTGCCAGTCCGCGAATTCGGTGAATACGCCGTGCAATACTGGCTCGATCGCGGCGAACACGTCTTCCTGCGTGACATAGCTCATCTCGAAATCGAGCTGATAGAACTCTCCCGGCGAGCGATCGGCGCGCGCGTCCTCGTCGCGGAAGCAGGGCGCGATCTGGAAATAGCGATCGAAGCCGGCAACCATCAGGAGTTGCTTGAACATCTGCGGGGCCTGCGGCAGCGCATAGAATTTGCCGGGGTGCACACGGCTGGGAACGAGATAGTCGCGCGCGCCTTCGGGGCTGGAAGCGGTCAGGATCGGCGTCTGGAACTCGGTGAAGCCCTGGTCGATCATCCGCTTGCGGATCGAGGCGATCACCGCTGACCGCAGCATGATATTGGCGTGCAGCTTTTCGCGCCGCAGATCGAGGAAGCGATAGCGCAGGCGGATATCTTCCGGATATTCCGCCTCTCCCGCGACCGGCATCGGCAGTTCCTGTGCCACCGACTGGACGGTCACGGCGGTTGCGAATACCTCGATCTCACCGGTGGCGAGGTTGGGATTGATCGTCGCGTCGGAACGCTTCTTCACATTGCCGTCGATCGTGACGACCGATTCGGTGCGCAGCGATTCCAGCACCGGCAGCGCGGGCGAATCGCTGTCCGCCACGATCTGGGTCAGCCCGTAATGGTCGCGCAGATCGACGAACAATACGCCGCCATGGTCGCGCTTGCGATGAACCCAGCCCGAAAGGCGAACGGCGTCGCCGACATTCGCGGCGGTCAGCGCGGCGCAATTATGGGTGCGGTAGGCGTGCATCTTGTGATCTCTGACTGGCATCACCCCGTCGGAACGGGGGCCGCCGGAATGGCGGGTAAATGAAAGCCCGCGCCCTCCCCTTCCATCCACGCTTTGTCAAGGCGCGCGCGTGGGGCTATGGGCGGCGGCTTATGCATGTTCACCCGCTGATCACCGACAATGCGACGCTCGCCAATCTGTGCGCGCGCCTCGCAGACGCCCCCTTCATCTGCGTCGATACCGAATTCATGCGCGAAAGCACCTACTGGCCCGAGCTGTGCCTGATCCAGATCGCCGATACCGAAGAGGCAGCGGCCATTGATCCAAAGGCGCCGGGGCTCGATATGGCGCCGTTGCTGGATCTGCTGGTCGATAATGAGGAAGTCCTGAAGGTATTCCACGCCGGCGGCCAGGATATCGAGATCATCTACAACCTGACCGGCAAGACTCCTTATCCGCTGTTCGACACACAGGTGGCGGCGATGGCGCTCGGTCAGGGGGAGCAGATCGGCTATTCGAACCTGGTTGATAGCTGGCTCGGTATCCAGATCGACAAGGGCGCGCGCTTCACCGATTGGTCGCGCCGCCCGCTCGATCAGCGGCAGGTGGATTATGCGATCGGCGACGTGACACACCTTTCGAACATCTTCCCCAAGATGCTCGAACGCCTGAAAAAGACCGGGCGTGGCGCGTGGCTGGATCAGGAGATGGAGCGGCTCGCCGATCCGGCGAACTACGCGAACGATCCCGAGCTTTCGTGGAAGCGCGTGCGGATATCCGGTCGCAAGCCCGATGTGCTGGGGCGGCTGAAGGCGATCGCCAAATGGCGCGAGCTGGAAGCCCGCAGCAAGGATCTGCCGCGCGGCCGCATCGTGAAGGATGAAACGCTGGCCGATCTCGCCGGCCATCCGCCGAAGAAACAGGCCGACCTGTCGAAGGTCCGCGGGCTTTCCGCAACCTGGGCCTCGAACGATATCGGCAAGCGCCTCATGACCGCGATCGCCGAGGCTGCGCCGATGCCCGCCAGCGAGATGCCGCCGCGCGACGATCGCAAGCCGGGGCTGGGCAAGGAAGGCTCGCTGGTCGCCGATCTGTTGAAACTGCTGCTGAAGATTCGCGCGCGCGATATCGATGTCGCGCCGCGCTTGCTCGCGCGCGGCGAAGAGTTGGAGGCGCTGGCGGCCGGGCAGCGTGAAGGCCTCGCGATTCTCACCGGCTGGCGCTATGATCAGTTCGGGCGTGACGCACTCGATCTGGTCGAGGGAAGGCTCGGCTTCGCGGTCCAGAGTGGCAAGCTCAAGATGACACGAACAGAGGGGACTGCCGCATGACCAAGGCCCTTTTCGCCGCGCTGCCGCTGATTGCGCTCGCCGGCTGCGTCGATGACCGCCCCGGGATGCCGGGGCCGGTACGCGAATGTCGCGCCGGCCCGGCGCAGCGCTTCGTCGGTGCCCCGTTCCGCCCTGCGCTCGTCCGCCAGGCACAACGCGCCGCCGGCGCCCGTAGCGTTCGCGTGCTCTATCCCGGTCAGGCGGCGACAATGGACTTTCGGGCGGACCGGCTGAACATCAACGTTGGCGAGCGCAACATCATCCGCAGCCTCAACTGCGGATGACAATCTTCACGCGGTGACGATCGGCGCGCGGCCCAGCGCCGCCGCCAGCGCATTGTGCCGCTTCTCGACCGCTTCGCCATAAAGGCCCTGATCCTCGGAATTCAGATCAAGCGTGAGCGTTTTGGCATCGATTGACAGATGCGAGCGCTGCAATGGCCCCGCCAGCCCACCGGACAACCGCTGGCCGAGCCGCATCGCAAGCCCCCAGCCAACCGCGCGTCGCAGATCGAGATCGCTGGCCAGCAGCGGCAGTGGCGGCGCGCTCGCGGTGCTCCCGCCAAGCCCGGTCCACAGCGCCTGCGCAATCATCGCACGGCCGCGCGCATCGACGCCGACCCAATTGCCGTGAAGGGCGATCTCCATTCCGCGCTCGGCGCGGAATTCCGGGTTCGCGCGCCAGCCCACATCGGCAAGCTGGCAGGCGGCATGGCGCAGCCGCGCATCCGCGCCGGATTCACCGGCGAACGGCGGCGCGATCCATTCGTAAAGCAGATCGCCATGTTCGGGGAAGCGGCCCGCCCGCCGCCCCTCGTCGCGCGTTGCGACCACCAAGGGGTCCTGCGCGCGCGTCCGCTCATCCAGCGCGCCATAGAGCAATCCCTCGCGCAGGCCGTAAGCTGAAACGATCGTGCCCCGGCTTTTCAGGTGCTTGAGCAATGAGGTCAGCACCGCCGCCGCATCGCCCAAGGTCGGGATCCGGCCGGTGGACAGGCCAGGCACTGCCTTCAGCCGTCCCTTTGCAAGATGCGATATCGTGCGCCCCAGCCGCGTCACCGTTTCCGCGGTCATCGCATATTCGTGGATGATCGGCAGCGGATAATGGGTCCGGTCCATGTCGAGCCGCGCCAGCCCGCGCCATGATCCGCCGACGAGATACAGCGGCAACCCCTTGCCCGCCCCGCCCCATCCGGCATCGCGCAGCAATTTTCCGACCCTCCGGTCCAGACCGCCCTTTTCGCGGAGTGCCGCGATACGCAGCACGCCGAGCGGGAAGGATGCGTGCTGCAATATCGCCCCGTCCCTGACGCGGACAAGCTCGAGGCTGCCGCCGCCAAGATCGCCGACGATTCCATCCGCACCGGGTATCGCGGAAATCACGCCATACCCTGCCGCCCGCGCCTCTTGCTCCCCGGAAAGCAGTTCCACGGTCAGGCCGTGTTGCGCCGCGATCGCCAGCAAGTCGTCGCCGTTGGCGGCATCTCGTGCAGCCGCCGTTGCGACGGTGCGAACCGTGTCGCACCGCATCTCCCGGGTCAGCGCCTCGAAACGGGCAAGCGCGATCTCCGCCGCCGCCATCGCTTCCGCATCGATCGCGCCGGTCTGCGCCAGGCTTCTTCCCAGCCCCGCGAGCACTTTTTCATTGAAGAGGATCGCCGGCAGCCGCGCCGGCCCCTGATAGACGACGAGTCGGATCGAGTTCGATCCGATATCGATGATCGCCGTGCGCGGCGCCGCCACCGGGGTTCCTCAGCCCTGCCGGCGGAGCGAAAGGGTCGGCACCTCGCCGCCCTCGGCGAGCGCCGCGCCGCGCCCGGAAAGCGACGGGTTGGTCATGAAATAACGGTGGAGGTTGAATGGTTTGTCACCGGGCTTCAGGCGAACGTAGCTGCCGTCCGGCTCCAGCTCCCAGCTTTGCTCGTCATCGATAAGGTTCGCCACCATTACCTGATCGAGCACCTGATCGTGAACCGTCTCGTTGATGAGCGGCAACATATATTCGACCCGGCGATCGAAATTGCGCGGCATCCAGTCTGCCGATGAGATCAGCACATGCGCCCCATCGTTGGGCAATGCCGCCCCATTGCCGAAACACGCGATGCGGCTGTGCTCAAGGAAGCGCCCGATCACCGATTTCACCCGGATGTTATCCGACATTCCCGGCACCTTCGGGCGCAGGCAGCAGATGCCGCGCACGACCAGATCGATCTCCACCCCGGCCCCGCTCGCCTCGTAGAGCTTCTCGATGATCGCAGGATCGACCACCGAATTCATCTTCGCCCAGATTGCCGCAGGCTTGCCTGCACGTGCGAAGGCGATCTCTGCGTCGATCAGTTCGATCAGCCGGTCACGCAGACCGCGCGGGGAGATGACGAGAAGCTCCATCCCTTGCGGCTCGACATAGCCGGTGATGTAATTGAACACCTGCGCCGCATCGCGCCCGATGCGCGGATCGGCGGTGAAGAAACTGAGATCGGTATAGATGCGTGCGGTGATCGGGTGATAATTGCCGGTGCCGAAATGACAGTAAGTGCGGAACTGCCCGCCCTCGCGCCGCACCACCATCGATATCTTGGCATGGGTCTTCCAGTCGATGAAGCCATAGACCACCTGCACGCCGGCGCGCTCGAGCGCGCTGGCCCACAGCATGTTCTGCTCCTCGTCGAAGCGCGCCTTCAATTCGACCACCGCCGTCACGGACTTGCCCGCCTCCGCAGCGGCGATCAGCGCGTTGATGACCGCGGACTGCTTGCCGGCGCGATACAGCGTCTGCTTGATCGCCACCACGTCCGGGTCGTTCGCAGCCTGTTTCAGAAAGGCCAGCACCACGTCGAACGTCTCGTAAGGGTGGTGGACGATGATGTCCTTCGAGCGGATTGCGGCGAAGCAATCGCCGCCGAACTCGCGGATGCGTTCGGGAAAGCGCGGTGTGAATGGCGGAAATTTCAGATCTGGCCGATCTTCTTCGTAAAGCTGATCGAGATCCCCGATTCCCAGGAACGATCCGCTCTCGGTAATCAGCGCGCCGGCCTCGCCCAGTTCACCGCGCAGCGCGTTTTCCAGCGCATCTGGCATCCCGGTTTCCAGCTCCAGACGGATGACCCGCCCGCGCCGCCGCCGCTTGATCGCATTGGCGAAGTAGCGGACAAGATCCTCCGCCTCTTCCTCGATTTCGATATCGCTATCGCGCAGCACGCGAAATTCCGCCGCGCCGAGCACACGATAACCGGGGAACAGCACGTGCGAGAACCGCTTGACGATCGATTCGATCGCCACGTAGCGCGCCTGCTCACCCGGCAGCCTGACGAAACGACGCATCGACGCGGAAAGCATCACCAGTTCACGGATCGGCTCGTCGTCGGAGAGCCGCATCAGATCGAACATCACCGCCAGGCCCTTGTTGGGCATGAACGGGAAGGGATGCGCAGGATCGAGCGCCTGCGGCGTCAGGATCGGCAGAAGCTGCTCGCGGAAATGCGTTTCCAGCCATGCGATCTCCTCCGCCGAGAGCACCGCATCGACCCGGCTCGAGCCCAGCACCTGAAGACCGGTATCAGCCAGCGCATGGCGGATATCGCGCCATACGGTCTCCTGATCCATCAGCAGTTTGTCCGCCGCCGCGGTGATTGCGTTCAGCTGCTGGGTCGGCGTCAGCCCGTCCGCGGAGCGCGCCTCCACCTCCAGAATCTGTTGCCCCTTCAGCCCGGCGACGCGAACCATGAAGAACTCGTCGAGGTTCGAGCCGGAAATGGACAGGAACCGCAACCGTTCCAGCAACGGATGCGCAGGATTGCACGCCTCCTCCAGCACGCGCCGGTTGAACGCCAGCCACGAAAGCTCGCGATTGAAATAACGCCCCGACGTGCTCGGCTCGAACGGATCGTCGTCTTCGCGGATGCTGGCGGCGATATGGGCTGGGCGGGTCATTCGTAATCCGTCGTCGGGAGCGGGATAAGGGCGGCGGCGGCAAGTGTGGTGCGCGCCAGCGGGATCGACAGCCGCTTGCGGCGCTCCAGCACCTCCTGGTCCAGCGCATCCACCGTTCGCATGACAGCAATATGACTACGCTCGATCCGCGTTACCAGCCAGTCGATCAGATCGGGTCGCGCATCCAGCCCGCGCCGCAGGAACTGCCGCCCCAGCAGCACCCGCATCAACTCGTCGTCTGGCGCGCCGATCGTGGCCACCGGCGAGGCGCCCAGACGCGACCGCAGGTCTGGGAGCTTGATCCGCCACTCGGGTGGCGGGGCATCCGCAACGATCAGCAGCGGCTTGCGCTCGGCTTGTGCGCGGTTCCATTCGTGGAAAAGTTCGGTTTCGGAGCGCTTTTCCGCGTCGTCGATGATCGCGCCGCCACTTTTCGAGGCGAAGATGCGGGCAAGCAGGCTGCGCCCCGATTTCCTCGGGCCGGTGAGCAGCGCGGTCATCACCGGCCACGCGCCCCAATGTTCCACCATATGTGCCGCACGCGCGTTCGAGGGTGTGACCAGAAACTCCTCGTCGCGGGGATCGGCGGGCCACTCCAGCGGCAGCGCGATCTGGTTCATCCGGCGGTCGCGTTGTCCGCCGCCACGTCCGGCGGGAGCAATTGGGGCGCGCGGCGGATGCGGAGCGTGGTGCCGTTGCCCAACACCTGCCAGCCGCGGGATTGGAGCGCGGCACGGAAGGCGTCGGGGGTGCCGCCATAGGTTATCGTCATCACCGATACACCGCCGAGCGCCAGGCTGGACGTTGCCGCGCTTGAAACCCCGGGCACGCCGCGCATTGCCGCCTCAGTGCCATTCACCGCCGCCGCCCCTGGCGAATCGAACTGCACGGAGATCGTCGTACCGCCCACTGTAAGGCCGTCGACCGGCTGCGAGTCGTCCGGTGCCGCCGTTTCGGCGGTCGCCGCCACCGGCGCGACATAGGCAAGGCCGGGATCCCGCCGCAGCGCCCCGCTGTTCAGCGCTGTTTGATAAAGATCATCGAGCCGCTTCACACCGACGTCGAGCAGCTGCCCAAGCCCGGCTGGCGAGCCGACGCGCAGCGCGAACTGGCCGAACAGCCGGTTATCTGGTCCTCCCCGCGCCTGAAACACCCCGATGATCGGGCCACCCGGCCATTGGCGGGAAAGACTGACGGTGGGCATCAGCACATCGCTGCCGCCATATTGATCGAGCACCGATCGCCACCAGCCACGCCCCGGCCGCTGCGTCTGTCCATAATTGAGCAGCAGCGGGTCCGCGCCGTTGCCGACGGGGCGAATGTAATCCACCGTGCTGCCGCCGGTGCGGAAGCGTGCCCAGGCCTCCTGCCACGGTGTGCGCTGTTCGAATACTGTCGCCGTGCCGCCGGTCCACATCACCGGGATCACGACCATCGGCGCGGAGCGGCTGACATAATTGCTGACGCCGAGTGCAGCACTCGCCCGCGCGCGATCGAAAAGCACACCCAGCTTCGCGATATAGCGGTTCGGACCGATCTGCTCGTTCTCGACAACGATGCCGGACACGAGCGAATCGAGCGTGCCGTCCGCAATGAGACCGCCACCGGCGCCCAGACGCTTCGACAGTTGCACCCACGCCTTGCGCTGCGCCAGCCGCCAGCCGCCATAGCGCGCGGCATCGGCATCCTTGGCGGACACATCGACAGCCACGCCGCTGACTTCAAAATCCGACGAACTGTCGATCGGCGCGACGCCGCGATCGCCGCCTTCGATCTGCGCGATGCCGATCCCGCTGCCAAGCAGTATCACGCCGATGGCGGGAGCGAGGAAAATCGGGCGAAGACGCATCTTGCCCGCCTTTTGGCGAAGCAAGCGTGGAAATCCAAGCGAGATATGGCTAGTCGCACAGCATATGACCACAGATAGTCGCAATACGTCTTATACCTACGCCGATGCCGGCGTTTCGATCGCCGGCGGAAATGCCCTGGTCCGCGCAATAGCCCCCCTCGCCCGCGCGACGCGCCGGGCGGGGGCGGATGCGGATCTCGGCGGATTCGGCGGCTTCTTCGATTTGCGCGCCGCAGGGTTCAGAGATCCTCTGCTCGTGGCCGCCAATGACGGCGTCGGCACCAAGCTGAAGCTTGCGATCGAGCACGAGCGGCACGAGGGCGTCGGGATCGATCTGGTCGCGATGTGCGCGAACGACCTGATCGTCCAGGGCGCGGAGCCGCTGTTCTTCCTCGATTATTACGCGACCGGCCGGCTCGATAACGGGGTTGCGGAACAGGTCGTCGCCTCGATCGCGGAAGGGTGCAAAATCGCCGGATGCGCACTGATCGGTGGCGAGACGGCGGAAATGCCGGGGATGTATGCCGATGGCGATTACGATCTCGCCGGGTTCTGCGTCGGCGCGGTCGAGCGGGACGAAGTGCTCACCGGGCGGGAAATCGCGGTGGGAGACGTGATCCTCGGCATCGCCTCGTCGGGCGTCCACTCCAACGGCTTTTCGCTCGTTCGCCGGCTCGCCGCCGACAAGGGATGGCGGCTTGATCGCCCCGCCCTGTTCGATCAGGATCGCCTGCTGATCGATACGTTGATGGCCCCCACGCGCATCTATGTGAAAAGCCTGCTGCCGCTAGTGCGTGACCGGCGGATCAAGGGGCTGGCTCATATCACCGGCGGGGGACTGCTGGAGAATATTCCACGTGTGCTCCCTGCGGAGCGTCATGCGCTGATCGATGCGGATGCATGGCCCCAGCCGCGCCTCATGGCCTTCTTGCAAGCGCAGGGCGCGATCGAGCCGGAAGAGATGGCGCGCACCTTCAACTGTGGCATCGGCATGGCGGCGATCGTCGCGCCCGATGTCGCGGACACGGTCATCGCCGCGCTCGAAGCCGCCGGCGAAACCGCCCACCGCATTGGAACGATCGCCGCCGGGGAGCGAGGCTGCACGGTGCGCGGCTCGGTCGAAACCTGGAGCGCGCGGGCCGGCTGGACGGCGACGCACAACGCATGAACTCCCCGGCCAAAGTCGCGATCCTCGTTTCGGGGCGCGGATCGAATATGCAATCGTTGGTCGCGGCGGCGGGTGACGCCTATGAGATCGTCGTCGTCGCCTCCGACAAGCCGGACGCCGCCGGTCTCGCCTGGGCGCGCGAGCGTGGTATCCCCACTTTCGCGCTCTCGCCCAAGGACATCGGCAAGGCGGCCTATGAGACCGCGCTCGACGCGGCGCTCCGGCGGGCGGGCGCGGAATATATCGCGCTCGCGGGCTACATGAGGCTGCTGTCGGACGAATTCGTCGCCGGCTGGCGCGGGCGCATCGTCAATATCCATCCCTCGCTGCTGCCGAGGTACAAGGGCCTCGATACCCATGCGCGCGCCATCGCGGCCGGCGATGCAGAAGCCGGCTGCTCGGTACATGTCGTCACCGAGGAACTCGACGGCGGCGAGGTGCTGGGTCAGGCCCGCGTACCGATCCTGCCCGGGGACGACGCCGAAACGCTTGCCGCGCGCGTGCTGGCGGAGGAACATCGCCTTTACCCGCGCGTCCTCGCCGAGTGGTTGGCGCGCTGACGCGTCCGCCGTGCGCGCAGCATCTTGTGGAAGGAGCCACCGTGACGACGACCGATCCGGCTCCATTGCTGCAAAAGGTGCGAGAGATCGCACTCACCCTGCCGGCTGCGATGGAGCGCCCTAGCCACGGCTCGCCCGGATTCCATCTCGAAAAGGGCAAGTTCTTCGCCTATTTCTGGCACGATCACCACGGGGACGGCGAAACCGTGGTGATCGTGAAGGCGGCGGATAGTGATGAACAGGCGATGCTGATCGAAATGGATCCCGACTGCTATTTCCGCCCCGCCTATCTAGGCCCGTCCGGCTGGGTGGCGATGCGGCTGGACCGCACCGATACGGACTGGGATCGCGTCGGCGACCGGATCGCGCGGAGTTGGGAGCTGGTCGCGCCACGCCGGTTGCTGGAGATGGGCGGACGATGAGCGAAACCGCAGACCAGGCCGCCACGCGACGCCGCTGGATCACGCTGGCGGAACTGCTTGCCGTGGTCGGCATGCTGATCGGCGCGGCAACCCTGTACCTAAACTGGTCCGGCCGCCGCGCCGACGAAGCTGCGCGCGCCGCGCAGGAGGCCAGCGCCGAGCATGCGCGCGGTGTCGTAACGCTCGTGGGCAAAGTATCCGGCGGCGGCGACGCACTCGCGCTGAGCGACGGGGATCGTGTGTTCAGTGCCGCGACCGTCACTTTCCCCAAGGCACTTGGCGTCGCTCCGCAGGACGCGCTTCCCGGCCCGCGCATCGCCGGCGACTGGTTCGCCGCCGGGTTGTTGAAGGCGATTGAAGGCGTCGACAAGGATCACGGACGCCTTCCCGTGCTGATCTCGGTAAGCTGGTGGGACGGCGACAGGAGCCATACGGAAACCGCCCTCTACGACATATTATGGCGCACCGAGGGCCGCTTCCTGCGCGGGCGGAAGCTTGTGCTGACGGGGCTGGCACTCACTTCGCGAAGCAAATCGGCAACGGTGCTGGATGCGGCGTGGGAGCGAACCCGACCGAAGAAATAGTCGTGATCCGCCACCGCAAAAATTCACCGTGATCCCGCGCTTATTCACGACACCGGCGTATCCGTGCCAACGACCCGCTTCCATCACAACGAGTTGAAAAGCCGCGTCAGCCTTTCCATCGCCTCGACGACGCGCTTTTCGGATTCAGATCCGAAGCAGATTCGCAGATGCCCCTCGCCCGCCGGGCCATAGAAGCTGCCGGCCTCGACCACGACATGCGCGTCGTGCAGGATACGCATCGCCAGTTCGTTCGATGACAGCCCCGTGCCCCGGATATCCGGGAACGCGTAAATCGTACCTTCGGGTTCTGCGCATGTGACGCCCGGCATCTGGTTCAGCGCCCGAACAACTATGTCGCGCTTGCGCCGATCGGCCTCGACCATCGCCAGCATCGCGTCCTGCGGCCCTTCTATCGCCGCGCGGGCGCCTTCCTGGACGAACACGTTGACGTGGGTGATGTCGGTCATGGCGATACGCAGGATCGCCGGCATCAGTCGTGCGTCGGCAGCAAGGTATCCCACGCGCCAGCCATCCATCGAATATGCCTTGGTAAACGCGAAGCAGGTGATCGTGCGCTCGCGCATGCCGGGCAGACTGGCGATGCTCACATGCTTCGCGTTTCCATAAGTGATATGCTCGTACACTTCGTCGGAAAGAACCAGCAGATCGTGTTCGATCGCAAGTGCGGCGATGTGCTGAAGCTCATCCCGGCTATAGACGCGCCCGGTAGGATTGGCCGGGTTCACCAGAACGATCATCCTGGTCCGTTCGGTAATCTTCGCGGCGATCTTATCCCGCGAGATGGCGAAGTTGTTCGCGCTGTCCAACTCCGCGATCACCACGGTGCCGCCGGCCAGTTCGATCTTGCCGATGTGCTGCGGGTAATAGGGATCGAGCAGGATCACCTCATCGCCCGGATCGATGGCCGCCATCATCGCCGCGAACGACGCGTGGGTGAGGCCGTTGCATACCAGTACTTCATCGATGGCATAGTCGAGCCGGTTGAATTCGCGCAATTTTCTCGTCAGCGCCTTTCGGAACGACGGTGTGCCGCGGAAATCCCCGTAATGGACGATGCCCGCGTCCAGCGCGGCCTTTGCCGCCGCTTTGATATGATCCGGCGTATCCGCATGGGGCCGGCCAAATTCGAGGTGGATCAGATCGAAGCCGGCTGCATCCATAGCGGCAGCCTCATCATACATGCCGAAGCTTTTTCTCGATCCGCCTGTCAGGCGCCGTGCCGGCCACTTCATCATCGACCTCCAGATGAACCACATTACGTGAATATTCGTGTGATATATACTATCAATTCCAGAAGTATCAGTCTTGAAGTGCGCAAGCCTCTGCCGTTAGGTGGAACGGTCAGAAGACCGCCTTCAGCTCGCGTCACGCCCGGGCATCAGCCGCGTTGTTCGCGCAACGCGATGAAGCAACAGTTATCACACGATTTTCGTTGATTTTACTACGACCCGATTGCATTTTCCGATCGGATGACAATCGGCATCCCGCTTCCGTTTCAGACACGCGGCGCCCGTGCCAGTTGCCAATCAACCCGTTAATTCAACCCAACATGCCGAGATCAGCCGGGCGCTCCCCCACCCGCATTCCGCTTTGGCTCAAATTGTCAGTAACAGGTATGAAGTATATGATTTCAGATGAATTTGCCCCGCACGTGCCAGCGCTGGCGAGCCTGCGCTTGATCCCGAGTAATAGTTGAGGGAAACATGGCGACCAGAGCACCCGGAAAGCTGGCGGGAAGGGCGAAGGATTCGATGAGTAACCGCAGTGTCTACGATCCGAGCAGCCCGGATTTCCGTCTTGAAAATTCGCCATTCTATTTGATGGCCCACGCAGACTTCAAATATCACGAGGATATGGACATCGTGCTGCACAAGCATGGTGTTTCCAAACCGATCTATCGCGTGATGACGGTATTGCGCGAACGCGAGCCGGCCAGCATCGGCGCGATTGCGGAGGCGGCGCTGACCAAGCGATCGACGATCAGCCGGATCATCGATCGCATGGTCGAGCAGGGATTGGCTTGCACCGCGCCCAATGCCGACGATCAGCGGGTCACCGAGGTAACACTGACACCGGCGGGCCACGAAACGTTGCGTACGCTCACGCCGATCGTCGGGCGGCAGTTCAACCGGGCAATGGACGGCGTGAGCGATAGCGACATCGCCCGATTGCTCGCGACCCTGCAGAAGATCGGCGCGAACCTCAGCAAGCTTCCGATAGAGTAACGGGCCGGCCGGCCGAGAACGGCGCCCTCCAGGCATTGCTGCCGAAAGATTTAAGATCACCGGCGCTGCGTGGATCGCGGCTTATGGCGTCGAAGATGTCAGTCCGACAGATAGGCCATCGTCATCAATAGTTTGGGCAACAGCGTGGCCGCGGCGTGAAAACGGATCGGATGCGGCTGACGCGGCGTTACGGATAAAATTTCGTTGCTGTTCGACGCGATTGCCGCAGCGACTTCGATGCCAAGCTGGGTATTCACGCCGATACCGCGGCCGTTATCAGCCTGTATCGCGATCGCTCCATTCCCCAGATCATAGAGTTCGGGCAGAAACGACGTGTTCACACAGGCCACGCCCTCCCACATGAAGTCGATCTGCGGATCGGACATGGCGGGGAAGTGCCGGATCAGGCGACGCCTTGCCTCCCGCACATGCGCCTTCGGCCCGGATAGGAGAAACGATTTCGGGAAGGCCGAAATCATGCGTCCGTACCCATCGAGGCGCGCCGTGAAGAGATAGGGAACCTTGTCCGTCAGCGCGCCACCTTCCGGCATCAGAAGGGCGCGCTGCGCGGCCTCTTGTGGCGCGCTTGCGAACTGAACGACATGCAGCGGCAGCACGGTGCGATGCAGCGCCGGGTGAAGGGCGGCGTTGCCGGCATTGGCCGCGAGCACGACACGTCGCGCTGCGACAGCCCCTTCCGGCGTGCGCGCCAACCAGCGCGCGCCATCGTGTTCCAGCGCTGCTACCGGGCTTTCGGCGTATAGCCGCGCGCCCTGCCGCAGCGCGGCCCGCGCTATGCCACGAACATAGCCGAGCGGGTTGACGCCCCCGCCCTCCGCGAACCGCAGCGCGCCGCGATACCGCTCCACTCCGAACAGCCGCCGCGTCTCCCCGCCCTCGACAAACGTGACGTCATAACCGCGCGACCACCATTGGGCGGCATAGCCGCGCTGTTGCTCGACCAGCGCGTCGGTGTGCGCAGGGGTGTAGAAGCCGTCCTGCCGCGCGTCGCAATCGATCCCGTGGCGGGCGATCAGATCAAAAACCGCCCGCGCCGATCCGCCGATCATCCGCGTCATCCGCTCGCCGCTCGCCGCCCCGAGCGTCTGGCGGATGGTTTCCGGTGTATGGCGGATGTAATCGGGCGCGACGATGCCGCCGCTCCACCCGGTAGAGCGATCGCCCGGCTCGCCGGCCTCCAGCAACACCGCGTCCACGCCCGCCTCTGCGAGATGGAGCGCGGTCGTCATGCCCGCGATCCCGCCACCAACGACGAGCACATCGGCCTCGACGCTGGCCGTCAATACGCCAAGATCCGGCCCGGGCGCCGAAGTAGTCGCCCACACGGCACGGGTGGACGGGCAGGAATTAGCCTGACGCCGCATCACCGCTCCATCTTAAGCGTATGATCGCTGGCTGCCGCGAACGGCGCGGCTTCGGTGATTCTCATATACTCTGGAACTTTCTCGTTCGCCCGAAGTGGGCAATAATTGGCTAATTTCAGGCGACTGCCGCAGGCGCGACACGTCCGCGCTCGCCCCGCCGCGCGATCGTGACGAACAGCAGGACGAAGCAGAGCGCTACCGGTGTGTTCATGATCATCGGCAGTGACATCTCGTTATTGCCGACAATGCTCACCGCGATGAAGATTGCGGTACCCTCCTGACGCATCAGATGCTCGATCCCGATCGCGATGTTCTCGCGGCGCGCGAAACCGGCAAAGCGCACGATCAGCATCACGACACAGATCATGATGAGGTTGAGGATCACCGTGATCCAGAAAAGCGCGCCAAGATTCTCGCGCAGCACCGGCATTTGATCGAACAGGATGAAGCCGAACGCGGTGAACAATACGATCGTCGCGGCCTTCTTCAGGTACTTCCTCACTGTTCCCGCGATATTGGGTCGCAGCGCCCGCAGAGCGAAACCCGCCGCCGCCGGCAGCACCGTGATCGAAAATATGTCCCAGAAGAAAGAGCCCAGCGGCACATTCACATCGGCTTCCAGGCCCATGAAATGCAGCAGCGCGAAATGGGCGTAGAACGGCACCAGCAGGATATATGTCATGCTCAGGATCAACGTCATCGACATCGACAGCGCCAGATCGCCCTTCGCCATGTCAGTGAACAGATTGGACAGCATCCCCCCGGGCGTCGTGGCCAGAAGCACGAAACCCACCGCCAGCGCCGGCGTCGGCGCGACCGTAAGCGCCAGCGTCAGGCCGATCAGCGGCGGGACGATCAGCATCGAGCAGACGCCGAAGATCAGCGCACGCTTGTTGCGAAACACCTGGCGAAAGTCGGCCGCGGTGAGCGAAAGCCCCATCGCTGTCATGATCGCGACGAGCGATGCCGGAAGCACGGAATGGCTCAGGATCGCCATCAGATCAGCGTAAGTCATGCCCACGCCTCCTCAGACCGGCTCGACCGTTATGGTGCAGGCGCCGGCACGGCGAATGGCGCGGCAATCAGCGACTGCCTTGGGAAGATCCTCGTCGATAATCCGGGCACACACATTTGCCTGAATCCAGCCGAACGGCATCAGCAGACGGCCGCCCGCCCCGTAAAAGATGCCGATGTCATAAAATGGGCCGGGCGGTAATCCATGCGTGCTCCCGGCAGCCAGATACGCGAGCACCACATCCCCCTCGCGGGGATAGGATGTGGCATTCTCCGGGGCTATTGCTGGCGTGGCGATGCCTTCGGGCAGCGCGGACGACGGCATCGGCACCGAAATTTCCGGGCCGGTCCAGATCGCATGCATCGCCTCGAACGCGGCCCGTCGGGACGCGAGATCGCGCAGGAACGCGCAGGATTGCGGTGCCGCATCCACCAGTAACCGGCAGCGTGCGGACAATCCCGAGGCGGGCTCCGTAAAGCGGATCATGTCCATCGAAAGCACTCCCCTATTTGCCCGCCGTCATCGACAGATATTCTTCTTTCTGCAGCGCGATCGGCACATTGCCGTTCTGCCAGAGATAATCGTGAAAGCGCTTGATATCGAATGACTTTCCTTCGCGCACGCGCGCCTCGGCGAGAAATTCCGTCGTTTGCATCTTGCCGATCTGATAGCTGATCGCCTGGCCCGGCGCGGCGGCGAAGAACGTGGCCTCCTCCCGCGCGGTCGCCCGGTCCATGGGCACCATCCGCTCCAGATAGTCGGCCGCCTGGGCTATGGTGAATTCGCCCATGGCCAGCTTCACATCGACCTCGACCCGCAGCGCGCGCAATCGCGCGAAATTATAGATGATCTCGCGCGTTCGCGGCGCATCTGCCCAGAACCCCGCCTGAAGCATCATCTCTTCGGCGTAAAAGCCGGTGCCTTCGTTCGCGCCGCTGTCATAATAATGGCGACGCAGCGGATCGGGGTGCTTCCAGCCCAAAGTAAGCTGAAAGAAATGACCCGGCACGCCCTCGTGGACGATCACAGGGCGCGGATCGCGCATCAGCGACAGGTTGAAATAGCCCAGCGTCGGCGACGGATCGGGCAGATAGACGGTGGCGTTTTGCCCCACCCGCGCGATGCTGGTGAAATCGAATGTCCGCCCAAGCCAGCCGATCGGCGCAAGATAGGCGGGGAAGGCACGCGCGTTATAATGACCGGCCCATTCCGGCACGCTCAGCAAATTGTGCTCCGTCAGGAAGCGCCGAACCTTCAGCTCCTCCGCATCCAGTCTCGCCGTGACTTCGCCGATCGTCGAGCCGATGGGCAGTTCTGGCTGGCCCGTATTCCGGTTCCGTTCGATTGTTTCGAACAGGACAGAGCGGGCCCACTCCTGTCGCCCCATCACCAGAAGCTCTTCAGGTGAGTAGGGATAGAGCGCGACGCTGCCGAGGAAATACCGGTAGCTCTCGCGCCCTACCGCCGTCGTCGTCGGCAGCCCCGCGCGGTGCGCCTCCAGAAAGGAACGATAACCGGCGAAGGCGCCGACACTCCGTTCCACCGCGCTCTTCAGCCGCCGGCGCTGTCCGGCATCGGCATAAGGGCCAAGCCCGGTAGCCATGGCGCGCAGGCTCGGCGGAATCTCGGCGATCTGCGCCAGCGCGATATCGACGAACGGTCCGCGCATGTCGGTGAGATTGGCGCGGCCGGCCACCAGAACGGCTGGCGCATTTTCAAGCAGGCGGATCACCTCCTCGATCCGCTCGCGCGACAACGGCGGTGGCGGCAACAGCACCTCGAACACGGGATTGAGCGCCTGGGCGGTGTAAAAATGCGGTTGCCGACGCCACGCGGCGACATGGTCTATTTCCCACCTCACCCTCGCCAGCGCGGAACCGACCAAGCGATAATCTACCCTTTCGCTCACCGTGCGGGGCGAGCCGGCCAGCGCCTGCCACCGCGCCTCGAACGCGGCAAGGGTCGCCCGCTGGGCTGCGATCGAGGCCGGCGACCAGTCCGGCACCCATTTCGCCGGTCGCACGATACGCGGAATGTCATCGCTGCTCGCCGGCTGGGTGACGGCTCGCCAGGCCCAGAACTCCGCACCGAGATTCTGTATTGCCGGTTGTGCGGCGGCCGCCTGCGCCGCCAGCATCGTGGCGCAGGCGATGATGCCGGCGATAGCGCTACGCAGCATGTTACTTCCGGTTCTTCACATTGCGATCGAAGAAATCGACCATCTTCTTGAACGCGAAGCGCGCCTGCGGAAGATTGTCGCTCGCCCACGCATGGTTGGCGCCGGGCAGGGTAACCAGCTCGAACATCTGCTCGCGCCGGATCATCCCCTCCGCCAGCGCCATCGTATCAGAATAGAGCACGACCGGGTCCCGCGTGCCGTGGATAATCATCAGCGGGTCACGGATGCCCTGCGCCTGATAAAGCGCCGATTGCGCTTCGTATCGTTTGGGCATGTCGGCGCCTTCGGTCGGCCCCATGATCCACATCTGCTCGGGATAGGCGTGCCACACATTGGTGGCTGGCGCCCCCGCGATGCCCGCCGCATAGAGCCCCGGCTTTTTCGACAGGGACATGATCGTCATCAGCCCGCCGTAGCTCGATCCCCAGATTCCGATGCGCTTCGGGTCGGCATAGCCCTTCTCGATCAGATAGCGGACCCCGCTCTCCAGATCGTTGATGTCGGTTTCGCCATAGCTTTCATACTGCGTCTGGTTGTGGTCGCGGCCCTGGCCCCATGATCCGCGGACATTGACGTTGAGAACGATATAGCCCTGCGCCACGAAATATTGGTCGATGCCCCAGGTCGGGTGCGCGCGGCGGCCACCCCACTGATTATGCACGGAATCCGAATAAACGGAGCCGACGATCACCGGATAGCGCCTCGCCGGATCGTAGTTCGCCGGCAGGCTGACGCGCGCGACCAGATTCACCCCGTCGACATGACTGGGAAACTGCACGTAGCGGACGTCCGCCCAGGTCTGCGTGTAGAAATCCGGCTGGGGTGATCGGGTGACCTGCACCGCCCTGCCCGGTTTCGCTGTGTCGATCAGGTGCAGTTCCGGCGGCGTCGTGTCGTTGCTGTACCAGTCGGCGATCCGGCGGAAATCGGGTGAATATACCGGCTCGTGGGTGCCCGCCGCCGCTCCGCTGATCCGCTCGATCGGGCCGCCCGCCACGGAAACGCGATAGAGCTGCCGATCCGAAAGCGCCGACTCATTGGCCACGAAATAGAGTTGACGGTTCTTGGCATCCACCTCGAACGAGGCGATCTCCCAGTTTCCGCGCGTGATCTGGCGCGGTGCTTCGGCGGCCCTGCGCTGATGGTAAAGCTGCAGCCACCCGTCACGATCGGTGAGGATGATGAGGCCATCGTCGCCGGGCGCCCACGCCACCTTCCAGTCGGGACGAAGATGCCGGGGCTCGCGCAATGTATAGAATGTCTCGCGCACGCCGCTCGCGACATCGAAGACATAGACGGTATGTTCCTTGGCCTCCATGTCCGCACCGCTGATGAAGAGCCGCCTCCCGTCCGATGACAGGCCGTATCCCCAGATCGGATCCTTCGCATCCGGTCGCTCGAAGAGGCGCACCGCCCCAGAGGCGACGTCGACTACACCGATTGTCGCCTTCGCCGTTTCGTCGCCGGGGAAGGCGCGGATCACGCGGTTGTTCTGAAGACCGCCCCTGGCATAATAAAAGATGTCGCGCGCCGGCATCGCGCGATCATCCGCCTGCTGGAAAGCGATCGTTTTGCTGTCGGCGGACCATTGAAAATCTGCGACATACACTCTCGGATCGTCAGTGCCGGCAAGGCGCCGGGCGGCGTCTCCCCCGCCGGCTGCTGTGTCTCGCACCCACAATATTCCACCTTGCGCGTCGCTTTCGCGCGGATCGGCGGGGTTCCCCGAGACGAATGCCAGTTTGCTGCCGTCCGCCGAGACGGACAGGTTGCGCACGCCGTGCTTGTCGTTCTCGACCTCGATAACGCGACCGTCGGCTTCGCGGATGCGGAGCTGGCCGTCGAGCGTGAACGCCACCCTGCCGCGATCGAGGAAAACCGCCTGCGCGATGCCCTTCCGCTCCGCTTCCGGGCGCGCATCGCGGCCGAGAAACGTGAGCCGGGACTTTTTGCCGGTGACGGGCGAATAGGCCCAGATGTCGCGGAACGAATAACCATCCTCGTTCCACAGGAACAGGACGGTTCTGCCGTCGCGCGCCCAGCTATATCCTTCCGGCGGGATGCCGACCAGGCTCTTGTAGCGATACAGCCCGTCGATCGACAGGCTCGTGCCGGCAAGCTTCGGGGCGTCATGGGACCGAGCCTGCGCCGCTGCGGCTGGCGGCAAAGCCGCGAATGGCGCCACCAGCAAGAATGCGGCCAGCGAACGCCCGGAGGCAAGGAACAACGACATCTCAAACCACCTTACAGCCACGTATTTCAGCGAGCGCCCGCACAGCCAGTGCTACCGCGCCTTGCCGCCCACTTCCCGCACGAGCGTGTCCCAATATCCCAGTTCCTTGTAATAGGAGGCCAGCGGGATACGTTCGTCGGTGCCGTGCGCCCGCGCATCTTGCGGCATCACCAGACCGAGACTTCCTGCGCCATAGGTCGGAATTCCGGCGCGGCGATATTCGCGCCCCTCGGTTCCGCCGGACGACATGTTGGGCGTCAGGCGCGCGCCCGGCCAGCTTGCATCGAGCGCGCGTTGCAGCATCGCCATCACGTCGCTGCGGATCGGCGACGCGGGGCTTTCGACGGCCTCGCCGGTCAGCTTTACCGCGATCGCCGGATTGCCGGCCGCCTTGGCGATCTCTGCCTGCACATCGGCCACGCGCGTGCCGGGCAGGATGCGGCAATTGACGGTCGCGACAGCATTCTGCGCAAGTGCGTTCGGCGCATTCCCCGCGCGCAGCATCGTCGCCACGCATGTCGTCCACAGGAAGTTGCCGGCGGACGGATCCCGGCGCACGACCGCCAGCGCGTTGGCATCCTTGGGATCCGCAAGCAGCGCGCGCAGCGCGGTGCCGGTTTCTCCGCCCTTCTCCGCCGCCAGTTTTTCGGTCATCGCGCGGGTGATCGGATTGAAGATGACCGGGAAGCGCAGCGCCTTGATCCGCGTCAGCGCCGCTGCGAGATCGTAGATCGCATTGTCGTCGCGAGGTGCCGAGCTGTGGCCGCCCTTGTTGAGCGCCGTCACCTCGAACGTCGCGTTGGTCTTCTCGGCCGCCTGCATGCCGAAATCGAGCGGCACGCCTGCGCTCGTCACGGAGCCGCCGCCGGCATCGGCGTTGAGCGCGAATTCCGCCTTCCGCACCAGCGGATTGGCGATCACCGCGCGGGTCGAGAGCATGCCCGTTTCCTCATCGCCGGAAAAAGCGAGCAGCAGATCGCGTTCCGGCACCCAGCCCGCGCGCTTCAGCCGGGCGAAGGTGGAAACCAGGAGCGCGACGCCGAACTTGTCGTCCTGCGTGCCGCGGCCGTAAAGATAGCCGTCCTTCTCCACCGGCTTGTAGGGATCGGTGGACCAGTTTTCCGCCACCGCATCCACCACGTCCATGTGCGCAAGCAACGCGACCGGCCGAAGCGCCGTGTTACGCCCTGCGTATCGCACCACGAACCCCGAGGTCACCTCGCCGTCGATCGTTACGGGAACGCGGATGATATCGGCATCGCTGAAGCCTGCCCCCTTCAGCCGCGCCGCCAGCACGTCAATCAGCCGGGGGACGTTCCCGCGCCCCTTCGCCGTCGGAATCGCGACGATCTCCTCCAGCAGCGCGCGCGCGTCGGCGCGATCCTTGTCGGTCGCCTCCCAGCGCTGGGGCGGCGCGGCGGCCAGAGTGGAAACGGGGATCGCGGCACTCGCCGCAAGCAAGAGGAGGGACCAGGGCTTGGGCAAGGGCAATCCTATCCTTTTGATGTGCACCGGCCGCCCCCCTGAAGGGAGAGCGGCCGGGCCGTCCGTCAGAACTTTACCGATACGCTGGCGAACAGATACCGCCCCGTCGCGTCGTAGAACTGCGGGTAGGTATTGCCGTTGCCGCCATCCTCGATCGCCGAGGTGGTCGTCAGCGGCGGCGACTTGTCGAGAATGTTGTTCACACCCAGCGTGAGGCGCGCGTTCTCGAGCAGGTCGTAACCAAACGACAGGTCGAAATAGCTCCGGCTGTTCAGCGAGCGGTTCACGTCGGCGAAACTGCCGTTGAGCGCTTCCTGATTGCTGGTCTGCGAAATCTTCACCGAAGAAACGTAGCGCCAGGTAAGGCCGACATCGACGCCGAACGGGCTCGACCACGTGGTCAGCAGCTTGTGCCGCCATTCCGGACGCGGGCGGCCGCACAGCCCGCCGTACAGGCCGACGCACTCATAGATGTCCGCCGCGGGCGAACTGGGCAGCGGCTGGGTGCGGAAGCTGCGCAGATAGGTGCCGACAAGGTTGAAGTTGAACGTACCCATCGAATTCAGCGGCAGGCGATAGTCGACGGAGAAATCGATGCCGCTGGTCTTGAGCGATCCGGTGTTGACGTTGAAGCGCTCGAAATACCCCTGCGACGTCAGGAACAGTGTGCCGCCGGGCCCGCGGCGGATCGCGGCGCACGAACGCGGATCGGCGTTGTACAGGCAGTTCTTGAGCGCAAGGTTCGGATTCACGCTGCCGATCAGGTCGTTGACGGTGATGTTGAAGTAATCGACCGACATGGTGAACCTCGGAATGAAATCCGGCTGGAACACCGCGCCAAGCGACCAGGTATCGGCCTTTTCCGGCTTCAGGTTCCGATTGCCACCGATCAGCGAGTTGAACTGCCCTGCGGGGTTGTCGATGATGTTGCCATATTGCGCCGCCGTCACACCGGTGTTGGCGCATTGCGCCGCCGTCGCCAGCGGCGTCGCGCCCGAGCACGGATCGTAGCTGCCGTTCGCCAGCTCCGTCAGTTCCACCTCGAAGATCGACTGCGAAGCGAACAACTCCACGACGTTCGGCGCGCGGACGGCGCGCTGATAGCTGCCACGCAGCCGCAGCGCGTGAACTGGCGACCAGTTCAGCCCCAGCTTATAGGTGTTCGTCTTGAAACCGGTGCTATAGTCCGAATAGCGATATGCGCCTTCGAACGAGAGCAGTTCAAAGAACGGTCGGCTCTCAACCAGCGGCACGTTAAGCTCGGCGAACAATTCCTTCGCCACCGTCGAGCCGCTCACCGGATATTCCGGTTCCGGCGAGGTCTGATATGCCTCGTCGGGATTGAGGCTCAGCGTGTTCTTGCGATATTCCAGGCCGAACGCGATCCCCACGCCATGCGTCGCCCAGGGAAGCACGACGCCGTATTTGCCCAGATCGCCGTTCACCGACGCGACGATGTTGGTCAGCGCGGTTTCGCCGGTGATCTGCTGATCCTGCGCGATATAGGCAACGGATGCGGCGCTGGCCGGGTTGCCGCTGATGAGATCCAGCGGGGCGCAGCGCGAATCGTCGTTGAGCGAGCTTGCGTCGGCGTTGATGGCGCAGACGATCTGGCCGTTGGGGGCCGATCCGGTCCGGCGGTCGATCACCGCGTTCAGCGCATTGCCCAGTCGCGCGGTGCTGACATTGCCGACGAAGCGGCTGTTGTAGCTTACCTTCGAATAGGATCCGAACACGTCGTAGCTGAACGCTTCGTCGATCTTGCCGCGCACGCCGCCGACAAGGCGGAAGGTGCTGTGGTGGATGCTGTCGCGACGATTGCCACCCTCGACATTGCGGCGATTGATGATGAGCCCGTTGGCGATGGCGGCCGCGCCGACATAATTGCCGTTGGCGTCATAGTTGCTCGCCGTCGACAGCCCCGCGGCGCCGCACAGGAACTGCGACTGCTGCGCGCTGAGGAAGGCGTTGTCGCAATTCAGGCCGCCAGCGCTGCCGAAGATGCCGCCGGCGATGACGCCCGGCGCGATCTGCGCGGTGGATTTGTCATCCATGAAGCTGACTTCGAAATACGGAACGACGTGTTCGCTGATCTCATAATGCCCCATGGCGCCCAGCGTGTAGCGCTCGTCCGGCCGCTGATAATAATTGGCCGGCGCGAAATTGTATGTGCGGCGCCCGGCCACGAACGTCTTGTTGTCCGCCCGGAACTGGGTCGGCACGTTCACCAGCCCGCCGGTGTTGGCGAAGTTCGACGGGAAGTTGTAGCCGGAGCCGCTGCACGAATACTGGCTGCCGTTCTGCCCGGTCGCGCCCAGCGCGCAGGCGCTGTAATCATAGTCGGCCTGCAGGATGGGATTGATCTTGCGATAGGTGCCATAGGCGGTCACGTTTCCGCGACCGTCCGCCATGTTGCTGCCGATGACGACGGAATAATCCTGCGTGAAGCCGTTCCAGACGTTCTTGTCCGGCTTGGGATAGGCGCCCGGCACGAGCGCGTTGTTCGCATCGAGCAGGCTGCGCAGGCCCTTGTCACCGTTGCCATGCTGATAGCCGCCGACATTGGCGGTGATCTTCACGCCCTGGAAATCGTCGATGAGGTTGAAGTTGACGACGCCCGCGATCGCGTCGGAACCATAAACGGCGGAGGCGCCCCCGGTGAGCACCTCGACATTGCGGACCAGCGCCGCGGGCACCTGGTTGATGTCCGATGGCGTCGACTTGGGCGAACCGTAGGGCAGCCGCCGGCCGTTCACGAGCACCAGCGTGCGCGACGGGCTTAGGCCGCGAAGATCGACCTGGGCGGTGCCGGTCGCCTCGTTCGAGTTGGCCGAGCCCTGCGCGGCGAACACCTGCGGCAACTGGTTCACCAGATCCTCGGCGCGGCTCACGCCGCGGCTGGTGAATTCCGCCGCGCCGATCTGCACGACCGGGCTTACGCTCTCCAGGTTCGCGGAGCGGATACGCGAGCCGGTGACGACCACATCACCGCCAGTGGCCGAGCCGGAATCAGCCGTGTCCGAAAGCGGTGCGCTGGCAGGCGATACGGGCGCGGATGCCTCCTGCGCCTGCGCGATCTGCGCGGTCACGATCCCGATGACGGCCGTGCCCGTCAAAAGCGCCATTCGTTGAAATGTCGTGGTCATTGGTAACCCTTCCCCTCATGCGCCGCGCGCGACGCGTCTCCCGGTTCGGGCCGCCGGCTGGCGACCCGTCTGCTTGCTCGTGCTCAAAAAATGCTGGCGGTTGCCGTGCTTTCGCCGATCAATATCGCCAGCTTGTGAGGTCCGCCCCCGGCGGGGCAGACGCCTCGATCCGCTTAAGTATCTTCGGCAGATAGAATGTGTTGTACCGCAGTCGCGAAATGGCATTCGGATTGGCGTGGTCGCCGCTCCAGCAATGTTCCGCGCGATCCCCGTAATCCACCTCGCCCTGATACGGCGGATCGGCCTTCTTCAGGAAATCCTCCATCAGATAGACTGCGTTGTTCAGATAGAAATTATCCATATCCCCCACATAGATATGGATCTTCCCCTGAAGCTTTGGCGCCAGCGTCTTCCAGTCACGCTCAAGGATATGGCGAAGATCGTAATTCTCGCGCCAGTAATCCGCGACCTTCGGATCGATCACGCCGGTGCGCTTGTCCCAGATACGTTGAGGATAGCCGTCCGCTCCATTCGGCGAGAACACCGCTTCCCAGATATCCCACTGTCCGCCGGAACGGGTCTTGTCGCCCATCACCAGTTCCCAGCGGTTCTCCATCTCCATCGTGTAGGGGGAGTTGTCGAGATAATCGCGCTTTCCGGCGCGGGCGACCTTCGTGAACGGCCCCTCGTGATAATATGCGTTCTTGTCCTTGTAGATGTTGGTCAGCATCATCTGGCGGAAATCGATCGGATCCGGGCAGGCGGCGAATGCGCCATTGTATTGATCCGGGTATTTCACCTGCACGCCCAGCGCTTCCCAGCCGCCGGTCGACCCGCCGTACATGAAGCGTGACCAGTTCTTGCCCAGGCCGCGGAACTTCTTTTCCAGCGCGGGAATGAATTCGTACGTGATGGCATCGCCATACGGCCCGATATTGGCAGAATTTACCGCATAGGAATCGTCGTAATACGGATTGGAATGGTCGATCTCGACCACCAGATAGCGGGGGAATTTTTCCGAAACCCACTGTTTGTAGAAGTTATAGGCCTCTTCCTGCTCGGTGCGGTTGTAGCACGGCAGATTGAAGCGCTCGCTTGGTTCGCACTTCAGGTCGGGATCGGGCGGCGTGGTGCGAAATCCGCCGAAATCGGCCGGGAAATGGCCGTGGAAGATCATCAGCGGATAATGCGCCTCGGGATGCTTGTCGAAGTCCTTCGGCACCAGCACATGGCCACGCAGATAGATGTCGCGGCCCCAGAACTTCGACAGCTTCTCGCTGCGGAACTTGAAGCGCCGTATGAACTCGCTGTCCTTCGGCTCGGCGATCGCGGGATTTACCTTGTCCAGCGTCAGTTCGATCGCGCCGGGCTTCGCCGGGTCGAAATCGATAACCTGCGGGGTGCTCACCAGATTGCCCGGCTCGAGCCGCCAGTTCTGGCCCGCGCCGCGCGGGGCGGGCAGCTTCACCGTCTTGCCGCTGGCCAGGCGATAGGTGTCGTAGCGGTGAAGCACCGCCTGCGCATGATAGCGCCCGGCCGGAACCTTGCCGAGCGCCTCGGCCGGAAAGCCGAGCACGTCGCCGCCGATGGTGGCGCTTTCACCGCGCTTGAGCCCGTCCACCGTCACGCCGAACATCTGGGCGCCGAAATAGTCCGGCCGGGTCTGGAAGCGCGGCTCGGTTTCGCCGTCCGGGGTCAGGATCACCATGATCCGACCATCAAACGATGCGTCCGTGGCGGACGCCGGCACGGTTACCTTGAATGTCTCCGCCATCGCCGGCACGGCGCCCAGCGCAAGCGACGCTGCCGCTGCCGATAACAAGAACTTCCCACAGTTCATGGCCTTACCCCCCTGCAATAGCCGTTACTGGTCGCCCTTGATGAGCGTGATCTCGGTCTGTCGCCCGTCGAGGAAGCGCACCTTGCGCCCATCGAAATAAGCGTTCTCCTCTGACCGGAACTGCACCTCCTGCCCGCCCCATTCCGGGACTGGAGCGTACGCGGCCAGTTCGATCGACCACGTCGTATTGGCATGGATCGGATAGAGCCCCCGCTCGTCGCCGTTCTGATTGTCCCAGAACCCGATCGCGGTGCCCGCCGCATGGCCGTGATAGCCCAGCGGGTGTGAGTAGATCGACGGCTTCAGCCCCGCCGCGATCGCCTTCGCGCGCGCCGCGGCCAGCACCTCGTTGCCGGTCGCGCCTTCGCGGAAGGAGGCGAGCAGCGCGTCCTGCACGCCGTTGGCGGCCCGCAATCCGGCGCGCAACCCCTCCGGCGCCCGCGTCTCGCCCGGCTTCAGCACATAGGCCAGATGCTGGGTGTCGGTGTTGAGGCGGAGATAGGTGATGCCGAAATCGGTCCACAGCATGTCGCCCGGCTGGATGACGGTATCGCCCTCCAGCATCTCCTTCTGCCCCTGGCGAAGCACCGCGACCGAGGGCTGGAACCACGTCTTCAGCCCCAGATCGCTCAGCCGCTGGCGATACCACCACACCACGTCGTCCGTCGTGGTCTTGCCCGGCGTGATGACCTTTCGCGAAAAGGCTTCGCCGATGACCGCATGCGCCATCCGCAGAATACCCGGATAAATCTGCATTTCCTGCGGCGTGCGCGTTTCGAGCCAGCCGATCGCCAGCTTCTCGCCCGAAACGATCCGCGAACGATAGGGTTCGGGCAACGCCGCCTTCATCTCGCCAAATTGGCTCAGCGTCATGCCGTCGGCGAAGGCGGAGAGCGCGGAGGTATTGATGGCGATCGAGCCGGGATTGCGCGCCGCGATGATGTCCGCAACGGCCTTCCATTGATCGGGCTGCGCATCGGGGTTCCATGCTGGCTTGAACAGGCCGCCCAATCCGTAGCGGCTGACCGTCAGACGCTCGATCGGCTTGCCGCCGCCGGGATCGAAAAAGATGAGGATCGTGCGGCGCCGTGCATGAAGGCTCTCCGCGTTCAGCATGGTCGCGACCACGGGCTCTTCGAAATACTCGCGCGCCATCAGCACCCACATCGCGATTTTCTGATCGCGCATCAGACGCGGCACCACCGTGTCGAGCCGGTCGGCGAGGATGCGGTTCTCGAGGGCGGCGCGCTCCCGGATCGGGAGGATTTGCGGAAGGGCCGGGGCTTGCTGCTCGACGTCCGACATGGGGACCGCCGCGAGCGGAACCTGACCCGTCGCAGCCGCCGGAGCGACCAGCGCCAGCACGGCAGCAATTGGAGTCGCGCCTGCCACGCGCGCCATAAACCTCGTTCTTCCCATGATCCCCCCGGCGCATATTGAATGCATTATCGTATGCTAATGCACATATTTCAGTTGTATGTCAATTTTCACCGAACGGCGGGCGGGCGCTACGGCCGCCACCGAAATCGGTCCGTTCGATTGCCCGGAAAGCGCAAGCTTTCACCGCCGGAGACGCGCGAGCGGGCCCTTGATCGTTGCGGGGAGCGTTATCCCGAAACCGGGACAGCACGCTTTATCGCCCGCATATCCGCAAGGGCGTGATGGTTTATCGGGATCCGGCGGGAAGAGTGATTCCCGGACTGACGGGATATCAATCGCGGCAGAACACGCGCACCGGTTTCAAAGGCGCGGCTGAAAGATCAGAGCGGCCGAAGCCCGGTCCGGCCTGACCCCGCGGACGATGATCTATCCGCCGTCGATCAGCCGCACCATCGGCGGTTTATCCTGCCGATTGCGCCTATCGATCGTTGCTTCCCGACATCGGCTTGCCCGCGCTCGCGCCGCGTCAGATCTCGATCTGCGTGCCCAGTTCCACCACACGGTTCGTCGGCAGGTGGAAGAATTCCATCGCGCTTTCGGCGTTGCGCAACATCCAGGCGAACAGTTTCTCGCGCCAGATCATCATACCCGGTCGCTCGGACGGCAGCAGGGTCTGCCGCGAGAGGAAGAAGCTGGTGTCGATCATGCGGATATCCGCGCCACAACCATGGAACCGCTTCAGTGCGGCGGGCACATCCGGCGCCTCCATGAAGCCATAGCGCAGGATGACCCGGTGGAAACCCTGCCCGAGATCATCGTGCAGGAAGCGATCATCCTCGGGGAAATAGGGCATGTCGGTGACCTTCACGGTTAACAGGATCACCCGCTCGTGCAGCACGCGATTGTGCTTGAGGTTGTGGAGCAACGCATGCGGCACGCCCTCCGGCGTCGAGGTCATGAACACCGCGGTGCCGGGCACGCGCGTGGCAGAGTTGGCGGCCGAGCCGATGAACACCTTGATCGGCATCGCGCCCTCGCGCATCCGGTGGATCATCAGCTTGCGCCCCGTGGCCCAGGTCGTAAGCAGCACGAAACAGACGGCCGCGACCAGCAACGGGAACCAGCCACCGTCGAAGATCTTGGTCAGGTTAGAGGTGAAGTACAGGCCGTCGATAAACACGAACACGCCGACGAACGGCGCCACCGTCCACAGCGGCCAGCGCCAAACGCGATAGATCAACACCCCGACCATACAGGTCGAGATGAACATCGTCCCCGTCACCGCGATGCCATAGGCCGCCGCGAGGTTGGACGATTCGCGGAAACCGAAAATCAGCAGCAGCACCATCACCATCAGTGACCAGTTGACCGAGGCGATGTAGATCTGGCCCGCCTCCGATGCGCTGGTATGGCTGATGCGCAGGCGCGGCATCAGGCCGAGCTGGATCGCCTGATGCACGACCGAATAGCATCCGGTGATGACTGCCTGGCTGGCGATCACCGTCGCCACCGTCGCCAGGATGACGAGCGGCAGCCGCCACTGCTCGCTGGCCATAAGGAAGAACGGATTCTCGGCGGCGGCCGGATTGCCGAGCAACAGCGCCCCCTGCCCGAGATAGTTGAGCATCAGCGCGGGGAAGATGAACCACAGCCACGCCACGGCGATCGGGCGCCGGCCGAAATGCCCCATATCGGCGTACAGCGCCTCCGCCCCGGTCAACGCGAGCACGACCGAGCCAAGCGCCAGAAACGCCAGCCGGCCATCGCTCGCCGCGAACCGCACCGCCCAGCGTGGATCGAGCGACAACAGGATCTGCGGCTGGTGCAGGATGTGGATCACGCCGAGCACCGCGATCGTGACGAAATAGATCGCCATGATCGGCCCGAACAGATTGCCGACCTTGGCCGTGCCGACCGACTGGAAATAGAACAGCGCTACCAGGATCGCGACGGCGATCGGGATGACGAAGCTGCCGAATCCCTGCTCCACGGTCGCAAGCCCTTCGACGGCGGACAGCACCGACACCGCCGGGGTAATCATGCAATCGCCGAAGAACAGGGCGGTCGCCAGCACGCCGAGGATGACGAGGCTCGTGCCCCATCGCTTGCCCGTCGCGCTGCGGCGCTGGATCAGCGCAAGCAGCGCGAGGCTGCCGCCTTCGCCTTCATTGTCGGCGCGCAGGATCACCATCACATATTTGAACGTGACGATCAGCACGAGTGACCAGAAGATCAGGCTGACGACACCGAAGATATGCAGCTGATCGACCGTCAGCGGGTGGTGGCCGACGAACACTTCCTTCATCGAATACAGCGGGCTGGTGCCGATATCGCCGTAGACGACGCCGATTGCTCCCACCGCCAGCTTGGCAAGGCTGTCGCGGCGCAGGTCGTGGCCGTGCGGCACGCCCGGGGTTTGGGATGTGCTCACGAAAGAGTCGCGGAAACCGGATTCACGGCAGATAGCCTGCAATCACCTGTTGAAGCGGCGCGCCTAGCACGGCCCCATTGGGCCCGCAACAGCGCGGCGGGCCGCGATGGCCGGGCCCGTCGCCGCCGGTTTCAAGCTGTTCAGCGCTGACCCGGATTCCGTAGCGGCAATGCCAGCACCCGATCGAGCATTATCAACTGGCGCACGATCTCTTTGCCATAGTCCGATCCGGGCGCGGACAGCAGCGCCGCCCGCTTCCACAGCGGGCGCGCCGCCGGGAGATTCCCGGCGCGGACATAGGCGAGCCCCATATAATAGACCGGCGCCGGATGGCGCGGCGCGAGACGAATCGCCTGCCGGAACGCCGCCAGCGCGGGCGGAGACATCTGGTTGCCGTCATGCAGCGCCAGATTGGTGCCGAGCTGGGTCCACAGGATGTAGCTGCCGGGAATCGCCCGAATGCCACCAAGCACGACCTGGGTGGCGGCGGCGGTATCGCCGGTGCGCAGCATCGCGTCCGATGCCATCACATAGGCGGTGTCGGCGGTGTAGCGCCCGATCATCCGGTCACGCAGGGCGATCACGGCCGGCTCCACCGCGATCGGCTCGGTCGTCGGCGTGGCGGGATGCGCAGCGAGTCCGGGCCGCCCCTGCCACGCATAGCCCGCCGCACCGAGGAACAGCGCGGCGCCGGCGATCGACCACAGGACGCGCGGCAACCGGAAGATGACAAGTGCCGAAAATGCCAGCAGCCCGAACAGCGCCAGGGTGAGATAGCCGCTCATTGCTCCAGCGTCTTCGTTTCGTGCATCTTGCCCGCCACTTCCGGGGGCATGTATTTCTCGTCGTGCTTGGCAAGCAGATTGCTCGCGACGAACGAGCCGTCGGGGCGGAACTCGCCTTCCGCCACCACGCCGGAATTTTCCTTGAACAGATCGGGTGCGATGCCGGTGAACGTCACCGGGGTGGTCGCCTTGCCGTCGGTTACGACGAAATGGATCGTCACCCCGTCGCCCGCGCGCTTGATCGAGCCGTTCTGCACCATACCCCCGAGCCGCACCGCCCTTCCCAGTGGCAGCGTCTGCGCGCTGACGTCCGACGGCGCGTAGAAGAACGCTGCCTGATCCTTGAGCGCGGAAAGCGCGAGCAACGCCGCGCCGACGACCGCCGCGAGCGCCAGCAGCGCCAGCGTCAGCCGCTGATGCTTGGCCTTCACTTCTCCGCCTTCCGCATCGCCCGCCAGCTCCACAAAGCGACGAGCGCCGCGCCGCCCAGCGTGACGGCATAGGCGGCCATGACGAAGGGCCACGGGCTCATGCCGCCGCCTTCCGGCGCAGCCGCGCCTCCGCCTTGGCCGTCGCCAGGATCGCGCGCATCCGCATCAGGACGATGCCGATGAAAAGCAGGCTGAAGCCGGCCAGCATGATCGGCAGCGGCCATAGCAGTTCGGGAGCGATCTTCGAGCCGGTCAGCCCGATGCTCTGCCCCTGATGCAACGTGTTCCACCAGACGACCGAATAGCGGATGATCGGCAACAGCACGGTGCCCGCTATCCCGAACAGTGCCGGAATCCGCCCGTCGCCGCCGCGCTCGCGATCCGCGCGGGCGAGCGCGATATAGGCGAGATAGACGAAGAACAGCAGCAGCATCGAGGTGAGCCGCCCGTCCCATTGCCAATAGGTGCCCCAGGTAGGCCGCCCCCATAATGCCCCGGTGAAGAGGCAGATCAGCGCGAAGGCGGCGCCGGGCACCGCGATCGCCCGCGCCGCCACGTCCGCGAGCGGATGGCGCCAGACGAGGAAGGCGGTGCTCGACAGCGCGATCCCGCTCCACCCGCCCATGCCGAGCCACGCGGCGGGCACATGGATATAGAGGATGCGCACCGTCTCGCCCTGCAGATAGTCGGGCGGGGTCTGGGTCAGCCCGGCCCAGCAGCCGATCGCGATCAGCGCCACGCCCAGCCAGGTCGCCACCGGGGTGAGCGGTCGCGCCAGCTTCAGGAAGCGGGCTGGATTGGCAAAGGCGTGGAGCGCGGGCACGATGCTGGGCCAATATGGCAAGATCGCCCGGGCGTCACCCCCCGACGATCGGCTGAGATGGTCAGCCGCGCCCGATCAGCCGTTGCGCGATCCGATCCGCCACTTCGGACGCGGGCGCCCCGCTCGCCTCGCTCTCGTCCCACACCTGATTGAGCCGATCCGGGATGCGGGCGATCCGCGCGCGCACCTCCGCCTCGTCGCCCTGCCCGAGATACTCCAGCCCGACGTTGATGATCCCGCCGGCGTTGATGACGTAATCGGGGGTATAGAGAATGCCCCGTTCGTGGATTCGCCGCCCGTCGGCACTGGTGGCGAGCTGATTGTTCGCCCCGCCGGCGACCACCTTGGCCTTCATCGCGGCGATCGATGCCTCGTCGAGGATCGCGCCCAGCGCATTGGGGCTGACCAGATCGACATCGAGCGACAGGATCTCATCCGTTGACGCGACGTTCGCGCCGATCTCCGCCGCCAGCGCCTCGGCGCGCGCCCGGTCCACGTCCGCGATCGTCAGGATCGCGCCGTCGTTCGCCAGCAGCCGCGCGACACCGCCGCCGACGGAGCCTACCCCCTGCACCGCGATCCGCACGCCCTTCATGTCGCCGGCACCAAGCCCGCGCTTCGCCGCCGCCTTGACGCCGAGATAGACGCCCATCGCCGTGTATGGCCCGGGATCGCCGCCCGCCGCGCCGCTCGCGACCGGCAGGCCCGAGACATAGCGCGTCTCGCCGGCGATCACCTTCATGCGCGCCTCGGACATGCCGACATCCTCGGCGGTCACGTAGCGGCCGCCCAGCGATTCGACCGCGCGGCCGAACGCCTTGAGCTGCGCCTCGCTGATCGTCGCGCCGGCCGCGGGGGCGAGCACCACGCCCTTCCCGCCGCCCAGCGCGAGATCGGCCATCGCATTCTTGTAGCTCATCCCGCGCGACAGGCGCAGCGCATCGGTGATCGCGCCATCGGTGGAGGCGTAATGCCAGAAGCGAACGCCGCCCGCCGCCGGGCCAAGCGTGGTGGAATGGATCGCGATGATCGCGTGAAGGCCCGAGCCGGGATCGGTGAACAGGTGAACGCCCTCATGGGCGTCAAAATCCGGAAAGCCCCAGTCGATGGTCATCGCAATCTCACCTAGCGCGCAAGAAAAACACCGATGGGCGCAATAAAGTTATGGACGGCCAAACGCCAGCCAATTCGCTATGATGAGGGAAAATGGGGCGATCGACGGGACTTGAACCCGCGACCCTCGGTACCACAAACCGATGCTCTAACCAACTGAGCTACGATCGCCGCAAGGAATGCGCGCCCCTAGCGGTGGTGCGGGCATCTGGTCAAGCTATCAGAATGCGATTGCGGTTGCACGCGGCCCGCGTCGCTCAGAACCGTCCCTCGATCGCGAGCTGCCAGCCGTGCTGCGTTTCGACGAAGCCCGACGCCTGCAAGCGCGCCGCGCGCGCGGGATCGCCGCCCGCTAGCGTGAGGTCGGCGTGATAGCGCCCATCGGGCCAGATGCGGATCGTAGAGCCCTCACCCGCCGGGCTGGTGAGCGGCAGCAGGAGCGCGCCCGCGTCACATCGCGGGGTGCCGCTCATCGACGGGGGGATCGGCTGGCCCGCGACATCGCCGCTCAGCACCGCACGTACGCGGCCGTCGGCGTGGGTGCAGCTGTCGTCGGTGAAGCCGACGTTCACGCCCTCGAGCTCCAGCGTTCGCACCGGCACCGGGGCGAAGGCGCTGCCGACCGGCAGGCTGGCGGTAAGGTTGTTCAGGCCCACGCTGTGGCGCGTCACGTCGATTGCGCCGGTCACGCGGGCGGCGCCCGTACTGTCCGGCGCCGCGAGCGACACCCGCGCGCGCCCGAGCAGCAGTTGCAGGGGAGAGACATGGGCGGAAAGATCGCCCAGCGCGATATCGCCGAACCGCGCCTCCGTCAGCGCGCCCGACCAGATGCTGCCACGCACCTCGCGCGCGCTCATCCCCGCCTCCGCCAGGCCGAACCAGGCCAGCGCCAGCCGCATCGGCAGCAGCGCGATCAGCGCCACGACAAGCGCCGCGAGAAACAGCGTACCGCGTCCGGTGGAAAGGCGGATGCGCATCATGGCCGGCGCGCCTTCAGCGTGAGCTGCGCGGCGACCGTGCCGTCGCCATTGCCCGTGATCGTCGCGGCATCGACCAGCACGCCGTCTCCCTCCATTCCGGCAAGCCAGCCGAGCAGCGGCGCGGCCTTGGCGCTG
This sequence comes from Sphingomonas sp. 3P27F8, assembly GCF_005502745.1. GTDB lineage: Bacteria > Pseudomonadota > Alphaproteobacteria > Sphingomonadales > Sphingomonadaceae > Sphingomonas. The sequence continues at coordinate 152,800 of NZ_SCNL01000002.1, forward strand.
GGAATCACGACGCGCACATTATCCCCGCCGGGATCGACCGTGCCGAGCGTAAAGCCAGCCGCATCGGCGCGTTCGCGCACGGCATCGGGCAGCGGCGCGCCCAGCGGCTGCGGATGGCCGCGCAGAATCGCATGCACCGCGTTGGCGCGAGCCTGCGTTTCGCCGCGCCGGATTACCGCGTCATTGTATCGCTCGTGCGCTGACGCGAGCCCGTCGCGCACCGGACGGATCACGCCGGCCCACACGATCGTCAGCGCGAACAGCGCGATCATCACGAGGATCAGCCAGCGCTCGCGCGGTGCGCGCGAATCGAACCAGCTCCGCAGCGCCGTCATCGCGAAGTCACCGTGATCTGCCCCTTCAGCCGGCCGCCGGCGGCTTCGAACGTGCCGCCGCTTACCCCGAAACCAGCCTCCCGCAAGCGCGCCTGAAGCGCGCTCGTCTGCGCGTCGCCATCCGCGGTCACGGTAACGAGAAGATCGCCGTTCGGCTGGAAATCGAGCGCCGCAATCTCAACGCCCTGGGTCGCCCGCACCGCCGAAACCACGGCGGCGGTGGTGCGCGTGAAGCCCTGCCCCGGCCCACGCAGGCGCGAAAGCCGCTCGTCGAGCGCCTGGGCCGGATCGGTGCGTTCGGCCGCGCCGCGCGGCAACGCCTGTCGCGCGATCGCGTCGGCCTGCGCCTCCACGCGGCTTGCCGCCAGCGAATATCGCGCGATCGTCACCAGATCGATCGCCAGCGTCGAGAGCAGCAGCAGCGCGAGAAGCAGCGCCGCCCGGCGCACCATCGCCCAGTCGATCGCGTGCCGGCGGCGGCGCGCGAACGCCCCCTGCCGCAGGTTGAGCGACGGATTGGCCGCAGCGTGGGCCAGCGCATGTTCAAGCGTCTCACCGGCGATGAGCATGGGCGCGATGCCGCCAGTGACCCATTCGGTCAGCCCCGCTTCGTCGGCGAACCCGGCCGCCTGCCCGCGCACCACGCCCTGCCCGCCGAGGTCGGCCCGCACGAACCCTTGCTCGACCGGCGGCAGCAGCAGCGGCGCGGGAAGCAGCACCGCCGGGTCCATTCCGATCGCGCGCAGCGAATCGAGCCACTCCCGCATCCGTTCGATCGCGACGACGCCGATCGGGCGATCGCCGCCATCCGGCACCCCTACCGCGACATGCAGCCCCTCCTGCGGGGTCGCGCTCGCCTCGCTCACCACGATCCGCGCGGCAGCGGCCGCCTGCGCCAGCGAGCGATCCGGCAGGCTCGCCCAATGCAGCGTCACCGCATCGGCGGGCGCTACCGCCACGATCGGCGCGCCATCGGCCACCGGCACGCCGGTGCCCCGCTCGGCGACCACATCGCCCTCGATCCGCAGCCAGCGCCACGGTTCCCCCATGCGGGGCGGCAGAAAGAGCAGCGTCGCGATCGTCACTGTTCCCCCCATTGCCGCGATACGAGCCGCGCGGGAAGAGCGCTTGCGTCGATCAGCCCGCGTTCGCGCAACGTGGTGCCGCGAAGCGCCACGTCGACGCGCAGCGCGAACCAGCGCGAGGTGACGTCCGCCTGATCGCGCGCGGCCGGATCGGGCGTGACCGCGGCCAGCCCCGCGGCTTTCCACAGCTCGTCGCGGTTCGCATATCCTGCCGGCGGCCGGCGCATCAGGATCGCGCGCGCGCCGGCCATGCCGGCTCCTTCCGGCAGCAGCATCGCGAGCAGCGGCGCCTGGTCGGGCAAAAGCGTATTGGCGTTTATCACCGATCGTTCGGCGCGCGGGATTGTGCAGATCCATGGACGCAGCCTGGCATAAGCCTCCGCCGATACGCCCGCGACCGCGCGCAGCTCGCTCGGGTCGGCCATCAGCGTTCCCGCGGTGCGATAGGCGGGCTGGCCGCCCAGATACGCGGGATCCTCCGCGCCGCCCGGAAGCGGCGTATCGTCGCTGTCGATCCAGTCGGCGGCGGCGGCGGCGATCGCGGCGCTGTTCGAAAGGTTCAGCAGGCGCAGCAGCCGCCCGAACTGCTCCACCGTGGATGGGTTGGCGATATAGCGTCCGTCCGGCTCGGGCGTGACGAGGCTGTTGAGATTGAAGCAATTGCCGCCATCCGTGACGATCGCCACCGCCGTCCCCTCCGGCACCGGCAGCGCGAAGGGGCGTCCGCTCCACCCCCCCGCCAGCGTAACGCGGGTCGCGTCCTGCTTCAGCAGCGCCGTCACCCGCGTCGTCGCCAGCGCCTCCACCGCCTGGGCATAAGCGCGCGCCTGATCGAGCGCGATCGCGTTGCTTCCCAGCCGCGTCGCGAGCCGCAGCTTCTCCAGCCCGGTCGCGGCCATCACCGCGATCACCGCGACCAGCAGCAACACCGTGAGCAGCGCGGCGCCGCGTTCGCGCTCAGCCGGCACGGCCACCACTCTTCCTGGGCGCATAGCCGGTGCCCACCAGGAACAGCTGGCGCAGCAACGTGCCGTCACGCCGTGTGACCACCAGTTCCACCGCATGGGGCAGCGGCGCCCCCTGCGTGCCGTCCCAGCGATCGCTCCATGCGCCGTTGAAGCGATAGCGCAGCGTGATCGCCTTCACGCGCTCCAGCATCGCGCCGGGCGGATAGGGGTCCGCCCCGTCCAGCATCGGGTAGCCGATCCGGTCGATCGTGTCGCCGTCGAGCCGGTATTCCACCTTCTGGAGCGATGGGCGCGGCGCCTCGTCCAGATTGCTCCATCCGCCGCGCACCAGCCGCAGCCCGCCGGCATTGCCCGCGAACGACGGCAGACGCAGCCCGCGCTCGTCGCGGGTCGGCCGGTCCATCGCCTGCGCCAGATCGGCGCCGAGGATCGAGGACAGCCGCTCGATCGCGCCGATATCATCCAGCCGCGCGCCAGCCGCATCTTGCGCACGAATGCTGAAGGACAGCATCGCCACTCCGGCGGCGGCGATCATGCCGAAGATCAGCAGCGCGATCATCACCTCGACAAGCGTGAAGCCGTGTTCGGCGGAACGCTCGAAAGGCGTGAAGCCGTGTTCGGCGGAACGCTCGAAAGGCGTGAAGCCGTGTTCGGCGGAACGCTCGAAAAGCCCGGAGCCGGGTTCGGCGGAACGCTGGGGAGGCAGCGCTCTCATGGCGCCGCGATCGCTTCCGGCCGCACCATCATGAGGCGGCCGATCACGCGACCGTCGCGATCGGTCACCGACACGTCGATGCGCATCACCTGCCCGTCGCCGATCGCGCGCACGTCGCGCACCCAATGCCAGTCCCGCCCGCCGTTCCGTTCGTTCCCTTCGCTTCTGCCGGCGAGCGGGGGCCGCCCGTCCGTTACCGCATCGATCGCGACATTGCGGGCGACCGTCTGCGCGAGCAGCGTCGAATCGAGCGTGCCGGTCGAGCGGATCGTCGCGCCCTCCAGCCGGATCAGCGCCAGTATGGCGAGACTGAACACCGCCAGCGCAACCATTATCTCGATTAACGTGAAACCGTGTTCGGCGGAGCGCTTCCAAGGTGCGAAGCCGTCTCCCGTGCGTCGTTCAGCCATCGACCTGCACCGCCCCGGTGGCGCCGATCGTCACGGTGGCACGGGCGCGCTCGCGCAGCAGCGGGATCGACAGCGGGCGATCCGCCATGCCGGTGGTATCGAAGATCACGCGCACCCGGTCGCCGATCGACACGCTGGTGCCCCGCCCCCATTGCGCGACCTTCAGCGGCTTGTCGTCCATCGCCACCCAGCGTCCGCCGTCCCAGCGATCGAAGCCATAGCCGCCCGGTGTCACCCATACGCTGGTCGGCTGAGCGGTGACGATCGCCCCGTCGCGCGCCGCGCGCACCCGCAGCGCAAATCGCGCCGCCTCGTCGATCACCCGGCCGTGCGGATCCGGCATCGCCAGCACCGCCGCCGTCGATGCCAGCGCGATCACCAGCACCACCACCATCAGCTCGATCAGCGTGAAGCCATGTTGCGCGGAGCGTCCGCGCGGTGCGCCCCCCCGCTCGACGGAACCGGGCGCAGCGATTGCGCCGCGTCCGGCAGACGACCGTGCGGTCGCCGGGGCGCTGGCGCGGTTCGCGGCCCTATTCCCAGGAGCCGATATCGGCATCGACGCCCTCGCCGCCTTCCTTGCCGTCGGCGCCAAGGCTCCAGACATCGGCGGCCGAATGCTTGCCCGGGGCCGCATACAGATAGGCGCGATTCCACGGATCGTTGGGCAGCTTCTTCAGATAGCCGCCCGCCTGATAGCGCGCCGCGTCCACGCCCTGCGGGGCGGAAACGAGCGCGCCCAGCCCCTGCGTCGTCGTGGGATAGGTGCCGATCTGGAGCTTGTACAATTCCAGCGCCTGCTCGATATTGGCGATGTCGGCCTTGGCCTTCTGGATGCGGGCGGTATCGCCCGAGGGCAGTACATTGAGCGCGACGATCGTGGCCAGCAGCCCGATGATGACGATCACCACCATCAGCTCCACCAGCGTGAAGCCTTCCTCGCGGCGACGGCGGCGGCGTTCTTCCTTGGTAATCATGGACTTCCTCATTGGCCTGCGAGCGTGTTGAGCTGGAGAATCGGCAGCAGGATCGACAGGACGATCGTCGCCACCACACCGCCCATCGCGACGATGATAGCAGGCTCGAGCAGCGAAAGCGCGGTCGCGGTGAAGCGATCGAACTCGCGCTCCAGATAATCGGCCGCGCGCTCCAGCATCTCGTCCAGCCGCCCCGCCGCCTCGCCCGATGCGGCGAGATAGGTCAGCAGCGGCGGGAACACGCCGCTCCGCCGCATCGCGCCCGAAAGGCTGCCGCCCCCACGGATCGCGATCGTGATCTCCTCCGTCGCGAGTTGCAGCCGGCGGTTGCGCACCGTCCCCGTCGTCAGCGCCAGCCCCTCCATCAGCGGCAGCCGGCTCGCCACCATCGTGGCGAGCGTTCGCGCCATCCGCGCCGCATGGAGATCGCGGATCAGCCGGCCCAGCAACGGCACGCGCAACACCCAGCTGTCGAAGCGCAGCCGGATCGCCGGTTGGCGCAGCGCCGCCCATGCGAGCGCCGCCAGCCCCGCCAGCACCAGCAGCATCAGCCACCACCAGCCGACCAACAGGTTCGACAGGCCGATCACGATCCGCGTGAGCAGCGGCAGTTGCTGGCCGACCGTGTCGAACTGTTCCACCACCTGCGGCACGACGAACGCCATCAGCGCGAGCACCACCCCCATCGCAACGATCGCCAGGATCGCCGGATAGGTGATGGCCGTCAGGATCTTGCCGCGTATTTCCGCCTGCCGTTCGAGCAGGATCGCCAGCCGGTCGAGTATCGTCGGCAACGTGCCGGAGCTTTCGCCGGCCGATACCATGGCGCGATACAATATCGGAAAACTGCGCGCCTCCCGCGCCATCGCGTCCGCCAGCCGCCGGCCCTCGACCACGCCCGCATGGACATTGGCGACGATCGCCTGCACGCTCTCCTGCTCCGTCTGGCGCGTGATCGTGCGCAGCGATTCTTCCAGCGGCGCCACCCGGTTCAGCGTCGCGAGCTGCCGCGTGAAGAGCGTAAGCTGCTTCGACGACATCCGGCCGCGCAGCAATTGCAACCCGAACAGCGGCCTTCCCCGGCCCGGCTGCGCGGTTCCCGCATCGATCCGCACGACATAGAGCCGGCGACGATCGAGCATCGCCCGTGCGGTGTCCGCATCGACGGCGGCGATCTGACCGCGCGTTTCGTTTCCGCGCGTGTCGATCGCGACATAGTCGAAATCAGCCATGCCGGGCGGGCCGGCGGCGGCGATCATTCATCGATGCTCTCCGCCACATCCATCGCGTCATGCCGCGACACCCGCACCGCCTCTTCCGGCGTCGTGATGCCGCGCTCGACCAGCCCGCGCGCGGCGTCTGCCAGCGTTTCGCTCACGGCGAAGGCGTGGCGCGCGATCTCCGCCTCGTCCGCGCCCTCGTTGATGAGGCGGCGGATCGTATCGTCCACCCGCACCGCCTCGAACACGCCGATCCGGCCCTTGTAGCCGCTATGCCCGCACGCCTCGCAACCACGCGCTTCATAGACGGTGGACTTCGGCGCGATGCCGAGCATCCGCGCGACCACATCGTCCGCCTCGACAGCCACGCGGCAGGCAGGGCACAGCCGCCGCACCAGCCGCTGCGCCACCACGGCGCGCAACGTGGACGCGAGGAGGAACGGCTCCACCTTCATGTCGCGCATCCGCGTGATCGCGCCGATCGCATCGTTGGTGTGGACGGTGGAAAGCACGAGATGCCCGGTCAGCGATGCCTGCACCGCGATCTCCGCCGTTTCGCGATCGCGGATTTCGCCGACCATCACAACGTCGGGGTCCTGCCGCAGGATCGCGCGCAGCCCGGCGGCGAACGTAAGCCCCACCTTGGGGTTCACCTGCGTCTGCCCCACGCCGTCCACCGCATATTCGACCGGGTCTTCGACCGTCAGGATATTGCGGCTGCCGTCGTTCAGCATGCGCAGCGCGGCGTAGAGCGAGGTGGTCTTGCCGCTGCCGGTCGGCCCGGTGACGAGAACGATGCCGTTCGGTTCGCGGATCGCATTTTCGATCAGCGCGTGCATCCGCTTGCTCATGCCCAGCGAATCGAGGTCGATCCCGGCATTGTCCTTGTCGAGGATACGCAGCACCACGCGTTCGCCCGCGCGGCTCGGCAGCGTCGAGACGCGCACGTCGAGCAGCTTGCCGCCCAGCGTCAGCGCCATGCGCCCGTCCTGCGGCACGCGCCGTTCCGCGATGTCGAGCCGCGCCATCACCTTGATGCGGCTGACCACCACCGGCGCGACATGCGGCGGCATGCGCAGCGTTTCGCGCAGCACGCCATCGATCCGCATCCGCACGACAAGGCCGGTTTCGTAGGGCTCGACATGAATATCGCTCACGCCATGCCGCGCCGCATCGGCGATCACGCCGTTGATGAGGCGGATCGCCGGGGCGTCATCGGCGGTGTCGAGCAGATCCTCCGCGGTGGGGATGCCGTCCGCGAGCAGATCGAGTTCATCGCCCATGCCCACCGCCGCCAGGGCCGTGGCCTGGCCGTCCATCGCGTAATTGTCGCTGAGCAGCCGGTCGAAGGCGGCCTGGTCGAGCCGTTCGACATCGAACGGATGCCCCACCGCCCGGCGCACCTCGATCAGCGCCCTCGGATCGGCGCCCTCGCGCAATGCCACCCTGGCGCCGTCGAGGATCACGCCAAAGCGGCGTGCGAAGCCATAGGGAAGCTGCACGGGCGCGATCACCGCCGGTGCGGGCGCTGAGGCCTCGGCGCTCTCGAACCCGGGCTGGCCGCCCGCGTCGCTCATTTCGGTTTCCCGCGCTTCAGGATCGTCGTCGAATTGCGCTGCACCGGCACGTTGACGCGCGGATCCTCGATGTTGCCGGGCACCGGCGCGGGCGGGATCGGCGGGGCGGCACCCATATAGTCGCGCACCAGTTCGTCGATCGATGGCTCGCGCGCGGGGTCCTGCATCCCCTGCTTCAGGCGCAGATAGCCATAGCGTTGCTCCGTCACCTTGCGGTTGTCGTCCGCCGAACGCAGGATGGTCGGGCGGATGAACACCATCAGATTGGTCTTGGTGCGGGTCTTGGCCTTCGAGCGGAAGAGCTGCCCCAGCCCCGGTATGTCGCCGAGCAGGGGGATCTTCTCGATCGTGCGGCGCTCGTTATCGTCCAGCAGGCCGCCGATGATCGCGATCTGCCCGTCATCCACCGTCAGCGTCGTCTCCACCTCGCGCTTGTTGAGGATCAGGTCGGAATTGTCGCTGGATACCGGCCCGGCGATCGAGCTGACCTGCTGGTGCAGGAACAGCTTGATCGAGCCGGACGAGTTGACCTGTGGGCGCACCTCGAGCTGGATGCCCACATTCTCGCGCTGCACGGTGCGGAAGGCGTTGTCGAAATTCTGGCTCAGCGCCTGCCCGGTCGTGATCGGGATTTCCTGCCCCACCAGGATGCGCGCCTCCTGATTGTCGAGCGTGATGAGGCTCGGCGACTGGAGCAGGTTCGAGGTGGTGTCGGATTTCACCGCGTTGATGATGGAGCCGAAGATCGTGTCCCCGATCTGGCCGCCATAACCGGCGAACGCGCCGCCCGCGCCGAGGATCGAGTTGACCGCCTGTTGCGCCAGCGCGTCGCTGATCGTGTTGTTGGTGGTGGTAACGGTCGTGCTGCCGTTCACGGTCGTTGTCGTCGTCGCGAGCTGGCGCGCGCCGATCGCGCCCGCAATCGTCAACAGGTTCGGCGCCGAATTGGAAAAGCTGGTGGCGCCGAACGCGCCGCCCTTCAGGCTGCCGATCAGGAACTGGAAGCCCAGCTTGTTGGCCGTCGTGTCCGAAACCTCGGCGACGATCGCCTCCACCAGCACCTGCTCGCGGCGGGTATCGAGCTGTCGCACGACTTCCGAAAGCTGTCGCTGGATGTCCGCCGGTGCGGCGATCACGATCGCGTTGGCGCCGACGAACCGTGTCACCACCGCCGGCGCCCGCCCGCCCTGCGTCGAAATCGCCGCCTGGCCGCTATTACCGCTCCCCGGCGCCGCCTGCCCCTGCGATCCAGTCGATGCCAAAGGCGCACTGCTGCCCGAGCGGCCGGAGGTGGACGACGATGATGCGCCGAAATTCGATTGCGTCAGTGTGGTTTGCGGGATTTGATCCGGTGTCTGTCCCACGAGTTGCTGCAGCACCGGCAGCAGTTGCGCCGCGTCGGCATGTTCGAGAAAAACGACGCGAATCTCAGTGCCGCTCTTGGCTTTCTGGTCAAGATCCAACGCTATCTGCGACAGCCGCGCCACGGTTGAGGGGTCGCCGCGCAACGCGACCGAGTTTGCCCCTTCGACCGCGACCACCGTCGTCTGCTGGCCGCCGCCCTGTGCCGGCGTACCGATCAGCCCCTGAAGCGCGGTCGCGATATCGCGCGAGCCCGCATTCTTCAGCGCGATCACGCGCGTCGAGGCGTTATCGTTGTCAATCCGCTGCAAAACCTCCCGCACGCGGCGGATATTATCCGCGAAATCCGCGACGACGATTGAATTGCCACCTCGGTTGGCGGTCACCGATCCTTGGGGACTGACCAGCGGACGCACCGTGTCCACCGCGCTCTGCGCATCGATCGAACGTAGGCGGACGATCTCGGTGACGAACTGGTTACGCGCCGCCCCGGCGAGGCCGACGCGGCCGGGCTGCGCCGCTGCGTTGTCCAGCGGCTGTACACGTAGAGCCCCGTTGCTGGTCGGCACGGCGACCAGCCCGTTGGCGCGAAGCGTCGAAAGGAATACCTCGAAATATTCCGATCTGCTTAACGGCCGGTCCGTAACCACCGTAACCTTGCCCTGCACCCGCCCATCGATGATGAAGACGCGCCCCGTAACCTTCGCAGCATCGGCGATGAAGGCGCGGATATCCGCATCGCGCACATTAAGGGTGGTCTGGGCATACACCGGTGCTGCCAAAGCCAGCGCAAGCGCGGTTGCGAGAGAAACCAGCCTCATCGGCCCGCCACCGGAATGGAGATCGTTTCGGTCTGCCCGTTTCGCTGCACTGTAAGTGCCAGGGTGCCGCCGTCAGCAAGGCCCGTTGCAATGCTATCGAAATCGGCCGGACTGTTTACCGGCCGACCTGCAATCGCGGTAATAATATCGCCCTCTCTCAACCCGGCGGCACGAAACGACGCGCCGGAACCTTGTGGCCGCACAACAAGCCCGGTTATCCGCCCGCCATCGATACGGGGCACAAAGCCGACCTCGGACTGAAACTTACGGATATTGATTGCCTCGCCCGGCGCGCCGTTTGGCGCAACCGCAGCAGCAGGGGGGAAGACCGCCCCGGGGGAAGCCGCAGTGCCGGACTGATCAAGGAACAAATCCTCGCGCACACCTCCGCGCTCAATCGTCACATGATCGAAAGCCACCTCTTTCAGCTGAACCCCTGGAATAACCTCTTCCCCAACCGCTACGCTTTTCTGCACTCCGTCCGGGCCGGACAGGATCGCGGATCCTCGCCCGGTAACCTCGTTGGTCGTGGTCCCGAACAGCGTGAGGCGCAGAGAAGTAACCACAGCCGGTGCGCCATCAGCCTGTCCACCCGCCCGATAGAACGGATCAGCACCACGAAGCGCTTCCATCGGGACTGCCGGGATCGTCGGACTAGCAGGATGCCATTCACCAAGTGGGCCAACAGGTGTGACGAGCCCCCACGCCAACCGCGCAACCTGTACGGCAAAAGCGAAGAGCAAAATGATTTCGAGCATCGAATAGATGTTGACGGCTGGTAATCGTCTCAAAATCGCTCGCGAGCGGGCGTCAAACGTCAATTTCATGTGGCGTGACCATTCCCCGCACAGCCGGAAGAAATGACCCTATCCCGCGAAGGCCCGCTCGTGTAAATAATTCTCTGTCGAGCTAGCTGTCATCCGGCCCGAAGCGGGCACTCGTCAACGGGTGCGTCGGTCCTGCAAACGCTCAAACGCGATCTTATGGTGTCCGCAGCGCAAATCGGGCGCGCGCAATCGCCACTGCAGACCTCGTCGAATTAAAACAAAAAAGCCGGCCGATCTTTCGACCGGCCGGCTCAATCTCAATACTATTCCAGGATTAGGCGATCGCAGCGACCGAGCGGCGACGACGCATCGTGGCACCTACCGCGCCAAAACCAACGATCATCAATGCCCAGGTGGCAGGCTCTGGAACCGCCGGGGAAGCACTGATGGTGAACGCGCCCTGGTAATCGGACTTCGAACCAATTGGCTGACCGGCGTAAACCGCACTGCCAACGCTGTACGAACCAACAATGTTCGACAGACCACGCACCCAGTTGAAGTCGGTTAGCGTGTAATCAACATTCGAGAAGCTCGCCACGCCGTTGATCGCGGTAAAAGTTCCCGTTGCCTCGGTGAACACGCCGGTAAGCGTCTTGGTAACATTGTTCTCCGTGAGAGCCACCGTTATGTTATAGAACGGGTCCGAGTTACCGAACTTGGCACCCAGCGGCCAGCCATCGCCCGCCACCTGGTAATCCGAATCTCCTGCTGCACCGACAGGCGCGGAGCTGAAGTTATCGTTCGGGTTGAGCGTGGTGCCGTACGGGTGCTGAACGAACAGCGTGTAATAGCCGTCAACAGCGGTGTTCCACACGGTTCCAGAAGGACCCGTTACCGCGGCAGACGTGATAACCGGCGCCGCATTGGCCGGGACGGCCATGGCGGCAGCCGCGATAGCGGCAATCGTCAGGTATGTACGCATTAGGGCCTCCCTATTCGACCAATTTCGACTCGCGACCTGTTCGCTTTTCACTTGCCCACGAGAACTAGCCGACCCGCAAAATGTTTCAACAGAATTAACCGTTTTACGGGCGCCCCAAAGCGCTACGCCCCAATTTGGGACAAATCGCCGCAACTGCAGCAAAAAGCCCGTCGGTCGCGGGACCGACGGGCTTAAAATGGTGGGCGCGACAGGGATTGAACCTGTGACCCCACCCGTGTGAAGGGTGTGCTCTACCGCTGAGCTACGCGCCCGGCCGCCGCTAGCGACTAAACCGGAAGCGGGCCTTTAGGCGCGGCGATCCTGCCTGTCCAGCCCGTCAGATCATTTCAGTTGAGCGAGTCCTTCAGAACCTTGCCGGCCTTGAATTTCGGCTGACTGGAAGCCTTGATCGTCATCGGCTCGCCGGTGCGCGGATTGCGCCCGGTGGAGGCCTTGCGCCTGGACACCGCAAAGGTGCCGAAGCCGACGAGACGCACTTCGTCACCCTTCTTCAGGCTGCCCGAGATGGTATCGAATACCGCTTCGACGGCCCGGCCGGCATCGCCTTTGCCGAGGCCGGAGGCATTCGCCACCGCCGCGATCAGTTCCTGCTTGTTCATGCCCAGTGACCCCCCAATGGCTGGAAAAACGGATTAATTGATAATGGATTCGCGGCGCGCGGCCGATCGACGCAGTAAGGCGCGTGGTTTCGCCGCTGTCAAACGAATCCGCTGCGACGTCACCAAACGGCGGATCGATCGATCATCCGCGCCAGTACCGCTCAGTGATGCAACTCGCCGCCCGCCGGCGCGATCGGCGCAAGTGGTAACGCGGCGAGCTCGTCCGCATCCGTCCAGTCGATCGCTTCAAGCGGCGCTGAGAGTGCGAGCTTGAGCACCTCGTCGACATGCCCGACTGGCACGATCTTGAGCCCATCGAGAATGTTTTGCGGGATTTCGGCCAGATCCTTCTCGTTCTCCTCCGGGATCAGCACCGTCGTGATGCCACCGCGGAGCGCAGCCAGCAGCTTTTCCTTGAGCCCCCCGATCGGAAGCACCCGACCGCGCAGCGTGACCTCGCCGGTCATCGCCACCTCGCGCCGCACTGGAATGCCGGTCAAGGTCGAGACGATCGACGTAACGATGCCGATGCCCGCCGACGGCCCATCCTTCGGCACCGCGCCCTCCGGCAAATGGATGTGGATATCCTTTCGATGGAACAGGCTCGGTTTGATCCCGAACGACGGCGCGCGCGCCTGAACGAAACTGAAGGCGGCCTGCACCGATTCTTTCATCACGTCGCCCAGCTTGCCGGTGGTCTTCACCGCCCCCTTGCCCGGCACCGTGAGGCTCTCGATCGTCAGCAATTCGCCGCCCACCTCGGTCCAGGCGAGACCCGTGACGGCGCCGATCTGGTCTTCCTGCTCGGACAAGCCGTGGCGGAATTTCTGCACACCAGCATATTCGTGGAGATTATCAGGCGTGATCGTCACCGATTCCGCCTTGCCCTCCAGAATACGGCGCAACGCCTTGCGGGCGAGTTTCGCTATTTCGCGCTCCAGCGTCCGAACCCCCGCCTCACGCGTATAACGCTGGATGAGCGCGCGGAGCCCCTCGTTGGTCAGCGCGAACTCGCCTTCCTTCAAACCATGCGCCTCAATCTGCTTCGCGATCAGATGACGCTCGGCGATCTCTACCTTCTCGTCTTCGGTATAGCCCTCCAGCCGGATGATCTCCATCCGATCCAGCAACGGCTGCGGCAGATTCAGCGTATTCGCCGTGGTGACGAACATCACGTCCGACAAATCGATGTCGATCTCCAGATAGTGATCGTTGAACTTGCCGTTCTGCTCGGGATCGAGAACCTCGAGCAGCGCAGATGCGGGATCCCCACGGAAATCCTGCCCAAGCTTGTCGATCTCGTCGAGCAGGAACAGCGGGTTCGACGCACCAGCCTTTTTAAGATTGGTAACGATCTTTCCCGGCAACGACCCGATGTACGTGCGCCGATGCCCCCGGATCTCTGCCTCGTCGCGAACGCCGCCAAGCGACTGACGGATGAATTCGCGCCCGGTCGCCTTGGCGATCGACTTACCCAGCGATGTCTTGCCGACGCCGGGCGGCCCGACGAGACACAGAATCGGCCCTTTCAGCTTGTTCGTCCGCGCCTGCACGGCGAGATATTCGACAATACGATCCTTCACCTTCTCCAGCGCGTAATGATCCTCGTCCAGGATTGCCTGCGCCGCAGCGATATCTTTCTTCAGCTTGGATTTCTTGCCCCATGGCAGCCCGAGCAGCACGTCAAGATAGTTTCGCACGACGGTCGCCTCGGCTGACATTGGCGCCATCGTCTTGAGCTTCTTCAACTCTGCGGTAGCCTTGGTCCGCGCTTCCTTGGAGAGCTTCAGCGTCGCGATCTTCTGGGTGAGCTCGGCGATCTCGTCGCCATCGCCGTCATCGCTTTCGTTGCCGAGTTCGCGCTGAATCGCCTTCAGCTGTTCATTGAGATAATATTCGCGCTGCGTTTTCTCCATCTGACGCTTGACGCGACTCTTGATCTTGCGTTCCACCTGCAGAACGCCGAGCTCGCCCTCCATAAAGGCGTAGACCATCTCCAGCCGCTTGACCGGATCCAGTTCCACCAGCAGCGACTGCTTGTCGGCAACCTTGATCGCGATATTGCCTGCAACTGCATCGGCAAGCCGCGAGGCCTCCTCGATTTCGCCAAGCTGCACGGATGTTTCCGCCGGCAGCTTGCGGTTTAGCTTCGCGTAATTATCGAACTGATCCACTACCGAGCGCATTAGCGCGCTCGTTTCCAGGCCATCGGCCGCCTTCTCCTCGACGGGTACGGATTGGGTGGTAAGATATCCGTCCACTTCAATAAGGCCGCCGAGCCGGCCGCGCGTCTTGCCTTCGACAAGAACGCGAACCGTGCCGTCGGGCAGCTTGAGCAGTTGCAGCACGGTAGCGGTGACACCGATATCGTAAAGATCGTCCTCCTTGGGATCGTCCTGGGCGGGATCGAGCTGCGCGACCAGGAAGATCTCCTTATCGCCCGCCATCGCCGCCTCAAGCGCGGCGACCGACTTGTCGCGACCGACGAACAGCGGCACGATCATCTGCGGAAACACAACGATGTCGCGCAACGGAAGAACGGGATAGGTCTGGCTCATGGATACTCCACAGCCGCCAGAATGAGGGCGGCTCTTTCGGCTTATATGGTGATGCAGCGCGATGCATCAATCTTGCTGTGGGGTATCGCAGGCCGACGACGATGCTAGCCACCAACGCGGTGGTCGCGTCGCCGCCAGAAAAAGAGACGCTGCCTGATGCCAGGCAGACTTAACAATCTCGCAACGCCGCTACCAGGACGCGCCCAGTTCATCCTCGATCACCCGAACACGTTTCGCCAATTCTCGCAGGTTGGAAATTCGCTGGTCACTCAGCTGATGGATCGATGCTCTTGGCGTCAACTTTCACCACCGCATATGCTTCAAGCGCATTTAAACGATATCGGACCAAGCGCAGCAATTGCCGGCAGAAGCTGAAACTGGCCCCTACCCCGCCGGACGCAGCATCGACCAGAAGCGCGGACCACCGTTCGGCACATTCCATTCGTCCACGATCTCGAACCCGATCGCGCGATAGAATCCGAGGTTACGCTCCGTCGCCGTCTCAAGATAAGCTGGCAAACGTCCAGCACCGCGCTGCAGGCCAGCCCGCACCGCAAGGCCGCCGAGCCCCTTGCCTTGCATCGCCGGATCGCAGCCCGCGATATGCAGGTACCAGTAATCACCCGGCGGGTGATGCGCCGCGATTGCACCGGACACTAGCAACGCACGTCGCGCGCCAGCCATGCCAAGCGCGTGCAGCAATGCGGGCGCGTTGCGCACCATCTCCCACAGCGAAATGTCAGCCTGACCCGGCCCGCGCCACAAAGTCGCCGCCTCTCCCCCCGGCGTGATCAGCCGCATCCCGCCCGCGTCTCCGTCGAACAGCAAGCGGAACAATCGCGGCAGGCGGCGTGCGCGATCAGCGTGGTCCGGCAGTATCCACGATGTCGCCGGGTCATCCTGAAAGGCACGCGCCAGCATCGCGGCCACCATGTCCCGATCGGCGTTACCGGCCGTGCAGATCGTCATGGCACCACCGTGACGAACAGATAAACCGCAAAGATCACGAGATGCACCACGCCGCCAAGGATCGTGGTGCGCCCAGTGCCCAGCGACAACGTGATCGAGAACAGCGACAGCACCAGCAGCGTCAGGCTCTTAACCCCGATGCCCAGCGCCAGTGGCAAGCCGAGCAATAGAGACACGACTGCGACACTCGGGATCGTCAGTCCGATGGTCGCCAGCGCCGAGCCGAGCGCGAGGTTGAGGCTGGTCTGCAGGCGATTCCGACGCGCCGCGCGATACGCTGCCAGGCTCTCGGGCGCGAGTACGACACCCGCGATTACGACGCCAACCATGGCCAGCGGCAGTCCGGCCTCCAGCACCGCTTTCTCCACCGTCGCCGCCAGCCCCTTGGCCAGCAGCACCACGCCGCAAAGCGCGATAAGCAAGATGCCGAAAGCCGTCCACACCGTGCGCATCGCGGGAGGTTCGACGTGCTCCTCTTCCGCGTCGCCCTCCGGCAGGAAATAACTGCGATGCCGAACCGTCTGCACCAGGACAAACGTGCCGTAGAGGATCAGCGAGACCACCGCCACAAACACGAGTTGCGATGGCGCATAAGTCGGCCCCGGTGCGCTATCGACATAGTTAGGCAATACCAGCGTGAGAACCGCCATCGCCACCAGTACGTTGAGCGCCGCGGAAACGCCGCGCAGCGAGAAACGCTGCTCGCGAAACTGGACACCGCCCGCGAGCAGACAAATGCCGACAATGCCGTTCAGGATGATCATGATCGCAGCAAATACCGTGTCGCGTGCGAGGGCCGAGGCATCGCCCGCTTCGGACATCATCAGACTGACGATCAGCGACACCTCAATCACCGTCACCGCGACCGCGAGCACGAGTGTGCCAAACGGTTCGCCAACACGGTGCGCTACCACCTCAGCGTGATGCACAGCCGCCAATACGCTGCCGATCAGCACAATCGCCGCGACCACCACGCCGATCGTGCCCATCTTCGCCAGGCCAAGCGGCACGGCAATAATGGCCAGGATCGGAAACGCGATCGACCACCAGGGCAGGTCGATCCCGCCACCTTTCGACCCTCGTTCTTCTGTCAAGGCGCTGTCTTCGGCGCTCATCAATCCTCCCGCTGCGTCCAGGTAACGAATGCATGACGCGGGCGAATCTTTCCACCCATTTGACCGGGCCGGCCGAATTCGCAGCCGAAGCTCCGTTGGAGGATCGGAAGGAACCCCGCTGCAACTCGCCGACGAAGCACAAATTTTTCGGGGTAGCTGCGCTCAGCCGCGCATCTTAATTCCGTCTCGGTATGAATATGCCTGACAAAGAAAATTTCTGGGCGCTTTCCGAAAAAGAGAAACAGACGCTCCGCCTGATCGTCCGCGGGCACGACGCAAAATCGATGGCGCGTAGTCTCGGGCTGTCGGTGCACACGGTCAACGAGAGACTTCGGGACGCGCGGCGAAAGATGGCCGTATCGAGCAGTCGTGAGGCAGCGCGACTGTTGCTTGAAGCGGAAATCGGGGATGGTGTCGGCATTAGCTCCAAATCAGTTGGACACGTGATTTTCGGGGATGGCACGATCGTCTCCCCAGCCGATCAGGGCGGTGCGCCGGTTCGCGGCGCGAAGCGGTCATTCCGCTATCCCTTGATCGCAGGAGCTATTGTCATGACCCTTACGCTTGGATTGCTGGCATTCGCGGGAATATCGAATGTCGGCTTCAATTCGCTGCCGTCACCGGCGACACAGGATCGAACGCCGGATGCCGAAGTCGTCGAATTCGCGCGGAACTGGCTCAACTCGATCGATCAAAGACAATGGTCCGATAGCTATCGGGCGACAAATAGCTTCTTCCGCAAGGCGAATACGCTCCAGCTATGGAAGGAGACATCTGAAAGAGCGCGAGCGCCTCTTGGCGCGATTGTCACCCGCACCCTAATCAGTCAGGAGAATTTCGCCGCCCCTCCGAACGGTTATGAAGTGGTCAGATTCCGAACCACCTTCTCAAACAAGGCAAACGTTCTTGAAACCGTGACATTGGAACGCGAGGACGGTGAATGGCGGGTCGCAGGTGTGACGATGGAATAGCGATCAGCATTGGGCGATCGAAGCCGCCCCCCGAACAATAACGGGCGCCGCTCATCGCGACGCCCGTTATTCGTGTTCAGACTGGAAAACTATCAGGCGGCATCGCCCGCTTTCTTCTTCTCCGCGTAAACGCGGATCGGCTCCTTGCGACCTTCCACCACATCCTTGTCGATCATCACCTCGTCGACGCCTTCCATCCCTGGCAGGTCGAACATCGTATCGAGCAAAATCGCCTCAAGGATCGAGCGGAGACCACGCGCGCCAGTCTTGCGTTCGATCGCCTTCTTGGCGGCCGAAACGAGCGCGTCGTCGGTGAAGCCAAGCTTCACCTCCTCCATCTCGAACAGCTTCTGATACTGCTTTACCAGTGCATTCTTCGGCTCGGAAAGAATCTTGACGAGCGCCGGGATATCGAGATCCTCGAGTGTCGCGATCACCGGCAGTCGGCCGACGAATTCCGGGATCAGACCAAACTTGAGCAGATCCTCCGGCTCGGTCTGGCGCAGCATCTCGCCGGTGCGCCTTTCCTCCGGCGCAGCCACGTAAGCGCCAAAACCGATCGACTTGCCCTGCAGGCGGTCGCCGATGATTTTTTCCAGCCCCGAGAAAGCGCCGCCACAGATGAACAGGATGTTCGTCGTGTCGACCTGCAGGAATTCCTGCTGTGGATGCTTGCGCCCGCCTTGCGGAGGCACGCTCGCGGTCGTGCCTTCCATCAGCTTCAACAACGCCTGCTGAACGCCTTCACCTGAAACGTCGCGGGTGATCGAGGGGTTTTCGGCCTTGCGGCTGATCTTGTCGATTTCGTCGATATAGACGATGCCGCGCTGCGCCCGCTCGACATTATAGTCGGACGCCTGAAGCAGCTTGAGAATGATATTCTCGACGTCCTCGCCGACATATCCGGCCTCGGTCAGCGTTGTCGCATCGGCCATGGTGAACGGCACGTCGAGGATGCGCGCCAGCGTCTGGGCCAGCAGCGTCTTGCCACAGCCGGTCGGGCCGACGAGCAGGATGTTCGATTTGGCGAGTTCGACGTCCGCGCCTTTTGCGCCGTGATTGAGTCGCTTGTAGTGATTGTGCACCGCGACAGAAAGCACGCGCTTCGCCTGCTTCTGACCGATCACGTAATCGTCGAGCACGTCGCATATTTCCTGCGGCGTGGGTACGCCGCCATCCTTCTTGGAGACGAGCGCGGATTTCGTCTCTTCACGAATGATGTCGTTGCACAGCTCTACGCACTCGTCGCAGATGAAGACCGTCGGGCCGGCGATAAGCTTGCGCACCTCGTGCTGCGATTTGCCGCAGAACGAGCAGTAGAGGGTGCTCTTGGAGTCGCCGCCGGAGAGCTTCGTCATTCAATCGATCCTTTCGCGCTCCCAGTATGAGAGCGACTTTCGGGCCGGGCACCGTAACCCGGCCCGTCATAAAACGGCAATGCCTGAAAGTGCCTAATACTCAGGCCGCCGCCTGGACGTCGTCCGCGGGAGCGGGCCGTTTATCGAAAACTTCGTCGATCAGCCCAAATTCCTTGGCCTCATCGGCAGACATGAACTTGTCACGATCCATCGCTTTCTCGATCTCTTCGAGCTGCTTGCCCGTATATTTAGCGTAGAGAGTGTTCAGGAAGTGACGCATCCGCAGGATTTCGCGCGCCTGGATCTCGATGTCCGCCGCCATTCCCTGCGCCCCGCCCGAAGGCTGGTGAATCATGATTCGCGCGTTGGTGAGCGCCACGCGCATCTTTGGCTCACCCGAAGCGAGCAAGAAGCTGCCCATCGACGCAGCTTGCCCGATGCAGACGGTGCCGACGCGCGGACGAATATATTGCATGGTGTCATGTATCGCCATGCCCGCCGTGACGACCCCGCCCGGCGAGTTGATGTACATGAAGATGTCCTTCTTCGGATTTTCCGATTCGAGGAACAGCAGCTGCGCGGTGATCAGGCTGGCCATGCCATCCTCCACGCCGCCAGTGACGAAGACGATTCGCTCACGCAGCAGGCGCGAGAAGATGTCGAACGAGCGCTCGCCGCGGTTCGACTGCTCGATGACGATTGGCACGAGGCCCGCCTGGGTCTGCTGCAGGCCAAGGCCCGCGCTGGCCAGCTTGCCCGCGAAATCACCGGTGTCGAACGGATTATGCATGGAAAACTCTCTTTGCGTGATGGACCGCCAACATCGGCGCTTCGTGAGCCTTGTTCAAGCCCCGCGCGATGGCGCGGGATAGGCAAGATATGCCAGCCGCCGAACCTCGCGCCGCCCGCGCACCACGGTATCGAGGATCAGTCCCGCGAAACCGTTCAGCGCCGCGAGAATGATAAGCCCGGTCACCACGATCGCGGTGGGGAAACGCGGCACGAGCCCGGTCTGCGCATAAGTGACGATCAGCGGCGCGGCGAGAACGAGCGCCAGCAGCAACAGCAATGCGCCCACCGCCCCGAAGAACCACAGGGGCCGCTCGATGCGATAGAGCATCAGAATGGTGCGCAGGATGCGCCAGCCATCACGATAGGTGGACAGCTTCGAGGTAGAGCCTTCCGGCCGCGCGAAATAGGCCGTTTCCACCTCGGCTACCGGCATTTTCAGTTCGAGCGCGTGTACGCTGATCTCGGTTTCGATCTCGAACCCCGCGGAAAGCACGGGAAAGCTTTTAGCGAAACGGCGGGAGAACACGCGATAGCCGGATAGGATATCGGTGAAGCTGCGCCCAAACAGCCGCGTCAGCATCCCCGTCAGCAGTGCGTTGCCGAACCGATGGCCACGCCGATAGGCTTCGGTTGCCTCGCCGATCCGGCTACCAACCACCATGTCGAGTTGCTCGTCCAGTACCCGCGCCACCAGCGCCGGCGCGGAAGCCGCGTCGTAGGTGGCGTCGCCATCCGCCATCACGTAGATGTCGGCATCCACATCCGCAAACATTCGGCGGACCACGGCGCCCTTGCCCTGAATCCGCTCGCTGCGCACGATCGCGCCAGCGGCGCGCGCCACCTCAATGGTGCGATCGCTGGAATTGTTGTCATAGACGTAGATCGCGGCAGCCGGCAGCGCAGCGCGAAACCCCGAGATCGTCTGCGCGATCGCGGCTTCCTCATTATAGCATGGCAGCAGTACGGCGATCGTCGGTTGGGTCGGCACGGACACCCCTGGGCAAAAACGCATCGAGCCTGTCGCGGCCCCCGCCCCTCACTAACAGGAAAGGCGGAACCCGGACAGGCTCGGTGAAAATGAAACTACCAGTGCCTAGGCGCTAGCGTCACGCTTCCTTCTTCGCGGCGGCCTTCTTAGCCGGCGCCTTTTTCGTAGCCGGCTTGGCATCCGCCTCATCGGTCGCCGGCGCTGCCTTGTTGGCCGGTGCCTTCTTCGCGGCGGGCTTGGCGGCCTTTTCTTCCGCTGCCGGCGACTCATCGGTTACCACGGCCTTTTTCGCCGGCGTCTTCTTGGCCGGCTTCTCGGCGGCATCCGCGCCGGTATCGGCCTTCTTTGCAGCGGGCTTCTTGCGCGGCTTGTGATCGTCGTGATCGTGGGTGTGCGTACCGGTCGAGAAACCGTCATCGCTTTCGATCGCCGCTTCCAGCTCCCCCCGGGTGGTTTCGCGATCGGTCACTTCAGCCTTTTCGAACAGGAAGTCGACCACCTTGTCTTCGTAAAGCGGCGCGCGGAGCTGGGCGGCGGCCATCGGCTCCTGCTGAATATATTGGATAAAGCGCTGTTGATCTTCGCCGCGATACTGCTGTGCCGCCTGCGCAATCAGACGGTTCATTTCCTGCTGCGTTACATCGACGCCATTCGCCTGCCCGATCTCGGAGAGCAGCAGGCCCAGACGCACGCGGCGCTCCGCGATCTTGCGGTAATCGTCGCGGTCGCCTTCCAGCTCTTCCAGCGCGGCCTTTGGATCGGCCTCGTGCGTCGCTTCATGCTCAAGCTGCTGCCAGATCTGCGCGAACTCCGCCTCGACCATCGACGGTGGCACTTCAAAATCATGGCCAGCGGCGAGCTGATCGAGCAGCTTGCGCTTCATATAGGTGCGCGTGAGCCCGTTATGCTCCTGCTCGATCTGGCCCTTGAGCAGGCCCTTGAGCTGCTCGAGGCTCTCGAGGCCGAGGTTCTTCGCAAGATCCTCGTCAATCTTGCTTTCCGCGGCCGTCTTCACGGACTTGACTGTCAGGTCAAAGGTCGCGTCCTGGCCAGCCAGTTCCTTCGCAGGATAGTCATTCGGGAACGTCACCTTGATCTGACGCTCGTCGCCGGTCTTCACGCCGACGACCTGATCCTCGAAGCCGGGGATCAGACGACCTTCGCCCAGCTCGATCGCCATGTCGGTGCCGGTGCCGCCCTCGAATGCAACGCCGTCCAGGGTCTTGCCGACGAAATCCACGGTCACCTGATCGCCGATTTTGGCCTTGTACGTCGCCTTCGCGTCTTCCCACCGCTTCATCTGGTCGGCGAACTTCTTGAGTTGCTCGTCCACCGCCTCGTCGGATACCGGTACGGTCAGCCGCTCCAGCTTCAGCGCGTCGATCGACGGGGTCGGCACCTGCGGCAGTACCTCGAGCTCGACCTTCACCTCGGCATCCTTGCCCGGCTCATAGCCTTCGCCAAGTTCGACCGACGGCTGCATCGCGGGGCGGAGCTGCTTGTCGGCGATCAGCGTCTGCACGCCTTCCTGGATCGAATTGTTGAGCGCATCCTGCAACAGCGCCGGGCCGTGCATCTTGCGCACCAGATTTGCCGGAACCTTGCCTGGGCGGAAGCCGGGCATGCGGATCTGCGGCGCGACGCGCTTCAGCTCGGCATCGACCTTCTTGTCGATGTCCTTTGCGGTGATGGTCAGCGTGTAGGCGCGCTTCAGCCCTTCGTTCAACGTCTCGACAGTCTGCATCGTCAGCCTTCGTAAAGGAAATAATCCGGGAGGAGGTGCCGCCCCGCAACGTGCGGGTGACTGGTGCGGGCGAAGGGACTCGAACCCCCACATCTTGCGATACTGGAACCTAAATCCAGCGCGTCTACCAGTTCCGCCACGCCCGCTTGGGACACCGCCGAAGTGCGCGCCTCTATACCGCCCGGCACGCTTCGGCAAGCGGCACGCGGCAACCGTGTGCCAAGTCCCGCGTTTATCTGTCGGAAGGAACGATCATGGCAACTAACCCGCCACCCGCGCCACCGCCCGACGTGCCGCAACCAAGCCAGCCGCCGGAGCCCAGCGCTCCGCCGCCGGAGATCGCGCCGCCGGGCCCCGACATTGACGTGCCGGCGCCTGCCGATCCCGGAGGGCAACCACCACCGGTCAATCCCAACTAATGTTTGAAAACGCCTTCCATCAAAAGGGATGGCGCGAGTGACGGGGCTCGAACCCGCGACCTCCGGCGTGACAGGCCGGCGCTCTAACCAACTGAGCTACACCCGCTTGGAAAGCGTGAGGCGCGCCAACTAGGCGGGTGATCCGGGGCTGTCAACAGCCGTCGACGAACCTTTTTCAAATCGGCGCGACCGCCGGCGGTCGGGGCGAACCAGCGTACCGTGCTCGAAAAGAAATCCGGCGATGTCCGGCTTACCCGCGGCGCTGACGACCGTCTGAATGATGACCAGCAACGGCACGGCCAACAGCGCGCCCGGTGTACCCCAGATCCAGCCCCAGAAACTTATCGAGATGAGGATGAGGATCGGATTGATCGTCAGCCGATGCCCGACGATCAAAGGGGTTAGCACGTTCGCCTCGATCAGATGACAACCATACATGATTCCCGGAGCAGCAAGCGCGGTCCATATATCGCCGAACGTCATGAGCGCGCCGATCGCGATCAAAAACGCCGCCACGACCGGGCCGAAATAAGGGATGTAGTTGAGCATCGCGACGATCCCGCCCCACATGAGCGGAAACGGCATACCGATCAGGTGGAGCGCGCCAGCGATCGTCAGCCCTAGCGCGATGTTGATAACGGTAATCGTGCCGAGATACGACGAAACGTGATCCACCACGTCCTGGATCACCCGCGCCGTGGCCATCGCACCGCCAAAACTGGTGCGGCTGGTGATGGTGCGTTCGCGAAGCCGCGTCCATCCCGACAGGAAGAAGAAAGCGACGAGGACTGCATAGAACAATTGCACGATCGCCGCAGGTGCCGAACTTGCGAAGAATTCGATAATTGACCCTGGCTGGGTCAAGGTCGGGGTAGGCGTCGGGCGGGTCGGGGTGGAGGCGATCTGGTGCAGCGTGCGGTTCGCGTAACGTTCGAGGTTCGAATAGAGATCGAGGAGCGGCGCGAGGTTTTCCTGGATGCGCCCGATACGCTTCGGCAGCAGCCGGAAGAAGTCGATCGCCGGGAAAACGATCGATGCGACCACGATATTCGCCGCCAGCAGGAACAGCAGCACGCAGATCAGCGCCGCAAGGGCGGACGGAACGCGCCGGCGCTCCAGCCATTCCAGCAATGGGATCAGCGCGATACCGACCACCAGCGCAACCGTCGTGGGCAGAAAGAACTCCGCACCCGCTTTCAGCGCGAAGGGCGTGCCCAACGCGACACCAAGACCGGCAAGCAGCGTCAACGCAGCCAGCAGGCGGTCTCGCCGAAGCGCTATTCGCGCATCCTCGACACCATTCGCCGTCAGCGGAAGCCCGAACGCCCCCTCGCTCGGACTTGACGAGGGCGTCGGCGGGGCCGGCGTGTCGAAAGCATCAGGGGACCGATCGGCCATATCACGACTTTAACGACAAACCGTGAACACCGCCAGCCTCGTACGAGGATCAGGCCGGCGCGCTCAGACTTTGTGCCACGGCCCATCTTCCAGATACAGATAATCGGGATCGAACTCGCCGATGCGGGCCAGTCGCGCGAAATCCTGAACGTGCGCATATCCCCGCGCGACTTGCGCGACGCCCTCCTCTCGCAGACGGCGCAACGTGCGGTTGACATGCACGCTCGTCAAACCGCACGCCTCGCCCAGATCCTGTTGCGTCAAGGGAAGAGCGAAGCGACCATCAACCGCGCGGCCGACGCAGGCCATCCGCAAATTCGTTTCGCACAGGAAGTGCGCGACCCGTCCCAACGCATCCAGCCTTCCAATCCGGAAAATCCATTCACGATGGAGCGCGGCATCAAGAATAGTGCTGAACCAGAGAAGCTTCGCGAGGTGCGGCATCGTCGCCATGACGGCGTCGAGTCGCTCATGCGGCACCAGCGCGATTCGCGCTTCGGTCAGGCTTGCGATATCGTGATCGATGTGCCTGGTCGGATAGCCGTGCAGATCGACGAAATCGCCCGGGATCTGATAGGAAACGAGCTGACGATAGCCATCACGCGCATCCATGTAGCGGCAGATGAAGCCATCGATCAGCAAGGTGCTGTTGTGCAGCCTGTCCCCACGACGTGCGATCACATGACGCGGCGGCACGACCACCACCTCTGAAATCACATTTTCCAGCGCCGCTTTTTCCTCGACCGTCAATTCGCTGCGCCGCCGCCCGCGCAGAAAGTCCGTCATGCGGTCCACGCAATTGCTCCCCCGAACGTCATAAAGCTCCCGTTAGCCTCAATGTTTCGCCCTCGAAACCGTTCCGCGGAACACCCCGCTCTTTCTCAAGCAGCCGCACAATCTTCGAACAACGCCTTCAAATCGCGCTTCATGATTTTGCCATTGGCGTTGCGCGGCAAGGTTTCCGCGGTGAAGCGGATCGCCACTGGCACCTTGAAGGCGGCGAGCCGGGCACGCACCCACGCCTGCAACTCCGCCTCGCTCGCGCTAACGCCGGGCGCGAGGTGCACGACGGCCGCAGGCTCCTCGCCGAGCGTGCGGTGCGGCAGGCCGATCACCGCGCAATCCGTGACGGCGGGGTGGGCATAGAGCGCATTCTCAACCTCGCTCGAATAAATGTTCTCGCCGCCCCGGATCACCATATCCTTCGCGCGATCGACAATGAAGCAGAACCCCTCTTCATCCAGCCGCGCAAGATCCCCGGTGCGAACCCACCCGTCCACGAAAGTCGCGGCGGTCGCCTCCGGCTTGTTCCAATAGCCTTTCACGATCATCGGGCCGCGCGCCCACAGTTCGCCGATCTCTCCCGTCGGCAGTTCGCGCGCGGCTTCCGCGTCCATCACCTTCAGGTCTGCGACCGCCACCGGTGGTCCGCAGCTTTCCGGCCGGTTAAGATAGTCCTCTGCGCCATGGGTGGTAACGGTGGCGGTCGTTTCGGTCATGCCCCAGCCGTTGGCGGGCAGCGCCTTCAAATCCGCGGCGATCTTGCGGACCAGCTCGGGCGCGGATGGCGCGCCACCATATCCGATCGTCTCCAGGCTGGAGAGGTCGAAGCGATGTCGATCCGGGTGCTCCAGCAACTGCCAGGCGATCGTGGGAACGCCGCCGGTGGAATTCACCCGCTCGCGTTCGATGATCTCCATCGCGCGCAGCGCCTCGAACTTGCGCATGTAGATCGTGGTGTTTCCCGCCGCCATCGATCCCATGAGACCGGCCGAGAGCGCGGTGGCGTGGAACAACGGAATCACTGTCAGCGCCACCTTCCGGGTGGGCTCCGGCAACGGTTCGCCGCGCCGTATGAACATCCGCGCCATCGCAAAGCCGGTAGAGAGGATATTGGTCATGAAATTGCGGTGCGTCCCGAGTGCCCCTTTCGGATTGCCGGTCGTTCCGCTGGTATAGAGAATCGAGGCATCATCGTCGGGCATGAGATCGGCCTCGGGAAGATCGCGATCCGGGAGAGTGGCCCAGTCGCCGGGCGTGCCGATCACGACCTCCAATCGCTCCGCGCCAGCCAACGGCCCTGCCGCCCGGCTAACGAGCACACGTCGCAGCGCGGGAAGCGCGGCGCGATGCGGCGCGACCCGCGCCCAGCGCTCGTCGTCGGCGATCAGCACCTTCGCGCCCGAGTCGCTCAGACCATAGGCAAGCTCGTCGCTCGTCCACCATGCGTTGAGTGGCACCACGATCGCGCCAATTACCGCGGCCGCGAAGAACCCGATGATCCATTCGGGCAGGTTGCGCATCGCGACCGCCACCCGATCGCCCTTCTCCACGCCATGCGCGCGCAGATCCGCCGCCAGCGTCGCGATCGCACGGAACTGCGCTTCATAGCTGACGCGCTCGTCTTCATAGATCGTCGCCAGTGCCGCGCCGTGCCCGCGTGATAGCCGGACCAGTGCGGCCATATGCGGCGGCGCGTTCTTCCATACGCGGGTGGGCAGGCCGCGAATCGCAACGGTCTGCATTTCAAAACGACTGCCCGGCGCGGTGAGAATCGCCGTCGCCTCCGCCAGCGACACGACCGGCCATGCCGGTAGCGCTGTCGACTGTTTATCCACGGCGATCCTCTCTTACTAGAAAAACGGGTTTGTCCGGTGCGAGGTTAGGATTGATTTCAGCGCCGCTCAAGCGATAGGGCATGAACCCGATTTGAAATAGGGGTATGGATAGGCATGAAGATCGCCAAGCCAGAAAAACTGGGCTTTGACTCAGGCCGGCTCGCCGCGATCGACCGCCTGCTGAAAGAACGCTATCTCGATCCGGGCGAGTTTCCTCACGCCCAATTGCTCATCGCACGCGATGGCGAGATCGCGCATTTCTCGTCGCAGGGAGCGGCGCGCGAGGGCGAGCGGAAAGCGATCGACGAAACGTCGCTTTTCCGCATCGCTTCCATGACCAAGCCGATCACCTCCGTTGCGTTCATGATGCTGGTGGAGGAGGCGAAGGTTGCCCTCGACACACCAGTGCACCACGTGTTGCCGGAACTGAAAAGGGTTGGCGTTTACGCCGGCGGCGGTGCGGGTGTGCCGTTCATGACCCGGCCGACCGACGAACCGATGCGAATGGTCGATCTGCTGCGACACACTGCCGGCTTCACGTATTCCTTCCAGAACCGATCCAATATCGATGCGGCCCATCGTGAACTGAAGCTGGAAAACTGGCACGGTGGCTTCGACCTGGACGGGTTCATAAGCGAACTCGGCAAGCTGCCGCTGGAATTTTCCCCGGGCACGCGCTGGAACTATTCGGTTGCGACAGACGTGCTCGGGTTGGTCGTCCAGCGCGTGTCGGGAATGCCGCTGGAGCGCTTCTTCGAGGAGAGAATATTCAAGCCGCTCAAGATGCACGACACCTTCTTCACCGTGCCGGCTGAAAAGATCGATCGGCTGGTGGACTGCTACACGCTGGTCCCCGGCAAGGGCCGCCAGATGTTCGATCGCGCGAGCGAGAGCATGTGGTCCACGCCGTTCAAATTCATGTCTGGCGGCGGCGGCCTCGTATCTTCCGCGCTAGACTATCACCGCTTCTGCCAGATGTGCCTCAACGGCGGCGAACTGGACGGCGCGCGCATCCTTGGTCTCAAGACGATCGACCTGATGACCCGGAACCACCTGCCCGGTAACGCAGACCTCGCCGCGATGTCCGATTCGCTGTTCAGCGAAACGCAGAATGCCGGCACCGGCTTCGGGCTTGGATTCGCCGTGACGATCGACGTCGCACGATCGATGATGCCGGGATCGGTGGGCGAATATTATTGGGGCGGCATGTTCTCGACCGCCTTCTTCATCGACCCGGTCGAGCGGCTGTCGATGGTTTTTATGACGCAATTGTCCCCCTCGATGATCTACCCGATCCGCCGTGAACTGAAGACGATGATCTATGCCGCGCTGACGTGACCGGCCACCCGCCCTTTCGATTGACGCCCCCGGCGACGGGGGATGCACCAAACTGGAGTATTTTCCCATGACATCACCCGTCCGCACCGAACGCCATGGCGATATCCTTGTCATCATCTCCGATTCTCCGCCGGTGAACGCACTGGGTGCGGCCGTGCGCGACGGGCTGGAAGCGGGCGTGAAGGAGGGAATTGCCGATGCCTCGATCGTCGCGATGGTGTTGCGCTGCGACGGTCGCACCTTCTTCGCGGGGGCCGACATCACCGAGTTCGGCAAGCCGCCGAAGGGCGCATCGCTCCATGAGGTGATCGATATGATGGACGCCTCGTCCAAGCCGATCGTCGCGGCGATCCACGGCACGGCGCTCGGCGGCGGGTGTGAAACGGCGCTCGCCTGCCATTATCGCGTCGCCGTGCCCTCCGCCCAGATCGGCACGCCTGAGGTGAAGCTCGGCCTGCTTCCCGGAGCGGGCGGGACGCAGCGCCTGCCGCGCCTGATCGGCATGAAGGCTGCGCTCCCGATGCTCGCGATCGGCGATCCCGTGCCGGCGAAGAAGGCCGCGGAACTTGGACTGATCGATCGCGTCGTCGGCGAGGACAGCCTTGAGGCAGACGCGATCGCCTTCGCCCGTGAAGTCGCATCGAAGCGCCCGATTCCGCGTATCCGCGACAAGCAGGCGAAGGCGGACCCGGAGGCGATCGCCGAATTCCGCAAGGCCAACGCCCGGAAGTTCCGCGGCTTCGACGCGCCCGAAGCCAATATTCGATGCGCGGAAGCGTCGACCGACCGCCCCTTCGACGAGGGCATGAAATACGAACGCGAAGAGTTCATGAAGCTGATGACCGGCGTCCAGTCCGCCGCGCAGCGCCACATTTTCTTCGCCGAGCGTCAGGCCGCGAAGATCGATGACGTCGATCCCAAGACGCCGCTCCGCCCGATTAACCGCGTCGGCGTGATCGGCGCGGGCACGATGGGCGGCGGGATCAGCATGAATTTCCTCTCGGCCGGCGTGCCGGTCACTATCGTCGAGATGCAGCAGGAAGCGCTAGATCGCGGCATTGGCGTCGTGCGCAAGAATTACGAGGCGTCCGCT
The DNA here is from genome assembly GCF_005502745.1 of Sphingomonas sp. 3P27F8. Classification (GTDB taxonomy): domain Bacteria; phylum Pseudomonadota; class Alphaproteobacteria; order Sphingomonadales; family Sphingomonadaceae; genus Sphingomonas. The sequence goes on from NZ_SCNL01000002.1 coordinate 182,000, forward strand.
GCCAGGGGCCGCATCAAGCCCGACGCGCCGGAAAAGGCGATGGCGCTGCTCACCCCCACGCTCAAGCTCGAAGACCTCAAGGATTGCGACCTCATTATCGAGGCGGTCTATGAGAATATGGATGTGAAGAAGGACATATTCGGCAAGCTCGACAAGATTGCAAAGCCCGGCGCGATCCTGGCGTCGAACACGTCCTACCTCGACGTGAACGAGATCGCCGCGTCCACCGGCAGGCCGGAAGATGTGGTGGGGATGCATTTCTTCTCCCCCGCCAACGTCATGAAGCTGCTGGAGGTGGTGCGCGGCGACAAGACCGCGAAAGACGTGCTCGCCACCGTCATGGCGCTCGCCAAGAAGATTCGGAAAGTCGCGGTGGTCGCTGGCGTCTGCCACGGCTTCATCGGCAACCGCATGCTAGCTCCGCGCCAGATCGAGGCGAACAAACTGCTGATGGAAGGCGCGACGCCGCAGCAGATTGATAAGGTACATGTCGATTTCGGTATGCCGATGGGGCCATTCCAGATGGCCGATCTCGCGGGCGTTGATATCGGCTGGCACCGCGACCCCACCCGCATCGAGAGCATCCGGGACGCGCTCGCCGCCGAGGGCCGCTGGGGGCAGAAGAAGCAGGCCGGCTTCTATGATTACGACGAGAAACGTAACCCCACCCCTTCTGCGCGGGTCGCGGAGATCATCGAGGAATTCCGCCAGAAATCCAACCTGGCGAAGCGCGAGATCACGGATCAGGAAATCGTTGAGCGCACGCTCTACCCAATGGTCAACGAAGGCGCGCTGATCCTGGAGGAGGGAAAGGCGCAGCGCGCGTCGGACATCGACGTGGTATGGATCTATGGCTATGGCTGGCCGGTCTATCGCGGTGGCCCGATGTTCTGGGCGCAGACCGAGGGGCTGAAAAAGGTTGTAACCGGCCTTGAGAAGCATGGCTTCAAGGTCGCCGAAAGCCTCAAGGCAGCTGCCGAGAACGGCAGCCCGTTGTAATGACCGAGCGCTCCGCTCTCCAGACCGCCGCCGCCGTCCGCTCGGGCGAATCCGGCGCGTTGCTCGAAACCGAAGGGGCAATCGCCCGGATCGAGGCGCGCGACGGACCGCTCAACGCGGTGGTGGTGCGAGATTTCGACCGCGCGCGCCATGCGGCGGCGGAACTGGACCAGCGGATCAAGCATGGCTTCGACGCGCCGCTGCTCGGCGTGCCGATGACGATCAAGGAAAGCTATGACCTGGCCGGCCTCAAGACGACATGGGGCTTCACCGAGCATCGCGATTTCACCGCGACGCGCGATGCCGCGCTGGTGCGGCGGCTGAAACGCGCCGGCGCAATCATCCTTGGCAAGACCAACGTGCCCGTCGGCCTGGCGGACGTTCAGTCGACCAATCCGATCTATGGCCGGACGGTCAATCCGCGCGATCATGGCCGCGTAGCCGGCGGCTCGTCCGGCGGCAGCGCGGTGGCGCTCGCGACCGGCATGGTGCCGCTGGAGATCGGCTCCGACATCGGCGGCTCGATCCGCACGCCGGCGGCCTTCAACGGCGTATGGGGATTGAAGCCTACGTTCGGGCTGCTGTCCACCAGCGGCCACAATTTCCCCGGGACGGATGGCGCGCGCGTCGCGCTCAGCGTCTGCGGCCCGATGGCGCGCGATGCTGACGATCTGGCCGCCGCGCTTGACGTGCTCGCCGACCACCCCGTGGCGCCAGCACCTGCCCGCCGGCCAGACGAGTGGCGCATCCTCATTCTCGCCGATCATCCCGAAGCCAGCATCGCGACGGAGATGCGCGCCGCGCTGGAGAAAATCGGCGCGGGGTTTGCCCGTGTCGGCGCAAGCGTGGATTATCGCAGCGGCCTGTTGCCCGATCTGTCGGCGCAGCATCGCCACTACATGCACATGCTGAATATCGCGATGACACGCGGGGCGCCCGATCCGGTGCGCGGCACGCCGACGCTCGCGGAATGGTTTGATCTTGCCGATCATCAGGCGCGCAATGTCCGCAAGTGGCACGAGCTATTCGGTGCTTATGATGCGGTTATCGCGCCGGTCTTCGGCACCACTGCCTTTGCGCACGACGACACGCCCCTGCCAGGGCGCAGGCTGGAGATCGACGGGCGCGACACCGCGTTCGCGACGCAATTCGCCTGGGCCGGCCTTGCCACATTCCCGAACTTGCCTGCCACAAGCGTGCCGGTCGCGATGGGCGCGGGCGGGCTGCCGATCGGCGTGCAGGTGATCGCCGACCGTTATCAGGACCATCTTTCGATCGCCGCCGCGCGCGCGGCGCATGATCTAGTCTGGAGCAAGTGATGAGCGACCTAGAAGAGTTCCGCGCGGAAACGCGCACGTGGCTGGAAGCAAACTGCCCGCCCGAAATGCGCGAGCCGATCCGTACCGAAAAGGATTCGGTGTGGGGCGGCCGAGACCAGGGTGAGATGACGCCCGCGCAGAAGCAGTGGATGGACCGCATGGGCGCGCGCGGCTGGACCGTGCCGGACTGGCCAAAGGAATATGGCGGCGGCGGCCTGAGCGCGGCCGAAACCAAGGTGCTGCGCGAGGAAATGGCGAAGCTGCGCTGTCGCAACCCGCTGTCGTCGTTCGGTATTTCGATGCTCGGGCCGGCGCTGCTCAAATACGGCAATGAAGCGCAGAAGAAGGAGCACCTCCCGAAGATCGCGCGCGGGGAAATCCGCTGGTGCCAGGGCTATTCGGAGCCGAACGCCGGGTCGGACCTCGCCAGCCTCGCCACCAAGGCTGAGGACAAGGGGGATCATTTCCTCGTCAACGGGCAGAAGGTGTGGACCAGCTACGCCGATAAGGCGGACTGGATTTTCTGCCTGGTGCGCACCGATCCCGCGAACAAGCATAACGGGATCAGCTTCGTCCTGTTCGACATGCGGACGCCTGGCGTGTCGACCAAGCCGATCCTGCTGATCTCCGGCTACTCGCCGTTCTGCGAAACTTTCTTCGACAATGTGAAGGTGCCGAAGGAAAATCTCGTCGGCGAACTCAACAAGGGCTGGGACGTCGCGAAATATCTGCTCGGGCATGAACGCGAGATGATATCGGGCATGGGCCTTGGCTCGGGCGGAAAGAACCCGCTGATCGAGGGCGCGCTGGCGACGATCGGCCTGGATCATGATGGCCGCCTCGCCGATCCGCTATTGCGTGCGCAGATCGCGCTGTTCGAGGTACGGGCCAAGGCGTTCGCGGCACAGTCCGAACGTTTCATTGACGAGCTGAAAGCCGGCCGTGCGCATCCCGCCCAGCCGTCGATGATGAAATATTACGGGACCGAGCTGAACAAGTCGCGGCATGAACTGATGATGGCCGCGGGCGGCTCGGACGAGCTGGAATGGGAAAGCGATCGCTCCTCGAACGGCCATGAAGCGCGGGCCTGGTTGCGCACGAAGGCCAATTCGATCGAGGGCGGCACGTCCGAAGTGCAGCTTAACATCATCGCAAAGCGCATTCTGAACCTGCCGGGCGCGTAAGCCGAGAAGACATCAAGCGATTCCGGCCAGGCCGGAACGAGGGAGAATCAAATGCCGCTTTTCCTGAATGACGAGCAGACGATGCTGCGCGACACCGCGAAGGATTTCGTCGCCGAGAATGCCCCTGTCAGCCACATGCGCAAGCTGCGCGATACCAAGGACACGACCGGATTCAGCCGCGATCTGTGGCGACAATTCGCCGAGATGGGCTTCACCGGCATCCTCATCGAGGAGGATCGCGGCGGCCTTGGCCTCGGTCATGTCGAGGCGGGTGTGGTGCTGGAGGAAATTGGTCGCAACCTCTCGCCGTCACCATTTCTGTCCACCGCCGTCGCCGCCGTTGAGGCGCTCAAGGGCACCGGCCATGCCGAACGCTGGTATCCCGGTATCCTGAAAGGCGAGACCGTCGCCGCACTCGCGATCGATGAAGGCGCCAAACACCGCGCAAGCGTCGGCCTGAAGGCGGAGCGCGCGGGTAACGGCTTCCGGTTGACGGGCAAGAAGCAGTTCGTCACGCACGGGCACATCGCTGACCTCTTGATCGTCGCCGCACGCACCGCGGGATCGGCCAATGACGACGCCGGCGTCACCCTGTTCGCGGTGCCGAAGGACGCCGCGAAAATGACTGTCACGCCAGAGCGGCTGGCCGATTCGAGCATCGCCGCGCGAATCGACTTGGATGGTTTGGAACTGGATGCCGATGCGGTGATCGGCGAGGTCGATGCCGGCCGTGCGCCGCTCGATCGGCTGCTTCGTGCCGGCCGCACCGGCGCAGCCGCAGAGATGCTGGGGGTCGGCGCGGGCGCGATGGATATGACCGTCAACTATCTCAAGGAGCGCAAGCAGTTCGGCACGCTGATCGGCAGCTTCCAGGCGCTCCAGCATCGCGCAGCGCATCTGTATAGCGAGATGGAGGTGGCGCGCGCCGCCGTGCTGAAGGCACAGCAACTGCTCGATGCGGGCGACGCGAAGGCAGATACCGCCGTCTCGATCGCCAAGGCGATGACGGGTGTCGCGACGATGCTCAGCGTACAGGAAGGCGTGCAGATGCATGGCGGCATCGGCATGACCGACGAATATGACATCGGCTTCTACATGAAGCGCCAACGGGTGCTCGCCGAGATGTTCGGCGATGCCAACTTCCACGCCGATCTGATCGCACGCGCCGCAGGCTATTGATGTAGCGCGCGCATCCCGGCCTTGCCCAAGGGCTCCTGCTTCTTCTACCGAAACGATGAAAAGGCAGGAGCCGAACAGCGTGTCAGAGAATCCCCCGCCCACCGCAGAAGAACTCACCGCCGATCTCGTCGATCTGCTGGATGTCGAGGAAATCGATACCGACCTTTATCGCGGGCGCCGGTCGCGTGGCGGCGTGGGCCGCGTATTCGGCGGACAGGTGATCGCGCAGGCGTTGCAGGCGGCGCAGCGCTCGACCGATGCGCCCAAGACGGCGCACTCCCTCCACGCCTATTTCATGCGCGCGGGCGACGAGAATTACCCTATCATCTATCGCGTCGTGCGCGATTTCGAGGGACGCAGCTTCGCTACCCGCCGTGTCATCGCAATGCAGCGCGGCGCGCCGATCCTGAACATGGCGGCGTCTTTCCAGGTGCCGGAGCAGGGCTTCCATCATCAGGATGCGATGCCCGACGTTCCTCCACCCGAATCGCTGGAAAGCGAAGCGCAGATCCGTGCGCGCGAAAGCGTGAACATCGACGAGAAGTTTCGTCGCCAGCTCACTCGTCCGCGCCCAATCGAGATTCGGCCAGCCTATCCCCGCAAATGGTTCGAGCCGACGCCAACCGCGCCGATCCAGCATAGCTGGTTCCGTGTCGTCGCGCCGATCGGCGACGATCAGGCGATGCATCGCGCGATCCTCTCCTACGCGTCGGATATGTCGCTGCTTGGCACCTGTATGCTCCCGCATGGGGTGAACTGGACGACGCCGGGCTTCCAGACCGCCAGCCTCGATCACGCGATCTGGCTGCACGAGGATTTCCGCGCCGATGACTGGCTGCTTTACGCAACCGACAGCCCGTGGGCGGGCCATGCACGAGGGATGAACCGTGGCCAGATCTTCACGCGCGATGGCCGGCTGGTCGCCACCGTCGCGCAGGAAGGGCTGATCCGCCAGCGCACGCCCCGCGCGTGAGTTACCAAGCCAACAGAGGACATCCTATGCAGCTCGATCGTCGCGGTTTCGTCACGGCCGCCGCCGCGCTCGGCGCAACTGCCGCCCTTCCCGTCCGCGCCGGCGCTGCAACCGCGCCAGGTGACGCGCCCGCCATGGACCTGCTGGGTCGCCACGCCGAACAACTATTGCTCGCCTACCCCGAGAATGCGGCGATGCTGGGTATCGACACCGGCAAGCGTGCACCGCTCAAATCCATGCTGTCGGATCACAGCGCAGCAGCTGAGGCGCAGCGCCGGGCGGATGCCACCAGCCGCCTCGCCGAGCTGCGCGCCATCGATCAGACCCGCCTCTCCCCCGTCGTCACCACGCATGTCGAGACCGCCACCGTCGCGTACGAGATCGCGCTCGACGGCTGGCGGCGGATGCCGGTGGGCGATATGGCGTTCCTATCCGCCAACGGCTTCCGCTCGACACCGTATATCGTCAGTCAGGGCAATGGGGCATTCGTCGACGTGCCGGATATGCTGGAAAACAAGCATCAGGTCGCCTCGATCGCCGATGCGGAAGCGTATCTCGCCCGGATGCGCGCCTATGCCAAGGAGCTGCGCGACGAGACCGAGCGGCTGAAGGCCGACGCGGCAAAGGGCGTTTATCTGCCGGACTTCCTCAACGACATCACCGCGCGTCAGTTGCGCGCCGGCGCGGAGAAGCCCGGTGCGTGGTCGATCGTCACGGGGCTTGGCGAGAAGGCACGCGCCGCGCATCTAAGCGGCGATTGGGCCGCCCGCGCCGCGCGCATCGCGGAGCGGGAGATCGCCCCGGCACTTGCCGCGCAGGCCGACGCCCTCGTCGCGCTCCGCCCGAAAGCACCGGATGTGGCGGGCATGTGGCAGGTTCCTGATGCGGAAAACATCTACGGCTGGCTTGCCGAGGCCGGCACCACCACCAAGCGTACGCCAGAGGAAATCCACGCCGCCGGGCTGGAACAGTGCAAGGCGCTTGCGGCGGAGATGGACCCGCTGCTTCGCGCGCAGGGTCTGACGCAGGGGACTGCCGGCGAGCGGCTCACCCAACTCGGAAAACGGCCCGACCTGCTTTTCGCGAACACCGACGCCGGCCGCGCCGCGCTTCTCGCCTATCTCAACACCGTCGTCGCCAAGGTGCGCCCGCTGATGCCCAAGGCGTTCGGCAAGCTCGTGCACGGCAACCTGAACATCAAGCGCGTGCCGCCCGCGATCCAGGATGGCGCGCCCAACGGCTATGCCGGCGCCGGTTCGATGGACGGCAAGATCCCGGGCACCTACTATATCAACTTGCGCGACACCGGCATCTGGCCGCGTTATTCCCTGCCCACGCTCACCTTCCATGAGGGGATTCCAGGGCATATCTGGCAGGGTGAATATACTTTTGATCTGCCGCTGATCCGCACATTGCTTAGCTTCAACGCTTATTCCGAAGGCTGGGGGCTCTACGCCGAGCAGATCGCGGACGAGACCGGCTTCTACGCCGACGATCCGCTCGGTCGAATCGGCTATCTCCAGTCCATGAACTTCCGGGCCGCGCGGCTTGTCGCTGATACCGGGCTCCACCACAAACGCTGGACGATGGATCAGGCGATGCAATGGTTCATGGCCACCACCGGCTTCACTGCCAGCCAGGCGCGATCCGAGCTCAACCGCTATTGCACCTGGCCGGGGCAGGCGCTCGGCTACAAGACCGGCCACAACGAGATCAACCGCCTGCGAGACGCGGCCAGAGCCAAGCTGGGGACGCGCTTCGACGTGCGCGGTTTCAACGACGCGGTGGTGCAGACGGGCGGCGTGCCGCTAGGCGTACTGGCGAAGGTGGTGGATCGCTGGGCGGTGTAGGTGGACGAGAGGGTGGTCGGGGGGCGATAGCCGCCGAAACGCTCGATTGCGGCCGTTCCAAAATACCGAGCTACAGTGCCGGAGGTGTTTCAACCGTGGAAACAACGCGCCAGCGCTGGCCTCGTTTTACCCAGGTGTCCACGCCAGCCAGGTGGCCAGCCTTCACCGCCGCATCTGGATCGGTCCACGATTCCTGCCATGAAACAACCGCAGTGTTGTCAAAAAACCGGACTTCCGCACGATCGAGCCTTGCCGTTGCACGCCGTCTATCGCGACGGACCGCTTCGATAAACTCAGCGCCGGACCGCACTTTGCCATCGGACGACACCCAAAGTGCTCGTCGATCGAGATTGCGCCGCAGGGGTTCCGGGTCCGCCGTCGTGAGCATGTCTGTGAACGCCCTGGTAGCGGCAAGAAGGAAAGCACAACTCTCCGTGTCCGCTCCATCACAACGCAAGGAGTGATCGGCCTGCGCGCCGACCGGTGCCGACGCGAGGATCGCCGACACAGAAAACAACGTTGCAAAAAAGCTCGCCATCTTCAGAGCCTTGCGCACGAACTGGTCCAGGATTTTCGGCACTTTATGGGCTTCTGCCGCTCAAGACCGCCATCGACGCTGTTTCGGGTTATCCGGGCAGGCGGGTCAGCCCGCCCTAAACAGCCGTCCGCCCATATTCCTGCTTGGTAACCGGATGGCTGGAAGACAAGCCGCCATCCACCGCGATCGCCTGCCCGTTGACGTAACTGGCGTCATCGGAAGCGAGGAACAGCGCCACCTTCGCGAGTTCATCCGGCTGCGCGCCGCGGCGCAACGGGTTCAGACGGCCAACGCGATCCATCTTTCCCGCATCGCGCGCATAATCGAAGGTCGGTTTGGTCATGCCCGTCTCGGTAAGGCCGGGGCAGATCGCGTTGACCCGCACGTTCGATCCCGCAAGCTGCTGCGCGGAAACCTGCGCGAGATTGATGACACCCGCCTTTGACGCGGAATAGGCCGGCGATCCCGCGCCGGAGCGGATGCCGGCCACGCTGGCGGTGAGGACGATAGCGCCCCTGCCGCGTTCGGCGATGCGGGGTGCGGCATGCTTTATCGCCAGATACGGGCCGATCAGATTGACGCGCAACACCTCGGTGATGAGCGACACATCTGTGTCGAAGATATTCGCCATCCCTCCCGAGATGCCGGCATTGGCGAACATTACGTCGAGCCCGCCATAGCGATCGACAGCGAGCGCGATCGTCCGGATCACATCGTCCTCGGCCCCTGCGTCCATACGGATCGCCTCCGCCATCCCGCCCGCATCGCAAATCGCCCGCGCGGTTTCCTCGACGCTGTCAGACACGTCCGCGACGATCACCTTGCCGCCTTCCGCCGCAAACAATGTCGCGGCTGCGCGGCCGATGCCGGAGCCCGCGCCGGTGACGATGATCGACTTGCCGGTGAACCTGCTCATCCCCGCACTCTCCTCTTAAATCGTAACGCCGCCGTCGATTACCATCACCTGCCCGGTCATGAAGCCGCTCGCCTTCGACGCGAGATAGACGACCGCGCCCGCGATCTCTTCCGGCTCGCCGATACGGCGTAGCGGCGTGGTGCGATTGCGCTCCGCCACTGCCGCCTCATCCTCCCACAGCGCCTTGGCGAAATCGGTTTTGATAAGGCCCGGCGCGATGCAGTTCACGCGGATGCCGTGCTTGCCGTATTCATGCGCCAGATTGCGCGCGAGCTGCATATCGGCTGCCTTTGAGATGCAGTAAGCACCGATGATCGGTGATCCGCGCAGCCCGCCGATAGACGAGACGATCACGATCGACCCCCCCTCGTCACCTCTGGCGCCCCGCTCCTTCATTTCGGGCGCGACCATGGTGATGAGCCAGTGATTCGACACGATGTTGTTGTCCAGGATCTTGCGGAACTGTTCGTCCGCGATCCCTTCCTGCGGCCCGTAATAGGGATTGGACGCGGCGTTGCAGACCAGGCAGTCGATCCGCCCGAAAGCGCGCCGCGTCTCGTCAACCAGATGCTGGAGCCCCGCCTTGTCGGAGATGTTGGCGGCGACCGCGATCGCCGTGCCCGCGCCGAAACGCGCGTCGATCTCGGACGCTACCGCATCGCAGGCATCCTGCTTGCGGCTGGATATCACCACCTTGGCCCCCTGCTCAGCACAGGCGATGGCGGACGCCTTGCCGATCCCGCGCGAGGAACCGGTGATGAGCACGACCTTGCCGGTCAGATCGAACAGCGACATCTCAGTACCTCCAATTATGCCCCGGCCTTGACTGCGAACGCCCAGGCGGCATCGGCCAGCAGCGGCACCCGCGCGCTGGACGCCTCTGCATTCGCATTGGAGGCTGTACCGATCAGGAAGCGCTTCTTGATCCCCTGCACGATCGAGGCAAGGCGGAAGAGATTGAACGCGATATACCAGTTAAGGTCCGGCAATCCCTCTGGTCGCCCGGTCTTTTCACAATAGCGTGCGACAACCTCTTCGATGGTCGGGATCCCCGTCGCCTCCCCTGTCAGCCCCATCACGCCGGAGCGCCCCTCTGGCTCCGTTACCCAGGAGATGAGGAAATAGGAGAGGTCCGCGATCGGATCCCCCAAGGTGCACAGCTCCCAATCCAGCACAGCTGTCACGCGTGGCTCCAGCCCAGGCGCGAACTTCATGTTATCGCAACGATAGTCGCCGTGCACGATCGACGTGCGCGTCTGCGGCGGCAACGTGCGGGGCAGAAATTCGATCAGCTGCTCCATCGATTGCATATGCTCGGTTTCAGCGCCGCGATATTGCTTGGTCCAGCGCGACACCTGCCGCTCAAAGTAATTGCCGGGGCGTCCGAAGGTCTCGAGCCCCGCGGCGACGTGATCGACGTTGTGCAGCGCCGCCAGCGTATCGATCATCGCGTTGTAATGCGCGCGCCGCGTGTCGGAATCCATGCCGGGGAACGCGCCGTCCCAGATCGTCCGCCCCTCGACCATTTCCATGACGTAAAAGGCCGATCCGATCACCGCATCGTCTTCGCAAAGGCCGAACGGGCGCGGCACCGGAAAGCCGGTGGGGTGAAGCCCCGCGATGACGCGATATTCGCGGTCCACCGCATGCGCCGAAGGAAGCAGATCCCCCATCGGCTTGCGCCGCAACACATAATCGCGCCCCGGCGTGGAAAGCTTGTAGGTGGGGTTCGACTGGCCGCCCGCAAACTTGGCATAGCTCAGCGGGCCAGCGTAATCCGGCACGTTGTCGGCCATCCAAACGGAGAGGCGACCGGTATCAAGGCGATCTCGATCGGCGATCTCTTCCTGCAGGCTCGCGTCACTCACTGGTCGAACACGATCACGCTGCGGGTGGAATCGCCCTTGCGGAGTTCGTCGAATGCGTCGTTAATCCGCGCGAGCGGCAGCCGCTCGGCGATGATCGTGTCGAGATCGAGCAGGCCGCGCTGGTAGAAATTCACCAGACGCGGAATATCGACCGGGAAGCGGTTGTATCCCATGATCCCACCTTGCAGGCGCTTGCCCGACAGCAAGTCCATCGCCGACAGGCCGACCTTGTCGCCGAGCGGCATCATGCCAAGGATAGTCGCGGTGCCACCACGCCGCAGCACCTTCACCGAGGTTTCCGCCGATTGCGGGCGGCCAACCGCCTCGATTGCATGGTGGACGCCGCCCTTTGTCAGCTCGATCACCTCGGCGACCGTATTGTCCGCGAGCGGGTCATAGCTGTGCGTGGCGCCCAGCTTCTCCGCGATGGCGCGCTTTTCCGGCACGGGATCGAGCGCGATGATCTTGCCCGCGCCGGCGATCTTCGCGGCATTCACCGCTGCCAGGCCAATGCCGCCGCACCCGACGACGCATACGGTCTCGCCCGGCGATACATCCGTCGTGTTGAACACCGCGCCCGCCCCGGTCGTCACCGCGCAGCCGATCAGCGCGGCGCGATCGAGCGGCATGTCCCGATCGATCGCGACACAGGCATGCTCGTGCACCAGCATCATCTCGGCATAGGCCGAAAGGTTGAGCATCTGATTGACCGGGTCGCCATTCGCCAGCCGCAGCCGCGGCTCCGATCCAGCAGCACGACGCGTCTCTGCACCAAGACAGAGGTACATCCGCCCCGTCACGCAGAATTCGCAATGTCCGCAGAACACCGACAAGCAGGTTACGACATGATCGCCCGGCTTCACCGTTCGCACTTCGTCACCCACCGCCTCGACGATACCTGCCGCCTCATGGCCCGGAACGCCGGGCAGCGGATGCGGATAGGCGCCATCGACGAAATGCAGATCGGAGCGGCACACGCCGCACGCCAGGGTGCGGATCAACACCTCGTGCGCGCCAGGTTTGGAAACGACCACATCGGTCACTTCCAGCGGCTTCTTTGCTTCGAACAATACGGCGGCCTTCATGCGCCTCTCCTGTCTGGTTCCGTCGCCCCGGCCGCGACCGGGGCGTTACATTTCATCATTTATGCGGCCGATCAGCGCGAAACGCCGATATCCCCACTCGATACCTCGCTGCCGCCATGCGCCGCCGGGCGCTCCGCTTTCCAGTCGGCATATTTGCCGAACTCGTCGCGGGCGATCGTGCGGGCGTGCACCTCATCCGGCCCGTCCGCGAGCCGCAAGGTGCGCATCGCGGCCCAGGCATGAGCCAACCCGAAATCCTCCGCCACGCCGCCGCCGCCATGGGCCTGCACCGCATCGTCCAGGATCTGCAACGCCATGTTGGGCGCATAAACCTTGATCATCGCGATCTCCAGCTTCGCAGCCTTGTTGCCTGCCTTGTCCATCATGTCGGCGGCCTTGAGGCACAGCAGGCGCGTCATCTCAATATCGATGCGGGCGCGGGCGACGCGCTGTTCCCATACGCTGTGATCCGACAATCGCTTGCCGAATGCGACCCGGCTCACGAGCCGCCTGGCCATCTTCTCGATGCCGACTTCGGCGACGCCGATCGAGCGCATGCAATGGTGGATACGCCCCGGCCCGAGCCGGCCCTGCGCGATCTCGAACCCGCGCCCCTCGCCCAGCAACAGGTTCTCCACCGGCACGCGGACGTTGGTGAACGTCACTTCGCCGTGGCCGTGCGGCGCATGGTCATAGCCATAGACGGACAGCATCCGCTCGATCTTCACACCCGGCGTGTCCATCGGCACGAGAATCTGGCTCTGCTGCTGGTGGCGCGAACCCTCGAAACTGGTCTTGCCCATCAGAATGCCGATCTTGCAACGCGGATCGCCGACGCCTGAAGACCACCATTTGCGGCCGTTGATGACATAATGATCGCCGTCGCGCTCGATCCGGGTCTCGATATTGGTGGCGTCGGAAGAGGCGACCTGCGGCTCGGTCATCAGGAAGACGGACCGTATTTCACCGTTCATCAGCGGGCGGAGCCACTGCTCCTTCTGCTCGCGCGTGCCGTAGCGGTGAAGAACTTCCATGTTGCCGGTATCGGGCGCCGAGCAATTGAAGCATTCGCTCGCCCAGCCGATCTTGCCCATCTCCTCGGCGCACAGCGCATATTCGAGATTGGTGAGCTGCGTCCCCTCGAACTCGAACGTGTCGTCAACATGATGCTGGCCGGAATGCGGCGGCATGAAGAAATTCCACAGGCCGGCCTCCTTGGCCTTGGCCTTCACTTCCTCGATTACCGGGATCACCTTCCACGGATCGCCTTCATGATGCTGGCGATCGTACTCGGCCTGCCGCGGGCGGATATGCTGATCAATGAAATCGCGTACCCGGTCCCGGAAATAGGTTTCGCGCTCGCTCAGCGTGAAGTCCATCACATCCCTCCAAAGCCTGTTTCGCAGTGGCTCTAAACCGTACCCATCTTTCGGTAAAGCGTATGAATCATCATTTTGCCCCAACGGAAACGGCCGGTCGCGCGCTGACGAAAAGAGGACTGTTTCTTCGAAATGTAGATGCTAAGAGTATTCGGATGCACGGCACGGGGGATACCGGCCAAGGAGAGGATACGAGCACGCGGCGCTTCCGGGCGAAGCGTGATGCGATCCTTGCCGCGGCCGCAGACGCGATCAACGAACAAAGCGCGAAAGGCATGACTTTCGCGGACGTTGCCCGACGCGTAGGCCTGAACACCACCAGCGTCACCTATTATTTCAAACGCAAGGAGGATCTGGCGGCAGCCGCGTTCGAGCATACGCTCGACTATCTGCTTCAGATGCTCGAGGAATCGATGCTCGAATCGACGCCGGAAGCGCGCGTCGAGCGTTATCTTGTGCTGAACATGGCACGGCTTGCACGGGTGCAGCGAGGCGAGGAGCGGCAGATGGCCGGCCTCTCAGATCTGCGTGCCACGGACGAGCCCGTGCGCTCCCGCCTGATGGCACAATGGCGGGAAGTGTTCCGCCGTACGCGGCTGTTGTGGGGGCCGTCCGACACGCGCGGCACGACCGATCTGAACGGCGCACGCGCGCATGTGTTGCTGGAGAACACCTTCTGGTTGCCGGTGTGGCTCGTGCGGTACGATCCCGATCAATATGCACGCGCCGAAGCGCGGCTGATGGACGTATTCCGCCACGGCATCGCCGGTTCCGGTGCGGTGTGGAACCCGGCTCCGGTCGACTTGCCGCATGACGAGGCCGTGCCCGGGCGCGAGGCCTTCCTGCTGGCGGCGACGCGGCTCATCAACGAACTCGGCTATCGCGGCGCCTCGGTGCAGCGGATCGCATCGGAGCTGAATGTCACCAAGGGCAGCTTCTATCACCATCTTGACGCCAAAGACGATCTGGTCGTCGCTTGTTACAAGCGCAGCTTCGATACGATCGCGACCGCGCAGCAGCGTGCTGACGAACGCGGCGGCACCCAGTGGGATCGCCTGGCGGGAACGATTGCGACGCTGCTTGACGTGCAATTCTCGGAGCTTGGGCCGCTGCTGCGCACCACGGCGCTAACCGCGCTGCCGATCGGCGTGCGGCAGGTAATGGTGGAGCGATCGAACCGCATCGCACGCCGTTTCGCCGGCACGATCTCCGATGGGATCGCGGAAGGGACGATCCGCCCGGTCGATTCGTTGATAGCGGCGCAGGCGCTGATGGCGTTTCTCAACGCCGCGTTTGATATGCGCAAATGGGCATGGTCGATGCCGCGAGAACGCGCCATCGCGCTTTATGCCTCCACACTCACCTTCGGGCTTTTCGACGATCGCTTGATCGAAGGCTAGACCGCCGCGCCCAGCACATCCGCGCGCGTCCGCATTACCAGCGCGTTGAGCGGCCCGCGGCGCTGGCGAAATTCACGGATCGAACACCCTAGAAACAGGTGTGCGTCGCGCAGAAAGTGCGAGCGATCCCAATAGCCAGCCGCCGCCAGCAGCGCGCCGGATTCCTCGGGCGACGCGTCCAGCGTCGCACTGAGCGCGCGAAGAAAGCGTCGGCGACGCAAAAGCAGCTTGGGGGTAAACCCGAAATTCTGCCGCGTCAGCACGGAAAGCTGACGGGAGGTGAGCTGCAGTTCCTCGGCCAGCGTTTCAATTCGCATAACGGCGACGTCCGCGATCATCGCTTCGAGCCGTTCAAGCAAGGGGTCAGGCGCGCGATCGGTTGCGAGCCTGCGATCGAGCCAGCGCTCGAACGCGATCGGCGGATGCTCGCCACCATCGAGCGCCTCCAATAGTCGCTGCGCGGAACCGTCCAGGTTGGCGAGCGGGACCACGCGGTTGGCATAAACCGAAAGATCGCCGCCGAACAGCCGCGCCCACCCCTGCGCGTGAATCCCGATGCCGACGACCGTCCCCCCGGTCGCCTCGATCCAGCCGGCCACGCTGGTCGGCCCGGTGAAGGAGGCGAGCGGCATATCGAATTTGCGTGCGCCCAGACGCATCGACCAAGGCTGCGGCCCCTCGATCCCGAAGCGAATGGTAGCGAGGCTTGGAAAGAATACGTCACGAAAAACCGAGCCGACGGGTAATCCAAGACGAAAGCGATGGAACCCCGTTACTAGTCCTGCAAACCTTTCACTTGCCCGCCAGAAAGTGACCGGCGCGTCATCCGAATCCGCCATTCCGCCCCTCGATCAACGAGGATGCGGTAGCATTAAAAACAAGTGCCCAAGGTAGGAGTTTCTTACAATTATACAGGCTGTTCGGACATTTTACGCATCAAATGGCCTGCCCGCCAATAATGGTAAACGGCCCACGGCGTCAGCAGCGAGACGCCCAGCATCGCGTAGCGCAGCGATTCGGCGCCATAGGCTGGCCGCAGCCAGTCACTGATCTGCCCGACCGCGAGCGGCCCTATACCCAGACCAAGCAGATTGATTGTCAGCAATGACAGCGCCGCCCAGGTCGCCCGCTGCCGCAGTGGAGCGAGATGCTGGATCATCGAGAAAGTCGGCCCGATGTAGGCGCCGGCGAATATGTAGGACGCGAAATAGCAGCCGATCGCGAGCGACGCATCCTCGACGAAATAGAACGCGATGCTGAACGGGAAGGCGATCACCTTCATCCCCGCGACCACGCGGCTTTGCGCCCAGATACCGGAGCGCCGCGCGGCACGGTCGGCGAGGAACCCGCCGATCAGGGCGGAGGCCGAACCGACCAGCGCGGCCGGGAGCGCAACGTAGCGCGATATATCGAGCAAC
This sequence comes from Sphingomonas sp. 3P27F8, assembly GCF_005502745.1. GTDB lineage: Bacteria > Pseudomonadota > Alphaproteobacteria > Sphingomonadales > Sphingomonadaceae > Sphingomonas. The sequence goes on from NZ_SCNL01000002.1 coordinate 198,108, forward strand.
GAGAAACCGAGCGAACGCTGCATATAACTCGGCCCCCAGCCCGTCACCGCGTAACCGACCAGCGAGGTGACGGTCATGCCGGCGATCAGGTGCCTCGCCGCCGCATCACGCCAGATCGACGTGATGCCCTGAAAAAGAGATGGCGCGGCATGGCGCTCGGGCACCGCACCCCCGTCGGAGAGGCCGCGTGGAGGCTCCACCACCAGCAGCCGCACGATCAGCGCGAGCAGCAATCCCGGCAGCCCGACGACAAACATCGCCGCGCGCCAGCCATGCGCGCTGGCGATGATGCCACCGATCGCCATGCCCATGCCTCCGCCCAGCAGCACGCCGAGCGAATAGATCGACATCGCGCTGGCCCGCTTTTCCGGCGGATAAAGATCGGCGATGATCGAGTGGCTCGGCGGCCCGGATCCCGCCTCGCCCACGCCAACGCCGATCCGCGCCAGCATCAGCTGCGCGAAATTCTGCGCCAGTCCGCAAGCGGCGGTCGCCCCGCTCCACAATGCGAGGCTTATCGCGATGATGTTGCGCCGGTTCGCGCGATCCGCAACGCGCGCCACCGGGATGCCAAGCGTTGCGTAGAAAATCGCGAAGACGAGCCCGGAAAGCAGGCCCAGTTGCGTGTCGCTGAGCTTCAGATCCGCCTTGATCGGCTCGAGCAGGATGGCGAGTATCTGCCGATCCATGAAGCTGAAGAAATAAGTGATCGTCAGCAACGCGAGCGTCAGCCCGCGCCGCCGCGATGCCAGGGCCCGCGCATCCGCGATGCGCGGGGCAGTCGACCTCTCCATCGGCCCTCTCCTCGTTCCCGATCGAGGTTATCGTGCCGAAACTTGAATCACGACCTTAAAAACGCGGAGCAACATTATGTTTTATTTGCTCCGCCTTGCGCCTCTCAATAACCGTTGAGCCGTCCGAAACGATCGCGATGATATGATGCGGTGCCCCACATCGCCTCCAGCGTCGCGGCGCGTTTCAGATAAAGCCCGGCGGCATATTCGTCGGTCATCCCGACACCGCCATGAAGCTGCACCATCTCGCGACTGGCGAGGCGCAGCGTATCGTTGGCGACAGCCTTGGCGAGGCTGACGGCCTGATCGATATCGGAGCGGCCCGCGTCGATCGCCTCCAGCGCGCCTTCGACCGCCGAGCGCATCAGTTCCAGTTCGGTGAGCATTTTCGCCATGCGATGCTGCAAGGCCTGGAACGTCGACAGCACCTGCCCGAACTGCACGCGCTGCTTGAGATAATCGAGCGTCTGGCCGAAGGCGCTTTCCGCCATGCCCAGCATCTCGGCGGCGGTGACGGCGGTGGCGCGATCGGCGATCGCCTGGGTCAGCGCCGTGTCCCCCAGTTTCTCGGCTGGCGCATTCGTGAACGTCACGTCCGCATGGCTGCGGCTATCCGCCATCCGGCGCGTCGCGACGGTCACGCCCTCGCCCTTCGCGACGAGATAAAGCCCGTCGGTGGCCGCGACGACAAACACGTCCGCCCCGTCCCCTTCCGCGACGAATTTCTTCGCGCCGCTCAGTTTTCCATCGGAAACGCTGGTCGCCAACTTCAGATCATGGTGGCCCCCCTCGTCGATCGCGAGCGTTGCGATCGTCTCGCCTGACGCAAGCTTGGGCAGCCACTCGCTCTTCGCCCTGTCCGACCCACCCATCACGATCGCGCTGGCCGCGACCGCCGTCGAGGCGAGCGGCGAGGCGGCGAGGTTGCGCCCAAGCTGCTCGACGACAAGCCCGAGCGAGAGATAACCGAACGCCGATCCGCCGAACTCCTCGGGAATGACGATTCCGGCCCAGCCCATCCCGCCGATCGCCTGCCACGCCCCGGGATCGAAGCCCTTGCCGGCCCCGCTGTCGCGCAGTTTGCGGAATGCGGCGATCGGGCTTTCGTTGTCGGACCATTCGCGCGCCATATCGCGCAGCATCACTTGTTCTTCGTTCAACGCGGCCATTATCGTCTTGCCTTTCGGATTTTATCGCGGAGGAAAGCGCTTGACGCGCTCTCCTCCCGCCTGCCCTTTCCGGGCGCCCGGTTCCGCCCGATGCGCCCAAACGGAATCATTGCAGGAATTTACTGGTGATCGAGCATTCCGAGGATGCGCTTGGCGATCACGTTGTTCTGGATCTCGCTGGAGCCGCCGTAAATCGACACCGCCTTGCCCATCAGCCACGTGCGCGTCTGCTCAAGCTCCTCACTTGAGAAGCCTTCGCCTTCCCAGCCCAGGCCCTGCATCCCCATGATCTCCACGTTGATCTCCGCACGATCCTGTATGATGCGCGCGCCGACATTCTTCATCACGCTGGTCGCGGCGGATGGCCCGCCATTGCCCTTCGCCTCCAGCGCGGCGCGGCGCAAGGTGAGCGCGAATGCCCGCTGATCCATTTCGTGCTTGATGATGCGGGTGCGCAGATCGGCGTCATCGAGCCGCCCCTCCGCATCGGTGCCGCGATATTTCCGGGCGATTTCCGGCACGCTGGTGCCCTGGCTCATCCGCCCGGCCGAACCGCCGCCGCCCGACAGCGAATTGCGTTCATGCTGCAACAGGCGCGTGCCGATTTCCCAGCCCTGCCCTTCACGGCCGACGAGATTCTCCTTCGGCACCTTCACGTTGGTGAAGAAGGTTTCGCAGAACGGCGACGAGCCGGAGATCAGGCGGATCGGGCGCGTCTCCACGCCGTCGCTCGTCATGTCGATCAGCAGGAAGCTGATGCCCGCATGCTTCTGTGACTTGTCGGTGCGGACGAGCGCGAAGCATTTATCCGCCCACTGGCCGCCCGACGTCCACGTCTTCTGGCCGTTGACCAGATAGTGATCGCCCTTGTCCTCCGCGAAGGTCTGCAGGCTGGCAAGGTCAGAGCCGGCGCCCGGTTCGGAATATCCCTGGCACCAGCGCACCTCGCCGCGCACGATGCCGGGAATGTGTTCGCGCTTCTGCGCCTCGTTGCCATATTCCAGCAAGGTCGGGCCGAACATCATCACGCCCATGCCGCCGATCGGGTTCCATGCCCCGATCCGCGCCATTTCCTCCTGCAGAACGCGCGCTTCCTCGCGCGAAAGGCCGCCGCCGCCATATTCCTTCGGCCAGGTCGGCACGCCCCAGCCCTTATCGCCCATCGCCTCGCGCCATTTCCTCTGCGCCGGCGTTTCTTCGCTAGGGCCCTCGACGGCGGACATGGCATTATCCGCGCCGCGCAGTTCGGGCGTGAAATTCGCCTCGAGCCATGCGCGCGCTTCCTGTCGGAAGCTCTCCAGGCTGTCTGACGGTCGGTCCAGGTTCGCGGCGGTCGCCATCGACATCACTCCCACAAGTTCGAATCTGAAGATCGGGTATGGCGGCCCGCATCGCACGACTCGATCCAATATGCAAAGGGACAACGCGTCCGCCAGCCGTTAGAATGGTGCGGATCGATCACGAAAGCGGCCGTGCAGAGCCGTCGCAAGAGGGGTTTCGATGCGTTTCCACCACCGCGCGGTGCCGATCGCGCTTGCCGCGATCCTGATCGACACGATCGGTTTCGGCATCGTCATCCCCGTGCTGCCGACGCTGATCGTTCATCTCGCGCGCGTCGATCTGCCACAGGCGACGCGCATCGGCGGCTACATGCTGATCGCCTTTGCGGTGGCGCAATTCTTTGCCGGGCCGATCCTGGGCAATCTCGGCGACCGGTTCGGCCGGCGCGCGGTGCTGCTGTCGGCGATGACCGCCTTCGCCGCCGATTACGCGCTGATGGCGCTCGCGCCGACGATCGGCTGGCTGTTCCTGGGTCGTATCATCGCCGGCATCACCGGCGCCACCTATGGCCCGGTCAACGCCGTGATCGCGGATGTGACGCCGCCTGAAAAGCGCGGCGCGACGTTCGGGCTGGTCGGCGCGGCGTTCGGCGCAGGCTTCATCCTCGGCCCCGCGATCGGGGGGCTGCTATCGACACTGGGGCCGCGCGCGCCGTTCGTCGCCGCAGCCTGCCTCGCGCTCGCCAATGCGACGACCATCGCGTTCATCATGCCGGAAACGCTGCCGCCGGAACGCCGCAGGCCGTTCGACTGGAAGCGCGCCAATGTGTTCGGCGCCTTCGCCCCCCTGCTGCGCGCCGGCGGCGCCACGCCGCTGCTGGCCGCCGCGCTTTTGTGGCAGATCGCGCACATGGTCTATCCCGCGACATGGGCGTTTTACGCCGAGATCGCGCTCGGCTGGGACGGGCGGGCGATCGGCTGGTCGCTGGCGGCGACGGGCGCGGCGATGATGCTGGTGCAGATCTTCCTGATCGGCCGCGCGATAAAGCGCTTCGGCGAGGAGCGTACGGTGTTGATCGGCCTTGCGGTCGGCATGGTGGAATTCTGCCTGATCGCGTTCGCCACCAGGGGCTGGGAGGTTTACACCCTGATCCTGTTCGGCGCGCTGGCGGGGCTGGTTTTCCCGTCGATCAACGCGATCCTGTCCAGCCGGGTCGATGCAACGCATCAAGGCGCGCTGCAGGGCGGCATGGCGAGCCTTTCCAGCATCGCCGCGATCGTCGGCCCGCTCGTGATGACGCAATCGCTGGCGTTCGGCGCCGACCGCGGATTGCCGGGCGCGGCCTTCCTCCTCGCGGGGGCGCTGGCGGGGCTGGCGCTTGTAACGATCTGGCTGGGCGTCGTGCGGCGGCGTGGGGCGTTGGCGTAATGGCGTTCGCGAGCGGCCGGGCTGCGCGCGCTCGGAACACTCTCAGCAAGTTGGTCACTACCCCCTGGCACCGTGAAATGAATGGCCGTCAGTCTGAAGATCGTCGGCTATCCACCCGTCTATAGCCCCTTTCCGTCACCCCATGTCCCGGCCAGGTCGGCGGCTTAGCCCCACGTCCAGATGCGCGCCGGCATCGACCCGCCACACTTCGCCGGTGATCGCGCGCGTCGCCGGATCGAGCAGCATCTCGATCGGGCCGGCGATCTCTTCGGCCTGCGGAGCGAGCGCCAGCGGGGTCATGCTCGCGATGCGCGAATCGAGCGCGGCCTTGCCCTCCGCGCCAAGCGCCTTTTCGAACCATCCGGTGCCGACGTAGCCAGGCGCGACCGCGTTGACGCGAATGCGCGGCGCAAGCACGCGTGCCAGGCTCTGCGTCATCGTCAGCATCGCGCCCTTCGACGCGGCATAAGCGATCGAGGAGCCGATCCCGTGCAGCCCCGCGACCGAGGCGACATTCACGACGGCGCCGTGCGGGCTTTCGGCCATCGCCGCTGCCGCCGCGCGTGTCATCTGAAAGGCGGCGATCGTGTTCAGCCGGTAGATATCGATGAAGTCCTCGGCCTCCAGCCCGTCGAGCCGCTCATGCGCCACGTGCTTCGTCCGCCCGGCGTTGTTGACGAGGAAGTCGATCCGCCCGAACCGCTCCTGCGCGGCGGCCGCCAGCGCCCGGCATGCCGCATCCTCGACGATATCCGCCTGCACCGCGATCGCCCCCTCACCCACCTCGTCGGCCAGCGCCTCCGCCTCGGCCTGGCTGTGCGCATAGTTGATGACACAGGATACGCCGCGCCGCGCGAGTCGACGCACCACCGCCGCGCCGATGCCCGTGCCCCCGCCCGTCACGATCGCCACCGATCCCTTCATCACGCTCTCCAGCTCGTTTTCGAAAATCGCGTATGGCATTCCCCGATCGCATCGCCTAGCGGCTTCAGCCATGATCGACACTGCCGCGATGCTCGCCGAGCCGTTCGGGCTATTGCCGGACCTCATTCGCCACCACGCCCGAAGCCAGCCGGAGAAGCTCGCGATCGCCGACGGCGATACGCAGATCAGCTACGCCGAACTGGATCGCGCGATGGATCGCGTCGCCACCGCGCTGCAACGCGACGGCACTGCACAGCGGCAGGCGGCGGCGATGGTGGCCTATCCATCGGTGGAGCAGGCAATCGTTTTTTTCGGCGCGCTCCGCGCCGGCAGCATCGCCGCCCCGATCCAGCCTTCCGCCACGCCCGAGCAGATCGCCGGCATGATCAGGGACAGCGGCGCGAACCTCGTCTTCCTCGATGCCGCCAATGCCGGGGCCCTGCGCGATCAGGCGCTGTCCGCGCGCATCATCCGGCTGGAGGAACTGGAAGAATGGGTCGCACCCCAAGGGGCGCGGCCCGCCCCGGTCAAGATCGCGCCGGAGGATGGCTTCAACATCATCTATTCATCCGGCACCACCGGCATTCCGAAGGGGATCGTGCAGAGCCATGCGATGCGTTGGCAGCATTTCTCGCGTAACGCCGGTGCGGGATACGACACGGCCGTCACGCTGCTGTCCACACCGCTCTATTCCAATACCACGCTGGTCAGCTTCCTGCCGACGCTCGCGTGGGGCGGATCGGTGGTGCTGATGAAGAAGTTCGAGGCGCATCGCTTCCTCGAGCTGGCGGAAAGATATCGCGCGACGCACACCATGCTGGTGCCGGTGCAATATCAACGGATCATGGCGGTGCCGGATTTCGACCGCTTCGACCTGTCGGCCTTCCGCTTCAAGACGTGCACGTCCGCGCCGTTCAAGGCCGAGCTGAAGCGCGACGTGCTCGATCGCTGGCCCGGCAAGCTGGTGGAATATTACGGGATGACAGAGGGCGGCGCGTCGTTCGTCCTGATCGCGGACGAGTTTCCCGACAAGCTGCACACCGTCGGCCGCCTCGCGCCGGGGCATCAGGCGAAGCTGCTCGACGAGGCGGGCAACGAAGTGGCCCCCGGGGGCATCGGCGAGATCGTCGGCCGCTCACCCGCGATGATGAACGGCTATCACGGCCGCGATCAGGCGACCCGCGATGCCGAATGGTTCGACGCGCAGGGCAATCGCTGGCTGCGCCACGGCGATGTCGGCCGGTTCGACGAGGACGGCTTCCTCACGCTGATGGACCGCAAGAAGGACATGATTATCTCCGGCGGGTTCAACATCTACCCCTCCGATCTCGAGGCGGTACTGGCCCAGCATCCGGCGGTCGCCGACTGCACCGTGGTGGGGGTCGCGAGCGAGGAATGGGGGGAGACGCCGATCGGCTTCTTCGTGCCGCGCGCGGGGTCGGCGGCGCCGGCGGAGGAAATCCGCCAGTGGGTGAACGCACGGCTCGGCAAGACGCAGCGGCTGTCGGCGCTGCATGTCGCGGCCGAGCTGCCGCGCAGCGCGATCGGCAAGGTATTGAAACGCGAGCTGCGCGATCGGCTCGCAGCGGGGGAATTTGCATGACCAGCCTTAAACAGCTTCTCGAAACACTTGAACCGATGCCCGATGCTCCCGCCTGGCGCGGCACGATCCCGGATAACTGGCTTCAGGGGCGCACGGCCTATGGCGGGCTTTCCGCCGCGATCGCGTTGCATTGCGCGATGCAGTCGGAGCCGGATCTGCCGCCGCTCCGTTCGGCGCAGGTATCGTTCATCGGCCCGCTCGCCGGCCCGATCATGGTGACGGCGCACAAGCTGCGACGCGGAAAGAACGCGGCGTTCATCCAGGCCGATATCGAAAGCGAGGCGGGGCTGGGGCTGCGCTGCACCTTCGTGTTCATGCGCGCGATCGAGAGCGAGGTTGACTACCAGACCACCACCCTCCCCGCGTTCCCGCAGCCCGGGCCGGACGAAACGACGTACAAGGGCAATCCGCACGTCGCCTTCACGCAGAATTTCGAATTCCTCGATCGGCGCGAGGGGCCGGGGCTGAAGCCCGCGGAATGGCTGCGCTGGACCCGGCTCAACGATCGCGAGGGGCTCGATCCGATGGTGGAGCTGATCGCGATCGGCGATTGTCTGCCTCCCGCGGCGTTGCGCCTGCTTGGCCGCAACGTGCCGATTAGTTCGATGACGTGGATACTCAACCTGCTCGGCCCGCTGCCGCGCACTGACGATGGCTGGTGGCTGCTGCGCTCGAACGCTGACTATGTGCGCGCGGGCAGTTCCTCGCAGCAGATGGGGATCTGGAACGCGGCCGGGGAAATGGTGGCGGAGCAGATGCAGTCGGTCGCGCTGTTCGCGTGACGGCCGCCGCGACAATTTGCGACAATTCTTCAGACGCGCCGACAAACCTGCGCGACAAGACGCTTCTAGATCGGTGAGCAACGGCGGGAAAATCCTTCCGCCGCACCACGAGGATCGCATGATGAAGAAGCTGTTGCTCGCGCTTGCAATGGGATCAACCACGCTCGCTGGCCCGACGTTCGCGCAAACCCCGCCCGCCCCGCCGCCGGGCGCGTCACACGCAGCGCACGACCCCAACCGCATCGTCACCCGCGACGAGGCGCTCGCCAGGGCGGACCGGAAGTTCGATGCCGTCGACACCAATCACGACGGCAGGATCACCGCTGACGAAATGCGGGTCGCACGCGAACAGCGCCGGGACAAGATGCGTGCCCGCTGGCAGGCGCGTCACCCCGATCAGGCGCAGCCCGCGCCCGGCGCCGATGGCGGCAAATGGGGCGGTCGCGGCGATCACCGTCGGGACGGCATGGGCAAGCGCGGCGGCGGCGATCCGAACCGCGTCATCACGCGCGAGGAATGGCGGCAGAAGGCGGCCGCGCGGTTCGATCGCGTCGATGTGAACCACGACGGCCGCATCACCCCCGATGAGCGCAAGGCAGCCCATCAGGCGATGCGAGAGAAATTCCGCGAGCGGATGGAAATGCGCCGCGATCGTCGCGGGCCGCCGCCGGCCGATGGCGCCCCGGCGCCGGCGCCAGCCCCTGCCCCTGCACCGCGCACCAACTGACCGGCGTTGGCCGGCGGCGTCGGGTGGCATCCTCCGGCCACCCGACGCCTTTATCCCGACGGCGCTTTTCCTGGAGTGATGACGTGCTACATGCCGATGCGATGGGGGAAACGCCGCACCTGCTGCTTGTCGATGACGAGCGTTCGATCCGCGAACCGCTCGCCGCCTATCTGACGAAGCAGGGCTTCCGCGTGACGCAGGCCGCCGATGCGGAACAGGCGCGGGCGCGGCTTGCCGCTTATGCCATCGATCTCGTTGTGCTCGATATCATGATGCCCGGCGAGGACGGCCTGTCGCTATGCCGCCACATCCGCGAAACCGGCGAGCTGCCCGTCATCCTGCTCACCGCGCGGACGGAGGAAACCGACCGGATCGTCGGGCTGGAGATGGGCGCCGACGATTATGTCGTGAAACCATTTTCTCCGCGTGAGTTGTCCGCCCGGATCAAGGTGGTGCTGCGCCGCGTGCACGCCGGCGGCGCGCGCCAGCTCCCGCCGGAAAGCGGTGCCTATGCTTTCGCCGGCCGTGTGCTCAAGACGGGCGAGCGCACGCTGGTGGATCGCGACGGCGTGTCCGTTCCGCTTTCGACCGGCGAATATAACCTGCTGCTCGCCCTCGTCACCCGGCCGCGCCATGTGCTGACGCGGGATCAGTTGCTTGATCTGACCCAGGGGCGCGAGGCGGCGGCATTCGATCGGTCGATCGACAATCAGGTGAGCCGGCTGCGGCGAAAGATCGAGGCCGATCCCAAATCGCCGGAAATCATCAAGACCATATGGGGCGGCGGCTATTCCTTCACCGCCGACGTAACCCGCCTGTGACACCGAAGCTCGGCTGGCCGCGCAGCCTGGCCGGGCAGATGGCGCTGCTCGTGGCGATCGCGCTTTTCGCGGCCCAGGCGGTGAATTTCGCGCTGATCGTCCGCGATCGCACGGCAAACCGGATCCAGCAAGCGGCCGCGCTTCCGGCGCTGCGTATCGCCGAAGCGCTGGACCGGGAAGTGGGCGGACGGCCAATCTCGTCCGATCGCGGGAGAGTGCGACACGTCGCGAGCAATCCGATCCCTGACTCGCTGCCACGCCGCGATGACGTGGCCGAGGCCGTCCGCGCCAATCTCGCGCGGATGAGCATCGCGAGCGGCAAGGTGGACGCTGCAATCCTTGACGGCCCCAAGGACACGCCTGCGCCCGACATGCGCCGTCGCCGCCTGCGGGGCGGCGTGGAGCGCGGACCACGGCGCGCAATCCTGATCGCGGTGGAGCTGCCCGGGCAAGGCTGGCTGGTGACTCGCGCGGCGTGGCCCTCTCCCGGCCCCGCGATCCTGTGGCGGCTGATCGCCCAGACGCTTTTCCTCTACATCATGGTGCTGGCGCCGGTGCTTTGGCTCGCGCGGCGCATCTCACGTCCCTTGAACGCGCTGGCACAGGACGCCAGCCGAGTCTCCCTGGAGGGCAAGACGACGCCTGTGCCGGAGGCCGGCCCGGCGGACGTGCGCGCGGTGATTGCCGCCTATAATGCGCTGCGCGTGCGCGTGCGCGCGATGCTCGACGAGAAGGACCGGATGCTGGGTGCGATCGGGCATGATCTTCGCACACCCCTGGCGGCGCTGCGTGTCCGTATCGAATCGGTCGACGATGAAAACGACCGGGTCCGGATGGCCGATACGATCGCGGAGATGAACCGCACGCTCGACGATATATTGAGCCTTGCCCGGCTGGGTCGCCCCAGTGAGCCGGTCACCGAAGTTGATCTCGCCGCGCTGGTCGATGCCGTGGTCGAGGATTTCCGCGATCTGGGTCATGCGGTAAGCTTCGCCGATGCCGTGCGGCTGCCGGTGCATATTCGCCCGTCGCTGATCCGCCGCGCGGTGCGCAACCTGATCGAGAATGCGGTTAAATATGCCGGCGCGGCGGAGGTTTCGATACAGCCCGGCACAGCTTCAGTGGCGATCGCGGTAGCCGATCGCGGGCCGGGCATTCCGCCCGAGCGCCTCGCCGATGTGTTCGAGCCTTTCGTCCGGCTGGAAACCTCCCGCAATCGCGATACCGGGGGGAGCGGGCTTGGGCTGGCGATCGCCCGCGCGATCGTGCGCGAGGCCGGGGGCGAACTCTCGCTCGCCAATCGCGCGGGCGGAGGGCTGGAGGCGATAGTTACGCTGCCCGCGCGATGAGCCGCCCGAACGAATCGACGAACTGACCGAAGGTCTTTGCGAATTCGCAGTATTTTACCGGTAATCGTCTCCCATGCGTATCTCCTCACGATCGTTCGCCGCTCTTGCCCTTGCCACGCTTGTTTCCGGCTGCGGCGGTTCGGACGGAACCGGCTCGAGTGGCAGCGCCGCCCCCGTCGCCAGCCCCTCCACATCGCCTACCGCGAGCCCGACCGGAACCCCGACTGCCAGCCCCACGGCAACGCCGACCGGTACACCGACCGGTACGCCCACCTCAACGACCTGGGCTGGCCAGGCAGCGGCGATGTATGATGTGCAGCCCGATGCCACCGCCTGCACTTCCGGCACGTTGAAAGACTCCGTGAAGGCCACGTTCCTTGCACAGCTCAACACGATCCGCGCGCTGCACAATCTGCCGGCAGTCGCCTATTCGAATGAGGAGGACAGCCAGGAGCAGGATACCTCGCTGATGATGGCGGTGGCGAAGCAGCTCAGCCACACGCCGGCGACGACCTGGCCATGCTACAGTTCGAGCGGCGCGGCGGGCGCGGGATCGAGCAACCTTGTCGGCGGCTGGGGCACCGGCCTGCCGTTCAACAGCGAGGACGATTATCTCGGCCTGTGGCTCACCGAGAACGGTTCCGCCGATATCGGCCACCGCCGCTGGATCCTGAGCCCGTTCCTCGGCAAGACCTCCTACGGTCGCGTCGCTGTGGTGCTGGCGGACGGATCGCGCGCGAGCGCTGCGTCGATGCGGGTGTTTAACTTTCATACCAGCCCCGCGGTGCCGAGCGGCATCCCCCCCTTCGTCGCCTATCCCTACGGTGATTATCCGCAGCGCTATTTCGGCCTCGGCAATTATCTGTCGTTTACCGCGATCAGCAGCACCAGCAGCTCATGGGCCAATCAGGCGGTCAGCTTCGCCAGCGCAACGATCACCGTGACCGGTCCCGCCGGCGCGATGACCGTGACCGATATCAGCACCGACAATCAGGGCTATGGCGTGCCGAACAGCATCCAGTGGCGTGTGACCGGCCTGCAGGCCGGAACATCCTATACGGTGAAGATAAGCGGCGTTTCCGGCGCGCCGCAAACCAGCTACACCTACACGTTCCGCGTCGTCTGACCGGCGCGGTTGCAACCGGGCGCCGTTTCGGCTAACGGCCCCACCTTCCTCGTGACAGCGACGGAAATGCTTGCGGGAGGGCTCTGGCCCGATCGAACCGCTAAACTTGAAACCAGGCCGTCTCCCGTGGGCGCGGCCGGATTGAGAGAGTGACATGGCAAAGAAGATTACGGGTTACATCAAGTTGCAGGTGCCTGCGGGCGCCGCCAATCCCTCGCCGCCGATCGGCCCCGCGCTCGGTCAGCGCGGTGTGAACATCATGGAATTCTGCAAGGCGTTCAACGCGCAGACGCAGGACATGGAAAAGGGCGCGCCGCTCCCCACGGTCATCACCGTCTATGCCGATCGCTCGTTCTCGTTCGAGACGAAGACCCCGCCGGCGACCTTCCTCATCAAGAAGGCCATGAACCTGAAGTCCGGCTCGAAGGAGCCCGGCAAGGTGGTCGCGGGCAAGATCAAGCGCTCGCAGCTTTCGGAAATCGCGCAGGTGAAGATGAAGGATCTGAACGCGAACGATATCGAAGCCGCGACGAAGATCATCGAAGGCAGCGCGCGGGCCATGGGCCTCGAAGTGGTGGAGGGCTGAACATGGCTAAGCTGACCAAGAAGCAGAAGGCCAACCAGGTCGATGGCGAGAAGCTGCACAACGTGGACGAGGCGATCGCGCTGGCCAAGGCGGGCGCCACCGCTAAGTTCGACGAGACGATCGAAGTCGCGCTGAACCTCGGCGTCGATCCGCGCCACGCCGATCAGATGGTGCGCGGCGTCGTCACGCTCCCGGCCGGCACCGGCAAGACGGTGCGCGTCGGCGTGTTCGCCAAGGGTGCGAAGGCGGACGAGGCGCGCGAAGCGGGCGCCGATGTCGTCGGTGCGGAAGACCTGATGGAAACGATCCAGGGTGGCACGATCGATTTCGATCGCTGCATCGCGACCCCGGACATGATGGGCATCGTCGGCCGGCTCGGCAAGGTGCTCGGTCCCAAGGGGCTGATGCCGAACCCGAAGCTCGGCACCGTCACGATGAACGTCGCCGAGGCGGTGAAGGCGGCCAAGGGCGGCCAGGTGGAGTACCGCGTCGAGAAGGCCGGCATCATCCACTCCGGCATCGGCAAGGCATCTTTCAGCCAGGAAGACCTGCGTCGCAATTTCGATGCGCTGGTCGATGCCGTGGTGAAAGCCAAGCCATCGGGTGCGAAGGGCAAGTACGTTCGCAAGGTGGCCGTCAGCTCGACGATGGGCGCGGGCATCAAGGTGGACGTGGCGGAAGTCGCCGGCGCCTGATTTTACGACACATCAATGCCGAAAAGGGCCGGGAGCGATCCCGGCCCTTTTTGTTTGCAGGCGGGCAGCCGATGCCAACGTTCCTTGACGCCGTCGCCAAGGCTGCCGAAAACCCCGCACGCAATTGTGACTGGGGGAGGCAGCGGATGCCGCATTACGGCGATTTCCAGAATTCGATCTACGGCGCCGGCCTCACCGGCGTGCAGCCGACGCTTCCGGTAGATTTCGCGACGCTGAAAGCGCGGGCGGAGGCAGCGATGCCGCCCTCGGTGCTCAATTATGTACAGGGCGGATGCGGCGACGAATTCACACAGGACGAAAATGCCCGGGCCTTCCGGCACTGGGGCATGGTGCCGCGCATGATGGTCGATTGCACGAGCCGAGACCTGTCGATCGACCTGTTCGGCAATAAGCTCCCCTCCCCGCTCTTCATGGCGCCGATCGGCGTGACCGGGATTGTAACTCAGGACCAGCACGGCGATCTGGCCGCCGCGCGCGCCGCAGCCACCACTGGCGTGCCGCTGTGCGCATCGACATTGGCGAACGATCCGCTGGAGGACGTGCTCCACGCGAGCGGCACGACGCCGGCGATGTTCCAGCTCTATACTCCGCGCAACAAGGATGTCGCCGCCAGTCTGGTCAGCCGCGCGGAGGCGGCCGGATACAGGGCGATCGTGGTAACGCTCGACACGTGGGTAACGGGCTGGCGGCCTCGTGACCTGAACGTGTCGAACTTTCCGCAGCTGCGCGGGCACGTATTGACCAACTATTTCGTCGATCCTGCCTTCCGCGCCTTGCTGGCGAAGCCGGCGGAGGAGGATCTGCGCGCGGCGATCAACACGTGGAGCGCGACCTTCGGCAAGGTGCTGACCTGGGACGATCTGCCATGGCTCAAATCGCTCACGAAGCTGCCGATCGTGTTGAAGGGCATCTGTCATCCCGATGATGCGCGGCGCGCGCTGGATGGCGGCGCGGACGGCATTTACGTCTCGAACCACGGCGGCCGGCAGGCCAATGGCGGGATCGCCGCGATCGACATGTTGCCGGGCGTGGCGGCGGCGGTGGATGGCCGTGTGCCGGTGCTGTTCGATTCAGGCATTCGATCCGGCAGCGACGTGATCAAGGCGATCGCGCTGGGCGCGGATGCGGTGGGGATCGGCCGCCCCTATACCTACGGACTCGCGCTTGGCGGCGCGGAGGGCGCGGCGCATGTGTTGAAATCGATCCTCGCCGAAGCGGATCTGCTGATGGCCGTGAACGGTTATCCCGATCTGGCGGCGGTTCGCGCGGAGGGCGCGAGGCGGACCGACCGATAGATTGACTTTCACGCGCAAGCCTGTATTGGCCCGCGCTCGCCCGGCAGCTTCGTGCCGCCGGGCACCGTCCGAGACAGTAGGTGCCGGAATGCCGGCTTAATTTCCTACCGAGGCGGGGACAGGATTTTGCCGGCTGGTCATCGATGTGACGCGCCGGTCTGCCGCGGTCCGCGATTGAGCGTGGCTGCGTCTGCTTCCCATTCCCCATCGCTGGACAACCCATCCGCTCGCAAGGCGTGTGGGGAAATGCAACCGGGCATGCGCTTCGGCTCATGCCCAGAACGTGGAGAATGGCATGGATCGTGCTCAAAAGGCCGCGGCCGTCGCCGAGCTCAACCGCAATTTTTCCGAGGTCGGCGTGGTGATTGTCACCCGTAACCGCGGAATGACCGTCGCGCAGTCAACCCAGCTGCGCAACAAGATGCGGGAAGCCGGCGCGAGCTACAAGGTCTCGAAGAACAAGCTTGCCAAGATCGCGCTCGACGGCACCGACTATCTCTCGCTGGGCGATCTGCTCACGGGTCCGGTCGGTCTCGCCTCTTCGATCGATCCCGTCGCTGCGGCGAAGGTGGCGGTCGAATTCGCGAAGACGAACGACAAGTTCGAAATCGTGGGCGGGGCGATGGGCGCGAATGCGCTCGACGTGGAGGGCGTGAAGGCGCTCGCCACGCTGCCGTCGCTGGACGAGCTCCGGGCGAAGATCGTCGGCCTTATCGTGGCACCCGCCACGAAGCTGGCGACCATCACCCAGGCGCCCGCCGGGCAGCTTGCCCGCGCGCTCAAGGCATATTCGGAGAAGGAAGCCGCCTGATTTCCGGCGGTTTTATCAAACGAAACTCAAAGCCCCACCGGGGCTTGCGATTTGAAGGAAGTAACAATGGCAGACCTGAACGCGCTGGTTGACCAGCTTTCCGAACTGACCGTCCTCGAGGCGGCTGAGCTTTCGAAGCTTCTCGAAGAGAAGTGGGGCGTTTCGGCCGCTGCGGCGGTTGCGGCTCCTGCAGCCGGCGGCGCCGGTGCAGCGGCTCCGGCCGCCGAAGAGAAGACCGAGTTCGACGTGATCCTCACCGGCGACGGTGGCAAGAAGATCAACGTCATCAAGGAGGTCCGCGCGATCACCGGCCTCGGCCTGACCGAAGCCAAGGCGCTCGTCGAGTCCGCTCCGAAGGCCGTCAAGGAAGGCGTGTCGAAGGACGAGGCCGAGAAGGTCAAGAAGCAGCTTGAAGAAGCCGGCGCGACCGTCGAACTCAAGTAAGCCTCACGTCGAGCGCGGGCATGATCCGCGCTCGATCCCGCCTCCGCGGCCAGCTTTAACAAGCCTGTCAGTGGTGGCGCGAGCAAAACAGAAGGAGGCGGCTTCCGCGTGGGAGCCGCCTCTTTTTTTTGCTGTTACCGTTTCACCGTGGCCCCGTGCGCGCGGATAGCGATCGCATCGTGCATCCGGGCGGGTTCGTCCAGCCACATCGGGCCCAGCTTGCCGCCGTCGCCGCGATCCACGCCAACCGCGAAAGCCGCAGTCGTCTGCCCCGGCGATCCCGCGGCCGCGTCATACAGCAGGTTGAGCGCCACCACGGGCACGAACATCGGGCGACCGGCCGCCTCCAGCGCGACAATATCCTCCCGCCGCAGCGTCGCGATCCCGCGCACCGGCCGCTCCTCACCAGGCGCGAGATCGAACGGGGGCACGACCGGCCGGTCGACCGGCTCCGCATAAAGGCCGGCGAGCACCGTATCCTGACCCTGCTGCGCACTCGTGAGCCGGATCGCGACGCGCACCCCGCGTGCGATCGCGATCCCTTCATTGCGCACCGTCAGCCCCACATCGGCGGTGGCGGTGACAAGGTTGATGCCCGCGCGATGCACCACCGGCAGGGCAACATCGATCCAGGCGCGCTCGCTCGGCGCAGGGCGTTCGAGAAATTGCGGCGGCTCCGGCGCAGGCGGTGCTGCACCGGTAGCGCTCCGCGCGACCGGCGGATCGGGCGCTGCCGCCGGCAGTGAAACATTCTCGATCGGCTCGTCCGTGCCGCGATCCTCGCCCGGCAGCAACCGCCGCCGCCACGCCACGAAGCCGGCCGCGAGCGCAGCAAGCCCGCCAAGCCCTGCCGGCACCAGCCAGCCAGGCAAACCTTCGCCAACGTCCGGCGACGACGCGGGCGTCGCGGCAACAGGAACCGGGCTGGCCACCGGCGTCGAGGGCGACCCTGTGGGCGCGGGTGCGGGTGCGGGTGCGGGCGCGGGTGCTGGCGCCGCCACGACAGGCACTGGCGTGACGCGGGCGGAAGGCGATGATGAGGGGCGCGGTTGCGGTCCCGGCACCGCCGGCAGCGAAATTGCGCGCGGGGTCGAGCGCGCGCGCGGCGCGGCCTGTGGCGCGCTGGACGGCTCTACCGGGATCAGCGCGATCGGCTGCTCGCTGGCCGGCAGCGCGGCATTCGTCGCGGTCGGCGTCGGCGCGATGATCGGCGCCGGCGTCAGATCTTCCGGTGCTGTTTTCGGGATCGTCTGCGCGATTCCCGATCCTCCGGCCAACGCCGCCCCGGCCAGCGTCAGCCCTGTGATGCCTATTTTCATTCCCTGCGCGTTATCCCGTCGAAGCTGAACCGCACCCTATCGTCACTGCTCGGCCGGGCCCGTCGCCGGCACGACTGGCAGCCATACAGCGCTCGCCTTCGTTCCCCCTCGCACGAGCGTGATCGTCGCCTTCTGATAATCCTCGGGCTTCGCGAAGAAGATATTGGGGACATATTTCTGCGGGTTGCGATCGTAGAGCGGGAATTGCGACGACTGCACCTGCACCATGATGCGATGCCCTGGCTGAAATACATGGTTCACGGTCGGCAGCCGAAAACGATAGCGCTGAACACTGTTCGCCGGGATGGCGGCCGGCTTGTCGAAGCCGTCGCGATACCGTCCCCGGAAAATGTCCTGGCTGATCGAAAGCTGATAGCCGCCTTTCTTCGGATCGTTCGCAATTTGATCGGGATAGACATCGATCACTTTCACCACGAAATCGCCATCCGTGCCGGTGGTCTTGGCGAACAGGTCCGCGATGGGCGCGCCGGAAACACGCATCGGCTGCGTCAAGGGCGCGGTCTGATAGGTCATCACATCCGGCCGACCATCGACAAAGCGCTGATCCTGCACCAGCCACGTCTTCCAGCGCTCGTCATCGCCGAAATTAACCGGGCGCGGCAGATGCGGCACCGGCTTTGCGGGATCGGAGACGTAGCTGTCACCCCCCTCCCCGCCCTTGTCGAAGCCGAGCCCGCCGTCGGCTTCCAGATAGATCGGCTTCAGCGGCGCGGCGCATCCCGCCTCGCACGCCATCGGCCATTGCGCCAAGCTGTCCCAATGGTTCGCGCCGGTGTTGTAGATCAGCGCCTGCGGCGGGGTGAACGCCGGCCGGCCATCGCGCAGATACTGATCGAAGAACGGAAACAGATATTTGTCGCGCCATTGCGTGGCGGTGTCGCCGTTCCACTTGAAGTCACCCAGCGAAGAGCCGTCGTAATTCGCCTGGCTATGGCGCCACGGGCCCATGACGAGGAAATTGCTGGCCAGTTTGCCTTTTGCCTTCAGCGCCTCCCAGGCGTGGATCGCGCCATACATGTCCTCCTGATCCCACAGCCCCTGCTCCCACATCGTCGGCACGTTCGAGGGATTGGCGGCGACCAGCTTGTCGAGTGCCTGCCCCTGCCAGAAAGCGTCATAAGCGGGATGCGCGGCCATGCGCTGCCAAAAAGGTAAGGCGGCATAGCCGGATTTCTCCGCCCAGGCGCCTGCCGAGCCGACGCGCCTGAACTGCTCGTAATCGTCGTAGAACCCGGAAGCCGGCTCGTCGCCCGCCGCCTTGAAGCCGGTCTGTTCGCCGAGCCAGCCGATGTTCGCAAGCCGGAACGCGCCGTAATGGAACCAGTCGTCCCCCATCCAGCCGTCGATCATCGGGCTTTCCGGCGCAGCGACCTTCAGCGCAGGGTGCGGGTGCAGCAGCGCCATCACGACCGTGAACCCCTCGTAAGAGGAGCCGAGCATGCCGACGCGACCGTTCGATTCGGGCAGGTTCGCCTTCTTCACCAGCCAGTCGATCGTGTCCCACGCATCGGTGGTGTGATCTACCTTGGTCGGGTTCAGCGGGCCGATCACTGGCCGGGTGACGACATACTCCCCTTCCGAGCCATATTTGCCCCGGATATCCTGAAACACGCGAATATATCCGGCGCGCACGAACGGTTCGTCGCCCTGCGGCAGGATCGAGAGCATTTTCGGGCTCGCCATTCGCGCCACCCGGCCAGACGCATTGTAGGGCGTTCGGGTCAGCAGGATCGGCGCATTCCTGGCGCCCTTCGGGATGACGATGACGGTGTGGAGCCTCGCCCCGTCGCGCATCGGGATCATCACCTCGCGCCGCACATAGTCATTCGCGTCGGTGGAATAGGCGAAGTGCGCCGGAATATCGCCCCCGGGTCGCACGACTCCCTGCTCTTGCGCGGCGAGCGGAGCGGCGGACAGTGCGAGGCAGGCCAGGGCAAGCGTCTTGCGGGTCATGAATATTCCTGTTTGACTGTTGCCCGTTATGCGCAGTGGCGCGCGTCGATCAACCTGTCCCTCGTAGATTGACGTTGCCGGACATGGCTCCTATATCGCCGTCTTCGCTGGAGCTTCGGGACATGATGCGGCGTCGCGCACCGTATCGCACGAATGGAGGCTTCCGGTTCATAAGACGCTTCAGGCTGCAATCGCTCCGATCGTGGGGATGATCGCGGCCTTTTCGCGTCTTTATCGCGCTCTAATGTTTTTTACTGAGGGCTGACAGCTACATGGCATCCAAGGCGATCGAGGGCGCGACCACGCCCAAGCGGCGCATCCGCAAGGTGTTCGGCAATATCCACGAAGTGGTGCAGATGCCGAACCTCATCGAGGTTCAGCGCGAAAGCTACGAACAGTTCCTGCGCTCCGATCCGTCGATCGGCTATGTCTCCGGCCTGGAAAAGACGCTGCGCAGCGTTTTCCCGATCCGCGATTTCGCCGGCACCGCCGAGCTTGATTTCGTGAATTACGAGCTTGAGCATCCCAAGTTCGACGTCGAGGAATGCCGCCAGCGTGGCATCACCTATGCCGCGCCGATGCGCGTCACGCTGCGCCTGATCGTGTTCGAGGTGGATCCCGATACGGAAACCCGCTCCGTGCTCGATATCAAGGAGCAGGACGTGTACATGGGCGACATGCCGCTCATGACCGAGAACGGCACCTTCTTCATCAACGGCACCGAGCGCGTCATCGTCAGCCAGATGCACCGGTCGCCAGGCGTGCTGTTCGATCACGATCGCGGC
This sequence comes from Sphingomonas sp. 3P27F8, assembly GCF_005502745.1. GTDB lineage: Bacteria > Pseudomonadota > Alphaproteobacteria > Sphingomonadales > Sphingomonadaceae > Sphingomonas. The sequence goes on from NZ_SCNL01000002.1 coordinate 218,042, forward strand.
AAGACCCATGCGAGCGGCAAGTATCTCTTCGCCGCGCGCGTGATCCCGTATCGCGGCTCGTGGCTCGATTTCGAGTTCGACGCGAAGGATATCGTCAACGTCCGTATCGACCGTAAGCGCAAGCTGCCGGTCACGGCGCTGCTCTATGCGCTCGGCCTCAATTCGGAAGAGATCCTCAACCACTTCTACAACCGTCTCACCTTCGTGCGTGGCGATGGCGGCTGGAAGATTCCGTTCCAGGCGGAAAGCTGGCGCGGCGTGAAGCCGATGTTCGACATCGTCGACGGCAATTCCGGCGAGGTGGTGTTCCCCGCCGGCCAGAAGATCAGCCCGCGCGCCGCGAACAAGGCGGCGAAGGACGGCCTGACCGATCTGCTGATCCCGACCGAGGAAATCTTCGGCCGCTATTCCGCGTTCGATCTCATCAACGAGACCACCGGCGAAATCTATGTCGAGGCGGGCGATGAGATTTCGCCCGAAAACCTCGAAAAGCTGGACAAGGCTGGCATCGAGCGCATCGAGCTGCTCGATATCGACCACGTCACGACCGGTCCGTGGATTCGCAACACGCTGAAGGCCGACAAGGCCGAGGAGCGCGAGCAGGCGCTGAGCGACATCTATCGCGTGATGCGCCCGGGCGAGCCGCCGACGCTGGAAACGGCGGAGGCGCTGTTCGGCGGCCTGTTCTTCGATCCCGACCGCTATGATCTTAGCGCCGTCGGCCGCGTGAAGCTCAACATGCGACTGGAGCTGGACGCCGAGGACACGGTGACCACGCTGCGCACCGAGGATATTCTCGCGGTCGTCAAGACGCTCGTCGATCTGAAGGACGGCAAGGGCGAGATCGACGATATCGACAATCTCGGCAACCGCCGCGTCCGTTCGGTGGGCGAGCTTCTGGAGAACCAGTATCGCGTCGGCCTGCTCCGCATGGAGCGCGCGGTTAAGGAGCGTATGTCATCGGTCGACGTGTCGACGGTGATGCCGAACGACCTTATCAACGCGAAGCCGGCGGTGGCCGCGGTGCGCGAGTTCTTCGGTTCGTCGCAGCTCTCGCAGTTCATGGACCAGACCAACCCGCTCTCCGAAGTGACGCACAAGCGCCGCGTTTCGGCGCTCGGGCCGGGCGGTCTCACCCGCGAGCGCGCGGGCTTCGAAGTCCGCGACGTTCACCCGACGCACTATGGCCGCATCTGCCCGATCGAGACGCCGGAAGGCCCGAACATCGGCCTCATCAACAGCCTGGCCTCGTTCAGCCGCGTCAACAAATACGGCTTTATCGAAACCCCGTACCGCAAGATCATCGATGGCAAGGTGACCAACGAGGTCGTCTATCTGTCGGCGATGGAGGAGGCCAAGCACACGATCGCGCAGGCCTCCGCCGATCTGGACGCGGACAACCGCTTCACCGAGGAGCTTGTTTCCTCGCGTCAGGCGGGCGAGTTCCTGATGGCGTTGCCCGATCAGATCACGCTGATGGACGTCTCGCCCAAGCAGCTCGTATCCGTCGCCGCCTCGCTCATCCCGTTCCTGGAGAACGACGACGCGAACCGCGCTTTGATGGGTTCGAACATGCAGCGGCAGGCCGTTCCGCTGGTGAAGGCGGAGGCGCCGTTCGTCGGCACCGGCATGGAGGAGACCGTGGCGCGCGATTCGGGCGCCGCGATCGCCGCCAAGCGCGCCGGCATCATCGATCAGGTTGATGCCAGCCGCATCGTCATCCGCGCTACGGGCGAGGTTTCGGCCGAGGAATCGGGTGTCGACATCTACACGCTGATGAAGTTCCAGCGCTCCAACCAGTCGACCTGCATCAACCAGCGCCCGCTGGTGAAGGTGGGCGACGTGGTGCGCGCCGGCGACATCATCGCGGACGGCCCGTCGACCGAATTCGGCGAGCTGGCGCTGGGCCGCAATGCGCTCGTCGCGTTCATGCCGTGGAACGGCTACAATTACGAGGATTCGATCCTCATCTCCGAGCGGATCGTGAAGGACGACGTGTTCACGTCGATCCACATCGACGAGTTCGAAGTGGCCGCCCGCGACACGAAGCTTGGGCCGGAGGATATCACCCGCGACATCCCGAACGTCGGCGAGGAAGCGCTGCGCAACCTCGACGAGGCGGGCATCGTCTATATCGGTGCCGAGGTGGAACCGGGCGACATCCTGGTCGGGAAGATCACCCCCAAGGGTGAATCGCCGATGACGCCGGAAGAGAAGCTGCTGCGCGCCATCTTCGGCGAGAAGGCATCGGACGTGCGCGATACGTCGCTGCGTCTGCCGCCGGGCGTTGCCGGCACGATCGTGGACGTTCGCGTCTTCAATCGCCACGGCATCGACAAGGACGAGCGCGCGATGGCGATCGAGCGCGAGGAGATCGAGCGCCTGAAGAAGGACTCGGACGACGAGCGCACGATCCTCAACCGGGCGACCTGGAGCCGCCTGCGCGAGATGCTGCTGGATCAGGTCGCCACCGCGGCCCCCAAGGGCATCAAGAAGGGTGTGACCATCGACGCCGACCTGCTCGATTCGGTGGACCGCCACGAATGGTGGAAGTTCGCCGTGCAGGACGACAAGGTCCAGGGCGACCTGGAGACCGTCAAGGCACAGTATGACGAGGCCGCAAAGCGGATCACCGACAAGTTCCACGACCGGCGCGAGAAGCTGGAACGTGGCGACGAGCTGCCGCCGGGCGTGCTGAAGATGGTCAAGGTGTTCGTCGCGGTGAAGCGCAAGCTGCAGCCGGGCGACAAGATGGCCGGCCGCCACGGCAACAAGGGCGTCATCAGCCGCATCCTGCCGGTGGAGGATATGCCGTTCCTCGCCGACGGCACGCCGGTTGATCTGGTGCTCAATCCGCTGGGCGTGCCTTCGCGCATGAACGTCGGGCAGATCTTCGAAACGCATCTCGGCTGGGCCGCGCGCGGCCTTGGCCAGCAGGTTTCGCAGGCGCTGGAGGATTGGCGCGAGGCAAATCCCGATGCCAAGGCCGGTGCAATGCCGGAAGCGGTGAAGGAACGCCTCAAGACGATCTATGGCGAGCATTATCTTGCCGACATCGATTCACGCGATGGCGACGGGATCGTCGAGCTGGCGCAGAACCTGAAAGCCGGTGTTCCGATGGGCACCCCGGTGTTCGACGGCGCGGTGGAAGCCGACGTCGCCGATATGCTGGCGCTGGCGGGTCTGGATTCGTCCGGCCAGTCGGACCTGTTCGACGGGCGCACCGGCGATCAGTTCGATCGCAAGGTGACCGTGGGCATCATCTACATGCTGAAGCTCCACCATCTTGTTGACGACAAGATCCACGCGCGTTCGATCGGCCCGTACAGCCTCGTCACCCAGCAGCCGCTCGGCGGCAAGGCCCAGTTCGGTGGCCAGCGCTTCGGCGAAATGGAAGTGTGGGCGCTGCAGGCTTATGGCGCGGCATACACGCTCCAGGAAATGCTGACGGTGAAGTCCGACGACGTGGTCGGCCGCACCAAGGTCTATGAGGCGATCGTCAAGGGTGACGATACGTTCGAGGCCGGCATCCCGGAGAGCTTCAACGTGCTCGTCAAGGAAATGCGCTCGCTCGGCCTCAACGTCGATCTGAAGTCGATGGACGAGGACGACGGTCTCGCCGAAGCGGCGGAGTAACAGGGAACGGGCGCCGTCGATGGCGGCGCCCTGCCCCCTCTCCACCCAGCAGATTTACCCTCTAGAGGGATGAAGATATGAACGAGATGACACCTTTCGCGAACCCGATCGCGAAGCCCGAAACCTTCGACCAGATCCAGATCGGCATTGCCTCCCCGGATCGCATCCGCTCCTGGTCGTTCGGCGAGATCAAGAAGCCCGAGACGATCAACTACCGCACGTTCAAGCCCGAGCGTGACGGCCTGTTCTGCGCGCGCATCTTCGGCCCGATCAAGGATTACGAATGCTTGTGCGGCAAGTACAAGCGCATGAAATACAAGGGCATCGTCTGCGAGAAGTGCGGCGTGGAGGTTACCGTCTCCAAGGTCCGCCGCGAGCGCATGGGCCATATCGAGCTGGCCGCCCCGGTCGCGCACATCTGGTTCCTGAAGTCGCTGCCGAGCCGCATCGGCCTGCTGCTCGACATGCAGCTCAAGCAGCTCGAGCGCGTGCTGTATTTCGAAGCCTATATCGTCATCGAGCCGGGCCTGACCCCGCTTGAGAAATATCAGCTCCTCACCGAGGACGAGCTGCTCGAGGCGCAGGACGAATATGGCGAGGACGCCTTCTCCGCCGGGATCGGCGCGGAAGCCGTGCGCATCATGCTCGAAAGCCTCGATCTGGAGGGCGAGAAGACCCAGCTTCTGGAAGAGCTTGCCACCACCAAGTCCGAGCTGAAGCCGAAGAAGATCATCAAGCGCCTGAAGGTCGTCGAAAGCTTCCTTGAATCCGGCAACCGGCCGGAGTGGATGATCCTCGAGGTGATCCCGGTCATCCCGCCCGAGCTGCGCCCGCTGGTGCCGCTGGACGGCGGCCGCTTCGCGACGTCGGATCTGAACGATCTGTATCGCCGCGTCATCAACCGCAACAACCGCCTCAAGCGGCTGATGGAGCTGCGCGCGCCGGACATCATCGTCCGCAACGAAAAGCGCATGTTGCAGGAAGCCGTCGATGCGCTGTTCGACAACGGCCGCCGCGGCCGCACGATCACCGGCGCGAACAAGCGCCCGCTCAAGTCGCTGTCCGACATGCTCAAGGGCAAGCAGGGCCGCTTCCGCCAGAACCTGCTCGGCAAGCGCGTCGATTATTCGGGCCGCTCGGTCATCGTGACCGGGCCGGAACTCAAGCTGCACCAGTGCGGCCTGCCGAAGAAGATGGCGCTCGAGCTGTTCAAGCCGTTCATCTACGCCCGTCTCGACGCCAAGGGTCTTTCCATGACCCTGAAGCAGGCGAAGAAGTGGGTCGAGAAGGAGCGCAAGGAAGTCTGGGACATCCTTGACGAGGTGATCCGCGAGCATCCGGTGCTGCTGAACCGCGCGCCGACGCTCCACCGCCTCGGCATCCAGGCGTTCGAGCCGGTGCTGATCGAGGGGAAGGCGATCCAGCTTCACCCGCTCGTCTGCTCGGCATTCAACGCCGACTTCGACGGTGACCAGATGGCCGTGCACGTCCCGCTGAGCCTCGAGGCGCAGCTGGAAGCGCGCGTCCTGATGATGTCGACCAACAACATCCTGTCCCCGGCGAACGGCAAGCCGATCATCGTGCCGTCGCAGGACATGGTGCTTGGCCTGTATTATCTGTCGATGCTCAAGGAAAACGAGCCGGGCGAAGGCATGATGATCTCCGACATGTCGGAGGTGCATCAGGCGCTGAATGCCGGCGCGGTGACCCTGCACACGAAGATCATCAGCCGCGTTCCGCAGACCGACGAAGCCGGCAACCAGTATCTCAAGCGATATGAAACGACCCCGGGCCGCATGCTGCTCGGCGAGTGCCTGCCCCGGAGCCACAAGGTGCCGTTCGAAACGGTCAACCGGCTGCTGACCAAGAAGGACGTCACCGACGTTATCGACGAGGTCTATCGTCACACCGGGCAGAAGGAGACCGTGCTGTTCGCCGATGCGATCATGGCGCTTGGCTTCCGTCATGCGTTCCGCGCCGGCATCTCGTTCGGCAAGGACGACATGGTCATCCCCGGCGACAAGGAGAAGCTTGTCGACGAGACGCGCGACCAGGTGAAGGACTTCGAGCAGCAGTATCAGGACGGCCTGATCACGCAGCAGGAGAAGTACAACAAGGTGATCGACGCCTGGAGCCGTTGCGGCGATCAGGTCGCGAACTCGATGATGAACGAGATCAAGGCGGTAAAGGTCGATCCCGAGACGGGTCGCGAGAAGCCGATCAACTCGATCTACATGATGGCGCATTCCGGTGCGCGTGGTTCGCAGGCGCAGATCAAGCAGCTTGCGGGCATGCGCGGCCTGATGGCCAAGCCGTCGGGCGAGATCATCGAAACGCCGATCATCTCGAACTTCAAGGAAGGCCTGACCGTTCTTGAATATTTCAACTCCACCCACGGCGCCCGCAAGGGTCTCGCGGATACGGCGTTGAAGACCGCGAACTCGGGGTATCTCACCCGCCGCCTCGTCGACGTGTCGCAGGATTGCGTGATCGTCGAAGAGGATTGCGGCACGGAGCGCGCGCTGGAGATGAAGGCGATCGTGCAGGGCGGCACGGTGATCGCGTCGCTGGGCGAGCGCATCCTCGGCCGCACCACGGCGGAGGATATCGTCGATGCCAAGACCAACGATGTCGTCGTCCCGACCGGCACGCTGCTGGACGAGCCGACGGTCGCGCTGATCGAGGGCATCGGCACGCAATCGGTCAAGATCCGCAGCCCGCTGGTCTGCGAATCCAAGGTCGGCGTCTGTGGCAAGTGCTACGGGCGTGATCTGGCGCGCGGCACGCCGGTCAACATCGGCGAGGCGGTCGGCGTGATCGCGGCGCAGTCGATCGGCGAACCGGGCACGCAGCTCACGATGCGTACCTTCCACATCGGCGGCGCGGCGCAGCTCAACGAGACATCGAACCTCGAGGCGCACGCCGACGGCACGGTGGAATTCCGCGATCTGCGCGTGATCGAGGATCAGCGCGGCCGTCGCGTCGTGCTGAGCCGGTCGGGCGAGATGGTCATCAAGGATATGGACGGCCGTGAACTGGCGGTCGATCGCATCCCTTATGGCGCCTATGTGATGTTCGACGACGGCCATATCGTCTCCAAGGGCGATCGCATGGCCGAATGGGATCCGTTCACCATGCCGGTGATTACGGAAACCGGCGGCTCGGTGAAATTCCAGGATCTCGTCGAGAACAAGACGCTCGCGGAGCAGGTGGACGAGGCGACGGGCATCACCCAGCGCGTCGTCACCGAATTCCGCGCCGGAACCAAGTCGAAGGAGGATCTGCGTCCGCGCATCACCCTGCTCGACGAAGGCTCGGGCGAGTCCGCGCGCTACATGCTGGCGCCGGGCGCGGTGCTCTCGGTCGAGGATGGCGCCACTGTGCAGGCTGGTGACGTGCTGGCGCGTGTCGCGCGCGAAAGCGCCAAGACGCGTGACATCACCGGCGGTCTGCCGCGTGTCGCCGAACTGTTCGAGGCGCGTATTCCCAAGGAAGCGGCGATCATCGCCAAGGTTTCCGGCCGGGTCGTGTTCGGCAAGGATTACAAGGCGAAGCGCAAGATCGGCATCCAGCCGGAGGATGGCGGCGAGGTCGTCGAATATCTCGTGCCGAAGTCCAAGGTTATCGACGTTCAGGAAGGCGACTACGTCAAGCGTGGCGACAACCTGATCGGCGGTTCGCCCAATCCGCACGACATTCTGGAAACGATGGGGATCGAGCCGCTGGCCGAATATCTCGTCTCGGAAATCCAGGAGGTCTATCGTCTCCAGGGCGTGAAGATCAACGACAAGCACATCGAGACGATCGTTCGCCAGATGCTGCAGAAGGTGGAAATCACCGACGGCGGCGATACGACGTTGCTCAAGGGCGAGCAGGTCGATCGCGAGGAGATGGACGCGACGAACGACCGGCTGGAAAAGAACCAGGCGCCCGCGCAGGGCAAGCCTGTCCTGCTCGGCATCACCAAGGCAAGCCTGCAGACCCGGTCGTTCATCTCGGCCGCGTCGTTCCAGGAAACGACCCGCGTCCTCACCGAGGCGGCCGTCCAGGGCAAGCAGGATACGCTGATGGGCCTGAAGGAGAATGTGATCGTCGGCCGCCTGATCCCGGCTGGCACAGGCGCAGGCATGAACCGCCTGCGCGTCGCGGCCTCCAGTCGCGATGCGGCGCTCCGCGTCCAGCAGCGCAAGCTGTCGGAAGCGATGGCGATCACCGCGCCGACCAGTGCGGCGCAGGAGCATGCCGCCGAAATGGCCCGCTCCGCGCGTGATTCGCAGGGCACCGGGCCCGATCCGCTCGCCGCGGTAGTCGCCTCCGGCGACGGCAGCGACGAAGCTGCGGGCGAGTATCTGAACGACTGATCGACGGATCCTTCGTGACACGAGGAACCGCCGCCCGGGATGCCGGGCGGCGGTTTCTTTTTCCGCCGTCTTCGACGCTCTAGGCCCTATTTCGGTGGAGTGATCTGGCTAATGCTCCACGTCGCCTTCTGGTGACACGCCCGCGCCCGGCTACCGCGGTTGACGGATTCACGCCCTATTTACCCGGCGCGGCCGATAATTCGCCGGGGCGGCACTATCTTTCCTCGCGGGAACCCCTATGTTCCTGGGGCTGACGTCGCCTGCGACGGATATCGGGCACTCATGCTCCCCTTTGTCCCTTTCTAGCCTCACGACGCCGGGATGCGCTGCTTTTGGCGCATGCCCGTCACATATTGGGACAAGGAATTCCATATGATCACCGGAACCGTAAAATTTTTCAACGCCGACAAGGGTTATGGCTTCATCGCGCCGGAAGACGGCAGCGGCGATGCCTTTGTGCATGTGACCGCGGTCGAGCGCGCCGGGATGCGCACGCTCGATAAGGACCAGCGCGTCACGTACGAGCTTGAAACCGATCGTCGCGGAAAGACCTCGGCGGTCAATCTTCAGGCTGCCTGAAGCAGGTTGAAGGGCGGGGGTCGATGATCCCCGCCAGTTTCCTCGCGTTTCAGGAGAATGCCATGTCCACCCTGTTCTTCTATCGCGAGCAGGCCGCGCAACAGCAGGCGGCAGCGGATGCTGCAACGCTTGATAATGTGCGTGAGCGCTGCCAGCGCGCATCCAATGCCTGGGCGGCGTTGGCCGCCCGCAGCGAGCGTGCGGAAAATTCCCGCATACGAACGGCCGCTGAAAAGCTGCTTGCCGGGCTCGGTGACGGCGCCGAACTGAATCACGCCGCGACCTGAACGGTCGGCGCCGGGGATCCTCCCTGCGCTTGAACAGAAAATTCGTTTGTACGAGGTGGCCGGCATTATCGACCTGTTGTTGCGCGGCGCCTGCAATCCGCGATCTGATCCAGGGGCCGGCGTTTGAGCGCGCCCGGTCTTGCGACCAAGGCCGTCGGCGAGGATGACTGCTGGCCCTTCGGCACTCTTCTGGATTCAGCCGCCATCCCCGGCGGTGGCCACCTTCATCTCTATCGCCACGAACAGGATTATGAGATCCTGTTCGGCGAAGAGCAATTGATGGGCAGTTGGGCGTATCGCTCGGAAAAGGCGCTCGCCACGCTGGTGGTCGACAGGCTTGGCGAGCGTGCCAATAGTGTCCTGATCGGCGGGCTGGGCATGGGTTTTACCCTCGCCGCCGCCCGCGCCGCGCTATCGCCCGCCGCCACGATCGTCGTGGCGGAGCTGGTGCCCAAGGTGGAAGCCTGGGCGCGTGGCCACCTTGCGCACATCTTCGGGGATTCACTCGCCGATCCGCGTGTCACGATCGAAATCCGCGACGTTCATGACCTTATCGTTGAGCGGCGCGGTGAGTTCGACGCGATCCTGCTCGACGTTGACAATGGCCCGGAGGGGCTTGTGAGCCTCGCCAACGAGCGGCTCTACTGCAACTGGGGGCTGAAGGCATCGCACCGCGCGCTGCGCCCCGGTGGCGTGCTGGCGATATGGTCCGCATTCCGGGACGACGAGTTTGCCGAACGGCTGGCCGGCGCCGGATTTGACGTGGAAGAAGTCCGGGAGCCGACCGGTGGCGGCGATGACGAGGCGCCGCATGTAATCTGGCTGGCGACCAGGCGCGACTGATCCGCCTCGATCCTGTCAATCGCCGTCGGATCGATCGTCGCCAGCTTCAAAATCGGCGGCATCGTGGCGCTCGCGCAATTGCCGCTCGCCAAAGGTGCGATTGACGATCCGCCCGCGCTGCACCGCCTCACGGGCGCCGAGCAGCTCCGCCCAGCGACGCAGATGCGGATATTCGTCAACCGACAGGAATTCCTTCGCGTCGTAAGTTCCCGTCAGCAGCCCGCCATACCACGGCCACACCGCCATATCGGCGATCGTGTAGACGTCTCCGGCCAGATATTCGTGCGTCGCGAGATGGGTATCGAGCACATGGAGCTGGCGCTTCGCTTCCATCGCATAGCGGTTGATCGCATATTCGATCTTCAGCGGCGCATAGGCGTAGAAATGGCCGAAGCCGCCGCCCACGAACGGTGCCGAGCCCATCTGCCACATCAGCCAGTTCATCGTCTGCGCCCGTGCGTGATGCTCGGTCGGCAGGAACGCCCCGAACTTCTCCGCCAGATAGAACAGGATCGAGCCGCTCTCGAACAGATGCGTGACCGGATCGGTGGAATGATCGGCAAGCGCGGGAATCTTCGAATTGGGATTGATCGCGACAAAGCCGCTGCCGAACTGATCGCCCTGCCCGATATCGACCAGCCACGCATCATATTCGGCGCCGGCATGGCCTGCGGCGAGCAGCTCTTCGAGCAGGATCGTGACCTTCTGCCCGTTGGGCGTGCCGAGCGAATAGAGCTGCAACGGATGCTTGCCGACCGGCAGTTCCTTGTCGTGCGTGGCGCCGGAGATCGGCCGGTTGATATTGGCGAACCGACCGCCGCTTTCCTTGTCCCACGTCCACACGCGGGGTGGCACATAGCCTGCCGGCTGGTTGTTAGCGGCGTCGTCGGCGTCTGCCATGCGGTCCTCCAGGATAGTCGAACCTGTAGATAGGGTCGCGCGGCGGCAGCGCCAGTCCGTCGCTCAATATAGCGCGTCGTCGCGGCTCATTGTTTCGGCGTGACCCAGACCGAAACGGGCACGACGACCTTGCCCGGCGCGGGCTTGCCGATATCGACGCGATCCGCTGTCACCAGTTCGCCGGTTTCGAGCGTGAATGAAACCCACGGCTTGGGCACGCGGCCGAACGTGAAGCGCTGGATCGGCTGCCCGGTGGTCGAATTCATGATGGTGGCGATGATCGGCATCGCGGGCGGATAGCGACCGGCGGCGAGCGCTGTCCAGCGTGATGCGACGGGAAAATCCCTCGCGACGGCGGCCCGCCTCGCCGCGCGAACAATGACCAGGGCGTTCAAGAGATCCGGCCGGCCGAACGCCCGGTTCCTAGACGGTGAGCACCTGGCCGGGAGCGGCGCTGCGCCTGGCGTACGACCTTGGAAGCGTGCCGAAGTGGCGCCCGGCCGGACTACGCCCGCCGCCGCGTCGTGGCGACGCGGCGCGGCACATGCGCGCGTGGCGGTTCGGGAATCGCCGGCCGCGTGGTCCATCCGAAATGCGGCAGGGTGATCGATCTTTTGCCGACCAGATCGACACGCACGACGATCAGACCCTTCTCCTCGATGAAATCGAGCATCCGCCTGGCTCTGCTGGGCGAGGCCGTGTCGTAGAGGATGGCGAGCGCCGCGTTGTCCGGGCATGGCTCCTCCGCGCGCGCCGCGCGCGCCAGCCCGAGGAACGGCGCGAGCATCTCCTCCGGCAGCGCGTCGCCGAGCGCCAGCACATCGGCCCAGTCCTCGTCCGGGCCCAGCCCCGCGCGCGCGATCGCGAACTGCCGGCGGAAACGGTCCAGCGGCTCGTTCGCGATCACGCCGCGCATCCGGCAGCGCACCTGATAATCCTGATACAGTTGCGGCAGCGGCATCCGCGCCCCCTCCCCCGCCATCTGCGCCATCACGTCCGCGCGCACGGCTTCCTGCGCCGCTTCGTCCAGCTCGGGCAGATCGGGCACGGCCACCGGATCCGGCGCGGCCATCGCGCTTTGCATCAGTTCCGAGATCGACGGCGGCGGGGGCGCGGGAAGCGGCGGCGGCGCGTCATCGGCGCCGGCGGTGAACAGTCGTTCGCGCAGGCCGTCCACATCCGCTTCCGGCAGCGGCATCAGCTTGGGGCTGACGTTGCGCGCCGAGGTGGTGACGCTGCCGATCCTCACGCTGATCGGGCGGCGCGAGATCGCCGGGCCGAGCGCGAGAAATTCGCCGCGCGTCAGATCGCGGATCTGATCGGCCTGCCGCCGCTCCATCCCCAGCAGATCGGCGGCGCGCGCCATGTCGATATCGAGGAAGGTCCGCCCCATCAGGAAATTGGATGCCTCCGCCGCGACATTCTTCGCCAGTTTCGCCAGCCGCTGCGTGGCGATCACCCCGGCCAGCCCGCGCTTGCGGCCACGGCACATGAGGTTCGTCATCGCCGCCAGCGAGGCGCGGCGCGCTTCCTCGCCCACCTCCCCCGCGGCGGCAGGCGCGAAAAGCTGCGCCTCATCGACCACCACGAGGATCGGATACCATTGTTCGCGCGGCGCATCGAACAGCGTGGACAGAAAGCCCGCCGTGCAACGCAGTTGATCGTCCACCTCCAGCCCGTCGAGGTTGAGCACGATCGAGGCACGATGCTCACGCGCGCGGGCCGCAAGCCGCTCGATCTCGATCAGGCTGTAGTGCGCGGCATCCACGGCGACATGGCTGAACGAATCCGCCAGCGAGACGAAATCGCCCTCGGGATCGATGACGACCTGCTGCACCAGCCCGGCGCTCCCTTCGAGCAGGCGGCGCAGGAGATGCGACTTGCCCGAGCCGGAATTGCCCTGAACGAGCAGGCGCGTGGCGAGCAGTTCCTCCAGGTCCAGCTCGACCGGGCGCCCCGATCCATCGAATCCCATGTCGATCTTGGCAGTCATCCGCCGTCCGATGGCAATGCACGGACGCGGGGGCAAGCGGATTGCGTCAGGCGAATATCGCTCGGGCCGGCCCGCGCCCCGCCCCGGTTTGCGGAAATTCACGGTTCCGCCTATCGCGCCGCCGATCCGGCCCTGGTCGCAGAAGGAACCTCGATGCTCCCGCGCATTACGATCGACACGACCCTCGTGCCCGGCGGGGCCGAGATGCGGCTGGTGCAGCGCGGACGCGACTGGTTCATCATGCTGGGGCGCGAGGAGCTGATGAGCAGCCGCATGAGCGGATCGGAAGAGGCGCTGGCGACGCTCGCCTGCGATCGCGTGCGCGGCGACGCCCGGCTGCTGATCGGTGGCTATGGCATGGGCTTCACGCTGCGTGCCGCGCTGGCGCGGCTGGCGCCGGATGCGCGGGTGACGGTGGCAGAGCTGGTGCCGGCGGTGATCGACTGGGCCAACGGGCCGATGGCAGAGGTTGCCGCCGGCTGTCTCGCCGATCCGCGCGTCGATGTGGTGCTCGACGATGTCGGCGCGGTGATCGCCGCCTCGCCCGGCACGTTCGACGCGATATTGCTCGATGTGGACAATGGCCCGGACGGGCTGACGCGGGCGGGTAACGACCGTCTCTATTCGGCGGCGGGGCTGGCGGCGGCGAAAGCGGCGTTGCGGCCCGGCGGGCTGCTCGCGATCTGGTCCGCCGCGCCCGATCCGGCGTTCGCGCGCGCGCTGGTGCGCGCCGGCTTCGGTGTCGAGGAGGAGGTGATCCGCGCGCGCGCCAGCGGAAAGGGCGCGCGGCATATCATCTGGATCGCGCGCAGATAGGCGCTCGTACGCGGGGGATTGAACGAAATCCCCCTCGAAAGTGTTCTCGCCTCGGCAAAAGGAGATTGTTGATGCGTATGAAACTAGCCAGCGCCATGCTCATGGCCGCCGTCGCCCTGCCGGTCGCGATGCCCGCGCCCGCGGTGGCGCAGCACCGTGACTATCGGTGGAACGGTGATCGGGACAATTGGGATGCGTCGCGCTCGTATCGCGCCGGGCGGTATCGCGAACGGCAGCTCAGCCGCGACGATCGCATCTATCGTGGTCGCGACGGCCGCTATTATTGCAAGCGCAACGACGGCACCACCGGCCTCGTGATTGGCGGGGTTGCTGGCGGGTTACTTGGCAATGCGCTGACGGGTAGCACTCTTGGTACGCTTGTGGGCGGCGCAGGTGGCGCGCTGCTTGGTCGGTCGGTCGATCGCGGTCAGGTCCGCTGCCGATAGTTAACATCGCCCCGGTCCGGGCGCTTCGACGCTCGGGCCGGGGACGCCTGAATAATAGCATTCAGCCTGATCACGGATTGTCGGAAAAAGCGAATGTGCTCCTGACAGCGGCGGCCGCGCGGGCTATCAGGCGCGTCTTTCGCCGATTAGGGACTTGCGTATGGCCGATCGCGACTATTCTCGCTACTCTTCGCGAACGCTGAATGACGCAACGATTGCGGAGCTGCCGCACCATTATCGCGGCAAGGTACGCGACAATTACGATTTGCTTGACGGCCGGCGCATTATCATCGCGTCGGACCGGCTGAGTGCGTTCGATCGCATTCTGTGCGCCGTGCCTTTAAAGGGCGAACTTCTTACCCAGACGGCGCGTTTCTGGTTCGAGGCAACCGCCGATATCTGCACCAATCACGTTCTGGAATATCCGGACCCGAACGTTCTGATCTGCCGACGCCTGGACATTTTGCCAGTGGAGATCGTCGTTCGCGCCTATCTTGCCGGAACGACCGATACATCGATCCTCAAACGCTACAAGGCGGGGCAGCGCGAGATGTACGGCATTACCTTGCCTGACGGAATGCGCGATAACCAGCGTCTGACCGCGCCTGTCATCACCCCAACGAGCAAGGAGTTCGATGGGGGACATGACGAGCCACTCACCCCTGCGGAGATACTCGATCGCGAACTGCTCACCCCGGCGCAGTGGGAAGAGGTAAGCGCCGTCGCACTCGCGCTGTTTGCGCGCGGGCAGAAGATCGCGGAACAACGCGGACTGATCCTGGCAGATACCAAGTATGAATTCGGCATCGATACCGACGGCAAGATCGTTCTCGCCGACGAGATCCACACGCCCGACAGCAGCCGCTATTGGCTGAAATCGACTTATGAAACGCGGTTCGAGGCGGGAGAGCGACCCGATAGCTTCGACAAGGATTTCATCCGCTCATGGGTCGCCGCCCGCTGCGATCCATACAGGGATGCAATTCCCGAAATACCACCGGAACTGATCCTAGGTACTACGGAAACCTACGTAACCGCGTTCGAGACGATCACCGGTCGGATATTCGACCCCGACCTTGAAGGCGCAACGGTACTCGAGCGTATCCGGGCGCGACTCGCGCCGTTGTTCGGCCACGCCTGACCCGCAACAGTCTCCCTCCCTCGCATCGAGGATCTCCCAAGTGAACCCCATCTTTGCCACGATGAGGACCACGATTTTCGAGGAAATGTCAGGCCTTGCCAGAGAGAGCGGGGCGATCAATCTCGGACAGGGCTTTCCTGATACGATCGGGCCACCCGAGTTGTTAGGCGCAGCGGCCGATGCCGTGCTGACCGGGCCTAATCAATACCCTCCTTCGGTCGGCTTGCCTGTGCTGCGTGAGGCCGTGGCCGCGCACTATCGTCGCTTCCAATCGCTCGACATTGGCTTTGCCAACGTGCTCGTCACCTCGGGCGCGACGGAAGCGATCGCCGCTGCTTTTCTCGCCGTAATTTCCGAGGGCGACGAGGTGATCGTGTTCGAGCCGATGTACGATGCGTATTCGCCACTGATCCAGCGCGCAGGCGGCGTGCCACGACCGGTAACGCTGAGGCCGCCGCACTGGCGGCTTCCGATCGATGAAGTTGCCGCCGCGATCGGGCCGCGCACCCGCGCGATCGTCCTAAACAATCCGAACAATCCGGCAGCGCGCGTATTCTCGCATGAGGAACTCGCGGCGCTTGCGATTATATGCGTGGAACGCGATCTGATCGCAGTCTGCGACGAGGTCTGGGAACATGTCGTTTTTGACGGCAGCGCGCATGTCCCGATGATCGCGCTGCCAGGCATGGCGGAGCGCGCGATCAAGATAGGATCAGCGGGCAAGATCTTCGGCCTCACCGGCTGGAAGGTCGGGTTCGCCATTGCCGCGCCGAGCCTCCTGCAGGCGATTGGTCGCGCGCACCAATTTCTAACCTTCACCACCCCGCCAAATCTCCAGATCGCCGTCGCGCACGGTCTTGGACTCGACGACGGCTTTTTCGCCACCATGCAGGCTGCACTGGAGCATTCGCGCGACCGCCTCGTGGATCTTTTGGCCAAGACAGGATTCACGACGTTGGCCAGCGAGGGCACGTACTTTGTAACCGTCGACCTCGCCGCCTCTGGTGTATCCGGTAACGATGGCGTCCTCGCTCGGCGCATCTTGAGCGAAGCGGGGGTGGCCAGCATTCCATTCTCACCCTTCTATATGCGCGGCCCGCCGCCCGTCGGTCTGATCCGCCTATGTTTTGCGAAGCCAGATGAAATGTTGGAGGAAGCCGTCGGCCGACTTGGCAGTTGGTTGACGGCGCAAAAACAGAGGGATGACGGGTGATCCGCGAGGCGGCAATCGTGGGCGCATGGTTCTCCGGCACATTGCTCGCGACGCCGATCTCGCCCGACTGTTCGTCATAGAAAGTTGGGATAATGAACGACGAACAACTCCATCGCCATCTGGTTGGCCGGCAAGGATCGCGCCGCGATCTCAACACGCCCGTGCTGCTGATCGATCGCGATGCGCTCGATCGTAACATTGCGCGGATGGCCGCTTTCACAACTGCCAACGGGCTGAAGCTTCGCCCGCATGCGAAGACGCACAAGAGCGCCGATGTCGCACGGCGCCAGATCGCCGCCGGTGCCGTGGGGCAATGCTGCGCGAAGCTGGGCGAGGCGGAGGCGCTTGCGGATTTCGGAATCGCCGGGTTGCTCATCACCTCGCCGGTGGTTTCCGCGCCCGGGATCGCGCGACTCGTTGCGCTGAACGAACGAGCGGACGGGCTGATGTGCACGGTCGACAACCCAGATGTCGTGCGGTCGATTGCGGCGGCGATCAATGCACGGAGCGGGAAACCGCTGACCGTGCTGATCGACGTCGATCCCGGCATTCACCGGACCGGGGTTGCGACACGCGAAGCTGCGACCGAGCTGTACCGCGCGATCGCGAGCTTACCCGAACTCGTTTACGCCGGCATTCAATATTATTGCGGCTCGCAGCAGCATATCGAAAGCTATGCTGAGCGAGAGGCCGCGATGCGCGATCGCGCCGCATATCTCCGTACCGTCATCTCCGCGCTAGACGCGTCCGGAGGAAAACCGTCGATCGTCTCGGGCGGCGGCACCGGAACGCACCGTATCGATGCGACGCTGGACCTGTTCACCGAGCTTCAGGTCGGGTCGTATGTTTTCATGGACGATCAGTACCGGGCCTGCGCGCTGACTCCAGACGAGGGAGAAATACCGTTTGAGACATCGCTGCTGATCGACACACGCGTCATCAGCGCCAACACAAAGGGGCTAGTGACGCTGGATGCCGGAATTAAATCCATGGCTACCGACGCGAGACCGCCGCTTCCCGTTGGCGGCGTGGCGGAAGGAACCGTCTATTTCTTCATGGGAGACGAGCAGGGCGCGCTTATAAACCCCAATGGCGCTCTGCCGAAGCTTGGAGACACGGTGACGCTGGGCGCCCCGCATTGTGATCCTACCGTCAACCTATATGATTTCTATCATGTGGTAAGCGGCAATACATTGGTGGATATCTGGCCAGTTTCTGCGCGTGGCCGCTCGCGTTGATGGGCTACAAAGCCTGTGCCGCCGCCCAGCCGCTCGCCCACGCCCATTGGAAGTTGTAACCGCCAAGCCAGCCCGTCACATCCACCGCTTCACCGATGAAATGCAGGCCGGGGATCCTGCGCGCTCCCATGGTCTGCGATGAAAGCTCAGCCGTGCTGACGCCGCCAGCGGTCACCTCCGCCTTTGCGAACCCTTCGGTGCCGTTGGGTGTGAAGCGCCATCCGGCGAGCATCTGCTCGGCATCGTTCAGCCGGGCGTCGGGAATGTTGGCCAGCTCGCCGGTCAGCCCGATCCGATCCGATAATGTGGCCGCAAGCCGGTCCGGCAAGACGCCTGCCAGCGTCTTGCCTAGCGTCATTCGCGGCGAGGTTCGCTTTGCTTGCTTGAGCCAGCCCGCCGCGTGATCGGGCAGGAAATCGATCGCCACCGCGTCGCCATGCCGCCAATAGGAAGACGTCTGCAGAATCGCAGGACCGGAGAGGCCCCGATGCGTGAACAGCGCCGCCTCCCGGAAGGCTGCCCTGCCAGCCTTCGCAACGATATCGGCGGACACCCCGGAAAGCGTGCGGAACAATTGCTCGTTCTCACCCAGCGTCAGCGGTACAAGCGCCGGGCGCGGCTCCACCACTTTCAGGCGAAATCGGCGCGCCACGTCATAGGCGAAGCCCGTTGCGCCCATCTTAGGAATGGATGGACCACCCGTCGCAATCACCAGAGCTGGCGCGCTTGCCGTCTGCTCCCCCAAGCTGACGCAAAAACGCGCATCGGCGTGATCGATGCCAGCTACCTTGTCGCCCAGCGTGAGGTCGACCGCGCCGCGATCACATTCCTCTAGCAGCATGTCGACGATCTGCCGCGCGGAGCCATCGCAGAAAAGCTGCCCGAGCGTCTTTTCATGCCATGCGATGCGATGCCGCCCGACCAGCTCCAGAAAATCCGCCGGGCCATAACGCGCCAGCGCCGAGCGCGCGAAATGTGGGTTCGCGGAAATGAAGCGATCGGGCGCCGTTCCGAGATTGGTGAAGTTGCAGCGACCGCCGCCGGAGATAAGGATTTTCTTGCCCGGCCGATCCGCATGGTCGATCAGCAGCACGCGCCGGCCGCGCTGCCCGGCCGTCGCCGCACACATCAACCCCGCCGCCCCCGCGCCAAGCACGATCGCGTCATAACTTCTGTTAGGCATCAGGATCGATCAGTGTAGTTTGGCGATCGAAAGGCCATCGAGCTTCGCCCGCTCCTTCACCGATTCCTCGCTGCGTGTCATCGCCTTGGCGATCGCCTTCAGCGCCATGCCCTTCTTGGCGAGCGTGTGGAGCTTCTGAATTTCGTCTTGGCGCCACGGCTGGCGGTGTCGTTCAAAGCGTTCGGCCATGCGATACTGTAGCTGAGCCAAGCGCGGATCGCTATGACACTTCTAACCAGGCGTAAGCACCATCTTCAATGCGCCTGCCTCGCGCCGCTCGAACAGCGCATAGGCCTCCGCGCCTTCACTTAGCGGGAGGCGGTGGGTGATATATTTCTCCGGTCGCAAACGGCCAGATTGGACTAGCGGAAACAGCACCGGCAGTTCTTCCGGCACCGAGCAGGTTCCCGTGCGGAAGGTGAGCCCAGCCGCGAACGCCCGCTCCAGCGGAAAGGGAAAACGCCGCGACTGCTGTACCCCGATCACAGAGACGGTGCCGCGCGGGCGCACCAGCCGAAGCGCCAGATCGACCGTCGCATCGCTGCCGACCACCTCGACTGCGCAATCGAGCTTGCGACCTGCGGTGGCATCCCGAATTTTCTCCAACGCCTCTTCCGGATGGAGCGCGATCGCGCCCGCGTCCGCCGCGAGCGCGCGCCGCTCAGGCACGGGATCGATTGCATAGACGATATGCGCGCCCATGACGAAGGCACTGTCCACGGTCATCAGCCCGATCGGCCCCAGCCCGATCACCGCCACACTGCTACCGGGCACGATATCGGCGTTGCGCGCGCCGAACCAAGCCGTCGCCATCGCATCAGTCATCATCAGCGCCTGTTCCGCAGACACGCCATCGGGGATTATCACCGCGTTCATGTCGGCAGCGGGCACCCGCACCGCCTCCGCCTGAGAACCCTGCAGTCGCGCCGACAAGCCGTAGCAGCCGCCTAGCCCGAACTCGCAGCGATTGACCACGCCTGCAAGGCAATAGCGGCACGCGCCGCAACCGGCCGCCGCCGGGATCATGACCTTGTCGCCAATCTTCAGCCGGTTCACCGCGCGTCCTGTTTCCACCACCTCGCCCACCGCCTCGTGACCGACGCAGAAGCCGATATCCTCGGAAAAGCCGTGGCCATGGTAGATATGAAGATCGCTGCCGCAGATTGAGCACGCTTCCACCTTGATGATGGCGTCACGATCCGATTGCGGGATGGGATCGTCCATTCCCTCGTAACGGACATCGCGCGCACCGTAATAGCGAAGAGCCTTCATCCCGCGTACCTCCCTGCACGCTTACCGCACGTTCGCGGCGACATATTCGGCGATCTTCTGCTTGCCGAGCTGCGACATATGCACCTCTTCCGGCCCATCGGTCAGCCGCACGTAACGATTCAGTGTGAAGAAATATGCGATCGGCGTGTCGTCACTGACTCCCATCCCGCCGTGCGCCTGAATCGCGCGATCGGAAACGGTCTGCGCCATTTTCGGCGCAATCACCTTGATGGCCGCAATCAGATCCTTCGCCCGCCTGTTGCCATATCGATCCATCGCATCGGCTGCCTTCAGCGTAAGCAATCGAGCCATCTCGACCTCGCAGAAACTGCGCGCCACATCCTGACGGATGCTGCTTTGATCGGCCAGCTTCTTGCCGAATGCGACCCGGCTGTCGACGCGGCGCGCCATATATTCCAGCGCGCGCTGCGCCTGCCCGATCGAGCGCATGCAGTGATGGATGCGGCCTGGCCCGAGCCGCCCCTGCGCGATCTCGAACCCGCGACCCTCGCCGAGGATAAGATTCTCCTTGGGTACGCGGACGTTGTCAAAACGCAGCTCCACCTCGCCACCCGGTGAATTATGCGAGCCGAATACGGTGAGATGCCGCACCACCTCAACGCCCGGGGTGCCACGCGGAACGAGGATCTGCGAATGCTGTGCGTGGCGCGGTGCGTCGAAATGGGTCTTGCCCATCACGATGAAAATGTCGCACCGCGGGTGCATCGCATTCGAGATCCACCATTTGCGGCCGTTTATGAGGTAATAGCCGCCGTCGGGGATGATCGACAGCTCCAGATTGGTGGCGTCGGAGGAGGCGACCTGCGGCTCGGTCATCACATACGCCGAGCGAATCTCGCCCGCGAGCAGCGGCTTCAGCCATCGCTCCTGCTGCTCGGCCGAACCGAACCTGGCGAGCACCTCCATGTTCCCGGTGTCAGGCGCGGAACAGTTGAACACCTGGCTCGACCACGGCACCCGCCCCATCGCCTCCGCCAGCGGCGCATATTCGAGATTGGACAACCCGGGCGAGAACGCGCCATATTCGTGCGGCAGGAACAGGTTCCACAGGCCCTGTTCGCGCGCCTTGGCCTTCAGCGCCTCCATCCCCGGCCATTCCTTCCACAGGTTCGCCTGGTCGTGGACGAAATCGTAATAGGCACGCTCGTTGGGATAGATATGCTCGTCCATGAAGGAATCGAGCCGCGCCAGCAGATCGGCCACCTTTTCGGTAAACTCGAAATTCATCCTCTAGCCCTCCCGAAGGCATTGCCGGGATGGCGCGTGCGCCGCCGGTTATCCCACGTCATCATGGTTATCCATATGGATAAGAGCATTTGACTCGGTCGGCTGTCAATGCCACGCCGCCAGCGATGAAAACCCCGGTGACACCAGGTCGCGCGGAGCCGGCCGCGCAGATCAAGGCGGTCGCGCTGAAACTGTTCGCGGAACGCGGGATCGACGGCGTTTCGGTTCGCGAGATCGCGACCGCCGCCGGGCAGAAGAACCATGCCGCCCTCACCTATCATTTCGGATCGAAGGACCGGCTGATCCGCGAACTGATCGTCGATGGCGCGCGCGCGATCGACGATCGCCGCAACGCGTGGCTCGATCAGGCGGAGGCGGGCGGCGGCCCCCGCACGGTGCTGGAAGTAATGGAATGCCTCGTCCGCACCTCCGTCTCGCTCGATGCGCCGACGTGCAGCGAATGCTATAACCGCTTCCTGATCGGCGTGCAGATGTCGAACCGCAACATCCTGACCGATGCGCTCGGCGACCGGTGGAATTCCGGCTATCAGCGGTGCCTGCGGCATATTCGCCGGCTGATGGCCGACGTCTCCCCGGCATCGCTCAACCAGCGCCTCGTATTCATGGGCGCGGCGCTGGGCGGCATCATGGCCGCGCGAGAGAATGAACTGGCGGATCATTCACGCCCGCACGCGATGTGGTCTCGCGACGCCACGCTTTCCCATATCGCGAAATCGATCGCGGCGCTGGTCGAACAGCGCTGACATCCAGACGGATGCGGCTTGCCCCGCGCGCGAAAGCGCGTAGCGTTCGGCACATGGCGCGGGCGGACATCGTCGCAGGGATATCGGTGGCCGGGCTGCTGCTGCCCGAGGCGGTAGCCTATGCCAGTATCGCCGGGCTGGAGCCTGCCCGCGCGATCACCGCTGCCGTCGCCGGCTGCCTCGCCTATGCCGCGATCGGGCGAAGCCGTTTCGCGATCGTATCGCCAACTTCGTCCTCCGCCGCGATCCTCGCCGCGGCGCTGGCCGCGATGCCCGGCGATGCCGCAACCCGCGCGATGCTGACAACGATCGCGGTGGCGTTCGCGGGGATAGTGTTCCTCGCCGCCGCTGCCTTGCGGCTGGGCGCACTGACAAACTTCATCGCCCGCCCCGTGCTGCGCGGCTTCGCGCTCGGGCTGGCGATCACGATCATCCTGCGACAATTGCCGGCGATCACCGGCATCGCGGTGCCGGGTGGCAACCTGCTGAAGCTGATAACCACGCTCGGCGGCAATATCGGCGCATGGCACGGCGCAAGCGTGGCGGCGGGAGCGCTCGCGCTGGCGCTGCTGCTGGGGCTGCGGCGATTCCACGGCCTGCCCGTTGCCTTCGTCGTGCTGGCGCTCGGCATCGCGGCATCGGTGCTGCTCGATCTGCCGGCACACGGCGTAAAGACCGTCGGCGACATTGCGCTGGCGCCGCGCCTGCCGACGGTGCCGAACCTCTCGTTCGGACAGGCATCCCGGCTGGCCCAGCTTGTCGTGCCGCTGGCGCTGATCCTGTTTGCGGAAAGCTGGGGCACGATGCGCGCGCTCGCGCTGCGGCATGGCGATATGATCGACCCCGATCGCGAGCTGGCGGCGATCGGCGGCGCGAATCTCGCCGCCGCGCTCGTACAGGGCATGCCGGTGGGCGCGGGTTTCTCGGGCGGCTCGGCAAGCGAGGCGGCGGGCGCCACATCCCGCTGGACCTCCGTCGTCGCGGGCGTAGCGCTGGCATTGCTGGCATGGTTCGGGCGTCCGGCGATCGCGCACCTGCCCGATGCGGTGCTGGCGGCGGTGGTGATCGCCGCATTGACCCACGCGCTATCGCCCGCGCCATTCGTGCATCTGTGGAAGATCGGTCGTGACGAGATCATCGCTTTCGCCGCCGCCGCGGCAGTGCTGATGTTCGGGGTGCTGGATGGGATGCTGATCGCGATCGGCCTGTCGCTCGCGGCGCTGATCCAGCGCATGGCCGCGCCGAACATCGCGAACCTCGGACAGCTCGACGGCGGGCACGATTTCGTCGATATGAGGCGCCACCCGGACGCAAGGCCCGTGCCGGGCGTGACGATCCTGCGGCCCGCCCAGACGCTGTTCTTCGGCAATGCGGAGCGCGTGTTCGGCGATGTCGCGAAGCGGCTGAACGGCGATCACGCGCTGGTACTCAGTCTTGAGGAAAGCTCCGACCTCGACAGTACCGCGCTCGATTGCCTGATCGAATTCGACGACCGGCTGACGCGCGACGGCATCCGGTTGCAACTCGCGCGCGTTCACGATCATATCCGCGATCTGTTCCTGCGTGCGGGACAGGACAGGCTCGTGGCGCGCAGCAGCTTCAGCGTCGCGGATGCGGTGGCGACGATAAGAGGAAATGGCGATGCAGGATTTTACCCCCGCGCTTCAACCCACCCCGATCCTGGACCTGCGGCCGACGCAGATGACGGTCGGCTACCGAGAGGTCGCGCGGAAGCGCCGTGACTGGCAGGAGCGCCCCAAGGACGCGGACGCGCATTTCCTGTCGCATCATCTCGTTCCCGCCGTGATCGGCCCGAAAAAGCGCCCGTGGCTGATCGACAACCATCATCTCGCGCTCGCGCTTCACGAGGCGGGTCAGGAAAGCGTACTGGTGCGCGTCGTCGCCGATCTCAGCCACCTCGCACCGAAATCCTTCCTGACGTTCATGGACAATCGCAACTGGCTCCATCCCTATGACGCGAGGGGCACGCGGCAGTCGATCGACGACCTGCCGAAAAAGATCACCAAGCTGGCGGATGACCCCTACCGTTCGCTGGCCGGGGAGCTGCGCCGGGCGGGCGGCTATGCCAAGAGCGACACGCCGTTCTCCGAATTTCTGTGGGCTGATTTCCTGCGCACCCGGCTCAAGCCGGCGCTGCTCGACAAGGATTTCGATACCGCGGTGGAACGGGCGCTGAAGATCGCGCACGGGGCCGACGCCGCCTATCTGCCGGGATATGCAGGGCCGCATGGCTGAACGGCGTTGAACCGACGGCTCGCCCGCCCCATGGCACCGCGATGAGATTGCTGATCGTCGAGGACAATGCCGAGCTTGCGGAGGCGATGAGCGAGGCGTTCGGCCGGCGCCATCTGCACTGCGACATCGCGCATGACGCGGGCGATGCGGAAATACTGATCCGCACGACGCGTTATGCACTGGTCATTCTCGATCTCGGGCTTCCCGACGAAGACGGGATCGATCTGTTGCGGCGGCTGCGTTCGGCGCGACATAACGAACCGATCCTCGTCGTCACGGCGCGCGGCGAGGTGGAGAACCGCATCCTCGGCCTGAGCGCCGGGGCCGACGATTACATGTCGAAGCCCTTCCACTTCGACGAGCTGCACGCGCGCGTATTGGCGATCCTGCGGCGCGAATCCGGCTACAAGGATCGCCTCTTGCGCGCCGGAGCGCTGGAGCTGGATACGGAGGCGAGACAGTTTCGCGTCGATGGCGCGCCGGTGGAATTCTCCGTCCGTGAGGGAGAGCTGGTGGAGCTGCTGATGCGCCAGCTCGATCGCGTCGTGCCGAAGCGCGTGCTGGAAGATCAGCTTTTCGGCGCGGGCGACACGCTCGGATCGAACGCGGTGGAAGTCTATATCCACCGTATCCGCAAGCATCTTAAAGAGGCCGGGCTGGCGCTGACCGTGCAAACGGTGCGCGGCGTCGGTTACATGCTGCAGACCCGGTGAGCCGGTATCAGCGCGCCGTCACCGGCGTGCCGCATGCCTGGAACAGCGCCACCGTATCGGTAAGCCGCGCGGCCGCCGCCTGGATGCGCTGCGCGCGTGCCTGCGATGCTGCAGACGAGGCGTTGAGCAGCCCCAGCGTGCCGACCGCGCCGAGCTCCAGCTGCCGCCGGGTCATGGCCAGCGTGCTGCTGGCGGCGGTATCCGCACGCGTCGCGGCGTCCAGCGCCGCGGCATCGGTGCGCAGGCCCGACAAGGCGTCGTCCACATCGAGAAACGCCTGGAGCGCGGCCGCGCGATACTGCGCCTTGGCCGCGTCCAGCGCTGCCTCTGCCGCGCGCTGGCGATGACGCAATTCGCCGGAGTGGAAGATCGGCTGGGTGATGCTGCCGAGCAGCGTGAAGAACGGATTGCCGCTCGCGAACATATCCAGGAAGCGCGTGGCGGAGCCGCCGGCGTTGCCGCTGAGCGTGATCGAGGGCAGCCGCGCCGCGATCGCCGCGCCCACGTCCGCCGCCGCACCGCGCACCTGCGCCTCGGCCGCACGGACATCGGGGCGGTGCGCAACGATATCGGCGGGTAGCGACACAGGCAGATCGGCCGGCAGGCGCAGTTCGTCGATCGTGGGGAGATCGGGCAGCGCAGACCCCGCAGGGCGGCCGATCAGCGACAGGATCGACCCCGCCTGATGATCGCGCTGGCGCTCCAGCCCCGGAAGCGTCGCCTCGACATTGGCGAGCACGGTCTGCTGCGCGGCGACATCAACCAGCCCCACATCGCCGAGCGCGCGCCGGCGTTCGAGCATCGCGACGAGCGCGCGATTGTCGGCGATCGCTTTTTGCGTCGCGGCGACCTGCGCTTCAAGCGCAGCATGCTGGATCACGGCCACGACCAGGCTGGAAACCGCGGTGATGCGCGCCGCGTCCAGCCGATGCGCCGCGACCTCGGCCGCCGCCCGCGCGGAGCGAACCGCGTTTCGCCCTGCGCCGAACAGATCGAGCGGATATGCCACCGTGACCTGCGCGGTATGCAGCGTGTAGGGATTCAGCCCCTGATCGTTCAGCGGCGTCTGCAACGCATTGGACACGCGCGCGCGCTGCGCCTGATAGTTGGCGTCGACCTGCGGCCCCTGTGCGCCAGCCGCGGCGCGCGCGAGTTCGCGTGCCTGGCGGAGACTGGCATCGGCGCTGGCGAGATCCTCGTTATGCGCAAGCGCGATCTGCACCAACGCATCGAGCTTCACGCTGCCGAACGCGCGCCACCAGTCCGCGAGCGCGGGCGCGCCCACATCCAGCCGCTGCGCGGTGCCGCTGTTCGAGACGATCGTTTCCTGTGCGCGCGCGGGCGGCAGCGCGGCCTCGGTAGATGGATGGCGCGGCGAAACCGTGCAGCCGACGAGCAGCGCGGCGCATGCCGCAATGGACAGGTTGCGCGTCATGCCGGCTCTCCCCGGCTCTCAGCCGACGGCCCGCGCGTGGCGAGGCTTTCGTGACGCGAGAAGCGCATGATGAGCACCGGCAGCACCAGCAGGATCAGCACCGGCGCGAGCGTCATGCCGCCCACCACCACCAGCGCGAGCGGCTTTTGCACCTGGCTGCCGATGCCGGTGGAGATCGCGGCCGGCAGCAGCCCGATCGCGGCGGCAAGGCACGTCATCACCACCGGACGCAGGCAATTGCGCACCGTGATCGCGATCGCCTCTTCATGCCCGTAGCCTTCGTTGACGTGGCTGTTGAACGTCGCGACGACGAGAATGCCGTCCATCACCGCGATGCCGAACAGCGCGACAAAGCCGATCGCCGCGGAGATGCTGAACGGCGTTGCCGTCAGCGCCAGCGCCAGCACGCCACCGATCAGCGCCATCGGAATCACACTGAACGCCAGCAGCGTATCGCGGATCGAACCGAAATTCGCGAACAGCAGCACGATGATGAGCAACAGGCTGATCGGCACCACGATCTGCAACCGCGCCACCGCATTGGCAAGGTTGCCCAACTCGCCCGCCCATTCGAGATGATAGCCGGGCGGCAGCACGACATGCCTGGCAATCCGGGCTTTCACCTCGTCCACGGTACTTCCCAGATCGCGGCCGCGCACGCTGAACTTGATCGGGACGTAGCGTTCCTGATGCTCGCGATAGATGAAGGAGGCGCCGGACGTCAGCCGGATCGTCGCGACCTCAGACAGCGGCACCTGGACCAGCCCGTTGCCACCCGGCGACGGCGCTCCCACCGTGATGCGTCGCAGCGCCTCGATATCGCCGCGCTGCGCGGGATCGAGGCGGACGACGATCGGGAAATAGCGGTCGGTATCCTTTTCGTAGAGGTTCGCCACGGAGCCACCGCCGATCGCCGCCGCGATCGTCTGATTGATGTCGTCCGGCGCGAGGCCATAGCGCGCCGCCGCCTTGCGATCGATATCGATGCGGACGGTCGGCTGGCCCAGCGAGTCCGATACGCCGAGATCGGCGATGCCGCGCACCTGCGCCATCTGCGCCTTGATCTCGGCGGCCACCTTTTCCAGCGTCTCCAGATCGCTGCCGAACACCTTGACCGAGTTCGCCCCCTTCACGCCCGACGACGCCTCGTCGACATTGTCCTGGATATATTGCGAGAATTCGAAATCCACGCCGGGATATTTCGCCTGCAGTTTCTGTTGCAGTTCGGCGGTGAGCTTCTCCTTGCTCGCCCCGGCGGGCCAATCCTCCGCAGGCTTCAGCGGCGCATAGAATTCGGCGTTGAAGAAGCCGGTCGCGTCTGTCCCGTCATCGGGGCGGCCGTGGGTCGAGACGACGCGCTCCACCTCCGGCCGCTCGGCGACGATGCGGCGAATGCCGTTCACCACCGGCTGGCCCGCCTCCAGCGAGATCGACGCCGGGAGGGACGCGCGGATATAGAGATTGCCCTCCTCCAGATGCGGCAGGAATTCCACGCCAAGCGCACGCACCGCGAACAGCGACACCGCCAGCGCGATGCCCGTCAACCCCAGCGTCAGCACGCGGTTCGCCAGCGCGAACGACACCGCCGGCTCGGATGCGCGCCGCAATTGCCGCACCACCCAGGTATCGACCTCGGCAAGCTTGTCCGGCAGCAGCAACGCCGACAGCACCGGCGCCACGGTAAAGGCCGCCACCAGCCCGCCGGCGATGGCATAGGCATAGGTCTTGGCCATCGGGCCGAAGATGTGCCCCTCCACCCCCGTCAGCGTGAACAGCGGCAGGAAGCTGGCGATGATGATCGCCGCGGCGAAGAAGATGCCCCGGCTGACATCGGTGGAGGCATGGAGGATCGCGGAAAAGCGGTTTGCCGTGCTGGCGTTGATCCGCCCGCTGCCGATCGCATGCGAACGCTCGGCCATGCGGCGATAGATCGCCTCCACCATGATGACCGCGGCATCGACGATCAGCCCGAAATCGAGCGCGCCCAGCGACAGCAGGTTCGCCGATTCCCCTTGCAGGATCAGCACCAGCACGGCGACCGACAGCGCGAACGGGATCGTCACCGCCACGATCAGCGCGCTGCGCAGATTGCCGAGGAAAAGCCATTGCAGGGCGAAGATCAGCAGCACGCCCATGACGAGGTTGTGCATCACGGTATGCGTCGTCACGCCGATCAGGTTCGAACGGTCGTAGATGCGTTCGAGGTGGACGCCCGGCGGCAGCACGCCGCCCGCGTTGATCGTCTCCACCTCCTGCTCGACCGCGCGGATCGCCGGCATGGATTGTGCGCCGCGTTGCATCAGCACGATGCCCATGACGATATCGTCGTCGGCCCCATCCCCGGCGATGCCCAGGCGCGGCATGTTGCCGATCTTCACCGTGCCCACATCGCGCAACAGCACCGGCGTCGAACCGGCCATGCCGACCATCGTGTCGCGGATCGCATCGACCGAGTGGATCAGCCCGACGCCGCGCACGATCGCCGCCTGCTCACCGAAATTCACCGTCTGGCCGCCGACATTGCCGTCGCTCTTGCCGAGCGCCGCCAGCACCGCCGGCACCGTCACGCCGTGCGCGACCAGCCGGTCTCGATCGAGCTGCACCTCATAGGTACGCAGCTTCCCGCCCCAGCCGGTAACGTCCACGACGCCCGGCAGGCGCTTGAAGCGGCGCTGGAGCACCCAGTCCTGAAGGGTCTTGAGGTCCATCACCGAATAGCCGGGCGGCCCGACCACCTGGTAGCGGTAGATTTCGCCGATCGGGCTGGTCGGTGACAGCGTGGGTTGCGCGCCATTCGGCATCGGCGGAATCTGGGAGAGGCGACCGAGCACGAGCTGCTCCGCCTCCCGGAACGTCACGTCGTAGGTGAACTGGATCTTCACGTCGGACAGGCCGAACAACGAGATCGAGCGCACCGCCGTCACATGCGGCAGCCCCGCGATCGCCACCTCGATCGGGGTGGTGACATTGCGTTCCATTTCCTCGGCCGAGGTGCCGTCGCTCTGCGTCAACACCTCCACCATCGGGGGCACGGGATCCGGATACGCCTCGATATTGAGGTTCGCGAAGCCGACCGCCCCCGCCATGACAAGGCCGATCAGGAGCGTGAGGACAAGCATCCGCTGGCGCAGCGCCAGCTCCACCAGCCGGTTCATTGATCGAGACCCGCCTCGTTCACGAACAGCGCGCCCCGGGTGACCACACGATCGCCCGCCTTCAGCCCCTGAAGGATACGAGTAAAACCGCCATCGCTGGCACCGGCGCGCACGGCCCGGGCATACAGCAGCCCGTCTCGACCGAGCACCCAGACGCGGGCGTTATCCCCCTCGTGGATTATCGCCGATCCCGGCACCAGCACGGCATTGTCACCGCTGAGTTGCCGGCGGATCGTGAACGAGGCGAACATCTGTGGCTTAAGCGCGCCATCGGGGTTGCTGATCGAGGCGCGCACCGGCAGCCGATGGCTGTTCGGATCGAGCGCCGCGCCGACATTCTCGATCCGCGCATCGAAACTGCGGCCCGGGAGCGCCGGCGTCGTCACCTGCACCTGATCGCCGACGTGCACGGCGGCGGCATCGCTTTCCGCCACCTGGGCGACCAGCCACACTCGGGTTGGATCGGTGATCGTCATCAAGGGCGTGCCGCTGCCGGCGGCAATGTATTGCCCCGGCGCGACGCTGCGGTCTGCGATCAGCCCCGCGACCGGCGCGCGATAGACGGTTGCGGGCTGCCCCGGCCGCCCGTCTCCGTCGCCGCGCCGGCCGAAGATCGCCAGATGATTCTGCGCCGCCCGCACGGACGATTCCGCGGTACGCAACGTCGATTGCGCCGCAACCAGATCGGCCTGCGCCTGCGAGAAATCCTTCAGCGCGCCGCCGGCGGTTTCGTAGATCGCCTTCTGCCGCGTAGCATTGGCCTGCGCCACCCTGAGCGATTCGGCGGCGGTCGCGCGCTGTGCGCTGGCCGTCAGCAGCGCGTTGCGCGCGTCCACCATTTCCGGCGAGGCGATGCGGAGCAGCGGCTGCCCCTTCGCGACGCGCTGCCCCGGCTCGACATAGACGGCCAGCACCTGCCCGGAGAAAGGCAACAGGACCGGCGCGCTGCGATCGCCATCGACCGCGATCGCGCCGCTCGCGCGGACGAGCTGCGCGTCCGCCCCGGCCGTCACCGGCGCGATCGTGAGCTGCGCGAGCTGCTCGCGGGTCGGCCGGAAAGCGCCGGCTGGCAACCTGGCCGCAGGCGGCGGCGTGGTCGTGAACAGCGCACGCACGCCGGCGATCAGCAACAGGATCGCGATCACCGCCGCCGCCACCAGCGCGACAAGCCTGATCTGCCCGCCGCGGCCGATTTTGCGCGCCGGCGGCAATGGTGAGTGAGAAACTGAATGGTCGGTCAAAATGCTCTACCCGCAGCCAGCTGGTGCCACGCCCCCCGGATTGGCGAGCCTAATTGGCGCGCTCTATTCCACGTCGCTTACATGGACATTACGTTAAGCACCACGCGCGGATAGCACCGATCCGGCAGTAAGGCCGACGTAAGCAACGATGCGCACGATGCCCACGATCGGCCCGCATCACCGTATCCCGCGCGGGCGGGAGAAGCCTGACGTGTCTCCATCCCTCCCTCGCGCTGCCGCCTCGCTGCTCGGCTGTTTTCTGTTGATCGCGGGCGTCACCGCAGCGTCGCTTCATCTGTGGCCGGATCGCCCGTGGCTCCTGTTCGTTTTCATGGCGCTGAGCTTCGTCGTCATCGCGATCACGGCTGGTCGAAACGCGGGGTTCGCGAGCGTCGGCCTCGGGGCGCTTGCGCTAGCGTTCGCGCTGCCGGGTGAGGGTCTGGCCGTGCTGAACCCCGATGATGCGCTAGCGCTGGTCGCCACGGTGGCGCTTGGCTTGCTCGTCGTGTGGTTCGCCGCGCGTTCGGCCAGACGCTACGAGTTGCTTGCGGCGGAGCTCGAGAAAACGACGGCGGACCGCGATCGCGCCACCGCCCTGCTGCGCGAACTTTCGCATCGGCTGGCCAACGATCTCGCGATGCTGGTTTCCACCGCCTCGCTGGCTTCGCGCCAATCCAGCAATCCCGAAACCGTCACCGCGATGGAGAGCCTGATGTCTCGCCTCATCGTGCTTAGCCGGGTCTATCAGCGCCTGCGCGTGGATGAAGCCACCAGCGAGCAGGTCGAACTGAGCACATTCCTGGGCAGCCTTTGCAACGATATGCAGCAGACCCGCTTCAGCATGCGGCCGATCTCGCTGAAGGTCGATGTTGATCGATGCGCGGTTCCGCTCGCACAGGCGGTGATCCTGGGCCTGATCACGAACGAGCTGCTCACCAACATCTCCAAACATTCCTATCCCGACGATCGGCCGGGTAACGTGAGCGTGCAACTGCGGCCACATCCGTTCCGAACCGATGCGATGCAACTGACGGTCAGCGACGACGGCGTCGGCTTCACGCCAGCGGCTGACAACGGCACGCATCTGGGCCATCGCCTGATCGCGGCGCTCGCCTCGCAACTGGGCGGGGACATCGCGATGGCGCGCCGCGACGGGCAGACGATCGCGACGCTGCATTTTCCCATGGCCGCGCACGACGCCGACTCCTCACGAGCGGCTGAAACCCGCTAGCGAGCCTGCTCCGCCCGCAATGCAGCCAGCAGCGGCTCATCGGCGGCAGGCATTGGCAGCGCCGATAGCGCTTCCACGTCGGCCCAGCGCAATTCCGCGGCTTCCAGCGCATCCGGCTCGCCGCTCCAGCGACGGCAGCGGAACAGCATCAATACAAGATGCCGTGCATCGAGCCGCTGGCTCGCAAAGGTCACCGGCGCGAGATCGGCCGGGTGCACGACGATGCCCAGTTCCTCCTTCAGCTCCCGGCACAAGGCGTCCTCCGGCGATTCGCCGCGCTCGATCTTGCCGCCGGGAAACTCCCACAGCCCTGCCAGCGCCTTCCCGGCCGGCCGGCGCTGCATGAGCACGCGACCGGCCGGATCGGTGAGCGCCACGGCGACAACCGGAAAAAGTTCGATCTGGATGGTCATGTCGACAATTCGTTAAACCTGTCCTGCCATTTTTGGCTCATGTTCCGACAGCGACCATCTCGCCTGCCAGGATTTCGCGCGTTCGGCGCGAGGCTGCGGCGTGACCGGCGCGGGGCGACGGCGGTCGAATACGGCCTGATCGCCGCGCTGATCGTGGTGGTGATGATCGTCAGCATCGTGGAAGTCGCGTCGACGACGACCGGCATGTGGAACAACGTGGCGTCGAAAGTCGTCAACGCGCAATAACCGGCCCGCGACCGGCGGCAAAGAAATTCCGTCCTTAAACATTCCTCAACCTGACCAGTCTATCGATTCGCTCACTGGATAGGGGGACCCTCGATCCAGTCGGGTGACTGAAGCTTTGGCTACCACTGGAGATCGAAGATGCAGAAGATTCGTACCTTTCTGAAGAATTCGAAGGGCGCGACCGCGATCGAATACGGCCTGATCGCCGCGCTCATCGCCGTTGCAGCCATCAGCGCGATGGGCGCGCTGGGCAACAAGCTGACGACGACGTTCAACAACGTGTCGAGCAACATGAAGGCCACCTGATCCTTCAGGTTCTTCAATAGCGGAAGGGGCGGCGAACCATCGGTTCGTCGCCCTTTCTCTATCCGCGGGCAAGCACCGCGCCGAAAGCCGCGACATCGACGTTGCCGCCCGAGAGGATCACGAGCATCCCGGCTTCGACCGCGACCCGCCCGGCCAGCAGCGCCGCCAGCGCCACCGCGCCACCCGGCTCGACCACCAGGCGCAACCGCTCCGCCGCCCAGCGCTGCGCCGCCGCGACCTCCTCCTCGCTGACGGCGATCCCCTTCGCATCGCGGCGGGCCAGCACGTCGAAGGTGAGCGACGACACCTGTTTCGTCTGAAGCGCATCGCATGCAGTCGGCGGTGGATTGGGGCCGACCGGCTCGATCCAGCTCGACTCGAGGCTCCGCGCCATATCGTCCCACCCCTGCGGCTCCACGATGGTGATGCGCGCATCGGGCAGCGCGAGCGCGATCCCGGCCGCCAATCCCCCGCCCCCGCACGGAATGACCGCGTGGGAAGGCGATCCCAGCCCTGCTTCCGCCATCTGCCTGACAGCCTCGATCGCGGCGCTCCCCTGCCCCTCGATCACCCAGGGATCATCGAAGCTGGGCACCAAGGTCGCGCCTCGCGCCTCGGCAAGGCGGGCGGCGATCAGTTCGCGGCTTTCGGTGGCGCGGTCGTAATCCACCACTTCCGCACCCAGCGCGAGGGTCGATTCGCGCTTCGCTCGCGGCGCATCGGCCGGCATCACGATCGTCGCGGCGATGCCGAGGCGCCGTGCCGCCCAGGCGATTCCCTGCGCGTGATTGCCGGACGAAAAGGCCACCACCCCCCGCGCGCGCGAATCCGCATCCAGCGCCGTCAGCCGGTGCCATGCCCCGCGGATCTTGAAGGCGCCGATCGGCTGCAACGACTCGGCCTTGAAGGCAACGGGCACACCATTGATTTCATGAACGAAAAGCGGCGTCGGCGGCAGGATCGCGGCGATCTTTGCGGCGGCATCGCGCACCCCCGCCCGAGTGGGCTGTCGCACAATCGTCACAATCGATCTCTCATTGTCTAAATCCACTTTACAATCGGGGCCAGCGATCCTAACTCGCCCGTCCGCTGCCCCATGGGACTTCCAACCGCAAGGCAGCTTTTTTCGCTCGACGCCGCAAGGCAATTGGAGGTCCCTTGAGTTGCACCAGCATCATAGCGCGCTGGGGCTAGCTGCCCCCTCGATAGTTTCCGCCACCATCGTCGGCGGAGCCATTGACATTGCGAAGCGGAAGCCGGTTCAGCCGGTGACGCTGATCCGTCCGCACGCCGCCGCGCGGGCCGCCCGCTTCTTTTCGGAGAAGTTTCCGGGCCGCTCGATGTATGCGGTGAAGGCGAACCCCAGCCCCGAGCTGATCGCAACGCTGTTCGAAAACGGCATTACGCATTTCGATGTCGCCTCGATCGCCGAGGTGCGGCTGGTCGCCCGTGTCGCGCCCGATGCCACCTTGTGCTTCATGCATCCGGTGAAGGCGGAGGAGGCGATCGCCGAGGCGTATTTCACGCATGGCGTGCGCGTATTCAGCCTGGACAGCCTGGAAGAGCTGGACAAGATCACCCGCGCGACCCGCAATGCAAGCGATCTCACGCTGTGCGTGCGCCTGCGCGTGTCATCCGAACATTCCAAGCTCAGCCTCGCATCGAAATTCGGCGTGCCGGCGCACGAAGCGAAGCCGCTGCTGATGGCAGCGCGGCAGGCGGCGGATGCGCTGGGCATCTGCTTCCATGTCGGCAGCCAGGCGATGACGCCGGAAGCCTATGCCGAGGCGATGGAACGCGTTCGGCAGGCGATCGTCGATGCGGCGGTCACCGTCGACGTGGTGGATGTGGGCGGGGGTTTCCCCTCTTCCTATCCGGGAATGGAACCGCCGCCGCTGGAGCGATTCTTCGAGACGATTCACCGTGCCTTCGAAAGCCTGCCGATCAGCTATTCGGCGGAACTGTGGGCGGAGCCTGGTCGTGCGCTGTGCGCCGAATACAGCTCCGTCGTGGTGCGCGTGGAAAAGCGTCGCGGCAACGAGCTGTATGTCAACGACGGCGCTTACGGCGCGTTGTTCGACGCGGCGCATATCGGCTGGCGCTTTCCGGTCATATTGCTGCGCGAGCCGGAATCGACCGTGCGCGATCACCCGTTCTCCTTCTACGGCCCGACCTGTGACGATCTGGATCATATGGCGGGGCCATTCCTGCTGCCGGCGGACGTGCAGGCCGGGGATTATATCGAGATCGGAATGCTCGGCGCCTATGGCGCGGCGATGCGCACCGCGTTCAACGGCTTCGGATCGGACGAGACGATCGTCGCGCTCGATGAGCCGATGGTATCGCTCTACACGCTCGCCGAGCCGCAGGTCGCGAACAACGTCGTAACGCTGTAACAGCCGCAGGGCAGGGTTTCGGGCGGCAGCGCGCTTTTGGCGCGCCGCCGCCCTTGGGGTTTCCGCGTCCCCTTCAATGACGACGGTATCGCATGCGGGAGTTTCCCATGACCGACACACTCAACAAAACCGCCGCGGCAAACGCGCCGATCAACGACACCCGCAAGGCGGAACTGCTCTCGAAGCAGGTGAAGCATATCGACATCAAGAGCTTCGACGCGCGCCCGATCGTCGACGCGA
The DNA here is from genome assembly GCF_005502745.1 of Sphingomonas sp. 3P27F8. Taxonomy (GTDB): domain Bacteria; phylum Pseudomonadota; class Alphaproteobacteria; order Sphingomonadales; family Sphingomonadaceae; genus Sphingomonas. The sequence continues at coordinate 253,594 of NZ_SCNL01000002.1, forward strand.
TGGCCGATATGAGCTTCACCAGCCGCGATCTCGGCCGCGCCACCAAGATCTACAACGAGATGCTCGCGGACAAGGATTGCACCGTCTGCCTCGTGATCGCCGGCTCCACCTCCGCGGGCGGCTGCATGGATCTGTATGCGGAGCTGATCCGCAACAAGATGGTCGATGTGGTGGTCGCCACCGGGGCGACGATCGTGGACATGGATTTCTTCGAAGGCCTCGGCCACAAGCATTATCAGGCGCAGGAAATCCCCGACGACGACACGCTGCGCTCGCTCTACATCGATCGCATCTACGATACCTATATCGACGAGGAGCAGCTTCAGGATTGCGACTTCACGATCAACAAGATCGCCAACGAACTGGAGCCGAAGGCATATTCGAGCCGGGCCTTCATCCGCGAGATGGGCAAGTATCTCGCCGAGCACGGCAAGAAGGAGAACAGCCTCGTCAAGCTCGCCTATGAGCATGACGTGCCGATCTTCTGCCCCGCTTTCGTGGATTCGTCGGCGGGCTTCGGCCTCGTCAAGCACCAAGTGGACAATGCCAGGGCCGGCAAGCCCTATCTGATGATCGACGCGGTGGCCGATTTCCGCGAACTTACCGAGATCAAGATCCAGGCCGGTACCACCGGCCTGCTGATGATCGGCGGCGGCGTGCCCAAGAATTTCATCCAGGACACCGTGGTGTGCGCGGAAATCCTCGGCCACGAGGATGTCGAGGTGCATAAATACGCCGTGCAGATCACCGTCGCCGATGTGCGCGACGGCGCCTGCTCCTCCTCAACGCTGCAGGAGGCGGCGAGCTGGGGCAAGGTGAACACCGGCATCGAACAGATGGTGTTCGCCGAAGCCGGATCGGTAATGCCGCTGCTCGCATCCGACGCCTATCATCGCGGGCACTGGAAGGATCGGCCGGAGCGCCGCTGGGCGAAGCTCTTCGCCTGAACCGGCAAAAGCCGGCGGGTGCTGTTCCAAAACGGGATGGCATCCGTCGGCAGGCGGGCATTCACCTTTATATTGTAATCAAAAGCTACTACCGGGACAGAAGGTAAAACTGATAAATCTGATCCGGGAGAATAGAAATGCTGCGCATGTTGACACCATCCATCGCGATCGCCGCGCTTGCTGCCGCGACGCCAGCCCTTGCCGACACCTATACCAAAGCCAGTTTCTCGGGCGGCACTTTCGGGGGCGGCGCAAACGTCCAGTCTCCCTTCAGCGGCAACGGGTTTTTTCCCGGTCAGACGTTCAGCGGCAGCTTCGTGTTCGACAACAATCTTATTCCGGCCGCGGGTTCGGGCTATGTCAATGTTTTCGGAAACAGTTTCCCGGACTATGCAAACATTCCCGCCGCGGACCTGTTCACGTTCAATTTCGGACCGTTGACATTCAACGCCGCCAACGCAGCGTCGCCGGCCGCCGTTCAGTATAACAACGGCAATTTCAACGGCTTCTTCTACATTTCCGATTTCGCCTTCCAGGGCGCGAATTACCAGTTGCAGATCCAGGGCGGCAGTATTTCCGTCGTGGCGCTCGATAATCAGGGCAATCCCGGCTTCAACAGCCTGGTCAATGGCTACATCAACATCGGCAATAACGCCGTGACCGATCAGGCTCCCTACGTGCCCGTGGTCGCGGGCGGCGCCGTGCCCGAACCGGCGACCTGGGCCATGCTGATCTTCGGTTTTGCCGGAATCGCCGGATCTATGCGCCATCGCAAGGCGAAGGTGTCGTTCGCCTGATTCGATCGGCTGAGCGGAATGATGGATATCGTTCCGCTCAGCCGAACAGCCGCGTCAGGCTTTTTTCCAGCATCACGAACTGCCACAGTGTCCGGCCGTGTTCCTCACGGCCGACCCGGTGCGCCTCCGCCAGCCGCGCGATGCGATCGAGATCGAACCATCCGGTATCGGACAGCGTGCGTGACCTGGCGAGCGCCGCCGCCTGCGCCGCCAGCGGGCCGCGAAACCACGCGCCGACCGGCGTGACGAAGCCCATCTTCGGGCGATAGAGTATATCCTGCGGCAAATAGCGCTCCAGCGCCTTCTTCATCAGCCATTTGCCCTGCCCGTGCCGCAACCGCATCGAGCCCGGCAGCCGGGCGGCGAATTCCACCAGCCGGTGATCGAGCAGCGGCTCTCGCACCTCCAGGCTCACCGCCATGCTGGTGCGATCGCTCTTGGTGAGGATATCGCCGGGCAGCCAGATCTTCATGTCGGCATATTGCGCACGATCCAGCCCGTCACGCGCAGGTGCATCCCGCATCGCGATGACATAGCGATCCTCCGCCCGATGACCGGCCAGCGCGCGCCGCGCCACGTCGCTGAACAAGGCGCCGCGCAACTCGGGCGTCGTCACGCCTACGGCGCGGGCGTAAGCCTCGCCCCCGTCCGCCGCCAGCTCGAGCAGGGTTGCCTTGGCGCGCAGCGGCCGGGGCGCCCAATCCGCCTTGGGATACATCCGCCCCAGCGATCCGAACAGGCCCGCGCGCAGCCCGGCCGGCAGCATCCCCCTCACCCGTTCCTCGGCGGCATGAAACCGATAGCGACGATAGCCGGCCAGCGCCTCATCAGCCCCGTCGCCGGACAGCGCGACCGTCACCTGCTCCCGCGCCAGCGAGCACACCTGCCACGTCGCAAGCGCCGACGCATCGGCGAACGGCTCGTCGAAAGCGTGGGCGAGCGTATCGATCAGGCCGAAATCATTCGCGTCGACGATCCGCTCGCGATGATCGGTCGCGAAGCGCGTGGCGACGGCAGCCGCATGGGCACGCTCGTCATAGTCGGAAGCGTCGAAGCCGATCGTGCAGGTCTTCACCGCGTGCGGCGACTCCTCTGCCATCAGCGCGACGACAGCGGAACTATCGACACCGCCCGACAGGAAAGCGCCTAGCGGCACATCCGCCACCATCCGCGAGCGAACCCCCTCCCGCATGTGCGCGAGCAATTGCGCCCCCAGCGCGTCAGCGTTGCCCGGCACGCGATCGGCGAAGGAGATATCCCACCAGCGGCGCGGGGCGGGCACCGGCTTGCCGCGCTCGACGAGCAGGTAATGGCCCGCCGGCATCTTCTTCACGCCGGCGACGATGCAGGCATCATCCGGGACATAGCCGAATGCCAGATAATCCTCGACCGCGCGCACATCCGGCACGCGCCGCACCAACGGATGCGCGAGCAACCCCTTCAATTCCGATGCAAAGGCCAGCGCCCCATCGGCCAGTTCGGCATAGTGAAGCGGCTTTACGCCGAGCCGGTCCCGCGCAAGGAACAGCGTGTTCGCGCGCGCATCGTGGAGCGCGAAGACGAACATGCCGACCAGGCGATCGAGCATCGCCGGCCCCCAGGCCTCCCAGGCAGCGAGCAGCACCTCGGTATCCCCGTCGCTGCGGAAGGCCCAGCCGCGTGCGGCCAGTTCGCGACGAAGCTCGCGGTAATTGTAGATCTCGCCGTTGAAGCTGATCGTCAGCGCGCCGTCTGCGCTCGCCATCGGCTGGGGCGAGCCCGCGACATCAATGATCGACAGCCGGCGATGGCCGAGACCGACGCCCGGCGCAGTCCACACGCCAGCTCCATCCGGCCCGCGGTGTGTCATCGCATCGGCCATCGCGCGCACACGGGCGGGATCAACCGGCTTCGGCGTACCCGAATAGTAGAGCCCGGCGATGCCGCACATCAGCGCGGCGCCGTCACGCGATCGGCGACCCCATCGATCGGGCCGAGCGCCGCACGGAAGCGCTCGATCGCGGCGCGCGCGTTCGGCCCCTCCGCCGACAGATGAATCGCGACCGCCGCCTGATCGCCGCCCAGCATCCGCGCCTTCAACGTGGCGAATTTCACGATTGTCTCTTCCCCGGTGACCATGCCGCCGGCGCGATACCATGACGCCACCATCCGCTCCACCGGGCCGGGCGCCGTGATCCGCATCGTGCTGCCGCCCGCCACGGCCGGCTCGTCCGACACGCGCACCCACACATCATTCTCGCGCAGCGGGCCGGTGCCGAACGCGGCGAGCTTGTGCCCTTCGCGCTGGCTCGCAAAGACGGCGACCGCCATGTCCACCACCTCCCCGGCACCGTTTGCATAACGGCCGAAAAGGTAATGATCGGCAGCGGGATAATAAGGTTGCCACGGCGCCGCCACGCTGAGCGGCGCGCGCTGCCAGCCCGGCACCTGCGGAAGCGTGATCCGGCCCGGAAGCGGCGCGGCGCGAGCAGCGATCGCGGCGCTCCACCCCGCGAACAGCCCCGCTGTCGCCAATACCAGCGCTGCCGCCGGAACGAGCGCAAGCCTGTGGCCGAACGCGTGCGACAATGCGGCCGGATCGAACGCGGGGTCATCCGGCGCACGATCGAACCACCGCCAGCCGATCGCCATCACAACGGCCATCACCGCGCCGAAAAACAACCAGCCATAGACGATGTGATCGAACCCCGTCGCCCGCTCCACCGATGTGAGATTCGCGGCATAGATCGTGCCGAATGCGCGGACACCGTTGGCGATCACCGGTACGATGATGCAGACCATGAGAAACATCGCCCGCCGCCGCCACGCGGTGAAGCACAGGTTGGCCACCAGCACGCCATAAGCGAGCATCGCGATAACAAATTTAGCGCCGGAGCAGGCTTCCGCTACCTCGAAGTAATAGCGGCCGGCGTGGATCAGCACGCCGTCGACTACCGCCGGCACGCCGACCAGATGGAGCAGCGGCAAGGTGATCGCCACCGTCACACGCTGCAATGGCGGCTCCAGCATCTCGCCGAACGGCACGAGGAACAGGGCGTAGCACAAGGGAAACATCAGCCCGCGCGCGACATTGGCGCCCAGCAGCGTAACGACCGCGCCCTGCAGCATCATCACCAGCCCGAATTGCCGCGCGAACGCCACACCCGCCGCGTCGCCGACCAGCCAGCCGAAGCCGCCCGCCGCGACGATCGCCAGCCCGGGCCACCAGGCATGCGGTTGCAACGCCGCCAGCTCGCGCCGCCGGATCCACACCAGCCAGCCGATGACCGGGCCGATGAACAGGCAATGGCCGAAGGTGGTGCTGGTCCACCAGATCGACACGAGGTGGAACAGATCGTGATGAAAGGTCGCAAGTATCAGCGCCGTCACCAATCCCAGCGCGAGCAATGATCGCCGCCATTCCGGCGTGGCCGATCGCGGCGCGGCGGCTGGGGCGAGCGCCAGCATCATGCCGCCGCCCGCGTCTCCGGCGAAAGGCCGAGCAGGCGATCGAGCGGCGCCAGCGCGGCGCCCCAATCGTATCGGGCGATCACCCGCGCGCGCGCGGCATCCCCCAGCGCGCGCGCGGCGGCCGGATCGGTAAGCAGCGCATTCACCGCCGCGACGAACGCATCGGCATCGCTTGCAACGCGGATGGTGCCGTCATGATCGATGCCCTCCGCCGCCGAGGAAGCGACGACCGGACGGGCCATCGCCATCGCCTCCAGCACCTTGTTCTGCACGCCGCGCGCGAGCTTCAGCGGCGCCACCACCACGCTCGCCGCGGCAAGCCAGCCGCGCACGTCCGCCACCTCGCCGGTGACGATCACGCGATCGCGCGCCAGAGCGCGCACCTCCGCATCCGGCGCGCGGCCGACGATCGCGAAGCGCACATCCGGGATGCGCGGCAGCATCTCGCGCGCGAACCACAATACCGCCTCGATATTGGGCCGATAATCCATCTGCCCGGTAAAGACGACCAGCGGCCCCTGCCCCACCACCGGCACATGCGGCACGGCGGGATCATAACGTTTGGTATCGATGCCGTTCTCGACCGCGAGGCTGCCGGGCAGCAGCGCCGCCTCCGCACCGCTCACGAACAGGCTGGCATCGACACGCCCCGCCACCTCTCGCTCGAACGTGGCGAGCAACCGGGCCTCGCGTTGCATCATATGCCGCGTCACGCCGCCGGCATCCTGCGCGTAGGCGGCGAACTTCGCGGAATCGAGATCGACGAAATCCATGATCGTGCGCGGCCCGGACACGGGGAGATACTGCGCCATCTGCCCGGAAAAGACGTAGATGGCGTCGATCGGCCGCCGCGCGAGGATATCGCGCACCGCGCGTTCGACCTGCGGATGCGCGAAGGCGGCCAGCGACACCGGCTGCGCGGTCGCGAGCGCCTCTACCGACGCGCGGATCCGCGATTTGGTGCGCGGGACGATGACGCATTCATCCACCAGCGCGCGATGCGGCGGGGCGGGCGCCAGATCGCGCGGATCATCGGCGAACGCCACCAGATGCACCCGTGCGCGCGCCGCCAGATGACGCAGCACATGAAAGCTGCGGATCTTGTCGCCGCGATCCGGCGGAAACGGCACGCGATGGGCCAGGAACAATATCTCGCTCATCCCAGGCCCCGGCTGATCCATGGCCCGATCAGATTGGCGAGCGGCAATGGCAATCGCCGCCACGTCCGCACCATCAGCGCATATTTCGGATTGAGCGGATTGACCGCGCGTGCCGCGCCCTCGCTCCACCGCGCGTAAACCAGCGGCACCCCCGCAAAGCCCCAGTTCCGCTTGAACGCCGCCGCGCCCGTCCCCGCCTTCGACCGGCCGAAATCGAAGCGGGTGCAGCCGCGCGCGCGCGCGTGCGACATCAGCGCGAAATACATTCGGTCGTTGGCGCGCAGGTCTCTCGCCGCCACGGTGCCGCCACCCCAGTAAGGATAGACCGTATCGTTGAGATAAAGGCTGAGAACGCTGGCAACGGGGCGCCCCTTGTGGCGCACGGTCACCACGTCGGCATCCATCGTTTCCAGAACCGCGCGGAATAGCGCGCGCGGGAATACGGGGGTGCCGAGATTGCGGACCGATTCGGCATAGACCGCATAATGCTCGTCCGCGCACTCGATGCCGCCGCTTGCGATTTGCAGATCGTTCGCCAGCGCCCTGCGCACTTCCGCGCGCTGCTTGCGTGGAATCGCCGCGAGTTCGGCATCATCGTCACTGGCGAGCGGGCGGACGAAGCCGAGGTACGTGGTGTCGTCGATCGCCCAGCCATCGGGCGCCGGGCCGCCACGCAATTCGATCGACGGCAGGCCGAACGACCGCGCCGCCGCGATCAGAACGTCCGCCCCTTCGCCGAGCAATCCGCCATCGACCGCAAACCCGGCCGAGACCAGTGCATTGCCGAACAGCGGCGAGCGCATCTCGGTTAGCGGAAGCAGGCCGACGATCGCGTCGCCGCGCTGCGCCACGAGATAACGCGCGCGCTGGCCGCAGCCGCGCTCGACCGCACGGCTCCAGGCCGGGAGATGAAACGGCGTCGCCCCCGGTTGCGCATGGACGAATGCCGCGATCGCCGCATCATCCGACCGCGCGGCCTGACGCGCGACGACGCAGCTCATCGGCCTGCCGCGATCGCGTCGATCCGCCCCCATTGGTGACGCCCGACCAGCCCCCTCAGCTTGCCCGCCATCGCGCCAAGCCTGCTGTAGTGCCGCAATTTCGAGCGGAGCGGCGCGCTCGCGACCCGCGGCTGGCCGGGATCGACCTCCCACGGATGAAAATAGAAGATCGCCGGCTGCCCGGCTGCGTTGACCTGTCGCACCGCGAAATCGGTGAGCGCGGCGGGCAAGAGACGAAAGAAGCCGCCGCCGGTTGCCAGCCTGCGGCCGCCGACCTGCGCGACCGTTACCGGCAATTCGACCAGCGCGGCGTCCTTCAGCGGATGCCAGGCATAGCGCGGGCTTTCGCGCCAGCCATAATGATCGTGCGCGATCGGCGCGACGCTGGAGGAATAGGCATAGCCCTCCTCCGCCAGCACCTGATGCGCCCAGGGCGTGCGCGCGTCGATCGAAAAGCTCGGCGCGCGATAGCCGGTGACGGCGACGCCCCCGGCATCCTCCAGCGTGGCGCGCGTGCGGCGCAGATCATCGCGAAAGGCGGCCGCGTCCAGCGTGAAGACGCGCGCGTGATCCCAGCCGTGGCTGGCCAGCTCATGCCCCTCCGCCACGATGCGGCGGATCAGCGCGGGATGACGCGCCGCGACCCAGCCAAGGGTGAAGAACGTCGCCTTCACCGCTGCCTCCGCGAAGAGATCCAGCACGATGCCGGTGTTGCGCTCGACGCGCGATTGGAGCGCATCCCAATCGCCGCGAACGATCGTCTTCTCGAACGCGCCGACCTGGAACCATTCCTCGATATCGACCGACAGGCCGTTCAGCACAGCCATGGCTCAGGCAGCGGCGCCGCGCACCGCCTCCAGCCGCGAGGACGGCGGGCCGACCTCATTTTCCACCCAGTCGACCAGCAAGGTCAGCACGCGTCGCAGCGCCGCATCCTGCTCCTCGATCCGCGCCTCCAGCGCGGCGATGCGTTGCGCCAGCGCCGCCGCGTCCGTGCCGGTGATCGCCGCTGTCGCGGCGGATGGCGAGGCGGTCGGCAGATCACGCACCGCATCCGCCTGCACATCGTTGATGAGCGCCGCATCGATCAGCGTCGCGCCGACGATCGCGGCGTGCAGCATGACGCGGCCCATGAGCTGGTTCACACGACGCGGCAGCCCGTTCGTGATGCGGTGAAGCAGGGGAAACGCGTCCTCGGCGAAATCGGGCTTTCCCTGCCAGCCGGCGACCTGAAGGCGGTGGCCGACATATTCCGCGATCTCATCCTCCCCCATCGGATCGAGGTGGTGGATCGCGATCACGCGCTGGCGCAATTGCTCCAGCGCTTGCGAACCGTGCAGCCGTTCGCGGAACTCGGGCTGGCCGAGCAGGAAAATCTGGAGCAGCGCCCGCCCGCCCGACTGGAAATTGGACAGCATCCGCAATTCTTCGACCGCGGAGATATCCAGCGCCTGCGCCTCATCGACGATCAACAACGTGCGGCGCCCGGTGCGCGCGACGGCGTTCAGCCCGCGCTCGATCACGGTGAGCAGTTCCGCCTTGTTGCGCGGCGCATCGGCGACGCCCAGGCCGCTCGCCACGATGCGCAGCAGATCGTCCGCCTCGATCGCGCTGGAGACGAGCGAGATCACGTTGAGGTTCGCCGGATCGATGCGCGAGGTGAGATGGCCCACCAGCGTCGTCTTGCCCGCGCCGATATCGCCGGTGATGACGATGAAGCCCTCGCCCTGCGCCAGCCCATAGCCGAGATACGCCATCGCCTTGCGATGCGTGGCGCTGTCGAACCAGTATTTCGGGTCGGGCGTGAGCTGGAACGGTCGCTCGCTCAACCCGAAATGATCCTCATACATCTTGCGATGTCCCTTGTCTTTCACACCGCCTCGTCACTGGAACGTATACCTCGCGCCAAGGAGCCCCTGCGCGGACCAGGTGCTGTCGAATCCGCGCTGATCATAGGTGTAGATGCCGAGTGACGCGATGGTGCCCAGACGGCCGAAGCGATGCTGGTAACTGCCCGTCAACCCCGCACCAAGCACGCCCTGCGCACCCGGCACACCGCCGTCGTAATAGTTCACGAACAGATTGGCATCGACCTCCGACACGCGGCTAAGCGCGCGGGCGTAGAATATCTGGGCGTAATAGCTTTCATCGTTGGTGCCGAGGATGGCGATGCCCGGCGCGGCCGGCGGCGCATAAAGCCTGCGGTTGGCATAGCCGAAGCCCAGCCCGACGCGCGAGCGCCCCTGCGTCTCGCTATAGACCACGTCGATGCCGCGCGTGCGATAGACGGCGGTGCTGACCGACTGGAACGCGCTGTTGAGGCAGCCGCCCGCCCCGCCGGTCGCGGGTTGCGCGGCAAAGACACAACCGGCGAACTGCTGGCCGAAGCCGTCGTTCTGCGTCTGGAAGCTCGTCGGCAGTGTCGAGAGGCCGTCGCGAAGCTGACGACCGAAGGTGGTGACGCCATCATAGACGACCGCGCGCACCGCGCTGGTGGGCGACAGGCGCCACGAGAGCGAGCCAAAGTACGTCTCGCCGCCGTAGCGATAGCCGGCACTCGCCTGAAGCTCCAGCCGCGGCGACGGGCGCCATACCACGCCCGCGTCGTAGATCAGGCCATCGGTATTGTAGGCGATCCGGCGCGGTGAATTCGGATCGGTGACGAACCGGCCATTCCCGTCCAGCACCGGATTGCCATTCCCGTCGATCAGCGGATCGCGCTGAGTCGCCCTGATCTTCTCATAGCCCACCCCAGCGCGGACCGCGACGGTGCGGCTGACCGGCTGGATCACGTCGACGCGGGCGAACTCGCCCTCGTAGCGCTGCGAAAGCTGGCTGGCGAAATCGCGCTCGAACGCGCCGCTCACCGTGATGCCGAATGGCGCGATGCGGCCCGCGCCAACCCCGATCGAGGCCATCGCGAGATGGCTGGTGGAATCGTCGAAATAATCCTGCCGCGGTGCGCCGGGCGCGAGGCTGGAGAAACCCGGAACGCTGACCTTCGTGTAGCCGAAGCGATAGGCGGCGCTCACCTGAGCCGGCCCGGCATTGGCGGCGAACTGCGGCCCGATATAGGCGGAATAGACGTTCGAGACGTTCGCGGAATTGTCGCTGAACAGCCCCGGCGCCGGGCCGTTGATGTCGGCACGCGTGCGCGTCGCCAGGCCGCCCGCGTCGATCGAGAAGTTTGGCGTCAGCTTCACCGAGCCGCGCGCGAGACCGGAAATCATGTCCACGTCGGCCAGTGAGCCGTTCCACGGGATGCGCCGCTCGTAACGCGCGCTGATCTGCCCTTCGGCCCGCCCGTTGGACACGCCCGCATCCACGCCGACCGCCACCTGCGTCCAGGTCACCACATCGTCATGCGTCAGATCGGCGCCGATCGCCTGCCCCAGTTCGATATAGGGCGCGACATAGCGCGTATCGGCCAGCGCGGGTGCGGCGGCGAGCGCCCCGCCCGCCAGCGCGGCGGTGAACATCACTGTCCTCATCGACGGTCCCCCTGACCGTAATAGCTGCCGAACCGACCGCGATGCGGCTCATAGGATACGGCGTTGAGCACGAGACTGATATGTTCGCAGCCGTCCAGCAGCGCCACCGCTTCGCGCACGTCATGCTCGGTCGTGCGATCCGCGCGCACCACCAGCATCACCTGCGCCACCAGCAGCGCCAGCACCGATGCGGGCGACGCCGCGAGCGCGGGCGGCGAATCGAACACGATGATGCGGCGCGGGTCGGCCGCGAGCAGGCGATCGAGGACATGCGCGGTGCGCGCGCTGGCCAGCAGCTCCGTATCGGCATGCGTGCGCGCGCCGGCCGGGAGCAACGACAGCTGCGGCACATCGGTTTTGATGACGCACAGTTCCGGATCGATCGAATGATCGCCGAGGATATCGAGCAACCCGGTCGCATCCTCCAGCCCCAGCGAGGCCATCACATCGGGCTTGGCGAAATCCGCATCGACCAGCAGCACCTCGACGTCCTTCTCGGCGGCGAGGCTGATCGCGAGATTGATCGCGCACCACGTCTTGCCCTCGCCGGGCTTGCCCGATCCGACCAATACGGTGCGCGCGCGGCGCTCCGGCGTGCCGGCGGCGATGGCGCGCGCGTTGAGCAGCAACTGCCGCTTCACCAGCCGGAATTCCTCCGCAAGCGCCCCGATCGGGGCGCCGGGCACCAGCATGCCCTTCTCGGCGAGCATGGCGCGATCGAGATGCGCTATCCCCGCCGGCGCGCCCCGATCGTCCTCACCATCGGAAGATACCGCGAAATCACGCAGTTCGAGCGGGATGGCCGCCAGCGTCGCCGCCACTTCCGGCGACATCGCCTCGACAGGCGGCAGGCGCGCCGGCGCCGGATCGTCACCTTCGGGCCGCGCGATGATCGACGCGGCGCGTCGCACGCGGAACTGCGCGTCGAAATCATAGATCTGCGCGGCGCGCTCGATCAGCGATTCGTCGCGGGAGACGGGCGCCTTGGTCATGCCGCCATCCCCCGTTGCAGCATCTCGACCCCCAGGAGGATCACATAGCTCGCGAGCAGCGCCGCCGTGCCCCCCGCCAGCCATTTCAGCTTTCTGCTGCGATCCTCTGCCTGTACGCGGGTCACCATCTCGCCGATCGACCCGATCACCGGCATGCCCGAGGCTTTTTCGAGCCGCTGCCCGGTCGGGAATGTCGCCTGCACCTGCCCCAGCGCAAAGGCCGCGCCGAGCCCGCCAAGCAGGCCGGCAGCGAGCACCCCCGTCAACAGCAGCGGGCGGTTGGGAGCGGTCGGCGTGCGTGGGCTGGTCGGCGGATCGATCACGCTGAACTTCACCGCATCGGTCTGCGTCTGCGCCTGGCTGTGGAGCGCGACCTGCTCGCGCTGGGCGAGAAGCTGGTCGTACTGATCCTTGAGCACGCTGTAGTTGCGATCGATCCCGCCCTGCTCCGCCGCGACCGCCGGATCCTGCGCCAGCTTGGCATTCAAGGTATCGAGATCACCCTGCAGCTGGCGCTTGCGCACCAGCAGCGCCGTCACCGCTGCCTGGCGATCCGCGCGCGTCGACTGGAGCGAGAGGAACGCCGGGTTGTCAGCCGTCGCGGCGCTGGCGGCCGGCTCGCTGCGGGCATCCGCCTGTGCCTGTGCGAGTTGCGCGCGCAGGGCGACGACATCGGGGTGGTTGTCGGTATATCCGCGCGCTCGCGCATCGGCGAGCTGGCCCTGGATCGCCGCCAGCCGCGCGCGGGCCGGCCCCATTCCCGGCACCGGCCCGGCACCCGGAACATTGCGCGGCACGCCCGCCATCTGGCCGTTGAGCGCGGCAAGGTTCGCCTGCGCCGCGGCAAGATCGCTATCCACCTGGCCCATCTGGGCACGCGCCGCGCCGATGCGATCGCTCACCGATCCGGTGCCCGGCAGCGACCCGAGATAGCGGTTCTGGAAATCCGCGCGCTTGCCCTCCGAATCCTGCAGCTTCGCGCCAAGCGCCTGAAGCTGGGAATCGAGGAATTGCAGCGTTTGCGAACTCTGGCTGCGATCATCCGACAAATTCTGCTCGACAAACAGGTCGATCAGCTTCTGCGTGACCTGCCGCGCGGTGCGCGGAGAAGAAGCGGTGGTGGCGATTTCGAACAGATTGTCCTGCTGCGCGGTGATCTTGATCGCGTTCTGCAAACCCGCGACCCGATCGGCGACGGCGCGATCGGTGGTCGCACCCTGCGCCAGATCGGTGCCGCGCACCACCTTTTCGAGATTGACCGCCGATGTGAGCGTCTGGCGCACCGTGTCTATGTCGCGCGCCTGATCGCCCGCGCCCCCGCCATTCGCGCCCGTAGGCAACACCTGCCGCACCTGCACGAAAATGCGGGCGTGGCTCTCATAGCGGCTCGGTATCTGGCTGACGAACAGCCAGCCGATCACGCAGATGCCCCACGCCACCGCCAGCGCAAGCCAGCGGCGGGTCCACATCATGTGCGCGGCGATGCGTATCTCTTCGAGCAATCCCGACACGCCGCGCCCTCAGAACATGCTCTCGGGGATGATGATAACGTCGCCGGGCTCCAGCTTGACGTTCGCGGAAGGATCGCCGCTCTTGAGCAGGCGATTGATCTTGAGCTGATATTCGTGCTGCTTGCCGGTCGCCCGATCGTAGCGGATCAGCCGCGCGCGGTTGCCGGCGGCATATTGCGACAGGCCGCCGACCGCGATCATCGCATCAAGCAGTGTCATATTCGCCCGGAACGGCAGGGAGGCCGGCTTTTCGGTCGCACCGACGATGCGCACCTGCTGGCTGTAGGTGCCGGAGAAATTCTCCACGATCACCGAGACGATCGGATCCTTGATATATTCGCCCAGCGCCGCCTTCATGTCGTCGGCGAGCTTCGCGGGCGTCTTGCCCACCGCCGGCATGTCGTTGATGAGCGGCGTGGTGATGCGGCCGTCCGGGCGCACCTGCACCTTCGCCGACAGCTCCGGGTTGCGCCAGACGAAGATCTGGAGCGAATCGAGCGGGCCGATGACATATTCCTCGCCCGGCTGTTCCGCCTTGGCGACAAACGCGGCGGGCGGCAGCGCGGCGGGCCGCGCCTTGTCTCCCGCGCATCCGGCGAGCAGCATCGATACGATCGCTGCCGCCACCAAGCCACGGGAACCATTGCCGAAACGCATAATAATCTCCTTGGCGCGCCCGAACCGGCAGGAAACGTCTTTCCCGTCGAGGACACTTGCCTTCGGCCTATGAGGCGAAGAGGTGAAGATAGCGTTAGGAAAGACTCGCGACACGCTCCGCCGGAGCGGGATGACCGAGGAATGCCGTGGGGCTCGCGGTGAGCCCATAGGCACCGGCGAGGAAGATCGCGATGATGTCTCCGGGCTGCGTATGCGTCAATGCGACCCGGTCGGCCAGGCGATCCAGCGGGGTGCACAGGCAACCGACCACCGAGACCGTCTCCGCCTCCGTCTCCGACGCCCCCATGTCGCCCGCCACCGCGATCGGATAGTTCCGGCGCACGACCGTGCCGAAATTGCCGCTTGCCGCCAGTTGATGGTGCAGCCCGCCATCGACCACCAGGAACGTCTCGCCGCGGCTCTCTTTCCGGTCGATCACGCGCGTGAGGTAAACGCCCGCCTCCGCCACCAGCCATCGGCCCAGTTCGATCGCGAAGCGGGCGGACGCGAGAATAGCGGGGCGCCGCGCCAGCGCCTCGCCCAGCGCCGCGCCGATCCGTTCGATATCCAGCGGGCTGTCTCCGGCGAAATACGGCACGCCGAAGCCCCCGCCCAGATTGACGAGCGGCGGGGCAGCCTGCGCCTCTTCAGCCAATCGCGCTGCCAGCGCGATGGTGGCGGCCTGCGTCTCGATGATCGCGGCCGGATCAAGCGCCTGCGAGCCGGCGAAGATGTGGAAGCCGCGCCAATCCGCCCCGGCATCGCGAATAAGCCTTACCACCGCCGCCGCCTGCTCCGCATCGATGCCGAACGGGGACGGCCGACCGCCCATCTTCATGCCGGATCCTTTGAGCTCGAGATCCGGGTTCACCCGCACCGCCAGGCGCGGGCGGATGCCAAGCCGGTCGCCGATCGCGAGGGCGCGATGCGCCTCGCCGATCGATTCCACGTTGATCGTGGCGCAGGCTGCGATCGCCGCCTGCAATTCGGCATCACGCTTGCCCGGTCCCGCGAAGCTGATGCGCGCGGCGGGCATCTCCTTCAGCGCCATCGACAATTCGCCGGCGGAGGCGACGTCGATGCCATCCACCAGCGGCGAAATCGCGGCCAGCATCGCCGGATTGGGATTCGCCTTCATCGCATAATGAAGATCGATCCCCGGCAGCCCGGCCCGGAACCGCGCGATGCGCGACGCCACGATCGCCGGATCGTATATGAAACAGGGCGAGCCTGCCTCCCGGATCCACATATCGGCGGTGCGCCCCGCGATCGTGAGCGGCCCGTGCTGCCCGGCGAATTCAGGCGGGATCGGCCCCATCGGCTTCATGGCGTCAACTCCGCACGGAGACGCGCGCGATCAAGCTTTCCGTTGGGATTGCGCGGCAGATCGTCGCGCCACTCGATCCGCGCCGGCTGCATGAAATTGGGCAGATCACGCTTCAACCGCTCGCGCAGCGCGGCCTCTCGCGCATAATCGCCGCGCACGACGAGCACGATCGCCTGCCCCAGCCGCGCATCGGGCACGCCGATCGCCACCGCCTCCTGTGCCTCGCCGCCGGCGACCGCCGCTTCCTCGAGCTCCGCCGGGCTGATGCGGTTACCGGCGCTCTTGATCATCTCGTCGTTGCGCCCCACAAACCGCAGCAACCCCTCCGCATCCGCCACCACCGTATCGCCGGACCATACCGCCGTTCCGCCATAGCGCGAAAACGCCGGCGCAGGACGAAACCGCTGCGCTGTCCGAACCGCATCGCGCCAATAGCCCTGCGCGACGAGCGGACCGGCGTGGACGAGTTCGCCGGCCTCTCCTGCTCCCGCACGCGCGCCGTCAGGACGAACCACAAGCACTTCCGCATGAGGAATGGCGCTGCCCATCGACTCCGGGTGGCTATCCACGAGCGAGGGATCGAGAAAGGTCGAGCGGAATGCCTCGGTCAACCCGTACATCGGGTAAAGCCGCGCCGCCGGGAAAGTCGTCCGCAGCGCACGCACGAGCCGCGGCGTCAGCGCGCCGCCGGAATTGGTAATCCGGCTGAGCCGGGCGGCCGTCTCCGCCGGCCATTCCGCCTCGACAAGCTGCACCCACAGCGGCGGCACCCCGGCGAGCGTGGTCGCGCCGACACGATCCACCGCCTTCACCACATCGCGCGCGGTGAGATAATCAAGCGGCGCGACCGCAGCCCCGGCCGCCCACGTCGACAGCAGCTGGCTCTGGCCATAATCGAAGCTCAGCGGCAATACGCCCAGCACGCGATCTTCCGGTTCGATCTCAAGATAATGCCCAACGGAGTTCGCACCAAGCCAGAGATTGGCGTGGCTCAACATCACGCCTTTCGGCCGGCCCGTCGAGCCCGAAGTATAGAGGATCGCCGCCAGTGCATCCGGCGCCGCCGTCGAAGGGGCCAGCGCGTCGCCATCGCCAGCTTCCAGTTCCAGCCGCACCCCGGCGGGGAGATCGCCCGGCTCCAGCGTGGCGGCACGGGGCGGCTGGGTGAGCAACAGCCGCGCGCCGCTATCGGCAAGGATGTGGGCCACCTGCGCGCGCTTCAGCAGCGGGTTGATGGGCACGTGCACCAATCCGGCGCGCGGGGCGGCAAGCGGCATCAGGCAGGCGATACGCGTTTTGGGCAACCAGCTCGCGACGCGCGCTCCGCGGGCGAAACCGAATGCCGCAAGCCAGCCCGCCAGCCGCGCCACCGCCTGCTCCAGTTCGCGATAGGTGAGCGTTGCACCCCGCTCGATCAGCGCGGGCGCCTCGCCATTCCCGGCGAGAACATGATCGATCGGTTGCGGGGCGGGATCGAGCGGAACCATGCCCCTCCATGACCGAAGCCGTTGCGGATTTCATCCCCCCGTCTTAACGCGCGTCGCAGGCAGGCACAGGGATCGCGCATGAACCGGGAAGGCACGGACGAGATCGAGCACGCGGTGCGCGAGGTTTTGCGTGACGCTTTGGGGCTGCCGGAGGCGCAGGTGGCGAGCTTTGACGCCGAAACCCCGCTGTTCGGTGCGCTGCCCGAGCTCGATTCGATGGCAGTGGCGGGCATGCTGACCGAATTGGAGGATCGCCTGGGCATCACCATCGACGATGATGATGTGGATGGCGACATTCTCGAGACATTCGGCGCGCTCACCCGCTTCGCGGCGGAAAAGGTGGCTGCCTGAGCGCCCCGCGCGTCACCGATTACGAATGGCGCGGCGGCCGCGAGGCGATGCTGCGTTTCGGGCCGGATCACGGCCCGGTCGTCATTGCGGCGGCACCGCTGTTCGAGGAGGCCAATCGCACGCGTGCCGCGATGGTCGATGTGCTGCGCCGGCTGGCGGCGCGGGGGATCGGCGGCGCGCTGCCCGATCTGCCCGGCACGAATGAAAGCCTGGTGCCGACGGAAGAGGCCACGCTCGCGGACTGGCGGGCGGCGTTCGCCGCCGCTGCCGCGACACTCCCCGAGGCGGTGTTCGCAATGGCCTGGCGCGGCGGCGCGCTGATCGATGGCGATGCGGCGCTTGCCGCGCGGTGGCACCTGTCGCCCGTGAGCGGCGCGGCACAGCATCGCGAACTGATGCGCGTTCGCCAGCTTGGCGGTGGCGAGGATTATGCCGGCAATCGCCTGTCGCCGACATTTGTCGATGAGCTGGGCACGGCGCTGCCATCGACACGCGGAATGGTTCGCACCGCCCGGCTGGCTGACGATCCGCGCGACGCCGTCGTCCGGCTGCCGGGCCGGGCATTATGGCGTGGCAGCGAGCCGGCCGTCGACGCGGTGCTACAGGAAGCGGTGGCATCCGATATTCTACAATGGATCGCGACATGCGCCGGCTGATCGCTTTCCCTTGTGATGGCGATACGCTGATTGGATCGCTGGACGAGGCGGCCGGGGCGATCGGGTTGCTGATAGTATCGGGCGGTAACGAGATCCGCGCAGGCGCGCATCGCGGGATGGCGGCGCTGGCGGCGACGCTGGCGAGCGAAGGAGTGCCGGTATTTCGCTACGATCGCCGCGGGATCGGCGATTCTGGCGGGGTCAATCGCCAGTTTCTTGAGGCACGCGATGATCTGATCGCGGCGTGCGCTGCGTTTCGGACCCACACGCCGCACCTGACGCGAATCGTGGCATTCGGGAACTGCGACGCGGCGACGACGATCGCGATCCACGGCCGCGACGCAGGGATCGAGCGGGCGATGCTCGCCAATCCCTGGACCGTAGCGCGGGCCGACGAGCTTCCCCCGCCCGCGGCGATCCGCGCGCATTACGCGGCGCGCCTCCGCGATCCGGCGACGTGGCGCCGCATGATACGAGGAGGCGTTTCGTTCCCTAAGCTTCTCCGTGGCTTGCGGCGCATATCTCTACCAAAACCCCAAACGGACACCCTTGCCAACGACGTGTTGGCGGCGATCGCACGCTGGGGTGCTGACGTGACCATCATGCTCGCCGCGCGGGATGCGACCGCGATCGCCTATGCCGATGCGGCGCGGCGGGCTGGAATCGCGCCGCGCACGATCACGATCCCCACCGCCTCACACAGCTTCGCGCGATCGGCGGACGCCGCCGCGCTGACGGCGGCGATCCGCGATCTTGTCACCGCTTGCGAATAAACGCCCGGATATCGTTCGAAAGTTTCTGCAAATCCTCGTCGCGCACGTACATCATGTGCCCGGCATGATAGTAATGCCACTCGATCCTGCCATCCGTCGGCATTCCGGTGCGTGAAAAGGAATATTCCGCCCCGAAGAACGGCGTGGCGAAATCATAATAGCCCTGACCCGCGAACACGCGCAGCCCGCTGTTCTCGCGCAGCGCCCGGCCGATATAGGGCGCGACATTGACATAGATGTCGCCGCCACGGGGCCCGGGAATCTTCCAGTCCCAGTCACGCACGGCGCCGATCGAGGAATAGACCAGCTCCGGCGAATATTTCAGACCCTCTCGCGCCCACCAGTTCATCGCCGACGTATAGGAGCCGTCGATGCCGTAGAAGCTCGGATCGTTATCCGGCTCTTCCCCGGCGGCGTCATAGTCCCTGCCGGTGTAGCGAGTGTCGAGCCGCCCGATCGTCAGCCCGCGATCACGCAACAATTCCTTGTAGAACCGGCCCGGCGACAGGCGAAGATCGGCGTTCTGAAGAAACGTCTGCGATACGCCGGTGAAGCGGGAAAGCTGCGGCAGGATCTGCGCGCGCTCCTGAACGGTAAGCGCATTGCCCTTCAACAGCGCCGAAGCATAGGGACCGATCGCGAAGGCGCGGGCCTGCGCGACGAATTCCTCCACGGTCGCCGGCTTGTTCGGCACCTTGTCGTGATACCAGGCGGTCGCCGCCATCGACGGCAGGTTGGTGACATAGCCAAGCTCGTTGCCCGGCGCCTCCGCCGCCTGGCTGAAATCCATGATCGAGGAAATCAGGATGATCCCGTTGACCGCGACATCGGTGTAGCTGCCCTCAAGCTCGTTGATGACCGCCGCAGAGCGCGTGGTGCCGTAGCTTTCGCCACCGATGAACTTGGGCGCGTTCCAGCGGCCGTTTGCGTCAA
Organism: Sphingomonas sp. 3P27F8; assembly: GCF_005502745.1. Classification (GTDB taxonomy): domain Bacteria; phylum Pseudomonadota; class Alphaproteobacteria; order Sphingomonadales; family Sphingomonadaceae; genus Sphingomonas. The sequence continues at coordinate 273,127 of NZ_SCNL01000002.1, forward strand.
GCCACAGCCGGATGAAGCGCGCCATCGATTTGGCGTCGGCGGTGACGCCCCAATAATCCTTCGGATCGGTCTTGCCGAGCGCGCGGCTGAATCCGGTGCCGACCGGATCGATGAAGACCAGATCGGTCACGTCCAGCAGCGAGGCATTGTTGTCGATGATCCGATAGGGTGGCGCGCCATCATCCTTGGCATCCGGCAGCACCACGCGTTTCGGCCCGAACGCCCCCATCTGCAGCCACAGCGAACCCGAACCCGGCCCGCCATTCCACAGGAACGTCACCGGGCGGTTGGGATCGGTCGGCCCTTCCTTGATGTAGCTGTATGACGTGATCGAGGCGAGCGGCTTGCCGTCCTTGTCTTTCAGATAGGTGTCACCGGCGACCGCACGAAACGCTATCTTCGTGCCACCGAACGTGCCGTTATGATGCGTGACCGAGACGACCGGGGGAGGAATCGCCGGATCGCCGCCCTTTTCCACCGGCGGCTTTTCCTCGCCCTTCCTGTCCTGCGCGATGGCAGGCGCGGCCAGCATGATGCCCGCCGCAGACAGAGCGAGTGCGATCCGAAATTTCATCATTCCCCCCAAATTATGGCTTTCCGGCGAGACGTTTGCGCCACGAAGGGGGGCCATGCAACCCTACTCGGCGGCTTCCGCGATCTTCTCGAAATCGGCCTCGGCAAGGAAGCGTTCCGCGTCCAGCGCGGCCATGCAGCCAGTGCCGGCCGCTGTCACCGCCTGGCGATAGACCTTGTCCATCACATCGCCGCACGCGAACACGCCCGGCACGCTGGTGCGTGTCGATCCCGCGTGCACCGCGACATAGCCGTCGGCGTCCAGCTCCAGATGCCCACGGAACAATTCGGTCGCCGGGTGATGCCCGATCGCGACGAAACCGCCCTGCACGTCGAGCCGCGACGCCTCCCCCGTCACCGTATCGCGCAGATCGAGCGCGACCAGCCCGGCGGCGCCGCCGCCGTCGACAAACTCGCGCACTTCCTTGTTCCACAACACCTTGATGCTGGGATGGGCGAAGAGCCGCTCCTGCAGGATCTTCTCGGCGCGTAGCGAATCGCGGCGGTGGATCAGCGTGACGTCATCGGAATGATTGGTGAGGTACAGCGCCTCCTCCACGGCGGTATTGCCGCCGCCGATCACCGCCACCTGCTTGCCGCGATAGAAGAAGCCGTCGCACGTGGCGCAGGCACTGACGCCCTTGCCCTTCATCGGCTCCTCGCTGTCGATGCCGAGCCATTTGGCCTGCGCGCCGGTCGCGATCACCAGCACCTCGCCCTCGTAGATATCGCCGCCATCCCCGACGAGCCGGAACGGGCGCTTCGTCAGGTCCACCTCGACGATCGTATCCCACATCAGCCGCGTGCCGACATGCTCGGCCTGCTTCTGCATCTGCTCCATCAGCCAGGGGCCCTGGATCACATCCGCGAAGCCGGGGTAATTTTCCACATCGGTGGTGATGGTGAGCTGGCCGCCGGGCTGGATGCCCTGGACGACGATCGGCTGCATCCCGGCGCGCGCGCCATAAATGGCCGCCGAAAGGCCCGCCGGGCCAGAGCCGAGAATCAGCATGCGAGTAGTGTGCGTGGTCATATCGGCGATGTAGAACGCCGTTCGACAGTTGCAAACCGCCCGCGTTGCGTGGACGCGCAACTCCTGCTTTGGTGGCGGCATGACGGACTTTACCCCCATGTTGCAGCCCGATCGCGGGCAGACGGCGCGTGCGATCCATGTCATCCATCCCGATGCCTTCACGGACTGGCTCGCCGGCCAGCCGCCGCGCGTGCGGAGCGCCGTTGCGGCCAACAGGGTCGCGGGCAAGGCGGGCGAGCGGGCGGTGCTGCCGGGCGATGCGGCGGAGGACTGGTCGTACCTTTTGGTATGCAACGAAGCGGAAAGCTCGCCGTGGCGGATCGCCTCGCTCGGCACTTCGCTGCCGGAAGGCACATACCGGCTCGCCTCCGGCGAGCCGGGGGCGGCGATGCTCGGCTGGCTGCTGGGACAATATCGTTTCGAGCGGTACCGCGCCGACCCTGGCGAGCCGCGCGTGCTGCTATCCGGCGAACCGGCGAAGATCGAGGAAGCGCTGCGCGTTGCCGAGGCGACCGCGCTGGTGCGCGATCTCGTGAACACCGGCGCATCCGATCTTGGCCCGGCGCAGCTCGAGGACATCGCCGAGGCGCTGGCGAAGAAACACGGCGCGCTTTTCAGCGTGACGCGCGGCGACGCGCTCGCGATCGGCTATCCGATGATCCACGCGGTCGGGCAGGCGGCGGCGAAGGAGAATGCCCCGCGCCTCATCGAGCTGGAATGGGGCGACCCGACGCATCCGCGCGTCGCGCTCGTCGGCAAGGGCGTATGCTTCGATTCCGGCGGTCTCGATATCAAGCCTGCCGCCGGGATGCGGCTGATGAAGAAGGACATGGGCGGCGCAGCGCACATGCTCGCACTGGCGGGGCTGGTGATGGGCGCACGGCTCAAGGTTCGGCTTCACCTGCTGATCCCGGCCGTCGAAAATGCCATCGCGGGCAACGCGTTCCGCCCCGGCGACGTGCTGAGGACACGGCTTGGCCTGACGGTCGAGAACACCAACACCGACGCGGAGGGCCGGCTGATCCTTGGCGACGCGCTGGCGAGGGCGGTCGAGGGGGAACCGGCGCTGATCCTCGATTTCGCCACGCTCACCGGCGCCGCGCGAGTGGCACTTGGGCCTGATCTGCCGCCGCTGTTCGCCAACGACGAGCCGCTCGCGGAAGAGCTTCTGTCGGCTGCGGCGCGCGTCGGCGACCCCCTGTGGCGGATGCCCTTGTGGGATGGATATGACGAGATGCTGAAATCCGATGTGGCCGACATCGTCAATGCGCCCGACAGCGGGTTCGCCGGCGCGGTGACAGCCGCGTTGTTCCTGCGGCGCTTCGTGCCGGCAGCGATCCCGTGGGCGCATGTCGATACCTTCGCCTGGCGGCCGGCGGCGAAGGCGGGGCGCCCCAAGGGCGGCGACGCGCTCGGCCTGCGGGCGGCGTGGGAGGTGCTGAAGGCGCGCTATTCATGAGCGACCCGCCGCCGGTGGAAATCACTTTCGCGGCGGTGGTCATCCAATGGGCGGGCCGGCACCTTTCTTCTTCGCGCCGGTGCCCGAGAAATATGCGGACGCGATCCGCGGCACGCACCGCGAGCTGTGGCGGCGTCCCGGTCAACGTGGCGCCAGGCGACGTCACATTCACTACCTCGCTATTCCCGCGCGACGGCGGCTATCTCGTGCCAATCAGCAATGCGGTGCGTGAGAAAACCGGCGCGGCGACCGGCGAGATCACGCAACTCACGCTATCGGTCCCGGTGCGCCGAGCGGGCGCTCAGGCACCCGCGGCGATAATCGGCGCGAACTTCGCCGCCGTCAGGCTCGCGCCGCCGACCAGCGCGCCATCGACATCACGCGCGTGGAGCAGCGCGGCGGCATTCTCCGCCGTCACCGATCCCCCGTAAAGCAACCGCACGGCTGCCGCCGCCTCGGCTCCCAGCACCGCCGCCAGCGTCGCGCGGATCGCGCCGTGCATCGCTTCCACGTCCGCAACCGTCGCGGTGCGGCCCGTGCCGATCGCCCAGATCGGCTCATAGGCGATCGCGAGCCAGTCCCCCGCCGCGCCTTCGGGCAGCGAAGCGCGAATCTGCGACGTCACCACCGCCTCGGCATTACCGGCCTCGCGCTGTTCCAGCGTCTCGCCGACGCACAGGATCGCGTCCATGCCATGGCGCCGCAGCGCCCCGGCCTTCGCCTTCACATCCGCATCGCTTTCGCACTGGCCCTGGCGGCGCTCCGAATGGCCGACGATCGAGAAGGTGGCACCGGCCTCCCTGGCCATCGTGGCCGAGATACAGCCAGTATGCGCGCCGCTGTCCGCGGCATGCACATCCTCCGCCCCGATCGGAAAGGCGGCGCGGGCCGCCGCCGGGGCGATCAGCGTCGCGGGCAGCGCGATCGCGACATCGACGCGCGGATCGAGCGCCGCACCGATCCCGTCGAGCTCGGCGAGGCTCGCAAGCGAACCGTTCATCTTCCAGTTTCCGGCAACAAGCTTGCGACGCATATTCCTCCCCTTGGCGGCAACAATCTCCATCCGCCCGCTCGTTAGCCGCGCTCGGCGCTTGATGCCACCCGAAGCCGACCCTAAAGCCTCCGCTGCAACATTACGGGTTTTCACGCGCATGCTCGGTTTCTTTCGGCGGCTCATCAATTCCAAGGTCGGGCTCGTCATCACCTTCGTCATACTGGGCATGATCGCGCTGGCCTTTGCCGCGGGGGACGTTACCGGCCTGCGCTCGGGCAGCGGCGGCATGACGAAGACGACGGTCGCGCGCATCGGCAACACCGCAATCGGTGAGGCGCAGCTCAAGCAGCGCGTCACCGATCAGCTCAATGAGATCCGCCAGCAGAACCCGGCGATCGACATGCCAACGCTGATCGCGGACGGCGGGGTGGAGAGTATTCTCGACCAGCTTATCAGCGGCATCGCGCTGGAGAAGTTCGGGCAGGATCAGGGTATGTCGGTGAGCCGCGCGCTGGTCGGCAGCGAGTTGCAGAGCATCCCCGCGCTGATTGGGCCGACCGGCAAGTTCGATCAGGCAATCTATGAGCGCATCCTCCAGCAGCGCCGCATGACCGACAAGCAGGTGCAGGCCGAGATCGCGCAGCAGGCGATGGCGCGCTTCCTGCTGGGCGCGACGGTGGGCGCGGCGCAGGTGGCGGATTCGGTGGCGCTGCCTTATGCCTCGCTGCTGCTCGAGCGACGCACCGGCGAGGCGGCGTTCATTCCCGCCGCCGCGACGGCCGCCGGTCCGGCGCCAACGGACGCTGAACTCGCCGATTTCTACAAGCGTAACGTCGCGCGCTACACCGTGCCGGAGCGCCGCGTGATCCGCTATGCGCGCGTCAACCCGGAAATGGTGAAGGCGCAGGCGCAGCCGACCGAGGCGGAGATTGCCCAGGCCTATAATGCGGACCGGGCCAAATATGCGGCGAAGGAGAAGCGCTCGCTCACCCAGGTGGTGGTGCTTGACCGGAAAGCGGCCGACGCGCTCGTCGCCAAGGCCAGATCCGGCTCGATCGCGGACGCCGCGCGAGCCGCCGGGCTCGAACCGCGCACGTTGAGCAGCGTCGAGAAGTCGGCCTATGCCACGCAGACCTCCGCCGCCGCCGCGGACGCCGCGTTCGGCGCGGTCAAAGGCGCGGTAGTGGGCCCGATCAAGGGTGGTGTCGGCTTTGTCGTCGTCAAGGTCGATGCGATCGAGCAGGTGCCGGCCAAGACGCTCGCGCAGGTGCACGATGAGATTGCCAAGGCGCTGACCGTTCAGAAGACCACCGCCGCGATGAGCTCGATCCATGACAAGCTCGATGACGCCAGCGCCGAGAACGCCAATTTCAGCGAACTGGTAGCCGATAACAAGCTGACGGCGGAAACAAGCCCCGCGCTGGCCGCCACCGGCATCAATCCGGACGACCCCGCATCCAAAGCCGATCCCGCGCTGGCCGAGATCGTCAAGGCCGGCTTCGCGGCCGAGGAAGGCGATTCGCCGACGCTGGTGCAGACGGCGGCGGACGGCAGCTTCGCGCTGGTCGCGCTCGATCGCATCGTCCACAGCGCGCCGCGCCCGCTGACGCAGGTGCGCGAGGCTGTGGCCAAGGACTTTATCGCCGATCGCGCACGCAAGGCAGCGCGTCAGGCAGCTGCGGCAGTGCTGGCCAAGGTGCAGAAGGGCACGCCGCTCGCACAGGCTGCAGCCGGCGTGAACGGCGTCGCGATCCGCCCGCTCGCCGGCGTACGCGGGCAGATCGCGCAGCAGCGTGGCGCCGATCCGGCGCTGGCGCTGATGTTCAGCCTGCCCGGAGGCGCGGCCCGGATGCTGGAGGCGGCGAACAACACCGGCTGGATAGTGGTGAAGGTCGCCACGATCACCGCGGGCGATGCCGGCAAGGTGCCGCCGCTGGTCGCCTCCACAAAACGAGAGCTGGGCACGCTGGTCGGTCGCGAATATGCCATGCAGTTCACCAACGCGGTGAAGGCTGAGCTTAAGGTGCAGCGCAACGCGGCCGATATCGCGCGGGTGAAGGCCGATCTTCTGGGCAAGGATGCGTCAAATCAGTAACGCCGCCGAAAGCGCGCTCGCTGCCGGGCGCCCCGCGCTGCTATGGCGTCGGCGCGTCGCGGATACCGAAACGCCGGTCGCCGCTGCGCTGAAGCTGATCGAGCCGGGGCGCGGCGATTTTCTGCTCGAGTCGGTCGAGGGCGGCTCCGTTCGCGGGCGCCACAGCCTGATCGGCCTCGCTCCCGATCTGGTCTTTCGCGCAGAGGGCCACCGCGCCGCGATCAACGCGCAGTGGCTGACCGATCGGGAAGCCTTCACGCCATGCGCTGAGCCGACGCTGGCGGCGTTGCGCAAACTGGTGGCGGAATGTCGTGCGGAAGTGCCGGCCGAACTTCCGCGCGCGCTGGCATGCCTGGTCGGCTATTTTGGTTATGAAACGATGGCGCTGGCGGAAAACCTGCCGGTGCCCCAGGCCGATCCGCTCGGCCTACCGGACATGATGTTCGTGCGGCCGACGGTGATCCTGGTGTTCGACCGACTGGCCGATGCGCTGTTCTTCGTCGCCCCCGTATGGCCAGATGCGAGCCGAGATGCTCCCACGCTGATTGCGGAAGCAGAGGAACGGCTCGACGCGGTGGAGGCGAGCCTGTCCACCGCCGCCCTGCCGGCGCGGGCGACGGGCGAGCCGATGGCGATCGCGCTCAACCCCGTGCTCGCGCCGGGCCGCTATGGGGAGATGGTGGCGCGCGCGAAGGATTATATCGCAGCGGGCGACATCTTTCAGGTCGTGCTCGCGCAGCGCTTCACGGCGCCCTTCGCGCTGCCGCCGTTCGAGCTTTATCGCGCGCTCCGGCGGATCAATCCGTCGCCCTTCCTCTATCACCTCGACCTGCCAGGTTTCGCGCTGACCGGATCAAGCCCGGAAATTCTTGTCCGCGCACGCGACGGGGAGGTCACGATCCGTCCGATCGCCGGCACGCGACCGCGCGGCAAGACGGCGAGTGAGGACGAGGCGAACCGCACCGGCCTTCTCGCCGATCCCAAGGAACGCGCCGAGCATCTGATGTTGCTGGATCTGGGACGCAACGATGTCGGCCGCGTCGCCTCCGCCGGCAGCGTGACGGTGACCGACAGCTACATGGTCGAGTTCTACAGCCATGTGATGCACATCGTTTCGAACGTCGTCGGCCGGCTCGATCCGGCGCATGACGCGATCGACGCGTTGCTCGCCGGCTTTCCCGCCGGCACGGTCAGCGGCGCGCCCAAGGTGCGCGCATGCCAGATCATCGCCGAATTGGAACAGGAAAAGCGCGGCGCCTATGCCGGTGGCGTCGGCTATTTTTCCCCCGACGGATCGATGGATTCCTGCATCGTGCTACGCACGGCGGTGGTGAAGGACGGGACGATCCACATGCAGGCTGGTGCCGGGATCGTCGCCGATTCCGATCCGGTTTATGAGCAGCGCGAGTGCGAGGCGAAGGCGGGCGCGCTGATCGCCGCCGCGCGCGAGGCGATCGCCGAGGCGAGCGCCGCCGGGTTCGGGCAATAGCGCGCCGCCACCGATCAGGCGGCGGCACGATCGCTCAGCGTTCCGGGGTGATCTCCACCAGTTCGGCCACTGCGTCGAATTGCGGCTCCGGCACGATCAGGCGCCAGCGCGCCTCGCCGATGCGATCGAGATACGCGATCATGTTGCGTTTCGCATCGACGCCATATTCGAGCGGCAGGCGTTCGTCGCCTAGCTCAAGCGTGCCCAGGAAAACGCCGCGTCCGGGCGGCCCGGCGAAGAAGCGCCCGATCGGCCGCTGCGTGCCATCATTGACGGTGAACCAGGTCTCGCCGTCATCCTGTCCAACCGTGCAACGTGCGGCTGGCAGCTCCACGAAATTCCGGTTCACCGGCCGCTTCGCGCCAAGCTTTATGATGCGGCAACGATAATTTCCGGCGGGGATGATCGGGTTGTCGAGCGCGCGATCCGGATCGTAGAGCATTTCATCGCGCGCGATCGCCTCGCCCCCGCCACCGGCTTTGGCGCGTGCCACCGCATCGAGCCAGGTGGTGCGCCAGTTGCGCAGCCGCTCACGATCGCGCTGCGTCGATGCTTGCCGCCAGGCGGATTCCACGCCTCCGCACTTGGCAGCGCGATCGGGAAGGGTATGTTCCCGCACTACCGCTTCGGCTTCTTGCGGCGGGATTTGCACCGCGCCGACGGCACCGGCTTGGCAAGCCGCGACGGCAGCTAGAGCGACCAGCAATCCCATTGTTCAGGCCGCCGTCCAGCCGCCGTCGATCGACAGGTTCGCGCCGGTTATCTGCGCGGCCTCTTCGCGACACAGAAACAACGCGAATGCGCCGACCTGCTCGGGCGTGACGAATTGCTTGGTCGGCTGAGCGGCAAGCAGCACATCGTTCATCACCTGCTCACGCGTCATGTTCCGCGCCTTCATCGTATCGGGGATCTGGTTTTCCACCAGCGGGGTCCAGACATAGCCGGGGGAGATGCAATTGACGGTGATGCCGCTGGTCGCGGTTTCCAGCGCCACCGTCTTGGTGAGCCCGTCGATGCCGTGCTTGGCGGCGACATAGGCCGACTTGTTGGGGCTGGCGACCTTGCTGTGCGCCGATGCGGTTGAGATGATCCGCCCCCATTTCCTTGCGCGCATGAGGGGCACCGCAACACGCATCATGTGAAACGCGCTGGTCAGGTTGATCGCGATGATCGCATCCCATTTCTCGATCGGAAACTCATCGACCGGCGCGACATGCTGGATGCCTGCATTGTTGACGACGATGTCCGGGCCGCCAAGCTTTTCATGCGCGCGCTGGATCATCGCCTCGATCTGGTCGGGCTTTGTCATGTCGGCCGCGTCGTAGAGCGCCTGCGCACCGCTGATCGCTTCCAGGCCGGCGCGCTCCTTCTCGATCGCCGCCGCATCACCAAAACCGTTGATGACCACGGCTGCCCCCTCACCCGCGAGCGCCTTGGCGATCGCGAGGCCGATGCCGGATGTCGATCCGGTGACGATCGCGCTCTTGCCCTTCAGAAACATGATTACTCCTATCTCGCCAGATCGAAGGCCGCCGTTCGGCCGGTAAGAATGTTCTCGGCGACCAGCTCTGCATTGGCCATCGTCGCCTCTACTGCCGCCTGCCCCGCCGCCCAGTGCTCGCGCATCGTGCGGGTGGAAAATTCAAAATCGCGCGCCCCGCCCTCCCAGGCATTCGCGCGATAGATCAGGTGGACGAGGCTCACCGGCTGCTCGGCCGCCATCACCGTCAGCGCCTCCACCTCGGCATCGTCGCGCAGCTCCGCCGGCAGCTTGGCGAGCACGCGCCGCACCAGCTCGCGTTCCTTGCGCAGCTTCATCAGCTGATCGGTGATCTGGCGGGTGCGGCTGGAGAAGGTGATCTCCTTGGCGCGCGCGAGCACATCCATGATGGTGCGCGGCCGTTTATCGGCAGCGGAAAAGAGATCGACCTGAAAGACGACCATCTCCTCACGCTGGTTATCGAGCACGTGCTGAAGCGGAGTATTCGATACGAGGCCCCCATCCCAATACCAGCGCCCGTCGATCTCGACGGGGGGCAACCCCGGCGGCAACGCGCCCGATGCCATTATGTGACGCGCGTCGAGCCGCTCATCCTCCGTGTCGAAGTAGCGGAAATTGCCGCTCTCAACATCGACCGCGCCCACCGATAGCCGGATCGGGCCGTCGTTCAGGCGTTCCCAATCGACCAGCGCGTCGAGCGTGTCCCTCAGCGGGGTCGAATCGTAGAAGCTCATCCCCTCCGGCGTTCCTGGCACCGCCATGAAGGGCGGCAGGAAGCGCGGGCCGAAAAAGCCCGGCACGCCCGCCATCGCCACGAAGCCGGCCGACCATTCGTGAATCAACTCGCGTACCATGTCATCGGGCAGGATCGGAAAACTGGGCAGCCAGCTCGTAGCCTGATCCCAGAACTGCCGCAGCCGCTCCACCCGCCGTTCGGGCGGGTTGCCCGCGACGATCGCCGCGTTAACCGCGCCTATCGAGATACCGGCGATCCAGTCCGGCTCGATCTGGGCGGCGGACAGGGCCTCGATCACCCCGGCCTGATAGCTGCCGAGCGCGCCGCCGCCCTGAAGCACCAGCGCCACCGTATCGGGCAGCGGCAATGCCCGCGCGCGGCGCCGGCGGGATTCCATATCGGCCATGCCACGTTCCTGCACGGCCCCGCGCCCGCGATCAAGCGCGACGCTTGCAACCGCCCGTCCATCTCGCGCATTCATGGTCGCGGAAGGCCGAAACAAAAGGGGAAGGCGCGATGCGGCTCGACGATTTCGATCCGAACATCAATGTCGAGGATCAGCGCGGCCAGAGCTTCGGCGGCGGAGGCGGTAGCGGTGGCGGGCTGCTGCTGGGGTTGCTGCCGCTGATCGGCAGCCGCTTCGGGTGCGGCGGCATCGTCGTCGTGCTGCTGCTGCTTGCGGTGTTTGGCGGGCTGGGCAACCTCGGCTCGATGCTGGGCGGCGGGGTCGGCGGCACAGCCCAGATACAGACAGGCGCGCGCTCTTCCGGCTCGGGAAGCGCGACCACAGCCTGCTCGCTCGACGAATCGAGCCGCTCGGCTTGCAACGCCTTCAGTTCGGCGGACAAGACCTGGGCGGCGATCTTCTCGCGCTCCGGTGAGCGTTTCCAGCAGCCCACGCTGGTCTTCTATTCGGGGCGTGGCCAATCGGGCTGCGGGGCCGCGCAATCGGCGATGGGCCCTTTCTACTGCCCGACCGATCAGGGCATCTACCTCGACACCAGCTTCTTCCGCGAATTGCAGGATCGCTTTCACGCGGCGGGCGATTTCGCGCAGGATTATGTGATCGCCCATGAATTTGGCCACCATATCCAGAAATTGCTCGGCACATCCGAGCAAGTTCGCCAGCAGCAAGCGCGCGCGAGCGACGTGGAGGGTAACCGCCTGTCGGTTCGGCTTGAATTGCAGGCGGATTGCTATGCCGGCGTGTGGGCCGCGCAAAATCGCGACCGGCTCGATCCCGGCGACGTGCAGGAAGGCATGACGGCCGCGCAGGCGATCGGTGACGATACGCTGCAAAAGGAAGCGCAAGGCCGCGTGATGCCAGACAGCTTCACCCACGGCACGTCCGCGCAACGCCAGGCCTGGCTGAAGCGGGGTCTGGATTCAGGCGATCCGGCGCAATGCGATACGTTCTCGGGAGCGATCTGACCGACGGCGCGTGCCGTTACGCCGCGCCGAGGATTTCCAGCAATGCGTCGCGCTTGGCCAGCAGCGTCGGTATGTCGCCCTCAGCGCTTCCGACGCTGGCCATAGCCCGGTCTAGCCGGATGCGTGACGAGTCCGCGATCTCGCCGAGCCGGCCGGCGATATCGACCATTTCATCCATTCGCGCCCAGCAATCGAGCACGATATCGCATCCCGCCGCGATCGCCCCCGCGGCCTTGTCGGCCGCCGTGCCGGAGAGCGCTTTCATATCGATATCGTCGGTCATCAGCAGCCCGTCGAAGCCGATGCGGCGACGGATAACCTCTTCGATGACGATCGGCGAAAGCGTCGCCGGGCGTTCGTGATCCCATGCGTCGAACACAATATGGCTGGTCATCCCCATCGGCGCACCGGCCAGCGCGCGAAAAGGGGCTAGATCCTCATCGAGTTCTGCATCGCTCGCGGCGACCCGCGGGAGATCATAATGCGAATCAACGATCGCGCGCCCGTGGCCCGGCATGTGCTTGACGACACCGACGACGCCGCCGGCCGCCAGCCCCTCCAGCGTCGCGCGCCCCATCGCTGCGACCCGCTTGGGCTCATGGCCATAGGCGCGCGACGCGATCGCCTCCGTCGTCCCCTGACGCGCGATATCAAGCAGCGGCAGGCAATCGACGGTGATCCCCACTTCGGCCAGCATCAATCCGATCGCATGCGCATTGGCGCGCGCCGCCTCTATCGCGGAGATCGGCGCCCGCTCGTAAAGCGCGTCGAACAGCGGCCCGGCGGGAAATGCCGGCCATTCCGGCGGGCCGAGCCGGGCGACACGGCCGCCCTCCTGATCGACGAGAATTGCGACATCGCCGCGCCCTTCCAGGCCGCGCAGCGAATCGGTCAACGCACGCAGCTGCTGTCGGTCGACCACATTGCGCTTGAACAGGATGTAGCCGGCGGGCTGCGCCTCACGGAAGAAGGCGCGCTCGTCATCGGTCAGGGTCGGCCCTGAAAGGCCGAAGATCACAGGCTTCATAATGGATCGATACCGCCGCCACCCGTGCCGGGGAAGCGGCGATAGCGCCGACCCCGCCTCAGCTCGTCACAAAACAGCGCTCACCCGCTACCTTGAGCCGGCCGCAGATATCGGAAGCGGCATCCGCACTGCCGGCGTTGACGCGCAGCCGGTATACCTTCCGCCCGTTCACATCCGCAGCCTGCACCGACTTGCCAAGCGTCGCGAGATAGCCGAACCGCTTGGCGAGCGCGCTCCAGGCCGCATTCGCCACGGCCTCACTCGGGAAAGCGCCCAGCTGGACAAGCGCCCCGCCCGAACCCTCGCCCGGCACTGCGGCCCGCGGCGCCGAGACCGGCTCGGCCGCTTTCAGTTTCGGCGCGGAACGTGGAATCTCGCTGGCGATCTTGCGCGCGCCGCCAGTCGATTCCGGTACGGGCCTGGCCTCGGTCCGGTGCCCATCGATCGGCGTTTCGGGCACAGCCTTCAGATCGATCGCCGCGGACGAATTCGCGCCGGCGCTGGTGGCAATCGCCGAATCGCCCTCGCCGCTCACCTTCAGGCCACCCGGCTCCTCCGGCTTGATTTTGTAATCGCCGACCGGGGCCTTGATGAGAGCGCCATTGCCATCAACGGATGCTGCGCGATGCTGCACCTTGTACACGCCGAAGATCAGCGCCGCGAGCAGCACAAGACCCAGGGCGACGTACCCGATGGTCCGCACAGCTCCCGGGCCACCGTCATCCTCAAGCTCTGCCGACTCCAACCATGGCAGTCGATCGAGATTGCTGTGATCGACCTTCTCAATGCCCGTCATGGCCTACATCTCCGCGACTGCCTCCACCCCCATGATGGACAACCCGTTCCGGATAATTTGCGCACACCCGTCCGCCAAGAGCAGTCGTGCAGCGCTCGATTCCGCATCTTCCGGGACGAGAAAGCGGCGATCGGGCCGATCATTACCAACATTCCACAATGAATGGAAAGCGGCCGCCAAATCATAGAGATAGAAGGCAACACGGTGCGGTTCCCGCGCCGTTGCCGCCGTTTCCACAACGCGCGGAAACTGGGCCGCCAGCTTCACGAGGGCCAGCTCTTCCGTATCAAGACGGGACAGATCGGGGCTGGACGCGTCGATCCCCGCTTCCGCCGCCCGGCGATGCAGCGAAGCGATCCGGGCATGGGCGTACTGGACATAAAAGACCGGATTGTCCTTCGATGCTTCCACCACCTTGGCGAAATCGAAGTCCATCTGCGCGTCGGAACGCCGCGTGAGCATGGTAAACCGCACGACGTCGCGCCCGACCTCGCGCACGACATCCGCCAGCGTTACGAAATTTCCGGCGCGCTTGGACATCTTCACCGGCTCGCCGCCACGCAACAGGCGCACCATTTGAACGAGCTTCACGTCGAAGCGCGTCTTGCCCTCGGTAAGCGCAGCGACGGCGGCGGTGATCCGCTTGACTGTGCCAGCATGATCCGCGCCCCAGATGTCAATCAGTTCGTCCGCCGATTGCGCCTTCTGGAAATGATAGGCGAGATCGGCACCGAAATAAGTCCATTGGCCATTCGACTTCTTGATGGGGCGATCCTGATCGTCGCCGAATTTCGAGGAGCGGAACAGCGGCAGTTCCACCGGCTCCCAATCCTCCGGCGTCTCGCCCTTCGGCGCTTCCAGCACCCCGTCGTAAACAAGATCGCGTTCCCGCAGCCATTGCTCGGCCGCCTCCGGCTTGCCAGCCGCCTGCAACGCCGCCTCGGAGGCGAAAACCGCGTGATGAATGCCGAGCAGCGCGAGATCCGCCTTGATGAGCGCCATCATCGCATCGACCGCACGGGTGCGGAACAACGCCAGCCAGTCGCTTTCCGGCGCGTTTACAAAACGATCGCCGAATTCGTCGGCCAATTTGCGCCCGACCGGAATGAGATAATCGCCCGGATACAGCCCCTCGGGGATCGCGCCGATCTCCTCGCCCAGCGCCTCGCGATAACGCAGGTGCGCGGACCGGGCGAGCACGTCGACCTGGCCGCCGGCGTCGTTGACATAATATTCGCGCGTCACCTCGTGACCGGCGAACTCCAGCAGCGCGGCCAGCGCGTCGCCCACCACGGCGCCACGGCAATGCCCCATGTGCATCGGCCCGGTAGGGTTGGCGGAAACATACTCGACGTTGACGCGCGTGCCGTGCCCGCGCTGCGAGCGGCCGTAATCGCCACCCGCATCGCGGATCGCGGAAAGCTCCGCGCGCCACGTGTCGTCGGTAAGCCGCATATTGATGAAGCCGGGGCCGGCGATTTCGACCGCCGCCACTTCATCCAGCCGGCGCAATTCGCCCGCGATCCGCTCGGCCAGCGCGCGCGGATTTGCCGTGGCGGCCTTGGCCAATACCATCGCCGCATTGGTCGCGAGATCGCCGTGGCCGGGATCGCGGGGCGGCTCGACGGTCACGTTGCGGCGATCGAGATCGGCCGGCAACGCGCCGGCAGCAACCAAAGCGTCGAGCGCCGCATCAATATGAGCGGCAAAGCGGGAATAAAGTGTCATGGTATCCGTTCAGGTGCCGGGTTTGCCCGCGCGATAGCCCAACGCGGCGCCGGCTTCAAATTTGAGGGGTCATCAGGCGGTGAGCGCGTCGACGAGCGCCTGCACCTTCCTCTGCCGCCATTGGGGCAACGGCGCGACGAGCCAATAACCAAGCCGCGACAATCTGGCCTCGCCCACGCGTACCACGCGCCCGGCGGCGAGATCCCGCGCCGCGAGCAATTCCGGCACGGTCGCACGGCCCAGCCCCTCGGCGGCGGCATCGATCGCCAGCCCGGCATCAGCGACGCGAACCGGGGAGGAGGCATCCTCCGCGCCGCAGCCCGCCCAGCCGATACGCACATCACTGGCCGCGCCGCCGGGACGCTCGACCGTAATCATCCCTTCGCTTTCGAGCGCTTCTCCCTCATGCGCGCCGGGGCCTTCCCCCCAACGCACCGCGAGATCGAGATTGGCTTCGGTGAAATCGATCACATCATCGGCGGCGACGAGGATAAAGCGCATCTCGCCATCGCTCCGTGCGATTTCAGCAAGGCGCGGCATCAGCCACTTCTGCGTCACGTCGCGTGGCGCGGCAATCGTGAGCGATTTGGACGATTGGCCCGCCTGCATCGCGCGCACCGATTCCTCGAAATGGAGGAAGCCGTCGCGCAGCGCCACCAGCCCTGCCTCGCCCTCCGGGGTGAGTTCGAGGCCCTTGGTGGTGCGGCGGAAGAGGACGACGCCGAGCGTATCCTCCAGCGCACGTATCTGCTGGCCTACCGCCGCCGGCGTGACCGCGAGTTCATCCGCCGCACGGGTGAAAGACAGATGGCGCGCCGCCGCATCGAGCACGCGCAGCCCGTTCAACGGCAGATGCGTCCGCTTCATGCGCCCACCGCCGGCGCCAGCAGCGCAAATTTCGGGATCGCGACATCGAACATCACGCCATCCTCCCCGATCATACGGTAACTGCCCTGCATCGCCCCAGACGAGGTGGCCAGCGGGCAGCCGGAGACATAATTATAACTGGCGCCGGGAGCGATCACCGGTTTCTCCCCGACCACACCCTCCCCCTCAACCGAGTGGCGCGCGCCGCGCGCATCGGTGATGACCCAGTGGCGCGACAGAAGCTGCACGTTTCGCCCGCCGGCATTTTCGATGCGGATGTGATACGCCCAGAACCAGCGCCCCCGCGACGGCTCCGACTGTTCGGGCAGATAGCTGACGGCGACACGCACTGTCACCCCATCGGTCGTCTCGTCATGGGGAAATAGCGCTTTCACAGGCCGGCCGCTCTCAGCGCCTGATCGAGATCCTCGATCAGATCGTCCACATCCTCCAGCCCGACATTCACGCGGAGCATCCCTTCCGTCACGCCCATCTCCACCCGGCGATCCTCAGCGAGGCCGCTGTGCGTGGTCGAGGCCGGATGGGTCATCAGCGAGCGCGAATCGCCGATGTTGTTCGAGATGTCGATCAGTTGCAGCGCATCCAGCAGGGCATGCGCCTGCTTGCGGCCGCCATCGACCTCGAACGCGAATATCGGGCCGGTCGCGTCCATCTGCGACATGGCGAGATCATGCTGCGGGTGACTGTTCAGCCCCGGATGCAGGACACGCGGCACACGCCCTTCCATGAAACGTCCAACCTTCACCGCGCTTTCGGACTGGCGATGAATACGCAGATCGAGCGTCTCAAGCCCCTTCAATACCACCCAGGCGTTGAACGGGGAGAGCGTCGGCCCCGTGTTGCGGGTGAAGGACAGCAGCGTATTCTCGACGAAATCCTTCGTCCCGCATACCGCACCCGCCAGGACGCGGCCCTGCCCATCCATCATCTTGGTAGCGGAGTAGGCGGTGATGTCCGCGCCGAACTCCATCGGCCGCTGGAGCGCCGGAGTGGCGAAAGCGTTGTCGACCACCGAGGTGATCCCCCTTTCGCGCGCAATCCCGCACACCGCGCGCAGATCCACGATATCCATTGTCGGATTGGCGGGCGTCTCGAAGAAGAACAGCTTGGTCTCCGGGCGCACCGCATCGACGAACGCCTGCGGATCACGCGCATCCACCACCGTGGTCGCGATGCCGAATTTCGGCAGGAGCGAATCGACAAGCCAGCGGCACGAGCCGAACGCAGCCCGACCGGCCACGACATGATCGCCGGTCTGAAGCTGGCAGAGCAGAACGGCCGTCATCGCGGCCATGCCCGTCGCCATCGTGCGGCACGCCTCTGCCCCTTCCAGCAGCGCGATGCGCTCTTCGAGCATCTGCACGGTGGGATTCTGCAAGCGGGAATAGGTCATCCCCTCCTGCTCGCCGGCGAAACGCGCGGCGGCATCCCCGGCGCAGTCATAAGCGTAGCCGGAGGTGAGGAACAAGGCTTCGGATGTCTCGCCGAATTCCGAACGCATCGTGCCGCCACGGATCGCGCGAGTAGCGGGGCGCCAGTTGGCGGTGATCGAGCGGTCTTGTCCGGAGCGGCGTTTCATGGCCAGCCCTTTGCCCGACAACCATTGGCCACCGCAAGGTCCACGGGCTTGCCGATGCGATACACGGCGTTAGACCGGCGCCGATGAGCGAAAACCGCAGTGCAAGCCCTTCGTGGTTTCCCCGAAGCCCCGTGCCGGTCGCCATCCTGCTCGGCGCCGTCGCGGAGGCGCTGTTCCTCGTGCGTGTCGCGGTGCCGCACAAGATGGTGTTCGACGAAATCTATTATGTGCCGGCGGCTCGGACGTTCCTCGAACAGTCGCGCTTGCTCAATTTGGAGCATCCGCCGCTCGCAAAGGAACTGATCGCGCTCGGCATCCACATGCTGGGCGATACGCCGGTCGGGTGGCGTTTCATGTCCACATTTGCCGGCACGGCGACGGTGGTGGCGGTCTTCGCGATCGTCCAGTTGATGACGGGACGGCTGCGTGCCAGCCTGTTCGCAGGCGTGCTGGCGCTGCTGAACTTCACCATCTTCGTGCAGGCCAGAGTCGCCACGCTGGACGGCTTCATGGCGGCATTTCTGACCGCCGCGATCGCCATGATCGCTTGGGCGATGCGGCGCGGCGGCTGGGGAAAGTGGATGGCGGGAAGCGCGCTGCTGGGTGCGGCGACCGCATGCAAATGGGCCGCTGCGCCCTATGTCGCGTTCGCCGGCATCGCTTTCCTGGTGCTGAAGCGGGGGGATGCGCGGCGCTGGCCGGGGCTCCATGCGCTGCCCGCGCTCGCGACGCTCGGCGCGATTTCGGTCGTCATTTATTTCGCGACCTTCCTGCCGCTCTTCCACTTCGCCGTGGAGCCGCTGTCGTGGCGAGGTCTGCTACCGCTTCAGAAATACATGTTTGCGCAGCAGGTTCAGGTGTTGCCTTCGCACATATACCAGTCGAGCTGGTGGACGTGGCCGCTGTTGATCCGCCCGATCTGGTATCTTTACGAACCGGTAGATGGCGCGCAGCGTGGCATCCTGATGATCGGCAATCCGGTGGTGATGTGGGGCGGCCTGGTCGCGGTGGCGGCATGCCTGTGGGGCTGGATGAAAAAGCGTGACACCCGGCTGCTCGCCGCTTTCGCGTTGTGGGTGGCTAGCGTCGGGATCTTCGCGATCATTCCCAAATCGCTGGGCTTCTATTATTATTATTACCCTTCGAGCATCTTCATCGTCATCGCCATCGCCGCCGCCTTCGATCACTGGCGATCGCAGCGCGCGCGGTGGGACCGGCGTTTTGCAATGGCGGCGCTCGCGATGGCGGTCTATTTCTTTCCCGTGCTATCGGCGACGGCGCTCAGCGGCCCGGCGGCCTTCCATTACTGGACATGGCTGCCGTCCTGGATCTGACCCCGGTTACAGCGCCGCCACGACCGCATCGCCCATTTCGCGCGTGGAGCAGGCGCCCCCGATATCCCCGGTGCGCTTGCCAGCCGCCAGCGCTTTCGCCACCGCCGCCTCGACGCGATCGGCCGCATCCGCCAGTTTGAGCGAGTGCCTCAGCATCATCGCGGCGGAAAGGATCGCCGCGCAGGGGTTCGCCTTCCCCTGCCCCGCGATATCCGGCGCGGAGCCATGAATCGGCTCGTACAGCCCCTTGCCGGCTGCATCGAGGGAGGCCGACGGCAGCAGCCCGATCGACCCCACGCACATCGATGCCTGATCGGACAGGATATCACCAAAGAGGTTGCCGGTGACGATCACGTCGAACTGTCCGGGATTGCGCACAAGCTGCATCGCCGCGTTATCGACATACATGTGCGTCAGCTCGACATCCGCGTAATCCGCCGCCGTCTCGATCACCACATCGCGCCAGAGCTGCGACGTTTCGAGCACATTGGCCTTGTCCACCGAGCACAATCTGTTGCGCCGCCGGCGCGCCGCTTCAAATCCCGCGATCGCGATACGGCGCACCTCTGCCTCGTCGTAACTCATCACGTCATATCCCTGGCGCAGGCCGGCCGACGTGGTGCGCATGCCCTTCTCGCCGAAATATACATCGCCGTTCAGTTCGCGAACGATCAGCAGATCGATCGCCCGCGCCACTTCCGGGCGGAGCGCGGACGCATCCTCCAGCCCGGCGAACAGCTTGGCGGGGCGCAGATTGGCGAACAGGGCGAGCTCCTTGCGCAGCCCGAGGATCGCCTGTTCAGGGCGCAGATGACGTTCCAGCCCGTCGCAGCCGGGATCGCCGACCGCGCCGAACAGGATCGCGTCCGCGCGCCGCGCCACCGCCAGCGTTTCGGACGGCAACGGATGGCCGGTCGCATGATAGGCGGCACCGCCCACCAGCGCCTCTTCAAACGAAAGCCCGAGCCCGAGTGCCTCGATCACCCGCCTCGCCTCGATGGTCACTTCGGGGCCGATGCCGTCGCCGGCGAGGATCGCGATCACTGCCATGAATGTCCCTTTCGTTCGCGCGTGCTCTTAGGCGCTGCGTGCGATCAGGCAACCACCCTTTTCAGCCGATCGAGCAGGCGCCCGCGTGCGACGAGGAGCTCGGCGCGGCGATCGACGAGAATGTCGCGCGCCAGAAAATGGCCGGTCAGGTCAAGTGCCGCGAGCACATCGCTCCACCCTGCCTCGCCGCCCTCGCGGAGAAATGGCGGCAGCGCGAACAGCCGCGATTCGTAGCCGGTCGCCGCCGCACGACTCACCGCCGCGCCGCTTTTCGGGCTGACGAAGGCGAGATCACCCGCCTCCCCCGTCACCGCGCACCGATAGAGATCCAGGCCGAAGCCGAGCTCGGCGAGGAGCAATAGCTCATACCGTGCAACGCTCCCCGCCCAACCGCGCGCGGCCGGGGCCGCCTCGATCGCGTCCAATACCCCGGCAAGCGCATCGTGAAGACGGGGAAAGGGTTGCGCCTCAGGCAGCGTCACCGCAGTTAACGCACTCAGCCACTCGATCGCGGCGGCGGGCAGCGGCGCGGCGAACAATCCGGCGCGGCTGTGCAGCAGTTCCACGGTCAGCGCGGCAAGCTGGTCATCGCTGCGCGCGCGCCATTCGCCACGGATCAGGTTCGCCGGCTGGAGCACCGGCCCGATCCGCCGCGAGCGCCCGCCGCGCACATAGCCGGGCTGAACCCCATCCGACGCGGTGAGCGCACGTACGACCGCACCATGTTCGCCATGAGCACGAACGGCGAGAACGATGGCATCGGCAACCAGGTGCATCAGCGATATGTAAGACGGCGCGGCGCACCGCGCCATCGCTCAGGCGCGTCGGAGGCGGCGCGCGATCCTGGCGAGTGCCGGCGTCCGCGCGGCGCGCGCGGCGAGCCGCATCGTGGTGTCGAACCCGCTAACCGCTGCGACCACCGCGCGATTGGCGAGCGTGGGTCGCAGCAGCAGCAGATCGCGGCAGCGGATGCCGCCGCTCGCGAACGCGCGCTTGTGCTGCCCCTCGCCCTCGGTGAAGTCGAACCGGCGGAAGCGATCGCCGAACAGATCCGCCAGCGCGACCGCCATCAGCACGCTGCCGGGAGAAAGTGCGCCGTGCACCGGATCGTGCCCAACATGATCGTAGCGCAACGTATTCCCATCCGCGCCGCACCAGAGATACGCGATCGGTACGTCACGCAGGAACAGCAGCCACGCGCGGACCCCGTCTTCGGCCGCCAGCGCCTGCCCGTGCGCCGGATCGGCGGGCAGCCCGGAACCGAGCAACCGTTCCTGATAAGTCGTTTCGGACACGGCTCGCGCCAGTGGATGACATTCGGCCAGCTCGGCAGGCGTACGGTAGCGGCGCACGTCCAGCGTTCCGCCGTTCGCGGCCGCGAGCTTCTTTTCCTTGCGCTTCATCGTCGCGCGGGCGTTGCCGGACAGTCCCGCCAGCCACGCCGCCTCGCCCGCCCGGAGATCGACAAAATAGCGGATGTAGCGCTGGCGGACGAACGCGATGCCCGGCCACGAAGGTGACAGCGCATCCGGCAGTGAGGTGAGCAGATAACCATGCTCGGCGCTATCAAGCGGCGGAAGTTCGGGCAGCTCCGCCCCGAGCGCCTGATCGAGCGACAGCGCCACCCGGCGCAAGCGTCGCGGCACTTCGGCAATGGTGCGGGCACCGATCTGGAGCCGGAGCGCACTGGCGCTCACACCGCGCGCTCCTCGATGATGTTCGACCACGCCTGCTCCACCTGTCGCAGGCGACGACGGCTGTAATGCGGGGGAAGCGGCTGATCCGGCCGGCCGAGCGGCATGTCAGGACGATCACGGAAATGCACCGTCGGCGCCTCCAAACGGCGCGCATCCAGCAGTTCGCACAATTGCGCGAACCGGCGCGCATGGATCATGTTTGGCCGCGTGCCATTGCGCACCGCGAGTTCGAAACTATGGCCGACGATGGTTGTGGCGACATGCCCGGCCGCCACCGCATGATCGAGCGCGGCGGTCTGCTCGCGGATCGACAGCGCACACACCTGAAACGGGCGGCGCTGATCCGGCTGATCCTCGATCACCGTGACGGGCACCTCGACAATACCGAGCCGGGCGACCGGCGCGATCTGGATCGGCGGAAGATCGATCGCACTTGGCCACGGATGCTCGGCACCATTGTGGCTGCTGTCATAAGCGAACCCGAGGGACGCCAGCGCCGCCAGTGTATTGTCATTCGCGGCGTAGCTGCCGCCACGAAAGGCGATCGGCATCGGCGCGCCGGCCTCGACCAGCAGCGCCATCGCGCGGACAATCAGGGCGCGCTGCTCCTCGCGGGAAAAGCCACTCAACTCGAAGCCGCCGTGCCGCTCACGATCGTCGAGCGAGGCGCCGCGCCAGTTAGGGTGAAGATGAAGCTGCACTTCCTGCCCGGCGGCGAGGATCGTCTTCACCACCGTGCGGATTGGCTCGATGCCATAGACCAGCGCCGGCATCGGATCGACAAAGAATGTCGCCTTCAGCCGGTGCCGCGCCAGCACATCGAGCTGGTGCGTGATGCCTACATCGGCGGGTTCGAGCGAGCGCATCACGACGCCGGCAGCCGATAGCCCGGCGGCGTGATGCCGCCAGCTCAACTCGGTGTCGATCGTCAGGAAAACGTGCATCTGCGCGGGATATATGTTCCGGGGATGAACAAACCGCAAAGGTGCACACCGGCCCAATGGCGTGGCCAGCGGCGGCGCTATTTCGCATGATAGAAATCATATACCTGCCTCGCCACGGCAGCTGACACACCAGGCGCCTTCTGAAGATCCTCAAGGCTCGCGTTGCGCACGGCCCGCCCGGTGCCGAAATGCATCAGCAGCGCCTTCTTCCGCGCCGGGCCGATGCCCGGCACCTCATCCAACGGGCTCGCGCCCATTGCCTTTGCGCGTTTTTCGCGATGTGCGCCGATCGCGAAACGGTGCACCTCGTCGCGGAGACGCTGGAGATAGAATAGCACCGGCGCATTCACCGGCAGGGTGAATTCCCGGCCGTCCATAAGATGGAAAACCTCGCGCCCCTCCCGCCCGTGATGCGGCCCCTTGGCGATGCCGACCATGCAGATATCCTCGATTCCGAGTTCCTCCAGCACCGCCTTCGCCGCATTGAGTTGCCCGCGCCCGCCATCGAGCAGCACGAGATCCGGCCAGGTTTCGCCGTCCCGATCGGGATCTTCCTCCAGCGCGCGGGCGAAGCGGCGTGTCAGCACCTCGCGCATCATCCCGAAATCGTCGCCGGGGACGGTATTCTTGTCGCGGATGTTGAACTTGCGATACTGCCCCTTGCGGAAGCCTTCCGGGCCCGCGACCACCATCGCGCCCAGCGCGTTCGTGCCCTGGATATGACTGTTATCGTAGATCTCGATGCGCTGCGGCGGCTCGGCCAGCCCGAACAGCTCGGCGACCTCGCGGTTGAGCTTCGCCTGCGTCGTGCTCTCCGCGAGCCGGCGTTCGAGCGCCTCCTCCGCATTTCGCTTCGCCTGGTCCATGAGCCGTCGCCGGGTGCCGCGCTGCGGCACCTCGATCACCACCTTGCGGCCGGCGACGTCGGTCAGCGCCTCCGCCAGGAGTGCCGCTTCCGGCACCGCCCGGTCGACCAGAACATTGCGCGCCGGGGGCACCTCCTCATAGAATTGCATCAGGAACTGCTGGAGAACCTCGTCTTCGGGCACGTCGGCAGTATGCGTGGGGAAGAAACTGCGGTGGCCCCAGTTCTGCCCGCCACGAATGAAGAACGCCTGGATGCCGATCACCCCCTCATGACTGGCTAACGCGAATATATCCGCGTCGCCCACCCCCTCGGCGTTGATGAACTGGCTGCCCTGAATGAAGGTAAGCGCCTTCAGCCGATCGCGCAGTACAGCGGCCTGCTCGAAGTCCATCGCCTCCGCTGCGGCCGTCATCTGCGCGCCGAGCTTGGCCTGAACGTCGGTTGTCTTGCCGGAGAGAAACTTCTTCGCATCCGCCATCAGCTCGGCGTAACCTGCTGGATCGATCCGCCCCACGCACGGCGCCGAGCAGCGCTTGATCTGATAGAGGAGGCATGGACGGTCGCGCGTCTTGAAGAAGCCGTCGGTGCAGCTTCGCAGAAGGAACAACTTCTGGAGCGCGTTGAGCGTGTTGTTGACGCTGCCGGCGCTGGCGAACGGGCCGTAATAATCCCCCTTCGCGCGCCGCGCACCGCGATGCTTCTGGATGCGCGGAAACTCATGATCGGCACGCAAAAGGATGAACGGGAATGATTTATCGTCGCGCAACAGCACGTTATAGGCCGGGCGATACCGCTTGATGAGCTGCGCCTCGAGCAGCAGCGCCTCAGCCTCGTTATTCGTGGTCACGATCGTCATCGACCGGGTGAGCGCGACCATCCGCTGCAACCGGCGCGGCAGCCGCTCGACCTGCGTATAGTTGGACACGCGGTTCTTCAGCGCACGGGCCTTGCCCACGTAGAGCACGTCGCCGCGCGCATCATGCATCCGATAGACGCCGGATTTCTGCGGCAGCGTCTGCACCACATTGCGTATCGCCGCGACGCCGCCCTCCAGATCGGGCGCATCCGCGCCGCGAACGGCGTAGGTCGCCTTTTCCTCATTGAAGCGATCGGGGGGGCCATAAGAAGACATCGCACCGAATCTAGGGGCGCTTGCCGTCGCCAGCAATGTGATAGAGCGGGCTCAGGACAGGAGAGGATAATCCCGATGCGATTCGCCACTGCCACCGCTTGCGCCGCGCTGCTGCTCGCCGCGCCCGCTTTCGCCCAGCACGAGACGCACAACATGGGCGATCACGCGGTGCACGCCGCGCTCGCCGATCCCGCGCGGCCCGCCAAGGATGTGGAGCGCGATGCCGCTCGCCATCCCGCCGAACTGCTCGCCTTCACGGGCATAAAGCCCGGCGACAAGGTGGCCGATTTCATCATGGGCGGCGGCTACTGGACCCGCATCCTGGCGAAGACGGTTGGCGATAAGGGCAAGGTCTATGCCTATCAGCCCACTGAATTCATCGCCTACAAAGCGGCTTACGGCACCGATCAGGATGCCGCGGTCAAGCCTTATGCCAATGCTGTGGCGGTGCGCGAGTCGCTGGCGAGCTTTACACTTCCGAGGGATCTGGACGCCATCATCACCGTCGAGAACTGGCACGATCTGCATCTTGCCAAATCGCCGGCCGGCGCCGGCGCGACGATCGCGAAGAAACTCTTCGACGCGTTGAAGCCAGGCGGGGTGCTGCTCGTGGTGGATCACGTGGGCAGCGCGGGCAAGACGCCGTTCTCCGCTGCCGAAGCGCTGCATCGCGGCGATGCCGAGGCAACGAAGAAGGAAATCACCGGCGTCGGTTTCCGGCTCGCCGCCAGCAGTTCGCTCTATGCCAATCCGGCCGATCCGCACACCGCGACGGTGTTCGATCCCGCGATCCGCGGCAAGACCGATCAGTTCATCTACAAGTTCGTAAAGCCATAACGCCACATGATCCTAAGCCCCTTTGACGAAGAGAACTTCCCTGAGATCCGCGAAGGCGTCCGCAAGCTCTGCGCCGATTTTCCCGGCGAATACTGGCGCGGGCTGGACGAGAAGCGCGAATATCCGACCGCCTTCGTCCGCGCGCTGACGGAGGCGGGCTATCTCTCGGTGCTGATCCCGGAGGAATATGGCGGCTCCGGATTGGGACTGTCGGCAGCGGCGGCGATCCTGGAGACGATTCAGGCCGCCGGCTGCAACGGGGGCGCGTGCCATGCGCAGATGTACACGATGGGCACGATTTTGCGCCATGGATCGGAGGAGCAGAAACGCGCCTATCTCCCCAGGATCGCCACCGGCGAGCTGCGCCTGCAGGCGTTCGGGGTGACGGAGCCGACCAGCGGAACCGACACCACCGCGCTGCGCACCACGGCGGTGCGCGACGGCGATGAGTATATCGTCAACGGCCAGAAGATCTGGACGAGCCGCGCCGAGCATTCCGATCTGATGCTGCTTCTGGCGCGCACCACGCCGCGCGATCAGGTGGCCAAGAAAACTGACGGCCTCTCCACCTTCATCGTCGACATGCGCGAGGTGGTCGGCAAATCGCTCACCATCCGCCCGATCCGCACGATGATGAACCACGCCACGACCGAAGTGTTCTTCGACAATATGCGCATTCCGGCCGCCAATCTGCTCGGCGAGGAGGGCAAGGGATTTCGCTATATCCTCTCGGGCATGAACGCGGAGCGCGTGCTGATCGCGGCGGAATGCGTCGGCGATGCGAAATGGTTCACGACGAGATCGGTCGATTATGCCGGCGAACGGCATGTGTTCGGCCGCGCGATCGGCAAGAACCAGGGCATCTCCTTCCCGATCGCGCGCGCCTATGCCAACATGCGCGCGGCCGAGCTGATGGTGCATGAGGCCGCGCGACTGTACGAGGCGGGCAAGCCCAACGGCGCGGAGGCGAACATGGCGAAGATGCTCGCCGCCGATGCCTCGGTCGAGGCGGGGAACGTCTGCATCCAGACGCACGGCGGCTTCGGCTTCGCCGAGGAATATGACGTGGAGCGCAAATTCCGCGAAACGCGTCTCTATCAGGTCGCGCCGATCTCGACGAACCTCATCCTGTCGTTCCTGGCGGAACACGTCCTGGGCCTTCCACGTAGTTATTGAGGATGGGCCGGATGCCGGGCGTATCGCGCTGCACGCGTGATCGGCGCCCTTCCGCGAAATCGATTGGCACCCGTTGTCTATTAGGATAGTGCGCGCCCCGGAAGCCCGGCGAAAGCCTGGTTTCCGAGATCGCGCCGGTGCCTTGAAAGAGGCTGAAAAAGCGGAACGCGGTGCGGGTGGCCTGCCATCCAAATCCGTGGCTGTCCTTGCAACTGTGAGCGGATAGCGCGACGCACATGTCCGGCCGATGCCGGACAGCCACTGGGCTGGTTTCGAGCCTGGGAAGGCGTGCATCGCGCGGTGACCCGCAAGCCAGGAGACCTTCCGGCGCTGTCGCTCATGCTGTGGTCCAAGGTTTGGCCAGAGCACGGATGTTACTCCGTTCGAGCGACGAACCGTGCGGCTGGGGCCGCAACGGCGCGCGCAGGTCGGACAGAGCGTCCGTTCGCCCTGCGTTCGTCGGCGTTCGCGCATGCGAGAACGGCCCCGCCGCGTCGCCAATTCGACGCGGGGGTATCCTATGAAGATCATTCTTGTTTCCATGCTCGCGCTCGCCATCGCGGGTCAGGCCAACGCCCAGAGCGGACAGACGCCACCAGCCGACGATAATGCGGCAGGCTCCACCACCGATACGATAACGCGCGATGGCGATGTCGTAGTGACGGCAACGCGCTCCGGCGATGCCATTCCGCTCGATCTTGTCGGCTCGTCCGTCACGGTCATCACCGATGCAGATCTGCAGGCCCGGCAAACCCGGATCCTGTCAGATGCACTGCGCGACGTGCCCGGGGTCGCGGTTAACCGCAACGGCGCCGTGGGCGGCCTCACGCAGGTCCGCATTCGGGGCGCGGAAAGCAATCACACGCTCGTCTTCATCGACGGGATCAAGGCGGACGATCCATATAGCGGCGAATATGATTTCGGCACGCTGCTGAACGACGAGGCCGCCCGCATCGAGGTGCTGCGCGGCCAGCAGAGTTCGCTCTACGGATCGGACGCGATCGGCGGCGTCATCAGCTACACTACTCTTTCCGGGCGCGAGAGGCCGGGTTACGTCGCGCGCATTGAGGGGGGATCGATGGGGACGATTTCCGCGGGCGGTCGCGCTGCGGGAATCGTCGGTGACACCGTCGATTATGCGCTATCCTCGTCCTATTATCGAACCGACGGCTATCCTGTCGCGCCCGGAGGCAACCGCGATCTCGGCTCCGACAGCCTTGGCGCAACCGGCAAGGTGAACTGGACCCCGGCACCGAATTTCAAATTGACGGCGGTGGGCCGTTATAGCCTCACCAGAGCCGATCTGGATGATCAGGCGATTGCGCCCACCTCCCCGATCGTGCAGGGATATCCGGTCATTACCGCGGTTGACACGCCGGGGAACCGATATCGCAACAAAGGCTGGTACGGATTGGTCGGCGCGAGCTGGTCGCTGTTTGACGACGCATGGAGCAATTCACTCTCCGGCGCGCTGAGCGACACCACGCGAGACAGCTACGGACTTTCCGGTCGTGCCTTTGGCGATGTCGGCCGGCGGTATCGCGCCTCGTTCAACAGCACGGTGCGCTTCGGCAATGAGCGGGTGAAGAACCGCTTCACGCTGGCGGCCGACTGGGAGCGGCAGGAATTCCGCAATACGACGCCGGGCGGCTTTTCCGATAACAGCAAGCACACGCTGGATACGACCGGCTATGTAGCGCAATATGATGTCACGATCGATGAGCGGCTCGCGCTGGGCGCATCGGCCCGCATCGATCATTACAGCCTGTTCCAGGATGCCGCGACCTATCGTGCCACCGCCAGCTATCTTCTGCCCACCGGAACACGCCTTCACGGCGCGTACGGAACCGGCATCAAGGCGCCGACTGCGGCGGAACTGTTCGGCTATTCCGACGGCATCTATATCGGCAATGCCAATCTCCGGCCTGAAAAATCCGAAGGCTGGGAGGCGGGCGTCGAGCAGAGCTTTATCGGTTCGGCGGCTAAAATCGGAGCCACATACTTCCGCAACCGCTTCATCGATCAAATCGACACCACTTATGTTTTCGTCCAGGCGACGGGCGCCTATCTGCAGCAAAGCTACAACAATAACGTCAGGACGACGCAGGAGGGGGTCGAGGTTTACGCCACGGCCAGGGTCCGCGACTTCCGCTTAGATGCGGCTTACACATATCTGAACGCGCCCCAGACGATCAATGCGCTTGCCGGGCCGGCGCCCGCCAACGGCGGCTTCCAATCGCCCGTGCCGATTACCACGCAGGCGGTTCGGCGGCCGAAGAACACCGCCTCGGTCAACGTCAGCTATGCCCCGGAAGCCCTGCCACTGACGGCGACGCTCACGGTGCGTTATAATGGCAGTCAGCGCGACTATGCGTTCAACGCGAATTACAGCCGGCTGCTGGTATCGATGAAGGCGTTCACGCTGGTCAACTTCAACGCTGCTTATGATCTGAACAGCCACATCCAGGTGTTCGGGCGGGTCGAGAACCTGCTCGACACGAAATACCAGGAGGTGTTCACGTTCAACGCCTCGCGCCGTGCGGCATACGGCGGCGTGAAGGTGCGTTTCTGATCCCCCAGTGGCCGACCATTTTTGCGATTGCATGGTCGGCCACGTTTTCTGGATGTCGCGTTATGCATGTCATCATGCCTGCCGCGCTCGCCCCGCGTGACTTTCGTTGTCGTTCACCTCATCGAGCGAGCTGGTCGGCAGCCCGTACCTGCCTGGCAAGCAAGGCGACGGCGCGCGGGTATGCCGGTCCGCCGCACACGATCAACGCCTCGGGGATGTGCAGCCGTCGCCCGGCGGGGATCGCAGCGTTGAGCAACGGATGATGCAACGCAGCCGAACCGCGGTCGGCAGCAACGCCGGTGCCGCTATCCATGATGACGAACGCCGGCTTGGCGAGCACCAATTCCTCAAGCGACAATCTCGACAGGGCCGGACGCCCGAGCCTGCCGGCAAGATTGACCAGGCCGACGCGTCGCATCATGTCATCCACGAGAGTGCCGGTTCCGGTAAGATAACCCTGTCGCTGGTAATAAGCCGCCACACGACCGCGCCCGGGCGGCGGCCCGATCGCGGCAAGATCGCGACGCATCTGTGCGATCAGCCTCGCGCCTCGCTGTGGATGGCCCACGGCGTCGGCGATGATACGGATCGCCGCCTCGATCTCACCGACCTGCTCGGTCTGTGGGAACTCCACCATCCTGATGCCACGCCCCTTCGCTGGAGACAGAATGGCCTTGATGCGAAATGGCGCGCCGATGACGAGATCGGGATGCAACGCCATCACCTCTTCCGCGCTGTGGCGCGTGAACGGCAGCGACCGGGCTTGCGCGGCGACCGCCGAAAGCTCCGGATCGCGCGCCCATTCCGTGAGACCGGCGATCTGCCCCGGATCGGCAAGTGCGACCAGCAGCTGGTCAGCACACATGTTGAGCGAAACGATGCGCTGGGGCACTGGCGCCGGGGCGCCGGCACCAATCGAGACAAGGCCTCCGACAGCGATCAGGACATGGGCAATGCGCACTAGGCTTCCTTCGGCAACGCCGCTACGGCTCGCTCATGCGCCCGGGACACGAACGTGACGGGCATGACCGATCTTACGAGGCCGCACGTGCCCGACCAGACGCCTGCGCGCAATCCGGCGTGGCTGATCCCCATGCTGATCGCAGCGACGATCGTCTCAGGAATTCTCTCGCTGCTGTTCGGCCCGGCGCACCTTTCCGCAACGGCTTTGTGGGCAGGCCTGACCGGGCACGGCGATCCGGTCGTCCGCGCGATCCTGTTGCAACTCCGCATGCCGCGCGCGCTGCTCGGGCTGCTGATCGGCGCGATGCTGGGGGCAAGTGGTGGCGCCATGCAGGGCTATCTCCGCAATCCCCTGGCGGATCCCGGTGTGCTCGGCGTGTCGAGTGTCGCAGCGCTGGGCGCGGTGATCGTGATCTACTGGCGGCTTGCGGACGCGCACCCGCTCGTGCTGCCAATGATCGCGATCGCGGGCGCGCTGATCGCGCTCCTCCCGCTGGCCTGGTTGTCTCGACGCGGGGAAAGCACGCTCAGTCTTGTTCTGGCCGGGGTCGCGGTGGGTACGCTGGGCAGCGCCGGGATCAGCCTGGCGCTGAACCTTGCCCCCAATCCGTTTGCCGCCATGGAGATCACGACCTGGCTGCTTGGCAGCCTTGAAGATCGGTCCTACGCAGATGTGTGGATCGCCTTGCCATGCGTCATCTTGGGCCTCGCGTTGCTGTTGTGGGACGGCCGCGCGCTCGACGCTCTGTCTCTGGGTGAGGATGCCGCGCAAACGCTCGGCGTCGATCTGGCGCGGACGCGCCTACGTCTGATGCTGGGGATCGCTATCGGCATCGGCGGGGCGGTGGCGGTGGCGGGCAGCATCGGTTTCGTCGGGCTGATCGTTCCGCACCTGATCCGTCCGCTTACAGATCGCAGCCCGTCGGCGATATTGATCCCGTCTGCGCTGGCGGGAGCAGTCCTTCTGACTGTTGCCGATCTCGGCACCCGCACCATCCCGTCCGCGACACCACTCAAGCTCGGCGTACTGACGGCCTTTCTCGGCGTGCCCGTTTTCGTTCATCATCTGCTGCGGGAGCGCAGGCTGTGGTGATGCTGACGGCGGAGGGGCTGTCTGTAAGACTTGGCGGCGTTTCGGTCATCGAGGGGATCACCCTGTCGATGACGGGGGGCGAAATGATCGGTGTCCTCGGCCCCAACGGCGCAGGCAAATCCACGTTCGCCCGGTCGCTGGTGGGTCTCGTTCCCCGCGCCG
Source organism: Sphingomonas sp. 3P27F8 (assembly GCF_005502745.1). GTDB lineage: Bacteria > Pseudomonadota > Alphaproteobacteria > Sphingomonadales > Sphingomonadaceae > Sphingomonas. The sequence continues at coordinate 304,284 of NZ_SCNL01000002.1, forward strand.
CCGGCCGCGTGACGCTCGATGCGCAGGATATCGAGGGCATCCCCGCCGCGGCCCTCGCCCGCCGAATAGCTTACGTTCCGCAAGCTTATGCCGTCCACTGGCCGATCACGGTGGCGCGTCTGGTCGGGCTGGGACGGCTGCCCCATCTTGGCCCTTTCTCGAGGATCACCGCAATCGACCGGGCCGCGATCGAGCAGGCGATGCGAGACACCGGCACGACCCATCTGGCAAACCGCACGGCGACCGAGCTTTCCGGCGGAGAACTGGCCCGCGTGATGCTGGCCCGGGCGTTATCGACGGAAGCGAAGGCGCTGATCGCGGACGAGCCGCTGACCTCGCTGGATCCCAGCCATCAGCTCGAGATCATGGCGCTTCTGCGCGCGCATGCCGAAAGCGGCGCGCTTGTGATCGTCGTCCTCCACGATCTGAGCGTTGCGGCGCGCTTCTGCGACCGGCTGCTGATGATCGATCACGGGCGGCTGATCGGCGACGGGCGACCCGCCGATGTCCTGACCGATGCGATGCTGGCCAAGGTTTACGGCATTACAGCATGGCGGGGAACGGCGGGTGGGAAGCCCCTGCTCGTGCCGCTTGACCAAGTGAAGGACGCGCCAGCCGATCCTGCATAACGGTAAACGATACGCGCCTCATCTGACGCGCATGAGAACGAAAACGCTGGAAAAATTGCCCGTCCCCGGCACCACGCCGTGCGCGAGTGGCGTGACACGTTGGCGCGCGTCATCGCGAGGCATGACAAGCCATGCATCGATACACAACGGCTGACCTGCCGGGGCGCAAATAATGCCTGCGACCCGGTCGCGGTGCATCGACCATTGGGCAGGAGGCAGCCGCAGAGCGGCCGCCTCTTGCCACAGCACTCACGCCGCGCGGAACATTTCCGGCGGCAACGCCATCACCGCGTCCGCGCCGCCCTCGATCTGGCGGCGAAGCGAGCCAGCCTCAGGCAGCATGCGCTCCGCGAAGAATCGCGCGGTAACCAGCTTGGCGTCGAGGAACGCCGCGTCGCCCTCCCCGGCCGTCTTCAGCTCGCTCGCCGCGGTCGCCATGCGCAGCCACATCAACCCGACCGCGACAAGCCCGGTGAGGTGCATATAGGGCACCGCCCCCGCGCCGATGTTGTTCGGGTTGGCGAGGTTGCCCATGAACCACATCGTCGCCGCCTGAAGTTCGCCCAGCGCCTTTTCCAGCCGGGTTGCGAATTCGGCGGTAGCGGCATCCCCCTTCGCCGCCGCACACTCGCCCGCGACCAGCGCGAAGAAGGCCTGCACCGCGCGCCCCCCGTTCGACGCCAGCTTGCGACCGACGAGATCCATCGCCTGGACGCCGTTGGTGCCTTCGTAGATCATCGCAATCCGCGCATCGCGGACATATTGCTCCATCCCCCATTCCTGGATGTAGCCGTGCCCGCCATAGACCTGCTGCGCGTTGGTGGCGATTTCATAACCCTTGTCGGTGCCGACACCCTTGATGACGGGGGTGAGCAGCCCGATCAGATCGGCGGCGGACTGGCGCTCCTCCTCCGTGCCCGCGGCATGTTCCAGATCGACCTGGAGGCCGCCCCACAGACAAAGCGCACGCAGCCCCTCGGTCCAGGCCTTGGCATGCATGAGCATCCGGCGAACATCGGGGTGGACGAAAAGCGGATCAGCCTTCTCGCTCGGCTCGGCCGCACCGGTCAGCGCGCGACCCTGTCGGCGGTCGGCAGCGTATTGCACCGCGTTCTGATAAGCGGTTTCGGCCACCGCCAGGCCCTGCAGCCCCACGCCCAGCCGCGCGGCGTTCATCATGATGAACATCGCGGCCAGGCCCTTCATCTCCTCGCCGACCAGCCAGCCTTTCGCGCCGTCATAATTCATCACGCACGTGGCGTTGGCGTGGATGCCCATCTTGTGCTCGATCGATCCGCACGACACCGCGTTGCGGTCGCCGAGGGAGCCGTCCGCGTTGACCAGAACCTTGGGAACCACGAACAGCGAGATGCCCTTCGAACTGTCCGGGGCGCCCGGCGTCTTGGCCAGGACGAGGTGGATGATGTTGTCGGTCAGGTCATGCTCGCCTGCGGAGATGAAAATCTTCGTGCCGGTGATGCTGTACGACCCGTCTGCCTGTGGCTCGGCCTTCGTCTTGATGAGGCCGAGATCGGTGCCGCACTGCGGCTCCGTCAGGTTCATCGTCCCGCCCCACTCGCCGGCGATCATCTTCGGCAGATAGGTCCGCTGTTGCTCGGGCGAGCCTTTCACCAGCAACGCCGCGATCGCACCGTGCGCCAGCCCGGGATACATCGCGAAAGCCATGTTCGAGGAGATCATATACTCCTGGAACGCGGTGGAAACGACGTGCGGCATATTCTGCCCGCCAAACTCCCCCGGCGCGGCGAGCGTGCCCCAGCCGGATTCCACGAACTTGGCATAGGCTTCCTTGAAACCCTTCGGCGTCGTCACCGACCCGTCCGGATGGCGGGTGCAGCCTTCCAGATCGCCGGACTGGTTGATCGGGAAAAGCACCTCGGCGACAAAGCGGCCGCCTTCTTCCAGCACTGCATCGACCATATCAGGGGTCGCAGCCTCGAAACCGGGCAGATTGGTGTAGCCGTTAAGCTTCACGACATGATCGAGCACGAAGCGCGTGTCGCGCACCGGGGGCACATATTGTGGCATTGTTCAGGCTTCCTTGGTTTCGCCCGATTCGAGCAGGCTAACGAATTCGCCCAGTTCCTCGATCGCTGCGTCGATATCTTTTTTCTGCGCGTCCAGCGCTGCCATTCGCGCACGGCAACGCTCGATGGTGACGGCGCGCTGCGTGTGACGGCCGTCGCCGATATCATAGAGGTCGATCATCTCGCGGATTTCGCCCAGGCTGAAGCCCACGCGCTTGCCGCGCAATATCCACGCCAGCCGGGCACGATCGCGATGCGAATAGATGCGCGCTGTGCCGCGCCGTTCCGGCGAAATCAGCCCTTCGTCCTCGTAAAAACGGAGTGCCCGCGCGGTAACGTCGAATTCACTCGCAAGATCGGCGATGGTAAAGCTGGTGCGATCGGGCAGTGACGGAATCGTGGCATAGGCGGCAACGCTCGACATTGAGCGAAACTACAATCGCCTTACGTTAACGTCAACTGGGCAAATCACGAACACAATGGTCTCCCATCCAGTCCGCGCAGCGCAGCGGCCTCGGATTCAGCCCCGCTCAGCCGTTCCGCCACCAGCGCCGTGAGCGACGCGCGCCCGGTGCACATCCGGTCGCAGCCATCGGGCAGTATCGGCGGGAAGACGAGCTTTCCGCCATCGGATCGGGCCTCGAACCGGCAGCCTTGGCCAAGCGACACCTTGAGCCTTCCCGCACCCTTCGCGATACCCCGGGCGGTACAACCATGGCCTTCGCCATAATCCACGCTGGCCCCGATCCGATAACCGGCGCCAGCGCGCACAATGCACGCGCGATCCGTCTCGGAGCCATAAGCGCCAACCGGATCGATCCGCTGCGGGTCGGCCACTATCCCAGCCGCAGCCGCCGCCTGTTCGAGGCGAGCGCCCGCGCTGTTGCGATCGCTTGTAACTTCATCCCTCGCGCGGCCACACCCCAGCATCGCAAAGGCCGAAAGCAGCACCATCGCAGACCGTCTCAATCGATCCGCTCCAGTGCACCGCCCGCGACACGACGATAGAAGCAACTCGTCGCGCCCGTATGACAGGCTGGCCCGGCCGGATCGGCGATCAGCCATAGCGCGTCCTGATCGCAATCGACCCGCATTTCGACAACGCGAAGCACGTTTCCGGACGTCTCGCCCTTTTTCCACAGCCGGCCGCGGCTGCGCGACCAGAAGGTCGCTTCCCCACTGGCCAGCGTCGCTGCCAGCGCTTCGGCATTCATATGGCCGACCATCAACACGTCGCCGCTGACACGATCGGTGACAAGCGCCGTGACCAGCCCGTTGCCATCATATTTCGGATCAAAGGCAAGGCCCGATTCGCGTGGGTCTGTCATGCACCCCGTCTAGCGCCGTGCGTAGCGCATGCACAGGCTTGGCCCGGAACCTCATCCGATGGGGGTGTCCTTACCGGTCCAAGCTCGCCCAAACGACACGGGGCGACCAGCAAGGCCGCCCCGCATTCATATCCAGCCCGGCCGTGGCGCTCAGTGCGGCCGGCCAAGTCCCGCGATCGTCCGATCGACGAGCGCCTTGTCGGTATCCGCGCCATGGCGCTGGGCGATCAGCGCTGCGGCTGCCTTTGCCGCCGCATCGGCGGTCTTGGCGCGCACCTCGGCGATCGCCGCGCGCTCTGCCGCGGCGATCTTGTCCTCGGCCATCTTCGCGCGGCGTTGCACCAGTTCGGCGGCATCGGCCCGGGCCTGGCTGACGAGAGCCTCGGCCTCGTGCTCGGCCTGCGTCGCCATCTCCGCCGCGCTCTTCTCCGCATCGGTGATCTTGCGGGCATATTCGTCGCGCAACGCCTCGGCCTCGGCGCGCAGTTTCTTTGCTTCCGCAAGCTGTTTGCGGATCTCGGCGATCTGCCGATCGAGCATCGCCACCACGACGCGCGCGCCGCCCTTCCAAAGAACGATGGCGATGAACACTGCCATCGCGATCGAAACCCACACGGTGCTGTTCAGCACGCCGAACAGCGCCGGATCAGCAGCATGCTCGGCGCCTTCGGCTGCGGCGGCGGATAGAAGAACCAGATCAGCCATTCGCCATCACCGTCTTCACGGCCCCCTTCGCCTCGTCCACCGTAACACTTGCGCCCGACACTCGGGTGACGATTTCCTGCGCGGCCTCGGCCGCGACGGCCTCGATCTCCCCGAGCGCGCGCGCCGTGGCTGCGCGGATGTCGGCCTCGCCGGACGCGATTCTCGTCGCCTGCTCGGCATTGGCGGCATGGAGCGTCGCCTCGGTCGCCTTTGCGGCCCGGCCACGCGCCTCGGCGACGAGCGCCTGCGCTTTCTCACGGTTCGCATGGTCGCGCTGGCGCCATGCTTCTTCCGCTTTGTCGGCCTCGTCACGCGCACGGGACGCGGCGGCGAGATCGTCAGCGACCGACCGGTCGCGCGAGTCGATCGTCTTCTGCACCTTCGGCAGCATTCCGCGACCGACGACGAAGAAGATGATGCCGAACGTCAGCAACAGCCAGAAGATCTGTGATGCGTATGTAGCGGCGAGCTGGGATATCTGTGGCATGTTCTTCCTGCCTCGGCGGGCCGGCGCGTGTGAGACAACGCGCCGGGCCGCCCAAGGAAAAGCCGGTTCGTTACGCGACGAAGATCAGAATCATCGCGACGACGAACGACAGCAGGCCCAGAAGCTCGGCGGCGGCGAAGCCGATGAACAGACGGCCTTGCTGGCCGTCGGCAGCGCCCGGATTGCGCAGCGCGCCCTCAAGGAATGAGCCGAAGACGTTGCCGACGCCGATGGCGGCCATGCCGGCGCCGATTGCGGCGAGACCAGCACCGATGAGCTTGGCGGCTGCGGGATCCATAGTTTTAACTCCAGTTTTGAAATGGTTGATAACTATACGAAAACTCAGTGCAGGTTGACCGCGTCATTGATGTAGAGCGAGGTCAGCAGCGCAAAAACATAGGCCTGGATTCCGGCCACCAGCAGCTCCAGCGCGGATATGCCGATCATCAGCACGAACGACGGGATGCCGACGAACAGGCCGGGCGCCAGCCCCGCCGTGCCGGAATTGATGATGAAGCCCGCCAGCACCTTCAGGAGGACGTGGCCTGCCGTCATCGCCACGAAAAGTCGCAGCCCGAGGCTGAACGGACGCACCATGAACGAGACGAACTCGATCAGTGGGATCAGCGGCAGCAGCCAGATCGGTGTGCCGTGCGGCACGAACAGGCTGAAGAAATGGAGACCATGCCGCCAGAAGCCCACGATCAGCACGATCGAGAAGCTCATGATCGCCAGCACGCCGGTGATCGTGAAATGACTGGTGAACGTGAACGGATGGATGCCGAACAGGCCAAGCGGCAACAGGCCGAGCACGTTCGCGAACAGGATGAACATGAACAGCGAGAAAACGTACGGCACGTAACGCTTCCCCTCCGGCCCGACGTTGGCCGACAGCATGTTATCGATGAAGCGCACGAAGCCCTCCACCATCACCTGACCGCGGCCCGGGATCATTGCGCCGCGCGTACCCATCGACATGAACGCGATCAGCGCCACCACCGCGACGCACATCCACGCCGCAGAATTGGTAAAGGCCACATTGTAGCCCGCGATCGACCAGTCCTGGGTTCCGAACAACGGCTCCACCAGAAACTGGTGCATCGGATCGATCTTGCCGCCGGCTGCCACTACGCTCAATCCTTGAACAAAGCGCCCGAAGTCACTTCGGGCGCTGTGAAATCCAAATGATGTTCCTGAAGGCAACGATCGTCCCGAGGGCGAGCATCACCAGCAGGGCCCAAGGGGAAGTGCCGGCGAACCGATCGATCACCCAACCGATCAAGGCGCCGCCCGCCATACCCCCAACAAGCTCGGCGAGCACACGATTGCCGAGACGGTAGCCCGCATCGTTCGTCGCCGTCGCCTTGCCCGCCCCTGTCCGAAGCGCCTCGTCGTTCCGCGCTGCTCGAAGCCGCTCGTCGAGCGACCTTAGGCGTGCATCTTCGCCGAGGTTTTCCGGTGCGGAATCGTTTTCGGCCATTTGCGCTCTCCCGTGCGACGGGCAGGCGCTGTCAGGCCAAAAGGCGAGCCCGCCAAGGCCGGGTCCGGTTAGCCGGGGGGTCCGGGGGTGTCAACACTTCGTCACGCCCCCGGCAATGTGAACCATCGACCACTTGTGCATTCAGATGCAGCGAGAATCGCGTTGGGGTGCGCCGGATCCGCGCGTCTCCCAGGCGCCGCCGGGTGTCCTGTACTTTTCCCCGGCGGAGGTTTGCAGGATCAGATTGCAGCCCGAGGTAAACGCCATCTGCTCAACGGTGGCGCCGGAAGCCTGCGCCTTTTGCGTGTATGCCGCCTTGCGCTGGATGTTGATGGAGTTGACCAGCGCCCGCAAATCCGGCGTCCCGGCCCCCACGACGCCCAGATAGCCATCCGGCTGTTCGCCCACCTTCCCGGCGGCGCGAGCAGCAGCATAGGCGGGGTCGCGCTGCGCGAACGCGGTCGCTGAAAACCCGGTCAGCGCAAGTGCGCCGGCAACCATCAGCAAAGCCATTTTGGTCATGGTCAGAATATCCCCGGATTCTGCTTAATGAGTGATTTCGCCTCACCATCGAGGCGATATACCACTTCCTGCGTCACATTGATGTTCAGATTTATCACGATCGGCTTGTCCGGCGCGGACACATTGACGCACGCACAGGTGCCGCCGGCCAGCAGGATCACCGTCACTCTCTTCATCGTGCGCCAGCGCGATTGCCTCTTTTGCTTCGTCAGTTCCATCATCGTCATGGCAGTTTCTCGCTTGCGGGGGGCTGAACGGGCATGGGCGGTTTGGCGCGTTTCTTCTGTTCCTCGAGCAGGGTGGGCAGGTTGCGTTCGATCAGCCGCCGGGGATCGTAGAAGGACGATACCGAATCGAGCAATCCCCGGAACGGCGCCTTGATGTGGATGTTGAACACGAACGGCAGCTTTTGGAGACGGCGGACGAGGAAGTTGGATTTCGCCCCCTGCCCCTGCGATACCCCGGCGAAGCGCACCTCGGTCACCATCTCGCCGGCGAGCGGGCCGTTCATCACGATATCGAGGTTGCGGTAGCGCAGCGATTTCAGCGCCTGGAACGCGATATTTCCCCAGGTGCCAAGATCCTTCTCGGTCAGTTCACCGACATAGGCGATACCGCCGCCGCCCTCGCGCACCACGAGCTTCCCGCCCTCGATCCGGCCGCCGGACTGGTCGAACGCGATCGGCAACACCCCGTCGAAAACGCCGCTCGCGTCGAGGTTCTTGAAATCGAACTGCTGGAGAAACTGCGCCGCCTCCGCGCCCTTCACCCGAAAGGTAAGGCGATGAGCCTCGGGCGCCGCAAAATCGAGCAGGCCGGGATCGAGCGTCAGTTCGCCGCCTGCGAAAGGCCAGCGCGCGCCCTCGATTCGTACGCGCGTGTTTGCGAGCGTCTGATAGGTGACGCGCCCGTCGTTGACCGGCACGCCCGGATTGATCGACGCCACTGTCATCACCTGCCCCGGCGCGCTTTCCAGCGCGAGCAGATCCGTAAAGCGGATTTCGCCTTTGATGCCCGTGACGGGACCGAACGCCGCGGCAAGATCGATTCCGGCCGTGCGGAAGGTTCCGGTGGACGCCACGCCCCCGGCATTCCACGAAATATCGCCCTCGCCGCTGACCGCGCCGTTCACGTCCGCGATCACGCCGAACGTCAGCGGTGTGAGTTCCTCCGGTTGGAACTCCTTGCCGAAAGTGATCCCCGGCACGACCAGCCGAGCGTCGCCGGCGCCACTCGACAGCACGTGGCGAATCGCCACATCCGCGACCTTCACGCCCTTCTTCGGTTCGCGCAGCGCACCGGTGGCGGTGATAACCCCGTCGGCCAGCCGCAACGCCACGTCGCGCGCGGCGAGCGGCCGGAAACGAGCGTTCGCCGCCTCGTCACTTACCGTCAGCCCCCCGGCTATATTCAGCACGCTCCCGCCGAATCGCCAGCGGCCCACCGCGTCGGTCAGTCGCAGCGGGACATTCCCGATCTGCCCGCTACCGCTGGCGAAACTGCCGGCAAAGTCGCCTCCGGCGAACCCGCCAGCCAGCCTGCCCAAATTCAGCGTCGTCTGGCCAGATGGTTCACCCAGCCTCACTCGCACCGTTTCGGCCGCGAAGCCGGTCGTGCCTGCGGTCAGCGCGGACGCGGACAGGTCGAGTGGGCTGGAGCCGAGGCGCCCCACGAGCCGGGGGGTGACGATCCGTGCACCATAAGCGGCGCGCCCGCCAATCGAGCGGAACAGCGCCGTACCGGTTGGGCACAAGGTCAGCCGCGTCTGGTTGAGCGCCAGCCCGCCCGTCGAAAGTCGATCGAATGCAAGCGGGGAGCAGTCCGGGTTGAGAGCCACGTCCCCAGCGCTGACGAGCGCTGTCAGTGGGATGCGCAGGTTCTCCACTCGCCCATCACCCAGCGGGCCGGAGAGCGTGGCGATCGTGCGGATCGAGATCGGGCCGCCACGTCTCCGCGTGAACGCAATCGGGGTGACAGACAGCCGCGCGTCGCGCGTGGCGTAGGGCGCCATCGTCGCGTCGCCCGTCAGTGTCGCGCCAGCAGCTTGCTGCCGCGCCGCGATCCGCATCGCGGGGAAACCACCGCCCGAAATGCTCGCCACGCCGTCGATCAGCATGCCGGCGGGAGCGCCCAGTACGATCCCGGCGCCATCCCCGAACGTCAGCCGCGCCCCGCTTGCCGCCTCCGCATCGAGACTGGATAGCGTCAGCAGGCCATCGCCCGCCAGCCCTGCCTCCGCCCTCACATCAAAACGCTGCGCCGCAACCTCACCCGCGTACGCCAGAGCTTGCGCGATCGGGCCGAGCGGCGTGCCGTTCGCCGCCGCAGCGCCGCTCGCAATCCGGGTAAGCATCACGCGATCCAGCGCCATCCCCCGCGCCTGGGCCGAGCCTGCAATTACCGGCCGGCCATCGACGATCCGCCAATTTCCCTTGAAGCCAAGCCGCTCCCCCATCGCCGAAGGCAAAGAAAATGCGCTGCTGGCCAGGTCGGCACGCCCCTCGGTCCGGCGGGCGGTGCCGGCAAAATCGAGGTTTCCGCCAAGGTTTGCGATATGTACGCCCGCACCGCTGGCGGCGCCCACGAGCACGGCTACGCGGCCAGACCAGCGATCGAACGATGGCCCCAGCAGCATATCGACGTTGGCGCGCGCCAGGTTGAAGGTCGCCGGACCGCAACGCGCCCGGGCGATCCGCACCGGCCCGGTGAACCGTGGCCCCGCGCGCCCGATCGCGATTTTCACAAAGGCGGTAGGGCGCGTCAGCGCGCAGCCGTTGGCAGAGATCTCTTCGCCAAGCGCGGCAACAGTTCCACGGAAGCCATTGCTAAGCCTCCCGTTTCCGCTGATCTTCGCGGCGATTACGCCATGATCGGTTTCCAGACGGACACGCGCATCTTCGATTTGGGCATCGATGTCAGGCAGCGCGAATTTTTCGCCGCCAGACCCGCTCGGCAGCAAGCGATCGATCGCGCCCAGCGAGAATGTGCCGTCAGCCAGCCGCGCGCGCATTCGAACCCGGCCAGCACGAATCCCTGCAATATACGGCCCCGCGATGCCGACGGCGATCCGCGTCTCCACCCAGTCGGCGACGAGATCCGGCTTCGCCGGATCACCGATCACCACATGCGTCAGCCGCTGCGTGCGCGGCCCCAGATCGGCGATCCGGTAGCTTGCCGCAACATTCCTGCGGGCTAATTCCCGATCGATGAAGTCGGTCGCGATCGGCACGCGTTCCAGCCACACAACGCCCGTCAGAGTGACGCCAAGCGCGCCCAGCGCGATGCCGACGCGGCGTACGCTGCGGCCGCGCAACGCGCGCGGGGGTGGCGCTTCACCTTCCTCCACCGCCGCCCGCAACCCTTTCCATTCGTTCGATGGTTGATCCATAGCCGCCGATACAACGCGCAAGCAATTGCATGGAGCCGTGCGCGGCCTTACGCTCGATCACAATGGCCGACGGCGACCCTCCCGCTTCCGATGCCGCCGGCCACCGCGCGCGCCTGCGCGGCCGGCTGCTGGCGCGCGGCGGCGGGGATGCCCTGCTCGATCACGAACTGATCGAATATCTTCTGACGCTCGCCATTCCGCGCCGCGACACCAAGCCGCTGGCAAAGGCGTTGTTGAGAGAGTTCGGCGGGATCGGTGGTTTGCTGACCGCCGACGCCGAGGCGCTGACGCGCGTGCCCGGCATGGGCGAAACCTCCGCCGCCGCGATAAAGATCGCCCATGCCGCCGCGCTGCGCCTGCTCCAGGCCGAGGTGAACGCGCGCCCGGTATTAGCGAACTGGCAGGCGTTGCTCGATTATCTTCACGCCGACATGACGCATCATGTGATCGAGCGGTTTCGAGTGCTGCATCTCAACACGCGAAACATGCTGATCCGCGACGAAGTAATGAGCGAGGGGTCGATCGACACCGCCCCGGTGCATGTGCGCGAGGTGATCCGCCGCGCGATCGACCTTGGCTCCGCCTCCATCATCCTCGTCCACAACCACCCTTCCGGCGATCCCTCGCCCAGCCGCGCCGATATTGAGATCACGCGCGCGATCGCTTCCGCCGCCCGCGGGCTTGGGATCACGGTTCACGATCATATCGTCATTGGCGCGAGCGGGCATGTGAGCCTGCGCTCGAAGGGGCTGATCTAGTCCAGATTTGGTCGCAGCAATCGCCTTGCCCGTTCAAGGTCGACGCCGCGCCGCGTTGCGTAATCCGCGACCTGATCGTCCCCGATCCGTGCCACGCCGAAATATTCGGCCTGCGGATGCCCGAAATAGAAGCCCGATACAGCCGCCGTCGGGAGCATCGCGAAGCTTTCGGTCAGGCTGATCCCGGTCGCGCGGTGCGCGTCGAGCATCTCGAACAATTGCGTCTTGAGGCTGTGTTCCGGGCAGGCCGGATAGCCCGGCGCGGGGCGAATGCCGCGATACTTTTCGCGGATCAGCGCCTCATTGTCGAGTTGCTCGTCGGGCGCATAGCCCCATAACGTGGTGCGGACGTGCTTGTGCAGCGCCTCCGCGAGCGCCTCGGCCAGCCGATCTGCCAGCGCCTTGAGCAGGATATCGCTGTAATCGTCGATCGCCGCCTTGAACCGCGCGAGATGCGGCTCGATCCCGTGAATCGATACGGCGAAACCGCCGATCCAGTCGCCCTTCGGATCGACGAAATCGGCAAGGCACATATTCGGCCTCCCCTCACGCTTGACGATCTGCTGGCGCAGGAACGGCAGGCGTACCACGTCCGTCCCCTCCACAAGGTCAAGAAGATCGAGCCCGCGCAATTCCTCCGCGTTGAAATCGCCCTTCAGATCGACGATCACATCATCCTCGTTTCGCGCGCATGACCACAGGCCGGTGACAGCGCGCGCGGAGAGCCACTTCTCCGCGACGATGCGATCGAGCATCTTCTGCGCGTCGTCATAAAGCGAACGCGCGCTTTCGCCCACCACTTCATCGTTCAGGATCGCGGGAAAATTGCCCGCCAGTTCCCAGGCCCGGAAGAACGGCGTCCAGTCGATATAGTCGCGCAGCGCCGCCAGGTCCCAGTCGCGGAATACATGGACCCCCGGTTTCACCGGAGTTGCCGGTTTCAACGCCATATCCGCCTTGAATCCGTTGGCGCGCGCCTTTTCAAGCGGGAGTAGATCATTCTGCCCCTTGCCCTCTCGCGCGGCGCGGACGGCGGCATATTCGTCGGCCATCTTCGTCACATAATCGTCGCGTTGCGTATCGCTCACCAGCGTGGTCGCGACACCCACCGCCCGGCTCGCATCGAGCACATGCACCACGGGCCCGGAATAGGCCGGGGCGATGCGCAGCGCGGTGTGGACCTTCGAGGTGGTCGCGCCGCCGATCAGCAGCGGCATCTTCATGCCGGCCCGCTCCATTTCCTCGCCCACCGTCACCATCTCGTCCAGGCTGGGGGTGATGAGCCCGGACAGGCCGATCATGTCCGCATCATTCTCATTCGCGGCCTGAAGAATGGTCGACCAGGGCACCATCACGCCAAGGTCCACCACCTCGAACCCGTTGCACTGAAGCACGACGCCGACGATGTTCTTTCCGATATCATGCACGTCGCCCTTCACGGTCGCCATGATGATCTTGCCCTTGCCCTTCGCTCCCGGCTCCTTCGCGGCCTCGATGAAAGGGAGGAGGTGTGCCACCGCCTTCTTCATCACGCGCGCGGATTTGACCACCTGTGGCAAGAACATCTTGCCGGATCCGAAGAGGTCGCCGACGACGTTCATCCCGTCCATCAGCGGGCCTTCGATCACCTCGATCGGGCGGGAGACGGCAAGCCGTGCTTCCTCCGTATCCTCGACCACATAAGCGTCGATGCCCTTCACCAGCGCATGTTCCAGCCGCTTGGTGACGGACCAGCCGCGCCATTCCTCCGCCGCCTTTTCCGCCGCCGCATCGGTGCCGCGAAAACGCTCCGCCAGCGTGACCAGCCGATCCCCGGCATCGGGATCGCGGTTGAGCACCACATCCTCACATGCCGTGCGAAGTTCGGGGTCTATCGTATCGTAAACGTCCAGCTGTCCGGCGTTCACGATCGCCATGTCCATCCCCGCCGGAATGGCATGGTACAGAAAGACCGAATGCATCGCGCGTCGCACCGGCTCGTTGCCGCGAAACGAGAAGCTCAGGTTTGAGAGGCCACCCGAAATATGAACGTGCGGGCAGCGCCGCCTGATCTCGCGCGTAGCCTCAATGAAATCGACGCCGTAATTGTTGTGCTCCTCGATCCCCGTCGCCACCGCGAACACATTGGGATCGAATATGATATCTTCGGGCGGGAAGCCGATCCCGGTCAACAGCTTATACGCGCGCTCGCAGATCTCGATCTTGCGCGCCTGCGTATCGGCCTGCCCTTTTTCGTCGAAGGCCATCACGACGACAGCCGCGCCATAAGCCATGCATTTGCGCGCATGGGCGAGGAACGGCTCCTCCCCCTCCTTCATGCTGATCGAATTGACGATCGGCTTGCCGGAGACACATTTCAGACCGGCCTCGATCACTTCCCATTTCGAGCTGTCGATCATGATCGGCACGCGCGCGATATCCGGCTCGGCGGCGATCAGTTTGAGGAAGGTCGTCATGGCCTCCACGGCGTCAAGCAGACCCTCGTCCATGTTGACGTCGATCACCTGCGCCCCGTTCTCCACCTGCTGGCGCGCAACCTCGACGGCGCGAGTGTAGTCGCCCGCCATGATGAGTTTCTTGAACGCCGCCGACCCGGTGACGTTCGTACGCTCGCCGACGTTGACGAAGAAGGTGGAGGATGGAGTGGTCACGAAAGTTCCGAACTGGAAAGAGGGGGAGCGGCCGGCATCATGCGGCCATCGTGAACGGCTCAAGGCCGGCGAGCCTGGTGCGCACGGCCGGGGTGGGGATCACGCGCGCGGGGAGCCCGTGGACCGCATCCGCGATCGCCTTGATGTGCGCCGGGGTCGATCCGCAACAGCCGCCCAGCACGTTGACCTGCCCCGCATTCGCCCATTCGCCGACCAGGCCGGCGGTGGTCATCGGCGCCTCGTCATATGCGCCGAGTTCGTTGGGCAGCCCGGCATTGGGATAAACCATGATAAGCGTATCAGCTATCTCGCTCAACGATTTGACATGCGGTCGTAATTGCTCAGCCCCGAATGAACAGTTCAGCCCGATCGTGATCGGCTTGGCGTGGCGCACCGCATGCCAGAACGCCTCGACCGTGTGGCCGGACAGGTTACGCCCCGACAGATCGGTCAGCGTCATCGACAGCATGACCGGCAGATCGCGTCCAAGCGCTTCCCCCGCCTCGATCGCGGCCATGATCCCGGCCTTCGCGTTGAGCGTGTCGAACACGGTTTCGATCAGTACGAAGTCCACGCCGCCGTCGACCAGTGCATCGATCTGCTCACGATACACGTCTTTAAGGTGATCGAAGTCGATCTCCCGATAGCCGGGGTCGTTGACGTCCGGGCTGAGTGAGAGCGTCTTGTTGGTCGGCCCGATCGCCCCGGCGACGAAGCGCGGGCGCCCGTCCTTCGCCTGAAACTCGTCCGCGACACGGCGCGCCATCTTCGCGCTTTCGACATTGATCTCGCGCACCAGATGCTCCGCGGCATAATCGGCCTGACTGATGCGGTTGGCGGAAAAGGTGTTGGTCTCCGCGATATCCGCGCCGGCCGCGAAATAGGCGCGATGAATCGATTCGGGCACTTCAGGCTTGGTCAGCGCCAAGATGTCGTTGTTGCCCTTCTGATCGCGGGCGAGGCCAAGATCGCCGGCGTAATCCGCCTCGGACAGTTTCCAGCTCTGGATTTCGGTGCCGAATGCGCCATCCGTTATCAGGATTCGTTTGGCGGCTTCGGCATTGAAGATTTCGCGGATGTTCATGACGATTCCCTATGCCGCAACGGCTTGCGCATCATTTCTCGCACGTACTCCGAGCAGATGGCAGATCGCGAAGGAGAGTTCGGCGCGGTTGAGCGTGTAGAAGTGGAATTGCTTCACCCCGCCCGCGTAAAGCTTGCGGCACAACTCCGCCGTCAGCGTAGCGGCGACGAGCTGGCGCGCCTCCGGCAGATCGTCCAGCCCCGCGAACAGGCGCCCCATCCATGGCGGCACCTCGGTGCCGCACAGCGCGCTCATCCGCTGCACTGCGGCGAAATTGGACACCGGCATGATGCCGGGCACGATCTCCGCGCCAATCCCCGCCGCCGCCACGCGGTCGCGGTAGCGGAAGAACGTCTCGGGCTCGAAGAAGAATTGCGTGATCGCCCGCGTCGCGCCGGCATCCACCTTGCGCTTCAAATTGTCGAGATCGGCGACCGGATCGGCCGAATCGGGATGGCTTTCGGGATAAGCCGCCACCGACAGCTCGAACGGATGCAATCGCCGCAGCCCGGCGACCAGTGCGGCGGCATTCTCATAGCCGCCCGGATGCGCCTGATAGTGCGCGCCCTGCACCGGCGGATCGCCGCGCAGCGCGACGATATGACGCACGCCCGCCGCCCAATATTCCCGCGCTACCGCATCGATCTCCTCGCGCGTCGCCTCGACACAGGTAAGATGCGCGGCCGCCGGAATAGTCGTTTCGCGCGCGATCCTCGCGACGGTGGCATGCGTGCGCTCCCTGGTAGAGCCGCCCGCGCCATAGGTTACCGAAACGAAACGCGGGCCGAGCGGCGCGAGCGTATCGATCGATCGCCACAGCGTCTCCTCCATCTTTTCCGTCTTGGGCGGGAAGAATTCGAAGCTCACATCGATATCGCCCGCCACATCGGCATAAAGTGGGCCATCCAGCGCGCGGCGCGCCTCCTCGAGCTGGTTGAGCGATAGAGTCATGCCGCCTTCACCTCACGTAACGCCGCGCCCTGACGGACACCGAGCCATAATTTCACGGTCAGTTCACCCCCCGCGAGCGTCTCGATCCGTGCCATCGTCAATCCCGCTGCGGCGAACCAGCGCTCGATCTGCGCGTCGGAGAAGCCAAGGCGGGTGTGCGCATCCCGCGCCCGCAACTCCTCGCGATCGTGTGGCGCGAAATCCGCGATCAGCAGCCGCCCGCCCGGCGCGAGCACCCGCGCCGCCTCGGCGATGGCGGCCCCGGGCTGCTGCGCGAAATGGAGAACGTGATGAACGATCGCGACGTCCGCCTCCCCATCGCCCATCGGCAACGCATACAGGTCCGCCTGGCGCAGCTCGATATTGGCCAGCCCCTGCTCGCCCAGCTTGGCGCGGGCGAGCCGCAACATTTCCGAGCTTCGATCGATGCCGAGCGCGGTTTTGGCACGCGGCGCGAACAGTTCGATCATCCGACCGGTCCCGGTGCCGATATCGATGAGCCGCCGCATCGGCGCATCTTCGAGCGCGGCGAGCATCGCGGCCTCCACCTGCTCCTCCGCGACATGGAGCGAACGGATCGCATCCCATTGCCCGGCATTCGCCTCGAACCACGCTGCCGCCGATGCCGCGCGATCCGCGCGCACCGCGGCCAGCCGGGCCACGTCCGCCGCCGTCTGCCGGTCAGGGCTGGCCGCTTCCCAGGCGTCCAGTGCCGCCGCGATCGGCGCCACCGCCTGCGCCGCGCCAAGCGCGACGAACACCCAGCTTCCCTCCTTGCGACGTTCAGCAAGGCCCGCATCACACAGGATCTTCACATGGCGCGAAACACGCGGCTGGCTCTGCCCCAGCACCTGCGCCAGCTCGCCCACGGAAAGCTCCATCGTGCGCAACAGCCGCACGATACGAAGCCGAGAGGAATCAGCCAGAGCACGGAATATTTCGAGTGCGTCCATCATCGAGATTAAGATATAAAGATATCTTTATATCAGGTCAACGCACGATCAGTTTTAGCCGTCTTGCGGAGCAAAGAAGGCTGCGCCACGTTTACCGCTCCAGATCCGGGAAAGGGAATGACCACATGAAAACTATCTTTTCAGGCGCGGTCGCGCTCGGCATGGCCATGAGCCTCGGCGCCTGCAGCAAGAATGCGCAGGATCAAAGCGCGGACGCCGCCAATGCGATTGGCGCGGATATTTCCGCCACCACGCGAAACGCGGTGGATGACGTGCAGGCCGCCACCGATCACGCGCTCGACAGCGCGGGCGCCACGCTGGACAATGCCGGTGACAGGATGAAGGCCGGCGCTGAAAAGGCCGATCATTCGCTCGATCACAAGCTCGACAAGGCCGGCGATTCGATCGAGAACGGTGCCGACAAAGCGCGTGATGCCACTGGCAAGGCGCTGAAGGACGCTGGCAACGCGATCGAGAAGCAATGATCGATCGGCTCGCGGCGGGCGCGCTGCTTGCGTTGCTCGCCGCCTGTTCCTCTCAACCCGCCCCACCCGGCGCGGTGAGCATCGATGAAGACCGTCAGTTGAATGAGGCAGCAGCGATGCTCGATGCTAACAGCGTCAGTGCGGCGGAAGTCGCCCGCAATGAGGATCGGCAACAATGACCCCACGTCGCCTCGGCTCGACTGATCTTGAGACCATTCCGCTGGTGCTAGGCGGAAACGTGTTTGGCTGGACGGCGGATCGCACGGCCAGCTTTGCAGTGCTCGACGCGTTCGTGGATGCGGGCGGCACGATGATAGATACGGCGGACGCCTACTCCGCCTGGGCGCCGGGCCACGTCGGAGGGGAATCCGAGACGGTTATCGGCGATTGGTTGCGCGCCAGCGGCAAGCGTGATCGCATATTGATAGCCACGAAAGTGGGCATGCTCTCGGGCGAGGGCGGCGAGAAGCTCGCTCCTGCTCGGATCGTCGCCGCGTGCGAGGCATCGCTGAAGCGGCTCGGCACCGATCGCATCGACCTTTATTTCGCGCATCGCGACGATGAGGCGACCCCGCAGGCTGCGGTGATGGAGGCTTTCGGCAAGCTCGTCGACGCCGGCAAGGTGCGGGTGATCGGGGCATCCAATTTCCAGGCCGCGCGACTGAAATCCGCAAACGAGGCGGCGGCAGAAGCGGGATTGCCGCGTTATCACGTGCTCGAGCCGGAATATAATCTCGTCAGCCGCCACAGGTTTGAAGGCGAGCTTCAGGATTATTGCATCGAGCACAATATCGGCGTCACGCCTTATTACGGGCTCGCATCGGGCTTTCTGACGGGCAAATACCGTACGCGCGACGATCTGGGCAAAAGCGTGCGCGGCGGACGCATGGGCGACCTGCTTGACGGTAAAGGCGCGACCGTCCTTGCCGCGATGGATACGGTGGCGACGGAAACCGGCGCCAATCTCGCGCAGATCGCATTGGCGTGGCTGATGGCGCAACCGGGCGTCACCGCGCCGATCGCCAGCGCACGAAACCTCGCGCAACTGAACGAGCTGTTGCCGGCGACGACGCTGGCGCTTTCGGCCGATCAGCTCGCCCTTCTCACCAACGCCGGGGCGTGACGCGCCTCGCCCCTGGTAGCGGAATGGAAACCCCTGTGCGATAAGGCGGGCGCGATGGTTCACCCCTCCTATATCGCGCTCGGTGTTGCAGCGGTCTGCGCCGCTACGTCGGTGACACTGGCGACAACCCGCGCGCCGGCGCCGCGGATATTGATATCGCAGGCGGTGCCGCCGATCGCGCCGCTGCCCGATCGGTCGCGCGATCCAGCCGCCTATACGATCAAGCACGTCCTGCCGATCAAGGGCGCGATGCGCATGGGCGATTTCCACTGGGACGAAAGCGGCGCGCCCAGGGACGGGCGGATCGTCATCACGGTCGATCTCGTCGCACAGGTCATCAGCATCTTTCGCGACGGTTATGAAATCGGCACCGCGGCCGTGCTCTACGGCGCCGACGCCAAGCCGACTCCAACCGGCGTCTATCCGATCACGCAGAAAGACGCAGATCACGTATCAAACATCTATGATGCGCCGATGCCATATATGCTTCGCCTGACCAACGACGGCATCTCGATCCATGCCAGCGAGGTGCGCGATGGCTATATGACCCATGGCTGCATCGGCGTGCCCAGGCCGTTTGCGAAAAAGCTGTTCGACGCCGTCAAACTTGGTGACACGGTGATCGTCACCCACGGCGAGAAGCTGGGCGTTGGCAAGCCGGTAACGGCCGCCTGACGCCTCAGTTCACCGGCGCGCGCCGCCGATAGCTCAGCGCTTCCGCGACATGCGTGCGGCCCACCTGCTCGGCGCCCGCAAGATCCGCGATCGTCCGCGCCACGCGCAGCACGCGCGTGTAGCCGCGCGCGGAAAGCCGCATCGATTCCGCCGCCTGCGCGAGCAGCGCCCGTCCCGCGTCATCGGGCGTCGCATGAAGGTCCAGCGGCGCGCCGTCAGCGTCGGCATTGGTGCGCGCCGCATCCTCGCGATAGCGCGCCGCCTGCACTGCGCGCGCGGCGGCAACGCGCCCGGCGACCTCCGCCGACCCTTCCGCCGGCGCGGGCATCACGAGATCGGCCGCGGTGAGCGCCTGAACCTCGACATGGAGATCGATGCGATCGAGCAGCGGGCCGGAAACCTTCGCCTGATAATCCGCCGCGCATTTCGGCGCGCGGGCGCAAGCGAGGCTCGCGTCGCCCAGATGACCGCAGCGACACGGGTTCATCGCCGCGACAAGCTGAACCCGGGCCGGAAAGGTGACGTGCGCATTGGCGCGGGCGACGCTGACCGTGCCCGATTCGAGCGGCTGCCGCAATGAATCGAGCACCGCGCGCTGGAACTCCGGCAGTTCGTCGAGAAACAGCACGCCGAGATGCGCGAGGCTCACCTCCCCAGGCTTCACGCGCAGCCCGCCGCCGGTAAGCGCCGCCATCGAGGCGCTGTGATGCGGGCTTCGGAACGGACGCATCCGGGTCAGTTTGCCGCCGGTGAGCGTGCCCGCCACCGACTGAACCATGCTCACCTCCAGCGCCTCGGCCGCATCGAGCGGCGGCAGGATACCCGGCAGGCACGCCGCCATCAGCGACTTGCCAGCGCCCGGCGGGCCGACGAACAGCAGATTGTGGCCGCCCGCCGCCGCGATCTCCAGCGCGCGCTTGGCCGTTTCCTGCCCCTTCACCTGTCGCAGATCAGGCCCGTGCCGCGCCTCGGCAACGTCGCCGGGCGCGGGCGCCGCCAGCAACTGGTGACCCTTCAGATGATTGATAAGCGAGATGAGGTCTGTCGCGGCGATCACCTCGATCGATCCGCTCCACGCCGCTTCCGGCCCCTGCGCGGCGGGGCAGATCAGCCCCTTCCCCGTCTCCGCCGCGTGGAGCGCCGCAAGCAACACGCCGGGCGACGGCGCGAGGCGACCGTCGAGCGTGAGTTCGCCGACGATCACATAATCCGCCAGCGCCTCCGCATCGACCACGCCCATCGCGGCGAGCAGCCCCAGCGCGATCGGCAGATCGAAGTGCGAGCCTTCCTTGGGCAGATCGGCGGGCGACAGGTTAACCGCGATCCGCTTGGGCGGCAGCGCCAGTCCCATCGCGGCGATCGCCCCCCTCACCCGTTCGCGGCTTTCACCTACCGCCTTGTCGGCCAATCCCACGAGATTGAACGCCGGCAGGCCCGGGATGAGCTGCACCTGCACCTCCACTCCCCGCGCCTCCAGCCCGAGATACGCCACCGTCGCGACCAATGCTGCCATCTTACCCCCGTAAGCCATCACTCATAACGGGTTCCGCACGAACGAAAACCTCCCTTCCACCGGCTTGCGCTCTTGGCGGACCTGCCCCAAATGCCCGCCATGCCACAGCGCCACCCCGTCTCCCGGATTATCCAGCTTACGCTTGGCGGCTTGTTGTTGATCGGCGCGGCGGTGCTGGGGCCGCTGCCGGGGCCCGGCGGCGTCTTCCTGTTCGCGGGCGGAATGATCCTGATCCTGCGCAATTCGCGCTGGGCGCAGGTGCGCTGGGCGCGGCTGAAGCGCCGATGGCCGCGCACGGGGCATCTCGTCGACCGCGCGATGCGCCGGCCGAGCGCGCTGCGCCGCCACGCCCGCAACCGCGCCGCGCAGCAGGCCCGTGACCCGCAAACGCGATCGCGTTGACTTGAAACCGTCATTGGCTTATGCGGCGCACCAATCGGGCCGTCCTTGCGTGACGGCCTTTAGTTTTTCAGATTCGGGAATGAGCGATGAAGCGGACCTTTCAGCCGAGCAACCTGGTGCGGGCACGCCGTCACGGCTTCCGTTCGCGGATGGCGACGGTGGGCGGTCGTGCGGTGATCCGGGCGCGTCGCGCGCGCGGCCGCAAGAAGCTGTCGGCCTGAGTCGCCGGCCGCTTGCGCGGCTGACGAGGCGATCGGAATTTCTAGCCGCGAACGCCGGGCGTCGGGTGCCGATGCCCGGCTTTGTGCTGCTTGTGCATCCGCGCAGCGACGATGACGAGACGATTCGGGTCGGCTTCACCGTCACCAAGAAGATCGGCAACGCCGTGGTGCGCAATCGCATGAAGCGCCGGCTGCGTGCACTCGCCCGCGACCTGATGCCCGAACAGGGTATCGCCGGCGCGGATCATGTGCTGATCGGCCGCCAGACCGGCAAGGAGCGGGATTACGCCACGTTGCGCGCCGAACTGGCCAAGGCGCTGGAAAAGGCGAAACGCCGATGATCTCCCGGCTGCTCGTGCTGCTGGTGCGCGCGTGGCAGCTCGGCCCATCCGTGATGCTGCCGCCCACCTGCCGCTATCAACCTTCGTGTTCCGCCTATGCAATCGAGGCGCTTCGCCGCTATGGGGCAGCGCGCGGGAGTTGGCTTGCAGCGCGGCGTATCGCGCGCTGCCATCCGTGGGGCGGTCATGGCTATGACCCGGTGCCGTAATGTGGTTGCCGTAAGACAGGATCTGACGTGAGCGAAGAAAACAAGAATTTCGTGCTGTTCGCGGTGATCGCGGCGCTGATCCTGTTCGGCTGGCCGGTGATCCAGAACAGGTTCTTCCCGGCCGCCAACCCGCCGGTGACAAAGATTGAGGGCGGCAAGACCAAGGTGGTCGAGGGCAAGGTCGCCGCGACCGCCGATGCCCCCGGCACGGTGCGCGATCGCAAGCTCGTCCTCGCCGAAACGCCGCGCGTGAAAATCGCGACGCCAACCATGCAGGGCTCGATCAACCTGAAGGGCGCGCGGATCGACGATCTGGTGCTGACCAACTACAAGGAGACGATCGCGAAGGATTCGCCGCCGATCCGCCTCCTCTCCCCCGCGGGCACCACCGATGCCAATTTCGCCGGCTTCGGCTGGCGGGACGACGGCCTCGCGCCGCCCGCGGCGGACGCGGTGTGGACTGCCTCGTCCGACACGCTCACGCCGGAACAGCCGGTAACGCTCTCCGCCGCCAACGCCAATGGCCAGCGTTTCCAGATCGTGCTGTCGGTGGACAAGGACTATATGTTCACGGTCAGGCAGACGGTCGCGAACGGCGGGCAGCGGCCGGTTCCGGTCGCGGCGTTCGGCCTCGTCAACCGGGCAGGCGTGTCGAAAGATCCGGCGAGCTGGACGATCCATACCGGCCCGATGTCGGTCAACAACGGTGCCGCCAATTATTCGCCGAATTTCAAGGATATCGACAAGGCGCCGGAGAAGTTCACCACCACCGGCGGATGGCTCGGCTTCACCGACAAATACTGGCTTACCGCGCTGCTGCCCGATCAGGCGCGCAGCTTCGACGGTCAGTTCCGCGCCGGTGCGAACAACACCTATCAGGCGGATTACACCGCCGCGCCGCAATTGCTGCCTCCCGGCCGCCAGGTGACGCAGACCAGCCGCTTCTTCGCCGGCGCGAAGGAGGTGAAACTGCTCGATCGCTACACCGACAAGGAAGGCGCGACGAAGCTCGATTATGCGCTGGACTGGGGCTGGTTCCGCCTGATCGAAAAGCCGATCTTCTATTATCTGGACTGGCTTTTCCGCATGGTCGGCAATTTCGGCGTGGCGATCATCATCCTGACGCTCACGATCCGCGCACTCGTTTTCCCGATCGCGCAGCGGCAATATGCCTCGATGGCGCATATGCGCGCGATCCAGCCCAAGATGAAGGCGCTCCAGGAACGCTACAAGGATGACAAGCAGCGCCAGCAGCAGGAAGTCATGGCATTGTACAAGGCGGAGAAGGTCAATCCGCTTGCCGGCTGTCTGCCCACGCTGATCCAGATCCCGATTTTCTACGCACTGTACAAGGCGCTGATGCTGACGATCGAGATGCGGCACCAGCCGTTCGTTGCGTGGATCAAGGATCTCTCGGCACCCGATCCGCTCACGCCGGTGAACCTGTTCGGCCTGCTCAATTTCACGCCGCCGCATTTCATCGCGATCGGCGTCGTACCGATCATCCTTGGCATCAGCATGTACTTCCAGTTCAAGCTGAATCCGACGCCGATGGATGATACGCAGAAGCAGGTGTTCGCGCTGATGCCATGGGTGCTGATGTTCGTGATGGCACCGTTCGCGGTTGGGCTCCAGGTTTACTGGATTACCACCAACGTCATCACGATCATCCAGCAGCGCGTGCTCTACGCCCGCCACCCGGCATTGCTTGAGGCCACATCGAAGTGACGTTCGACGACGACACGATCGAGGCCGCGCGGAAACTTTTCGCCGGCCCGATCGAATTCCTCAAATCGGCCCCCGCGCTGCAGTTCCTGCCGGCGCCGATCGTGCCGGAAGTCGCTTTCGCCGGCCGATCGAACGTGGGCAAGTCATCGCTGCTCAACGCGCTTGCCGGGCGCAAGGCACTCGCGCGTACCTCCGTCACGCCGGGCCGCACGCAGGAGCTGAACTTCTTCGATGTCGGATCTCCGCTTGCGTTCCGGCTGGTCGATATGCCCGGCTACGGTTTCGCCAAGGCGCCGAAGGACATGGTGAAGAAGTGGCGCTTCCTCGTTAACGATTATCTGCGCGGGCGGCAGGAGTTGAAGCGCGCGTTGGTGCTGATCGACAGCCGCCATGGCATCAAGGATGTCGATCGCGAGATACTGGAGATGCTGGATCGGGCGGCGGTCAGCTACCGGCTCGTCCTGACCAAGGCGGACAAGGTGAAGGCGACCGATCTGGCCGCGATCGCCGAGCAAACCGCCGAGGAAGCTCGCAAGCGTCCCGCTGCGCATCCCGATATCATCGCCACCTCATCCGAAGGCGGTCTCGGCATTGCCGAGCTGCGCGCGGCCGTGATCGAGGCGATCCGCTAGCCGCTTTTTGCGCACCTCCCCCCTCGCGGCGCGGCAAAAATCCGCTATCGCTTGTCCGCACTCATCCACCAACGCGGGCAGCCACGCATGAAGCTTATCATCGGCAACAAGGCCTATTCCTCCTGGTCGCTGCGCGGCTGGCTCGCCTGCCGTCAGTCCGGCCTGCCATTCGATGAGGTGGTCGTCCCGCTGTACGATCAGGATTGGGACAAGCGCCGCGAGGGCGACGAATTCGCGCCCTCCTCCGGCAAGGTGCCGATTCTGTGGGACGATGACATCGTGGTGTGGGACAGCCTCGCGATCGTCGAATATCTCGTCGACAAGGTCGGCCGCGATAAATTCTGGCCGGAGGATGAAGCCGCGCGCGCCATGGCGCGCTCGATGGCGGCGGAAATGCACTCCAGCTTCGCCGCGCTGCGCCGCGAATGCGGGATGAACACCCGGCAGGTCTATCCGCCCAGGCGCCCGTCTGACGAAGTGATCGCCGATCTCACGCGGATCATGGAATTGTGGGCGCAGGCGCGTGCCCGCTTCGGCGGCAACGGGGATTTCCTGTTCGGCACGTTCGGCGCGGCGGACATCATGTTCGCGCCGGTCTGCACCCGCATCGTCACCTATTCGCTGCCGGTCGCGCGCTTCGCCACCGGCTATGTCGAGGCGGTGCTCAACCATCCCTTCATGCAGGACTGGATCGCCGCCGCGCAGGAGGAGGAGTGGGTGATCGAGAAATACGAGCAGCCGGCGGGCCAGGCGTGACGCTGGACGCGCTGGCGCTCGCCGAGAAGCTGATCGGCTGCGAAAGCGTCACCCCGGCAAGCGGCCGGGTGTTCGATGTGGTGGAGGCGTTGCTGAGGCCGCTCGGCTTCGCGGTCGATCGTTTCACCGTTGGTGAAGCGCCCGACGGCCCTGTCGAGAATATGATCGCGGTGCGCGGTGAAGCCGGCCCGCATTTTGCCTTCGCCGGCCATCTCGACGTCGTGCCGCCCGGCGACGGCTGGGCCTCCGGCGCGTTTGCCCCCGAGGTGCGCGGCGACCTGCTATACGGGCGCGGCGCGGTCGACATGAAAGGCGCGATCGCTGCCTTCATCGCCGCCGCGTCGCGGGTGCCCGCTACCGGCACCGTCAGCCTGCTGCTCACCGGTGACGAGGAAGGCCCCGCGATCTATGGCACGCGCGCCATCCTTGATCGCATGGCGGCGCGCGGGTTGAAGCCGGATCTGTGCCTCGTCGGCGAGCCTACCTCGGTCGAGCGGCTGGGCGACATGATAAAGATCGGGCGGCGCGGCTCGGTGAACATCTGGATCGACGTGCCGGGCAAACAGGGCCACGTCGCCTACCCCCATCTCGCCGACAATCCGATTCCCAAGCTGGTCGCCGCGCTTTCGGAGATCGAGGCAATCACGCTCGACGCGGGCAATGCCTGGTTCCAGCCGTCGAACATCGAGGTCACGGATATCACGGTCGGCAACCCCGCCACCAATGTGATCCCTGCCCGCGCCACCGCGCGCCTGTCGATCCGTTTCAACGACGAACAGAACGGCCCCGATCTCGCCGCTCGGATCGAGGCGATCATCCACGCCCATGCGCCCGAGGCGAAAGTGGATGCACGGATTTCGGGGGAGGCGTTCCTGACCGAGCCTGGGCGGTTTTCAGCCATGGTGTGCGATGCGATCACCGCGCGGACCGGATTGACGCCGTCGCTCTCCACTACCGGCGGCACATCGGATGCGCGCTTCATCGCCGCGATCTGCCCGGTGGTGGAATTCGGCCTCGTCAATGCGACGATGCACAAGCTTGACGAGGCGGTGGCGGTAGAGGATCTCGCGACCCTTGCCGATATCTACGCCGATCTTATCACCCGATCGACACATTCCTGAAATTCGGCTCCAGATCATCGAGCGCGGCGGACCAGGCCAGGAAATCCTCCTCCGCCATCGGGCGGGCTACGCCATAGCCCTGGATCGCGTTGCACCCGGCAATACGCAAGAGTTCGGCCTGCGCAGGGGTTTCCACCCCCTCGGCAACGGCTTCGCAACCAAGGCTGTGGATCAGCCCGATAAGCGCCGCGGTGATGAGCCGCGCCTGCCGATCCTCCTCGATCACGCCGATCAGCCCGCGATCGAGCTTGATGCGATCGATCGGCAACTGCCGCAGCCGCGCGACGCTCGAAAGCCCCGTGCCGAAGCCGTCGATCGCGATCTTGGCGCCCTCGTCACGCAACTGCGCCAGCGCGGCGATTGCGTCGCCACGTGCGTGCGCCGCCACCGTTTCGTTGATTTCAAGTTCGAGCAATCGCGGCGGTGCGCCCGCCTCGCGCATCGCCGCCCGCAGCCGCGCGAAGAAATCGGCGCGATCGATCTGGCGCGGGCTGACGTTGATCGCCAGCCGCCCCTCGAAGCCAAGCAATCCCCAGTGCGCGATCGTCCGCGCGACGCGAGCGAGCACCCAATCGCCAATCTCGACCATCAGGCCGCTGTCCTCGGCACGCCCGATGAAGGTGCCGGGCAATCGAAGCCCGTCGACCGGATGGCGCCAGCGCAGCAACGCCTCCGCCGCGACGACATTGCCGCTGGAGAGCGATACTTCCGGCTGGAACACCAGGGTGAATTCATCATGATCGATGGCGTCGCGCAATTCGGCATCCAGCCGCGTGCGGCTCGCCATCTCCTCGGCTAGTGCCTCGCTATATAGCTCGAACCGGCCCCGGCCATCCGATTTGGCGCAATACATCGCGGCATCCGCGCAGCGCATGAGATCATGCAGTGTAAGCCCATGATCGGGCCGCAGCGCGATACCGATCGAGGCGCCGATCGTCGCTTCGCCATTCATCAGCGGAAAAGGCGTCGCGAGCGCTTCCAGTATCTGCGTCGCCACCCATCCCGCCTCGCGCGGATCGGCCAGCACGGGGAACAGCATCGTGAATTCATCGCCGGCCAGCCGCCCGATAAGCGGCGGATATATATCCTCCTCGGCGACCGCGCGATCCGAAACCACCCGCAGACGGTCGGCGACCATCGCCAGCAGCATGTCGCCACAGGCATGGCCATGCGTATCGTTGACCGTCTTGAAGCGATCGAGATCGATGAAGAACAATGCCCCGACCTGCGGCGCCGTTTCGGCAAGCAATCGCTCGGCGCTGGTGCGGAAATTGGTGCGGTTGGCAAGGCCGGTTATCGGATCGAACAGCGCAAGCCGCTGGATGTTATCCATATTGTCCGTAAGCTGCGCGAACAGGCGGTCCATCGCGGTCGCCAGTTGCGGAACGGCGGTGCGTATTTCGTCGGGCACACACTGCCCGATCTCGCCATCGGCGGCGTCCGCCAGCCGATCCACCGCCTTGTCGATCGCCTCGGCCGTGTTCGCGACGATGCGCTGGGTGGAGGCCCAGCACATTACCGCGCAAACGATCGCCGGGATAAAGGCGGTGGTATAGGAATCGGCGGTGAAGCCATCGCGCGCGGTAACAAGCAAAGCCAGGAAGAACGCGACGCCGCCTGCGTAAAATGCGAACGACACCGCCTTACTCCTAAGCGTCACACGCTCCCCCATTATGGTTGCTCGATCTCCGCCGGCGCGGTCCGATAGTCAAACCGCAGAGGGTTACTGGTGACACATAAAGGTTAATGTTTGGATCGAGTTCGGCGGAAAATTACGTACAATGCGCCATTGCCGCCGTGGCGCGGATGAGCATTACGCAACGCCGCGACGTTACTTGCGTGGCGCGAAGCGGCGATCCAGTCCGCTACGGCCGCGCGGATCGCGCCGCGCGCGTGCGGACGCTCGCTTTCCGGTCGCGGTGGCTTCCCGGTGATGAGCAACAGCACACGATCGCCGCGCGCGATTGATCTTTCCAGCCCCGCGTCCAGCATCGCGTGCGCCGAGCGCAGCGTATGCCCGTGGAGGTCGAGCGTCGCATCTGGCTGGACAGCGCCGCGCACGATCCGGCGGTCCCAGCCGCCATCGAGCGTCGTCGCAGCGAGCGGTATCTGCACCGGCGCCGTTGCGCGCGCCGGCGGGATCGTCGGCGTTCGGCCTTTCGCTCGTGGCGGCGTGACGGGCGGGTCAGGCAGTGGCTGTGGCGGTAGCAGTGGCGGTTCGGCCGTCTTGCGTCGTACGGGGTGTAGCGGGTGCACGCTGGCTTTCACCCGCGCCCACAGCGCTATTTCCTCAGCGTCGAGGCGTCGCCGAACCACCGCTCGCGCCTCCTTGCAGGCGTTCGAGCGTGCCGACCGGTAGCAGCAGAAAAGCGGTGCCGCGTGCGCTCATCCCGCCGGCGATCGCGCGCGCATCCCGGCCCGATCCCCAGAATGTATCAAAGCGGTTCGCGCCCTTGATCGCACCGCCGGTATCCTGCGCCACCCACAGCCCGGTGGCATCGGTCCGATCCATCGACAGGAAAACCGGTGCGCCCAGCGGGATGAAACGCGGATCGGCGGCCACCGTCGTCCCGCCGGCCACCGCTAGGCCGAGCGCGCCCACCGGCGGCCCATCGAGCACGCGGAAGAAGACGAAGCTCTTGTTCTCCCGCATGATCGCACGCCCCTGATCGGGATTGGCCCGCAGCCAGCCCACGATCCCCTGCATCGAAAGCTGGTTCGGGCCGAGCAGGCCGCGTTGCCGCATCAGCGATCCGATGCCGGTATAATCGCGGCCGTTCTGCGAATCATAGCCGATGCGCAACACGCTGCCGTCGGGCATTCGCACCAGCCCCGAACCCTGCACCTGCAGGAAGAAGAACTCGACCGGATCGACAGCGTAACCAAGGATGCGAGCCTTGCGGTTCAGCGCCCCCTGCTCGATCGCGGTGCGATCGTAATAAGGCACGAACTTGTTGCCGTCGACGCGGCCGCGAATGCTCTTGCCCTTGAGATCGGCAGAGAACTGCCCGAGATCGACATCGACCAGATCGTCTGGCCGCGCGTAGATCGGCGCATAGCCTTCGCGATAGGTCGGCGATCCGGCGATTTCCGGGATGTAATATCCCGTCGCATAGGCACGGCCGTCGCCAACCTGCACCGTTTCGAACCAGCGCGCGAAGAACGACGCTGCAGCCCCCGGCACGGTCGCCGCGGCGGCGGCGCAGGCTGGCTGCCAATCCGCGCCGTTCGTCAGGCCGGACACGTCGGTGCGGCGCACCAGCGAGGGGCAACTGAGCCTGAATGCCGCCAGCGCCGCCGCGGCGCCATCGCTCGTCAGCGGGAGCGTCGAGATATCGGGACCGCGTACAAGGCCCGCGGTGGCGGCGGTCGACGCGCCGGGAAGCGTGGCCTGCGCGACGGGTGAAAGCGGCGTCGCGGGCGTCGGCTGACGCACCGGTACATCATAGTCGCGCGGCACTTGCGCAGCGCCTGCGCTGCCCGGTCGCGGCGGAGGCGCCACACCGCCCACGCAGGCGGATAGCAAGGTCGCGACCGCCAGCGCCAATCCCCCACGACGAATCATGCGGCTTCCCCCTTTTGGTCGAGCACGTTCAGGCTTCGTCGGTGTCGGCGAGTTTCCAGTTCGGATCGCTGCTCTTGAGCGTGCGCGCGAAGGTCCACACGTCGTGGGTCTCCACCGCATCGCTGGTCGATCCCGCGACCACCTGCCCCTCGGCGTCGCGAGTGACGGCGGCGATATCGGCATCGAAACGAACAGTGATTCGCGCGTCGCGGCCATTGAGCGTCGCACCGACGATCGTGGCGTGTTCGATCGAGACGAGGCGGTTTTCCAGCACTTCACCCGCGGCCGCGCGCGCGGCGATCGACTCGGCAAAAGCGCTGGCGACTTCAGGCTCGACCAAATCGGCCAGCGTCTTCTCATCGCCGCGCCAGAAGGCTTCGAGGATCATCCGATACGCGGCCTGCGATCCTTCGAGAAAGCGCGGCACGTCGAAACCCGGTTCACCAGCCACGATCGCACGCAGCCCGCTCTCCGCGCCGCCCTCGATGGGGCGCACGGTCGACTCACGCACCTCCGGGGTCACGTCGATCGTGCGCGGGATAGATCCGGGCGCAACGCGGTCGTCGGCCGGCTTGGGCAACGGCTGCTCGTGTCCCGTGCGCTTGCCGAGCACGGAGTAGAGACGCAATGCCAGGAACCCGGCAACCATCGCGAGAAGGACAATATAGAACACCCGGCCTCCGATACGCTGAACGCACAACATAGTCGCGATGCGCCCGCGATTCAATTTTTCGCGGCGTTGAATCGGCGCATTGCCCCTGCTAGGCGCCGGTTCAGTAGTTTTCGGGCGTTCAGCGCGCCCTCCTTCGCACGTTTTGGGGAATGATACGAGATGGCCGAACAGGATAATGGCGTGACGACTGGCGGCGCTGCGCTGCCCAATGGCGCCGATACGCTGCCGCAGGTCGGGCTTATCTCGCAATATGTGAAGGATCTCTCGTTTGAGAATCCCAACGCCCCGGCGATCTATCAGAGCCAGCAGGCGCCAGAGATCAACGTGCAGTTCGACATCGGCTCCAGCCAGGTGGCGGATGAGGTACACGAGGTGGTGCTGAAGGTTGAAATCCGCGCCGAGAGCGCCGGCACCGTCGCCTTCATCGTCGAGCTTTCCTATGCCGGGCTGTTCGGGCTGCGCAATATCCCGCTGGAAACGGTGCAGCCGTTTCTGCTGGGCGAAGGCCCCCGCCTGTTGTTCCCGTTCGCGCGCCGCGTGGTCGCCGATGCGGTGCGGGACGGCGGCTTTCCGCCGCTGCTGCTCGAGCCGATCGACTTCAACGGCCTTTATCAGCAGCAGGCCGAGGCGCGCGCGCAAGGCGAAGCGGGTACGGTTGGCAACGCCTGACGCCCTTGCGCCAAGCCTGATATCATGAACCTGACCCGCGCGCTCGGCTCGGTCGGCGGCCTCACGCTGGCGAGCCGCGTGCTCGGGCTGGTGCGAGATTCGCTGTTCGCGCGGTTCGTGGGCGCAGGCTTCGCCTCTGACGCCTTCCTGATTGCATTCCGGCTGCCGAACATGTTCCGCGCGCTATTCGCGGAGGGCGCGTTTTCCGCGGCATTTATCCCGATGTTCAACCACAAGGTCGCCGATCCCCGGGGGCGTGGCCTGGATGACGGCGTGACCTTCGCGGAAAATGCCCTGTCGGTGCTGCTGCCGGTGCTGATCGGCATGACCGTGCTCATGGAGATCGCAGCGTGGCCGGTTACGTGGCTGCTTTCCGGCGGCTTTCACGACGCCTCGCCCGATCAGTTCGCCTTCGCGGTGCAACTTGCGCGACTCACCTTCCCTTATCTGCTGCTCATCAGCCTCGTCTCGCTGCTGGGCGGCATCCTCAATTCGCTGCACCGCTTCTGGGTGGCCGCCGCCGCGCCGATCCTGCTGAACCTTACGCTGATCGTCGCGCTGCTATTATTCCACCATCACGAGCCGCTTTTCACAGCGCGCAATCAGGCGATCGCGGTAACGATATCAGGCGCGCTGCAATTGCTGTGGCTGGTCTGGGCCTGTCGCCGCGCCGGGGTGCGCCTGCGCATCCGCCGCCCGACGCTCAACCCGGACGTGAAGAGGCTCCTGTCGCTGATCTGGCCAGCGGCGGCAGGCGCGGGCGCGGTTCAGATCAATCTCGTCATCTCCACCGCGCTGGCCGCCAGCCTCCTTTCCGCGGGATCGGTGAGCTACATCTATTTCGCCGACCGGCTGAATCAGCTCCCGCTCGGGCTTATCGGCATCGGGCTTGGCACCGTGCTGCTCCCCACCATCTCCTCACACCTTGGGAAGGGCGAGGACGCGGCGGCGATGGAAACGCAGAACCGCGGCATGGAATTGGCGCTGTTCTTCACCCTGCCGGCCACGATCGCGTTGATCGTCTGCGGCCAGCCGATCGTGGCGGCGCTGTTCCAGCACGGCAAGTTCACCCCGGCCGATACGGTCGCGACCGCGCAGTCACTCGCGGCCTTTTCCGTGGGCTTGCCAAGCTACATCCTCGTCAAGGTGCTGACGCCAGGCTATTATGCGAGGCAGGACACCAAAACGCCGGTGCGCTTCGCGACGATTTCGATCGCGGTAAACCTGGTCCTCAACCTCGCCTTCATCCTGCCGCTCGGCCATATGGGGCCACCGCTGGCCACCGCGCTCGCCTCCACCGTTAACGTGTGGATGCTTTGGCGCGAACTGCGCCGCCGCGAGCATTTCGTACCCGATGCGCAACTTCGCCGCCGCGCGTGGCGGCTGGCGGCCGCCGCGCTGCTGATGGGGGCGGTCATGTATTTCGCGAACGATCTGTTCCGGCCATACACGACCGGCCCGAGCCTGGCGCGGTGGGGCGCGATGTTCGTGCTGGTAGCGCTGGGCGGCTTGGTTTACGTCGCCGCGACCTTCCTGTTCGGCGCCTTCCGGCTGGCCGATGCGCGAAGGCTCGTCCGTCGATAGATCAGACAAGGGAAATCATGCGCGTCGTTTCCGGCATCAAGCCCACCGGCAATCTCCACCTCGGCAATTATCTGGGCGCGGTGAAGCAGTGGGTGGCGATGCAGGGCGAAATTCAGGCCAAGGGCGGCGAAACGATGTATTTCATCGCCGATCTGCACGGGCTCACCGAATGGATCGCGCCAGCGGAGCTAAGGGCCAACACGATCGAAATGACCGCGACGCTCGTCGCCGCCGGCATCGATTCCGAACGCTCGATCCTGTTCAATCAGACTCGCGTACCCGCGCACAGCGAACTGGCGTGGCTGTTGAACAACGTCGCGCGCGTCGGCTGGCTTAACCGGATGACGCAGTTCAAGGACAAGGCGGGCAAGAACCGCGAGGGCGCGTCGGTCGGCTTATATGATTATCCGGTGCTGATGGCGGCGGACGTATTGCTCTATAACGCCACCCACGTGCCGGTCGGCGAAGATCAGAAGCAGCATCTGGAACTTGCGCGTGATATCGCGACCAAGTTCAATCTCGATTACAAGCGCGATCTCTTCACCCTGCCCGAGCCGCTGGTGAGCAAGGCCGCGCCGCGCATCATGTCGTTGCGCGATGCCTCCGCAAAGATGTCGAAATCGAATCCGTCGGTACAATCGGTGGTGAAACTGATCGATTCGGATGATGTGATCGCCGACAAGTTTCGCAAGGCGAAAACCGATCCGGACGCGCTGCCCGATTCATGGGAGGCGCTGGAGGGGCGGCCGGAGGCGCGCAATCTCGTGACCATCTTCGCCGCCCTCGCAGATCGCGCGGCGGCCGACGTGGTGACTGAATTCGCCGGCAAGGGCTTCGGCGCGTTCAAGCCCGCGCTCGCGGACCTCGCCGTGGCGACGCTCGGCCCGATCCGCGATGAGATGCTGCGCTTGCTGAACGATCCCGCCGCGATCGACGCGATCCTCGCGCGCGGGGCTGACAAGGCGCGCAGCCTCGCCGCGCCGGTGTTGCGCGCGACGCAGGAAGCGATGGGGCTGCTCGCGTAAATTCCGGCCGTCGTTCGATCGTGTGCGACAGGGCGGCGGCATTTTCAGCTATTGGCGTAATTTGCCAACTGTTGGCAGCGGTCTTCCCGCAGCGCGACTAACCGCCACGCTGCTTTCCGATAATATCCTTGTATTTCAGTAACACACAAAACTGGCACGACTCCTGCTGTGTATCAGGCATCAGGTGAAGCATCGCTTCACCGACCAAATGGAGCCAGTCAATGTCCGCCAACTCTGCCAACGCCAGCACTCCGAAGCACGAAATTTTCGGCGTTTGCCGCCGGCTGGGCGAGGATTTCGGTTTCCATCCGAACATCCTGCGCGTCGCGCTGGCGGTCGGCCTGGTGTGGAGCATCGAGGGGGTGGCGATCGCCTACCTCACGATGGCAGCGATCGTTATCGCGAGCCGAATCTTTGCGCCGGAGCCGA
The DNA here is from genome assembly GCF_005502745.1 of Sphingomonas sp. 3P27F8. GTDB lineage: Bacteria > Pseudomonadota > Alphaproteobacteria > Sphingomonadales > Sphingomonadaceae > Sphingomonas. The sequence goes on from NZ_SCNL01000002.1 coordinate 338,419, forward strand.
AGCAGAAAACACAGGTGAACACCGCCCCCGCAGGCGATATCGCTCCCGTAGTACCGGAACAGAACAACACTCCTGCTCCGGTATTCTCGCAGGCTGCGTGAAACTCCCCCTGATGCGTCAGTTTTCGAGTTGGTGCATCAGGACGCGGACGGCACTGTCGATATCGTTGTCGCTGTCGCGCAATTCCTCGATCCTGCGTACCGCATGGATCACCGTCGAATGATCGCGCCCGCCGAACTTCCGCCCGATCTCTGGCAGCGATCGCGTGGTGAGGCGCTTCGCGAGATACATCGCGATCTGCCGTGGCCGAGCCACTGCACGTGCGCGCCGCGCCGAAACAAGATCGATCGGCTTCAGATCGAAATGCGTCGATACAAGCTTCTGGATCTCATCGATCGTCACGCGGCGCTGCCCGCCTCGCAGCACATCGCCGAGCACGGTCATCGCGAACTCCAGATCGATCGCGTCGCCGGTCAATTGCGCATAGGCGACGACGCGGTTGAGCGCACCTTCCAGCTCGCGAATGTTGGTGCGGATACGCCCTGCGAGCATGTCGAGCACTTCGCGCGGCACCCGCGCCTCCGGCAGATCGGCCAGCTTGCTATCCAGGATCGCGCGGCGCAGCTCTAGCGACGGTGCCTTGATATCAGCGACCAGCCCGATCGCCATCCGGCCGACGATGCGCGCCTCTATCCCATCAAGCGCCTGCGGACAGCGATCGGCGGAAATCACCAGCCTCTTGCCCGCCGCCATGATCTCGTTGACGGTATGGAAGAACTCCTCCTGCGTCGCGTCCTTGCCGGCGATGAACTGAAGATCGTCGATCAACAACAGATCACAGCCGCGCAGCCGCGCCTTGAACGAGAAGGTGTCGCGTCCGCGGAGCGCAGAAACGAAATCGAACATGAAGCGCTCGGCGGACATGATCATCACGCGCGCCTCGGGCTGCGCAGCGAGGAATTCGTGCGCGATCGCGTGCATCAGATGCGTCTTGCCCTGCCCCGTCCCCGAGTGGAGGAATAGCGGGCTGAAGCGCACCGGGCCCGGTGCGGCGAGCGCGCGGGCTGCGTTGTAGGCAACCTTGTTAGAGGCATCCACGACAAAGCGTTCGAAGGTAAGGCGCGGATCGAGCAGCGGACGCTCCCCAACCACATGCGCTGGTGCCGATTCCGCAACCGGCGCCGCAGGAAGCGCGGCGGGCATGATCACGTCGGCAACAGCCCCCGCCCGCGCTGTGTCGATCGTGACCGTGCGGACGCGAGGCAGCAGCGCGCGGAATTCGTGCACGAGTCGATCGGCGTAATGGTTGCGCACCCAATTCGTCATGAACGCGGACGGCAACGTCAGACGAATCGCGTCTGCGTCTCCGCTCTCGATCAACTCGATCGGCTTCAGCCACTGCTCGAACAACCGCGCACCGGCCGACTCGCGCAGATTGGAGCGGACGCGTGCCCAGGCGCGCGCCACATCGCTCAACTGCTCCGAAGTCTCACCGCCTGATGCCACGCGCAACTCTCCCGGGGCAGCGACGCACAGCGTCGCAGCCTGTTATTGAACCGCCAAAAAAGTCCCCCCGATGTGGTCCCCACCACGGTCGGAATACGACGCTGTAACGTTGAGCGCACGGCGAACGCCGTTGCGACGGGGCAAGGTTTAGGAACAAGCCGGTGAGTCGATCAAGGCCGCAGCCTGACACAATCTCGAAATAAAAACGTTGACTCGTCACGGACGGCGCAAATCCGTCAAAAATCTCACAATATGTTGAAATGTAACGCGTATTTCAGAACGCCCCAGCGTCACTGGAATGCGAATCGCGGGAAATCCATGACTCTTTGGTTACACCGCACCGCAACGACAAAAAGCCCGCCGGGAAATTCCCGACGGGCGTTCGTGTCGCCGTAACGGTTAGCTGCCGTCAGGCCAGTGCGGCAACCCGCTTCGTCAGGCGGGAGAACTTGCGGCTGGCGGTGTTGCGATGAAGCACCCCGCGAGCAACGCCCCGGGCCATTTCCGGCTGCGCCTCGGCGAGCGCGGCGCTGGCTGCGGTCTTGTCACCGGCGGCGAGAGCGGCTTCGACCCGCTTCACGAAGGTGCGGATACGGCCCACGCGGTTACCGTTGACTTCGGCCCGACGCTGGTTGCGACGGATGCGCTTCTTCGCTTGCGGCGTGTTCGCCATTGACGTCCTCGAAATCTGATCGATGAAAAAAGGGCGCCGGGTATCCCCTTCGCCCTGGAAGCGTGCCCCTTAGCGCGCGATGCTCACCGGGTCAACCGCGCTGGCAGGTGGGGCACCAGAACGTGGAGCGCCCGCCCTCCGCATAACGCGCGACGACGCCACCGCATCCGCACGGTAGGCCCTCGCGACCATAAACTGCGAACTGCTTCGAGAAATAGCCCAGTTCGCCATTCGGCCGCGCATAATCCCTGAGCGACGAGCCGCCCGCCTCGATCGCGGAGCGCAGGACGGCGCGAATCGCATCGACCAGCCGCGTCAGCCTGGCGCGCGAGATTTCGCCGGCTGCCCGCTGCGGCGAAATATGCGCCAGATGCAGCGCCTCGCAGACATAGATGTTGCCCAACCCGGCGACGATCCGCTGATCGAGAAGCGCGAGCTTAATCGACATTCGCCGCCCAGCGAGCGCACGAACGAGATACGCCGCGTTAAGGTCCGGCCCGAGCGGCTCCGGTCCAAGCGCCGCAAAGGCGGGAAAACCATCCAAGGCCTCACTGCGCCATAAATCGACCGACCCGAATCGACGGGGATCGTTGAGCGCGAGCCGACGCCCCGCCGCGGTTTCGATCAGCAGGTGATCGTGCGTCAGCACATCTTCGGGATCGATCCGCCACCGCCCGGACATGCCCAGGTGGAAGATCATCGTATCTCCGCGATCGGTCCCGATAAGCCCGTATTTCGCCCGCCGGTCGAGCGAGACTATGCACGCGCCGGTAAGCCGCTGGCGCAGGTCGTCGGGGAAAGGTCGCCGCAGATCGGCGCGGCGCGCCTCGATCGACGCGATCGTTGCGCCCTCCAGCACGGCCGCCAGGCCGCGAACGGTGGTTTCTACCTCGGGAAGCTCCGGCATTACACTGCCTCTAGCCGCCGGCCACGCCCCCCGCTAGGGCTGGGTGCCATGAGTGAAATCGTCTCTTTCGGCTATGAGGATATCGCGCGCGACGAAAAGACCGCGCGCGTCGGCGGCGTCTTCACCAGCGTCGCCTCCCGCTATGACGTAATGAACGATGCCATGTCGGCGGGGATGCACCGCCTGTGGAAGGATCGCTTCGTGCGCCGCGTGAAACCGCGCGCCGGCGAGCAGATCCTCGACATGGCGGGCGGCACCGGTGATATCGCCTTCCGGCTGGAGCGCGCCGGCGCGAGCATCACGGTCGCGGATATCAATCCGGCGATGCTGGAGGTGGGCATGCAGCGCGCCCAGCAGCGCGGCATCGACGGGCTGGTGTGGACGGAGGCGAATGCCGAGACGCTGACCTTCCCTGATCGCTTTTTCGATGCCTATACGATCGCCTTCGGCATTCGTAACGTCACCGATATTCCAGCGGCGCTGCGCGAGGCCCATCGCGTGCTGCGGCGGGGCGGGCGTTTCTTCTGTCTCGAATTTTCCACGACGCAGTGGCCGGGTTTCAAGGAGATATACGACAGCTACTCGCATCATCTCGTGCCGCGGATCGGCGAGTTGCTGGCGCATGATCGAGACAGCTATCGCTATCTGATCGAATCGATCCGTCGCTTCCCGGATATGCCGGCGTTCGAGGGCATGATCCGCGCGGCGGGCTTTACCCAGACGAAGGTCGAGCCGCTGCTTGGCGGGCTGGTGGCGATCCACAGCGGCTGGAAGATTTGACCTCCGCCGTCGTCCATGGCTGGCGGCTCCTGAAATGGGGCCGGATACTCGCGCGGCACGGCGCGCTGCGCGGAATTGAGCGCGATCCGAACACGCCGCCGCGCCTGCGTCGCCTGCTTCGCCTCGCGCGCTTAGGAGCGCGGACACCGGCAACGCCGCGTTACGCCGATGCTTTCCAAGCGATCGGGCCGGCTGCGGTCAAGCTCGGCCAGACGCTAGCTACCCGACCCGATCTGGTCGGAGAGGCCGCGGCGGCCGATCTGATGCGGCTGCAGGATGCGCTGCCACCGGTGCCCTTCGCCGAAATCCGCCCGCAATTGCTGGCAAGCTTCGGTCGCCCGCTCGACCATCTCTTCGCGAGCATCGACGAGGTTCCGGTCGGCGCCGCCTCGATCGCGCAGGTCCACCGCGCAGTGACCACCGATGGGCGGGACGTTGCGGTCAAGGTGCTTCGCCCGGGCGTCGAGGAGGAATTCGCGCGCGCGATCGAAACCTATGAATGGGCCGCCGCGCAGATCGAGCCGATGGGGGGCGAGATCGCGCGCCTCCAGCCCCGGCTGGTGATCGAGACGTTCAAGCGCTGGACGGCGCGCGAGCTCGATCTGCGGCGCGAGGCGGCATCCGCGTCCGAACTCGCGGAAGCGATGGCAGCAGAGCCGGACTATCGCGTCCCCGCGGTCGACTGGCAGCGCACCACGGGCAAGGTGCTAACGATCGAATGGATCGATGGCGTCAAGCTTTCCGATCGCGCGGCGCTGGTCGCGCGGGGCTATGATCTTCCTGCCCTGGCGCGCGCGCTGGTTCACGCTTTCCTGCGGCAGGCGATCGCGGAGGGCTTCTTCCACGCCGACATGCACCAGGGAAACCTGTTCGCAGTCCCCGGCAACCGCATTGTCGCGATCGATTTCGGCATCATGGGCCGGATCGATCGGCGCGCGCGCGTGTGGCTCGCGGAGATTCTCTACGGTCTCATCACCGGGAACTATCGCCGCGTCGCCGAAATCCATTTCGAGGCCGGCTATGTGCCGCCGCATCACAACGTCGCCGAATTCGCCACGGCGCTGCGCGCGGTGGGCGAGCCGATGCGCGGGTTGCCCGTGAAGGACATGTCGATCGGCATGATGCTCGATGGCCTGTTCTCGATCACCCGGGATTTCGACATGGCCACGCAGCCGCATCTGCTGCTGCTCCAGAAGACGATGGTAATGGTGGAGGGCGTGGCGACCAGCCTCGATCCCGATATCAACATGTGGGACACGGCTGGGCCCGTTGTGGAGGAATGGATCAGGACGGAGCTGGGCCCGGAAGCGGCGATAGCCGACCGGCTGATCGCGGACGTTCGCACGCTCACGCGCCTGCCTGACCTTGTCCGTCGCATCGAGGATCGGTTCCCGGCGCCGGGCGGCGCGCCCCCCGCCCCGCCGCTGCGCGAGATCGCCACGGTGCGGATCGGCGGCGGCTGGCGCTATGCGGCCGTCGCGCTGATAGCCGGGCTCGCCGGGGCTGCCGCGACCCTGGGCGCGCTGCACTGGTGATGACGGGCGGGCGGGCGCGATCGCCGCTCTGGCTGGCGCAACCGACGCGCTTCGCCGGTTGGCCGCGCCAGCGCGCCAGGATCGCGCTGGCGGTGCTCGCGCTGCTGCTGGTTTTTTCGTTCACGGCCTTGGTTGCCGCCGGGCCGCCACCAGTCGATCCCAAGGCCCCGGCGAGCGAGAATCGCGCCGACGTGCTTCTTTACGAATCGATCGTCGATTCGGTGCGACACGGCGGCGACTATTATCTCGTTACCGCGCAAGCGCTCCGCACCGGCAATTATCCGCTCCGTCCCTTTGTCACTTTTCGGCTACCTACGCTGGCCCTCGTACAGGCACACTTTCCGCCGGCGATCGTCCCGCTGCTGCTCTATGCGCTGGTCATCGTGGTCGCGGTCGCCTGGTGGGAACGGCTACGGCCGGCGATGGCGCGGTGGCAGCCGGTCGTGATCGCCGTGCTGCTGCTGGCGGGGGGGATGGCCGTTTGCGTCCAGCCGGAACTTCTCGTTTTTCACGAGATCTGGGCCGGACTGCTGATCGCGTTGAGCGTCGCATTATGGCGACCGGGGCGCTGGATCGAATCCGTCGCCTTCGGTCTGGCGGCGATGCTCATCCGCGAGACGGCGGCGTTGTACGTCGGCGCGATGTTCGTCCTCGCGCTGACGAATGGCGACCGGCGCGAGGCGCTTGGATGGTTTATCGCCACAACGATCTTCGCGGTTGCCGTCGCGGCTCATGCTCATGCCGTAGGAGCCGTGGTCCGCCCTTTCGATCCCGCCTCGCCCGGCTGGTCAGGCATGCTGGGCGTCGGCTTTTTCATAAGGACGATGGCGCTGTCGACGGCGCTTACCATGCTGCCGCTGGCCCTCGCCGCGCCGCTGGTAGTGCTGGCGGTCGCCGGCTGGGCCGGGTGGCGCGACCCCTTCGCGGGACGCATGTTGGCGACGCTGCTCGTCTATGCCGCGCTGATCGCATGCTTCTGCCGCGCCGATACCTTCTACTGGGGGCTGCTGGTAGCGCCCCTGCTGCTGACCGGCCTGATCTTCGTGCCGGATAGCCTGCGCGATCTGCTCGCCGCCGCGCTCGACACGCGCCGCATCACCGTGACAAGAGTCGTACGATGAAACGCATCCTTTTGATCGTGGGCGGCGGCATCGCGGCCTATAAGGCGTGTGAGCTGGTTCGCCTGCTGCGCAAGGCGGGCCACCGGGTTCGCTGCGTCTTGACCGAAGGCGGAGCGCATTTCGTCACTCCGATGACGCTCGCCGCGCTTTCGGAGGACAAGGTTTACACGACCCTCTGGGATCTGAAGGACGAGGCGGAAATGGGCCATATCCAGCTCAGCCGAGAAGCCGATCTGGTCGTCGTCGCACCCGCCACAGCCGATCTGATCGCGCGGATGGCGGCGGGCATCGCCGACGATCTCGCCACCACATTGCTGCTCGCCACCGACAAGCCGGTGCTCGCCGCCCCCGCGATGAACGTTCGCATGTGGCAGCACGCCGCAACCCGCCGCAACGTCGCGCAGCTTCGCGCGGACGGCGTGCTCCTGCTCGAGCCGGACGAGGGCGCGATGGCATGCGGCGAATATGGCCCCGGTCGTTTGCCGGAACCGGCGGCGATCGCCCAGGCGATCGAGGCGCAATTCGCGCCCCGCACCACACCACTGGCCGGCCGCCACATATTGCTCACCGCCGGGCCGACGCACGAGTCGATCGATCCCGTGCGCTATATCGCCAACCGCAGTTCCGGGAAGCAGGGCTTCGCTCTTGCCGGAGCGCTCGCCAAGCTCGGCGCGCGGGTTACGCTGATCGCCGGCCCCGTCACACTGCCTACGCCGGCCGGCGTCGATCGCATCGATGTTGAAACTGCGCGCGAGATGGCCGCTGCCGTCGATCGCGCGCTGCCCGTCGATGCCGCCCTGATGGTCGCGGCAGTCGCGGACTGGCGCGCAGAGCAGACGGCTGCCCAGAAAATCAAGAAGACCGAGGGAGGCACCCCAACGCTGCATCTCTCCGAAAATCCGGACATCCTCGCGACGCTGGCGCACAGTCCGCATCGACCACGCCTCCTCATCGGATTCGCTGCGGAGACTGAAAAGGTGGTCGATCACGCCGTCGCCAAGCGCACGCGCAAGGGCGCCGACTGGATCGTCGCAAATGATGTGTCGGGCGATGTGATGGGCGGAGACGCGAACGCGATCCACATCGTCACCGCAGCCGGGGTTGAAAGTTGGGAGCGGCTGTCCAAACTGGCCGTCGCAGAGCGGCTGGCGCAGCGCATCGCCGAGGCGCTCGCCTGACACGGATCGCAAACGCTTCCGGTGGCGACGCGCGCAGCTTCCACTATATGAAGGGCGATGACTGACCAGATAACGATCGAGATACAGCGCCTGGCCAACGGCGCCGGCCTTCCCCTGCCAGTCTATGCAACCGCTGGCGCGGCCGGGATGGATATCGTCGCGGCCGAGGATCTGACTCTCGCGCCCGGTGCGCGGCACGCTGTCGCGACCGGCTTCGCGATCGCGATACCGGATGGTTATGAAGTGCAGGTGCGCCCGCGCTCCGGTCTGGCGCTCAACCATGGCGTCACCTGTCTCAACACGCCGGGAACGATCGACAGCGATTATCGCGGCGAGGTGAAGGTGATCCTCGCCAATCTTGGCAATGAGCCGTTCGAGGTGAAGCGCGGACAGCGCATCGCACAGCTCGTCGCCGCGCCGGTCTTGCACGCCGTGCTCGGAGAAGTCGCGATACTGGATGAGACGGTGCGCGGCGCGGGCGGCTTTGGATCGACCGGGCGATGACATGATGATCCCCGCCATATTGCTCATGATGTTGCAGCTCGCCGGCAGCGAGCGGCCCAGTGCCAACCTGCCTGCGACGGAATGGTCGACTCTGGCGGAGCTGCCGCTGATCCGACGCACCGAGCCTACGCCGGAACTGTCGAAATTCGTTCGTGATGAAGTGGCGGCCGGACGCTGCGCTGTTGCGGTACGCGAGCCAGGAGGCTTTTCGCTGCACGTCGAGCTTGGCGTGCTGGTCGACCGAGACGGCGATGTGCGTAAGATTATGCCACGCGCTATCGGCTGCCCAACGGTCGAGCAATATGCGGTCGGCCTGACATCGCGGATGGCGCGGGCGAACTTGGCTGCCCCCGGTGCCGACACCTGGTATCGCACATCGATTGATTTCGCATGGAGCGAGTGACGCTCGGCGCGGACGAGCTGGCACGTTACGCGCGGCACATCGTGCTGCGAGAGATCGGTGGTGTCGGTCAGATAAGGCTCAAGTGCGCGTCGGTCGCGCTCGTGGGCGCGGGCGGGATCGGTTCCCCAGCGATCCAGTACTTGGCAGCAGCAGGGATCGGGCGTCTTATCCTTATCGACGACGATCGCGTCGAGTTGTCGAACCTTCAGCGTCAGACGATTTTCCGTACCGCCGATGTCGGTAGAACAAAGGTAAGTGCGGCTGCAGATGCCGCGCGCGCGATCAATCCACATATCGCAATAGAAGAGCGCGCCGCCCGCCTTGACCCCGGCAATGCCGCGCAATTGCTAGCCGACGCGACGGTAGTGATCGACGGCAGCGACAGCTTCGCAACGCGCCTCGCTGTCGCGGACGCGGCCTTCGCCGCACATATTCCACTGGTGTCTGCCGCGGTCGGGCAATTCGACGGGCAGCTTGCGGTCTATCGCGGATGGGAATCCGACAAGCCATGCTATCGCTGCCTGGTAGGTAACGAGCCGGGGCGAGAGGCAGTATCGTGCGCTGAAGACGGCGTTATGGGTCCGATGGTAGGCATGATCGGAAGCCTGGCCGCTATGGAAGCGATTCGTGCTATCTCGTTTTTTGGTCACGATACGGCCGGGGAATTGCTTATCGCTGATTTGCTCTACTTCAGGATGCGAACGGTTCGACTTCAAAAAGACCCGGCCTGTCGTTGCAGAATTACAAATTCGTGACTCAATCCAGCGGAACTTTGTTAACCGTCCGGCTTTAGAGGCTTGCAAACACCGGAGGTTGATGCAATTACGCCCCCGGACCGGAAAGGGAGTTTATCATGCGTCTTGCCAAATATATCGCCGCCGCCGCTGCCGCGTCGCTCGCCGTCGCTCCGGCGATCGCCGCGCCGGCTAACCCGGCGTCCAGCCTGTCGGTGGGTCAGTCGCGCGCTGCGACCCCGTCGGCTTCGAAGGAAAAGCTCGCTGGCGGTGGTGTTCTCATCGCCGTCCTCGCCGCTGCCGCCGTCATCGCCGGTATCGTCGTGATCGCTGACTCGAACAACAATTCGAGCAGCAACTGAGTTCGTAGGGAATTCGGAAGAAATAGCGGTCTCCGGGCCGCTATTTTTTTGTTTTCTTTTGCGGGATCTGCGCTGGTTTCCTCTCAGACGGCGAGCCAAACACCGAGAAAATAGCGCGTGGGTCTTGGGGGCTGTTGCTAGATGCGATAATAGCCGCGATACCAGTCGACGAACCGCGCGATGCCGTGCGCGATCGGGGTGACGGGCACGAAGCCGAGATCTCGCGTCGTCTCCCCAATATCCGCATAGGTGGCGCAAACGTCGCCGGGCTGCATCGGATGCATCTCCCGCACGGCGCCGCGTCCACATGCCGCCTCGATCGCATCGATCAGCCGCACCAGCTCCTCGGCCTGGTTGTTGCCGAGGTTGTAACGCGCATGCGGCGTCACACTTCCGCCGGGCTTCTCGGCACGATCGTCGGCGGGCGGCCTGTCGAGCGCGGCCAGCACACCCGCCACGATATCGTCGATATAGGTGAAATCGCGCCGCATCACGCCATTGTTGAACAGCTTGATCGGCCGCCCCTCCAGAATCGCGGCGGTGAACAGCCACGGCGCCATATCGGGCCGCCCCCATGGGCCGTAGACCGTGAAGAAGCGCAACCCCGTCTGCGGAATGCGAAACAGATGCGCGTAGCTTTCGCTGAGCAGTTCGTCCGCCCGCTTGGTGGCCGCATAGAGCGATACGGGCCGATCGACCCGATCCTCGACACTGAACGGCATCTTGTCATTGCCGCCATAAACCGACGAGGATGAAGCATAGACAAGGTGGCGGACACCCAGCCCCCGGGCGAGTTCAAGAATGTTCACATGCCCCGCCAGATTGGCACGGACATAGGCGCGCGGATTTTCCAAGGAGTATCGCACCCCGGCCTGCGCCGCGAGATGCACGATGCGATCCACGCCCCGCCCCGCGACGACCGCGTCAAGCGCGGCCTCGTCCGCGATATCAGCCTCGACGAACGCGATAGCATCACCGAAACGCGCCGATAGATCGGCGAGGCGCGCGCGCTTCAACGCCGGATCGTAATAATCGTTGAGATTATCGATCCCGATCACACGCTCGCCCCGCGCCGCCAGCGCGGCCGCCACCGCATGGCCGATGAACCCGGCCATTCCGGTGACGAGGATCATCCGACCAGCTTCCGCGCGAATTCGCGCACCACCGGCCCGATATCGTCCCGCGCGAGCGCCAGCGCGAGGTTCGCCTGAATATACCCTGCCTTGTCGCCGCAATCGTAGCGCTGCCCATCGAACAGCACGCTGTTGAACGCCTGCTTCCCGATCAGTTGCGCCATCGCATCGGTGAGCTGGATTTCGCCCCCCGCTCCCCTCACCGGATTATCGAGAATCCGCATGACTTCGGGTTGCAGGATATAGCGGCCCGGAATCATGAGATTGGACGGCGCGGTGCCCAACGCCGGCTTTTCGACCAGCGCGGCAACCTCGACCACGCGGCCATCGCGCGCGCCGGGAGAGATGATTCCGTATTTATCCGTCTGATCGGCGTCGATCTCCAGCGCCCCGATGACATTGCCGCCCGTGCGCTGATAAACCTCGCACATCTGCGCAAGCAGCCCGGGCTTCCCCGCCATCAATTCGTCCGGCAGCAGCACCGCGAACGGCTCGTCGCCCACGATCTCGCGCGCGCACCATACCGCATGGCCCAGCCCGAGCGGCTCCTGCTGGCGGACATAGACCGGCGAGCCGGGTCGCTGGCGGATGCCCTCGATCGCCGCCAGGCTCTTGCCGCGATCCTTAAGCGTCGCCTCTAGCTCATAGGAAATGTCGAAATGATCCTCGAGCGCGGATTTGCCGCGCCCGGTGACGAAGATGATCTGCTCGATCCCCGCCTCGATCGCCTCCTCCACCGCATATTGGATCAGCGGCTTATCGACGACGGTGAGCATTTCCTTCGGCATCGCCTTGGTGGCGGGAAGGAAGCGGGTGCCGAGCCCGGCGACAGGAAATACGGCTTTACGAAGCGGCTTGATCGACATTCATTCGTCCCTGTTGCGACGCCAGCGTCTTTATCGGTGCATGGTCGCATCGACAATTTGCTTAGCGGCAGATGCTTAGCGCGTCCTTAAGCCAATCCGGATAATCCGGCGGCATGAAAGTTCTGCTGATATTTGGCACGCGGCCCGAAGCGATCAAACTGTTCCCGGTAGTGCGTGCTCTGGCGGCGATCCCCGGCATCACGCCGCGCGTCTGCGTTACGGCGCAGCATCGCGGCCTGCTCGATCAGGTGCTGGCCATCGCGGGGCTCACCCCGGATATCGATCTCGATCTCATGGAGCCGGGGCAAACGCTCGACCGGCTCACCGCGCGATTGCTGACCGGGCTGGGCGAGGTCATGGATCGGGAACAGCCCGCGCGCGTGATCGTCCAGGGTGACACCGCCACGGCGATGGCGGGCGCGCTCGCCGCTTATTACCGCAAGATCCCGGTCGCGCATGTCGAGGCGGGCCTGCGCTCCGGCAACATCTATCATCCCTGGCCGGAGGAGGTGAACCGCCGCATCGTCGCGCCGATCGCGGACCTGCATTTCGCCCCCACCACCACCGCCGCGCAGGCGCTGGCCCGCGAGAATATCCGCGGAGGCGTCCACGTCACCGGCAATACCGTGATCGATGCCTTGCACTGGACGAGCGCGCGGATCGATGCCGATCCTTCGCTTGCGGCCGGGCTGGACGAGGTGGCGGCGCGGTTCGCCGGGCGAAAGCTGATCCTCGTCACCACGCATCGGCGCGAGAATTTCGGCGGCGGGATGGAAAATATCGCCAACGCCATCGCGCGGATCGCGGCGCGCGCGGACACCGCCGTGCTGTTCCCGATGCATCCCAATCCGAATGTCGGCGCGGTCATGGACGCGATTCTGGGCGATCGGCCCAATATCGCCCGGATCGAGCCGCTCGATTATCCGCATTTCATCCGCGCGCTGGGCATGTGCCATCTCGCACTTACCGATTCGGGCGGGGTGCAGGAGGAAGCGCCCGCGCTCGGCAAGCCGGTGCTCGTCATGCGCGACACTACCGAGCGCCCCGAGGGCATCGCCGCCGGCACCGCGAAGCTGGTCGGCACCGATGCGGACCGTATCGTTTCCGAAGTCTTCACCCTTATCGACGACAAGGCCGCCTATTCCGCGATGGCGCGCGCCCACAATCCTTTTGGCGACGGCCACGCGGCGGTTCGGATTGCAGGGGTTATTGCCGATGGTGCCGGATAACGAGCTGAAGGTCGCCGTCCTGGGGCTTGGCTATATCGGCCTGCCGACCGCCGCCGTGATCGCGCGCAGCGGCGCCAGGGTCGTCGGGATCGACGTTACCCCCGCCGTGGTCGAGACCATCAATTCCGGCCGCGTGCATATCGAGGAGGTCGATCTCGACGGCCTGGTTTCCGGCGTCGTCGCGCGGGGCAGCCTGCGCGCGTCGCTGGAGATCGAGGCGGCCGACGTGTTCGTCATCGCGGTGCCGACCCCCTTTGCCGACGGTCACGCGCCCAATATCGGCTATGTGCTGAACGCGGCCACGACGATCGCGGCGGTGCTGAAGGCCGGCGATACCGTGATTCTCGAATCGACATCTCCGGTCGGCACGACGGAGCAGGTGCGCGATCTCCTCGCGCGGCTGCGCCCCGATCTGAAGGTGCCCGGCGTCGCGGGCGAGGCGGCGGATATCGCCATCGCCTATTGCCCGGAGCGCGTGCTGCCGGGGCGGATCCTGGTGGAGCTGATCGACAACGATCGCGTGATCGGCGGGATCACGCCGCGCTGCGCGCGCAAGGCGCTGGCCTTCTATCGCCGGTTCGTGCGCGGCGCCTGTGTCACCACCAGCGCGCGCGCGGCGGAAATGACCAAGCTGACCGAAAACGCCTTCCGCGACGTGAATATCGCCTTCGCCAACGAGCTGAGCATCGTTGCGGAGAAGATGGGCGTCGATGTGTGGGAGGTGATCCGGCTCGCCAACCGGCATCCGCGCGTCAACATCCTCCAGCCCGGCCCAGGCGTCGGCGGCCATTGCATCGCGGTCGATCCCTGGTTCCTGGTCCACGCCGCGCCCGAGCAGACGCCGCTGATCCGCACCGCGCGGGAGGTGAACGACGGAAAGACCGATTGGGTGATCGCGCGCGCCACCGCGCTGCTGGAGGCGTTGCCCGGCCTGCCGGTCGCCTGCCTCGGCCTCGCGTTCAAGCCGAACATCGACGATTTCCGCGAAAGCCCCGCGCTGAAGGTGGCGGAGGCGCTGGCCGCGCGCTTCGGCCCGCGGATCGCCGTGGTCGAACCCTACGCCGCCACCCTGCCCGACGGCCTTGTGGAGGCGGGAGCGCGACTGATCGACATCGACAGCGCCATCGCGGACTGCCCGATCATGATCGTGCTGGTCGATCATGACATATTCCGCTCGGTGCCGATCGAGGAACGTGCGGACAAGCACGTGCTGGACACGCGCGGCATCTGGGGCGATGCGAATCTGGCGCGGAGCGGAACCGGCGAGCAACGCCGCGCGGCCTGAACACGCCCGGACGAAATCCATCTTCGCCGGAATGGCTTGATACCCGCATTAAGCGGTCCATATCGATCGCCATCACGGCTATAGAGTGCAGATGGTAATTTCGCGTTTCTTCCGCAAATCCGCCCCCGCCCCCGTCACGCCACCACCCGCACTGCCCGACGGCGTGCGCGTATATGCGATCGGCGACATTCACGGGCGATCAGACTGTCTCGATGAATTGCTGGACGCGATCGACCGCGACAGCGACGGGATCGGCGCGCAGGTTCGCCTGATCTTCCTCGGCGACCTGATCGACCGCGGGCCTGATTCGCGTGGCGTGGTGGAGCGGGCGTTGCAACTCGCCGCTTCCGATCGGCACTGCGATTTCATCAAAGGCAATCACGAGGAATTGCTGCTCCACGCCGCGGCAGGGGATCGGCATGCGTTGACGGTGTTTCACCGGGCCGGCGGCCGCGAGACGATGCTGAGCTACGGCGCGGATCCGGACGATTATGACGCGTGCGATTTCGAGCAACTGGCGGCACTGATCCAGCGCCTGGTGCCGGCCGAGCATCTCGCGTTTCTCGATTCGTTCGGCAGCGGGGTTTCGCTGGGTGACTATCGCTTCGTCCATGCCGGGATGCGCCCCGGCGCCACCTTCGAGGAGCAGAAGGAGGCGGACCTGCGCTGGATTCGCCGCGAGTTTCTGAGCCACGACGGCAGCTTCGATGGCGTGGTCGTCCACGGCCATACGATCAGCGACGCACCGGAATTCCGCCATAACCGCATCGGGATCGATACCGGTGCATTCGCCACCGGGCGGCTGACGGCGCTGGTGCTGGAAGGGCGCGATCAACGGACGCTCGAATCAAGCGCGCCTGCGGCCAGCCACTAAAACGTCTCGGACAGCAGAAAACCGGGCGGCATCACAGCCGACCGGTTTTCTAGTCGCGCAAAATCTTGGTGTCAGCGGCCTCCGGGGCCGGCGGGCGCACCCGGAGGAGCGCCGGCGCCGGCGCCGGCGCCACCCATCTGCTGTTGCATCTGTTGCTGCATCTGCATCTGGCGAAGCACGGTTTCCGGCAGGAAATCGATCAGTTCAACATCGAACACCAGCACCGAATTGGCCGGGATCGGGCCGGTCGCCTTGTCCTTGTAGCCGAGCGACGGCTTGATCCAGAAGCGATACTTCGAGCCCTTCGGCATCAGCTTCAGCCCTTCGCTGAAGCCGGGCACGACGCCGGTTACCGGAAACGGCGTCGGCTGCTGCGACTTGTCGAACGTGGTGCCGTTGAGCAGCTTGCCCTCGTAATTCACCAGCACGACATCGGTGTCGGTGGGCTTCGCGCCCGCGCCGGGCGTTAGCACCTGATACTGCAAGCCCGACGCGGTGGTCATCACGCCCTTCTGGCGGGCGTTCCGGGCAAGGAAATCGTCACCCTGGAAAGCGAGCGCGGCCGCCGCGACCAGCACGGCAACGATGCCCAGCACCAGCCACACGATATAGCTGCGCTTGACGGGCGGAATCGGAACGGCGGTTACGGTCGACATGATTTCCCTCGATGCAGAGGCTGGGCCGCGCCGAACAGGACCGCTCGACTTTCAGCCGGTCGCGATTCGGGCAGAATTGGCGCCGCCGCCCCATCGGAGGCGGCGCGCCAACGCGGTAATTACCGCGCGCCGTCGCGCTCGGCGCGCTTGCGATCGAGCTTGCGGGCGCGACGGACGGCCGCCGCACGCTCGCGGGCGCGCTTTTCCGACGGCTTCTCATAGTGCCGGCGCAGCTTCATTTCGCGATAGACGCCTTCACGCTGCAGCTTCTTCTTGAGCGCGCGCAGTGCCTGGTCGACGTTGTTGTCGCGAACGATGATCTGCATAAACTCGAACTTCTCCGAATCGGCTGGTACGGGCCAAATAGCTAGGCCGGCGTCGAACCATGTCCGCGCCGTGAACGGTGGGCCCCTACCAGCGCGAGGCCGGGAAGGCAAGTTTAACGGCATGATGTTGTGCCGACCTGTTGCCAGATCGTCACGGCGGCGCGCGATCCGCCGAATATTGCGGCGCTGAAACCTGCGCGAGACATCGCTCGCCTAATCTTGCGTCCATGCTAAATGCCGCTGTCGACATGGATATGGAAACCCGCCTGCTGATCGTAGACGACGATCCCGGCATCCGCGAGCTTACCGCGGGCTTCCTTTCCACGCACGGTTACATCGTCGATACCGCCGCCGACGGCGCCGAGATGCGCCGGCTGCTCGCGAGCGAGAGTTATGCGCTGATCGTGCTCGATGTGATGATGCCGGGCGAGGATGGCCTGTCGATCCTGCGCTCGCTCGATCGGGCGCGCTCACCGGCGGTCATCATCCTGTCGGTGATTGGCGAGGAGATCGACCGGATCGTCGGGCTGGAGATGGGGGCGGACGATTATGTCGCGAAGCCTGCCAACCCGCGCGAGTTGCTCGCGCGTATCCGCTCGGTGTTGCGGCGCAACCAGGGCGGCGCGCGCACCGTGCCGGGGGAGCGCCCGCATCAACGCTTCGCCGGCTGGCGGCTCGATCCGGTCGGGCGGCAGCTGATCGATCCCGACGAGGTGGTCATCAACCTGTCCGACGGGGAATTCCGGCTGCTGCTCGCGTTCGTCGAGCATCCCCGCCGCGTGCTGACCCGCGACCAGCTTCTCGACCTCTCGCGCGGGGTGAACGCCGAGCATTTCGATCGCGCGATCGACGTGCAGATAAGTCGTCTTCGCCGCAAGCTCGCCCGGGACGACGATGACGAGTTGATACGCACCGTCCGCAACGAAGGCTATATGTTCACGGTCGATGTCGACCATCGCTGAGCATCGCCCGGTACGCTCCATCGCGGCGCCGATCCTGGTGCTGGTGCTGGGCGCGATCGTGCTGACGGCGGTGGTGCTGTTCGCGGTCACGTTCAACGGGCCACCGCCGAAAGACCCGCCGCGCGGCATCGCGAGCATCGCCTTCGCACTGCGCACCGGGCGGCAACCGGGCGATCCCGGGCCGCCGCTGCGCATCTATACCGCGGATCGCCCGCCGATCCCGCTCGGGCCGGAACACGCCGATACGGACGCGGCGCAGCGCCTCGCCCATGCGCTGCACGTGCCGCATGGCGATGTGGTGGCGATGATCGTGCGGACCCCGCCCGGCATCCCCAGCGCGTTCGTCGGCGGGTTCGCCTTCGGCTGGCGCACGCCGGCGGGATGGCGGATCGTGGAAGGGCGGCCCGGCCCGCGCTTCAGCAACTGGCACAGCCGCACGCTGATCGCGATGTCGATCACGATATTGCTGCTGTCGATTCCGGCGTGGTGGATCGCACGCATCATCTCCGGCCCGCTGCGGCGATTGGCCAACGCCGCAGACCAGGCGCGCGCCGGCGCGGATCGCCCCGTCTTTCCCGCCGGCGGCCCGGCCGAGGTCCGCGCGCTGACCACTGCCGTCGCGGACATGCACGATCGCCTGACCCGCCACGCCGAACAGCGCACGAACATGCTGGCGGCGATCGCGCACGACATGGGCACGCCGCTGTCGCGCCTCGCCTTCTGGGTCGAGCAATTGCCCGAGGGCGCGCGCGACCGCGCTTCGGCGGATATCGACGAGATGCGCGCGATGATTTCCGACACGCTGAATTTCGCGCGTGACGAGGCGGGCGAACGCGATTCGTCACTCGTCGAGCTGGGGAGCCTGCTGGACAGCGTTGTGGAGGACATGGGCGTCGGCGGCGCGGCCGTCTCGCTCACGCCCGGCCCCCGCGCGGTGGTGCGCGGTGATCCCCGCGCGCTGCGCCGCGTGTTCGCCAATCTGATCGGGAACGCGATCCGCTATGGCGATGCGGCCCGGCTGAACTGGGCGGTGGCCGGTGGCGAAGCGACCATCCGCATCGAGGACGATGGACCGGGCATCGATCCGGCGAAGGCCGATCGCCTGTTCGACCCCTTCGTGCGTGGCGACCCTTCACGCAACCGCGCCACCGGCGGCACCGGGCTGGGCCTGGCCATCGCGCGGGCGATCGTGATTCGGCACGAGGGGCACGTGGCGCTCGCCAATCGCGAGGGTGGCGGCGCGGTCGCGACCGTCTCGCTGCCGCTGGCGCGCTGAAACAATCTGAAATGTTCCGGCAGGCCATTGAAATATGCGCGTGACGTTCGGGATCGAATAGCCGTTCAACGCTTTCGGATGACCGGCTCATCCAGCACGAACGGCAAGGCGCTCGTCGCTATGCCCGCCCCCGCCAGACTCCCGGCTGGCGGGGGCTTTCATTGCCCGCTAGGAGCGCAGCCATGCACGGCGCCCCGCTCACCCTCTATAACAGCCTCACCCGTCAGCCCGAGGCGTTCCGTCCGATCGCCGCACCGAAAGTGGGCGTCTATTCGTGCGGCCCGACCGTCTACAACTATGCCCATGTCGGCAATCTGCGCGCCTATGTCTTCACGGACACGTTGGCGCGCACGCTGCGCTGGAAGGGCTATGACCTGACCCACATCATCAACATCACCGATGTCGGCCATCTCACCTCGGATGCCGATGCCGGGGACGACAAAATGGAGGCGGCGGCGAAGAAATCCGGGCAGGATATCTGGGCGATCGCCGCGCATTACACACAGGCCTTCAAGCAGAACCTGCGCGACCTGAACATCGGCGACCCCGCGCGCTTTCCGCTGGCCACCGACCATATCGCGGACATGATCGATTTCGCCGCGAAGATCGAGGCGAAACACTGCTACCGGCTGGAAAGCGGCCTGTACTTCGACGTTTCCACCGTCCCCGAATACGGTCGGCTCGCGCGTGTGCGCGACGACGAGGGCGAGAGCCGGATCGATCCCGTATCAGGCAAGCGCCATCCGCAGGATTTCGCGATCTGGCGCGCCTCCCCGCCCGGCGAGAACCGGCAGATGGAATGGGATTCGCCGTGGGGCCGGGGGGCGCCGGGCTGGCACCTCGAATGCTCGGTGATGAGCAAGAAATATCTTGGCGATCATTTCGACATCCACACCGGCGGAATCGATCATCGCGAGATTCATCATCCCAACGAGATCGCGCAGAACCAGGCGCATTGCGAATGCACCGACAGCGGGGCCACCCTGTGGATGCACAACAACTTCCTCGTCGAACGCGCGGGCAAGATGAGCAAATCATCGGGCGAGTTCCTCACGCTCGCCGCGCTGGTCGATCGCGGCTTCCACCCGCTTTCCTATCGGATGCTGTGCCTGCAGGCGCATTATCGCAGCGAGCTGGAATTCTCGTGGGAGAATCTGGCGGCGGCGCAGGTGCGGCTGAAGCGGCTGGTGCAGGCCGTGGAGGGGCTGCGTGCCCGCCCGCCCGCGCCATCGGCCAGCTCGGCCGACGGCTATCGCGAACAACTGGATGCGGCGCTGTCTGACGATCTCAACACCCCGCGCGCGCTGCCGGTGCTCGATGCGATGCTGGCGGACCGCAAGATCGCCTCGCAGGAGCGCCTGCTTGCGCTGGCCGATTTCGATGCGCTGCTGGGGCTCGATCTTTCCCGCCTGCGCCGCGAGGATCTGCGCGTCCGCCCGGCGAGCGCGACGATCGACGAGGCAACGATCGCGGCCCGCCTCGCCGAGCGCCGCGAGGCGCGCGCGGCCAAGGACTTCGGCCGCTCCGACGCGATCCGCGACGAACTGATCGCCGCCGGCGTGGAGGTGATGGACGGTGATCCGTTGGCGTGGGACTGGCGGGTGGAGGCTTAGCCGCTCACCGCATCGGCCGCTCCCGCTCCGCTACGAGCGCCGGGATTGACGGACGCGCGGGTGACGCCGCCAGCGTGGCTGCTTCCGCCTCGATCGCCGCGACACGCGCTCTGGTCGATGGATGGGTCCGGCTGCGGAAAAAGCCGCCGTCCACGTCGCGCCCATGCGCGCGCCAGAATGCCGCCGCCGAGGCGGTGTCGTAACCCGCATTGTAGAGCAGATGGACGCTCAGCCGGTCGGCCTCTTCCTCCGCGCGTTGCGCCAGGCGGGCGTTGCGGCCCATTTCACCGAACAGCCCGCCCTTCACCCCCGCCGCTTCCAGCCGGGCGCGATGCTTCAGGATGACGTGCGAAAGCTCATGCGCGGCGATCACGGCCACTTCCGCGTCGCTATAGCGCTCAAGGAAGCGCACCCCGATCTGCACCACTTTGCCATCGGACTGGGCCGTCAATTCAGGGCCCAGCACTACCTCGAAGGTTGCCTCGCATCCCTGAACCGCATCGACCTGCGCCGATCGCCGATCCCCGCCACGCAGCAAATCGAACCGCACCTTTCCGGTGCCGCGCGCGATCTGCGCCAGCACGGCATCGCGATCCGCGACCGAGGGGGCGATCGCCCGATCGACAGTCGCCACGCCATCGACCGCGACGATGCCGTCATTGGGCCGGAGCCCCGCGCGCGCGGCAGGTGAAGCCGGAACCACCGCTTCCACCGCCACCGGCGGCGCGAAGCCGAATGCCTGTCTTGCGGCCGCCTCGCTCGCACGGTCATATTGCGTGACCGCGTGAACCAGCGCCCCGGTCGTGCGGGACTGCCGGTCGCAGAGTGCCGCGTTGGCGGTTGCGAGGCGATAGCCGATCGTCCCGAGCCGCAGGTCGATCGCCCGCAGCGCCTCAAGGCTCTCCACCGAAAGACCGGCAGGCGCGGCGGCGATCAGCGCGATCGGGAGGGAGGCAGCCGCAAAACGAAACTTTATCACGTCACGCACGATAGGCGCGGACCGCTCAAGACGCTATCGTCATGCCATGAAAGCCGTCCTGCCCGCGCACGCGCGCCCGTTGCTCGAACCGCATATCCCCAGCGAAGTATCTGTTTCGTGGTGGAAATCCGTCGTGGATGCCAAGGCGATGATCGCCGATGCGGATATCGCCTGGGTCGATATGGAGAAGAGCGCGAGCGTCGCGGAAACGATCCGCGCGTCCGGCCCGAATCTCAAATGGGTATCGACGATCTACGCCGGGCTGGATGCGTTTCCGCTCGACGTGCTGCGCGAGCGGGGGGCGATCGTCACCAATGGCGTGGGGATCAATGCGATCGCGGTCGCGGAATATGCGGTGATGGGCGTGTTGGCGGCGGCGAAGCGCTACGACGAGGTCGTCCGCGCCGCTGACCGCCACGAATGGCTGCTCGATGCGCCGGGCATGACCGAATTATATGGCACCAAAGCGCTGGTGGTGGGGCTTGGCGCGATCGGTCGCCTGATCGCCAAACAACTGGAGGCGTTTGGCGTCGATGTGACCGGCGTCACCCGTTCGGGGCGCGACGGCTCGCTTACGCCGGATCAATGGCGCGCAATGCTGGGCGACTTCGACTGGGTGGTGCTCGCGGCCCCCTCGACACCCGATACCAAGGCGATGATCGGCGCGACCGAGCTTGCGGCGATGAAGAGCAGCGCGTGGCTCATCAACATCGCGCGCGGAGACATGATCGACGACGAGGCGCTGCTGGCCGCGTTGCATGGCGGAACGATCGGCGGCGCGTTTCTCGACCCGACCAACCCGGAGCCGCTGCCGGCCGAGCATCCCTTGTGGTCGGCACCGAACTGCATGATAACCATGCACCTGTCCGGGCGCAGCGGCCGCCCCAAGATGTTCCAGCGCGCCAGCGCGCTCTTCCTGCACAATCTGGCCGCCTTTCTGAACGGCAAGCCGATGCAGAATGTCGCTGATCTGGAAGCCGGATACTGACCCGCCGCCGCATCCTGATTGTCCGCATCTTAATTGTCCGCGAACGCCCGCCAGTCTATGCACCGCCTCGATGAACGATAATCCAGTCCAGCTGATCGAGCCGGTGCGCCATGGCGACGCACGCGGATGGTTCACCGAATATTATACCGAGCGGCGCTTCGCGGAGCGGGGGATCGACTGCCGTTTCGTGCAGGACAATCATTCGCTTTCCGTGCCAGCGTTTACCCTGCGCGGCCTGCATTTCCAGACGCCGCCGCACGGCCAGGACAAGCTGGTGCGCTGCATTCGCGGGCGCATCCTCGATGTAGCGGTGGACGTGCGGCGCGGGTCGCCAACCTGGGGACGGCATGTCGCAGCGGAGCTTTCGGCGGCGAACGGGCGGCAATTGTTCGTGCCGATCGGTTTCGCGCATGGCTTCATCACGCTGACCGAGGATTGCGAGGTGACGTACAAGGTATCCGATTATTACGCGCCGGATTGCGATGGCGGCATTCGCTGGGACAGCGCGGGAATCGACTGGTCGCTGCCGGCCGGCACCCTGCCCGAGCTTTCAGCCAAGGACGCGAAGCTGCCCGCACTGGCCGATTTCGACAGCCCCTTCCCTTATGACGGCCGCCCGCTGGCGCCGCTTTCCTGAGGTAATCCGATGCGTATCTTCGTCACCGGCGGCGCCGGGTTCATTGGCTCGGCGCTGATTCGCCATCTGATCGCCGATAGCGATCACGAGGTGCTGAACTTCGACAAGCTTACCTATGCCGGCACGCTCTCCACCGTCGAGGAAGTGGCGCACAGCAACCGCTATCGCTTCGTCCAGGGGGACATCTGCGACGCGGGCGCGGTGCGCGCGGCGATCGCGGATTTCCGCCCCGAAGTGATCACGCACCTCGCCGCCGAGAGCCATGTCGATCGTTCGATCGACGCGCCAGACGCTTTCATCCAGACCAACCTGGTCGGCACCTACACGATGCTGGCCGAGGCGCGGGCTTACTGGCAATCGCTGGAGGGCATGACGAAGCAGGCTTTCCGCTTCCACCATATCTCCACCGACGAGGTTTACGGCTCGCTGGGCGACACCGGCCTGTTCACCGAAGAAACGTCCTATGATCCGCGCTCGCCCTATTCGGCGTCCAAGGCCGGCAGCGACCATCTGGTCAGCGCCTGGGGCCATACGTTCGGGCTGCCGGTGCTCATCACCAATTGCTCGAACAACTATGGCCCGTATCACTTCCCGGAAAAGCTGATCCCGCTGATGATCGCCAAGGCGCTCGCCGGCGAGCCGCTGCCGGTCTACGGCCAGGGCACCAACGTGCGGGACTGGCTGTATGTCGAGGATCATGTCCGCGCGCTGCAGGCGGTGTTCGAGCGCGGCGCGCCCGGGCGTACCTACAATGTCGGCGGCAATAACGAGAAAAAGAACATCGAGGTTGTGGAAACCGTCTGTGCGATCCTCGATCGCGAGCGGCCGCGCGCCGACGGGCGTTCGTACCGGGAGCAGATCGCGTTCGTCGCCGATCGCCCCGGCCATGACGCGCGCTACGCCATCGACGCATCGCGGATCCGCGACGAGCTGGGCTGGGAGCCGGCGGAGACGTTCGAGAGCGGGATCGAAAAGACGGTGCGCTGGTATCTCGCCAACGAGCCGTGGTGGCGCGCGCTGGTCCAGGCCAAGGCTTCCGAGCGTCGCGGGCTTGCGGCGTGAGGGAAATCCTCGTCACCGGCGGCAACGGGCAGCTCGGCACCGAGCTGCGACGCTATCCGTGGCCAGACGGCTGGGGCATCGTAGCGGTCGATATCGACGAGCTTGACCTGCGCGATACGCAGGCGATCGCGGCGCTGGTCGCATCGCGGCCATGGGCGGCGGTGATTTCGGGCGGCGCCTACACCGCGGTCGACAAGGCGGAGGAGGACAGCGTCAACGCCTGGGCGGTCAATGCGCTCGCTCCGGCCGCGTTCGCGCAAGCCTGCAAGGCGGCGGATATCCCGCTGATCCATGTCTCGACCGATTATGTATTCGATGGATCGAAGCACGGCCGCTGGGCGCCCGACGACCAGACCGGGCCGCTCGGCGTCTATGGCGCGTCGAAGCTCGGCGGCGATCTCGCGGTGGCGACCGGAAGCGCGCGGCATGCCATCGTGCGCACCTCATGGGTGGTGAGCGCGCACGGCAACAACTTCATCCGGACGATGCTGCGCGTCGGCGCCGAGCGCGACACGATGCGCGTGGTGGACGACCAGCATGGCGCGCCGACCAGCGCCGCCGATCTCGCCGCCGCGGTCGCGACGATCGCACTGCGCATGGCGGACGACGCGGATGCGCCGACCGGCACCTTCCACTTCAGCAACGCCGGCGAGACGACGTGGTGCGGCTTCGCCCGCGCGATCTTCGCCGGCGCGGCGCGGCGGGGCGGCCCATCGCCGATGGTGGAGCCGATCGCCACCGCCGATTATCCCACGCCGGCGCGGCGCCCGGCCAACTCGCGGCTCGATCATGGCGCGATCCGCGCGGCTTACGGTATCGACCCGCGCCCGTGGCAGGACGCGCTGGACGACATTCTCGACGAACTGATCGGAACACCCACGTGAAGGGCATCATACTCGCCGGCGGGTCCGGCACCCGGCTGCATCCGGCGACGCTGGCGATCAACAAGCAGCTGCTGCCGGTCTATGACAAACCGATGATCTATTATCCGCTGTCCGTGCTGATGATGGCGGGGATCCGCGATATCCTGATCATCTCCAGCCCCGAGTTCATCGACAATTACCGGCGCATGTTCGGCACCGGCGGCGACTGGGGCCTTTCCATTTCCTATGCCGAACAACCACGCCCCGAGGGCCTCGCACAGGCTTTCACGATCGGGCGTGACTTCATTGGCGACGATCGCGTCGCGCTGGTGCTGGGCGACAACATCTTCTTCGGCGCGCATTTGACCAATTTGCTGGCGAGCGCCGTCGCGCGCACCGAAGGGGCAACGGTGTTCAGCTATCGTGTCGATGATCCGGAGCGCTACGGCGTCGTCGAGCTGGACAACACCGGCCGCGCGATCAGTCTGGAGGAGAAGCCGGCCACCCCAAGATCGAACCACGCCGTGACCGGCCTCTATTTCTATGACAATCGCGTGATCGATCTCGCGCGCGATCTGAAGCCATCGGCGCGCGGGGAGCTGGAGATCACCGATCTCAATCGCCTCTACATGGACACCGGCGATCTATACGTCGAGCAGATGGGGCGCGGCTATGCGTGGCTCGATACCGGCACGCATGACAGTCTGCTGGAAGCATCCGAATTCGTCCGCACCATCCAGCACCGCCAGGGCATTCAGATCGCCTGCCTGGAGGAAATCGCTTTCACCCGGGGCTTCATCACCGCCGAACAGGCACTCGCACGCGGCGAGGCGCTCAGCAAAACCGCCTACGGACGCGCCATCATCAACGCCGTCCGCGAGGGCTGACGCTCAGCCGCCGCGGATCGCGGAGACGTCGATCACCCGATCGATCGTCCCGTCGTCCACCGATACCTGACCGTCCAGCATGAGCATCGCCAGCCCGTGGGCGAGCGACCATGCCCGCAGTGCAAAGGCGTTCGCATCCGTGCCTGGCGGCGCCAGCGCCGCTGCGGTGGCTTTCAGCATCGCCATCGCATCGTCTTCCTTGTCGTGGAAACCCGGCGGCACTGGATGCGCGAATACCAGCCGGAACAGGCCGGGATTGTCGCGCGCGAAACGCACATATGCCGCGCCCGTCGCGCTGAACCCGGCCACCCCGCCGCCAGCGCGCTCCGACGCCTCGCGCTGCGCGCTCGCCAGCTTCGCCAATGCCTCACGCGCGACGGCGGCCATCAGCGCCGCCTTGTCGGGAAAATGGCGATACAACGCCGTCGCGCTCACGCCGACGCGTCGCGCCAGTTCACGTAACGACAGATCGTCCGCTCCCTGGCTTTCGAGCAGCGACACGCCCTCCGCCACCAGAGCCGCCCGGAGATCACCATGGTGATAAGCCTTTGCCATCCACGCACATAGCGCCGCCCATGCCGGGCGGGCAAGCAGATGTTGACAACGCTCACATTACGCTCGCGTCCGCCGCACTTCTTCTGGTCAATCGCGGCGGCGCGGCAACTGGGCGGAAGGCGGGGATTGCGCGTGCCGACGCCGTCATTTCGCGCATGACCGGCGAGCTGCTCGATCAGGCGCCGATCAATGACTGCGCCTGCACCTCAGTCACTCAAACGATCGATCGGCGGTTCGAGGGCCCGGCCCGCTTGTCGCGCGCAATTTCGCTCTTGCAAATAATCTTGTGCAGCGCATCATCAAATGACGAGCGAAGGAGAGCGAATGGCCTTTTTCGAGATGACGGATCAGAACGCTGCGGTTCGGCCCTGTTATGCCGAGGTTCAGCGCTGGATCGATGAAGTCGGGATCGAAGGGCTCAACGCGCGGCTGAAGGAAGCCGAAACGATATTTCGCCGGATCGGCATCACCTTTGCGGTCTATGGCGAAGGCGGCGATCCCGAACGGCTCATACCCTTCGATCTGCTGCCGCGCGTGTTTTCCGGCGCGGAATGGCGCACGCTTGCGCGCGGCATCCGGCAGCGGGCTCAGGCGCTCAACGCCTTTCTCTACGACGTCTATCATCGCGGCGAGATCGTCCGCGCCGGGATCGTGCCGAGCGACCTCATCTATCGCAACCGCGCCTTCCTGCCGGAGATGATCGGCTTCGATCCGCCCGGCGGGGTTTACAGCCATATCGTCGGGATCGACATCATCCGCACCGGCCAGGGCGGCTTCCAGGTGCTGGAGGACAATTGCCGCACACCATCCGGCGTGAGCTACATGCTGGAAAACCGGGAGATCATGCAGCGCATGTTTCCCGAGCTGTTCGCTTCCACCCACGTCGCACCGGTCGATTCCTATCCGAACGATCTGCTCGCGACGCTCAAGGAAGTGGCCCCTGCGGGCGCCGGCAGCGATCCGACCGTGGTGGTGCTGACGCCGGGCGCGTTCAATTCCGCCTATTACGAGCACAGCTTCCTGGCGGATCTGATGGGCGTCGAGCTGGTCGAACCGCTCGACCTGTATGTCGATAACGACAAGGTATGGATGAAAACGACGCGCGGCCCCAAGCAGGTCGACGTCATCTATCGCCGCATCGACGACGATTTCATCGATCCGCTGACGTTCCGCCCGGATTCGCTGCTGGGAGTGCCGGGGCTGTTCGGCGCCTATCGTGCGGGCGGGGTGAACCTGTGCTCCGCGCCGGGCGCGGGTATCGCGGATGACAAGGCGATCTATCTCTTCGTGCCGGAGATGATCCGCTTCTACCTGTCCGAAACGCCGATCCTCGAAAACGTGCCGACATGGCGCTGCGCCGTGCCGGAAGAGCGCGCCTATGTGCTCGATCATCTGGACGAGATGGTGGCAAAGGAGGTCCACGGCTCCGGCGGCTACGGCATGCTGATCGGCCCGAAGGCGACGCGCGCCGAGGTGGCCGCCTATGCCGAGCGCATCCGCGCCGACCCGGCCGACTTCATCGCGCAGCCGACGCTCGATCTCTCCACCGTGCCGGTGCTCGGCCATAACGAGATCGTGGGCCGTCACGTCGATTTTCGTCCCTACTGCCTTGTCGGCAAGCGGATGCGACTGGTGCCGGGCGGACTGACCCGCGTGGCGCTGACCGAAGGCTCGCTGGTGGTGAATTCGTCGCAGGGCGGCGGGGTGAAGGACACCTGGGTGCTGGAAGATTGAGATGCTGAGCCGCACCGCCGAGAACATCTTCTGGATGGCCCGCTATATCGAGCGCGCCGAAAGCACCGCGCGGCTGATCCAGATGGGGCAGCGCATGACGATCCTGCCCGGCCCGATCCACCGCGAGGAATGGCGCTCCGTGCTTCGCGTCACCGGCGCCGACGGGCTGATCGAGGGCGATCGTGCCGTGGCGGAGGCGGATATCGTCCGGCTGCTGCTGCTCGACGAGAACAACCCCTCGTCGATCCGCGCCTGTTTGCTTCAGGCCCGCGCGAACGGGCGGGCGGTGCGCACGGCGCTGACGCAGGACATGTGGGAGGCGCTGAACGACGACTGGCGCCGGCTGGAGCAATATGACGTGACGAGCGCGCGGCGCAACCTTCCCGAATTGCTCGACTGGGTGAAAACCCGCGCCTCCACCTTTCGTGGCACAGTGGAAACCGGGCAGTTGCGCAACGAAGGCCATGATTTCCTGCGGATCGGCGGCGCGCTCGAACGCGCGGAGATGACGCTGCGGCTGCTCGACGTGAAATATTACGTGCTGCTGCCCGAAACCTCGGTCGTCGGCGGCGTGCGCGATCACTATCAGTGGACATCGGTGCTGCATGCCCTGGCCGCCGCGCGGGTCTATCACCACGTCTATGGCGGCGGCGATTATTCCCCTTGGCGCATCACCGACCTCCTGGTGCTCAACCCGCAATTCCCGCGCTCGATTTCGTTCTGCTTCGGCCAGATCGGCTGGCATCTCGATCGCCTGGCGCAGTCGCACGGCGGGCGCAGCGCGGCGCATGACACCGCCGCCGCGATGCTGGCCGAGCTGCGCGACCGCGAGAGCGGCGAGATATTCGAGGAGGGGCTGCACGAATTCGTGCAGAATGCCCTCAACGTCACCAACCGTCTGTCGCGCGAGATCGCGCAGACCTATCATTTCAACTGATGCTGCTCCTCGTCCGCCACCTCACCCATATGCGTTATCCGGCCGGCGCGGCGGGGCTGGCGCTGCGCCTCAAACTGTTTCCGCCAAGCTTCGACGGGCAGCGCGTGATAGACTGGCACGTCGAGATCGACGGCGAGGAGACTACGCACGGCACCATGGGCGGCTATGGCGAGCGTTTCGCACAATGGCTGAGCCACCGTCACCACGACGAGCTGGAGATCGTGGCGCACGGCCGCGTCGAAACGGAGGATCGCGCCGGGATCATCAAGGGCTTGCGGCGCGCGTGCCCGCCGGAGGTTTTCCTGCGCGACACGCCGTTGACGCAGCCTGACGAGGCAATCCGCGCGCTTGGCGGCGGGCTGGAGCCGGGGGCCGGCGCGCTGCCGGGGCTGCACGCGCTGAGCGCCGAGGTGCGAGCCGCCCTGCCCTATCGCAGCGGGATGACCGACAGCGCCACCCCCGCCGCCGCGGCGCTGGCGGGCGGCGGCGGCGTATGCCAGGACCACTCGCATATCTTCATCGCCGCTGCCCGCGCGCGCGGCGTGCCGGCGCGGTACGTCACCGGCTATCTGCTGGCCGGCGACGAGGCCTACCAGCAACTCGAAACCCATGCCTGGGCAGAAGCCCATGTGGCTGGGCTCGGCTGGGTCGGGTTCGACGTCGCGAACGGGCTGAGCCCGACCGATCACTACGTGCGCCTGTGCACTGGTCTTGACGCCAATGACGCGGCCCCGTTACGCGGGATCGTGACCGGCGGGGGGCCGGGAACCGTTTCCGCCGACGTGAGGATCGCGCGCGGAGAAGGCGATATCGAAGCGATGCAGCAACAGCAGCAGCAGCAGCAGCAATGAAACGGGGGCACGAGTTCGCATGACCTATTGCGTCGCGGTGCGCGTGACCGATGGGCTGGTGTTGCTATCCGATACCCGAACGAATGCGGGAATCGACAACATCTCGCGCTTCGCCAAGATGTTCACCTGGGAGGTTTCGGGCGAGCGCGCGATCGGGATGCTGTGCTCGGGCAATCTCTCGATCACCCAGGGCGTCATCACCCGGCTGAACAAGGCGATCGAGAAATCCGCCGACGATCCAGAGATCGAAACGGTGCTGAACGCCGAAAGCATCTATCGCATCGCGGAACTGGTGGGCGAGGCGATGCAGGCGCAGCAGGATCGCTATCGCGAGTCGATCCAGGCCGGCGGCGCGGGGGCGGACGCGATGATCCTTGTCGCCGGGCAGCGCGCGGGCGGGCGGCATCGCCTGTTCATGGTTTATTCGGCTGGCAATTTCGTCGAAGCGACAGACGACACGCCCTATTTCCAGATCGGCGAGCATAAATACGGGAAGCCGATCCTCGACCGGGTTCTGAGGATCGACATGCCGCTCGAACAGGTCGTCAAGGCGGTGTGCGTATCGATGGATTCAACGCTCCATTCGAACCTCTCGGTGGGCATGCCGCTGGATCTGGCGGTGATGCGCGCGGACAGCTTCGCGTTTCAGACACGAGAACGGATCGAAGCCGATGACCCGCGCTTCATCGCCATTTCACGCGAATGGGGTGAGCGCCTGCGCGCCGCGTTCCGCACGCTGCCGGGGATGACCGCGGCTCCCTGAACACGCCCGCCGCCAATGATCGCTGAACAAGCGCGGGCATTGGGCGACGCGCCTTCCTGCTTTTCCGCCCGCCGGGCTACCGCGGCACGGCGAGGGAAAATGAGGAGGCCAGCGCCTCGGCCGGGTCGGACGCATCGGCCCATTGCGTCCGGCGGAGAAGGCGCGGATGCAGGAACAACACCGGCAGTTTGAAGAACAACAGCTCGGAGTGGATGAACGTATCGATCGCCCGCTCCCACCATTTCGGATCACGCTTCCCGTGGCTGTGGAGCCAGCCCTGGTAGGGCGCCCAGTGGCTCGGCTCGTCGCGCTCGATGATCCGGAAGATCCGCATCAGCACCGCATCATGCCGCACCAGCGAATGCCGCAGCAGGATTTCCACCTGGCGATGCCCACGCTGCTCGGTCAGTGCGATGACGCGGCACAGCCGCTCGAACAGATCGTCGCGCGCGACGATGGCATCGGTATCGAGTTCGTCGATCGTCGAACGGAACATGATCTCCACGAAGCGGTCGATATGGCCACAGGTGCGATCGATGAAATACGGCATGCTGCCGCGCAATTCGAACCAGCGCTTGAACATGACATAGTGTTTGCGCTCGTCGGCACGGTGCTGTTCGATCGCGGCGATCAGCGCGTGATCGTCGGGCGCGCGGCGGCGAACCGCCTCCAGCACCCGATCGATCGACCTGTAACCGCGATGCTCGTTATAGATATATATCGACCCGAGCAGATCGAGATAGCGCTCGCGAAACCATGTCATCATGGAACGATCCAGCTCCTTTCGTTCCAGGCGGCCGGCCATCGGCCACGCCGTCTCCGCTTTACACGGTCTATCTTTCTTCCAACGTCCGGCGCGCCATATCGAGCCGCGCCGCATAGTCGCGCAGCACTTTCGCCGTCCGCGCGGCATAATCGTTGGCGTCGTCGAAACGCCGCTCCTCGATCGCTTCACGCACCCCCGGCAGCGTTTTCGCGCCATAGCCGGTGAAGCGGCCCGGCGCATAGATGAGATGCTTGTACCACGGACGACCCGGCAGGCCGCGATCGTCGAGCAGCAGCTGATCGATATCGCGGAGTTGAGCGCCAAGCCG
Organism: Sphingomonas sp. 3P27F8; assembly: GCF_005502745.1. Lineage (GTDB taxonomy): Bacteria > Pseudomonadota > Alphaproteobacteria > Sphingomonadales > Sphingomonadaceae > Sphingomonas. Next base: position 369,692 of record NZ_SCNL01000002.1, read on the forward strand.
ATCGCGCTGCGCCCGCGTCAGCCCCGCGCCACGCGCCGCCAGCGCACTGTCGAACGCCGAAGCGGATTGCTTGAGCGTATCGACCGCATTTTCCAGCGCCGCAAGCTCGATATGCGGCGTCATCGGTTCGGCGGCCGGCGCGCCGACCGGCTTTAGCGGATCGCTCGCCAGCCGAAACGCGCCGTCGCTAAGCAATCGATCGCGCTGCTCGTCCTGCGCGCGGCGATCGGCGGCGAGTTTCTTCACCTCGCCGAGATAGGTCGATACCGTATCGGCGAAATCGCCATAGCGCTGCACCGGCAGATCGGCATCGGCCAGTCGCAGCACCAGCCGGCCCACGACCTTCGATAAGGCCGCGCCATATTTCAGGCCCGGATCATCGAACGTCGTCATGTGATGAAAGCTGTCGTAGACCGAATGATAGACGCCGCCCGATTCATCCTCGCCGCCAAATCCGATATTCAGCGCCGGCAGGCCGAGATGCTGGAGATAGGCGGAATAATCCGATCCCGATCCCAGTGCGCCGAGCGGCAGATCGCCGCCGTTCCGCGCGGCCTCCAGCGTCGCTTCGCCCGGATGCTCTTTGCCCTCGAACGCCCCCACCAGCACGGAAGCACGCGCGCGCGCCGCTACAGTCGCACCGGTCTCAGGGTCCGTCACATCGGCGGCGGCGCCATTGACGAGATGCTGAAACGGATGGCTGCCCTGCGCATAGAAGGTGCCGCGCCCGTTGTTGTCCGTGTTGATATAGATCACGGCCTTTTTCTTCAGCTCGTCGGCATGCTGCTCGGCCCATTCGGTGGAGCCGAGCAACATCGGCTCTTCCGCGTCCCAGCTCGTGTAGACGATCGTCCGCGCCGGTCTCCAGCCCTGACGATAAAGCTCGCCCAGCGCTTTCGCCTCGGAAAGCATCGCGACATTGCCTGAAAGCGGATCGGACGCGCCGAACACCCAGCCATCGTGGTGGTTGCCGCGGATCACCCATTGATCGGGGTAGCGCGCGCCCTTCAGCGTCGCGATCACATCATAGACCGGGGTCAGCTTCCAGTCCGACTTCACCGCGAGATGAACGGAAACGCCGTTGTTGCCGCCCATGTGATAAGTGACCGGCAGGCCGCCACGCCAAGGCTCGGGCGCCACCGGCCCACCAAGCCGGGCGAGCAGCTTCTGCGCATCGCCGTAAGACATCGGCAATACCGGGATCTTGAGGATCGTCTTCGCATCCTCTCGCTTCAGCCTCTTGGCGTTCAGTGTCGCGCCTACGCCGGGCGTCAGCGGATCGCCGGGATAAAGCGGCATATCCGCCACGGAGCCGCGCTGCACGCCGCCCGCGGGCCGCGCGCCGCCGACCGGATATACGTCGCTCTGACCATAACCGTCATCGGCCGGATCGGAATAGATGATGCAGCCGATCGCGCCGTGATCCTGCGCGAGCTTCGGCTTCAGCCCGCGCCAGCCGGTGCCGTAGCGCGCAATGACTATCTTGCCCTTCACGTCGATCCCGCGCCGCGCGAGATCCTGGTAATCCCCGGGCATTCCATAGTTCACGTAAACGAGATCGCCGGTGACATCGCCGTCACCCTGAAACGCGACATAGGGTGGCAGCGCATGTGCGGTGTTCGCGGAGGTATCGTCGCCGGCGATCGGCGGCTCCTGCCCGCCAAGCACGATCTTCTCAGGCGACACCATCTCCACCGTCGTGGAAACCGGCGTGGGATAAAGGACATGGAAGGTTTCGATGCGCGCGTCCCATCCCCATTGCCTGAACTTGGCGAGCGACGCCTCGGCATTGGCCTTGTCGTGCGGGGAGCCGACATGATTGGGCTCGGACGCCATCTCCTTCAGCCACGCCAGCTGGTCGGCGCTGCTGACTTGCTGATCGAACCTTGCCTCGATCGCCTTGCTGTCGGTGGGCGCGCTCTGCGCGAGGCCGCCCGCCGCCATCGCCGCGAGCGCAACGCCCGCCAGAATCCGTCCAGCCATGCCCATGCCGTCCCCCCACTCGCCGTTCTCTGTTTCGCACCACAAGAAACCGTTCGCGGGGATAACGCAAGGGGCAGGTGGCGTTACACCGGGGCAGACCTCATCGCCCGCCCCGCGCCTCCAGCCCGGCCTGCTTCATCCGCCAGACGAGCTGATCGAAACGGTCCTGCCCGAAGAACGGCTCTCCGCCGAACGCCATCAGTGGGACGCCATAATGGCCGGCAGCGCGCTGATCGGCCTCGTTCGCCTCGATCGCTGCGGCGAGCCGGCCGCCTTCCGCGGTTACCACCCGGTCCATTTCGGCGAGGTCCAGGCCCGCGCCTGCGATCGCGCGCGCCAGATGATCGCCCTCATGCCAATTGTCGACAATGCCGCTCCAGATCAGGTGGCTGACCGCCGCGACGAATGGCAAGCCGCGTCCGCGCTCCGCCGCAAGCTGACCCAGCCGGCTGAGGCGGTGGATATAGGGCTGCTCCTGCGGGTAACTGCGCGTCGCCATGTCCATGACGACCGGATCCGGGCGCGGCCAGCGATAAGGCAGGCCCAGAAAGGCTGCCGTCCGCACGGTATCGCGCATCAGATAGCTTACCCAGAGGGGATCGCCGTTGCTGAAGAATTCCGGCTGACGCACCGCAATCGGACGCACGACACGCAGATTGCAACGCACATCGAAATCCCGCTCCAGTGCCACCAGTCGCGGCGTGACGAAATAGCTGTAGGGCGATCGGAACGACCAGAAACACTCATAATCCAGCGTCATGCCGCAGGTTCCTCTTGGTGCGAAGCGAGCACCCGTGCGACCGCGCTTTCCACCACCATCCGCGCACGCGGCACCGGAAGGCCCTGATCCAGCCGCAGCCGCTGCCAGGTTTCGAAGCTCAGCATCAGGTCGATCGTCTCGAGCCCGATCTCATCACCGGCGATCGCCGGCGGCAACAATCCCTGCAAGCGGGCGCGCATCGTCGCCACCACGACGGCATGTCGCTGCTGGATCGTCGCGGAGGCATGACGATGCGCGTCGGCGGCGCGCTTGTACGGCATCAGCCGCTCATAGGTTTCGAGCCGGCGCTCGATCATTTCGGCCAGCTGACCGCGCCAGTCAGTCGCGGTGAACGGGTCCAGCCAGTTCCGATATTCGTCCGCCAGCCGCTCGGCCATGCCCGCGTAGATCGCCTCCATGTCCGCAAACTGGCGGAAAACCGTGCGCAGCCCCACGCCGGCGCGAGCAGCGATCTTCTCGGCGGCGGGCGCGGGATCACCCTCGCCCACCAGCGCGACCATCGCCGCGATGATCTTGCGCCGGCTTGCCTCCGATCGCTTGTGCCGCCCATCCTCCGCCGCCATCAGTTCGACCAGTAGATATAGGTTTCGCCATTGCGCGGTGGCGTGCCCAACGGCCGATCGATCGCGATCGGCGAGCGGATCAGCGCCGGCCAGGAAGGCTTTACCTGTTCGGCATCATGCGCGCGGACCAGCGCGGTCAGTCGCCTCACCTCCGCCGGATTGGCGGCGGCAACGTCGCGCTGTTCGGTCGGGTCGCCCTTCAGCTCATAGAGCAGCGACTGGCGCGGGATATCGAGCAGCTGCAACTTGGCATCGCCATCGCGCACCGCCTGATAGGCGCCACTCTTCCAGAACAGGGTACGCCGCGGCATCGGCTGGTGGCGCGCATCGACATAGGGCGCGAGGTCGATCCCGTCGATCACGCGATCCGCTGGTGGCTTCATGCCGGCAGCGGCGGTGGCGGTGGCGAAGATATCGAAATGGCTGACCGGGCCGTTCACCCGCGTGCCCGGCGCGATCTTCGCCGGCCAGCGCATGAAGAACGGCACGCGGATTCCACCCTCGAAGAAGGTCGCCTTCCAGCCTCGATACGGTCGGTTGATCTCGGGCAGCCCGATGTAATGTGCGCCGCCGTTGTCGCTGGTGAAGATCACCAGCGTGTTATCGTCCAGCCCGCGCGCCTTCAGCGCCTGCATCACCTGCCCCACCCCGCGATCGAGCGCGCGGATCATCGCGGCATAGACGCGCGTGCGGTGATCGGGGATCGCCGATAGCGCGTCATAATCGCTCTTCAGCGCCTGAAGCGGCGTGTGCGGCGCGTTATAGGCGAGATAGAGGAAGAACGGCCGGTTGCGATTTGCGTCGATCGCGCGGATCGCCTGATGCGTCAGATAATCGGTCATATAGCGATCGGGATGAAAGCGCTCGCCGCCGTTATATTGCACGCTGAACGGCAGGTTCGCCCAAAGGTATTTGTCGATCGGATCGAAATCCTGCTGCGCATTCACGACGTTCGGATCGCGCTGATCCATGAACATCTGCGCGCCGATGATGAAACCGAGGCTCTCGTCGAAGCCGCGCTGCTCCGGGCGCATCCCGCGCTCTCCACCCAAATGCCATTTGCCGAGATGGATGCTGTGATAGCCGCCGCCACGCAACATGTCGGCGATCGTGCGCTCGCTGGTCGGGATACCCTTCGCATCAGGCGGGGGATCATGGTCAACCGCCGCCTGATCGAGAATCGTCTTGTACTGCCATTTGCTCGGAAAGCCCGCGATCGTCTTGGCAAAGCGCGTATCGGTCGGCGTGAACTCAAATCCGAAGCGCGTCGGATAACGCCCGGTCAACAAGGCCGCGCGCGATGGCGCGCAGGTGGCGTTCCCGGCATAGCCTTGCGCGAAGCTGGCGCCCTGCTGCCCGATCGCGTCAATGTTCGGCGTCTTGAGCAATCCCCGCGCCACGCCTCCGCCGTTGAAGCTGATATCGTTGTATCCAAGGTCATCCGCCACGATCAGCACGATGTTGGGCGGCCGTTGCGCGGGCGGCAGCAATGGCCTTGCCGGCCCAGGTTGCCAGGCGATCTCGCGGAACGGATGCACACGCGGCGCGAGCCAGCCGGGCAGATGCAGCAGCACATAATCTTTCGCCGCAAACCCGGCGACCGCCGCCGCGCCGACGGTGCCGAGCGCGATCTTCTTCCAGCGCTTCATGGCCGCGCGCCCGCAAAAGCGCGGCGCCCGAAAAGCAGCAGCGCAATCATCAGCGCTTCCACCACCATCGGCGGAAAAGCCGTCGCGGCCGCGCCGTCCGCGATCAGGCTGACCGCTCGCCCCGTGATGGCCACGGCGAGCAACGCGATCGGCACCAGCAGCGGCCCACCCTCGCGCCGCCAGGCGCCGATTACCGCAAACACGCCGCCGACCACGAAGAACGCGGTGAAGTCGGCGCGCAGGGTCGCCATCCCCTGCGTCCCGAGCGGCGACAGGAAGAAGCGCAGCGCCGAGCCCGCCGGATCGAGCAGGAAGCCAAGCCCCAAGATGACGTTGAACAAGCCGACCAGCGCCACCAGCACCCGCGATAGCTGAGTCATCATTTCATCCTCCCCGTTCGTCTTCGACGCAATCCTAACACGCGCGGTGCGATCCGCAAGGTATCGGCATTGATAATGCCATAATATCGCGTATCCTGTCGTTCAGGTAATTGTCGGAGGGCAGGATGATGCGCGCGATCGGATGGGTGGGCGGCGGCGTGGCGCTCGCGCTGACCCTTGCTGTGGCAGCGTTTCCCGGCGCGGTCGGCCGGGGCGCCGCGCGCGCCGCGATCGATGCCCGTGCCGGCGTGGACGTCACGCGAGAGCTGCCCGATGGCCTCCACGTGGCGTTGTGCGGCTCCGGCTCCCCGATGCCGGACCCGACCCGCGCCGGAACATGCAGCGTCTTGATCGCGGGCCGACATGTCTTCGCCGTCGACGCGGGCGAAGGAGGCGCGCGCAACATCATGCTGATGGGCATTCCCACTGGCAGGATCGAGGCGGTGTTCCTGACGCATCTCCATTCCGATCATATCGATGGCCTCGGGCCAATGATGCTCTATGCCTGGACTGGCGCGGCGCGCACGCGCCCGCTACCCGTGCACGGGCCAGCCGGCACCGATAGCGTCGTCGCCGGCTTCGATCGGGCCTATGCGATCGATTCGGGCTTCCGCACCGCGCACCATGGCGCAGGAGTCGCCCCGCCGTCCGGCGCTGGCGGACGGGGATTGCCATTTGCGCTGCCCCCTCGTGGCGACTGGTCACCCGTGAAAGTTTTCGAAGGCGACGGCCTCACCGTCACCGCCTTTCGCGTCGATCACGGGCCGGTCGAGCCGGCCGTCGGCTACCGCTTCACGTACAAGGGGCGCTCGATCGTTTTCAGCGGCGATACCAGCGCCACCCGATCGATCGCCCGCAACGCGCAGGGCGCTGACCTGCTCGTGCATGAAGGGCTGCAACCCCGCCTCGTGGGGTTGATGACGGAGGCGCTGGCACGACGCGGCCAGCCGGGGCTGACCAAGATCACGCGGGATATCCTGAACTATCACACCTCGCCGGAGGATGCCGCTGCGGAAGCGCAGGCGGCCGGGGTGAGGAACCTCGTCTTCAGCCACAACATTCCACCGCTCCCGTCACGGGTGATGTACCCCGCTTTCCTCGGCAGCGCGCGACAACGCTTCGGCGGGACGATCACCGTGGGTGAGGACGGCATGGTCTTCAGCCTGCCCGCCGGCCGCACTGGGATGGAGTTCCGCCGCTGGCCGGTGCGCTGACGGCGCACCGCGCGCAGCCTTTCGACTGGGCGGGAGGCACGATCAACGCCGGCCGGCGAACGGACGTCCGCTTCCGCGCCGCTCTGGCCGCGCCGGTTCTTCCAGCAGCAGCCGGCGCAATACCACCTGATTGCGGCCGCCGCGCTTGGCATCATAAAGCGCCTCGTCGGATAGCTTGAACAGCAGCCCGAATTCGGCGGCCGGATGCGTTTCCGCCACGCCGATGCTGGCGGTAACTGCTTTTCCGCCGATCCGGTCGCTGTGATCGCAATCGGCGATCCCGGCGCGCACGCTCTCCGCGAAACGCTCAAGCACCGCGCCCTCCAGGCCGATACTGAGCAGGGCGAACTCCTCCCCGCCGATCCGGCCCACGGTGCACATCGCCCCCTCCCACGATGCGATACGCCGGCCGACCCGGTTCAACACCGCGTCCCCGGCCTCATGACCGTGCATGTCGTTGATCGATTTGAAGCGATCGATATCGACCAGCAGCAATGCTGCCGGCAGCCCGTCGGCGCGCGCGCGATTGAGCAGCGGGGCGACGCTTTCCACAAAGCCGCGCCGGTTGCGCAACCCGGTCAATGAATCGCGCCGCGCCAGCTCATAGGCCTGAACCTCGCCGGCGCGGGCGCGATCGCGTTCGATCCGCAGCCGGCCCAGCCGCCGCGTCACCGCGATGACCAGCCATAGCGTCTGCCACGTCGCGGCGAGCAGGATCACCAGCTTCGAACCGCCCCCCCAGAAACTGTCGTCGATATCGACGAACTGGATCGACGCCAACGTCGCCATCGGCACGGACCACGCCGCCGCGAAATCGCGCGCCTCGCGCGCCCCGCGTCGCCACGCCAGCGCAACGCATGCCGAAACCGCCAGCAGATCGGCAACTATAAGATAGCCGAGCGCGGCGCCGAGCATCATCAGATCGCCGCCACGCACCAAGGCGATCGGCACTCCTGCGATCGCCACCGCGCCGCCGAGCACGAGCGTCGCCCGCTTCAACGCGCGTGGCACCAGCCCCGTCGCGAAGGACGTCAGCGCGCTCATCGTCGCCAGCGTGACGGCGAGGCAGGAAAGAAAGGTACAGAGTTGCGCGGAAGCACTGCCCGCCATGCCGGGCAGCAGCAAGAGATGAAACTGCGACCAGACCAACCCCCACAGCAACATGCACACCGCCCATGCGCCGTGCCAGCCAAGATACGGACGACGCACCGCGATCGCGAGCGACAATGTGTAGACGGCGCCGATCAGCAACAGCATCAGCGCCGCACCGACGGCGGCGGCCAGCCCCATCGCCTGCATCGCCGCTTCGCCCCTGGGCATGAGGCGCGCGTGCACGAGTTCGTATGCGGCCAGCCGGTCCAGTCGCATCGTCACGGCGGTGACCGGCGTTGCCTCCTCCGGTGCTTCGAACAGGATCTGGCCACCGGCGCGCCAGTGGGCGCCGAAACGGCCCCCCCTCACCTCCTGCCAGCGCATGGTCCCGTCAGCGTAGGTGAATCCCACCGCGAGGCGATCGAAGCGCGACTGGTGGATCAGCAACGCAAGATCGCGCGGGTCGAGCGGCAGACGATCCAGCCGCACCGTGATCCACAGGCTCCCGCGCTGATAGTCGCGCGGCGTACCGGTGCACGAAAAGCGCAATGACGACAGGATGCTGTCCGCCGCCGCGCGATCGGTGACGGCGTAGCATGACGCGGGCTTGGCGTTCACCGCGCGTGCCTCGGCGGAGAGGCCGCAGAGCAACGCGAGAAGCGCCAGCGCCAACCGGCACGATATAGTCACCCGCCGTTTTGCGAACGCCCTCATGACCGCGCCTGTGGCACGAAAGGGTTGGCAAAGCTTTACTCTTTTCGCCCAGCTGCAACAATTTAGCGGCAGCAAGGCCCGTCGCGCTATCCCGTTGACAGCGCTCGACGCACGCTTGGCAGCAGGCGCGCGACGATGATCGTCACGCCTCGGGCGTTGGGATGCAGCCCGTCGGGCTGAAGCAGGCGCGGATTCGCCGCCACACCATCGAGAAAGAACGGATAGAGCGGCGTGCGATGCGCCCTGGCCAGTGCAGGATACATGCCGTCGAACGCCCGGACGTAATCGGGGCCGAGATTTGGCGCGGCGCGCATCCCGGCGAGCAGCACCGGGATGCGGCGGTTGCGCAGCTCGATCAGGATCGCATCGAGATTCGCGCGCGCCTGCGCCACCGGCAGGCCGCGCAGCATATCGTTCGCGCCAAGCTCGACGATCACCAGATCAGGCGTCGCTCCCAAGCCCCGCAGGCCCCATCGCAGGCGCGCGCGGGCCTGCGCGGCCGTATCCCCGGCGACACCGCCGTTGCGCACCGTGGCGGCTACACCGGCGCGGCGGAGCGCCGCCTGCAACTGCGCGGTAAAGCCCTGCGCGGGGGGCAGGCCATAGCCTGCGCTCAGGCTGTCGCCGAACGCCCAGATCAGCGGCGCGCGCGGCGCGGCCTGCGCGGCCGGCACGATACCGGCGAACAACAGCAATGCGAGATGGACAATTGCCCATCGCCGTCCATATCGCTTGAACCGTGACCCGATCATCCCTCCCCGATAGCGCGCTGATCGAAGCGCGCAACGTATCCCTTGCGCTCGGCCGCGCGCCCGCGCGGGTGGAAATCCTGCGCGCGATCGATCTGCGCGTCGAAGCCGGCGAGAGCGTCGCGCTGCTCGGCCCGTCAGGATCGGGCAAATCATCGCTGATGGCGATCCTTGCCGGGCTGGAGCGGCCGAGCGGCGGCACGGTGCGCGTGGCGGATCTGGATTTCTCGGCCCTGGACGAGGATGCCCTGGCCATTGCGCGGCGAGGGCGGATTGGCATCGTGCTCCAGGCATTTCACCTGTTGCCGACGATGACGGCGCTTGAGAATGTGGCGGTGCCGCTCGAACTCGCCGGCGAGCCGGAGGCGTTCGCGCGCGCCACGGCCGAGCTTGCCGCTGTCGGGCTGGCGCATCGCATCGATCATTATCCCGCGCAGCTTTCAGGCGGCGAGCAGCAGCGGGTCGCGATCGCCCGCGCCCTCGTCTCGCGGCCCGCGCTGATCTTCGCCGACGAGCCGACCGGCAACCTCGACACCGCCACGGGCGCCGCGATCATGGATCTGCTGTTCGCGCGCCACGCCGCGAGCGGCACGACCCTGTTCATCATCACCCACGATCCGGCGCTGGCGGCGCGCTGCGCCCGCGTGATCGATCTGGCGGATGGCCGGATCATCGACGATCGGCGCACCGCTTGAGCACCGTCTGGCGGCTGGCATTGCGCGATCTGCGGCGCGGCGGGCGCGGGTTGCTGCTTCTTGCGGTGTGCCTGTTCCTTGGCACGGCGGCGCTGGCGGGGATCGGCAGCCTTGCCGCCAGCATGGTGGCGGCGCTCGATGCGAACGGACGGCAGATCCTGGGCGGCGACGTGGAGTTGCTCGTATCGCAGCGCCGCGCGACGGTGGAAGAGCTGGCGGCGTTCGCGTCGGCCGGCCGTGTCTCCGAAGCAATATCAATGCGCGCGATGGCGGATGCGGGCGGGCCGGCGACGCTTGTCGATCTACGCGGCACGGATGCGGCATGGCCGCTGGTGGGGCGATTCCGGCTGGCGGCTGGCGCCCTGTCGGATCGACCGCGAGGCCGCGAGATCGCGATCGCCCCTGCGCTGGCCGAGCGGCTGGGCGTCAAGCCGGGCGATAGCTTGCGCGTCGGAGCGGCGCGCCTGCGCGTGATCGGGCTGATCGCCGACGAGCCCGACCGGCTTGGCGCGGGATTCGCGCTGGGGCCGCCCGCGATCATCGACATCGCGGGGCTGGAGGCTACGGCGCTCGTCCAGCCCGGCAGCCTCTACGAAAGCCGCTACCGTATCGCCCTGCCCGATCCCGCCAGCGCGGGCATCGTGCGCGACCGGTTGCTCAAGCGGCTTGCGGGCGCGGGGTGGACCGCCAGGACCAGCGACCGCGCCGCGGGCGGCCTGCGGCGCGGCATCGATCAGTTCGGGCAGTTCCTTCTGCTGGTCGGGCTGGCAGCGCTGGCGATCGCCGGCGTCGGGGTCGGCAGCGGGGTTGCGGCGTACCTTGCCGGCAAGACGCGGATCATCGCGACGCTGAAAGTGCTCGGCGCACGCTCGCAAACGATCGCGGGGATTTTCCTGGCGCAGCTCGGCATCGTCGCGGCGGTGGGCGTGACGGGTGGCCTTGCGGTCGGTGCGGCGGTGCCGTGGATCATCACGGCCGTGGCCGGCGCTGCGCTGCCGGTGCCGCCACGGCTGGCGCTTTATCCAGTGCCGCTGGCGACCGCCGCGCTGCTGGCGGTGCTGGTTGCGCTGCTGTTTGCGATCCCCGCGCTGGCGCGTGCGCGCGACGTGCCCGCCGCCACGTTGCTGCGGGATGCACTGGCGCCGCGCCGCTGGCCTGCGCCTGTTATCATCGCGCTGATGGCGGCCTTGGCCGCCGCGCTGGTCGCGCTGGCGGTGCTGACAGCATCGGACCGGCTGCTCGCGCTCGGCTTCGTCGGCGCTGTCGGCGCGTTGATCGTGTTGCTTTGGCTTGTCGGCATTTCGCTGCGCTTCCTGGCATCGCGCTTGCCACGCCCGAAAGCGCCGCTGATCCGGCTGGCGATCGCCAACCTCCACCGGCCCGGCGCACAGACCGACCGGCTGGTGGTGGCGCTGGGGCTGGGCTTTTCGCTGTTCGTCGCGCTGGCCGTGATCGATTCCAGCCTGTCGTCCGAACTGCGAAACGCCGCGCCGGCCAAAGCCCCGCGCTTCTTTGCGATCGATCTCCAGCCCGATGATGCCGTGGCTTTCAGGCGGGCGGTCGATCGCGCGGCGCCGGGCGCGACGATCGAGACGCTGCCGTCGCTGCGCGGTTCGATCGTGGCATTGCGCGGGCAGCGCGTGGCGGACATGAAGACGCTGCCGGAAGGCGCGTGGGTATTGCGCGGCGACCGCACGATCACCTGGTCGGCGACGCTGCCGCCGCGCAACGCCATCGTCGCAGGCCAGTGGTGGCCATCGAATTATCGCGGCCCGCCGCTCGTATCGCTGGAGGACAAGGCCGCCAGCGCGCTTGGCCTCAAGATCGGCGACAGCGTCACGATATCCGTGCTCGGTGTGGACGTGCCCGCCCGCATCGCCGCACTGCGCAAGATCGACTGGGGCGGGCTGGGCCTGAATTTCGCGATCATCTTCTCCCCCGGTTATATCGAGGAGGCGCCGCACGGGCTGCTCGCCAGTGTCTATGCCGCGCCCGCACACGACGGCGCGGTCGCTCGGAGCGTGGCGGCGGCGCTGCCATCTGTCACGTTGATCCGCGTCGGCGACGTCATCGGTCAGCTCGGCGCGGTGCTCGGCCAGGTCGCGGTCGCGATCCGCGCGGCGGCGGCCGTGACGGTGGCGGCGGGAATCGCGGTGCTGATCGGTGCGGTCTCGGCGTCGGGCCGCGCGCGACGTTACGACGCGGTGATCCTCAAGCTGCTCGGTGGCAGCCGGGCGCAGGTGCTTGGCGCGCAGGCGATCGAATATGCGATCCTGTCGCTGCTTCTCGCCGTCGTCGCGCTGACGATCGGCGCGGGTGCCGGATGGTACGTTGTCACGCAGGTGTTCGCGATCGGCTGGGCGCCGCGCTGGGATACCGTCGCGGCGACGCTTGTCGCGGCGATGGCGGTGACGCTCGGCACCGGCGTGGCGGGAAGCCTGCCAGCCCTGCGCGCGCGCCCTGCCGAAGCGCTACGGGAATTGTGAGCGGCCGTCCGGGCTGAACGGGATTGCTGCCGTCATATCGCTGGCCCCGCCGCCTGGTCTCGCGTGAGTCGACGGCAGGTCACGCGAGCCCCTGATCCCGCGCGGCGGGCGCGATGGCGACGTCAGTCGATCATCGGCCGCATTCCCGGCTCCGCCTTGGCCATCGCCTGCTGGTATGCCGGCCGATCGGCGATGCGGCGAAGATAGGCCTGGGTGTTGTCCAGGCCGGTCAGCGGCGCCGCTCCGAACGCGCGCGATGTCGTGAGACTGTAGACCATCATGATGTCGGCCAGCGACAGCCGCTCACCGGCGAGGAAAGGTGCCTCGCCGAGCCGCCGTTCTAGCAATTCCTCGCTTCGCTGCGCGCGTTCCGCAACGAACGGCACTTTCGCGGCGTCGCCACCACTGAACGCTATCCCCATGGCGATCATCTTGGTCGCCATGTATGTGGCGTTCGACCAGTGGAACCAGAACAGATAGTCCGCGAAATCCGCGTCGTCCGGCCTGGGGCTCAGCCGCCCGCCACCGTAGCGCGCGTTGATATAGTCACAGATCGCGGCGCTTTCACCGAGCACCAGATCGCCGTCGGAGATTACCGGGGCGATCCCCATCGGATGAAGCGCCTTGTAGGAATCAGGGGCGAGCCGGTTGTCCGCGCGGCGATCGTACCGCTTCAGCTCATATTCCAACCCGAGCTCCTCGCAGAGCCAGACGATCCGTTCGGACTGCGAAAGCCCGAGATGATGGACCACGAGCATGCAACCTCTCCTGATGTTTCGTAACGCAGAAGCCGTTGTGCCCCGGAAATGCGCGCCACGCCACAGCCCGCACCGGTGTGATTGTCGGCAAGCGGCGACCGGCAATAATGGCGGAGACGGAGGGAGCCACACTCAAACCGATATCCAGTTCCATTTTTAGCGATCTTTTCGGAAGCGAATGCTTCGCGGGCTCCCAACCATGCCGCATGGCCTCCGGCAAACCCGGAGCGGTTCACTCCTTTTGGTGAGAAGCTTGCACGTAGGTGCGGGACTGGGCTGCTGAATTGGGAGCAGACCTTGTTTGAGATCCGATCGAGTGGCGTCCCGTCTTACCAGAGCGGCTGAAGCGTCGGACGTATATCGTCGCGAACACCAGCGAGCGCTGCCGCCGGTGGAGGACGCCCGTCCAGATCGCCGGTCGAGACATCCGCGCGCCGTAGATGAAGAAGAGGAGCGCGATGGCAGCGCGCACCACGATGCCGAGCACGTCCTTCGCAGCGCGCCGGGACGTGGACGATCGCGGCGATCACCACCATCCCGACAATCGCGAGGATGTGGGCGTCGATCCGCGCCCGGCTAACGATGTGACCTTCACAGACGATAACCCGGCCTGGCGGTCACCGTGACGCGCAGGCGCGTGCGAACCGCTTGTGCATCGATTTCCCCGTGCCGTTGATCCCGCCCCTCATCATCATGAGCGGGCGGGATCAACGGCACCGGGCAAACCCTCAGGCAAGGCACGGCATCGTTCGCGCCGGACGATGTCGGCCGTCGCTCAGGCCGCCAGTTCCTTTCGCATGATTTCGGCACCGGCACCCAGCGCCTGCAGCTTTCCCCGTGCGATGGCGCGCGACAGCGGCGCCATGCCGCAGTTGGTGGCCGGGTAGAGCTTGTCGGCATCGACGAAGCGCAACGCGTTGCGCAGCGTGTCGGCGACCTGCTCCGGCGTCTCGATCGTGTCCGTCGAGACGTCGATGGCGCCGACCATCACCTTCTTGCCGCGGATCAGCTCGATCAGGTCCATCGGCACGCGCGAGTTCTGACATTCGAGCGAGATGATATCGATCTTCGACTTCTGGAGGTTCGGGAAGGTTTCCTCATACTGGCGCCATTCGGAGCCGAGCGTCTTCTTCCAGTCGGTATTGGCCTTGATGCCATAGCCGTAGCAGATGTGGACGGCGGTCTCGGCCTTCAGCCCTTCGGCCGCGCGCTCCAGCGTGGCGATGCCCCAGTCGTTCGCTTCGTCGAAAAACACGTTGAAGGCGGGTTCGTCGAACTGGATGATGTCGACCCCGACGGCCTCCAGCTCGCGCGCTTCCTCGTTGAGGATGCAGGCGAACTCCCATGCCAGCTTCTCGCGGCTCCGGTAATGCGCGTCGTACAGGGTGTCGATCATCGTCATCGGCCCAGGCAGCGTCCATTTGATCGGCTGATCGGTCTGGGCGCGCAGGAAGCGGGCGTCGTCGACGAACACCGACGTCGGGCGCGAGACGGCGCCGGCGATGGTCGGCACGCTGGCGTCATAGCGGTTGCGGATACGCACCGTCTCGCGCTTCTCGAAATCGACGCCGTCCAGATGCTCGATGAACGTCGTGACGAAATGCTGGCGGGTCTGTTCGCCGTCGCCGAGTATGTCGATACCGGCCTGCCGCTGATCGTCGACCGCCAGGCGCAGCGCATCCTGCTTCCCCGCGACCAGTTCCTCGCCCTCCAGCTTCCAGGGCGACCACAGGGTCTCGGGCTGGGCCAGCCAGGATGGCTTGGGCAGGCTGCCCGCGGTCGTCGTCGGCAACAATGTCGTCATGATGCAAATACCTGTCGTGTGGGTGGGGATCAGCGGCCGCAGGTCGCGGACCAGCGCTGGAGCGTGGGCCAGTGCGGCTTGATGAAATGCTCTTCGGCAAACTTGCCCTGCTGGGCGGCGAGGCGGCTGCGCTCCTCGCGATCGTAAACGATGCGCGTCAGCGAATAGTCCTGATACTTCAGGCTCGGCTGATAATGCTCCGCCGCGACCGAATTCGCGTTGTAGATTTCCGGACGATAGATTTTCTGGAACGTCTCCATCGTGGCGATGGTGCTGGCAAGTTCGAGGTTGGTGTAGTCGCTGACCAGATCGCCGGTGTGGTAGAAGGCGAACGGCGCGACGCTGTGCGGCGGCATGAAATACCGCACCTTCATGCCCATCTTTGCGAAATACTGGTCGGTGGGCGAGAATTTGTCGGTGCGATACTCGGCGCCGAGGATCGGATGCACGTTGGCGGTCCGGCGATACACCTCCTTGCTCGATACGCTGAGGCAGATGACCGGGGGCTTGCTGAAATTGTCGCGGTAGGCGCTCGATCCGAGGAAATGCTTGAACAGGTTGCCGTGCAGATCGCCGAAGCCCTCCGGCGCGCCGCCACCACCGGCCTGCAGGTGATCCGGCAGGACGACGCTGAAATCGTAATCGCGCACATAGGACGAGAAGTTGTTGCCGATCATCCCGTCGCTGCGCTCGCCGCTGATCCGGTCGGTGACGGTGGTGTGCAGGATCTCGATCAGCGGAAATGCTTCGTCGTCCGCGCCATCTCCGAGCGTGAGCGCGGCCGAGACGATCTTCAGCTCCAGCGTGTAGCGATCGCCCCTGGGATTGTCCCAGTGCATCAGAGCGTTGAAGCGGTGGTCGATCATCACCAGCGTGTTGCGCAAATTCTCCTGGCGGCTTTCCCCGCGCGCGAGATTGGCGAAGTTGGTGGTGATGCGCGTGTTGTCGGCCGGACGATAATCCTCGTCGAACGGGATGCTGCTGATCGAGAATGTGAACCCGCTATTCGTCATGACTCACCCAGGCTTTGCGGGCGGGGAGGTCAGGCGAAAGCGCTCAAGGCGTGAACAGGCCCGGATGGCGGCAAGCCACGGACCGTCGCATCAAGCGCGATCCACCGGAGGAACCCCCGTCCGAGGAACGTTATGGCGTCGAAAGGCAGGTCTCCTGGCTCACGGGTCAACGCGGTGGCTCCGGCCTTCCCAGGCTCCTTGCGGGAACCCAGTGACACGAATTGGAGCCGCCGCTCGCCGCTTACAGTTGCGGGGGCAGCGCCGGATTCTGCCCCGAAGGACATCACCGGCTTCCCGTCTTAGCCCCATCGCCATGCCTGGGATGGGGAACCTCGACGTGGCCGTTCAACACCATCGGCCAGAGGTTGTCAATAATGATATAAAGATATCTTTATATGCTGGTTGGTAGGCGCGACGACGGTCAGCGAACACGCGCCATCAAGGCAACAGCGCGTCACTAGAAGCGGGGTCGCGAGCCCGCGGAGCAAGCCTGAACCGGAGATTCGCGCCCTAGACGCGGGCGACCGCCCCCCGCACCGCAATCGCGGCGCCGAGCGACAACAGGCCGACGACGGTGATGCAGGTGCCGAGAGATACGCCGCTCTGCAGCAGGAAGCCGCCGATCACTGGCCCGACGATCGCACCGCCGCGCCCGAAGCCCACGACAACCCCGGTGCCGGTAACGCGCAGATCTGGCGGGAAGCCACGGGCGAGCAGAGCGTAAAGCCCGACGATCCCGGCGAAAACGCACGTCCCGGTCGCAAAGGCCGCGATCTGCAACGCCGCCAGCGTGCTCAGTTGCGCGAAAGTAGCCATCGTGATCGTCGTCCCGACCATGACCAGCGGGACGAGCCGCCCCAGCCCGAACCGCGGCGCCGACCAGCCCAGCAGGCTGCCGCCGATGACGCCGCCGATACTCATGATCGCGGACGTGCGGATCGCATCGGGGGTCGCGAAGCCGAGGTCGGTCATCAGCTTCGGCAACCAGCCCGAGAAGAAATAGAAGGTTACGATGTGCAGGAAATAGCTGACGATCAGGCATAGCGTCAGCGCGCGGTGCCTTGCCGCGAAAAGCTCGATCGTGGCCAGTCGCGCGACCGGTTTGGGTGTGACGACTTCTCGCGACGGTTCGTGTCCCAGCCGTCGCATCAGCCGCTCGGCGAGGTCACGATCGCCAGGTCGCCCGCGCTGTTCCAGCAGCGCGATGGACTCTGGCATCGCGAGCCAGACGACCGGGAGCATGATCAGCGTCAGCGCCCCGCCTGCGATGAAGATCGCCTGCCACCCGTCCGCGACCAGCGCCGCCGATGCGAACCCGCCGACCAGCCCCCCGATCGGATAGCCGACGGTCATCAACGCGATCGCGAAGTCGCGCCGTCGCTCGTTGGAGAATTCGGCCACGACGGCGTTGATCGCCGCCAGCATACCGCCGATCCCGATACCAGTCACAACCCGCCAGACGCACAGCATGGTGACGGTTGTGGCAGTGGCGGTGAGCATCATCCCCGCACCCATGATCGCGACGCAGAACAATACGAGCGGGCGTCGTCCCAACCTGTCCCCTGCCGGAGCGAGCAGCAGCGATCCGATCGTCATGCCCACCAGCCCGGCGGAGATCGCCGCCCCCAGCGCGATATTGTCGATCCCCCATTCGCGCGCGATGACAGGCGCGGCAAAGGTGATCGCAAGCACATCGAATCCATCGAGCGCATTCAAAAGCACCGCGACGGTGACGGCGACGACCTGCCGCCACCCCATCTGTCCTGCGGATAGGCAGGCGGCATTGCTCATCGAACGGATCCTCGCATCAGGGTTGGAAGGTCAGCGTGCCGCGCCGCTCGGCGAAGCGCCAACCCTCGTGGGTCAGTACCAACCGGTCTTCGAAGCCGCCGACCAGCGGGGCCGCGTCAGGCGCGGTGAACAGCAGCATCGCGCTGGACGCGGTGGCGTGCGTCTCGTCGATCACGTCGACCACGACGTTGGCGACGACGTGTCGCGTCGTACGAGGCGGACGCGCCTGAAACGCGGCCAGTATCGCCGAGCGCCCGACGATGGGCGCGTCGGGCGCGGTCGGACGGGTCATCGACCCGTCCTGCGCATACATCGCGGCCACCTCTTCCCACCGCGCCGCGTCGTTCAACAGGGCGTAGCGGTTGATGAGCGTCGTGCAGGCCCATTCTATCGCGATCCGGTCCGATTCACCCACCATCATCAAAACGCGATCCCACTGCGAAACCATAGGTGCGCGGCGGCAGGCGGGTGACGCCGATCCGCCGATCCGCCGTCCCGTCGCCAGCGCGAACGCGCGGCTCGGTCGGAAAACGTCGACCTCTTCTTCATGAACGGGCCGGCCTTCAGCTTGCGGCCCTGCGTGGTGTAGCTGATCACCGTGTGGACCATCGCACAGGGCCGCGAGCTTTCGATCTCGCGCGCGATCGCCGCCGGAACATCCTGCGCCCGCGCGGGCTCACACGCCCATTTGCCGAACGGCTGCGGCGATCCGGTCGGTCGCTCGGCGAACAGGAACGGACCGACCAACAGCAGCGGCATTTCGGTCGAACCGGGATTGCCGAAGATCGTCGTCAGACCGATGTCGCGCAGGAAGGACGTTACGGCGTGGCGGACGGTTCCGTCGTCAGCGACCGGACGTGCCGCGACATGGAGGCAACGTGCCGTCACGAACGGAGGCTCACATCCACCCGAATATCCTCCCTTCTCATATGCGAATATTTCCGCTGATTGATGGAATATCTGTTTCGGAAAGCCCCCGCAATCGCCAAATTCGCCGACCGGGCACCTCTTGCATTTTTTCGACGGCTCGTTATTGTATCCCTAGGATACATTCAAGGAGGATGCATGACACAGGGTGAGGAGCAGGACGTCGTCTCGGTCCGGATCGCGGACGGGATTGCCTGGGTCAATTTCGCACGACCGGAAAAGCGCAACGCCATGAGCCCCACGCTCAACCGCCGGATGATGGACGTGCTGGACGAGATCGAGTTCCGCGACGATGTCGGCGTGCTGGTGCTTGGAGGTGAAGGAACGGCCTGGTCGGCTGGTATGGATCTGAAGGAGTATTTCCGCGAAACCGAGGCGCAGGGTCTGCGCGGCGTGCGCAAGTCGCAGCGGGAGAGCTACGGATGGTTTCGCCGCCTGCGCTGGTTCCAGAAGCCGACGATCGCGATGGTGAACGGCTGGTGCTTCGGCGGCGGCTTCGGTCCGCTGTTCGCCTGCGATCTGGCGATCTGCGCTGACGAAGCCAAATTCGGCCTGAGCGAAATCAACTGGGGCATCCTGCCCGGCGGCGGCGTCACGAAGGTCGTCGTCGACCTGCTGCCGATGCGCGACGCAATGTGGCTGACGCTGACCGGCGACCTGATCGATGGCCAGCAGGCTGCGACGATGCGGCTGGTCAACGAAAGCGTCCCGCTTGCCGCGCTGGAGGCTCGGGTGCGGGAGGTCGCGGCGAAGCTGCTCGACAAGAACCCGGTCGCGCTGAAGTTTGCGAAGGACGCCGTCCGCCGCGTCAAGACCATGACCTATGACGAGGCTGAGGACTATCTGGTGCGGATGCAGGAAGCTGCGAATTTTCACGACAAGACCGACGGCCGCCGGGAAGGCATCCGCCAGTTCATCGACGAGAAAAGCTACAAGCCCGGGCTTGGTGCGTACGACAAGAGCAAGGCGGGACGCTGAGCGCTCCATCCCCACGATAACGGAAAAGGGGGGGTGGGTTCAGTGCCCCCCCAACCCGCTGCAGCCGTCCATTTCCCGCCGCAGCCATCATCCGGCCAACATGAACCCGCGCGACTAACGCGGGACTTTACCTCGCGTGCCGTGACGAGCTTCGCCTCATCCTGAGATCAGCGCATCCAACGCGACCGCTCCCTGCCCCTCGGGCAGAGCGATCACCGGGTTCAGGTCGACCTCCCGGATGTTCGGGGTCGCCGCGACGATTGCCCCGAGCCGCTGCGCCATGACGGCAACCGCGCGCACATCGGCCGGCACCGCACCCCTGAACCCGCGCAGCAGCGGCGCCATCCGCAGGGTATCGATCCGCGCCTCGATGGCCTCGATCGACAGGCCGGGCGGCAGGAGGACGACATCCTCCAGCAATTCGGCCGCCACGCCGCCAAACCCGACGAGGACCGTCGCGCCCCATTCGGGATCGTTGCGCGCGCCGAGGATCAACTCGACCCCGCGCGCGCCCATTTTTTCCACCAGCAGGCCATCGAGCACCAGCCCTGGGCGTGCGCTCGCGACATCGCGGTGCATACGCTCCCAGGCCGCAGCCAGGGCAGCGTCGTCAGCGATTCCGACGATGACGCCGCCAGCGTCGCTTTTGTGCGACAGCGCCGCCGCCTGCGCCTTCAATACGACTGGATAGCCCAGCCGGTTCGCAACGGCTGTAGCACCGGCGATCGAAGTCGCGAGGTCGTGCGGTGGAAAGGCGATGCCGTGCGCGCCCAGCAACGCCTTCGACCGGTATTCTGGAATGGTCGCGCCCGGTTGCACATCTGTCAGTCCGGTGGCCATGGCAGAGGCGCCATCGACCACATCCAATCCCGCGCCGATCGCCGCCAGCGCGCGTACCACCCGCTCGGCCGTCGGCAGGTAGGGGACACCCGCCGCGCGCAGGGCGGCGATGTCTTCGGGTAACACCCCGCCGCCCTCGTCCACACCGGCGACGATCAGCGGCTTGGCAGTGCCCAGCATCTCCACCGCCTCGGCGACGGCGGCGAACTTGACGTGTGACGTGTGCGTATCGGTCTGGATCAGCGTAACGATGATCGAATCGATGCGCACGTCGCCCGCCAGCGCCGAGATGGTCCGGCCGTAGAGCGACGGATCGACCAGACCTTGCGCGGTCACGTCCACCGGGTTGCTGACCGGAACGAACGGCGGGATAGCCGCGCGCAGGGCGGGGCTATCGGCATCCGTCAACACCGGCAGCGCCAGCCCGACACGCTCGGAAAGGTCGAGGGTCAGCGCCTTGTACGCGCCCGATTCCGCGACCATCCCGACCGCGCGAGCCGTGATGCCGGGGCAGCGCAGCGCGATCTCGACGACGTCGCCCAGCGCCTCCAGCGTATCGACCAGCAGGACGCCCGCCGCCGCGACATGCGCGCGCATGACGTCGTGGTCGCCCGCGAGCGCGCCGGTATGGGTCGCGGCGCTTGCCCTGCCTGCCTCGCTGGAACCCGGATGCAGCAGCACGACCGTCTTGCCGGCTGCCCGTGCGGCCCGTGCGGCAGACAGGAACGCGCGCGGCCGGCGAATGTGCTCCGCGATCAGGCCGATCACCGTCGTCCCGGGATCGGCAGCCATGTGCGCCAGATAATCCTCGATCCCGCTCGCGGCCTCGTTCCCCGTGGAAACGAAGGCACCCAGCGGCACCTGCCGCGCGATCATCGTCGTCGCAAGCACCGCCGCCATCGCGCCCGATTGCGACACAATGCCGACGCGCGGAACGCCGATCGCGGTCACCCTGGGCATCTCGACGAAGGACAGCGCGATCCCGTCGGCGAAATTGACCAGCCCGAGGCAGTTTGGCCCCTCGATCACCATCCCGCTCGCCCGGGCGATACGGGCGATCTCCTGCTGTTCGGCCAGACCCTCCGCCCCGTCCTCGGCAAAGCCCGCGGAGAAAATGACCGCAGACCCAGCCCCGCGCGCAGCAAGCCCGCGCACGGCTTCGAGCACCCCCGCACGGGGGATCGCGAGCACTGCGGCGTCAACGCCCTGCGGCAGGTCGTCGACGGTTGCGACGCACGCCCGGCCGCCGATCTCCGCGCGTTTCGGGTTCACCAGGTAGATGTCCCCGTCATATCCGTCCCGCAGCAGGTTGGCGAGGACCGACGCCCCCAACGACCCCGGCTTGTCGGACGCACCGACGATGGCGACCGATCGCGGACGCAAGAGGCGGTCGAGGGCAAGCGGTGGGGCGGCGTCGGTCAATCGGCTCTCCATCAGAACTTCTAGGCGGCACTCACACCCCATTCGCGCGAACGGCCATAGCTCGCCTCTGCCACGCCGAAGGCGGGCAAGACGTTGCCGGAAACGAGATAGAGCGTCTTCGTCAGGTCGGTGCCGAACAGCGACAGCGTCACTTGATCGTTCGGCAGCGTATAGTTCACCCGCGCGTTCAACAGGCGATAGCCGTCGTCGGCGATGATCGGCGAATTAGCGACGTCGTGGAAGATGCGGCTGTACCGCGTACAGTCGACGCCGAACGCCGCCCGACCGCCGCCGGAAAAGTTGTGGCGCACCTCGGCGCCGGTGCGGACCGTCCACTCGGGCGCCTTCGCGAACCGCGATGCCAGCGTGATCGGCAGGGTCCGCCTCGGCGCCAGCCCGGCCCCAACCTCGTCATACTTCGCATCCGGCCAGCCGAACGACAGCTTGGCATCGAACCAGGCCACCGGCCCGGCCGGTACCGCGGCGTCCGGCGGACCTTCGACGGTGGTCGCGTGCGCCGTCTGCGCCAGCGCCTGGCCTGCGACCATGAGCGATGCCAGCGCGCTGGCGGCAGCGTATGCGTATACCCCCTGCCTCATCATGGCCTCCTCCACGTCGCAACTCTGCCGGCCGCCGAGGGTTATTGTATCCTAGGCAAACAATATTGCAAATGCTGTTTTGATCTCGCTGGTCGTCGCTTCAATCGCCCGTAGTTTGCGACACCAGCTTGTCGAGCAGTCGGGCGAGCTCCGCCTGTTCGTCCGCCGTCAGGCGGTCGGCAAGCGCCTGGTCTGATCGCTCGATCGCGGCGACCATCTCGTCCAGGCGCGCGCCGCCCTCTTGAGTCAGGTACAGCGCGTTGGTGCGGGCATCGCGGCCAGGGCGACGCTCGATCAGCCCGCGCTCGCTCAGCACGTTGACCAGTTTCATCGCGCTGGATCGGTTAATCGACAGCGCACGGCCGAGCGCGGTCTGGTCGCAGCCCGGATTCGTTCGGACGAGCAGCAGCGTCGTCAGGCGTGCCGGCGTAACGCCAAACGGCTCCAGTACGCCCCGCGCCTCCTGATCGGTCGCGATCGCCACACGCTTTAACCGATATCCCAACAGATGATCGAGAACGGGATCGGACTTCATCATTCACCATCTTGCAAAGATTGTACGCCTGGAACACAATATGCCGTGAGCGGTATCGACACGATCGCCTTATAGTGTCGAGAGCCGCCGGCGACAGACCGGGTCGGCATCGACCCTATTGATGGAGAGTGGTGGTGGTGGATCGCGAATATCGCATGGTAGTGGACGGCACCCTGATTTCCGGCAGCGGCACGTTCGACGTCACGAACCCGGCGACTGGCGAGCCCTTCGCCAAATGCCCGCGCGCCGATTCGGCAATCCTCGATGATGCGGTGGCCGCCGCCAAGCGGGCGTTTCCCGCCTGGGCCGCCCGCTCGATAGAGGATCGTGCGGCGCTCGTCGGCAAGCTGGCCGACGCGCTGGAGGCGCGCGCCGGTGAATTCGCCAGCCTGCTGACCGCCGAACAGGGCAAGCCCATCGACCAAGCCATGAACGAGATCATGGGCAGCGTCTTCACGCTGCGCGCCTTCACCGCGATGCGGATCGAACCACGCGAATTGCCCGGCCACCCCGGCCAGACCGTGATCGAGCACCGCACCCCGCTCGGCGTGGTCGCGGCCATCACGCCGTGGAACTTCCCGGTCATCCTCGTGATGAACAAGGCAGGCCCGGCCCTGGTGACCGGCAATACGATGGTCATAAAGCCCGCACCGACCACCCCGCTCACGACGCTGCTGTTCGGCGAACTGTGCGCTGACATCCTGCCGCCGGGCGTCGTCAACGTCATCTGCGACCAGAACGACCTTGGGGCGCAACTTAGCGGTCATCCAGACGTCGCAAAGGTCGCCTTCACCGGCTCCACGGCGACCGGCAAGAAGGTGATGGCGAGCGCATCGGAAGGGGTTAAGCGCGTCACACTCGAACTGGGCGGCAACGATGCGGCGATCGTCCTCGACGACGTCGATCCGCGCGCCGTTGCGAAAAAGGTCTATGGCGGCGCCATGACCAACGCGGGGCAGATCTGCGTGGCGATCAAGCGGGCCTACGTCCCGTCATCGATGTACGACGAATTCTGCGACGAGTTGGCAAAGCTCGCCAAGGCTGCGGTCGTCGACGACGGATCCAAGCAGGGCACGACCATCGGACCGATCCAGAACCGGATGCAGTTCGAGAAGGTCCGCGCCTTGCTGGCAGATGCGAAAGGCCGCGGCACCGTGCTGGCCGGAGGCGAGCCGCTCGACCGGCCGGGCTATTTCATCCCGCCGACGATCGTCCGCGATCTGGATGACGACGCGCCCCTGGTGCGCGAGGAACAGTTCGGCCCGGTCCTGCCGGTGCTGAAATACGATGACATCGACGACGTCGTTGCCCGCGCGAACGACAGTGAATACGGCCTTGGCGGCACGATCTGGGGCAAGGACGTCGCCCGCGCGACCGAGATCGCCAAGCGGATCGACACCGGCACCGTCTGGGTGAACCAGTATCTCGCGATCGACGCGAACATCCCGTTCCGCGGGACGAAGCAATCCGGCCTGGGCGGGGAACTGGGCGAAGCCGGGCTGCACGAATATACGCAGGCGCACATCATCAACGCCGTCGCGCTGGAAGACGCGTAGGTCTGACGAGGCGGAGCGACGGGGGGCAGCGGCGATGGAGCCGTTCTCTTTCCCTGCCCCCGGCACGGCGCCGCAACTGCTGGCGCAATCTACGCTCGCACTCGCGGGCGCGTGCCCACGCGCCGATGCCGCCTGCGCCATCGCGGATTCCGAGAGCGGAGCGCTCATCACGCCGGTGCTGGTGGTGCCATGATGTGAGCAGGCCGACCTTGTCGTTCACATGCGTGATTGCTACGCCGATACGAACGACGCTTTTCGGATAGGGCCATCATGACCATCGCGACGACGCATGTCGGCAGCCTGCCGCGCGGCCCAGAGCTTACCCCGCTCCTGCTGGCGCGCGACAAGGGCGAGCCCTACGACGCCGAGGCATTCGACACCGTGGTTCAGGCGGCCGTCACGCAAGCCGTCTCCAATCAGGTCGCGGCGGGCGTCACGGTCGTCAGCGATGGCGAACTCGGCAAGGTCGGCTATTCGACCTACATGATCGAGCGGCTGTCTGGCTTCGGCGGACATACCGACCGGATGCCGGCAAGGGACCTTGCCCCCCTGCCCGACCTGCGCGCAAAGCTCGCGCACATGATGGGGTCGCAGGATTTCGTCCGCGCCTCATGCATCGACGCGGTAAGGCTGGTCACGCTCGCCCCGCTCCACGACGACATCCGCCGATTCCAGACGGCGCTGAACGATAATGGCAACGCCGTGCGCGCCTTCATGAACGCCGCCTCGCCTGGCCTGATCACCGCGTTCCAGAAGAACGCTTTCTATCCAAGCCACGAGGCCTATCTCGCGGACCTCGTCACCGCGATGACGCCGGAATACGAGGCGATCGTCGCGGCCGGTTTCGACCTGCAGCTCGATTGCCCCGACCTCGCCATGTCGCGCCACACCGGGTATCAGGACATGGCGGAGGACGATTTCCTGAAGGTGATCGAGGCGAACGTCGAAGCGTTGAACGCCGCCACCGCCAACCTGCCCCCAGACAAGCTCAGGATGCACGTCTGCTGGGGGAATTACGAGGGGCCGCACGACCACGACATCCCGCTGGAGCGGATCATCCAGATCGTCCTGAAGGCGCGGCCAGCGACGATCCTGTTCGAAGCGGCCAACCCGCGGCATGAGCACGAATGGATCGTCTGGCGCGACGCGAGCGTGCCCGACGACAAAATCCTGGCGCCGGGGCTGATCGACAGTTGCTCCAACTATCTCGAGCATCCCGAACTGATCGCGCAACGGATCGAGCGCTTCGCGGGCATCGTCGGCAAGGACCGCGTCATCGGCAGCACCGACTGCGGCTTCGGCACCTTCGCCGGCTATGGCAAGATCGATCCCGCCGTCGCGTGGAAGAAGCTCGCAAACCTGCGCGAAGGCGCCGACCTGGCGGATTCGCGTCTATGACGCGCCCGTGATCCCGCGGCGGGAGCACCGGCGCCTGCGGCGATCACCTTCTGTCCGTGCGGGAACACGACAATCGGACTGGCACGTCCGCCCCTATCCGCTATAGCCTGATCGATGGCTGACACCCCGCCCGTCAAATCCGCCATGCGCACGCTCGACATCATCGAATATGTCGTGGCAAGTGAGCGCCCCGTCGTCGCGGGGGAAATCGCGACCGCATTGTCGATCCCGGTCAGCAGCCTGTCCTACCTGCTTAACACGCTGGTCGATCGCCGCTATCTGGCCCGCGACGGGCGGCGCTACACCGCCGGCGCCGGCCTGGCGCGATTGCAGGCGGAGGATCGCAGCTTCTCGCTCGCCGAACGGGTCGCGCCGCTGGTCCGCTCGCTGCGCGTGGCGCTGGGCGAAACCGCCTCATTCTTCGTGCCGCGCGACTGGCAGGTCGAAGCGATGGTGACCGAAACCAGCGAACATGCGCTACGCTACGCGGTCAGCATGGGCACGATGACCCCGATGCATGGGTTCGCCGCGGGCAAGGCGATCCTCGCCGCCCTGCCGGACGATCAGGTCGACACCTACCTCGCGGAAACCGATCGTCCCGCCTACACCCCGGCGACGATTACCGATGCCGACGCGCTGCGTCGCGAGATCGCCGAGATCCGTCGCACCGGCATCGCCCACACGCATGAGGAACATACGCCCGGCATCCACGGCATCAGCCGCGCGGTCGTCGCGGGCGGCAAGGTGATCGGCGCATTCAGCCTGGCGATCCCCATCGTCCGCTACGATCGCAGAATGGCGGATCGCGCGGCGGAACTGCTGCGACGGACGGCCGCCTTGCTGGAGGCGGAATAGCCGTCGTCTGAAATGCTCGCGCTCCCGCGCGGACGATAGCCCGGAGCCAGAGAGGCTGTCGCCCGTGACCCCAGGTTCCCGCCCGCGCGGGAGCGCGTCGGCGGCGCGGCCCCCTTCGGAACCGCCCCATCACCTCACGCCGGCTGACGCGTCCGCCAGCTCTCCGCGTAACTGTCACGTGCGACCTCCGAATAGGGCGTCGGCGCGACTACGGCCTTGATCTCGATCTGGACGTGCTTCTCGACCGTCGGCTTGTTCGTACCGCCGTCAGGCTCGCCCCACAGCAACGTCACTTCGGTGCCGGGCTCCGCCACGTCCGCATCCACCATTGCCAGCGTCAGCATCCGGCCTTCGTTCGCGCTGTAGCCGACCCATGTCGAGATCCCGACCGGCTTGCCGTCCTTCAGCACCTGGTCGTACGGGTGCATCGCGTACACCGCGCTCGGAAATTCGAAGTATTTTGCGCGCTCGCCCTTGGTGAACTGCGAACTGATGACGCGAACGACGTCCTCGTTGTCTAGCGCCAGCGTCACCTTCTTGCGGTGCGGCTGCCCCGCCATGCGCTCCAGCGCCTCGCGGCCGATAAAGTCGTGGTCGAACTTCACGAACGGGCCGTAGCCCAGATCCCATGGCGTGAGGTAATAGCCGTCGATGCTGTCGGGGACGTAGCTGCCGCCGATCGACGCCTTGCCTTCATAGCTGTTGGCGCTCTGCCACTCACGGTATGCCTTCGAGCCCTCGCCGGAATAGGTCGCGGGCAGCGGCGACGGGATCCAGCCCGATTCCAGCGTGTTCGACGAATAGGTCCGCCCGCCGACCAGCGTCAGCCCGAAGTCCTTGCCCGCGGCGATCAGCGACTGGCGCACATCCTCGCCCTCCGCCCAC
Source organism: Sphingomonas sp. 3P27F8 (assembly GCF_005502745.1). GTDB lineage: Bacteria > Pseudomonadota > Alphaproteobacteria > Sphingomonadales > Sphingomonadaceae > Sphingomonas. Next base: position 397,359 of record NZ_SCNL01000002.1, read on the forward strand.
GGGCCGAACAGCTCATAGCCCGGTTGGCCCGCCATCCCGTGACGCAGTGCACGCACCTGCCTGCCGCCGATATCCAGCGTCGTCATGTGGAAGAACTTCAGATCGGGCGGCGTCCGGCCCATTGCGCGCTCCAGCACCTTCATGGCGTTCGGGCCCTGCAGCTGGAAGCGGTAGTGGCGGCGGTTCTCCGGGTCCGGGCGCACGGCCGTCCGCTCGTCGCGCGACACGGTGACGTTCCAGTCGCCGGTCGCGGCGTGATATTCGACCCATTCAATCGCCGGCGCGCGGCCGACGAGGTTGAAACTGTTCTCGGCCAGGTAGAACAGGATGACGTCGCCGATCACATACCCCTCGGGCGTCACCGGCACGAACTGCTTCGCGCGATCGGGTACGAAGCCCTTGAAGCTGTTGATGCCGAGATGGTTGAGCATCGCGAAGGCATCCGGGCCTTCGACGCCGAGATCGACCATGTGGTACGACTGGTTGAACAGCACGGCCGTTTCCTGCCACGCCTTCTGCTCGGACCGCCAGTTCGAATATTCGGCCGGCACGCCGGGATAGGCATTCGGCCCAACCTGCTGGTTGCGCAGGAAGGCCACGGTATCACCGCTCTGGTCGAGCAGTTGCTGCAACGTCTGGTCGGTCATGAAGCCTCTCCTTCTCAAGCTTGGGATCGAATGGGGGTGGTGGCGGTAATCCAGTCGCGCAGGATCGCCGACAGCGCCTCCGGCGCTTCGGCGGGAAGCATGTGGCCGGCGCCCGGCACGATCGCGAGTCGCGCGCCGGGTATGGCGGCGGCGATCGCACGATGCTGGTCAGGCGGGCTCCAGAGATCGGCGTCGCCGCACGCGACCAGCACGGGGCAGGTGATGCCAGGCAGCAGCGTCTTGACCTCCGGCCGCGCCAGCAGCGCGCGCACCTGCCCACGATATCGATCCAGCCCGGCGCCAACGCACATCGCGCGCAGCCGCCCCATCAGATCGGTGTCGTTCCGCGCGCCGGCCGCCACCATCGGCGGCAGCCAGCTGTCGACGAGCGCGGCCATGCCCGACGTGTGGCCGAGGTCGCCCAGCGCATATCGCTTGTACGCCTCGCCGGGCTGCACGGGGTGGACGCCGGTACTGACCAGAGCCAGCCGCGTGACGCGGTCCGGCACGCGGCGGTAAACCTCCAGCGCGACACGGGCGCCCATCGAATGACCGAACAGTCCGAACGTGGCGGGAGCATCCGCGAGGACATGATCGGCCATCGCGCCGATCGCGTCGCACGCGCCATAGTCAGGCACCGCGACCAGCGCAGGCACGCGATCGGCGAGATCGGCGAACATCGAGAAATCGCACATGAGGCCGGGCAGCACCAGGATCGGGCCGCCGTCGCTCTCCACGATAGATTCATTCGCACTCATGAAGCTTTCACCTATACGGAATTCAAACCAACTGCTAGAGCAAATGCACTTCCAGGGCGTCGCACGAGGAGAGGTTTGCGTGAACGCATCGGCCATCCATCCCGCATGGCAGCGCGCGCCGCTGCACTTTACGGAGGGCTATTCGCTGGAAATCACAGCGAAAGACGTGCCCGCGCTGATCGATGCGGCGCCGAACATCGCCGCCGACACGCCCGTCGCGATCACCTTTCTTCCCGGAGAGACGATGGACGCCCGCATCGCGGCGGCGGTCGCGGTGCGCGATCTGGGTTTCGAGCCGATGCCGCACCTGTCCGCCCGGCGGATCGAGTCGCCCAACGAGCTGGCGGCGATCGTGCAGCGGACGACGGCGGAGGCGGGCGCGCGCCGCTTCTTCCTGGTCGCGGGCGACCCGCCGGTGCCGGCAGGTCCGTTCCCGGACACCATGTCGCTGCTCGAAACCGGCCTGTTCGAAACGAACGGCATCCGCGCGATCGGCGTTGCCGGCCATCCTGAAAGCCACCCCGCGATGGACGCGCGGGCGCGGTGGTCGTGGCTGCACCGCAAGTGCGACGCGATCGGGGAACGCGGCATGGCGCCGCTGATCGTGACGCAGTTCGGCTTCGATGCGCAGCCGTTCCTCGATTGGCTGGTCGAGTTGCGCGCGCAGGGCATCGACGCACCGGTCCGCATCGGCGTGCCCGGGCCGGCGGGGATCAAGACGCTGCTGCGCTTCGCCGCCCATTGCGGCGTCGGGGCGACGGCGTCGGTGATGACGAAATACGGTGTGTCAGTGACGAAACTTCTGGGAACGGCCGGGCCAGACAAGCTGGTCGACGCGCTGGAGGCTGGGCTGACGCCAGCGCACGGCCCGGTTCGGCTGCATTTCTATCCGTTCGGCGGCCTGGCGCGCACGGTCGAGTGGATCGACGCCCGCAGCGCCGCCGCGCGCCGATAACGGCATCAAGGGAGAGCCATGGAGAACAGCTACGTATTACGCCTGTCGTGCGACGACCGGGCCGGCCTGGTCGCGCAGGTCGCACAGTTCATCGCGACACGCGGTGGCAACATCACCGAGGCGCAGCAGTTCGACGACAGCGGCACCGGCCGCTTCTTCATGCGCGTCGTGTTCCGCATGGCCGATGGCGATGCCGCGGCCATCGCCGCCGCCTTCGCCCCCGTCGCCACGGCAATGGGCGCGATCTGGTCGGTGCGCGCCACCGGTACGCGCCAGCGCGTGCTGCTGATGGTGTCGAAGTTCGATCACTGCCTCGGCGACCTGCTCTACCGCCGCCGCATCGGCGAACTGCCGATGCATGTCGTCGGCATCGTGTCCAACCACCCCCTGTCCGCGCTGAACACGACGATGGTGGGCGACATCCCCTATCACCATTTGCCCGTCACGAAGGAGACGAAGCCGCAGCAGGAGGCCGCGATCAAGCGGATCGTCACGGAGACGGGCGCCGATCTCGTCGTGCTGGCGCGCTATATGCAGATCCTGTCGGACGACCTCGCCGCCTTCCTGTCGGGCCGCTGCATCAACATCCATCACAGTTTCCTGCCCGGATTCAAGGGCGCGAAGCCCTATCACCAGGCGCACGACCGCGGCGTGAAGATGATCGGGGCCACGGCCCATTACGTCACCGCCGACCTCGACGAAGGCCCGATCATCGCGCAGGATGTCGAGCCGATCAGCCATGCCGACACGCCCGACGACCTGGTGCGCAAGGGCCGCGACATCGAACGCCGCGTCCTGGCGCAGGCGGTTGCCGACCATCTTCAGGATCGTGTGCTGCTCAACGGATCGCGCACCGTCGTCTTCCGCTGACGGTCCCGGTCGACGGGGTCGCGATGGCTGCGGCCGTGTCGCGACAGACGGCGGCGGGCGTTGCGACGCCGACCGCCGCCGGTCGCACGCCGGGGCCGGCCGTCACGCCCGCGCGGCGACGCCGGTGCCGGGCGGCGGCGGACCGATGGCGATCGCCTGACGCGCCGAACTACAGCGGCAGCCCCACATAGTTTTCTGCGATTGCGGTCTGCGCCGCGCGGCTGCCGGCGATATAGTCGAGTTCGGCCAGCTGCATCTGCCGATCGAACCGTGTCTGGTCTGGAAAGCGGTGCATCAGCGTCGTCAACTGCCACGAAAAGCGCTCGACCTTCCACACGCGTTCCAGCGCGCGGCGCGAATAGTCGCCGACACCGTCGTTGTCGCCGCGCTTGAAATAGCGCACCAGCGCCTCGGCACACACCGACACGTCCGCCGCCGCCAGGTTCAGCCCCTTGGCGCCCGTCGGCGGCACGATGTGCGCAGCGTCGCCGGCCAGCATGAGCGATTTGTGGCGCATCGGCTCCGAAACGAACGAACGCAGCGGCGCGATCGATTTCTCCAGCGCCGGCCCGCGGACCAGTCCCGCCGCCGCCTGCGGCCCGAGCCGGACCGCGAGTTCGTCCCACAAGCGATCGTCCGGCCATTCGGATAGCGGCTCGTCGGCCGGCACCTGGATATAATAGCGGCTGCGCGTCGGCGATCGCATCGACGCCAGCGCGAAGCCGCGATCGTGATTGGCATAGATCAGATCGTCGCTGCACGGCGGCACGTCGGCCAGGATGCCGAGCCAGCCGAACGGATAGACCTTCTCGTAAATCCGCTGCGCCGCCTGCGGGATGGCCCGCCGTGACGGCCCGTGAAATCCGTCGCAGCCGACGATGAAGCGCGCGTCGATCCGCCGCGGCGCACCATCCACCCGGTACGTCAGATAAGGCGTATCGCTTTCGATATGGTGGAGCGCGACTTCCTCGGCCTCGTAATCGATCGCCACGCCCCGGGATCCGGCCGCCTCCATCAGGTCGCGGGTGACCTCGGTCTGGCCATATACCGTGACGTGATGGCCGACCGTCTCCGTCAGCGGGATGCGGATCAGCCGCTCGCCATCGGCCAGGGCCACGCTGTCATGCGGAATACCTTCCGCCTTCAGCCGCGTATCGAGTCCGAGCCGCGCCATCAGATCGGTCGTCGTCCGCTCAAGCACGCCGGCACGGATACGCTCCACCACACGCGCCGCACTCGCGCGCTCCACCAGCTGGACGCGCACGCCCTCCATCGCCAGCAGATGGCCGAGCATCAGCCCCGCCGGCCCTGCCCCGACGATCGCGACATCAACGCGCATCATGCCGAAAGCTGCCGGTCCAGCGCGTCGAGCACGCGGTAGCACGGCAGGACCTGTGCGACAGAGCTGTTGGGTTCGCGCCCTTCGCGGATCGAGGCGATGAACTCGCGGTCCTGCAACTCGATGCCGTTCGACGACACGGCGACGCCGGACAAGTTAACCGGTTCCTCCCTGCCGGTGACGAGATCGTCGTAGCGGGCGATCCATGTGCCGGTATCGCAGATGTACCGGAAGAAGGTGCCGAGCGGCCCGTCGTTGTTGAATGACAGGCTCAGCGTGCAGATCGCGCCGCTCTCCGCCTTGAGCTGGATCGACATGTCCATCGCGATGCCGAGCTCGGGGTGGATCGGCCCCTGGACCGCATTGGCCTGCACGATCGGTCCGGCCTGATAGGCGAACAGATCGACCGTGTGCGCGGCGTGGTGCCACAGCAGGTGATCGGTCCACGACCGTGCCTCGCCCTTCGCGTTCATGTTCTTGCGGCGAAAGAAGAAGGTCTGCACGTCCATCTGCTGGATGCTCGCCTCGCCACTTTCGAACTTGCGATGAAGGTACTGGTGGCTGGGGTTGAACCGCCGCGTGTGGCCGACCATCGCGACCAGCCCGGTTTCCTGCTGCTTGGCGAGCACCGCCTCCGCATCGGCCAGGCTGTCCGCCAGCGGGATCTCGATCTGCACATGCTTGCCCGCCTCCAGGCACCGGATCGCCTGCGCCGCATGCATCTGCGTCGGTGTGCACAGGATCACGGCATCGACGTCGTCGCGTGCCAGCGTCTCGGCGAGGTCGGTGCAGGCATGGCCGATGCCGTATTTCGCGGCGATCGCCTGCGTCGGCTCCAGGCGTCGACCGACAAGGCTCGTCACCTCGACGCCGTCGATGTTCTTCAGGCCATCAAGGTGCTTCTCGCCGAAGGCACCGGCGCCGGCGAGGGCAATGCGGATCGTCATAAATTATCTCCGCCCTCCCCGAAAAGGGAGGGGCTGTTTGGGTGGGCGGCTATCGGGTCGGGCAGTACGAACACCCCCCTTCCCTCGTTCAGGGAGAGGAAGGCTGCTTACTCGGCCGCGGCCGCGATCACGTCGCTGCCCGTCATGTCATAGCCTTCGCCGTTGTCGGGGCGCAGCACGACATGGCCGATCGCGGTGTTCGAACACGGCACGTGGTAATGCCGGTGCAACTCGCGCGTCGCCTTGCCCATCGCGCCACGCATCACCAGCCACATCACCATCTCGATGCCTTCGGACCCCGTCTCGCGCAGATACTCGATATGCGGGATGCGACGCAGGTGATCGCTCTCGCCGATCAGCCCGTCGATGAAGCGGTTGTCCCACTCCTGGTTGATGAGCCCGGCGCGTGGCCCCTGCAACTGGTGGCTCATGCCGCCGGTGCCCCAGACCTGGACGTTCAGATCCTCCGGGAAGTCCGCCACCGCCCGGGCGATCGCCTCGCCCAGCGCCCAGCAGCGGTTGCCCGAGGGCGGGGGATAGGTGACGACGTTGACCGCCAGCGGCACGACCTTCACCGGCCATTCCTGTGCCTTGCCGTACATCATCGTCAGCGGCACGGTCAGGCCGTGATCGACCTCCATCTCGTTGATGATGGTCATGTCGAATTCGTCGAGGATCAGGCTCTGCGCGATGTGCCAGGCAAGATCGGGATGCCCTTCCACCTCTGGCACCGCGCGCGGCCCCCAGCCCTCGTCGGCCGGCTTGTACCGCTCGCCGCACCCGATCGCGAAGGTCGGGATGATCTTCATGTCGAACGCCGATGCATGATCGTTGTAGACCAGCACGATGACGTCCGGCTTCTCCGCCTTCTCCCATGCGCGCGTCCATTCGAACCCGTCGAAGATCGGGCTGAAATAGTCGTCGGCGTCCTTGTTGAAATCGGATGCCACGCCCAGCAGGGGAACGTGACTGCAGGCGACGCCCGCGGTGATCCGTGCCATGTCAGCAACCCTCCCTGGCCGCATCGCGCTCGGCGTCGGCCGCCTCCAGCGCCGCCGCATTCGCCTTCAGGCTGCGCGCGCCCTCAGGGCTGCGCCCGCCCGCGACCATCATCCTGGTATAGTCCTCGAAATTCATGTCGGTCATCGTCGATACCGCCTGCGCGAACGGGATGCCGTCGGTCGAGAACAGCTTGGCGAGGAAATAGACGTTGCCGCCCAGATCGAGGCAGCGGTTGTAGTCGCGGTCAAGCAGCGCCTGCTTCTGCTCGTCGGACAGCGGCCATTCGTCCATGTAGGCGCGCTCGTCCGCCTTGAACCGCTCGCGGTTCTCCGCCTTCATCAGGCTCATGGCGAACTGATTCATGTGATAGCCCGCCCGTGCGCGCTTCGCGGTGAAGACGCGGGTGCCCGGAATGTCCTCGAACTCGGCGAGATACTCGTGGATATCGCCGACCCTTGTGTCGTTCGGACTGGTCACAGCCCCCTCTCCTTCAGTTTCGCATCCAGCCGCGGGAAAACCCGCCGCGCATTGCCCTCGTAGATCGCATGGCGCTGATCCGCGGTGATCGGCAGCGCATCGACATAGCGCTTGGTATCGTCGAAATAGCATCCGGTCTGTGGATCGATGCCGCGCACGGCACCCACCATCTCGCTGCCGAACAGGATGTTCTTGGTATCGATGACGTCGGCAAGCAGGTCGATGCCCGGCTGATGATAGACGCAGGTGTCGAAGAACACATTGTTCATGACATGCCCGTCAAGCGCCGGCTTCTTCAGCATGTCGGCAAGACCGCGATAGCGCCCCCAGTGATAGGGGACCGACCCGCCGCCGTGCGGAATGATGAAGCGCAGGCCCGGGAAATCGGCAAACAGATCACCCTCGATCAGCTGCATGAACGCGATCGTGTCCGCCGCGATGTAATAGGCGCCGGTCGCGTGCATCGCCGGGTTGCAGCTGCCCGAGACGTGGATCATCGCCGGCACGTCCAGCTCGACCATCGCCTCGTAGAAGGGATACCAGTACCGGTCGGTCAGCGGCGGATGCTCGAACCTGCCGCCGCCCGGATCGGGGTTCAGGTTGCAGCCGATGAAGCCCAATTCCTCGACGCATCGCCGCAGTTCCGTTATCGACCCGGCCATGTCGGCCCTCGGCGACTGCGGCAACATGCACACGCCGGCGAAGGTTTCGGGATACAGGCCGACGCAGCGCGCGATCAGGTTGTTGTTGGCCCTCGCCCACGCGATCGCCACCCCCTCGTCTCCGACATGCGGCGCCATGGCCGAGGCGCGGGGCGAGAAGATCGTCATGTCGGCGCCGCGTTCGCGCAACAGGCGCAGCTGGTTCGCCTCCAGCGTCTCGCGGATCTCGTCCTCGCCGATCGACGGATAGGCGGGCGCGGTGCCGCCCGCCTTGAACGCCGCCTTCTGTGCTTCGCGCCACTCGTTGTGCGCGGCCGGCGCGGTCGTGTAATGGCCGTGGCAATCGATGACGAGCGTCATGCAGTCAGCACCTTCAGCTTCGCGGTCAATCCATGCGGCGCGGCCAGGCGCCGATCGCCGATCGCCCGCTGGCGCGCGGCGGTCGCGCGGCTCATCGATGCGTCCGTGCCGAGCGCGTCGAGTGTCCGCGTGACTTCCTCCATCTCGGCCGCGCGGCGGGTGCCGTGCGCCATCATGCGCTCCAGGTTGTAATCGAACCGCTCGGGCCAGCCGGCACCCGGCCAGCTGGCCTCGAGCGACGCGATCAACGCGTCCAGCACCCCGGCGGCATCGGCCGCCAGCGCGCATTCGGCGGAGAGCGCCTCGATACCCTTCACCATTACCGAACGGATCATCTTGATCGCCGACGCCGACCCGACCGGGCCATCGACGAGCGCCACGGTCGAAAAGCCGAGCGCGCGCAGCATCGCCGCGCCGTCCGCAGCGTCAGGCCCGCCGAGCAGCAGCGGCACCGCGCAGCGCTTCGGAATGACCGGCGCCATCACCGCGACATCGACGTAGCGACCGGCCCGACGCTCGATGGCGGCGGCGGCGGCCCGCTTGGTGTCGGGCGCCACGCTGTTCATGTCGAACCAGAAGGCCCCCGGCTCCAGCCCGTCCGCAGCCTCGGCGGCGGCCAACGCCTGATCCGCGGTGACGAGCGACAGCACGGCGCCGGCCCCGGCGAGCGCCTCGGCCGGGGTTTCGCAGGCGGCGACGCCATCGACCGCCATCGCATCGCGCATGCCGGCATCGTCGAGGCGCAGGTCATAGGCCGACAGCGCCGCATTCAGGCCGGGCACGAACGCGCGCGCCGCTTCGCCGAAACCGATAAGGGCCAGTCGCCTCTCCATACCGGCGTCATCGTCCGACCGGGCCGGGCGACGCCAATCGGAAGCGGCGACCAGCCATCACTTTTCTGGAATTATGCCGATCCCAGCAGCTCCAGGAACCGGGATTGCAGCGCGGTCGGACGCCACGGGTCACGCGTGGTAATGCCGATCGTGCGCACCATGTCCGCGCGCGGACGTCCGATCACCGTCAGCAGCCCCGCCTGGATCTCCAGGGCGACCTGATCCGGTGACAGCAGCGTCAGGCAGTCGCTGTGCAACAATATGCCGCGGATGGTCATCACCGATCCGCATTCGATCGGCGCCGCCGGCGCGGCCTCGGGAAACAACGCCTGCCACTGCGCGCGCAGCGGCGTCTGTCGCGATCCGACGATCCACGGATAGGCCGCGAGCATCGCGGGCGTCGGATCCGGCGCCGCGGCCAGCGGATGCTCCCGCCGCGCGATCACCGCCAGCCGATCCTCGAACAGCGCCACCTGCTTCAGCCCCGCGGGCGTATCCTCGCGCACCGCGCCGATCATCAGGTCGATGACGCCATCGCGCAGCGGCTCGACCAGTTCGCGCCACGATCCCTCGACGACCTTCACCGTCGCCCTGGGCGCGGCATCGATCAGCGCGGCGATGGCGTTGGGCAGCACGCGCGCGCGCGATAGCGGCATCGCACCGATCACCAGCGGCGTTCCGTCTCCCGCACCCGTGCCGGTTTCGGCGATGGCGGCCGCGACCTCCGCCGCGGCGAGCCGTACACCCCGCGCCAGCCGCCGCCCCTGTGCCGTCAGCGCGACGCCGCGTCCGCGCCTTTCGAGCAGCGGCACCGCCACCAGTTGCTCCAGTTCCCTTACCGCACGGTGCAGTGCCGGCTGCGACCAGCCGGTCGCGCGCGCACCTTCAACGAAGCTGCCCGCGTCGGCGAGCGTCAGGAAGGCGCGCAATTGCGTCGCCGTCATCAGCCGTTCCGGTCGGGCGAAGCCGCGACCGCCCCGTCCGCCGCCGCGCGTCGCCTGCGCCAGCTGGGCGAAGGCGGCATCGATCCGAGCGACGAACACACGCCCCTCCTCGGTCGTCGTCATCCCGTCCGGGTGCCGTTCAAACAGCGCGACACCCAGCTGGCGCTCCACCTTCGCGAGCCCCTGCGTCAGTGCCGGCTGCGACAGGCTCACCCCTTCCGCCGCCGCACTCATGCTGCCCCGCTCGGCGATCAGCGGTATCGCGCGCAGATGGCGCAGGTTGAGGTCGAACGGGTCCGTCATCCATTCTCCTATAGCAAAAACTTATGGCATGTCATCTTTTCGACATTGCCCGCGCCGGCCGCCGCCTGCCATCGCGGAGCGCGAAGGAGAGCGAACATGTCGGGTCGGGTCGTGCGCAACATCGAACGGGCGGATGCTGCGGTGATCGATATCCTCGCCGGAGCCGGCGTCGCCACGGTGCACGAGGCGCAGGGGCGGATCGGCCTGCTCGCCAGCCGGATGCGCCCGATCTATCCGGGCGCGCGGATCGCGGGATCGGCGGTCACCATCTCCGCGCCGCCGGGCGACAACTGGATGGTCCATGTCGCGATCGAGCAGCTGCGCGACGGCGACATCCTCGTCCTTGCTCCCACTTCCCCGTGCGAGGATGGCTATTTCGGCGACCTGCTGGCGACATCGGCGATGGCGCGCGGCTGTCGCGGCCTCGTCATCGATGCCGGCGTGCGCGACGTCCGCGACCTGACCGAGATGGGCTTTCCCGTCTGGTCGAAGGCGGTGTTCGCGCAAGGCACGGTCAAGAACACGATCGGCAGCGTCAACGTACCCGTCGTCTGCGCCGGCGCCGCGATCGACCCGGGCGACGTGATCGTCGCCGACGACGACGGCGTCTGCGTCGTCAGGCGCAGCGACGCCGCGGCCGTCGCCGAAAAGTCCCGCGCCCGCGAAGCGGCCGAACAGTCGAAGCGCGGGCGGCTCGCGGCGGGCGAACTCGGCCTCGATATCTATGACATGCGGGGCAAGCTGGCGGCGATGGGCCTGCGCTATGAATGACGGCACGGCCTGCATGTGGATGCGCGGCGGCACATCGAAGGGCGCGTTCTTCCTGGCCGACGATTTGCCCGCCGATCCCGCGGCGCGCGATACGTTCCTGCTCAGGATCATGGGCTCCCCCGATCCCCGCCAGATCGACGGGATGGGCGGCGCCGATCCGCTGACGTCGAAGGTCGCGGTGGTCCGCGCTTCGGATCGCACAGGCGTCGATGTCGACTATTTGTTCCTCCAGGTCTTCGTCGATCAGGCGATCGTCACCGACGGCCAGAACTGCGGCAACATGCTGGCCGGGGTCGGCCCCTTCGCGATCGAACGCGGGCTGATCGCGGCGACGGGCGACGTCACCCGCGTCGCGATCTTCATGGAGAACACGCGCCAGGTGGCGGTCGCGACCGTTGCCACGCCCGGCGGCGCGGTGACCTATGCCGGCGATGCGGCGATCAGCGGCGTGCCGGGCACCGCAGCCGCCGTCCCGCTCGCGTTCCGCGACACGGCGGGGTCGTCGTGCGGCGCATTGCTGCCGACGGGCCACGCGGTCGACACGATCGACGGTGTCGCCTGCACCCTCATCGACAACGGCATGCCCTGCGTCGTCATCGCTGCCGCCGACGTCGGCATAGAGGGCCACGAGGATCGCGAGACGCTCGACGCCAACGATGCGATGAAGGCACGGGTGGAGGCGATCCGGTTGCAGGCCGGACCGATGATGAACCTGGGCGACGTGCGCGAGAAGTCGGTACCCAAGATGATGCTGGTATCCACCCCGCGCGATGGCGGCGCGATCGCGGTAAGATCGCTGATCCCGCATCGCGTCCATGCCTCGATCGGGGTGCTCGGCGCGGTCAGCGTCGCCACGGCCTGCCTGATCGACGGCACGCCTGCCGCCGCGCTGGCGACCATCGCGGAGGGGCGCAGCAAGACGCTGGGCGTCGAACATCCGACGGGCGTCACCGAATGTGTCGTAACCGTCGACGATGCCGGCGCGCCGGTCGAGGCGGGGATGCTGCGCACCGCGCGCAAGCTGATGGACGGAAGGGTCTTCGCATGAGCACCGACGCGCACGGACGCATCCGCAGCTGGACGCTCGCCCCGTCCCGGCCAAGCTACATCCCGCCCCCCGGCGCGGTCGACGCGCATTGCCACGTCTTCGGTCCCGCCGACCGCTTCCCCTTCAGCGCGAAGGCCAAGTATCTGCCGCAGGACGCCGGCCCGGACGCGCTGTTCGCGCTGCGCGACCGGTTGGGGTTCGAGCGCAACGTCATCGTGCAGGCGAGCTGCCACGGCACCGACAACGCCGCAACGCTCGACGCCATCGCCCGCAGCGACGGCCGGGCGCGCGGCGTGGCAGTGGTCGACCCGGCGATCGCGGCGCGCGATCTGGACGCGCTGCACGACCGGGGCATCCGTGGCATCCGCTTCAATTTCCTGAAACGGCTTGTCGATGATGCGCCGAAGGACGCATTCCTCGACCTCGCCGCACGGCTGCCCAAAGGCTGGCACGTCGTCGTCTATTTCGAGGCCGACATACTCGACGAGCTGCGATCGTTTCTCGCCGCGATCCCGGTTCCGGTCGTGATCGACCACATGGGACGCCCCGACGTCGCGCAGGGGCCGGACGGCGCGGACCTGCGCGCCTTCCGCACCCTGCTGGAATCGCGCGCAGACCTGTTGTTCAAGGCGACGTGTCCTGACCGGCTGGATGCGGGCGGCGCGCCGTGGCACGATTTCGCCGCAGCGGTCGCCCCGCTCGTCGCCGACTATCCCGACCGCTGCCTGTGGGGCACCGACTGGCCGCACCCGAACATGCAGGATGCGATCCCCGACGATGGCGCGCTGGTCGACATGATTCCGCGCATCGCGCCGACGGCGGAGGCGCAGCGGCGGATGCTGGTGGACACGCCGATGCGGCTCTATTGGGATCGGTGAGTGAGAGGCGCCCGAACTCTACCCCCGCATCCGTGCGCGCCGGAGCGCCGTATAAGCCGGCGGCGATCCACTCGTCCGAGCGGCGATCCCGCGCGGACAAGCCGGGCCGACTTTCCCCAATGTCCGGCTGATGCGTACAATCTCCTGGCTTTCGGGCCACTCCGCCGGGCAGATCGGGGCCCGCAGCCGCATCGGCATTCCTCACCGGTCGACCGAACCAGGCAGCACAGGCCGGTCGCGGCGTTGAGCGGGACGCCGATGTCGCTGGTGCCACGGTTTGGCGCATCGCCGCGTTGCATTTATGTGATCACAGATGTAGCAAACGTGCGAGAGGGCTGGACAAGATGAGTGACGGAATTGTTCGCCGCGATTTCCTGAACGGGGTCGCCATTGCGATCACCGGCGCGGCAACGGGCTGCACACGGCATTCCGCATCGTCGGCCGCCGCCCCTTACCCGCCTGCGAAGACCGGGCTGCGCGGCAGCCATCCCGGATCGTTCGAAACCGCGCACCGGGTCCGCGACGGCGAACGTTTCGAGCTCGATCCCATGCCGGTTTCCGAGCGCTATGACCTCGTTGTGGTCGGCGCGGGTATCAGCGGGCTCGCCGCCGCCTTCTTTCACCACCGCGCGCGCCCGAACGACCGCATCCTGGTGCTCGACACCAATGACGATTTCGGCGGGCATGCCAAGCGCAACGAGTTCGACGTCGATGGCCGGAAGTTGCTCGGTTACGGCGGAACCCAGTCGATCGAGTCGCCGCGCAGCACGTATAGCCCGGTCGCGGCCGGACTGCTGCGCGAGCTTGGGGTGGACATCACGCGGTTCGACACCGCGTTCGACCGCAAATTCTACCGAAATGCGGGCCTGCGCACCGCCACCTTCTTCGCACGTGAGCGCTATGGCGAAGACCGTCTGGTGCTGGGCCCACCGCCCGAGGCATACGGCGCCGGCGACCCGGAAATGGCGGCCGCGCAGCCGGAGGCGTTGCGCCCGGTTCTGGATCACTATCCGTTGCCGCCCGAGAGCAAGGCCCGGGTCATCGCGATCGAGACCAGCGGCCGCGACCCTCTGGCCGGAAAATCCGACGCGGAAAAGCGGCGGATCATCCGCAGCACCAGCTACGCCGATTTCCTGCGCCGTTATTGGGATGCCGACGATCTGGTGCTGAGTGTCTATCGCCAGCGTCTGCTCGGCATCTGGGTCTCCAGCCTGGAGGGCGTATCCGCCGCCAGCGCATTCAACACCGGGCTGCCCGGCGGTCAGGGCCTGAAGCTCGATGCGCATGAAACGAACGAAGAGCCCTACATCTACCATTTCCCCGACGGTAACGCCTCGATCGCGCGGATGCTGGTACGGCGACTGATCCCCGGGATTGCGCCGGGCACCACCATGACCGACATCGTCACCGCGCCGTTCGACTATCTCGCGCTCGACCGCCCCGCCAATCCGGTGCGCATCCGCCTGTCGAGCACGGCGGTGCGCGTGCGCAACCGCGCCGGCCGGGTGGACGTGGGCTATATGCGGGCGGGGAAGCTCGCGCGCGTGGAGGCAAAGGCGTGCGTTCTCGCCTGCTACAACATGATGATCCCGTACATCCTGGACGACGTGCCGGAGGCGCAGCGAGCCGCGCTGGCGATGAACGTCAAGGCGCCGCTGGTCTATATCAACGTCGCCCAGCGCAACTGGCACGCGTGGAAGAAGCTCGGCGCCTCATCGATCGCCAACCCGGCCGGCAAGATCGCCTCCATGTCGCTGGACTTTCCGGTCAGCCGGGGCGACTATCATTTCGCGCGCACACCCGATGATCCGATCGTGTCCCATCACCTGATGGTGCCGCTGATCGAGGATGCGGGGATGGACATGCGCACCCAGTTCCGCCTGTCGCGCCAGAAGGTCTATGAAATGCACTTCGCCGATTACGAGCAGGCGCTTCGTGACGAGATGACGCGCATTCTGGGCCCCGGCGGGTTCGACTTCAACCGGGACGTCGCCGCGGTCACGGTGAACCGCTGGCCCCACGGCTATTCCTATACCCCCGACAGCCTTAACGACGATCCCGCCGAGCAGGAGGTGCGCATGAATACCGCGCGCCGCCCGGTCGGGCGCGTCGCCATCGCCAATTCAGACGCCGGCTGGAATGCTTACACCAACGTCGCGATCGACGAGGCCTGGCGCGCCGTCAACCAACTCTGGCACGCGCCCGATGGCGCCGCCGCAACTGCATGAGGTATCCTGTGATCCGTTCGCTTTACGCCGCCGCCCTGCTCGCCCCCACCCTGCTCGCCGCCGCCAGCCCGGCAATCGCGCAGAGCGGAGCCGACCTGTTCAAACAGCGGTGCCAGGTGTGCCACGTCGCCAAGGCCGGCGCCAGGCCGACGATCGGCCCGAACCTTGCCGGGGTGATGGGGCGCAAGGCGGGGTCGACGGCATATCCCTATTCCGCCGCGCTTAAAAAGTCCGGCCTCGTCTGGGACAAGGCGACGCTGGACCGCTTCCTCGCGGGTCCGGGCAAGGCGGTGCCCGGCACCAGGATGAACCTTGCGGTCCCCGACGCGAAGCAGCGCGCGGCAATCGTCGCGCATCTCGCCACGGTAAAGTGAGGACAGTACCCGATGGCCCTGTCGCTCAACATCAACGGCCGGAACCATCAGGTCGACGCCGACGAGGCGATGCCACTGTTGTGGGTGCTGAGGGACACGCTGGGTCAGACGGGGACCAAATTCGGCTGCGGCGCGGGTCTCTGTGGCGCCTGTTCGGTGCATGTGGACGGCGAGCTCCAGCGCTCGTGCCAGGTGCCCGCGGCAAGCGTGGTCGGACGCAAAGTGACTACTATCGAGGGGATGCGCGATACCGCGCTCGGCAAGCGGCTGCTGGACGCCTGGGCCGACGTCGACGTGGTGCAGTGCGGCTATTGCCAGCCGGGACAGATCATGGCGGCGGCGGCGCTGATCGCGGGCAATCCCGCGCCCAGCGACACCGCGATTGACGAGGGGATGCGCGGCAACATCTGCCGCTGCGGCACCTATCCGCGCATTCGCGCCGCGATCAAGCGCGCCGCAGGTGCCGGAGCATGAAGGCGCCGGTTGCCTCCCGTCGCGACGTGCTGCGCGTCGGCGCGATCGGCGGCGCGCTCCTGATCGGCGCCTCGGTCGCCGGGTGCGGGCTGATGCGCGGTGACGATGACGCCGTCTTTACCCCAAACGCCTTCTTGCGCGTCGACGCTACGGGCGTCTCGCTCCTCCTGCCCAAGACGGAGATGGGCCAGGGCGTCAGCACCACTATCGCGATGCTGGTGGCCGAGGAGCTGAATATCGCGCCCTCCGCAATTCGCATCATTCTCCCCGATGGCGATGCGGATCGCTTCAAGCCGCTCGATCCTGCCACCGGCGGCTCGACGTCCGTTCGTGAAGTTTGGAAGCCGCTCCGCCAGGCTGGCGCCAACGCCCGGGCCGCGCTGATCGAGGCGGCGGCGCACCACTGGGGCGTGGAGGCCGGCACCTGTGTGGCGAAGGATGGTGGGGTTCATCACCCGCCCTCCGGCCGCGCGCTGCCATATACCGAGCTGGCACCACTGGCGGCCAGGCGACCGCTGCCCGAGAACGTGCCGCTAAAGCCTGCCCATGCCTTTACGGTGATCGGCAAATCGCAACGGCGGTTAGACGCCGCCGCCAAGGCGCGCGGCACCGCGACCTACGGGATCGACGTGGCGCGCCCCGGAATGCGCGTCGCAACGCTGGCGCAGGCGCCCGCGATCGGCGCCACCTTATCCGGCTGCGACGAGCGCGCCGCGCTTGCGGTGAGGGGCGTGCGCCAGATAGTGCGCGGCAACGACGTGCTGTTTGTAGTCGCGGACAATTATTGGGCGGCCAAGCAGGGCCTGGAGGCAGCCGCGCCGACCTGGACCGCGGGCACTCACGCCGCGCTCGATCAGGTCGCGATCGAGGGGGCGCTGGCGGCGGCGTGTGCCCAGGACGGCGCCGACGCCGGCACCAGGGGCGGTGACCCCGGGCCGGCGCTCGCACATGCCGCGCGCGTGGTTCGTGCCGACTACACCCAATCGTTCCTCGCGCATGCCGCGATGGAGCCGCTCTCCTGCGTGATCCACGTCGAGAACGGACATGCGACTCTGTGGACAGGTACGCAGGTTCCCGCTGCTGCGCGCCAGCAGGCAGCGGACGCGCTGAAATTCCCGCTCGCGAACGTGACCGTTCACACCTATCTTCTCGGCGGCGGCTTCGGCCGGCGGCTCGAAACGGACATGATCGCGCGCGCCGCCGAGCTCGGCCGGCAGATCGACGCCCCCGTGAAGCTGATCTGGTCCCGCGAGGAGGATGTCCAGCACGACATGTACCGTCCCGCCTATCACGACCGGCTGGAGGCGGCGCTCGACGCGTCGGGCCGCCCGGTCGTCTGGCGGCACCGCATCGCCGGCTCGTCGATCATGGCGCGACTGCTGGCGGACAAATTCAAAGGGGTCGACGATGACGCGATCGACGGCACCGTCGCGCCGCTCTACCCCGTCGCGCAGCGCCGCGTCACGTTCAGGCAGGTCGAGAGCGGGCTGTCGACCGGTTGGTGGCGCGGGGTTGGCGGGCTGCGCACCACCTTCGCGGTAGAAAGCTTCATCGACGAACTGGCCCACGCCGCCGGGCAGGATCCGGTGGCCTATCGTCGCGCGCTGATCGCCGATGCGCGCGCGCTCGGCGTGCTGGATCTCGCCGCCGCCAAGGCAGGCTGGGGTACGCCGGTGGCGGCGGGCAGTGGCCGCGGCATTGCCGTGCTGCACCTGTGGGACACCTATATCGCGGCGGTGGCGGAGGTGACGGCCGTGGCCGGCGACGACCCGCGCGTAACCCGCGTCGTGGCGGCGGTGGATTGCGGCCAGGCGATCAATCCCGCCGGCATTCGCGCGCAGGTGGAAAGCGGGGTGTTGTTCGCGATGGCCGCTACCTTGTGGGGCCGCATCACCGTGGCCGGCGGGCGGGTGGAACAATCCAATTTCCACGATTACCGCGTCGTCAGGATGGACGATGCGCCGGTGATCGAGACCCACATCGTATCGAGCGACCTGTCCCCCGGCGGGCTGGGCGAGCCGCCCGCCGCGGTGATCGGTCCGGCGATCGCGAATGCGCTGTTCGCCGCCACGGGCGAGCGGCGTCGCAACCTGCCGTTGCTGGGCAGCAGCGCCTGACGCGCAACCCGACGCGCCGGGGCACGACTTGGCGTTTCGCGCTGGCGCACCACTTGCTAAAGGCGTCCTCATCTTATTCCAGGCAGGATGCAAATGGCCACGCAGGCAACCCCCACCCGCTATGCCAAGGCGCTCGCGAACGACGCTGCCGACGCGGATGTGAGCTCGCTGCGTCAGACAATCTACGAGGAACTCCGCCACCGCCTTATCACGGGCAAGATCGCGCCCGGCGTAGCCATATCAACGCGCGGGCTGGCGCAGCAGCTGGGTGTGAGCCAGATGCCGGTGCGCGACGCGCTGAGCCGCATCTCGGCCGAGGGCGCGGTGGAAATCCGTTCCAAGCGGGCGATCATGGTCCCCCGGATGTCGCCGGCGCGGTTGGAAGAGATCATCCGCTGCCGGCTGCTGCTGGAGCCGACCGCTGCGACAGACGCACTGCCCCATATCGACGCCGCCCGGCTGCGGCTGATCCGCGCCGCTGACGAGGCCACCGATCGCGCGCTCGAGCAGGGTGACCTCAACGGCTACATGGAGTCGAACTACCGCTTCCATTCACTGATCTATTCGGCCGCGCCAACTCAGATTCTCAATCGGCTGGTCGACAGCCTGTGGATGCAGTTCGGGCCGTTCATGAGGGTGGTGTATGGACGCTACGGCACCTCCAAGCTGGTCGACCGCCACGTCGCCGCGACCGATGCGATCGCCGCCAAGGACGGAGCAGCGCTTCACGAGGCGATCCTGGGCGACATCAACGACGGGATGGACCTGATGCGCAACTGGGAGCAGCCGGGCGCCTAGCGCTCGCTCTCGCTGCCGCGCCACGGTGGTGACCATCGGACACCGCGGCAGCTACAACAGTCACTTCTCGGACATTGCCGCGCACGCCTATGCACCGGGCAGCAACGCGGGGAGAGGCTCTTGCTGAAAATGACCGAAAACCTGGCGGATGGCGAGCGCGATCTTTCGCATTTCTGGATGCCGTTCACCGCCAACAAGGCGTTCAAGGCGCATCCGCGTCTGCTCGCCTCAGCGGACGGCATGATATACCGCGACCCCGCCGGGCGCGAGATCCTGGATGGCACCGCCGGGCTGTGGTGCGTCAATGCGGGCCACAATGCGCCACGGATCACCCGCGCGATCCAGGAGCAGGCGGGGACGCTGGATTTTGCCCCGACGTTCCAGCTCGGCCACCCGCTCGCCTTCGAGCTGGCGACGCGGGTCGCCGGAATCATGCCCGCGGGGCTGGATCGCATCTTCTTCACCGGCGGCGGTTCGGAATCGGCGGACACGGCGCTCAAGATGGCGATCGCCTACCATCGCGCGCGCGGTGACGGGGGACGCGTGCGGCTGATCGGCCGCCAGCGCGGCTATCACGGCACGAACTTCGGCGGAATGTCGGTGGGCGGGATCGGCGGCAACCGCCGCGCCTATGCCACCCAGGTCTGGGGTGTCGATCATCTGTCGCATACGCACAATGCCGTGCCACGCTTCTCGCGCGGGATCCCCGAGACGAACGTCGACTTCGGCACCGAACTGGAGGAGTTGATCGCGCTTCACGGCGCCGACACGATTGCGGCCGTGATCGTCGAGCCGGTGGCCGGTTCCACCGGCGTGCTGATCCCCCCGCGCGGCTATCTGGAGCGGCTGCGCGCGATCACGCAGGCGCACGGCATCCTGCTGATCTTCGACGAGGTGATCACCGCCTTTGGCCGCCTTGGCACCGCTACGGGCGCCGAGTTTTTCGGAGTGACGCCAGACATCCTGACCATGGCCAAGGGGCTGACGAACGGCGCGGTGCCGATGGGCGCGGTCGCCGCCTCGCGCCACGTGCACGACACCGTGGTCAACGCCGCCGCTTCCGGGATCGAATTCTTCCACGGCTACACCTATTCTGGGCACCCGCTGGCAGCGGCGGCAGGCATCGCCGCGCTCGACACCTATGCCGAGGACGGGCTGTTCGCGCGGGCGGCGGACCTCGCCGGCTATTGGGAAGAGGCCGCGCACGCGCTGCGCAGCGCGCCGCATGTGATCGACGTGCGTAACCTGGGGCTGGTCGCGGGGATCGAGCTCGAGCCGCGCCCCGGCGCGCCCGGCGCGCGCGCCACCGAGACGTTCCAGCGTGCCTTCGACGCGGGCGTGCTGATCCGTGTCACCGGCGACATCATCGCGCTGTCGCCGCCGCTGATCATCGACAAGCCGCTGATCGACCGGCTGTTCGACCAGATCCGGGCCACCCTGGCCACCGTGGCATGATCGCGGGCCCGGCCGAGCTCGCCACCGGCCCCGAACAGGGGCTGGCGCGAAGTCTCAAGCCGCGTCACGTGGAGATGATCGCGATCGGCGGGATCATCGGCGCGGGGCTGTTCGTCGGCTCGAGCTCGGCAATCGCGGCGATCGGCCCCGCCGCGATCGTAAGTTACGCCGCCGCGGGACTGATCGTGCTGCTGGTCATGCGGATGCTCAGCGAGATGGCGAACGCGGTACCCGGGGTGCAGTCCTTCCCCGAATTCTCGCGGCTGGGCCTGGGCGACTGGGCGGGATTTCTCAGCGGCTGGCTCTACTGGTATTTCTGGGTCGTGGTGGTCGCGATCGAAGCGATTGCCGGCGCCACCATTGTCTGCGGCTGGTGGCCGGTCCTCCCGGTGTGGGCGGTGGCGTTCGCGCTGACCCTGGCGCTTACCGGCGTCAACCTGCTGTCCGCGCGCTCGTACGGCGAATTCGAATTCTGGCTGTCGGGGCTGAAGATCACCGCGATCCTTGTCTTCATCCTGGTGGCGATCGCCGCCATCACCGGCGTGGCGGGCGCCGGCACCGGCCTTTCCAACTGGACCGCGCACGGCGGCTTCGCGCCGCACGGCGCGCTATCTGTTGTCGCGGGGGTGACCAATGTGATCTTCGCGCTGGTCGGCGCCGAGATCGCCACTGTGGCAGCCGCCGAATCGAGCGCCGGGCCGAAGGTGATAGCCAAGCTGACGCTCACGGTGGCTGCGCGCATCCTGCTTTTCTACGTCGTCTCGATCGCGCTGATCGTGGCGGTGGTGCCGTGGACCGATATCATCCCCGGCGAATCCCCGTTCGCCACCGCGCTCGCCCGGATCGGGGTGCCCGGCGGCGCGCTGATCATGCAGGCGGTGGTGCTGGTGGCGGTGCTGTCGTGCCTCAACTCGGGGCTGTACGTCACCTCGCGCGTGCTTCATGCGCTGGCGATGCGCGGCGATGCACCGCGCGGGCTGGCGCTGACGCAAGGCGCAGGCGTTCCCCGCCGCGCGATCCTGTTCGGCACGGTGTTCAGCCTGGCCGCGCTGACGCTTTCCATCGTCTCGCCGACCCGCGCCTTCGCCTTTCTGGTCAACGCTTCGGGCGCGGTGATGCTGGTGCTGTACCTGCTCATTGCGCTCGCCCAGCTGCGGCTCCGCACGCGGCTCGAGCGTGAGTCGCCGGAGCGGCTGACCATTCGCATGTGGTGGCACCCGTACGGCGCGATCGCGGCGATCCTCGCGATCGTCGGCGTGCTCGCCGCCATGGCGCTGACCCCCGCGCTCGAAACCCAGTTCAGAGCCAGCGCCCTGGCGGTGCTGGTGGCACTGGCCGGGCTGGTCCTCAAACGAGCGGTTTCGAGGCGACCCGCGCCGACCCTCTGACCTCCCGCGGCGCGCGTGCGCCGTATCCATGACCCAGCAGCGCGCCGCGCCGCACTTTTGACGGAGCTACAGATGCAAGTGATCGAACACGTGCTCGCGCACGGGGTGACCCGCGTTGCCGATGCGACGCGCCTCGCCGACGTCTACGACCCGGCCACCGGCAGCATTCAGGCGCAGGTCCGCCTTGCCGACGCGGACGAGGTGAACGCCGCCGTCGCGGCCGCGCGCGCTGCGCAGCCCGCATGGGCTGCGCTCAACCCGCAGCGGCGCGCGCGTGTGCTATTTCGCTTCAAGGACCTGATCGAGCGCTAAATGGACGCGCTTGCTCGCCTGCTCTCCAGCGAGCACGGCAAGACGGTGGCGGATGCGAGGGGCGACATCCAGCGTGGGCTGGACGTGGTCGAGTTCGCCTGCGGGGTGCCGCACCTGGTCAAGGGCCAATATTCGCACGGCGCCGGTCCGGGGATCGACGTCTTCTCACTGCGCGCGCCACTGGGTGTCGTCGCAGGGATCACCCCTTTCAACTTCCCGGCGATGATCCCGCTCTGGATGCTCGCCCCCGCGCTTGCGACCGGAAATGCCTTCATTCTCAAGCCGTCCGAGCGCGCGCCCTCTGTTCCCGTCCGTCTGGCCGAGCTGCTGGCGGAGGCGGGGCTGCCTGACGGGGTGCTCCAGGTGCTGCATGGCGACCGGGTCGCGGTGGAGGCGCTGATCGATCATCCGCATGTGAAAGCGATCAGCTTCGTCGGCTCGTCCGACATCGCGCAAGCGGTCTATGCCCGCGGCACCGCGCTGGGGAAGCGGGTGCAGGCGATGGGCGGCGCGAAGAATCACGGCATCGTCCTGCCCGACGCGGACCTCGATCAGGCGGTGTCCGACATCCTTGGCGCCGCCTTCGGCTCGGCCGGCGAGCGCTGCATGGCACTGCCCGTCGTCGTCCCGGTCGGCGAGCGGACGGCCGAGCGGCTGCGCGAGAAGCTGGTGAGCGGGATCGCCGGGCTGCGCGTCGGCCTCCCCGGCGATGAGGATGCGGACTATGGCCCGGTGGTCACGGCGCAGCACCGCGCCAGGATCGAGAGCTACATCCAGATGGGCATCGAAGAGGGCGCCGAGCTGGTGGTCGATGGCCGCGGCTTCACGCTCCAGGGCCACGAGAACGGCTTCTTCATCGGCCCAAGCCTGTTCGACCGGGTGACCCCGGCGATGCGAAGCTACCAGGACGAGATCTTCGGGCCGGTCCTTCAGATGGTGCGCGCCGAGACGTTGGGCGAGGCGGTGGCGCTCGCGACCGCGCATCAATACGGGAACGGCGTCGCGATCTTCACCCGCGACGGCGGCGCCGCGCGCGAGTTCGTCGACACGGTTGAAGTCGGCATGGTCGGCATCAATGTGCCGATCCCGGTGCCGGTGAGCTACCACAGCTTCGGCGGGTGGAAACGCAGCGCGTTCGGCGACCACAATCAGTACGGGATGGACAGCATCCGCTTCTTCACCCGCACCAAGGTGGTGACGCAGCGCTGGCCCACCGCGGGCGTCGCGGCAGACCGCGGCGCGGCGTTCCTGATCCCTACCTCGGGCTGAGCGCCTTACTGGCGGCGTCGCGCATGCTGCGCGGCGCCGTCACGTCCAGCCCGGCGAGCGGCGCGCGGAAAAACTCGGGGCGGAGCAGCGCCATCAGCGCCATGATGCCAAGTCCGACGGCGAAGATGCTGACGCCGATCACGAACACAAGCCCGATCGACCCGACGTGCGAGCCGCTGCCGAAGTGCGGGTTCAGACTGTCGCACAGTGTCTTGACGAACAGGGCCGCCAGCGAGAGCCCGCCCAGCAGCGGAAAGATCAGCCGGTATATCGCGTTGCGAACCGAATCGAACCAGGTCGCGCGGAAGAACCAGACGACGGAAAACGCGGTCAATCCATAGTAGAAACAGATCATGATCCCGAGCGCGGTTATCGTATCCCACAGCACGTGCTCGGAATAGAGCCGCATCCCCGTGTAAAAGGCGGACGACACCACCGTCGACGCCACGATCGCCACCGAAGGCGTGTGGAAGCGCGCGCTGGTCCGCCCGAATGACCTTGGCATCGCGCCGTAGAAGCTCATCGCCAGAAGCGTGCGCGACGGGCTGACGATGGTGGATTGCAGCGCGGCGGCCGAGCTGCACAGCACCGCTACCGAGACCAGTATCGCCGCACGTCCGAACACCGGGACGGCCAGCGACTGGAACACGTTGCGCTGTGTTTCCGGGTTGTTGAGCCCCAGCGCGCCGGTGCCGATCCCGGCAAAGGTCAGCGCGGCGCACGACGCGAGCAGGTAAAGGAGCATGGTCACCCCCACCGTCCCGGCCGCGGCGAGCCCGGGGGTGGAGCGCGAGCCCCTGGTCTCCTCGTTCATGGTCAGGGTGACGTCCCAGCCCCAGAAGATGAAGATTGACAGCGACAGCCCGGCGGCGAGCGCGGCGCTGCTCGGGATGACGAACGGGTTGAACCAGGCAAGCGTGACGGGCGTGTGATCGAACGCCTGCCCTGCCCTTGCCTTGCCGAATGCGGCGGCGGCGAAAGCGCACATCGCCAGCACCTGAAGACCGACCAGGAACACCTGCGCCAATTTGGTCGCCTCCATCCCGCGATAGGAGATCAGCGTCGCCACGCCCATGAACGCAAGACAGGTGAGGATGTTGACGCTTGTGTGGTCAGCGAGCCGGGTCAGTTCGTCATGGCCGGTCGCCTGCGCCAGCAGCAGGTAGAAGAAGTCGACCGCCACGCCCGCACTGTTCGACAGCACCAGCACCGTGGAAGCGACCAGTCCCCAACCTGCCATCCAGCCCACCCAGGGCCCGAATGTCGCGGTCACCCAGGTGAAGGTGGTGCCATTGTCGGGCAGCGCCTGATTGAGCTCGCGATAGCCCATCGCCACGAGCAGCATCGGCAGGAAGCCGATCAGGATCACTGCGGGGGTCTGAAGCCCGGCGACCGAGACGATCGGCCCCAGCCCGGCGGTGAGCGTGTAGGCGGGGGCGACGCATGAGACACCGATCACCAGCGCGCCGAACAGCCCCACCGCTCCGGTGGCGAGCCCTTTCTCGCCGACGCCTGTACTGTCCCCGGCAAAGCCTGCTTCCGACATCGGCAAACTACCTCTCCTTCGGCTCTTGCCCACGAACGAAGCGCTGCGATCACAGAAAGTCAAGACAAACCGACCACGGATATGCCGATTTTGAACGTGCCGTGCTATAGACAGACGCCATTCGCGTCGATATGCGATCACAGTATGAGCCATCAGGATCACCAGCTTCTTGCGCTGCTGGAGGCGCATCCGGAGATTACCCGCGTCGAGGCGTTCGTGTCCGACGTCAACGGCGTCGCCCGTGGCAAGTGGCTGACCCGCGAAAAAGCGTTGACCTTGGACCTCAAGGGCCTGGCGATGCCCAGGTCCGTGTTCGCTCTCGACATTTGGGGCCGCGACGTGCCCGATGCGGGTCTCGCCTTCGGCACCGGCGACCCGGACGGGCTGTTCTTCCCCGTCGCCAACCGTGCCGCGCTGCTGCCCTGGTTCGACGGCGCCACCGCGCAGGTGATGCTGGGCCTGTCGCCAGAAGGCGATCCGGGTGTCGGCGATGCACGCGGCGTGCTCGCGCAGGTGCAGGCCGCACTGGCAGCGCGCGGCCTTCACCCCGTTGTCGCGACCGAACTGGAATTCTATCTGCACCAGCTCGACGAGGCGGGCAGACCGGTCCCGCCGGGCGCCTCGGCGGCGGATGACCTGCGCCACGTCAATGCGATCCTGTCGCCCGAGGCGAAGTTCGCGCATCTGCCGCTGTTCGACGAGATCATGGCAATATGCGCCGCGATGGGCATCCCCGCCGACACCTTGTCGAGCGAGGCGGGGCCCGGCCAGTTTGAGCTCAACCTGCTCCACCGCACCGATGCGATCACCGCCTGCGACGACGCGATCCTGCTCAAGCGGATTATCAAGGCGCTCGCGCGGCGCCACGGGCTCGGCGCGACCTTCATGGCCAAGCCCTATGGCGACGCCTCCGGCAACGGCATGCACATTCACGTGTCGTTGCTCGACAGCGAGGGACACAATGTGCTGGCGGAGGCTGACGGGGCGCCATCCGAAACCTTGTTCCATGCGGTTGCCGGGCTGCTGAAGGCAATGCCGGATTCGATGCTCGCCTTCGCCCCCCACGCCAACAGCTACCGCCGGTTCCGCGCCAACGCCCACGCGCCGGTCGCGGCAAGCTGGGGCGTCGACGACCGCTCTGCGGCGATACGCGTGGTGAAGGCGGATGCCAGGGCGACCCGGATCGAGCATCGCGTGCCGGGCGCGGACTGCAATCCCTATCTCGCGGTCGCGGCGGTGTTGGCCGGTATGCTCGCCGGAATCGCGGCGGGCGAACCCCCGCCGGCGCCGCAGCAACCCGGCGCTCCCGAGGTCGCCGCGCGCCTGCCTGCCGAATGGGGGGTCGCGATCGACCGCTTCGCCGCTTCGGACTTCATCGCCAGGGCATTCGGCAGGCGTTTCCGCGACATCCTGGTCGCCTGCAAGCGCCAGGACCGCGACACCCTGCTCGCGCGCGTCAGCGACGCGGAATATGCGAGCTACCTCGGACCGCTCTGATGAACGCACCCTCCTTCCCCGCAAGCCCCTATGCGGGCATGCCGAGCTACTATGCCGCCAGCGCAAATCCCGCGCCGGCCCGCCCGACGCTCGAAGGCGCCGTCACCGCCGATGTCGTGATCGTCGGCGGCGGCTTTACCGGCCTTTCGGCGGCGATCGAACTCGCGGCGCGCGGTATCCCGGTCGTCGTGGTGGAGGCCGAGCGCTGCGGGTGGGGCGCGTCGGGGCGCAACGGCGGCCAGCTGATCAATGGCTACAGCCGCCCGCTGGACCTGCTTGCGCGCCGCTACGGCGAGGATCACGCCCGTGATCTCGCTGCCGTCGCGCTCGAGGGCGGGGCGATCATCCGCGAGCGCGTGGCGAAGTACGAAATCGCCTGCGACCTGGTGGATGGCGCCGCGGCCACGGCACTCACCGACAAGCAGATGAGCTGGTTTGCCGAGCAGGCGAAGGTGTGGGCACGCTACGGCCATCCGGGCATGCGGCTGGTCGACAGGGCCGGGCTGTCCGAGGTGGTCCGCACCGATCGTTACGTTGGCGCGATGATCGATCCCATCGGCGGGCATTTTCACCCGCTCAATTATCTGCTCGGCGAGGCGGCGGCGTTCGAGGCACTGGGCGGGCGCATTTTCGAGCACAGTCGCGTGCTGCGCGTCGAACGGGGCGCGAAGCCCGTCGTCACGACCGAACACGGCTCGGTCACCGCCGACATCGTGCTGCTATGCGGCAACGCCTATCTGGGCGATGCCGTGCCAGACCTGAGCGGGCGGATCATGCCCGTTTCCAGCCAGGTTATCGCCACCGAACCGCTCGGCGCACTGGCCGAAGAGCTGCTGCCGGCCAATCTGTGCGTGGAGGACGCGAACTACATCCTGGATTATTTTCGCCGCACCGCCGACGGTCGCCTGCTGTACGGCGGTGGCGTCGTCTATGGTGGGCGCGATCCCGCCAGCGTCGAGGCGAAGATACGCCCCAATCTGCTCAAGACCTTTCCGCAACTGCGCGACGTTCGGATCGATCACGCGTGGAGCGGCAACTTCGCGCTGACGCTCAGCCGCATGCCGCAGGTCGGGCGGCTCTCGCCCACGGTCTGGTACTCGCACGGTGACAGCGGGCACGGCGTTACCACGACCCAGCTGCTTGGCCGGATCCTTGCCGAGGGCGTGGCGGGGCAGATGGAGCGGTTCGATGTGTTCGCGACATTGCCGCACCTCCCTTTCCCCGGCGGCCGCCACTTCCGGGTGCCGCTGACGATGCTCGGCTCGCTCTGGTACGCGATGCGGGACCGGCTCGGTATCTGACCGCGCGCCCCGGCCCGTCGCCACCGGCGGATCACGAGGCGGGACGCGCGGCGGACGACGCCGACCGCTGCGACAGCCGACTGCGCTGCACGTGCCAGGTCGTGTCGTGCGGGCCGAAATCGACATGGAGCTGATGGCTGCCCTCGCCGCTCATCAGGCAGCGTCCGCGCGTCAGGCCGCGCGCACGCGACCTGTATTCGCCGTGACTCAGCCTGTTTTACGCTGCCGCACCATCCGGTCAGGCACGCACCGCGAGCTCGCCCGGCTCGTCCAGCGCGCGCAGGGCAGGCGTGGCTTCGTCGAGCGAGCGCGCGATGATGCGGAGGATCTCGCCCCTTCCCGTCCGCGTCGTAGATGTAGCGGTCCTCGGCACGCGTAATGATCCCGCGCCGCCAAGGTCGCGCATCAGCCCTTGGTCCGGCTGCGCAGGCCGATGATGCGCAACGTCCAGACGACGCGGTTCGGCGACGTCGTGGCCCTTCGTCAGCATGCCGCCGGTCCCGCTATCCGTCGATGGACTGGCCGCGGAGCGCACGTCCGAGCAACGTGAAATAGGCCTGCGCTGCATCGTTCTCCGCCGTGTGCCACTCGGGATGCCATTGCACCGCCAGCACGGGCGCGCCATGGCCGGTAGCGGAGAAGGCCTCCACCACCCCGTCGGGCGCGGTGGCCTCGACGCGCAGCCCGTCTGCGAGCCTTGCGACACCCTGGAAATGGACCGAGTTGACCTCGATCCGCTCCTTCCCCAGCGCGCGGCCGAGCACACCGCCCGGCGCAAGCGTCACCTCATGACCGTGCGCGAACATTGCGTCCCAGCTGGCATCGTCCGGGGCGTGGTGCGGCAGCGGTGCGTCCGCGCGGCTCATGTCGCGCCGCAACGTGCCGCCGAAAATCACGTTGAGTTCCTGCAAGCCCCGGCAGATGCCGAAAACCGGCTTCCCCGCAGCGAGGCAAGCCTGCACCATCGCGGCCGTCATCTCGTCGCGGGCGGTGTCGAACGGGCCGTCGGCATCCGCAGCGTCGCGCTCGCCGTAGCGCGCCGGGGAGACGTTCGACGGGCTGCCGGTGAGCAGCAGCCCGTCGAGCCGGGGCACGATCTCGCCCGCCTCCATCAGCATCGGGAGCGAGGGCACCAGCAGCGCCGCGCAATCGGCATACGCCATCGCTGCCGTGACGTATCGGTTCATCGCCACCTGCGCCTCATCATGGCCGACGGCGCGGGTGCAGCATATGATACCCAGCACGGGCCTGACCATGGTTCCTCGATTCCGATCACGACTGAAGGGACGACCCGGCTTTGATATCTGTGATCACTGAGGCTGTCAAAAGCGATCGCGTCGCCTGACGCGGCACGGCGCGACACGTCGTAAGGGCACCGCGGCAACGCGCCGCCCCCGCGCGAGGACCGGGTGCAATCTCGCTGTCGGAGGCTGCGATCCGCGATGCCGGGCGGGTCGGTCGCTGCGTGGCGCCTGCGCCGCTAGCCCCTCCCTGCCCGCGTCATCGCCGCGCCGGTCAACCGGCGGGCGCCGGCTCGACGTGTGCGCAGACCAGCCGGATATCGAGATAATCGTCCAGCCCCAGGTGCGATCCCTCGCGCCCCAGGCCGGATTCCTTCACCCCGCCGAATGGCGCCACCTCGGTCGAGATCAATCCGGTGTTGAGACCGACCATCCCGTATTCCAGCGCTTCGCTCACGCGCACGCTGCGTCCGAGATCGCGCGTGTAGAGATAGGCGGCAAGCCCGGCGCTCGTGTCGTTCGCCATCGCGATCGCCTCGGCCTCGGTATCGAAGCGAACCAGCCCCGCTACCGGGCCGAACGTTTCCTCGCGGCACAGCAGCGCATCGCGCGGCACGTCGACCAGCACGGTTGGCGCATAGAAGCTGCCGCCGCCCCAGATCCGCTCGCCTCCCGCCAGTGCGCGCGCGCCGCGACTGATGGCGTCGCCGACATGCGCCTCCACCTTGGCGATCGCCCGGTCGTCGATCAACGGGCCCTGCTGCGTCTCTCCATCCAGCCCGGCTCCAACCTTGTAGGCGCCGACCCGCTCGGCCAGCCGCGCAGCGAAGGCGTCATAGATGCCGGACTGGACCAGCAGTCGGTTGGCGCACACGCAGGTCTGCCCGGTGTTGCGGAATTTGGAAACGAGCGCCCCCTCGACCGCGGCATCGAGATCGGCATCGTCAAAGACGATGAACGGCGCATTGCCGCCCAGCTCCAGCGATACGCGCT
Source organism: Sphingomonas sp. 3P27F8 (assembly GCF_005502745.1). GTDB lineage: Bacteria > Pseudomonadota > Alphaproteobacteria > Sphingomonadales > Sphingomonadaceae > Sphingomonas. Next base: position 427,146 of record NZ_SCNL01000002.1, read on the forward strand.
TCACCGTGTCCATGCATTTGGCCGCGAGCATCTTGCCCACGGCGGTCGAGCCGGTGAAGGTGAATTTGCGCACGCGCGGATCGCCGGTCAGCACCGCGCCGATCGCGGCGGCGTCGCCGGTGACGACGTTGAACACCCCGGGCGGCACCCCCGCCTCCTCCGCCAGCCGGGCCAGCGCGAGCGCGGAGAGTGGAGTCAGCTCGGAGGGTTTCAGTACCATGGTGCACCCCGCCGCCAGCGCCGGGCCGGCCTTGCGGGTGATCATGGCCAGTGGGAAGTTCCATGGCGTGATCGCTCCGACCACGCCCACCGCTACGCGCCGCACCGTCAGCCGCTTGTCGGCGAGGTGTGGGGTCAGCACCTCGCCATGGACGCGACGCGCCTCCTCCGCGAACCACTCGAGGAACCCCGCGGCGTACAGCACCTCGCCGCGCGCCTCGGCCAGCGGCTTGCCCTGCTCGGCGGTCATCAGCCGGGCGAGGTCTTCGGCGTGCGCGATCATCAGGTTATGCCAGCGGCGCAGGATCATACCGCGCGCCTTGCCGGTTTGCGCGCGCCACGCCGCGAGCGCCCGTTGGGCGGCGCCCACCGCGTCCTCGGCCGCGGCGCGGCCCAGCATCGGAACGGTGCCGACCAGCCGGCCGCTCGCCGGATCGGTGACCGGGATGGTCTGGCCGGCCGAAACCCATGCGCCGTCGATGAAAGCCTCCGCGCGCAGCAGCTCCGCGCGGGCGAGTGCGGGATCGAGCCGTTCGGTCATCAGGCAAGCACCGTCGCGTCGCGCCTGGCGGCCACCCCAGCTGCTGGCGCGTCCCGGCGCAAGGCAGTCTCCAGCATGTCGAGCCCCTCATCAACGATGGCGTCGGACGCGGTGAGCGGCACGAGAATGCGGATCGCCTCTCCCTTTGTGCCGCAGCTGAGCAGGATCAGCCCGGCAGCGAGCGCGCGCGCGCACACCGCCTTGGTTTCCGCTGGATCGAACCCGCCGGATGCGCTCAGTATGTCGAAGCCGATCATCGCGCCGAGCCCGCGGATGTTGTCGATCGGGACGAAGCCCTCCGCGCCGGCCATCTGCTCCAGCCGTTCCCGGATGCGCGAGCCCAGCATGTCCGCTCGGCCGATCAGCTCCTCCTCATCAATCACGTCCAGCACCGCCAGCGCGGCGGCGCAGGCGACAGGCGAGCCACCGTAGGTTCCGCCCAGCCCGCCGGGCTCCACCGCGTCCATCACCTCGGCACGGCCGATCACCGCCGAAAGCGGGAAACCGCCGGCTAGCGACTTAGCGGCGCAGATCAGGTCGGGCGCAACGCCGCTGTGCTCGATCGCGAACAACGCGCCGGTGCGCGCGAAGCCGGTCTGCACCTCGTCGGCGATCAGCAGGATGCCATGTGCGTCGCAGATTGCGCGAAGCTGCCGGAGCAGCGCCGGCGGCGCGACATGGAAGCCGCCCTCGCCCTGGATCGGTTCCAGGATGATCGCGGCGACCCGCTCCGGCTCCAGGTCCGCGGCGAACAGGGTGTGCAGCGCGTCGATCGAGCGTTCCACCGTGGCGCCGTCGCGGCCGGTGGGAAAGGGAATGTGGAATATCTCTCCGGGCATGGGCCCGAACATGCGCTTGTATGGCTGCACCTTGCCCGTCATCGCGGAGGCGAGCAGGGTCCGCCCGTGAAAGCCGCCGGCAAAGGCGATCACGCCGGACCGGCCCGTCGCCGCGCGGGCGATCTTAACGGCATTCTCCGTTGCTTCGGCTCCGGTCGTGAACAGGATGGTCTTGGCCGCCCCCGCGACGGGCGCACGCGCGTTCAGCCGTTCGGCGAGCTCGACATAGCTTTCGTAGGGCGAAACCTGGAAGGCGGTGTGGGTGAAGCGCGCCAGCTGCGCCTGAACCGCCGCCATCACGCGCGGGTGGCGATGGCCGGTGTTGAGCACGGCGATGCCGCCGGCGAAGTCCACATAGCGGCGACCTTCGACGTCCCACAATTCTGCATTCTCCGACCGATCGGCATAGACGGCGGTCGCGGATCCGACGCCGCGCGGCACGGCAAGGATGCGGCGGCGCTCAAGTTCGGCATTGCTGGTCACGGGGTTACGCTCCTTCGCTCTTGCCCCGTGCCATCCTCCGCGTGCCGGCACCGGCGAAAGAGGTCAAGTTGTCCGGCTCTGGTGACTCCGGGTCACCAGCGGCACGTCCCGCCTCCGTTTCCTTTCAATGTGCGGGCGCCGGAGCGTCAACGCGCACCCGCCGCGAGTGCGGCGTCGCTGTCGAACACGGCGACCGCGCCCCATAACCAGCGGCGGAAGCGGGCGATCGCGGGCGAATTCCAGCGATCCTCGCGCGCAAGGAAGGTGTACGTACCCAGCAGCACCGGCGCGAACTCTCCCTGCGCCAGCTTCACCTTGACCAGGCGGCCGGCGGCGAGATCGTCGCGCAGCAGCATCGTGTTCGCCAGCGTGATGCCGTGGCCCTGTCGCGCCGCCGCCAGCGTCAGGTGCGCGTGCCAGAGGCGCGAGCCCGGCATGCGTTCGGGCACGGCCACGCCTTGCGCGGTCAGCCAGTGGCGCCATTCCAGATCGTTTTCCTCGTGCAGCAGCGGCATGTTCAGCAGGTCCGCTGGCGAGGTGATCGGCGGCAGCCCGGCCGCGCAGGCGGGGCTGGCCACCGGAAAGACCACCGGGCGGGCGACGTCCAGCCGGTAGACCACCTTGGGAAGGTCCACCTCCTCCCAGGTTCGCAGGTAGCGGATGTCGCCGTCGACATCCTGCCCGCGGAAATCGGGGCTGTGATCCGACGGTCGGAAATCTACGTCGATGTCGCGGTTCGCATCGATGAACTCGCCAAGCCGGTCTGACAGCCACAGCGAGGCGAAGCCGGGAATGCACTGCAGCCGAAGCTTCAGATCGTCGCCGACCTTGACCAGCGCGCCTGTTGCGGACGCGACCGCCCGAAGCGCCTCGTAGATCTGGCGGTGATACACCTCGCCCTTCTCGGTCAGGGAGTAACCGGCACCGTCGCGCACCACCAGCTCGACGCCGACCCATGCCTCGAGCGATCGGATGTGCCGGCTGACGACCCCATGGTCGACCGTCAGTTCCTTGGCCGCGCGGCGGATGCCGCCCAGCCGCCCCACCGCCTCGAACGCGCGCAGCGCCGCCAGCGGCGGCAGGAGCCGGGAATCGATCAGCATGCTCGCATCCAAACCTTCGCAACGTGCCGGGCGGTCGCGATCCGGGACGTTGTCAGTCCCTGATCACGAGCCGATCCGGCGGAGTGGTGATGAAAGCACACCACTGCCCGCGCTTCCATCCCCGAAGGATGGGTGTCTGATACGATCCGGCGCCAGGCCCGGCTCTGGACTCCATGAAGGGCGACCGATCGGCCCCGCGGGCAAACCCCATAGGGCGACGATCGGTCCCGAGCTATCCGAAGGAAAGATGGGAGCGGTCAAACGAGCCGATACACCTGAATCAATCGCCCGTTCTCTCCCGCTTTCTCCTTCACTCCGTACGCTGCGGGCACCGGATACGACAAGGTGCCGACGAAGATCGACTCCCTGAGCCAGCCATACTTCTTCCCCGGCACGTTGAACGTCGGAACGAGGCGGTACTTGTCCTCCGTATAGCCATATCCCTTGTTGTGGATGATGATCTGCACGCCATCGTCGTTCTTCAGGCGATACAGGGCGTCGACCACGACCACGCCATCAGGGCGAATCACGGGGAAGTCGCCGCCGCCGGGGATGATCGTCCCCTTGATGCCCCTCCCCCGAAAGAACCCGCCGATCAACGGCCATACATCGTAGCGGTCCCCGTCCGCCGAAACCTGATCCGCCTTGTCTCCCATGAACTCTGGGTCGGAGCAGATCGGCACAATGTCCATGACCCATTCGAGGCCCGGAACATCGTAGGTCTTCGGAGCGCCACCGGGGGGCAATGGCGGAACATGGGGTTCGCGCCCGAGCGGCTCGGTCGCCGTAAGCCGCGTCGCCGGTCCCAAAAGCGTCGCGGGCGCGGCCAGCCCCATCCATCCCAGGGCGCTGCGACGCGAAATGGCCATCAATTCTGTCCTCCGTTGGATGCCAGCGGGTCTGCCCGGCACGGTTGATGATGCACGGTGCCGCAGGCAGGCCGTTGCGCCGGCAGGTCCTTCGCGGAAACCGTGCCGATCAGCAGGCGCGAGGGATGGTCTGCATCATGCAACACCTGGATCCGGGTGGGCACCGAATAGGGCGCGAACAGATTGCCACCGAACTGACTGGGCGTATCGATCCATAGACGCAGCCGTGAGCCCTTCCGGAATGCATGGCCGAATTTCTGGACCTCGATCCGTCCCAGCGTGGGCTGTCCGGGCACCAGTGCCAGCATCTTTTCGGGACGATCGACCGGCCATGGCCGGAGCGCGGTCGATTTCGTTTCATCCTGCAGGCGATCGGACAGGCGCAACCATCCGCGCTGGACGTACATTTCCTGCCCGTCAGGCCGTACTTCGGTGATCGTCACCTGCACGTCCGCATCGGCGCCCGTGCTGACGACCCACAGATCCGCGCTGGCCGGGCCGTAGGCCACCATATCATCGGAAAGCGGCGCCGTCGTGTAGGCAAGGCTTCCTTTCCGCCACGCCGGATCCATCGGGCCCCAACTGTCCTTGCCGAATTCGTGGTCGACGGCCGGTCCGCGGACCGGATAGTCGAAGCCGTCGGCGGCTCCCTGCCCCTTCCCGTTCGCCACCAGCGTTCCGCCGGCATTCAAGGCCAAGCTGACCGGCTGGACTGCCATCGGAAACCGCTGGCTTTGAAACGTGAAGCCGGGGGACAGGTTCTCGAAAATGGCGTCCGCCGGCCCCGTGAAGGTGCTCTCCAGCCATACCTGGACGTGCGGCGTCTGTTCGAACCCGTTGTCGATACCTTTCACGAAGTGATCGAAGAACGCCACGAGCTGCTTGCGGAACCGCGTCGCGACATACAGGTCGTGACCGCCATTGGTCTGCAGATACCAAAGCTGGTCCGGGTTCAGCGTTTCCTGGAAATAGCCCTGCCGGGCAATGACCGCCTCGTCCTGAAAGGCTTCCATGTTGAACACCGGAACGGAGATGTTCTTTGTCCGGGCGGCGAGATGGCGGATTTCGATATAGTCGTCGCGCAGAGGATGGCGGATCAGGATGGCTGGTACGCGGTTCTTCTCGGCCGACTCATAGTTTTGAGCGATCTGCGACAAACAGCGCTGATCGTTCTCAGCCTTCGCACTCTCCTTCGCCGCATCCCATCGCGAATGAAGATAATCCCACCAGCCGTCGACGAATCCGGGAGCCGGAACGCCGCCGGGCGCCCAGGAATCGAGCCGGGCATCGCCCAGCACCATGCCTGGCGCTATAGCCTTGAGATGGGGTGGCCGCTCCGCAGCCGTGGCGATCTGCGACATTCCGGCCCATGACCAATTGGCCATGCCGACCGCGCCATTCGACCACGGCTGCTTCGCGATCCACTCGATCGCGTCATATCCATCCTCGCCGTAGGATCGCGCCAGGAATTCGAATTGTCCTTCCGAGCAACCGGTGCCCCGCGCCTGTAGTCCGAGCACGGCATAGCCCGCTTCGACCAATGTCCTGTCGAGGTTGACCGACATGGCCGTATTGTCGTTCATATAGGCCTTGCCACCGATCGACCCGGGATCGTAGCCAGAATAGTTTACGATGACCGGAAACGGCCCTTTGCCCTTCGGCAGAAGAACGCTGTAGCGCAGCTGTGTACCATCACGGGCGGGAAGATACCCGCGCAACCGCTTCGAAAAAAACGGTCGATGGATCTTGATCTCCGGCGCCATTTCCGACGGATCCTGGCTCTTCGCGACCGGAACCTGCGCCTGGGCTGACGCTTCGCTGGCGGCGGCCAGATTGCAAGCCGCCATACAAATCGACAGGGAGCCTGCGCCAAGGCGCATCTTGTTCCTGATCGACCATCTCCTGACACGTGGCATAATGGTTCTTAACTCCGATCAATAGCGGAAATCGATCGACGCGCCGATCGTACGAGGTGTGAATGTATTCGCCGTGAACAATGTCGTGGCGGTTGAGTCTCTATACTGAAACAGCAACGGCCTTGAATTCGTAAGATTCTGTACGAATATCGCAAACTCCAGATCACCCATCGCAATCGTCGCACGACCGTTTACTTGGTTTGTCGCGGGGTTATAAACACGAAGCGGATCGAAATTAACCGCGCGGGGATCATCCGAGGTGAATGGGCCGTTATTCTTGCTGCGATAGATATTTTCTATTCTGATCTTGGCCTTTGAAGTGCCGACATCGAAGCTATATTCGGCAGATGCGCTCAGGTTCCAGGGTGATTGATAGGGATTAACCTGATCTCCCTTACGTACAACCAGGCTTCCAGGATCACCCGCGGCGACGCCGGGTATCAGGACGGTCTTCGAAAACGTCGCTTTGGCATATGATACCGAACCGGAGATCTTGAGGTTTCTCACAACGTCTAGATCAAGCGAAGCATCGAATCCGCTGACGGTCGCGTCTCCGGTATTGTCGATATAACCGAAGGCGCATGGAAATACGACATTCTGCTGTACGTTCTTCCATTTTACATAAAAGGCATCGACGTCGAACCGGATCTTCCTGCCGATGCGCCCTTTCGAACCAGCTTCGAAGCTGTTTACATAGTCACTATTGTATGTCTGCTTGAAGATATTGGAGACGCCACACGTCGATGAGATCGGCTGATTGGCGCCACCGATCCGATAGCCGCGGTTTGCAGATCCATACACCATCAGTGTCGGCGAGAACTTGTAGTCGAGCGCAACCTTGCCGGACCACGGAGTCTCACTTTGCCCGCCGGAGGAGGTCACCAGCGGTCCCCAAACCTGGGCCGCAGATAGAAATCCGGACTGTTCCTGATTATAGTCCGCCTTGTGGTGGGAAAGTCTGCCGCCAACCGTCAGCGTCAACTTGTCCGTCAGGCCAAGATCGGCCTGACCGAAAACTGAATATTGCTCGTCGGTCTGGGTGATCTGCGAATAGAGGATCGGATCGTTCAATCCTTGCGAATTCGGGAGCAGCGGCAGAATGTAGTTTTGAACGACGAAGGGAGAGGTCGCGCGTTGAAAATCGGTCTGCTCGGTGTGAAGATAGAACAGGCCGGCAGTCCACTTGAACGGACCACCCCCATCGCTGGAAATCCGTACTTCCTGTGTTATCGATTTCAGGCTGGTGCGGATATCCTGCGGGCCTGCCTGGTCGTAACTGGTGGGATATTCGGGCCCGTTCGGATTCCCGTAACCCGGCACGATGATGGGGCCGTTCTCGTCAAATCCGGTCACCGTGCCGAAGAACGCGCCGTTGATCTGGGTCGTGTCGGACAGCAGCTTGCCCCGACGGTCGACATACGATGTTATCGAGGTAAGCGTCGCCCCGCCCAATCCGACTTCGACCTTCAGCGATGGGAGGATCACGCGGTCCGAGAACGGCTGACGCAAGAGGCGGCCGTTCAGAAAGACACCATTCTTCGGATCGGCGATGTTGCGGGTCTGCAGGCTATCGGCGGGCTGGGGCGCCGAAAGATAGAACAGCGGAGCATCGGCGTTCGTCTGACGCTGGAAATAGATTGCGGGGGTGATGGTGATCCCGTCGCTTGGCACGAAGGCGAACGCGAGCCGTCCGGCATATGCGTTTGCGCTATTCGTGTTCTTGATCAGGACATCGCCGGTGAGCGGATTGATCCGATCGATGTATCCCCCGTCGTGGCGGGTCCAGAAGCTGGCGCGGAAACCTAATTTCCCTTCGATGATCGGAGCGCCGACAGCAACGCCCGCCTCCAAATTCGTGCCGCCGCCATCGATAAAGCCGATTTCGCTTCGCGCAGTCGCGCTCACGCCTGAAACTTTCGGGGATGGCGTGATGAAGCGGATGGCGCCGCCTTCCGCGCCGGCGCCGAACAGGCTTCCTTGCGGCCCGCGCAGAACCTCCACACGCTCGAGATCGAACAGGGCGGGGTAAGGATTGCCGAAATAGGACAGCGCCGCGACGCGCGACTGCACCGGGGTATCGTCGATATATACACCGGTCGTCGAAGTCCCGATCGTCGAGGCGATCCCGCGGATCGAGACGAATGTCTGCGTTCCCGCACCGAAGCCCGCCGATTGATCGAATTGCACGCCGGGCGACTTCTGGGCGAGATCGATCATCGACTTCACGCCCGATTCGCGCAGGTCGTCGCCTGTGTAGGCGGCGATGCTGATGGGGACGGTCGAGAGCGCCTCGCTACGCCGGTTCGCGGTCACCACGATGTCGGCGGCGGCGCCGCTGTTGTCATTCGCCTTCTCGGCCCGCGCGGGCGTGGCCGTCTGGGCGCCGGCCTGATTGGCATATGACGCTGCAAGCAATGCGCAGAGTGCGACGTGCCGTTTGAAATAGCCCTTCACTGTCAACTCCCCTATCCGGCCCAACCTCTTAACCCGTCGCAGATCCCCAGTGGTGCCATCGGCGCCCACTGCCTTCGTCGGATCGGTGCCATTTGGAAACTGTGTCGACGTACGGGCAGATTTGGGGGAGTGGCCAACAAGATCATCAATGGTGCATTCCAGACACCACGCCCCGCGGCTCGGTTCCATCGGGCGACCCGCGCGATGATCCAGGTCGTGCCCCAGGTCAAAGGCCTTATCCCATGACCGAGGCTGCGCAATGCCCCGGAGAGGTGCCGTCAGCCTGACGCCAGCCGCTATCCACACGATGCAGGTCGGTCTTTCAACGCGTTGGCCTGGCTTGCAAGGCTCTGCCACTCGTCCGGCGCGGCGGTCCCGCTCCCCTTCTCCGCCCGTCGTCATCTCCGACTTGACGTTGCGCGCGCCGCCCCAGCCGTGGCGTCGCGTGGTCAGACCGCGCGATCCGCGCGAGGGTTCATGCGCGCCGCGGCGCGGATATTGTCGCCGCAATCGGCTTGAACTCCCCGGACAGCGCCGAGCGCGGCATCCTGAGGGGATTCGATGAAGATTGCGCTGCTGGAGGCGATCTGTCTCGCGCACTCCGGCCCGCTGCAAGGCCGTCCGCTCAAGAACGGCCTGACCTGCAAAGGCTCGAGGCGGCCTTCCCGCTGCAGCCCGCGGCGATCACCCCTGCGACCGGATGATACAGCCTGAAAAACCCTGCTGGCGGAGACGGAGGGATTCGAACCCTCGGTACGGTTTCCCGTACGACGCTTTAGCAAAGCGTTGGTTTCAGCCACTCACCCACGTCTCCGGATGCGGCGCGAGGGCGGGCTATAGCGGGGCGAAACGCGGCAATCAACCGATGCATTGCGGATTCGCCCTGGCGCGAAATCGACTCAGGTCGTCGTCCGGTTCATTGCCCCGAAAGGCGCATGATGATTAGCATCCTAGGATGGGGATCGCTCCGTTCCCCGGGGGGTATGTGACGATGCGCAAGATGATGCTGGCCTTTGGTCTGACAGCGACATTGCTGGCCGGCACGGCCGCGCCGGCGCAAATGCGAACGATCGACCCGAACAAGGCGATCGACAACGACATTTCCCCCGCGCCCGGCGGCGCACCGCCCGCGCGGCAGGTTCCGGCCTATCCCGACGAACCGGTCCCGGCCGACCCCGTGCCGGCCAGCAATGTCGCTGTC
>NZ_SCNL01000030.1 GCF_005502745.1 Sphingomonas sp. 3P27F8
ATCATTCAGTTCATACCGCTTGGCCACCATCATCCGCTCCGCGTCTCAACACGGATACCTATGAATCAGCGATCACTCCCCTTGGGAATCCTGAATGTCGATCCGTCCTAGCGAATCTTGGCATCGCTGGACGTCCTTTCGTTGGATACAGCGGATTGCGTGGAAGGATGCTGTGGGTGCGCAGCTTGGCCGTCCCAGAGCGCAAGGTGGATGCAGCAATCGACATCACTGGGGACGGCAGCGGCTCCACAGCCGCGTGATGTGGCCGGCTTCGCGGGCGGCAAAGCTGACAGAAGTGCGATCAGCGCCGGCAGCTGAACGAACGTCAAAACCATGATCCGATTCCCTTTTTGCGAGCCTCTGCACGATCCACATTGGCGAAGCGCCTTTCAGCAGCATCCGCCTGGTCGACCATCCCGATCACTCCATTGAGCAACACACCGGCGGCGCGGCGGCCTTTCTCCGTCGGCATCAACCGCTCTCCGACCACCGCCAGCCATCCGCTATCGATCATGTTCGAAAGTGCCCGATCGATGTCTTCGACCGCGATCTTGCAGTCGATCCAGCCGGCTAGGAACTCCGACAAGAAGTCAGCGCGCGCGGGCGTCTTGGCGCGATCGGTGCCAACGAAAATCGCCAGCTCGAAGATTGACATGTCCCACTCGTGCCGGGCGCCTGACGCGGCCGGCCGACGGTCATTTGCCGTGAAGATCATAATAGTCCTGAATCTTGTCCTGAATTTCGGACATGGTCTGGACCTCATCGGGCAGCTTCGCTGCATCCATGAAGTCGGAATAAACATCGGTGAAATCCATTACCGACAGGTCGAGCCTCGCGAACTCGTCGACGGTGAAGCCCTGACACTGCTCCTTTTTCGCGCTACCCCAAGGCTTGCCGAGCTGTGGGCGGCCCTGCTCTTGCAGGACGCGCGAAAGCTTGCTCTCGAAACAGCAATAGGCGGTTCGCTTGGTCGAACAGATCCCGAGGAAGCTCGACGAGCAATAGCTGCCGAGATTATGGCAAAGGCCCATCCGATCTTTGATGTCGAGCTTCATCTCGTCCTGGCTACATGCGAACAGGACAAGGAACGGCGTGGCGAAAGCGGCGATCGCGGCCGGCCCGCCGGCGAGCGCGGCTGCACCAGCACCGAGCGGCACGAGACCGGACACCTTTCCCGCGCAACAATTGATTAAGCCGAATACGGGTTTGTGGCAGGTCTCGCGTGTGCCGGTGAAAACCTTGAAATCGGCTTCGTTGAACTCCTTGCCGGCTTGATCGAGTGCATGAAGGCCGACGAGCGCGTCCCTGAACTCGGTCGACGCCTCGCGGACGATCGGCTCGCAATCGCCGTTGATGCAGTAGACGTCGTCCCCGCATATATACTGCTTGTCGCCCCCGACCGTGCTCGATGGGGTCGGGCAGCGATACACTTTCTCCGCGACCTTGCAGGCCCCACTCTGCGGATCATCAAGGCAATCTTCACGAAGGAACGTGCAGGACCGATTGCTCTCCAGATCGCCGCAATCGTTGCCCGCCGACATGACATTGCAAGTGAAGTTGCGCTTCCACGCCCAGCACGATTGCGTGACAGGTACGCCGTCGATCATCCGGGTCTCCGGGCCTTCGGTGCAGACTTCCCCGGCGGCATCGGCCGTGCACATCGTATCGCCGGCCATGGCTCCGCAACCATCGACCCTTTTGGTGGTCACCTGGGTTTCGGTCGTCTTGGCGTGCCAGCCTTGGCCCGTGATCGGGCTTGGAAGAAGGGAGAGATCGGTCAGGTTCTCAGAGCAGACATACTCGGTGGCGTTATAATCGTCGCAGAATTTGTTCGTCGAAACGCCGTAAATCCTGTGAGCCTGACAAGCCTGCATCACGATGCCCGTCGGCCGGCAGACACCAGAAGCCAGGTGCGGCGCCATCGCATCATATCGCGCAAAGGGGGTGCCGTACGCTCCATTAGGCACGACAAAGAACTTGTACGCGTCGACTGTCGTGGTCTCGGGCACCATCGTGATCGAGCACGATCGGGACTCCTGCTCGATCTTAGTTCCTTGGTTGCATGTGGCCTCGTAGTATCCGCTCGTTCCTGAGCCCGGCGGAAGCGGCGTGCAGCTTCCGCTGGTGCTGCTATACGCCTCGCCTGCGAGATAGGCCGACGGGTCGCTTTCGACGGTCGTTGCGCGGTTCGTCGTCGCCAGGATCTCGGCGTTGCTGAATGTCGCGCGGGTGTGATCGGCGTCCGTTGTGACCCGGTAGCTTTGGTCTGATGACTTCAGCGCCTGGGCGTCTGCGACGAGCTTGTCAGGGTCGTTATAATAGGTCGTCTGTGGCTGGCTGGTGCCTGTGTAGCCAGGAACGGCCGCAGCCTGCGCGTCGCTCGAAGGAACCAGCGAGGAGTCGTTCCTCTTCTCCTGGGCCATCGCCCTGCCCTCAGCACGGGCTTGGTCGACCGTCATCTCCTGCGCGGCGACGGGCTCAGTCGTGAGCAGCAGCGCGCACAATCCTCCCAAGAGGCGCCGCGCGATCATTGCCGATCGCGCTTCATGTTCGAGAGCGCCACCGCGGCCACACGCGCGCCGGGGCCACTTCCCTCGGCGAAGGTCGAAAGAGCATATTCAACCGTCACGTTGCCGATCATGCGGTCATAAGGCGGCACCTTGGTCTGACAGGAGAAGCCGGCGCATAGGTCGAAGTCGGACGAGACCGTGATGTAGGTTGGGACGGCTTGAACATCGAACGCGCGGAAGAGTCGGGGATCGATGCCAATACTGGCGAACTGCCCCTTGTCGACAACCTTGCCGAGCCGCGTCACGAACTCCTTCGCCGAATTGTTCGGAAAGCCCCTGAACACGACCACGCCGCCTGCGCTTGAGGTGTCGCGCACGAGCTGTTTCAGCGTCGCGTCGGGCATCGACAGGCTTGCGAAGACGATGAACTGTGGCGCTTCCCCACCCTTTGCGCTCGCATTCTGGGACGCGCCCTTCACGATCTCGTCGAAATCGACCGGTCCTGCCGGACCCTTTGGAAGATCGATCGTCGCAACCTTGCGCATATTTTCGGTGCCGCCCTCGCGAACCTGAGCGGCTTCTTCCCGGAACTGGTCGCCCCTGTCCTTGACCTGGTCGACGAAGGCTTGCGCTTCTGCGGCGAGATCGGTCGAACGCTTCTTGATCGCCTGGACGTCCACGCCGTCGACGGTCTGCGCGAGCAGCGCCGACACGCCAGCGGCACCAAGGACTGCGAGGATGCCGATGGTGAGATAGCGCATCGTCAGACCCCCTAGAGCACGCAGCAATTGCGCTTGCGCCAGACGAGGTAGCCCATGTCCTCGCCGCCGGCGGGATAGGCACGTCCAGCGTCGGGCGGCATGGTGGAAGCACCGATAGCGGAGCAGGCGAAGCGCCCGCTCACGGTCGGGATCGGGTTGACCATCTGGAAGCGATATTGCTGCTTGCGCATGATCGGCATCAGATACTTCTTGCAGAGCCCGGCCGATCCCATCGTCCCCCAGGCAAGCGCCTCACGGTGCATCTTGAAAGCGAACCGCGAGAGCGCGAGCCGCGAGGACTGGACGTGCCCGATCGAGGACGGGATGTTCCCGTTGAGCGGATACATCGAGCCCTGACAGCCGGCGCACCAGAACAGCGGATCGAGTGGCAGATGGACGGTGCCGGCGATGCAATCGCCGGCGCAGGCAGCCTGCGCGATGGGATTGGCGAAGACGATCGCCTCGGGATTGATGAGCGCTGCCAGCGAGTCATCCTGCCAGAGCGGGTCGACTTCGGTCATGTAGGCGATATCGAACGACGCCTGCTCGAAACAGGCGAAGTCGGTCAGGATCTCCATCCAGTAGAGAAGCGGATAGACATACCAGTGGACGTGCCATTTTGCCGTACTTTGAGAGCGGCCGCCGACCATGGACGGCCCGGTCAGATAGCCCTGACCGATATCGAATCCGGGCGCGATCCGGATGCCGCCAAGGTTGGGGAAACACCACGGCTTCATCGTCACATCCGCGAGGCGCGCCGGCTCCCAGAACCCGACCGATATGCCGATGCGAGGGAGCGGGTCGGCGCAGGCGCAGATCGGCGACGCGGGATTGCTGGGATCGGGACGGCTGCTCGGCCAAATCCTCAAGGCGCCGACGGACAGCGGGAAGAGGCAGGACCAGCAGACATCGGTGATCGGATTGACGAACTTGCCACTGCAGGTCGGCCCGGCCGCGGTTGCCGGGGGCGCCAGAGCGATCATCGCAAGCAAGAACGCGAAGAGGCCGAACAGGCGGCGAGGCAGCCCGGTCATTCGCCGCCTCCCACGCTTTCAAGGAAAGCTCGGTCGGCGCGCTGCTTTCGGAGCAGGTAAAGACAGGTGTGTGCGGCGGTCGCGAACAGGATCAGGGCGGCGCCGATTGGCGCCACGCGGCCAATCGCGTGGCGGAGCGGCGAGAAGAGACCAACGACGAGCGCGCTAGTGAGGCATAGCGCCTGCCAGGTGAACCGCATGCGACGAAGCACCGGGGTCTCCGGTGCAGCCATCGGCGTTCGAAGAAGATCGAGCCAAAGCGGCATCAGCCGGCCCTCCCCTTCTTTAGCACCTGCTCGGACACTCGCATCACGCGACCGTTCTGCTGCACGACCGCGGGCGTGTGTTCGATGCCGAAACGAGAGGTAAGCTTGCCCTCCTGGTCGAAGTAGAAACGACGCTTCCGGTTCGTCATCTCTTCGATCGGCGAGCCGCTGACGAAAATGATCTTGGCATTGAGATCGGTGTACCGGCTCGTAGCCCAGGCGATCTGATCGGCATCGTCGCCATCGACAAACACGAGCGCCTGTTTGATCGCGACGAAGTCGAGCGGATTGATCCTTTGTCCTGCGCTGCCGATGAGGTTTCCCTTTTGGTCGCGAATATCGTGCTCGAGATGGACAGTGGGATCATAGGTCCAGTCCCTGGACTCGGTGGCCGGCGAGATGCCCACAACGGGAGTGGGACGCCGCACCTTCGCTTCGACGCGCTTGGCGAACATCTCGTTGGTGCGCGCGAGTTCGCCGGTTGCCTCAGCTCGCTTCAGCCGTGCTTCGATCGTCGAAAGCAGATCCGGCTCGATGACCGGGAAAGCTTGGCCTGTCTGCCCATAGTCTCGCGCCTCGATGCGCGCAGGGCTCAAGACGATGGCGCCGATGCCAAGGAGAGCGACCCCTCCGCCAGCGGCGAGGAGCTGCCTCACAGCACGGGCTCCCCGACACCGATAATCTGGCGGCCGCAGACGAAACCGATCTCGGCGTAGCGGCTGTCAAATCCATCGCGGTGGGGCGACCCGGCATAATAGCAACCGGCCGGAATCACTCCCTCAGCGCCGGGTGTAAGTGGCTCGCCGACGCGAGTGAGCGACTTCATTCGCCCGATGGGCTTGCCGGCGATCGTCACGACCATTCCGCGATGCGCGACGACGTCGCCCGGCACGCCATAGACGATCTTGCCGAACATCTGCGGTTTTGCGCCGAAATGGCGGCGCAGAAGCGCGCTCGGCGGCGGATCGAAGAACACGTAGTCGCCACGCGCCGGCAATTGGTGCCGTCGAATGAGGAAAGCCCAGTTCGGGAGGGAATCGCTCGCGTTGATGAGGAAGATATGGCTGTCGCGCCAAGCACCGATCGCGCTCAGCAGACCCGTTCCGACGAGGGCAACGCCTAGCATCGCCCACAGGCGCTTGCGCGGCTGCCAGCGCAGGACGGCCGCCTCACTGGCCACCGTTGCCATCGGGGCCTCCAAAGGTTGAGACCGACGGCCTGGCAACTTGCCCGGGCGCCGGCTGCGGCATCGGTTGCGCGAACGAACCGCCGGCGGACGGATCCTGCGGCGGGATCGCCTGCGCGCCGGCCATAGGGTCGATCTGTCCCGACGGTGCCAAGGGCGGTTGCCGCGCCGCGACCAGCGCCGCCTGCGCAGCCGACAGTTCTTGCATGCGCTGAAGTTGCTCGACAGATACGCGCTTCGGTTCTGGAACACCGGAGGCGAACACCGCCTTTTTCAGGCTCTCCGTGATGTCCGGCACATTCTTAGTGAGGACCGCTTCTCCGACGAGCACTACCTGCCCGCCTTCGCTGCGGCGCTGCAATTCCTTGTCGAGCGAAGACATGAAAGCCCTCATCTCGGCTTGGACCCGGTCGGGCGGTGACCCAGAAAATCGTTGCCCCTCGACATAGTCGCCCACCAATGCAGACAGCCTGGCCGAGACGATGTGATCCTGCTTCGGCACCATGAGCGCGCGCGTGACCCACATGCCCCAGATGAGCAGCGCCAACATGACCAGGCCGATGATGATCTGCTGTCGCGTGAAGCCCCCAAAGCCGATCCTGCGCGCTCCGCGCGCGGTCTGAGGCGCGGAAGTGGGTGCGGGTGGGAGGTCGAGTTCGGGTTGCTCAGCCATGGTCGCCGATCCCTTCCTGCGTGCGGTCGGGCAGGATGCGATCCCGACGAAAAGTGATGACCGCCGCCGAGAGGATCATGTGCGCGATCGCGAAAGTGTTGAGGAAAGCGCCAGTCCGTGCCTGATCGGCTGCGGCATAACGCGTGGTGAAATTGTTGAGCTGGTGAATGAATCCGTCGAAGGAGAACCCGCCGATCGCTAGGAAGAACAGGAAGAACAGCCCCCAGGTGATCAAAAGCGTGCTGCCCAGGAATCCAAACCCATGGAGGATGAAGTAGAAGACGGATCGCCATTCGGCGGCCATCAGCCAGCCCTTTCGCGCACCGGGGTTCGTCGCATCGTCTGCCTTCGTCGCCATGATCCTACTCCGCCGCGATCGCGATCTCGTCCGCGTCGACGAGATTGCTCACCCATTTTTCGGGATTGTCAGGAAAGGCGATCCGCTCGATCGCTTCGTCCATGCTCATGCCCTCCGCGATCAGCGCATCGATCGCGGCGAACGTCCTCGGGCTCGAGGAAAAGAGTGTGGCTGAATAGGGATCGAGCACAAGACGGCCGACCGCGAGCGTGTCGGGGCCCTTGATCATGATGTCCGAATATTCGAAGCCGTTTCGCTTCAGCGACCGCAGAAGGGCGTCGGTGTAGTCATCCATCTCGAAGCGATCATGCTTCTTGAAGTCCGCGATCGTCTCCGGCTTCTGCTGCAGGATGACGAACCAGTCCGAGTTCTCGAGCGCGGCGATCGAACCGGCTGACTTGTAATAATCGTTAAGCGACTGAGTCGAGGTGATCAGCGATGCACCATATTTGCGGCAAGTTCGCGCAAAGGCCTCGATGAACTCCGCCATCGAGCCGCCGCGGAGCAATTGCCAAGCCTCGTCGAGGAACAGCGCCTTGGGGATCGAGCGATCGAGCTTGCGCATCATTTGTTGCGCCATGAACATGATCGCTGTCAGTACGACACTGCGCAGCTCCTCGCGGGCCGAGAGGTCGGACAGCTCGAAGACGGTGAGCTGCGCTTGCAGCTCGAACGAGACTTCGCCCTGGAAGAAGCGGCCGTAGGTTCCGCCCGACGAGAACGGCCGCATCGCGATCCCAAGATCTGAAGCAAGCGAATTGCCGGTCGCGTTTAGCTCTTCGATGACGCGGTCGATGGACCCGCGCCGGCCGTCCTTTTCCCATACCGCATTAACCGCGCCGTCGATCAGACCGCGCTCGGTGTCGTTGAGCCGATCGACATGGCGCGACATCTGATTGATGATCGCCTTGAGCATCGCCATGCAGTCGAGAAGGTAATCTTCGTCCTCCGCCGCCTGAGCCTGGTCGATCATCGAGAAGGGGTTGAGGCAAAAGCCCGAGCTCATTGTAAATTCGACGAAGGCGCCGCCCTGCAGCTTTGCTGAGTGCTCAAACGAACGGCCGTCGTCGATCACCACCACCTTCGCGCCGGCGCCGCAGAGCGAGCCGCACAGCTCCTGGAGCGCGACCGACCTGCCCGAACCCGACTTGCCGAAGACCGCGACATTGTGGTTTCCGGCGGCATTCTCGAATGGGCTCCAGAAGAAAGGCTGGCCCCGCCGACCGATCAACAACAAATGGGGTATACTTCCGCCGAGATATTCGCCCTGAAGCGGCGCCAGATTGGCTGCCGTCGTGGTGAGCAGCGTCCGCATCCGCTTCATGCGCTCGAGGTCCTTCGACAGACCATTGGCCATCGTCATCGGCATCGCGCAGAGCAGCCCCATGACCTGCAGATAGCGGTCGTCGAGCAGGTCCCAGCCTGCAGCCCGATAGACCGACTTGAGCACGCGCTCGTTTGTGTCGCCCTTGCCCTTGGGCGAAAAGGCGGTGACGCTAAAGAACACGCGGACGAGCTTGCGGCCCTGGCGGATCTCGTCGTTGACGTAGCGCCACTCCTGCGACTGGTCGCGAAGCTGAGGCAGGAATTTCGATGACTTTGAGTCAGCGAGGCTCGTCGTCCGCATGAACTTGTAGCCAGCCTTGTTGGTCGAGGCTTGGGCGTCTGGAAAATCGATGCACAGGTTCGTCGAAACAGGGCACGGCATGCGGAGTTTATCTGTGAACATGTCGCCGATCAGACGCGCCACGTCCCAGGGTGCCCAGCGGGTCGGCAGATTGCGCACAGAAAACGACCGGACATCGAATACGTCGGGATAAATCTCGCCGATCTCTGGCGCGCCCTTGATCGTCTTTCCGGTCGGCCGGAAACGCTCGGTCCGCAGCAACATCCGGTCCGGCTCGACCTGCAACTCGATGTCGCGGCGGATCGCCTGGTCCGCGATGGGATCGAGCGGATTGTAGCTGACAGCGTCATCGCCGGCGGCAGTGGTCGGCGAGGTGATGTCGTCGATCCACCCTATCAGCGCTACCGGGTCCATCGTGCGCGCAGCGACGTTGATCGACGCAAGCGATGAAATGATCCCCTCCATCACCGAGACGATCTGCTCGACCGACACGCTCGACGATTCCGGGGTCGAATAAGAAATCGCGACGCGGTGATTGCGAAGGCAGAACGGAGCGTCGGCCGATAACGAGTCCCACACACCGTCCGTCAGGAAATCGACGCGGTGCTTGGCCATCCGTTCATAGACACCGCGCGCCGAGTAGCGCGGCAGATACCATTTCGAGAGCCGCTCACCGATACGCGGTGACATCCACTGGTGAAACTGGAGACAGCCCGGCGCCGGGATACCCTCAGACAGGAACTGCGCCAGAATTTCGCCGGTGCGCTCGTCGGCCCCAACCAATGGCGCCGCCTCGATTACGAAACCGCGCGACGCACTGTTGTAGAAGATGCCCGTCTTCGGGTCGTAGCTGCGGTAAGGCAGCCAATGTGCAAGCATCGGTACCGCGAGATCCGGCTGCTGGGCGTCGGGACGCTTGCTGTCACCGAACACGCCAGCGAGGAGATCGTCGAAAAAGCGCCGCGCCATCTCAATTCTCCTGCGGCACGGACGCGGGGAATCCTGCGGCGCGGACGACTGGCTTGGCATCTGGCTGCGCTGCCGGCAGCGCTTCTGCAGCGACCGCGCTTCGCGCCGCGTTCTGAGCTTCTGTTGCCTGCGCTTGATATTGTGGACTCGCTTTCACCCGCGCGATTGCCTCGGCACCGATGGTCGTTTTGGGCGGCGTCGCCACACCGGACGGAGTGGCATTTGTCGTTTTCGACAAGGCTGGCGCTGCGCCTGGATTGCCTGTTGAACCAGCGGCCCTTGGCAGCGGTTTGGGAGCCTCCGCCGGCTGCGCCTTACCTCTTTCCGTGGGCGGAACGGGCGCCGGCGCGTTGCGGCCCGCCTTGGGGGCTAAGCGAGCCGCAACGTCGGACTTGATCGCTGCGACCGGATCGGCACTGCGCGCTCGCGCAGCGGCCACCGCCGCAGGATCAGGAAGATCTGGATCGATCGCCGCGACATCGACGATCGCAGGGTCAGCGCGATCGACGGCCTCTGCGAGCGATTCCGGCATCGTGCGCATCGACGACGTATTGCGATCAGGAATGGCGGTCGCTGATGCCAGCGATTGCTGCTGCCATTCGCCGCTCCGCACGACCGCGTGGACCGCGCTCGTCTCATGTAAGCGCCCGCGCTCATCGATATAGGGCTGGAAGACGATCCGAAGCACACGCTCCTGAGTACGCCGCGCATCCCCGGGCTCGACAGGCACAATCTGCCTGGTAGCAGCGGTCCGAGACGTTCGCGTCTTCGGGCGGGTTTCAATATAAGGTCCGGCGGACACCCCGTCTCCGCCACTCTCACCCGAGATCATCGCCAGCGCGCGGTCGTCAATCGACGAGGAAGGCGCGCAGATGCCATCGGGCGCGGCGCATGAGAAGCTGCCTCTCACGTTGCTTCCAAACGTCGCGCACCCACTGAGCAGAGTCAGCACTGCCAGAGCGGCCGATCCGAGTAGGAGCGGTGCTCGGCGGGATCGACCCAGCCGCCGGCTCACGACTTCGCTCCTCTGAGCCAGGCCTCGAGGAACTCCTTCGGCCGATAGCCTTCGAGGATTGCGCCGTCGCTGCGGACGATAACCGGCGTCGCGTTCAGGCCATTCTTCTGGGCGAATTTCTCATTGGCATCGAGGCCCTTGGTGTCACACGCAGCTGGCACCTTGAAGGGCTCACCCGCGTAAGCGGCATGAAGCGCCTGTTCCTGGTTTTTGGAACAGTAGACTCGATCGGCAATGTCACGGCTGCCGAGGACCGAGATCGGCCGCTCGACCACTTTCACGTCCATACCGCGCAAGACATTGGTGAGCGCACGGCAATAGCCGCAGCGGAAGTCCGTAAAGATGGTGACCGTCTGCTTGGCCGCCTTATTGCCCCAAACGATCGCACCCTCGTTCGGCAGGCCGGTCAGGTTGAGAATAGCGGGGCGCACGGGGACCGTGGTCCGCCCACTGCCGACCGCTGCTGCCGTGACCTCGCCCTCACCTTCCCCGCCGCCGGAAGCCGCGGCGGCATTCGCTTTCGCAGCCCCGCCGACCAGCATGTCTGGGTTGATCTCGAGTAGTCGGGCCGCCGTCAGATCCTGGCGCGTCTCCATATCGTAGACGCGGCCGATGATCAGATAGCGAGCACCGTGATTGACGTAGAAGAGATTGGCGCCGGCGGTCACCTCGCAGAGCCCTTCGATCTTCTCGCAATTGACCTTGGAGACTTCAGTCTTCGGCAGGCGCGCCTTCAGAAGGCCAGTGACCTTCACTTCGTCTGGACCCGCCACGTCGGCCGCCAGTGCGATGCCGGCTACGGAGATCGCGCCGATCGCCACCAGGACAGGTGCCCGCCGCGTGAACAGGCGCAGCTTTCGCAGTCGATCAATTGCGGACATACACACCCTCCAGGAAGACGATTTCGACATCGATGCCGGTCGGCATCTCGATCACAGGCTGATATTGCTCGGCGCGCTCGATCAGATATTTCGAGACGTCCTTGCCGGACTCAGCAGCGCCGCCACCGAGCGCACGCAGGCCAACGCTGCCGAAATTGGGCGTGCGGTTGATGCTGCCCTCGCCATCGTTGGCGATGGTCGCCAGGGGCTGATTGAAGGCAGTGTTGAGCGCGTTGCCGCCGCCACTGACCAGGCCAGCGAGGAAAGCCTGCATCGCGAGGGAACCCTCGCGGCTGACGACACGACCGCGCACTCCAGTCTTGCCGCCGAAGGCGATGAACCCCTTCACTTCGGACACGGCGTAGCGACCGCCCGGTTGCGGGCAGGTCATTTTCTGAAGTTTGACGTATACCTTCTCACTCGAGAGATCGCCGCGCGCAGCGCCATTGATCAGGCAGCCCTCTATCTTCGTCGTAAGGAGCTTGCCGTTCTGGTAGACCGAGCGTGCTGGCCCGGTGACGCGAAGCACCACGGGCAACGGATCGGTCTGGCTGTTGACTCCTGCGCTCGCGTCAACGCCGACGATGACCTTGGCGCTCGCAAAGCTGTTCGGAGGCAGATAGTTGATACTGTCGCTGTACGTCGTGGTGCCCTTCGCGACGCGTGTCGCAGTGCCAGTGTCGGTCGACTGAAAGCTGACCATTTTGACCTCGGCGCCGCTGTTGACGGGCATTGGCCGCCCGGCGGGACCGGCATCGGGGCGTTGGTAATTCTGGACGCCGTTCGGGCCGTACATCGCAGAAGGGCCTGGTGCGGGCGCCGGCGTTGCTGTCTTGGAGGCGACCTGCCGCCTCAGCTGGTCATTCTCCGCCTGATAGGCGGAAAGCACGCGCGCACCGTCAGCGCGCATCGCTTGATTCTCGCCTTTCAGCAGTTCGAGTTGCTGGGCGAGCTGGTCGACCCGTTGCTGCTGCCCGTTCACCGATTTCAGCTGGTTTTCGACCGACTGCATCTGGTTTTCCGAGAGCGCCATCCACTCCTGTTGGTTGAGGTTCTTGTTGACCATGTCCTTGGTCGAAACCTCGACCTTGGCAGCGTCGCTATCGGTCGACGCAGATTTGCCACCATCGTCACCGAAGATCCAAAATGACGATGCGATGAGTCCGATACCGGCGACGCCGGCGAGCAATAGGCGCTGCCGTTTGCGAACGCTCTCGTTCGCGGTCAGATCGCTCGAGACGGGAGAGACGCCCTCCTCTTCTGGCGCCCCGTCGAGAGGCGCGCGTCTACGCCGGAAGATATCGGCCAAAGCCATGTCACTGCCTCCCGTTTTGCGAAACGAGGTAGGCCGTCGTGACCTTCCCTGGATCGAGCTTGGGCTCTGCGATCGACACCGCCACCGCGCTCGGCGGCGCAACGGTCGCTTCGCTCAGCGTGACCGAGGCCGGGCCTCTATTCTCGATGCGAAGGACGCGGCCGGTGAGATCGGAGCCGCGATATTCGGCGATCATCTGGACCTTGAGCGTACCAACATAGACGGGTCGAAACGCCCGTTGACGCATCTCGTACCCATCGATGACGCTGTTCGAGTACATCGCCTGCACGAGCTCGACCACGGTTTCCTGCGGATCAGCGGCTGCGACTTGCGGCGCCGTGTCGCCCGCTTTGTCCTTTGCGATCGCCGGGTTCGAGATGAACACCTGGACCGCCTGCTCGCCTGCGACGCGGCACACGAACTTGTAGACATAGCCCCGCTTGCTGGTGGCGAAGAAGGAAAGGGCCTGTCGGCCGAACCCTTCCGGCACCGACAGGTAGATGTCGCCGCGAACCGGCTCGTTCACGACCGAAAAGTCGTCGGCGGGATTGCCCGTCGAGATTTTCGAGACCGAAGCGAATTCATCCTCGACCAGGCTGATCCTGGTGAGATCCTTGGCAGAGGCGGCGCAGTCGACTTGGCTGCCATCGGACGCCATCACCGTTTGGTCGGCCCAGGCCGGTTCCGCGATGAGGAAGAAAGATAACGCCACGAGCGAAGCGCCGATGATCCGGCTCAAATAGCAGTAATAGCGGGAGAGGAAGACGGCGCCGGTCGCGGCGCTGCCGATGGCGTAGACCGACATCACTGATCCTTTTCCTTGCCGGTCGTCACCATTCCAAAGCCGACAAGCTTCAGGGACAGTCCGGAATATTGCCAATCGAAACGGAAAGTCCGGCGCTCACTGGAGACGACCTTGTTCCCGACGATCGTGTGCAGATCCCCGGTCACGGTGGACCACAGGTTCTTAGGGTCGATTTCCATCGTCTGGATCGTGAAGAACTGCGCGATCGAGGAGCCGCGCTGCTCGTTGACGATCTTCATGAGGTCGCCGCGGATCTTCCCCTGCGCGCTCGGCGCAGTGATCTCGAGGACCGACTTCATCCAATATTCGAGGTTGGAAGGGCTGCGATCGAGGGTCAGCACCGCGGTGTCACGGGTGATCAGCTCGAGATACTCCCGCGAAACTCCTGCGCTGTTGACCGCCAATGGCCGTGCCAGGACCGGTTGCAGGACGATCTCGCGGTCACGGGTTGCAGTGATCAACAGCAAGATGCCGGAGAGGACGCCCAGGATCACCGATACGATCACGAGAAGATTGCGCTGCCTCAGGACGCGTTGGCTTTTGGCGTGTGTGTAGGTGATCTCCACCTTACCCGGCCATCAGTCGGAGATAAGAGGGTGGCGTGGCCTTCATGCCAGTGAACCCGGCCGGAAGATGCCAATAGGCCAAATGGAGCAGCCAAGACGTTGCCCGTCCTGCCTTAGCCTTCTTCAGTCCCCACCAGCCCGCACCCGAAAGCACGACGCCAATGAGAATGTGCTGAGACAGGATTCCCCAGACGAACGGGATAACCATCGCCAGGAATTCATCTATCGTCCACAGCCCGATTAGCTCGGGATCGTCTAGATGAGACGGTATGACGTACTTGTCCGCGGCCATTGCACCACCCTCTTCAAAAGCCGGCCGGATCTGCTATTCCGACCGACCGTCGGACCTTTCAGATCGTTGCCGTGACGGTAGAGGTAACGATCGGAATGCCGGTGCCCGCGCCGACGCCGACGCCGACCGGGATGGCGATCTGGCCCATCGAGAAGCGGCCCGAAGCAAGTGCCACGATGCCGCCGGCAAGCGAGAGGACGGTGATGATCTTGCCGCCTGAGCCTTCGAGAAAATCGGTGAACTTCGTCAGGGCGGTGTCGAACGTCGTGTCGGCGCCGGCGAAGGCGGGCCCGGCGAAGAAGAAAAAGGCGAAAAGGAGCGCGGCGAGGACAAGGAGCGCCAGCTCCAGCCGGCCGCTTTGTTTGAGGACGGACTGCATGAGGTGTTTCCTTCGCTTCAGGAGACGCGATCTGCCGCGCCCGAAATTGAAAGGACCAAGTGGCCATTCGTGTCGCAAGCTCCCACGAGCGGATGGTTGCCGATCGCGCGGATTTTTTTGTAGTCCCTGCCTTTTGCCCGTTGGTATTGGGCTTTGCGCCCCGATGGACGGGACGTGGCATCCGGATAGTTGGGCAGTCTGCCCTTGATAGTCGGGCGTCGCGCCCCGCAATTGCGGACAAGGCGCGCCCAAGGTAGATTCGCAGCGGGAAGACTCGCGAAATATCAACCTTTGGAGCCCAAAAGGGGCGCTCCTCTGCAGACTGTTACCAGTCTCTCATCAGAAAAGGAGAAATCACCAAGTGGGCGGCAAGAGCACCGAAGCCCAAGGCTGTCTTCTCCGCGTGTCAGAGGACTTGTTCCGCCTGACGACCGAGAGCCTCCGGCTTCACTCGAATGCGACCCTCGCGCACCAAACTCTTGCCGCACTCATCGAATATCGTGCGTTCGATGAGTCGCATCTCGACGATCACGAGGTCACGACGCTTGGCGAGCATCTTGATCTCGTGCCCGGCCCCGGCGAAATTAGCCTCGATCTCAAGCTTGCCTCACGGAGCGTCGATTATCTTGAGGCACTGCAGAAAGCGTTCAGCCACAAGCTTGCCACTGCGCTTGCGCTCGAGGACGCCCTATCCCTTCTCTTGTTCGACTACGTTGTCGAGCATAAGGCCTCAAAGATACTGCAAGCTCTTGATGACGAGACGAAACAAAGTCTCTTGGGCTCCGGTCGAGCCTCACGCCATTAACAGCCGTCAATCGGCCGGATAGTAAATGGATTGCTGCTCAATCTGGCCCCAACCATTGTTGCAATGACCGTTTTCTCATGATCCTTTTACACCGTCCGTTGGACGGCAGGGGGTCATTATGTCATCTCATCCCAAGCTTTGGGCTTAGGCAGTGAAGGGGCTGGGCGAAGCCGGCGAACGCCGCGACTATGTCCCGGTAATACTTCGCGCAATGGCCGAGACCGATACCGCGCAGCGGAAACT
Source organism: Sphingomonas sp. 3P27F8 (assembly GCF_005502745.1). Lineage (GTDB taxonomy): Bacteria > Pseudomonadota > Alphaproteobacteria > Sphingomonadales > Sphingomonadaceae > Sphingomonas. The sequence continues at coordinate 15,686 of NZ_SCNL01000030.1, forward strand.
CGCTGGCAAGACCGGCATTAGTAAAAGCCGGCTGGGGGTTCTGCTCCATCGTGACCCCGCCAAGCGAGCGCCGATGACGGTGAACGAATTCGAGACGATCCTGCACGCACTCGGCACCAACATCGTTCAGGCCTTCGTTCGCCTCGAGACCTTCCCGCAGGACGAGCCGATTAGCGACGAGCGGCACGCGACGCTGATCGTGATGCTCTGTGAATTCTTCGTCTCCCTGCCGAAAAAGCTCATTGAAGTGCTGGACGCGCTTGATGGACTCGACGGCTCCGAAGTGCGTAAGGAATGGGCTTCGCCGCTCCAGAAAGCGGTGATCAAGCGTGTTGCGGACGAGGTGATGGCCGTGACCGAGCGCCGCGCGCGCCTTGCTCAAAGCGACGACTTCTATCTTTGAGAAAAGAAGTCGCTGCGCGCCGTACGCGATGCGCGGCGTGACCCAGCTAGAAGATAGAGACAAGCGCTCTTCGGAACGGCGCCGGTCGCAAGGGCTCGGAGTTGCCGGTGCCACTGGCTTGAGAAAGGCCACTCAGCCTCGTCCAGTTGGCGAGCACGTTGTCCACATAAGCGCGCGTCTCGCGGATCGCGGGCACCCGGCCTTGTCTGACCCGGCCCGGCCCGGCATTGTAGGCCGCAAGCGCCAAATGATACTGGCCAAAGCGATCGAGCTGCTGACGCAAATAGCGCGCGCCGCCCCGCAAATTTCCCTCGATACTGTAGCGATTGACGCCCAGCGCGGCAGCGGTCCCGGGCATCAGCTGGGTCAACCCGAAGGCATTCTTGAGAGAGAAAGCATCAGGACGATATTGACTCTCGCGAATGATCATGGCGTCAAAAAGGCCGACGGGAAGGCCGTGCTCACAGGCGACGCTACTCATCAGTTCATAATAGGCGGCGCGCCGCTGTTCGGCATCGGTTCGAAGAAAGCCGGTCGGACGATATGCCAGCGGTACGCAGCCGGGCATGTAGGCGGAAATAGTCGCGGGCGTGGGCGGGCCCCGCATCCAAAAAGGTATGGTCAGCATCGCCGCGGGCGGAACCTCTGTGATACCATCCGAAGCCCGCTCCATCGGCGCGAATGGATCATCAGGATCCGACACGACTGCCACAGCCTGCGCCCCCGCGAAGCTCCCCGCCATCTGGAAGGCCACCCACCGTCGGCGAAGATCGTGCACAGCAAAGGTAGGTGCAGCTGGGGAGACGGTTTGCAATTTCTCATTTTCGCTTGGGTGCTGGTTCTCGGGAGCGCTTGCCGGGGGCTGCCCCATGCTGATCACCTCAGCGCGACGGTGTTCGTGACGCTTTGGCCCAGCGGCATTCGCCGACGTCGCCAGCGCCGCGAGGACAACGGTCGAACCGATCATAATTGCCCGCATTGCAGCCTCCATTGTTGCCGTCTGAAAAGTGGAGATTGCTCGTGCCGCGCTGTCAATCTGCGCCGCCGGGTCGCTAACGCCGGATACGAGGAACCAGGAGCGCTCGAATGTGGCTGATCGATCGCAGCACGGAGGGGCGAATGTCGCGCCGCATCGCCCTCCCCTTCCCCGTGCGCGAGGCGCTGGTGCGCTGGTATGTCGGCGGTGGCTCGCGTGCCGACGAGGAGGCCGGTATCGTCCTCGTTCAGCAGGCGCGGATAGGCCGCAAATGGATCGCTTGCGACTGCTTGCCCACGGGCGAAGCACCGCCGGTCCTGACCCCCGCCTTCCTGTCGGAGGCCGAGACTTACTATCTACGACGACTTACCGGCAGCGATCGGCCCGAGCATCACCCCGGCTGCCCTTTTTCCCGAGAACAGGCTACCAACCGGATCAGCGAAGTGCGCGGACAGCATGCCCCGGCCGATCCGCCGACCGGTTTTTTCGAGGTGCTCAGGCCCGCGCCAGAAAAGCTGGCTCAGCGCCCCGACGAGGAAGCGAGCGACGACCGCACCCGTCAGACATCGGTCCCGAGGCTTGCACGCCTTCTGTGGCGGTTGATCGACGTTGCCGGGCTCAATCGCTGTTCTCCCCTCAGCGCGGAGAGCGAGCAACGATCGATCGGCGACGAGTTTAGGACGCTCACATCCGTGACGGGCGCCATTGCGGTTGCGCCAGGCATTGAGCTCTCTCGCGCCTTTTGGACCCACCCGCGGGCGCTGCACAGCCGCAAAGTCTATGGGAGTTTGCGCGCCCTAGCTAAAAAATGGCCGCGAGGGCATGCGCCTCAAGCCTTTCTTGCGCTCTTTGCAAATCATGTCCGGGGTTCGACCGTCTATGTTGCTGACGGCGATCCGGTGACGCTGGCCAACCGCGTGCAGTCGCCATCGACGAGGGACAACCGGATCGACGGGCCATATCTCGTCATTATCGTCGTCGGGCAATTTCCCGAGACGCATGGCTATGCTCCGCTTCGCGGCTACGCCCAGCCCATTCTAAATGGCCATCGCTTCATTCCCGTGGACACCGCGTTTGAACGCGAAGCGCTGCGTGCGCTGATTGACATCCGGCATCCATTCGAGCGACGCGGCATCGAGCTTTGCATCGAGAAGCCGGTCTTCGACATGCTGACGCCCCTTGGCCCCTGTCGCCCCGCCTTCTTGATCGAGGCGCGCTCGCGGACGACCGGCGAATGCCGTCAGGTCGCGGTCGAGCTCGTCACCGGCGGCAACGAGGTCGAAACACCTATGGCGCAAGTGCGCGAGCGGGTGAAGCAGATCGCGCCGATCGTCGCGCTCAACGCGGCGGATATGGCTCCCGCAAGGCTCGCCTATCGCCTCGCGACCGGGTTCGACCTGTGAAGCCACGATGCCGTATTGAAACCCATATGCTCAAACCGAAGCACAGCTATGTTCGAATGCCTATTTCTCGGCGACAGCATTGGGCTCGGGACCGCACGGGCTGTGAACGCAATCTATTCGCAGGAGTGCCAGGTGCGCGCCCAAGTAGGTGCGCGCTCCGCCGACATGAAGAGATGGCCGCTGCCCGGTCGGATGCTCGGCGCAAAGATCATCTCCATCGGCACCAACGACGCCGCGCAGCCTCTCCTTGCGGCCAATCTGAAGGCAATACGTGTACGTCTGAACACGCGCCGCGCAATCTGGCTTTACCCTACGCAAGAGGTCAGGCCCGTATCGTGCGCTTTGTGGCCGCGACCTTCGGCGACGAGATACCCGATCTTGGCCGCTACCGCACGAAAGACGGTGCCCATCCGCAAAGCTACGGTGACATCGCGAGAGCATGGCTTCGCTAGCAAGCAGTCGTCGGCCCCAACGGCAACTGCCAACTCGTCTATCGGCTTGGCGCTGGTGGCCGACCATGATAGTTCCTTGTCCGCGCTGCAAGTCTGCAGTGCCGGGACTGGTAATCCCGACAAGAGCGATGTCCTCGGCGGAGCTTCCGCCGGGGCGCCTGTGCATATGTCCAGGTCGCTTGCGGCTAAAAGCGCAGGCGCATGTCTCTTGTCATGTTACCAGCCCCGGCTCCCGCGCGTCGCGCGGGGGCATCGGGCGTAACGCGCAACTTATCGGTCCGTTTTGCATCGGGAGACCCACGGCATGAAACGGGACAGGGACGTGCAGCAGACGCTCTCCACGATTGTCCGCAGGCTCGATGAAGCGTTGGAACTTCTCGACGCCATGGACATGGGCGACGGCTGTCCGCCGTCAGCACCAATGGCACAGATTTGAGGTTGTGATTTAAGGAGGATCTGGGCTTCGTCGTAGTGACGAAGGAACGAAGATGAAGCCCAGATCCTCCAATGTAAAAT
>NZ_SCNL01000031.1 GCF_005502745.1 Sphingomonas sp. 3P27F8
TTGTTTTTTTTTAAATGATACTGCGACAACTGTGCTTCAAACCTTGCTTATTGGTGGCAGCGTCAATTGTGTTTAAGGGACATTCGGCCAGCTTGTGCGGATCAAGCGTCTGGTTCGCCTGGAGCAGCACGAAAAAGCCGACGAGCAGCAGCGCGAGATCGGCGAGCGTCATCAGCCACAGCGGCCGCGCGGGCGCACGCGCGGGAAATTCGTCGAAGGCAGTCTCACCGGTCACTTCGTCTCCTCCCGCATCGGCGAGAAGGTGACCGGGCCGGCGGTGCGCGGCGCCTCGCGCATGGCGAGCGCGGCGAGCGGCGCCTCCAGCCGGGCACGCTCGAACGCTTCGATCCGCGCGGCGGCGCGCAGGCGCATGGCGATCGGCATGGCGACGAGGTTGGCGATGATCGCGCCATAGAGCGTCGCGAGCAGCGCCACGGCCATCGCGACTCCGATCGCGCGCGGATCACGCATCTGGGTGAACATCGCGACCAGGCCGACAAGCGTGCCGACCATGCCCATCGCAGGGGCTACCTCCGCCATCCCGCTCCACATCTCGGCGGCGGCGGCATGGCGCTCGATCCGCGCGCGCCGGCGATGGCGCATCTCGCGGATCACCGCGTCCGCACCTTCGCCATCGACGATCAGCGCGATGCCGGCGGCAAGATCGGCATCGGCGATGACCGAGCGGTCGAGCGCGATCGTGCCATGCCGCCTGGCGATGCGGGACAAGGCGTTGACCTGCTCGATCAGCGGTTCTGCGGAAAAATCACGCCTCGGCAATGTGACGAGCGCCTTCAGCGCGCGGCCAAGATCCGCCGACGGCGTGCGCAGCATCGCCGCGACGAACGTGCCGCCACCAACGATGATCGCGGCATAGGGGTCGAGGAACGTGCCTGGGGTCATGCCTGCGTGTTCTGCAAGGCTCGGGCCAGTTTTCCGCCTATGTCGCTTCCGCTGCGATCGGCGAGCGATGGGTTGCCAGTACCGCGCGCCTCGGCGGCAATCGTTGCCGGCCAACCGGCAAGATCTTGCCGCCCGGCGCGGCGGACGACGCTTGACCCGCGCTGTGCCGGCAATTGGCACGCTGCTTGCTGATCCTTCACCGCACATTCCCGTGCAGGAGACCCGGCCGATGGCCAGCGACACGTTGTTCGGAGTTCACGGCGCCGCGCTCACGGTGCGCTCGCAGCGCATGGGGCTGCTCGCGTCGAACATCGCCAACGCTTCCACGCCGGGCTTCAAGGCGCGTGACGTGAACTTCCAGCAGGCGCTTGGCGCGGTCGAGCAAGGTGGCGACACCGGCTTTGACGCGAGCGTGAAATATCGCGTGCCGCTGCAACCCTCGATGGACGGCAACACCGTCGATCTGAGCCAGGAGCAGACCGCCTTCGCCGAAAACGCCGTCCAGTATCAGACGACGCTTTCCTTCCTGAACGGGCGGATCAGCCAGATCACCCGCGCGCTGAAGGGAGAGTGAGCATGGCCACGCCGATGTCGATCTTCCAGGTGGCGGGGCGCGCGATGTCCGCGCAGCTCGTGCGCATGAACACGACCGCGTCGAACCTTGCCAACGCAGGCGGCATCGCCGGTTCGGAAGCGGATGCCTATCGCACGATCAAGCCGGTGTTCCGCACCACCTTCGACGCCGCCTCCGGCCTGTCGACGGTCGATGCGGTGCAGGTCGTCACCGCCGGCAGCACGCCGACGAAGCGGTACGATCCCAGTAATCCGATCGCCGACAAGGACGGCAATATCTACGAAGCCGCCGTCGATGAAACCCGCGAGCTCGTCGACATGATGGAGACGGCGCGCAGCTACCAGAACAACGTCGAGGTGATGAACACCGCAAAGTCTTTGATCCTCGACACCATCAAATTGGGGCGCTGATAGATGACCACCACCGACAGCACGTTCGATTCTACGCTGGCATCGCTCGGCATCGCCCGATCGACCACCAGTTCCTCCACCGCCAACACCGGCCAGACGACGCTCGGCCAGGCGGATTTTCTGAAGCTGATGACGGCGCAGATGCAGAATCAGGATCCGTTCTCGCCCGTCGACAATACGCAGATGGTCGCGCAGATGGCGCAATTCTCGTCGCTCGCCGGCATTTCGGACATGTCGACGACGCTGAAGGCGATCGCCGACAAGCTCGGCGCCGCCACCACATCGGACGCGGTGAGCTATATCGGCAAGACCGTGCTGGTGCCTGGCAATGTCGCTTATGGCCGCACCTCCGGCGGCCTCACCGGATCGATCGAACTGGGCGGCGATGCCACCAACGTCAACGTCACCATCAGCGACGCCAATGGCGAGGTGCTGAAGACGATGAAGCTCGGGCCGCAGTCCAAGGGCACCGTCGCCTATGACTGGGACGGCACGACCGATCAGGGCGCCGCCGCCGGCACCGGCCCGTTCACGATCGCGGTTTCCGCGCAGAACAGCGGCGCCACGGTTGCCGCAACCGGGCTCGTCTGGGCGCCGGTCACGTCGGTGTCGACCACCAGCGGCAGCACCGTCCTCTCGCTTCCCGGCCTTGGCGATACCAATGCCTCCGCCGTCCGCCAGATCGGCTGAATTTCACAGGAGTAATCCCCCATGGCCTTCTACACTTCGCTCACCGGCCTTCAGGCGGCGCAGACCGATATGTCGGTCATCAGCCATAATCTGGCCAACGTCGCAACGAACGGTTTCAAAAAGTCGCGCTCGGAATTTGCCGACGTGATCGCGAGCAACATCTCCACCTCGCCCACCTCGATGGTAGGCTCCGGCACGATCGTGAAGGGCAACATCCAGCAGTTCACGCAGGGCAGCTTCACGCAGTCGGGCAACGCGCTCGATCTCGCGATCTCCGGCGACGGCTTCTTCGCGGTGAAGCCGGATCCCGAGGCGGCGAAGGTGAACTTCACGCGCAACGGCGGCTTCAGCGTCGATGCGAACCACTATGTGGTCGATTCGAACGGCGGCCATCTGCAGGTCTATCCGGTCGACGGCTCCGGCGCGGTCGTCGCATCCGGCCTCGATTCCACCGTGTCGCTGCAGCTTCCGTCCACCAGCGGCGTCGCGGTCGCCACATCGAACGTGAAATACACGCTCAACCTGTCGTCCAGCGCCGGCCTGCCCAGCAACGCGACGTTCGATCGCTTCGATCCGACCAGCTACAACAATTCCACGTCGAGCACCGTTTTCGATGCGAACGGCAATGCGCTCACCATGACCACCTATTTCCGGCGCGACACCACGCCGGACGCATCCGGCAACAGCACGTGGAGCGCGTTCAGCTACATCGGCGACCAGCAGCTTACCGCCGGCGGCGCGCCGAGCACGACGATGACCTTCAACAGCGCGGGCCAGCTCACCGGCGGCAACACCACCACGTTCGATCCGGTCACGCCATCGGGCGCTACCGCGGCGCAGACGGTCACGGTCGATTTCGGTGCGTCCACCACGCAGATCGCGTCGCCCTTCAACGTTTCGGCGCGGACGCAGGACGGCTCCTCCGTCGGGCAGATTTCCGGCGTGACCATCGATGAGACAGGCCTCGTCAAGGCGAGCTATTCGAACGGCGATGTCCGCAATCTCGGCAAGGTGGCGATCATCAATTTCGCCAACCCTTCGGGCCTGCGGCAGATCGGGTCCAGCTATTGGCAGGCCACCGGCATTTCGGGCGATCCGGTCGCCGGATCGGCGAACCAGAACGGCCTTGGCTCTCTGATGACGGGTACGATCGAGCGCTCGAACGTCGATATCACCGAAGAGCTGGTCAATCTGATCGCGGCGCAGCGCAACTTCCAGGCGAATGCCAAGGCGCTCGATACCGACAATCAGATTTCCCAGACGATCTTCAACATCCGGTCGTGATCGCGAAGAGCGCGCGGGAGGCGTAGATGGATAAGCTGGTCTATACGGCGGCGACGGGGCTGCGGGCGCATATGCAGGCCCAGGCCGCGATCGCCAATAATATGGCCAACGCCTCCACCACCGGCTTTCGCGCCGATCGCGTGGTGTTCGATCAGATCCAGCTGACGGGTGGGGGCGCATCGCTGATGGCGCGCGCGCCGACCTCGTCGGAAGTGACCGACGCTGATCGCCAGCAGGGCACGCTGATCTCCACCGGGCGCAGTCTCGATGTAGCGGTCACCGACCGCAAGGACTGGATCGCGGTGCAGGCACCCGACGGGGGGGAAGCCTATACGCGGCGCGGCGATCTGTCGGTCACCGCATCTGGCACATTGCAGACGGGGGACGGCTTTCTGGTGATGGGTCAGTCCGGCCCGATCACCATCCCGCCATACAATTCGCTGACGATCGGCTCGGATGGCTCGATCTCGATCGTCCCGCAGGGCGAGGCATCGGGCAAGCCGCAGGTGATCGACAAGATAAAGCTCGTTTCGGACAATGGCGCCGATACCGTGAAGGGGCTGGATAACCTGCTTCACGTGCGCGGCGGCGGATCGCTGCCGGAGAATCTCGACGCGCAGGTCGCGTCCGGCACGCTCGAGGGGTCGAACGTCAACATGACGCAGGCGCTGGTCGACATGATCGAGAATCAGCGCAGCTATGAGGTGCAGGCCAGCATGCTCAAGAACGCCAAGGATATGGACGAGGGCGCGGCATCCGTCATGCGCCTTCCAGCCTGAGGAAACTGAACGATGACCACCGCCGCCATGCATATCGCGCGCACCGGGCTCGACGCCCAGGACATGCGCATGCGCGTCATTTCGAACAATCTCGCGAACGTGAATACCACCGCGTTCAAGCGCGATCGCGCGGCTTTCGCGACGCTCGGCTATCAGGTGGTCACCGCGCCGGGGGCGCAGTCGACGCAATCGACGCAATATGCCACCGGGCTGAACCTGGGCACCGGCGTGCGCGTGCAGGGTACGGCGCGGATCGATACGACCGGCTCGCTCAACACCACCGGCAACAGCCTCGATCTCGCGATCGACGGCGACGGCTATTTCCAGGTGCAGATGCCCGGCGGCCAGCTCGGCTATACCCGCGCGGGCAATTTCTCGCGCTCGCCGGAAGGGCAGCTGGTTACCAGCGACGGCTATCAGGTGATGCCGGGGATCACCGTGCCGCAGGGCGCGACATCGATCACGATCGGCACCGACGGCACCGTCTCCGCCACCGTCCCCGGCTCGAGCAATCCGCAGACGCTGGGGCAGATCCAGATCGCGAACTTCCCCAATTCGGCGGGCTTGCAAAGCGCCGGGGACAATTACGTCAAGGAAACCGCCTCCTCCGGCGCCGCCAATATGGGCGTGCCAGGCGAGGACGGACGCGGCTCGGTGCGGCAGGGGATGCTGGAGGCGTCGAACGTCAATGTCGTCGAGGAGCTCGTCGACATGATCGAGACGCAGCGTGCCTATGAGGTCAATTCAAAGATGATCTCGGCCACCGACGACATGCTCAAATACGTCAACCAGAACCTCTGATGCCGGGACCGGACATGACGCGCGTATCTTTTTCCATCACCATCGCCGCGGCCGCGCTGCTGGCCGCCCCGGCCGCGGATGCGAAGCTGCTCGGCAAGAAGGCGCCGGTCGAGGACTTTTCCGCAGTACGCCTGGCGCCAATGGCGCCGGCGGAGCCTGCGGCACAGCCGAATGGCGCGATCTTTCAGGTGGCAGGCGGCTATGCCGCGCTGCACGAAGGATGGCGTGCGCGGCGCGTGGGCGATCCGCTCACGATCGTGCTCGTGGAGCGCACCGCGGCGTCCAAATCCGCCTCCTCGAAGCTAGATTCTGGCGGCGGTTTCGGCATCACGCCGCCGACCACCGGCCCGCTCTCGCTGTTCAAGTCTACCGATGCCTCGGCCAGCGGGACCCGCAACTTCAACGGCGCGGGGACGACCGATCAGGCCAACTCGCTCTCCGGCGAGATGTCCGTGACGGTGGCGCAGGTGTTCCCCAACGGCACGATGCTGGTGCAGGGGCAGAAGCGCGTCACGCTCAATCGCGGCGATGAATTCGTCCAGATCAAGGGCATCGTCCGCGCCGCCGACGTCGATCTCGACAATCGCGTGCCCTCGACACGCGTCGCCGACGCGCAGATCGCCTACACCGGCAAGGGCGATGTCGCCCGCGCCAGCCGCCAGGGCTGGCTGAGCCGCTTCTTCCAGGTGGTGAGTCCGTTCTGATGCAGAATCTGGCATCCCCTGCCGCGCGCGCGCGCCGATCGATCCGCTCGGATCGCGAAATCTGGTGGCTCGCACTTGTCGCGCTGTTGGTCGCGATACTGTCCGCGAGCCCGGCGTCGGCCGATCGCATCAAGGATCTCGGCGGCTTCCAGGGCATCCGATCGAACCAGTTGACCGGTTACGGCATAGTGGTCGGCTTGCCCGGTACGGGCGACGACAATCTCGAATTCACCGTACAATCGGTGAAGGCGGTGGCCTCGCGCTTCGGGCTGCAACTGCCGTCGAACGTGAATCCTGGGCTCAAGAATGCCGCCGTGGTGATGATTACGGCGGAGCTTCCCGCCTTCGCGAAGCCCGGCCAGCGGATCGACATCACGGTCGCCTCGATGGGCAAGGCGAAGTCGCTGCGCGGCGGCAGCCTGGTGCTGGCGCCACTGCTCGGTGCGGATGGGCAGGTCTATGCGATGGCGCAGGGCAATCTCGCGGTCGGCGGCCTGGGTGCCGAAGGCGCGGACGGATCGAAGATCGTCGTCAACGTTCCTTCCACCGGTCGTATCCCCGAAGGCGCGACGGTCGAACGCGCGGTGGCCACGGGATTTGAGCAGACGCCGTTTCTCACCTTCAACCTGGCTCGCGCCGATTTCACCACGGCACAGAACGTCGCCACCGCGATCAACAAGCGGCTCGGCTTCGGCACGGCGGAAGCGAAAGATGGCGTGTCGATCGCGGTGAAGGCGCCGCTCGGCGCGGACGTGCGCGCGGCGCTGATGTCGCAGATCGAGAACCTCGACGTCACCTCCGCCGAGCCGCCCGCAAAAGTAATTGTTAATGCCCGGACGGGAACGGTCGTTATAAACTCTGCGGTTCGGGTCGGTCCGGCCGCGGTGACGCACGGCAAGCTGACCGTGCGCATCGATGAGAACCAGCGGGTCAGCCAGCCGGGCCCGTTCAGCCAGGGTCAGACCGCGCTCCAGCAGAAATCGGGCGTGGCGATCGATGAGGAGCGTCGCCCCATGTTCCTGCTTTCGCCAGGACCGAAGCTTGCCGATATCGTCAAGGCGGTGAACGCCATAGGCGCGTCGCCGGCCGATCTGGTCGCGATCCTGGAGGCGCTGAAGGAGGCCGGCGCGCTGAAGGCCGAGCTGGTGGTGCTATGACGGCCGATGTCGCCAGCGCCGTCGCCAAGACGCAGATCACCGGCGCCACCGGCCTCGATAGCGGCCTCGCGCGCACCGCGTCGAAGGAAAATCTCGCCAAGGCGGGAAAGCAGTTCGAAGCGGTTTTCACCGGGATGATGCTCAAATCGATGCGGCAGGCGAAGCTCGCCGACCCGCTGTTCCAGAGCCAGGCGCTCGATACGTTCCGCGACATGCAGGATCAGAAGGTCGTGCAGCAGATGGCCGAACATACCCCGCTCGGCATCGGCAAGGCGATGACCGATTTCCTCTCGCGCTCGCAACCCGATCTTAACCACGGTTCTGCCACGGAAAGCTGATGGCTGACCTGCTCTCCATCGGCGCTTCGGGCGTGCGCACGTATCAGACGGCGCTGTCGACGGTGTCGGAGAACATCGCGAACGTCGGCAATTCGTCATACTCGCGCCGCGCGATCAACGTGCAGGAAGTCGGGGCGCCCACCACGATCTTTACTGCCGCCAATGCGATGAACGGCTATGGCTCGATCGCTGCCGGGGTCAATCGCGCGTCGGACATGTTCAAGTCGGAAGCAGTGCGCAGCGCCGGCGCCGATCTTGCGCGCACCCAGGCCGGATCAGTGTGGCTCGATCGCATTCAGTCCGCGCTCACCGGCCCCGATCTTGCGACCAGCCTGACCAATTTCTTCAACGCCGCCAAATCGGTGGCGGCCGATCCAGCCTCTCCCACGCCCCGCGCCACGATGCTGGAAAATGCTACCACCGCCGCCAACGCCTTCAGCGCGACCGGCAATGCACTGGCGCAGGTGACCGCCGATCTCGATGCCAACGCAGATCAGGCCACCGCCAGTCTCAGTTCGCTCGCCACCGCGCTCGCCAAGGTGAACGACGGGCTGGGGCGTGTGGGGTCGAATAGTGCACAGTCGGCCAACCTCTCCGATCAACGCGATTCGATCCTCGATCAGATGAGCGCGCTGGTCGATGTGAATGTCAGTTTCGATGCGGCTGGCCGCGCAACGGTGCGCGCGGGCGGCGCTGGCGGCCCGGTGCTGGTGTCAGGCAATGACGCCGCGACCGTCACCTACGCCCGCAACGCTGCCGGCACTGTATCTTTCGCGGTGCAGAACAACGGGACTTATTCGGTGCTTACCCCCGGCGGCGGCGCGCTGGGCGGCATCGTCGACGGTGCGCAGCGGATCGCCGATACCCGCGATCAGCTCAACACGCTGGCGACCAATTTCGTCAACGGCGTCAACGCGCTCCAGGCACAGGGCCGTGATCTTAATAATGCCGCCGGCCAGCCGATGTTCAATGTCGGCGCGGCGCCCACCGATATCTCGCTCGCGCTTACCGATCCCAGCGGCATCGCAGCAGCGGCGGTGGGTGGCGGCACGCGCGACAACGGCAATATCCTGCAATTCGATACGCTGCGTTCGACTGGCGGGTTCGAGGCCAAGGTAACGACGATGGTATCCGCCAACGCCGCCGCTTTGCAGAACAAGAATACCGTCGCCGCCGCACAGGGCGCGATCCGCGACAGCGCGGTCAGCGCGCGCGATGCGGTGACCGGCGTCGATCTCGATACGGAGGCGGTCGATCTGCTGCGTTTCCAGCAGGCCTATTCCGCTTCCAGCCGCGTCATTCAGGTGGCGCGCGATACCTTCCAGTCCATTCTGGATATCCGCTGATGACGATCGCACCTTCCACCAACCTGTTTTACAACCGCGCGGCATCCTCGATGCAATCGCTCACCGCGCAGGCGGATCGGCTGAATCAGCAGATCACGGTGCAGAGCAACATCCTCTCGCCTTCGGACAACAGCGTTGCGTGGTCGCGGCTGCAGGGGCTGTCGCTCGCCGATGCCAACGACACCGCCTACAGCGGCAATGTGTCGGTCGCGAAATCGGTGCTGCAACAGGCGGACAGCGCGCTCGGCCAGATCGGCGACCAGCTTCAGCAGATGTCGACGCTCGTCACGCAGGCGGCCAACGGCACCTTGCCGGCCAGCGCCCGCGCGACGATGGCGACGCAACTTTCCGACCTGCTCACCTCGATCCTCGCCACCGCAAACGCCACCGACATGCGCGGCGGCCCGCTGTTCGGCGGCAGCACCGGCACGACCGCGGTGACGCAGAACGCCGACGGGTCGCTATCGTTCACGACCGGCAATGCGGCCGTCATCCCGATCGGTGACAACCAGTCGGTTCAGCCTAGCAACAACGCGTCGACGTTTCTCAAGACGGGAGCGAGTGACCTGGGGCAGGCGATCACCGCGATGATGGCCGCGCTCAACGCCGGCACCGATGTCCCCGCCGCGGCCAAGGATACGCTTCAGCAGATATCCGATCAGGTGACGACAACACAGGCGTCGATCGGCGCGCGTGCTGCGCGTGTCGATATCGTCGCGGGGCAGATCAGCTCCGCGACGGTGGATCGCTCGCAGGCGCGCACCGATGTTGACGGCTTCGATTATGCCACCTCGATCGCCGAACTTCAGAAGACGATGACGGTGCTGTCCGCGACGCAGGCGAGCTTCACGAAGCTCTCAAGCATGTCGCTGTTCGATTATCTGAAGTGATGATGGCGGATGCCGCCTGACTAAAAACAATGGTGGTTAACCGGATGGCGACGAACGGGCGGTAACCACAAGCCAACACACGATTTGCCGCGGGGGTGCAAAAATGTTTCCGGCCATTGGCCTTGTTGTCCTCCTTGGCATGGTTTTCGGCGGTTTCGCCATCACCGGCGGCGCGCTCGGACCGGTGTTCGAAGCGATCCCGCACGAGATGCTCATCATCGGCGGCGCCGCTGCCGGTGCGCTGATCATCGGCAATTCGGGCAAGGAACTCAAGGCGATGGGCGGGGGCCTCGCCAAGGTGTTCAAGGGCCCGAAGTACAAGAAGCAGGATTATCTCGACACGATCTTCCTCGTCTCGAAACTGATGAAGATGCTTCGCATGGAAGGGCCGATCGCGCTGGAGCCGCATGTCGAGGATCCGAAATCCTCCGCCGTCTTTGCCGAATATCCGCGCCTACAGGCCGATCATACGCTCGTAAACCTGATTGCCGATACGCTGCGGCTCGTCGTCGTCTCATCCGGGACGCTCGACGTGCATGCGGTCGAGGAGGTGATGGACAATGCGATCAAGACGCACCACCACGAGGTTGAGGGGCCGCAGCACACGCTGAGCAGCCTCGCCGATGCGCTCCCCGCGCTCGGCATCGTTGCCGCGGTGCTCGGGATCGTGAAGACGATGGGCTCGATCGACAAGCCGCCGTCGGTCCTGGGGGCGATGATCGGCTCGGCACTGGTTGGCACGTTCATGGGTGTGCTGCTGGCCTATGGCATCGTGAATCCGCTCGCGAACCGGTTGAAGCAGGTGATCGAGGCCGATGCCGCCATCTATCATGTGGTGAAGCAGATCATCGTCGCCTCGCTGCACGGTCATCCGCAGCCGCTGGTGATCGAGGCGGCACGCTCCGGCATCGCGCACAAGAACCAGCCCGGCTTCGCCGAGGTTTTCGACGGCCTGAGGGGCAAGTAGCATGGCCGCGCGCGCGCCGCACGGCTCGAACCAGCCGCCGAAGATCATCTACAAGAAAATCTATATCGAGGGGCACGGCGGCCATCACGGCGGCGCGTGGAAGGTTGCCTACGCCGATTTCGTGACGGCGATGATGGCGTTCTTCCTGCTTTTGTGGCTGCTCGGGGCGACGACCGAGAAGCAGCGCAAGGGCATAGCGGATTATTTCGCGCCCACGATTCTCAACACCAAGTCGCTGGGGATCGGCGGCTCGGGGCTGTTCGGCGGCAAATCCGTCGTCAGCGATCAGAAGACCGGGCCGGACGACGGCAATTCGCGGCTCCCGACGCTCGTCGCGCGCATCGATAACGAGGCGGGCGGCAAGATGATGGGCGCGGGCAAGAAAGGCTCGCTGCGCAGTCCGGAATCGGTCGCCGCGGAAGATCGCAAGAATTTCGCAGCGCTGCGTCGCCAGGTGCTGGAGCGGATCGCCGCGCGCGCGGATCTCAGCAAGCTGTCGCGCCATATCCGGTTCGTGATGACGCAGGACGGGATGCGCATCGATCTGATCGACGATGCCAATTACTCGATGTTCGCGCTCGGCACGACCGTGCTGGAGCCGGCCGCTTCCGAACTTATCGGGATGGTCGGCGACAGCATCACGCGCACCGGCAACCCGATCATGATCCGTGGCCATACCGATTCGGTACCCTACGGCGATCCGCGCGCGATGAACAACTGGACGCTCGCCACCGGCCGCGCCGAGGCGACCCGCCGCCGGCTCGCGCTCGCCGGAATACCGGAGGCGCGCTTCAATCGGATCGAGGGCGTCGCCGATCGCGAGCCGATGATCGCCAACGACCCGGCCGATCCGCGCAATCGCCGTGTCGCCATCACGCTGCTCTATCGCGCCGGCGTGTTCGGCCGCTGAACGGTCGCGAAAACGTCGGCCGTCAATTTGTTCGAGCCGCCGGCGATCAGCAGCACAGCTTATATCACGGCCCATCGTTGGCACGGGGTGCTTCTGCGCGGCTGGCTTCACGCGTGAAAGCGGCTATGCGACCGTACGTAATTCCATGGAGGCGATAGATGCAGGCAGTTGGCGTGATCGGTGCGGGGCAGATGGGTGCGGGAATCGCGCAGGTTGCGGCACAGGCGGGCTATCGCGTTCTGCTTGCCGATGTCGATCAGGCGCGCGCCGAAGCGGGCAAGACCGGCATAGCCAAGCGGCTCGCGCGTGATGTGGAGAAGGGCAAGATCGACGCGGACGGGCGCGATCGCGCGCTGGAGCGGATCGAGCCGGTCGGTACGCTCGCGGCGATGGCGCCTTGCGCGTTGGTGATCGAGGCGGCGACGGAACGTGAGGAAATCAAGCGCGGCATCTTCGCCGAGGTCGGCAAGGTGCTAGGCAAGGATGCGGTGCTCGCCTCCAACACTTCTTCGATCCCTATCACGCGGCTGGCGCAGGCAGCGCCCGATGCCGCGCGCTTTGTCGGCGTGCATTTCTTCAATCCCGTGCCGGTGATGGGGCTGATCGAACTGATCCGAGGGCTTGCGACCGCCGATGCGACGGTCGCGCTGGTCGAGCAGTTCGCGCAGGCGCTCGGCAAGCAGGTCGTGCATGCGAATGACGCGCCCGGCTTCATCGTCAACCGTATCCTGATGCCGATGCTCAACGAGGCGTGCTTCGCGCTCGGCGAGGGCGTCGCGACCATCCGCGACATTGATCTGGCGTGCCAGCTCGGGCTCAATCACCCGATGGGGCCGCTCACACTGGCGGATTTCATCGGGCTGGACACCTGTTTGGAAATCACCCGAGTGCTGTTCGAGGGTACCGGAGACCCCAAGTTCCGCCCCGCGCCGCTGCTCGTGAAATATGTCGAGGCGGGCTGGTACGGCCGCAAGACCGGGCGTGGTTTCTACGATTATTCGGGCAGCGCGCCGGTGCCGACGCGCTGAGCGGATCAGAACACCGCGTCGACCAATTGCCGAAAGGCGTCGGCGCGGTGACTGATGGCATGCTTGCGCGCCTGATCCATCTCGCCAAAGGTTTCGCGTTCGCCATCGGCGAGGAACATTGGATCGTAGCCGAAACCATTGTCGCCCCGCGGCGGCCACACCAAGGTGCCATCCACGCGGCCCTCGAACCACTCGGCATGGCCGTCCGGCCACGCAAGGGCCAGCGCGCAGACGAAATGCGCGTCGCGCGGCGCGCCGTCGATCGCGGCCAGCTTGTCCTCGATCCGCCGCATCGCCTCATCGAAATCCTTCGTCTCGCCCGCCCAGCGCGCGGAAAAGATACCGGGATCGCCACCCAGCGCAGCGACGCACAACCCAGAATCGTCGGCGAGCGCTGGCAGGCCGGAAAGGTCAGCCGCCGCGCGCGCCTTCAACTCGGCGTTCATTACGAACGTGGTGCCGGTTTCCTCCGGCTCGGGCAGGTCGAGCGCTGCGGCGGAGATGACTTCCAGCCCATGGCCCTCGAGCAGCGCGGCGATTTCGCGCACCTTGCCGGGGTTATGGCTGGCGATCACCAGCTTGCCCGCGGCCAGCTTGCGGATTGCCTGCGGCTCGTTGCCCTCGCCGCTCATGCGATCGCCTTCGCCTGTGCCGCGAAGATTTCGGTGCAGCCGATCCGCGCGAGACGGAGCAGACGGAGCAGCGCTTCCTCGTCGTAGGTGGCGTGCTCGGCGGTGGCCTGCGCCTCGGCGATATGGCCGTTTTCGAGCAGCACGAAATTGGCATCGGCGTCCGCGTTCGAATCCTCGTCATAATCGAGATCGAGCACCGGGTTGCCCTTGAAGATGCCGCAGCTCACCGCCGCGACTTTCTGGCCGATCGGGTCGCTCGTCAACTTGCCCTCGCGCAGCAACCCATCGACCGCGAGTCGCAAGGCGACCCACGCGCCCGAAATCGAGGCGGTGCGGGTGCCGCCATCGGCCTGGATAACGTCGCAATCCAGCGTGATCTGGCGCTCGCCTAGTGCGGAGAGATCCGTCACGGCGCGCAGCGAGCGGCCGATCAGGCGCTGGATTTCCTGCGTCCGGCCCGATTGCTTGCCCTTCGCCGCTTCGCGGCTGCCGCGTGTGTGGGTGGCGCGGGGGAGCATGCCATATTCGGCGGTGACCCAGCCCTGCCCCTTGCCGCGCAGGAACGGTGGCACGCGCTCCTCGATGCTGGCGGTGACGATCACCTTGGTATCGCCGAAGCCGATCAGCACCGATCCTTCCGCATGGCGGGTGAAGCGAGGTTCGATGGTGATTGCGCGCATCTGATCGGGGGTGCGGCCGCTGGGGCGCATGGGCGAAGTCTCCTTGGGGTTACGGCGTGCGGGCCTAGGGTGTGCGTCCGGCGGAGGCAATCGCGAATGCCGGGATCGCGCCATTATCCGTAAGGCATGTGTCAGCATCGTCTGGAACAACGGCTGCGCTGACGCGCTGATCCGCGTGTCACCGGGGTTGCAGGAGAAATTGCCATGACCACGGTTTCAAAGAGAACGGCCCTCCCGTTGATGGCGCTGGTGGCCATCGGTCTGATGGCAGGATGCACCACCACCGGCACGGGCGTTGGGGATTCGGACAAATCGGGGCTTACGGCCACCTTCACCTGGAAAGCGCAGGGTTCGCGATCCGGTGACATGACCGCACAGCTAAGCAACGGCCAAACCTACACGGGCACCTTCTTCCAGATCACCCAGGAAACACGGGTCGATGATCTGGGGCCGCTGTGGGCCGGCTGGGGTCCGATCGGTCCCTATCGTGG
>NZ_SCNL01000032.1 GCF_005502745.1 Sphingomonas sp. 3P27F8
CTCGGCGCTGACGGAGGCCATGGGCATGCTCAACCACCATTTCGCAGCAGCCGCCTGATCGGCGCAGAGCGACAGCCTACCTCTGACTGCCGCCAATCTTTGCAACAGAGCCCCACGAACAGATAGACGCCAGTTCCCACAAGCAACACCAGCGAGATGAGGCCTCCGATTGCTCTGCCGGGTGTGAGCGGTCTATCGTCGCTTGAATCAGTGATCTGAGGGTTCATCAGCTGATATTCTGCTGTGAACTGCTCTTCGATGTAGACCGGACCGCCAGGGAGGTCCTTCGTTGCGAGGTAGGTTCTCAGGTCGTACATGTCGAAAGCTCCGGACACCGATTTTGTACAGTGTTCGAAGTTTGTTCGCAATGGCCTCTTGCCAGCTATCGGGTTTATCGAAGCGCGACAGATCGTGCTTATGTCCCTACGAATGCTCGAATGAAGCCCCTCGGGCTGGGCATTTTTGCCTTCCCTCCTTGCAGCTCGAGAATGCCTCGAAGAGATGCGGCCAGTGCTTTTCAAGCGGCGATCCGCGCCGCCGAGACCAGCTTACGAAGCGCTCGGTTGAAATTGTGTCGATTTCAGCATATATGGAACTGACTCAACAGGAATGATCGAATGGTTCGTCCGGCAAATATGGGATTCGTTGATGCGGACCGTGTCCTTCACGACCGCATAGTGGCAAGCACCGATCGCATCATCAAAATGATGCCGGCGGCGGCAAAGGCGGCCGCTATCAGCAGCATCGACGTGCCCAGCTTGGTCTTTCATCTGGCTCTTGGCATTCCGGCGGTCGAAACGGACAATCCGGAGGCCGCAGAGAGGATCACGAACGCCATCGCTTTCAAGCGACGGATGATCGACGCCGCGGGCGGGGCGCTGACTGCGGAGAAGGTGCGCGCACTGCTTGGACACAAGACGATTCAGGCCGTCTATAAAGCGGTGAAGGATCGCCGACTGCTTATGGTCGAGGACAATGGGACCAAGCTGTTCCCGGTGTTCCAGTTCGACGGCAACGCGATCATCCCAGGAATCTCGAAGGTTCTCAGTGCCGCTCCGCACACGACCGGCTGGGCCATTCTGCAGTTCCTCGTTGGTGGCGATGAAGGTCTTGATGGATTGAGTCCCATCACGCTCCTCAAGGGCAGCGACGCAGAGGTCGAACGCGTCGTGCGATTCGCCCATACGCTCGAAGACTGACGCATATGGCAGCGAAAGGGGGGATACCCGTGGCGACGATCGCTACGGGAAAAGTGCTACATCGGGTTCACGGCGCGACGGTGGCTGCCAGATGGTATGGACGCAAGGACGCGACCTGGCGGTGGGATGATCCCGAAGGCAAGTTCGGGGTTCTCTATCTGGGAAAGACGCTCGTAGGGCCATTTGCGGAAACACTGCTGCGAACACCGGGGGATAGAGACGTCCTTTGGGATCAGGTGGCCAGGAGACGCGCCGCTAACTTCACAATTATGCGGCCAATCCGTCTAGCCAAGGTCCATGGACCGGGCCTTGGCTGGTTTAAGACCACCGCCGCCGGTGTCTCTGCCGACTTCGATCCGGTCGACAATCCGGGTGCCTATGTGGTCCCACAGCAGATTTCCGCAGAGATTTATAAGAGCACGAGCCTGGACGGCATTCAGTACCGATCGCGGTTCGATAGCGATGAGCTCTGCATCGCACTTTTCGATCGGGCTGATGCGGCGATCTCGTTGGGTGCCGAGGGCGTGCCCATCGGCAAGGACTGGACCCAGAAATTGCTCGCCGATCGTGGCTATACGCTGATCGAGCTTTGAACCAGGCCCGGCCGCTTACGGCGCTATGCCGCTCGCGGGCAGATCGAAGGGACCAGCCAACCACGAACTGAGATATTCGGCCACCATCGCGAGGTAATGCTCGCGCTGGTCGGGAACGGCCCGCGTGAACATCTCCAGCGGCCAGGCAAGCAGGCGATCAAACGGGCGCGGGTGGATGGCGAAACGGGCGGCAAGTGGGATTGCCAGTTCGGTAGCCGCGGCGGCGAACAGGGCGCGCTGGATATGACCGTTTCCATCGAGAAACGGATGGATTTTGCCGAACCAGCAGAAAAGGTGCGTCAAGGTCAGGAGCTGCACAAAAGGCTTAGCAGACCTTGCGGGAACCAGTTCGCGACGAACTTCGGAGAGCATGAAATCGAGCCGGGCGACGACGTTCTCGGGCTCCTCGAACGAAAAGCTCTTTTTCGGGCTGAAGACTTGCGGGGCGCCCAAACGCCGTCCCTCGAGCGATGTCCCCGCCGCACCCCGGTAGGTGCCGGCATATTCGGGGTAACCGGGCGGCGTGAATCCGACGAACAAGGTGCGGTGAAGGTCTCTGGGATCGGCCAGTATGGAAGAACGATAGGCGGGGTCGACAAGGATACGCTGTTGGAGAGCCGTGCAGGCCTGCGTCATCGCCGCATCGTAATTGGGCATGGCATATGCCTGCCATTCTGGCGCTGTCGTCATTGCCGGCTCGTCCGGGATCTCGAGTTTCGCTTCGAAGCCAGAATTGCCGGACAGCCCGGCATCACAGAAACTCCTCACCTGCATGGTCGTCGAACAGTGCGGCATCGCGGACATAGCCGGCGACTGTGTCGAGCGACTTGTGGCGCGAGTGGTCCTTCATCTTGAACAGGTTCGCTCGCTTCGCGGCCGCCTCGGTAAGGAAGCCCGCGCGCAGGGAATGCCCGGAGAACAGGGCTGGGTCGAGCCCTGCCGCCGACGCGCAGGCTTTGACCAGACGAGCCACGGTCTTGTCGGTGATCGGGTCGGCCGTCAGCACGTCCCCCCGCGTCAACCGACGAAACACCGGGCCTGTCCGGGGCTTTCCGATAGCGGGATCCAAGCCGATCAGATCGGCGGCCTCGAGCCAGTCGTTGAGGAGGCTCACCGGCCGGATATGACGGCCTTCGGGGATCGCAATCTCCTGGCCCTCGGCTTCCTGATCGCCTTTCGAACGGGGGATCGATATCCGCACGCCCGCGATTTCGAATTCGAGATCGGGCAATTGCATGCCCGCTATTTCGGAACGGCGAAACGCGCCCGCCATGCCGACCGCCAGGATCGCGCGATCGCGCTTGGCGCGCAGGCCTGCGTTCGTGATCGTCGCAAGCATGGCGGTGAGCACGTCCGCCGCTGCAGGCGCCTTCTGATCCTTCTTCCGAGCATATTTGCGGCGTACGCCCGCCATCATCTGCGCGATAACGCCAGCGGCATCGCGCGCCATGGGAGAGGCAAGGCCCGCCTCTTTGTGGTGATGGTTGATCGCCGCGACGCGGCGGCCGATCGTGACCGGTGCGATGCGGGCCTCCGCCTCGACATGCGCAAAGAGCGCGACGATGTCCGGATGGGCGGGCAGGGCTTCGACGTTGCGGGCATCGCAGAAGTCGCAGAAGCGCTGCCAGTCGGATGCATAGGCTTTTTGCGTTGAGCCAGCCTTGGCGGCCGCGAGCGTATCGCGCGCGCTTTCGATCTCGGCGAGCAGGTCGGCAGGGAGATCGGCCGATAGTGGCAAGAGGTCGCGGCCCATCAGCAGCGCACGCCTGCGCTATCTTGGGTCCGGTCGCGCGCGCCCTTGCCGGTTGCGCTACTCGCGCACAGCGCCGCGTGCGGATCGGAAAGAGCAGGAAGCATGTCCGTCACTTAGACGCTTCCTTGGCAAGCTGGTCGAGTTTGGATTGGAAAAAGCGCTCGCTCCATAGGCTGAGCGACTTCGCCTCGGCCGGCCGCAGGAACCGGTTCACGTCGGCCGTTGCCGCGCGCCAATCGATGGACGTGATCCTCGCCTTCAAGGCCGCGACAAGCCACTCGCCGTCGACATGCAGGTCTCGCTGGTCCTGCCAAGGCCCCGCCTGCAGGATCGCTGCGCCAAGAAGCGAGAGGTTGGGGTAGACGCCGTTCGCGACGTACCAGGAAAAGTCGAACCAGTCGCGGCCCTTCAAATAGGGGCGGCACAGCAGCGCATGGATCTTGAGCGCGAAATTGGACTCCAGATCCTGGTGCCGCACCTCGTAGTCGGCGGGGAAGTCGAGGAAGGTTGTCGCTTCGCCAGAGCCCGCCGGCGGATTGGTGTCGATCTCGAGCTTGATTCTGATCGTCTTGGCGCGGCCCGATCCCGCGTAGCTGAGATTGAGCTGGCTTGCGATCGAATCGTCCTTGAGGATCGCTTCGCGCACTGCTCTGTCCATCTTGTCCTTCGGCTGGGCTTCGAGCTTCAGGCCGAACTGAGCGAAGATTTCGACGAGCGCGGAGAGGTACGGGGACCATTGGAAATCGGGGTCCGGCACGCGCAGCAGGAAGTCGAGATCCTCCGAAAAGCGGGGAAGGGCGTGCAGGATGCGCAGGCTCGTGCCGCCCTGGAAAAGCGCGACGTCGAAGAAATCGGCGCGCCAGAGCGCGTAGAGCGCGATCTCCTGGATGATCTCCTTGGTCGCGTTCTCCTCCTCGACGGCATTGGTCGCGCCATAGTCGCGGAGTTTCTTCTGGAGCATCTCAATCATCGCGCGATGCATCCAGCGAGGGGGATCGGTTGCCGCGGACAGCAAGCTCGAGGGAACGGAGGAAGTCGTTGACCGCCTTGTGCTTGTAGACCGATTTCAGCGACGCGAATTGCTTGCGTTTGAGCGTGTGGAGATGATCCTCGTCGATGCGCAGGCCGCTGGTTAGCCAGTCGAAACCCGTCCAGCGTTGCTTCCGCAATGCGACGAGGTCGAGGAGCGCGCGCAAGGGGCTCGCAACGAACGCGGTGAGGGCACCCAATTTCTGCCGCTCCACGCCCACCAGGAACTGATATTCGTGGATGGCGAGCGGATGGAAGGTGAACCGGCCCATGACCGGGGTGTCGAATTCAAGCGTCTTGCGTCCGGGCGTCACGCTTGCGGTCGCGTAGACTGCCTCGGGAATCCAGCCATGGTGAGCGAGGGCGGTCTCGAACGAAACATAGCTGCCCGGAATGAGGGCCTGGGCCACGGCGAAGGGATGAATCGCGTCCGATCGATAGGATTTGCCCAAAAGATAGGTGCCGCGCTTGAGACGGACGAGCGAACCGTCCTTCAGCGCGCGGTTGACGAGCGCATAGCGACGCGCAGCGCCGCCGTCGATCGCCTCGCCAAGCTGGCGTTCATCGAAAACGCGGCCGGCGAGCTTGCCGTCAGACAGGGCGGAGGTGAGGGCGCTCATAAAATTCCCGATACTTGCATAAAGTGAAAGTTTCAAGAATTTTATGTAGGAACGGAATGGACGTTTTCGACAATGCTAGCCTCGAACTGCCGCTTGACCGACCGCCAAGCGAGAATGTGGAGCATTCCGGGAGAGGAAACGACAGCGCTTCCGCCTGGCCTGGCCTACCGTGGTGTCTATTCGTCCGTGTAACCGCGCCAGCGCTGCAGGATCGGGACAATGTCGTCACCATGCCCGAACGCGTCCGGATAGATGCCGCTTGGATACTGGCCAAGGAACGTGAAGATCGTCGCCATGTCGGCGGCGATTGCGCGGTCGACGCCAAAGAGATCGGCGAGATCAAAACCGCCCCAATCCGCTCCATTGTGCCATGCGAGAAGGAAATTGGCGACACGACCCGCCTGACCGGTGTCGCTGCTTGCGAGATCGAACAGGCGGTCGACTGCGGCGCGAACCTCGGGTGCGATCAGGGGCGTTACGTTCATGGCGAGCATCATCGAGATCGCAGGCCGGGAGTCAATCGGTCGATGCCGGCGCGAGTGCAACGATGACGTGAGAACGCATTGCTCGATATCGGCAGCCCTCTCGAAGCCAATTCTTATGTCCGAGAATCGCGTTTATCGGACATAGCGCTTCTTGCGATGGCCATGACTGAGCGGTGCGCCGATCACTTCTGGCCGCTATTGGTACTTATTCCCTCGATTATCGAATGCGGGCTTCGTGCCCTCGAGAACATTGACGACAGCTTGGTTAAGCGCGGGGTCTTCGATCGAGCCCGCGAGATATGTGATGCTGCACATAGCTTTCCGGTCGAACTCCGCGAAGATTATCTGTTCCGCATCGCACACGACGGCCAAGTTTGGGTTGTGCGTCACCATGATGATCTGCCTGTTTTCTTTTGCCGCGTTGAGGACTGGCACGAGCAGACTAACGATCGTTTCATTGTCGAGATTTTCCTCGGGCTGGTCGAGGATGATGGGATTTCGCTTCTTGTCGACCAAAAGGTAGAAGATCAGAAGCAGTGCCCCGCGCTGCCCCGGCGAGAGTTGTTCGATTGGCGTGTCCTGGAACAATAGAGTGTATTTGGGCTCAAGATACTCAAAGCTGTATATCAAATCATACACTTCCGTCGGCGCCCTGTCCTTCCGCATTAGCCCGTTGAGGTCGGCTTGGTCTGACGCCCGCTGACGTGCCGCATCATGCAGCAGTTTATGAAGATCGTCGGCGAGCGCCAAAGCGCCTGCCTCGGTATCAAGATCCTGCGCTTCAACACGCGCCCTTATGGCGGCCCGGCTTTCATCTTCGCCGCGCAGCTCTCCAATACTCTGCTTAACAAGGGAAAACAGCCGTTCTGAAACCAGATCGTGATAAGTCGCGAGATGGGATCGAAACTGGAGGCGATATTCGTCCCGTATCAGGCTGTTCTCTGAAATGACTTTCTGAAGAGGCTCAAAAAGCTTCTGGCGTTGATCTCGTTGTAGCGCCAGAATATGGAAAATCTGGGCTGCAAGCACAGTGCGTTGCGCGCGTCGCTCATCTAGTATGCGTGGAAGCTGGTCCAGTTGGGACAGTCGTGCTTCCAGCCCCAGCTTGCTGTCCGGCACATCAGGCGCGCCTTCGATTTCGCCTACGGACATCTGCCACGTCTTCATGGCGTTAAGATGGTCTTGGTAAGCTCGCTGTGGTCCGTTGAGCGCTTCGGTGGCTTGTTCGGCGCGGCCGGAATAGTCCGCTCTTTCTTTTTTGATCGCCTCAATCCGGGCGGCTAGGGTCCCCATTTCTCGCTCCGCGCCGGAATCTACCTCGCGCACCTTTCCTTCGTTAATCTCAAAAGGGCTCTGTTGCAAAGATTGGCGGCAGTCAGAGGTAGGCTGTCGCTCTGCGCCGATCAGGCGGCTGCTGCGAAATGGTGGTTGAGCATGCCCATGGCCTCCGTCAGCGCCGAG
>NZ_SCNL01000033.1 GCF_005502745.1 Sphingomonas sp. 3P27F8
AAGACCGTCCTCACCGCACTCCGATGGAACGAGGCCGACACCGTCGGCGCCACAGCGTGACCGGCTGGTCAAAGGTCATCCTCGCCACCGCACTGATGACCATCGCACTGGCCTGTTTCAACCTTTCGCTTTGGCGGCGCTTGCGGGCCGCCCGCATGCGCGAGACGCCCGGCGTTTCATCGACGGACGATCATCGCTGAACCTCACGAGGCCGGGAGATGATTGTCAGCGGTGAGCCGCGCCTCCCGGGCGAGAATCGCGCGCGCGTCTCCCGGAGACCGGGCTTCACCCCGCGGACCGCCGGACGCGTCCATCACGCGTTCGAGCAACTCCTGACCCTCCGGCCACCATCCCAGCCCGCTCGCCGCATTGACATGGCCGTGCGCGCCGAGATCGACAAAATGGCTGCCCCAGTCCGCGGCCAAGCTGTGGGCCCGCTCGATCGAGACCCACGGATCATCGGTGCTCGCCGCGACGATCGACGGGAAGGGGAGCGACGTGCGCGGCACGGGGGCGAAGCCGGCGATTTCGGACGGCGTCTCCGCGCGGTCCACATCCGCCGGCGCCACCAGCAGCGCGCCGGCGACGGGCCAGCCATAAGGCTGCGGACTGAGCGTCGCCCACCAGGAGATTGCGATACAGCCAAGACTGTGACCGACCAGGATCACCGGCGCGCGCGCGGACGACACCGCCTGATCGATCTTGGTGACCCAGGCGTTGCGATGCGGCGTGTTCCACATCCCAAGTTCGATCCGCGACGTATCCGGTCGCGACTGTTCCCAAAGCGTCTGCCAATGCGCAGGGCCGGACCCGTTGAGGCCCGGAACGGTCAGGATCGTGGGACGGCGCGAAAGATCGGATGAGAACGGACTCATGACGGCCACTCCTCGTCGTCAGGGCGAGGCCGTGAACCGCCGCTCTAGGGTGCAGCCAGCCCACGACCTCGGGTTGAAGATATTCCGACCAATCCAATAGGCAATAGGTCGTTCCATACTGCGCGCCCGATCGAAGGCGGCTTGCGACGAACTGATCGGCAGGCGATAGCGAGGCATGGCAAAGGCGCGTGCGGATCAATTGCTTGTCGATCGCGGGCTCGCCGAATCGCGTACGCGGGCGCAGGCGCTCATCATGGCCGGCCTGGTGTTCATCGCCGATCGGAAGGTCGACAAGCCGGGTCAGCAGCTCAATACGGACACAGCGCTTGATGTGCGGGGACGCGATCATCCCTGGGTGTCGCGCGGCGGGATCAAGCTGGCACATGGGCTGGATCATTTCGGCTGGGATGTGGCGGGCGCGACGGCAATCGACGTGGGCTCTTCGACCGGCGGATTCACCGACGTGCTGCTGACGAGGGGCGCCGTGCGGGTCTATGCCGTGGACAGCGGCACCAATCAGCTTGCGTGGAAGCTGCGGCAGGATCCGCGCGTGATCGTACATGAGCAGACCAGCGCGCGGATCCTGACGAGCGAACACGTTCCGACGCCGGTGGATCTGGTGGTGTGCGATGCGAGCTTCATCTCGCTTGCCAAGGTGCTTGATGTGCCGCTGACGCTCACCGCGCCGGGCGCGCGACTTCTCGCGCTGATAAAGCCGCAGTTCGAGGCGGGTCGCGACGAGGTGGGGAAGGGCGGGGTGGTCCGCGATCCCGCGATCCACGCGCGCGTCTGCGATGAAGTCGCCGCGTGGCTTGCCGGGCGGGGCTGGCGCGTGCTGGGCACGGAGCGCAGCCCGATCACCGGGCCGGAGGGAAATGTTGAATTCCTGATCGCCGCTGTCCGGGATTGACGCACTGCCGCAAGCGATAAGTGGTTTACGCGGGCCAAGGTGCAGGGCAGGTTCGGCGCGCCACAAACAGGGAGGCGGTGTGGGAGGATTAGCGTCAAGGGCGCAGTTGCGCCTGTCATTCTTGCGCTGGGCGGTCGTCACCGTCCCGTTGATACTGCTGCTTGGCTTTCTTTCCGGGCGGAGTGTGCCGGTCGGTTCGGAAAGCCCCTGGTATGCGGCGCTTGTAAAGCCCGAGGTCACCCCGCCCAACTGGCTCTTCCCCGTCGCCTGGACGACCCTCTACGTGCTGATCGGCGTGGCGCTGGCCATGATCCTGCACGCACGCGGCGCCAGGGGGCGCGGGCTGGCGATCACGCTGTTCGTGGTACAGCTGGCGCTCAACCTCGTCTGGACGCCGTTGTTCTTCGGCGCCCACCAAGTCTGGCTCGCGCTTGCCGATCTGGTCGCGTTGCTGGTGATCGCGATCGCCGCGACCGTGCTGTTCGGCCGGATTCGCACCATCGCTGCGTGGCTGATGCTGCCCTATCTTATATGGGTAAGCTTCGCCGGCGTGCTCACGTGGCGGATCGGGCAACTCAACCCGGGAGCGGAAACACTTGTGCCGGCCGCGCATACATCCCAGGTAATCGGCTGAGTTCCAGCCGGAAGGTGACATTGATGCAATCCGAAAATCGGATATTCGACGATTTCGTGAAGTTCGTGAACGGTGCCGCAGGGACGTTCGCGGGTGTCGGGCGGGAGGCGCAGGCCGGCGCGCGGGATCGCGCGCGCGAATGGATCGGCGGGCTGGATTTCGTCAGCCGCGAGGAATTCGAGGCGGTGAAGGCCATGGCGATCGCCGCGCGTGACGAGGCGGACGAACTGCGGGCGCGGCTCGACAAGCTGGAAGCCGCGCAGGCGAAAGCGGGCACATAAGGCGCTTTTGCCAGAGCGACATTCACAGATTTCGCATGATCGGGCCGTCGCGGGCTTTGCGTCCGCGTCGGCCTTCGTGCGATAAGGGCCAGATGATGCTTGATGAAGCCGAAGACGACCACGAGGCCTCCGCGCCGCTTGATATGCTCGAGCGCTATTTCGCCGCGCATGGCTGGACCAACGAGCGGCACGACGACGAGATCAGCGCGACCGTAAAAGGCAGCTGGACGGAATATGAAGTGCGCGGCCTCTGGCGGGAGGAGGACAGCGTCCTCCAGTTTCTGTGCTTCCCGGACGTGAAGGTGGCCGAGGAGCGCCGCGCCGCGATCTACGAGGCGCTGACGCTCGTGAACGAGCAATTGTGGGTCGGGCATTTCGAATTATGGTCGTCCAGCGGCATTCTGCTCTATCGCCATGCGATGGTGGTGGATGGTGACGAGGACGGCGAACAGGTGATGTCGCTCGGCGCGACGGAATTGCTGGTCGAAACCGCGATCGACGAGTGCGAGCGTTTCTATCCCGTGTTCCAGTTCGTGCTGTGGGGCGGCAAGACCCCGCGCGAGGCGATCGCCGCCGCGCTGATCGAGACCCAGGGCGAGGCGTGATGCGGCTCTGGATGGTCGGTTGCGGCAACATGGCGGGAGCGATGCTCACGCGCTGGATCGAAAGCGGCGCCGTGCGCGCGGCCGATGTGCACGTGGTCAACCGCCGCGATCGGGCTTTGCCGGCTGGCGTGCACCAGTCGCGCGAGCTGCCCGCGGAAGAAGCCCCGGATATCGTCGTATTGGGCGTGAAACCGCAGCAATTGGCCGACGCCGCCAGACACTATGCTTCGCAGGTCCGTCAGGCACCGATCCTGCTGTCCATGCTCGCCGGGGTGGATGAGGCCGTGCTGGCGCGGGCTTTTCCCGGCCCGGTGCCCGTGCCGGTGATGCCGAACCTTCCCGTCGCCCTCGGGCAGGGCGTGTGCGTGGTGAACGCGCCGTCCGCATCCGGCGCCACCCGCGCGGTCGTCGACGCATTGCTCGCGCCGCTTGGCGAGGTGATCTGGGCCGAAGGCGCGGTTTATGCCGCCGCCGCAGCCTTGTCCGGCTGCGGGCCGGCCTATCTCTTTCGCTTCATCGACGCGCTGGGGCAGGCCGGAGTGGCGATGGGCCTTCCCGAGGCAGAAGCCGCGCGGCTTGCGCTGGCCACCGTGCGCGGCGCGGCGGCGCTGGCCAGTGCGGATGGGCGGGCACCTGCCGCGCTGGCGGATGCCGTCGCCAGCCCCGGCGGGATGACACGCGCCGGGCTCGACGTGCTGGACGCGGGGGAAGCGCTCAACCGGCTGGTGCGCGAGACGCTCCGTGCCGCAGCGGCGCGTGGCGAGGAGATGGCCGCCTCGGCGCGCGGCTGAGCCACGCCTTACCGGCGCAGCGCCTCGACCCGTTCGCGTTCTTCCTCTGGAATCAATCCCTCAAGCACCGCCCAGAAGCCGGTCACCGCTTCCTGCCCGGCATTCGAATAGGCGGCGGACATTTTCTCGCGCAGCGCCTCGTACAGCCCGCTTTCCAGATCACGCCCCGGTTCGGTCAGGCGCAGCAGACGTTGCCGCCGGTCCCGCTCGCCGGGGCGGCTTTCCACCAGACCGCGTTCCGTCAGGTCGTTCAGCACCCGCCCCAGCGACTGTTTGGTGATTGCCAGCAGCGCGAGCAGGTCGCTTACGGCCATGTTCGGGCGGCGCGCGATGAAATACAGCGCGCGGTGATGCGCGCGCCCCAATCCCTGCTGCGCCAGCCCCTGATCGATCGATCGCGTGACGTGGCTGTTGCCGAAATAGAGCAGCTCCAGACCGCGACGGATTTCGGGTTCGCGCAGGAAAAGCGGGGAGGCGGGTTGGGTTGAGGCGGCCATGTTGACCGGCATTGCCATCGGCCCTACCCGATCGCAACCGTCAACCGCGCCCTTCATGCGCGCCAGATCGACAGGAGGTCACCCTGCAATTCGCGTTCGAGCCGAGCCCCAATCCGGTGCCAGTGAATGAGCGTGCCACGCGTCTTGTCGATCCGGTATTCGGGCGCGTTCACACAGACCATATGGCGATCGTGCGCTGGTCGGATGACAAGGGCTGGCATGACGCGAAGGTGACTGCGCGGACGACGCTGACGATCGATCCCGCCACCGCCGTGCTGCATTACGCGCAGGAAATTTTCGAAGGCCTCAAGGCATATCGGATGGAAGACGGCGCGGCTGCGCTGTTCCGCCCGGACGCGAACGCCCAGCGGTTCCGGAATTCGGCGCGTCGTCTGGCGATGCCGGAGCTTCCCGACGATCTGTTCCTCGGTTCGGTGGAGGCGCTGGTGCGCGCCGATCGGGACTGGATTCCGGCGAGCGAGGGTGGTTCGCTCTACCTGCGCCCGTTCATGATCGCCAGTGAGGCGTTTCTCGGGGTGAAGCCGTCGTCCGAATATCTTTACATGGTGCTGGCATCGTCGGTCGGCTCGTACTGGAAGGGCGGGGTGAAGCCGATTTCGCTGTGGGTCAGCCATGATTACAGCCGAGCCGCCCCGGGCGGCACCGGCGAGGCGAAGTGCGGCGGCAATTACGCGACCAGCCTGGTCGCCCAAGCCGAAGCGATTCGGCGCGGTTGCGATCAGGTGGTGTTCCTCGACGCGGCGGAGCGGCGCTGGATCGAGGAACTCGGTGGCATGAACATCTTCTTCGTGTTCGAGGACGGCTCGATCGTGACGCCGCCGCTGACCGGCACGATCCTGCCGGGCATCACCCGCGATTCGATCATCGCGCTCGCTCGCGATCAGGGGCTGGCGGTGCGCGAAGAACTCTACGGCATCGATCAGTGGCGCGCGGATGCGGAGAGCGGGAAGCTGGTCGAGAGTTTCGCCTGCGGGACGGCTGCGGTGGTCACGCCCATCGGGCAGGTATCCGGGCCGGACTATTCGTTTCAGATCGGCGCCGGTGGCATGGGGCAGAAGACCCAGCGCTTTCTCGAGCAGCTCACCGCCATCCAGCGCGGTCGCTCGCCCGACCCGCACAACTGGCTGCGCCGCATCGGCTGACCGCTGACGAAACTTACGCCGGAAGGGGACCGGAGCGTGGATGATTCGCCGGCCCGGGAGCGGCCGTCGGCGGCCCGCGAGAACGGAAAATGGCAGAAAACCGTACTTTTCTCTGTCGACCGCAACAAAATTGCAAAAAGTGTTTGACGAGTTGGTGTGGTGGGGCCTAGAGGGGTTTCACCGACGGGGTGGCCATTTGGTTTGCTTTGTTGGTCACCGGAAATCAGGCGCTATGGCCG
>NZ_SCNL01000034.1:0-2500 GCF_005502745.1 Sphingomonas sp. 3P27F8
TGGTTGCGGGGACAGGATTTGAACCTGTGACCTTCAGGTTATGAGCCTGACGAGCTACCGGGCTGCTCCACCCCGCGTCACCATGTTGCGGCATTTGAGCCGCGCCTTCCGCTGGAAGACGAGCGCCTCCGACGACGTGATGTGTCGTGCGGAGGCGGGTCGCGCCCTCGCGGGGCAGGAGATGTAAATGGGTTCTGTTTTTTTCCGTGCGCTCACCGGCTGCAATGCCTGGCGACGACCTACTCTTCCATCGCTTAGGCGATAGTACCATCGGCGCAGTCGGGTTTCACGTCCGAGTTCGGGATGGGATCGGGTGGGACACCGACGCTATGGCCACCAGGCAATGAAGCCGGTGAGGCGCGGAGAAAACGGTTCTAAAATCGATGCACCTTTGCATATTCGTCATCATCTGGCGTCGAGCTTATCATCCAACCACGATGCCTGGCGCTGGATCATCCAGTGCTGTCATTGATGGTGGGACTCTCAAGCGCGAATAGGACAATTAGTATCGGTTAGCTCCATGCGTTACCGCACTTCCACATCCGATCTATCAAGGTGATGGTCTTTCACCGTCCTAAGAAATCTTATCTCGAGGGAGGCTTCCCGCTTAGATGCTTTCAGCGGTTATCCCGTCCGTACATAGCTACCCTGCTGCGCCGTTGGCACGACGACAGGTACACCAGAGGTACGTTCAACCCGGTCCTCTCGTACTAGGGTCAACTCCTCTCAAATTTCGACGCCCACGGCAGATAGGGACCAAACTGTCTCGCGACGTTCTGAACCCAGCTCACGTACCACTTTAATTGGCGAACAGCCAAACCCTTGGGACCTGCTCCAGCCCCAGGATGTGATGAGCCGACATCGAGGTGCCAAACAACCCCGTCGATATGAGCTCTTGGGGGTTATCAGCCTGTTATCCCCGGCGTACCTTTTATCCGTTGAGCGATGGCCCTTCCACGAGGGACCACCGGATCACTATGACCGACTTTCGTCTCTGCTCGACTTGTCAGTCTCGCAGTCAGGCTGGCTTATGCCATTGCACTCTAACAGACGGTTTCCAACCGTCCTGAGCCAACCTTCGCGCGCCTCCGTTACTCTTTAGGAGGCGACCGCCCCAGTCAAACTACCCGCCACAGAGGGTCCCTGATCCAGTTTCATGGATCGAGGTTAGACATCAGAAAACAACAGGGTGGTATTTCACCTATGGCTCCACACCGGCTGGCGCCAATGCTTCAAAGCCTCCCACCTATGCTACACAGTTCTTTCCTAATGCCACTCTGAAGCTGCAGTAAAGGTGCACGGGGTCTTTCCGTCTAACCGCGGGTACTCCGCATCTTCACGGAGAATTCAATTTCGCTGAGCATGTCCTGGAGACAGTGGGGAAGTCGTTACGCCATTCGTGCAGGTCGGAACTTACCCGACAAGGAATTTCGCTACCTTAGGACCGTTATAGTTACGGCCGCCGTTTACCTGGGCTTCATTTCAGAGCTTGCACCCCTCCACTTAACCTTCAGGCACCGGGCAGGCGTCAGGCCCTATACGTCGTCTTGAAGCCGACTTAGCAGAGCCCTGTGTTTTTGCTAAACAGTCGCTACCCCCTGGCCTGTGCCCCCCGACAGAGCTTGCGCTTAGCCGGGGCCTCCTTCTTCCGAAGGTACGGAGGCAATTTGCCGAGTTCCTTCAGGACACTTCTCTCAAGCGCCTTGGTATACTCTACCTGACCACCTGTGTCGGTTTCGGGTACGGTCTATACGGTGGGGCTATTTCCCGGGACAGTTTCGAAGCACGTCCAATCCGATAAGGACGTACAACACACACCATCCGTCACACACCACCAGGCTGCGGAATATTAACCGCATTCCCATCGACTACCCCCTTCGGGCTCGTCTTAGGGGCCGGCTCACCCTGCGCGGATTAGCCTTGCGCAGGAACCCTTGGTCTTTCGGCGAGAGGGCATCTCACCCTCTTTATCGCTACTCATGTCTGCATTCGCACTTCCGATACCTCCACGACCCATTACCAGATCGCTTCACAGGCTTACGGAACGCTCCGCTACCGCGTGTCTTGCGACACACCCTAAGCTTCGGTGCACGTCTTGAGCCCCGTTACATCTTCGCCGCAGGAACCCTTGTTTAGACCAGTGAGCTGTTACGCTTTCTTTAAAGGATGGCTGCTTCTAAGCCAACCTCCTGGTTGTTTTGGGATTCCCACATGCTTTCCCACTTAGACGTGACTTGGGGACCTTAGCTGTAGGTCAGGGCTGTTTCCCTTTTGACGACGGACCTTAGCACCCGCCGTCTGTCTCCCGGATATCACTCCTAGGTATTCGGAGTTTGGTTAGAGTTGGTAGATCTCGCGACCCCCGCATCCATCCAGTGCTCTACCCCCTAGGGTGTCCATCCGAGGCACTACCTCAATAGTTTTCGCGGAGAACCAGCTATTTCCCGGCTTGATTGGCCTTTCACCCCTAAACACAACTCATCCGGTAACTTTTCAACGT
>NZ_SCNL01000035.1 GCF_005502745.1 Sphingomonas sp. 3P27F8
CCGCCCACAGGATCACATCACCCTGGAAATGGCGCCACTTGAAATCCGTCATCGTTCCGTCCGTCCAATCTCCGCCAAGCATGCTCAAGCTTCACGATTTTTGCAACAGAGCCGTTCGTGGCCTGGTGATTTGCACATTCATTTCCTAAGATCAGGATCGGTGAAAAATCCGCGATTTTGATCGCGGTTTACTTCCGATTGCAAATCAACGGTTGCGCCAGCTCGATTGGATCGGGCGGCCTCTGCAGCAGCTCTGTCGTCGCTCAGCCTGGCCCGACCCTCGTCGATGATTCTTGCGGCGGCATTTGGATCGCCGCCCCGGCTGCCGCTGCCAAGCCGATCAACCCCGTGCGGGCGATAAGACGCTCGGACATCGCCAGGCCCCCCTACATCCGTGCGGCGCACATCGACCAAATTTGGCTCGGAGATGCTGCCCTGGATTTCATTCCAAAGCGCGTCGCGTTTTTCCTGAGACCATTGCTGGATCATCTGCGACCTGACAGCACGTTGCTGGTCGGTCAGGTTCGTCGCCCATAGTTCTGGCGCGTCCAGGTTCGGGTGCAGCAGCTGTTGCTGCCGGTACCACTGCGCGAGGTCCTGGCTCAGATTTTCGCTGAGTTGCATCCCGTGCGTTTCGGCGAAGCTGGCGTCGCGCGAAAGCGACTCGGACAGCTCCTCCATCTTGCGTGCCGCTTCCGTGTAGGAGCGCGCCCGTGCAAGGGCATCTTCAGTGCTTTGCGAGGAGGAAGACGTTGCGGAAGACCGGCTGAACACACCAGACCGTTCGTAAGTGCCGTCGGAGGTGGATGCTCCGATGCCGCTCGAGTGTTCATCGCGCACGCCGCTCGACGAGGAGCTAGAAGAGTCAGTAGATTTGCTCGAATCCGTCCCGTACCGCAGGTTATCCGTTTGAGTTCCGGTCTTGTTGACACTGACAGTGCCGCTGACGTTTGGCAGCAGGCTGCCCAATCGGCCCTTCCCGCCAGTAGCTCCCCGCCCAGCCCCACCAAGCGCCCCTCCAAGCGAACCGGCGACTTGATCTGTCGTCCCAGCTTGCCGATCGTGACCTTCGGAGATCCGCTGGCTCTGGCCGGTCGATGAGCGCTCTTCCAGGCCCTGTGAGCTTGAGCCGGTCGTCCGATCAAACTTCTCGACGTTGGTATTTGCGGAACTACCGGCACCAGATTCGAAGCCCGAAGAGCGTTCCGTCGAGGTTCCAAAGGCGCTGCGGTTGGTATGCGTGCTGGTCAGGATCTCTTGGGCGGCATTTTCGAACGCCTGCGCCTGACGATGCGCGTCGCTCGCCATCTCCCGCCACTCCGCCACCGTTCCGGAGTTCATCGTTGGCGTGAACCCTAGCCGCGAGATTGCGCCGCTGGTGTCGAACACCTCCTGACCATTGCCGAAGCCAGACACGACCGCGCCGTTATCCTGCCGCCAGCCGACGCTGGTCGCGCCGCCCATGTAGCTCGGTGCCGTCGTCCACTGATCGCTCTGGCGCATGTTCGACGTGGAATTTGCCCAACTCACATTCCCGTAGGAATAATTGCCTGTCGTCTGCTCGAGTGCGGCCGCCTCCGCCGCATTCTGCGCGGGCGCGAGCATCGACGTCGCCTGCCCCGCAATCGACATGGCTCCACGCGCCAGGCCGGCAGCGAGGAACGGGATGCTCATCAGCATGAAGCCGGCGATCGTCGCCGTCTCACCATTCACTGCACCTATGCCGGCATAGGTGCCAAGCGTCACGCCGCCACTGGCAACACCGGCCGCAGCCGCCTCCGCCCTCGTCATGCAGATCATATGGAGAATGACGTACAGCGGTCCCCATGCGGCGAGGTAGAAGAACCCCATCGCGTAACCCTTCAACGTCGTCAGCCCCGTTTGGGGCATGAGGAACAACGGGAAGATCACCGGGAACATCGCGAAGAAGACAACCGTGAGGACGATATTCAAAATCGGCACCCAGGCCATCGCCTGCTGAGCGATCGAATTGTAGGTGTTGCGCGCCTGTATGTCCGCGCGCGTCTGCGCGAAGGTATCGATCGTCGCCGCGCCGGACCCGCCCGCCATGCTGTTTCGTGCTTGCATGAATGCGTTGATGGCCGTGTTCTGTCGCATCGAGTCAGAATAGTTGCTGCCCGATCCAGTGAAGGCAGCGTTCGCGATCGGCAGATCGTGTTTGAGCTTGTCGGCCGCGAGCGTGTTGCTCAGCTTCGGATAGAGTTCCTTGCCCCAAAGCGGCGTGTTTGCCTCTATCATCGGCGCCCATTGGGCGTTGAGCATATCGTAGGCCTGCCGGCAGGTGACGATCGCGCTGTTCACCGTGCCGTCGCCCTGGCGCTCTAACCACTCCTGCGATCGAGCTTCCGATCCTGGCCCGATGTCCGTCCAGAGGTCCTTCGACTGCGCAAGGACCGTGAGTGATTTGCGGTAAAGCATCACATCGCCAAACAGGCATTTCTTGAAGTGCTCTTCCAGGTTCGTCGAAAACTCAGCGTCGCGGATGACGAAGTTGCGGGTCGCATCGTACAGACGCGCGCCGTAGACCATGCCATTGCTCGAGTAATTGAGTTCGCCCGGCATAACGAAGACAGTCTCGGCGGTACGTGTCAGCCAATCGCCAATCTGAGTCGTGAAACTCGCAAGCACCCCAAGCCCGAGCGGTACGTTCGCAACCGTTGCCGGTGCCAGCGACGGATTGATCCGATCGGTCACCTTCACATCGATCGTCGGTACCATCAGGCAAAGATAAATCAGTGTCGATTGCAGGAACCAGTTCAGCCAGACTCGAAAGTTGAGCGTGAACGCGACGACGAGCAACGAGTAGATCAGGCCCATCACCATCACGACGCGGAGCAAGGATCGATATCCCCCACCCCCGGACCAGGCAGCGACGGCGTTGAAGGTGTTGACGAGATACTCGCCACCCCCAACCGTGAAGACCTCCACCATCCCCGCAGCTCCCCTGCCCTAGTTCAGCCCTTGTGCATTGAGCCCGCGCGAGAAATTGAGCGCGGACGACATCCCCGGCGTCATCGAGTTCTGGAGGGTGGACTCGAGCATGATGCTGCGGTCGATAATCTGCATGGTGACCTGCAGCTTGTTCGAGAGCTTTACATCTCGCTGGGCAAACTTCTGGCGCGTCGCAGAGATCTGCTGCTTCCACTGATTGGCGGTCACCTGGTCAAACGTCTGATAATGCGTCTGAGCCTGCTCGACGCGATCAAGCATGTTGTCGAGCATAGCAGCCAACAGATCGACGGCCACGATCTCCGACAGCGTTTCGATCTCGCCATCGGTCAGCGCGTAGTGTGCGTAGGCCTGAACGGCGAGGATCTTGTAGATCGGGACGGTCGCAATGTTCAGAAGCTGCTTCTCGGCCGCATCAAGCGCGGTATCCGTGCGGATCTTGCTGCTCATGGATTTGATCATGCCGGCAATCCGCGGCCGGAGCGCGGACGACGCCGGAACGGTCAGGGTCTGCTCGCCGACATCGTAGCAGTCGGTATCATTGCATTTGAGCATCTTGACCGCCGGCGCGTCGGCCGTGCCGTCGAGCAGCGCCGTGACAACGGCCTCCTCCGCCGGACCGAACATCACGACCTTGCCGCCCACCGACGGATCCGTGGAAGGCTGGGTCACGACAGTGCCGACCAGCGTCATGATGTATTCGGAAAAGGATTGGTCGAAGGCGCCGAACTTGGCCGATTTCTTCAACGCCTCCCACGTGTAGTTATGGGGTTCACCGACAAGCTGATCCTTCATGTTGGCGTCGGTGTTGCCAGCAATCGTAGCATCCCGCTTGTTGCCGTTGTTGCAGCCTTGGCGGGACGCGGCCCAATCCGAGAAAACGCCCTGGCTGTTGCCGACCGCTTCGCAGATCGTCGAACGGGTGGAGTCCATTTGCGGCCAGATTCCGCCGACCAGCGCTTGCGCGGTTTCGCAGCTCGAGATGTTCATCTGGTTGAGGAGCTGTGCCTTCTGGCTGAACTCATCCATCACCTTCCCGATTTCCGGCGACACGGAATCGATGGCGAGCTTGAAGGCGAAACCGAGCGCATTGTTCGCCGTCGCCTTCAACATGGCGACGATCTCGGAGGCGTTGATGAAGGAAAAGCTGCCGCTGAAGAGGTCAATACCGCCGCAGCCGGCGCGTGCGCTCGGCAGCTGCAGATTGAACGGCGAAACGCTCTTCTGGGGGAAGCGGGTCCAGACATTTCCGAGCGAATAATAGCCTGCCGACTGGCCCTGGAAGGCCGTTGGCCCAGTCACATTCGCGGCACCGCCAGCGTCGTTGAAGAAGCCGTTCATCTCCGAGGCGACGTCGGCCCGGGCCACACCGATCAAGGCGAAATGGGACGCAGCAACCATCGCCAGACACGCCGCTATCTTCCTGTGGAGAGGGGACCGCCGCCCAAGCTCTGGTGTCTGTTCCATCAATAATCGCTCCCCACCTTCGTGTTAGTCAGCATAAAGATGCGGTCCATGATCTCGTCGGCACTGAGCACGCCGTAGCCGACCGGAATCGTCCGCTTCGTCTGCGTGTCAAACAGGACAAGCGCTGGCGTCTCATTGCCGGGCACGCCCATGCGGGCTCGTTGGCCAGAATCGACCACATAGTTGGGAAATTCCCGGTTCGGGCCGCCGTCCATCGAGACGGCCATCACCGTCATCCTGTGGCTGTCGGTGACCGAGCGGAGGATCGGCGCAAACACCTCGCAGGCGCCGCAGCTCTGCGCGTAGAAATAGAACAAGCCATATCGCTGCCCAAGGTTAGTCAAGACCTCATCCCGGTCCGCCTTGCGGTTGTCGAGCCAGAGGCGCTTGCCGACCGTCGAGACAGGTCGTTGAAGCGTGTAGTCGAGATCGGGGTTCTGCCAGAGCGCCCGCTGCCAGGTATCGGAGAAGGTGGACGCGCGATCGAGCTGCTCACGTTGAAAGCGAACATAGGCAATGACGTTGGCCTCGCTCGGCTCGAGGATCGCACGCGCCTTCAATTCGTCGAGCTGCCTGCCGATCGCCGCGATCCGATCGGCCGCGCTCACCTGCGGCTCGGCCGCGGCGCTGAGCGGGGTCTCGGTCGGCTTCGGCTTCGCGCAATAGAACCACTGGCCGAGCCGACGCTCTCCACAATAGAAATCATCGGGCATGTCCTGCTCAATCGCATCGCGAGCGGCGGTAGTTTCTTGGGCTCGGAGCGGAACCGCCGTGCCGACCGGCGGCAGGCCCAGCAGGAGCATCGAAAGCCTAGGACGGATCGACATTCATCGTAGCCATATCATGGCGGCGGCGAGGTGTATGAAGCCTGCGAAGTGGGCGGTGCGTCGGTCATAGCGCGTGGCGAAGCGCCGGAAGTGCT
>NZ_SCNL01000036.1 GCF_005502745.1 Sphingomonas sp. 3P27F8
TTTTACATTGGAGGATCTGGGCTTCATCTTCGTTCCTTCGTCACTACGACGAAGCCCAGATCCTCCTTAAATCACAACCTCAAATCTGTGCCATTGGTGCTGACGGCGGACACCCGCCTGACGGAGTGAGTTGCCGCTTCACGTATATGGGCAAGGACTACACGGGCAGCGTCATCGGTGGTGCGCTGGTCATCGATGGCGTCGACGGCAAGCACTCTTCGTTCTCATCAGCTTCGAGGGCGGTCACGTCCACGAGTAGGAATGGGTGGAACGACTGGTACATCGCCACTCCGGACGGCGGCTGGATACTCGCAGCCGACTGGAGGCACGCTTTCGCTGCCGAAGCCTGAAACGCAGCGATGAGAGCAAGAACGAATACGGCTGACGGGCGGCAGCGAATGCACGTCGATGTTGTCGTGCGGCCGGATTGTTCCTGTTCCTCGAGTTCCCAACCGAACTAAACCGGCAGCGCGGCGTTCCGATCGTGCTTGCTCATCCTGACCGCGTGGCGGGGATGGGGTGAGGGCAATCCAGCCCGACGCTACTTCATTCGGCGCACGAGAGTTGACCCCTTGCCCAACACGCTTGACGTTCTTCCCGACGACTTGATCGCCTTCGCTTGGTCGGCGCCGATGCGTGACCTCGCCGCCAAGGTCGGGCTGTCGGATGTAGGTCTCCGCAAAATCCTGCGCGGGTTCGACGTGCCGCTGCCGCCGCAGGGACACTGGAACCGAATGCACGCTGGCCGCCTCCTGCCTGATCCGCCCAAAGCCGAGGAGCGGCGGCCCGGCGAAAACGGACGTGTTCAGCTCGATGCTCGCTTCAAAGGAATCCTCGTCGATCGCGGTGGCTTTCCCGTGGATGGGCCGTTCGCTTCGCGCTTTGTGCCCGAAAACCTCGATGAGTTACGCGCCCAGGTCAGGTCAAAAATCAATCGCGTCGCGGTTCCCCGCTTAGGCAGCAACGTTCATCCTGAGGTCGCAGCGATCTTAAAGCGAGACGAGCAACGGACGCTTCGCCGTAACGAGTGGTCTCAGCTAGAGGGTAAGCTGTTCGGAACACCGTATTGGTTGCGGCAATTGCGTCTGCTGAACGCGTTGTTTTTCGGTGTGATGCCTCATGGTGGGCGGGGTAGCCTCAATGATCGCGATGGCGCCTTGAACGGCAGTGTGCGGGTAGGCGACAGCTGGGTGAGCCTTACGCTGCGCCCAGCCAAGCGGGTGGCAACAGAGCTGCGTGGCGGGATCGCGCGAGTTGCCGATACCGTGCCAGCGCGGACGCCGATTACGCTTACGGTAGACGAGGGACATAAGCGGGCAGCATTCGCCAGCTTCAGCGACGATGCTATCGGTACGCTTGAGCAAAAGCTCCCCGACATAGTGGCCGAGCTTGTGACGGCGGGCGAGGCGGCCTTCCGCCGCGGGCTGCGTGAACAGCAGCAGTGGCTCGATCAATGCGCGCGGTGGGAGGCTGAAAGGCTGGAGGCAGCCCGTGCTGCGAGGGAAGCGGCAAGAGCAAAACGGCTCAACGAACTAGCTGCCTCGCTAAGGGAGGCCGAGGATATCCGAGCATTGGTAGGGCGCGTGACCGATCGGGTTGCCGAAACGGATTCAGCGTCTGTCGCCGCCTGGGCGAAATGGGCACTTGCTCGCGCCAATGCGCTCGACCCAGTCATGTCGGGAGCACTTTTTGCAGAATTTTCGCTTGCTCCGGGTGCGAGCTGATGCGGGGATTATACCGTGTCTAAAAGACGGCGGTGAATAGCGCACCCTGCCGGAATGACCGCAGTCGCTCCGCCAATCCAAGGACATTCACCACCGCGCCGCCAGAGTAAACACCGTCGCGGAACACGTCTCCGAGATCATTCGAGGTGCAAACAAAGCCATCGCTGAGGTGGATCAAGAACTGCTTGAGCGTACGGGCAGGGATATTCAGCATGTCCTGAGCGCGAGCCTTACGATTGTAAGGCGTCCCGTCGTTGAGCATGGTACGGAACTCAGTTGCCTGATCTTCCGAACCGTTGACGTGCCAGGACCCGGCTTCGCTCGCGAGGTGGACGACACCCTCCTGGATCACTTCGATGGCGACCTTCATCGCAGCTGCGATAGGGACCCCAAATTTGGCACACTCGGCAAAGAGCATGACCCCCAACGCGGCCTGAACGTCGGTGTGCGGACTGGTAGCAATACCCAGCTGGTGGTAAAGATCGAAGTAGTCGAACTGTCCCGAACTAATGGACCCGGCAACCTTAATAACGTCGCGCTGCGTAAATTCAGTCTGCTTTGTCTGAAAGCGGGTGATCATAAGGTACTTCCTATTTATGTCCGCGGCCCGGTAAACTTTGTGACCCATTCCGATCGCGGGACTGTCGAATCTGCAATTTCTACTAGAATCAGGGGGCTTTCCGCTCTACTAGCTAGCAAACTACCAATACCGTGCAGGTCTATGACGTTAAGCGTGGCGAATGGTGAATGTGGGCCTATCTCAGGCAGCGCAAAACTCGCAGTGAACTCCTGCTCACCGTTGAAACGGTAAAGAAATCTGTAGCTCGTGTCCTGATGAATGCCTGTCAGATCAGTTGCTACCTTGTGGGTCATTCGAAATTCTTCGAGGAACTCATCGACACGATTAAGGGGCCCTCTCACCGCACATGCGCCGTCGACTTCCAGCAGAGCGTACCAAAGGACGATGGGCGCGTTGACCTGACCGATCTCGGCGCTTTCGCTGGGGGGAACCCCGACTTGCGAGAGCTGATAGCGTAGAAAAATCTCGGCGGCCTCGATCGCGGTGATCGGCCGCGGTTTTCCGTTCCCCCACGGAAGTTGTCCGCGCCTGCGCCAAAGCTGTTGGAGGTCGGGAGTCATCCCAGTGATCTCGAACAAACGAGCCGGTTTGAACTGGGTGTAGGTGAAGATCATAACGTTAGGCCCCCAGGTATTCGGCTAGCTGACGTGCTCGATGAGCATCCGGATGCAGCTGGTGGTGATCAGGCAGTCCGGCTCAGTGCCGCATTCGTACGCACCGACCAGCTTGAATTGATAGCGGTGAGTAGATCGCAGGTCGGCATCAAGCTCGGAGAGACTCGATACGGGTGCCGCGACAGTCAGAGGGTGTCTCTCGCCGACAAGGTACAGGTCGTAAACAGTCATGTGCCACCGTTATAGACCGATCAACGACCGGTCAATATCGGAAACGACACAAAACAGGTCATTGACCGGTTTTCTCGAGCTGGTTAGGGTGGAGTTGCGAGGGCGCTGAGCGTCTGAAGCTCTGACTGCGTTTCGTGAAGGGACATCATGGCTACGTTGGACTACCAAATTGGCTCACGTTGCGGGTCGGATACCCGGGCGATCGCGGCGTCATGAACTTCGCCTTGTCAGCGGCGCAGACGGCACACCCGATGCCACTGGCCCTTACGCAGTGGTATCCGTCAGGACGCCCTGTGCGAAACCGGGCAATGCCAGTGCCGCGTCGGCATCGCATGGTTGCGGAAGGTGATGCCGCCAAGGATCCTGCATCCTGGACCCTAGTGGCTATCCGGGCGGCGAACGACCTCGGCATGGTCCGTACCGGAATGACCTATGATAAGGAGTACGGCACGAGCGCGGCGTTTTACGAGAAACCGCGTCGGCTTCAGTACATGGAAGGGCCGAACGAGCCGGCGGTGGCCGACCACCTCGAGATGAACCCGCGCTTCCTGGACTTCCAGTTCCAGCCTCTGGACCTGACCTTCCGGCGCGGCGATGGTAAGCTGGTCCACAAGTATCCTGACGTCATCATGGAGTACGATGACAACTCAGTGCGCGTCGGCGAGATCAAGTCCAATCGGGATTGGTTTGCCTCCCCGGGGATCCGCCGCCCCCTCGATCGTATCGACGTGGCGTTCGCTGCGGTCGGGCTGGGGCCGATGCTACACATTTGCGGTGAGGATTTCCGGCGGGACGACTCCATGCGCGAGGCGCATGAGATCGCTATCGACGCAAGATTGACCACCTTCCGCTCTGAAGAGGTTGCAGCAGTTCGCGCGTCTGTTTCAGCGGCAGGCGGGTACGGACTGTTTGATGACGTCGTTGCTGCGATCGGAGGTCGGCGTTCGCACGCTGTCGACAAGCTCTATGCCATGATGTTGAAGCGCATCGTGGCCTTCGATTTACGCGCGAAGCCCCGCAGGGACACTTCCGTGACTCTTCCACGGCCCGCGCGTGCCTACGCGCTGCGCGCCCTGCTCAACCGTTTTAAGTCACCGTCCAGCTAGATGCCGAACGCGTTGCCCATCCCCGCGGGAACGGTCCTCTTATACAAGTCGACGCGGATCGTGTTCGTGGAGGCGGTAGACGACTTCGTCCTGCGTTTTGTCGTGGATGGGACGACAGACGAGTTCCTGGTGGAGGCTGCTCCTGGCGTTCACGTCCGGCCCACGGTTCAGTGGGTTTTGCAGCAGTTTGCCGATGGCCAGCTCATGGATACGAGTGCCTCGGCCGCGACCCTCTCGGAATGGCGGGGGCGCTATCTGGGACTCGACCGCGCGGCGGTGCTGGCCGCAGAGCCAAGGGCAGTCTGGAAATACGAGCTTGCGCGTGCCGCTCTCATCAATCGCCTGCCACGCAACGCGCAGGTCCTTGAGGATTTTGCACGCACTTCAGCGGCGGCTGGCGCTCGATCGGCATCGGGTCGGTCCATCATCCGTTGGATGAACAATCTGGAAGCACACGATGGCCGCATCGGCGCGTTGCGCAACCGCAGCGGCCGGGAGCGGGGGCGTTCACAGCTGCCCGCCATTGCCGACCGGCTGGTGCGTAAGCGTCCGGTGTTCCCCGCCTTGCTGACGAGGTGATGCGCAAGCCACAGGTGCGGCACTGTGGCAGGCACCGGTGCGGCATTATGGCGACGCGAATTATCGAGATGGTT
>NZ_SCNL01000037.1 GCF_005502745.1 Sphingomonas sp. 3P27F8
ATGGCTGACCGACACCATCAGCCGCATCGCCGACCATCCAGCCCGCCAGATCAATGAACTGCTGCCGTGGAACTACCGTCCCGCCTGACGCGACGCCTTCACCGGACGCTTACGCTGGTGCACCAGAGTGCAGCGCTGTTCTGGTCGGATGAGTCGATCAGGAAGATGGACTGTCATGCCCTCGTGGTCAGTGCATGGCATCAGCTGAACGACGTCGAGACGTCTAATATCGGCTCGAAGCCGCCAAGCAAGACCACGGTGATCAACCGGATCAAC
The DNA here is from genome assembly GCF_005502745.1 of Sphingomonas sp. 3P27F8. Classification (GTDB taxonomy): domain Bacteria; phylum Pseudomonadota; class Alphaproteobacteria; order Sphingomonadales; family Sphingomonadaceae; genus Sphingomonas. The sequence goes on from NZ_SCNL01000037.1 coordinate 277, forward strand.
AAGTCAGAATCCCGGGACACCTACGCGTATCGATATGGCCGACATGAAGCCGATCGGCACTTCGTGGCGTCCGGAGAAAGCATGCCGGTCCATCGCCCGTTTGAGCTAGTCTACATCGACGGCACGGAGTTCAGACAGGTATGTCTTTTCTCATCAGACGTTCCAGTTCCCAGCAGCAAGATGAAGACCGTCGAAGTGATGGACGCCTTCTCCTTGTTCGTCTTTCCCAGCATCCCGTTCGCTGGCCCGTACCGATCGGAAATGGGGATGGCAGCGATCCTTGGGGCCCTCATGGCTCCGACGTTGGACGAACACACGCTCGCTCAGAACCCGATGGCTCAGCTGCTTTTCGGGCGAATTGGCCGGCTTCGTGGCGACAATGACAAGGCGATTATCCCACCCTCGGCAATCGGAAATCTAACCAACGTTATCCGGAGGGTGGAGCTGGCGAAGAAGTACGCCCCGGATGAGAAATCCAATCTCGAAAACTACTTCGGCTTCAAGAAGGCACGCCTGGATGGCCTCCCCGGGACAGTGCTGTCGGCTCGCAGCCGTCGGCGGTCCATCCGGCGTGATCCCCTGGCGGAGGCCTCGCTCACGCGTGACAGCTTTGCACGGAAAAATGAGGAGCTGCGGCTTGAATGGAACGCCATGGGCCACAGCGCTTTGGGCGGCCGATCCCCGAACGACGTCATGCTCGAATACATTATGCACGAGGGCAAGATCCGCTTCACGCCGCCGGGCGAAATCAAGCGGCACTTGGCACGGGCAGTACAGGGTATCCTGACCACGGACGGCGTGACCTTCGACGGTATTCTGTATCGCTGGAACCGGGACGGCATTACGCAGGTCCTGTCGAACAACTTGTCGTCGCAGGCATTTCGCCAGCGGCTCGAAGGCACGGCGAAGTGCGACGTGCATATCCGGGTGTACGATTGGAACCTGGATTCCATCGAGGTTCTCGACGAACACGCCAATCAGTTCGTACCGCTCTGGTCAGACGACCCCGATTACACCGCCTTCTTGAGCCGGGCAGAGCATAAATTTCACCAGAGGTGCGCTTCCTCAGGCGCGACGGGCGCGCAGACGAGCGAAGAGAAGGCGCGGCACCGGGGGGATAATCTTAAGCGTGCGTGGCGCGACATGCACACCCAGCCGTTCCGGTTTGCAAAGACGGTCAGCTCTATTCTCGAAATGGCCGAGATCAGGTCGAAGGCGCGCAACATTCAGGACGACCCGGACCTGACTAACTTCGACGACCTGCTGTTAGAAACCGCAGTCGCTGGGGCCGAGCGCGTGGACGTTCCTCTTGGTCCGTCGCAGAAGCGGGAAACGAAAGGCAGGCCGGAACCGTCGTCAAGGGCCAAGTCCAAGCTGCCAGAATCTCCGTTTGATTGGGGCGGCTTGGAGCCTGCACCCCGGACCAACCAGCTCATGCTTGAGCAGCTGGAAGAAGAGGATCTCGACGGCGGGATCGATTGGGACGCCGATGACGATCAGCTCGGGCTGAGGGACTGAACGTGAGCGCCCCCAGCCGTCGACCTAGTGATCCGCTTGGCGATCAACCAGCTCCGACTCATGGCGACCTGAAGCCAGACTACGCACATCGCGCTCGCTCCGAACGGGTGGCGCGGGTCTTGCCGTTTTTTAAGGCCAACTACGTTGAGCACGGACCGCAGACACTCGTCGTTGAGCAGTTGCTCACCTACCTCGCGTCGATGCAACCTCTGCTCGGTGGTCCAATCGATGGACGGCGGTTGTCTGAGCACTCGAACGCCGGGAAGTCCCGCATGATCGAGCACCTGGTCGCGACCGCGGCATTGCGTCGTGCAGCCGCGGGTCTGCCGCCCAATCCGTACCAAATCGTCGTGTTGGAGCTGGACAAAACGACGTCGGTATCTGCCTTCTACCGGCGCATCCTTCTGCAGCTCGGTGATGACCATTGGGATAGCCCAGCCAAGCTCGACGAACTGGAAGAGCGCGTCCAGCATCTCAGTCGGAAGCTTGAGGTCGAGGGGTTGGTCTGCGACGAGGTTCAGCATTTGGATCGGAAGACCACTGACGCGCGGCAGGTCACCGATCGCTTCAAGACGTTCCTCAACCGTGGTGTTCTACCACTCATTCTGGTTGGCGATGAGGATTCCGAGGTCTTCTTTAACAAGAATCCGAAGTTTGCTTCGCGGCTCGGAACACCCCTCACGCTGAAGCCCTTGGACGTGCGCAATAATGAGGAGGACCGCGTCCATTTCCTGCGCTTCTGCAAACGACTTGACCAGTCGATGGCTGAGGCGGGCATCGTTGATGCAGTCGCACGTTTAGACGGCCCCGGGATCAGGACTCAGCTCGCTGTCGCTAGCGGCGGCCATATCGGAAGGGTGTGTCGCGTAGTTTGCGAAGCCACCTTGCATGCGCTGTGGCGGGGCTCACCCGTTGTTGAGCGGCACGATCTCAGCGTAGCGACGCGCCAGTTCGCGATGAAGTTGAATTGGGTCATGCACGACCCGTTTTCGATTGTTCCCGGTGCCAGTTCCGAGAACAGCACGGGAGCGCGGATTGGATGACTAATCGTCCACGTCAGTTGCGATTTCCCTACAAGCCTGCGGCGGACGAAAGCCTTTGCGGCGCGTTGGCAGCCGCTTGTCACGACTCCCGCGTGCGGTCGATCAAACAGGTCCTCTCCAACGGCGGGGTTCGCGTTTTCGATCCCGGGCAAGTTCAGGTTGCAAGGCCCCAGGTACTCGACGCTGTGGCTACAATCATGAAGGTGAATGCCGCGCAACTATCGTCACACGGCTATACGCCGATGACGCGCAACATGCTTGCGCTTGCAGACGTCGTCGTACCCCGAAAGGTTATCGAGCTTCGTCGCCGCCGGGTTGGACCGCTTTCTCTCATGAAACAGCCGCATCATCGAGCGGCATGGCTCAACCGGCTGTTGCCATACTGCCCGGAGTCGTTGGAACTTCTCGTCGATGCCTGCCCGAGCTGCGGGCCGCTTCAATGGCGTTATGCGAGAGGCATCGGTAACTGCGATCATTGCGGAGCGCTGATCGCGCCGTCTGGCTCGGCATCCTTAGCGGCCGCGCTGGCGGATGACTACCGGCAGGCAGCCAATTTGATGTCGCATCAAGAGGATGTCGGAGCGGAAGCTATCAAGGCGCTTCCATCCTGCATTCAGAGGTTTTCCCGAACGACCTTACTCGCGACGCTCCTGCGGGCCGGAATCGTGTTCTCCAGCCAACGAAGCTGGTTCGCGATCCACAAGTTGATCGAGCAACCACCCACCGTCGTTGCGCAGGTTATTTGCGCCGGTGCCAGAATGCTCAGGGGTTGGCCTCACTCTATTCGCACGGAGGTCAGTGCGCTGACCGACGCGATGGCTGATGACCTCGTGGCGTACGACGCATTGCGGAACGACCTGCGCTGGTTGACCGGGCGGACATCCGAAGGTGCGGAACTCTTTAGTATCGCGCTCAGCACCCTCGACGGCCGGACCGCAGACGTGTTCGCGACGGGAGAAGCGCCCTATTATACAACCACGCAGGTCAGCCGCCTGCTGAACATAAGCTCCCGTGAGCTCAAACATCTGAGGGACGCGGGCGTCGTCCGGTACGACAAGCTCCCGAGCGAACAACGCACGAGAGCTCGGTATCACTCGAAAGACATCGATGAATTAGTGAACTTGCTTCGTGACTGCATGACGGCTGGGGCAGCCGGCGCCGCACTGGATGTGCCGGTCTACGCGGTCGATCAAATCGCTAAGGCTGGCTACATCGAAGCTGTCGACGATCCTCGCGTTCATGCGCTTCGGGGACATCAGGTTGTCAAACAATCTGTGGAGGCGCTTGTGGATCGGCTCCGCAAGGGCGCGTTGCAGGCGAGTCCTCCTTCGACTGCGGATCGCCTCGAAAAGGTCTTGGCGGCATTTCCGGGGGAAAAGCCTTGGGGAGCGGCAATCGGTGCGCTGCTACGATATGGCGCCCGTTACTATTTGCCCCAAGGCGACCTCGCAGTCCGGCGGATCATGGTCGACCCTGCAGTTGTTTCGACCTTTCAGCGCGGTCGCGCATGGTATTCCGGCAGCGGCGTGGGGGTCACGCATATTGCGCTGCGCGACGCTGCTGAAGTTCTCGGGTCGAGCTTCCCGGAGGCTGTCGCTGCCGTCAATTCCGCTGGGCTCGCAATCGTTCGCTATGGCCCTGGCAAGGGGGTCTGTCGGGATGGCTTGCGCCGCTTGGCCGGTGAGATGGCCTTTGTCCGTGAAGTCGCGGCGTACACCGGGAGTCACCACCGCGCGGTTTACAGCGAACTCACGAGGCATGGCGTTCCGCGAGTACACGGAGGCTGGTGCCGCCGAATGCTGGTTCAACTCGGCTTGGTTTCTGGATCTAGTCCCCCTCCGTCGCCAATGGCGGACGCGATGACGACTGGCAGGTAACGCAGTAAACAACGCTAGGACGGATCGACATTCAGGATTCCCAAGGGGAGTGATCGCTGATTCATAGGTATCCGTGTTGAGACGCGGAGCGGATGATGGTGGCCAAGCGGTATGAACTGAAT
>NZ_SCNL01000038.1 GCF_005502745.1 Sphingomonas sp. 3P27F8
CGTAAGCGTCCGGTGTTCCCCGCCTTGCTGACGAGGTGATGCGCAAGCCACAGGTGCGGCACTGTGGCAGGCACCGGTGCGGCATTATGGCGACGCGAATTATCGAGATGGTTGGGGCAGAGCCGCGGCGACGGTTCAGCGACGATGACAAGGCGCGGATCGTGTCGGAGGCGATGATGCCGGGGGCGAGCGTGCTGGACGTGGCACGGCGTCACCGGGTGTGCACGTCGCTGGTGTACCGCTGGCGACGCACGCTGCTGCGCGACGGGGTCGCAAGCGAAGCTTTGCCCTTGCCGGGCGCGGCGTTCGTGCCGGTCGAGGTGGCGAACGTGCCCATGGCGCCGCAGCCGGAGCCGCTCGGACCGGGTGTGGTGGAGGTGGTCGGCCCGGCCGGGCAGCGCATCCGCCTGGCACCTCCCATCGACGCGCGGGTGCTGAAGGCCGTGCTGGCCGGGTTCGCTTGATCGGGCCGCCGAGCGGCGTCCGGGTGTATCTGGCGGCCGGGGTCACGGACATGCGCAAGGGTTTCGACGGACTGGCGGCGCTGGTGCAGCAGCGGCTGCGCCAGGATCCGTTCGGGGGTGCGGTGTACGCCTTCCGGGGCAGGCGCGGCGATCTGGTCAAGCTGCTGTGGTGGGATGGTCAGGGCCTCGTCCTCCATGCCAAGCGTCTGGAGCGTGGTCGGTTCACCTGGCCGACGACCGCGGACGGCGTCGCAGTGCTGACCCCGGCGCAGTTGTCGATGCTGCTCGAAGGGGTGGACTGGCGGCATCCGATCCGGTCCTCGCAGCCGACCCTGGCCTGGTAAAAAGCACGGTTTCCTGCGGCTTTCGCGTGTATCGGCACGACTGTTCTGGTATAAGCAGGCGTGTCGCCCGATGCCGCCTCGCTGCCCGACGATATCGCCCTCCTGAAGGCCATGCTCATTGCTGTCGGCGCCGAGCTGGAGCAGTTGCGGATGCAGGTCGCGCGGCTGCGGCGCATGGCCTTCGGCCGTTCGTCGGAGAAATTGACGCATCAGGCTGACCAGCTGGAACTAGGGTTGGAGGAACGCGAGGCGGAAGCCGCCACGGCGGCGATGCCGGTGGCCACCCGGAGACGGGAGACCGCCAAGCCGTATCGACAGCCGCTGCCCGACCATTTGCCCCGCACCGAGGTCGTGCATGACGCACCGTGCGTATGCCCCGACTGCGGTGGTGCCATGCGGCGTATGGGTGAGGACGTCACGGAGCAGCTCGACTATGTGCCCGCCTCATTCCGGGTCGTGCGCCACGTCCGGCCGCGGCTGAGCTGTCGGTCATGCGAGCGCATCGTGCAGGCGCCGCTGCCGTCCATGCCCATCGAGCGGGGTCGGCCCGGTGCCGGGCTGCTCGCACATGTGCTGGTGTCCAAATACGCCGACCATCTGCCGCTCTATCGCCAGTCGGGCATCTACGCGCGCCAGGGCGTCGACCTTGCCCGCTCCACCCTCGCCGACTGGGTCGGGCGCTCGGCCGCGCTCCTCGACCCGCTGGTCGACGCGCTCGAGCGCCACGTCATGGGTGGCGTAACCCTCCACGCCGACGACACGCCCGTGCCGGTTCTGGCCCCCGGCGCCGGTCGCACCAGGACGGGCCGGCTGTGGACCTATGTGCGCGACGAGCGCGGGGCTGGCGGCGAGGCCCCGCCTGCCGTGCTGTTTCGCTACGCGCCCGACCGCAAGGGCGAACGCCCCGTCGCGCACTTGCGAACATTCCAGGGCGATCTGCACGCCGATGGCTATGCCGGGTTCGACAGGCTCTATGGCGAGCGCATCGCAGAGGTAGCCTGTTGGGCGCATGTCAGGCGCAAGTTCTTCGACGTCCATGCCGCAACCGGCTCCGCCACGGCCCGCGAGGCGCTGGACCATATCGCCAGCCTCTATGCGGTCGAACAGGACGTGCGCGGTCGGCCCCCGGACGAGCGACGACACGTACGCCAGACCAGAGCTGGACCGCTGCTCGATGCGTTCCGTCAGTGGCTCGACGCGACCGGACCGAAGCTGTCCCGACGCTCCGACCTCGCGGTCGCCATCCGCTATGCGCTCGCCCGCTGGACGGCGCTTACCCGCTATGCGGACGATGGCCGCCTTGAGATCGACAACAATGCCGCCGAGCGCTCGTTGCGCGGTATTGCCGTCGGTCGCAAGAACTGGCTGTTCGCCGGCTCCGACCAGGGCGGCCACCGCGCCGCCGGCATCTACAGCCTTGTGGAAACCGCCAGGCTCAACGACGTCGACCCCGAGGCATGGCTGACCGACACCATCAGCCGCATCGCCGACCATCCAGCCCGCCAGATCAATGAACTGCTGCCGTGGAACTACCGTCCCGCCTGACGCGACGCCTTCACCGGACGCTTAC
>NZ_SCNL01000039.1 GCF_005502745.1 Sphingomonas sp. 3P27F8
GGCCAGTGCGATGGTCATCAGTGCGGTGGCGAGGATGACCTTTGACCAGCCGGTCACGCTGTGGCGCCGACGGTGTCGGCCTCGTTCCATCGGAGTGCGGTGAGGACGGTCTTGACGATATGGTCGGCGTCGAGGCCGGCCTGGGCATATTGCGCTTCGGGTTTGTCGTGATCCTGGAAGATGTCGGGCAGGCGCATGGTGCGCAGCCTGAGCCCGGCGTCGATCAGCCCGGCGTCGGAGGCGAACGTCAGCACATGTGCGCCCAGCCCGCCGATCGCGCCTTCCTCGATCGTCACCGCCACCTCGTGCGTGGTCAGCAGCCGCCGGATCAGTTCCTCGTCCAGCGGCTTGGCGAACCGCAGGTCCGCCACCGTCGTCGACAGGCCCTTCGCCTCCAGCGCATCGGCCGCCTTCAGCGCCTCCGCCAGCCGCGTGCCCAGCGACAGGATCGCCACCGTCTTGCCCTCGCGCACCACCCGGCCCTTGCCGATCGCCAGCCGCTCCGGCACCGCCGGCAACGCCGCGCCCGTGCCGTTGCCGCGCGGATAGCGCACCGCGATCGGCCCTGCATCATGCTCCACACAGGTGTGGACCATATGCACCAGTTCCGCCTCGTCCGCCGCCGCCATCACCACGAAGTTCGGCAGCGAGGCCAGATAGGTCACGTCGAAGCTGCCCGCGTGCGTCGCCCCGTCCGCGCCGACCAGCCCCGCCCGGTCGATCGCGAAGCGCACCGGCAGGTTCTGGATCGCCACGTCATGCACCACCTGGTCATAGGCGCGCTGCAGGAACGTCGAATAAATCGCGCAGAACGGCCGCATCCCCTGCGCCGCAAGCCCCGCCGCGAACGTCACGCCATGCTGCTCGGCGATCCCCACGTCGAACGCGCGCGCCGGGTGCCGCTTCGCGAACCGGTCCACCCCGGTGCCCGACGGCATCGCCGCCGTGATCACGCACACCCGCGGATCGCGATCCGCCGCGTCCGCCAGCGCATCGCCGAACACGTTCTGATAGGCCGGCGGGCCCGGCGGCGCCTTCGCCTGCGCGCCCGTTATCACGTCGAACTTCTGCACCCCGTGATATTTGTCCGCCGCCGCCTCCGCCGGGGCATAGCCCTTGCCCTTCTTCGTCACCACATGGACGAGGATCGGCCCCTCCTCGGCATCGCGGACATTCTCCAGCACCGGGATCAGATGATCCAGATTGTGCCCGTCGATCGGCCCGACATAGTAAAAGCCCAGCTCCTCGAACAACGTGCCGCCCATCGTCATCCCGCGCGCGAACTCGTCGGTCTTGCGCGCGGCATTGTGGAACGGGCGCGGCAGCCGCCGCGCGATCCGCTTCATCACCTCGCGCAGCGACAGGAACTCGCGGCTCGACACGATCCGCGACAGATACGCCGACAGCCCCCCCACCGGCGGCGCGATCGACATGTCGTTGTCGTTCAGGATCACCACCAGCCGGTTGCCCGCGCTCTCCGCGTTGTTCATCGCCTCATAGGCCATGCCCGCCGACATCGCCCCGTCGCCGATCACCGCGATCGCCTTGCCCGGCGCTCCCGACAGCCTGTTCGCGATCGCAAACCCCAGCGCCGCCGAAATCGACGTCGACGAATGCGCCGCGCCGAACGGATCATACTCGCTCTCGCTGCGCTTCGTGAAACCCGAAAGACCCCCGCCCTGCCTCAGCGTGCGGATCCGCGCGCGCCGACCCGTCAGGATCTTGTGCGGATAACATTGATGCCCGACATCCCAGATCAGGCGATCCCGCGGCGTATCGAACACGTAATGAAGCGCCGTCGTCAGCTCCACAACCCCAAGGCCAGACCCCAGATGACCACCCGTCTGGCCCACCGCCGAAATCACCTCCAGCCGCAGCTCATCCGCCACCTGACGAAGATCAGACGCCGAAAGCAAACGCAAATCCG
>NZ_SCNL01000003.1 GCF_005502745.1 Sphingomonas sp. 3P27F8
GACGGGGCGGGCGTCTCTATCAGCTTGTCGACGTCGATGAAGCGGGTGCAGGCGTTCTGGAATGCCTGCGGCGTGCGGCTCGCGCCGAAGCCATAGACGTCATGACCGTCCTGCCGGATGCGCATCGCCAGCGGCATGAAATCGCTGTCGGATGACATGATGCCGAAGGCGCGCACGCGCCCGCGATAGAGCAGGTCCATCGCGTCGATCGTCATCTTCATGTCGGTGGCGTTCTTGCCTTTGGTCAGGTCGAACTGCTGTTGTGGCTCGATGCCGTATTTCACGGTCATGTCGTGCCATCCCTTCAGCTCCGGCTTGGTCCAGTTGCCATAGACCCGGCGGACGTTGACGCTGCCCAGCTCGGCGAGCACGGTGAGCACGGGGTCGATCGCATGCCACGATGCATTGTCCGCATCGATCAGCAGCGCGACGTTGAGATTGCGATTGTCGTCGGTCATGCCGCCTGATCGCCCCCGGCGCGTCGGCCGTCAACCGTGCGGATAAGTTATCGTCATCACTTCATATTCGCGTTCGCCGGCGGGAAGCGATACGCGGCGCAGATCGCCGACGGTCGCGCCGCGCAGCGCGCGCGCGATCGGGGCGTTCCAGCCGATCCGCCCGTTCCCGGCGTCCGCCTCGTCGTCGCCGACCAGCGTGAGCGTGCGATGATTGTCGTCCTCGTCCGCCACCGTCACGGTCGCCCCGAAGAACACGCGGCTGCGATCGGGGGACTGCGCGGGATCGACCACCTTGGCCGCCTTCATCCGTTTCGACAGCCAGCCGAGCCGCCGGTCGATCTCGCGCAGGCGCTTGCGGCCGTAGATATAGTCGCCGTTTTCGGAACGATCGCCGTTTCCCGCGGCCCACGCGATCGTATCGAGCAGCGCGGGGCGCTCCTTGCCGAACAGCGTTTCATATTCGGCGCGCAACGCCGCATAGCCGGCGGGCGTGATGTAATTGGGGCGGTCCACCGATCAGCCCCGTTTCGAGCGTCCGAGATACCAGCTCAGGTTCGCCGGGCCGCGGCTGCGCGCGCGTTGCGGGTTCATCAGGTCATAGACCACCGCATTCTCCAGCACGCGCTGCACATAGCTGCGCGTTTCGCTGAACGGGATCGCCTCGACCCAATCGACCCAGTCCACCGTGCCGGTGCGCGGATCGCCATTCGCGGCGAGCCATTTGTTCACGTTGCCCGGCCCGGCGTTATAGGCCGCGATCGCCAGCGGATAGCTGCCGAACTGCTTGAAGATCCGCTGGAAATAGGTCGATCCGAGCTGGACGTTATAGCCCGTGTCGCTGGTGAGCGCGCCGACGTTGTAGGCAAGGCCCATTTTGGCGGCCTGTTCGCGCGCGGTTCCCGGCATCAGCTGCATCAGCCCGCGCGCGCCCGCGCCGGAAACGGCCATCCGGTCGAAATTGCTCTCCTGCCGCGAGATCGCATGGATCATTGTCCATTCGTCCTCATAGCCGCCGGGGACCGGGACGGTGGGAAAGCCGGTCGCGACATATTCGGTCAGGCCGTTGATCATCGCCTTGCGCCCGACGAGCACCCCCAGATCGGGGCGGCCGAGCGCGCGCGACAGCTCATCGGCGAGCAGGTGATCGGTATCGCTGGTGGCATCGGCGGCGATCTGTTTCACGAACGCCGTCTGATCCTGCCAGTCGTTGATCGAGCCGAGGAACTGCGCGACGCGAACCACCTCGCGGCCGTAGAATGCGGCGCGCGCGGCCGGGCTGGCCGGGCTTGCGCTCACCGCCGGCGGCGGCACGAGCGTGCGCGCCAGATGCTCGTTGGCGAGCAGGCCGTAATATTGATCGCGGAAGCCCGCGGCGCGCTCGAAAAAGCCGCTCGCCTCGGTGGTGCGGCCGGCGGCCTCGGCGGCGCGCGCTGCCCAGTAGAAGCCTTTCGCGCGCGTTTGCGGCGCGATCGTGCCGCGACCGTAGCGATCGAACAGCGGCATCGCGTCGGCCGGGCGATTGAGCCTGTTGAGCGCGGCCTGCCCGGCCAGCCAGACGAGATTGGTATATTGATCGCGCTCGCCATAGGATTTGGTCGAGACATCGGTCCCGGCGGGATAGGCGTCGTCGACCTGCCGCGCGATGTCATAGGCGGTCTGCCACTGCCCGTCCGCCGCGGCGCCTTTCGCGGTGGCATAGAGCACGAGATAGAATTTCTCGGGATTGCCGGGGCGGTTGATCCCCGGCGCCCGCGTGCGCGCAAGCCAGGCGCGGGCGGCGAGCGGGTTGGTGCGGCCGAGCCAGGTGGCCTTGTCGGCGATATATCCCGCGTCGCGCTCGCCGATCGCGTCATATTGCGCGGCGAGGTCCGCGGCGTTCGCCGCCCCGCTGCGGAACGCCAGCCGCGCCTCGAGCAGCGGGCGTTGCGATGCGGAGACCAGCGTGATCTGGCGCGCCGCGACGCTGGTGGCGCCCTGCCACAGCAGCGTATCCATGCGGGCGTCGTGATCCTCGGTGCGCAGCGCGCCGCCGAATTGCTGGAGCAACGCCGCCTCGTCGCTGGCCGAAAGCGTGCCGCGCCGCCACGCCGCGCGCGCCTCGTCATTGGCCTGCGCGATCGCCCCGGTCGCCGCCAGCGCGCGTGCATAAGCCAGGCCGCCGGCCGCCGATTGCGGCGGGAAGCGGCGGAAATAGGCGATCAGCGCGGATGGCGAGGCGGTGCCCGTCGCGGCCTGCCTCTCCGCCGCCCGGCGATTGGCGCTTTCCCCGGGCCAGCCGGGATGCGCGAGCAGGAACGTGGCGTAGCTGTCGAACGGCAACGCATCGGTCTGCTGCAGCGTCTTCCACTGCGCGAACGATTGCGCCAACCCGTTCACATTCGCGGCGGGCACGACGCGAACCGGAGCGGCCGCCTGCGTCTCCGTCTGTTCGGCACGCGCATTCGCCATGCGCGTCACGTATGAATCGTCCCTGTCCTGCGCGAGCGCCAAAGCCGCGCCGGCCCCTGCGAGCAATCCGATCAACACACCTGCCTTCAATCCAGTCACCATGTGGACAGAGTAGCGGCTCTACCCGTATCTGTCCTGAACGAACCTACCATCTTCGCGCATTCAGGAACGCAAAATCATGTTTTCCGGCTCTATTCCGGCGCTTGTGACGCCATTCGACGCGCATGGCGCCTTTATCGAATCGGCGTATCGCGATCTCGTCGAGTGGCAGATCGCCGAAGGCTCCGCCGCACTGGTGCCATGCGGGACTACCGGGGAGGCGGCCACGCTGACCAAGGAGGAGCAGTTCGCGATCGTGCGCACCTGCGTCGATCAGGCGAAAGGCCGCGTGCCGGTGATCGCGGGCGCGGGATCGAACGATACCCGCGTCGCCGCCGCGAACCTGATCGCTGCGAAGGAGGCGGGGGCGGATGCGGCGCTGATGGTGCCGCCTTATTACAATCGCCCGTCGCAGGACGGCATCTACCAGCATTTCGCGGCGCTGGCGGCGAATGCCGCGCTGCCGATCGTGCTCTATAACGTGCCGGCACGCACCGTTACCGATATCCAGCCGGAAACGCTTATCCGCATCGTTTCCGATTTCCCGTCGGTGTTCGTGGCGGTGAAGGATGCGTCCGGGGTGCTCCAGCGGGTGTCGCAGCATCGCGCCGCGCTGGGCGATGGTTTCTGCCAGCTGTCGGGCAATGACGATCTCGCGCTTGCCTTCAACGCGATGGGCGGTGTGGGGTGCATCTCGGTCACCGCCAATGTCGCGCCGCGCCTGTGCGCGGATATGCAGAAGGCGTGCGCAGCGGGCGATTACGCCGCCGCGCTTGCGCTGCACGACCGGCTTTTCGCGCTGCATCTCGCGCTGTTCACCGATGCGTCGCCCGGCCCGGTGAAATATGCCATGACGAAGGTGCGCCCCGAGTTCCCCGCTGGCCTGCGCCTGCCGATGACCTGGCCGGGGGAGGCCTCGCGGGCGGCGGTGGACGCGGGGCTGGCGCGCGCGGCACTGTAACCTTACATCGCACCCAATATGTCGCGTCCCAAGCCCGCCACCTTCGACAAGAAGAAGATCGTCGCCGAAAACCGGCGCGCCCGGTTCGAATATTCGATCGAGGACAAGTTCGAGGCGGGGATCGTCCTCACCGGCACCGAGGTGAAGTCGCTGCGTTTCGGCGAAGGCTCGATCGCGGAAAGCTATGCCGAGGTGAACGAAGGCGGCGTCTGGCTGATTAATTCGAACGTGCCCGAATTCAGCCACGGCAACCGCTTCAATCATTCGCCGCGCCGCCCGCGCAAGCTGTTGCTGCACGAGCGCGAGATCAACAAGCTTCACGGCGCCGTCGCGCGTCAGGGCATGACGCTCGTGCCGCTGTCGGTCTATTTCAACGGGCAGGGCCGGGCGAAGGTCGAACTGGCGCTCGCCAAGGGGCGAAAGGATCACGACAAGCGCGCCGCCATCAAGGAGCGCGAGTGGAAGCGCGAGGCGGGGCGCGTGCTGCGCGAGCGCGGCTGATGGCATCAGAAAGGCGTGGGTTGTGGCAGCGGTTCGCCGCGTGGTGCGGTCGTAACCTGCCCACGCGCGAATCGATGGAGCAAAGCCGCCTGCTGCGCCCGGTGGCGCATCGCGTGCTGGCGCCGCATCTGTGGCGGTTCACGCGCCGGTCGGTGCCGCGCGGCGTGGCGCTGGGGATGGTGACGGGCATCCTCTTCCCGGTCGCGCAAATCCCGTTTTCCGCGCTGCTGGCGCTGCCGTTGCGCGCGAACATCCCGGCGGCAGCGCTCACCACCTTCATCACCAATCCGCTGACCACCCCGCCGCTGTGGGTCGGCGCTTACTGGATCGGGAAGTGGGCGCTGCACATCGATACGGCGCTGCCCGGTGATCCGGTGCGCGATGCGGTGGAATCGGGCTGGATGCAGTGGCTGATGTCGGATGCAGCCCCCGCCACCGCGATCGGGCTGCTGATCGTGAGCGCGTCGTTCGCGATCGGGGGCTATTTCCTGTCGATGGTCGGCTGGCGGGTGTGGATCGCGCGCAAGTGGCGAAATCGTCGCATTCGCAACTAAGATTGACGAGGCGTGTCATCGGCGTACATCACGGTCATCCCGCTTTGGTGTCATAGGATTACCCGTCGATGCGTTCGTTAATCATTGCCTCCCTGCTCCTTTCGGCTGGCGCTGCCGCGCTGGCGCAGACTGCCCCGCGATCGGCGCCGGTGGATCAGGATCGCCCCGCGATCGGCGATTTCGGGGTCGACATGGCGGGGCGCGACACCGCCGTGCCGCCCGGCCGGGATTTCTATGATTATGCCAATGGCGATTGGCAGAAGGTAACGCAGATCCCGGCGGACCGCGCCTCCTTCGGCATGTTCCACAAGCTGCAGGATCTCTCGCAGCGGCGCATGCACGATCTGCTTGAGGAGGTGTCGAAGCAGCCGGGCAACAAGTCTGGCGATTTCTATGCCAGCTTCATGGACGAGGCGGCGGTGAACGCGAAGGGCGCGGCGCCGGTGAAGCCGTGGCTCGCCGCGATCAGGGCGACGACGGACAAGCGCGCGCTGGCGGTCGAGGCTGGGCGGATGCAGCGGTATGGCGTGGCGGATCTGTTCAACGTCGGCGTTGGTCAGGATGACAAGGCCCCTGACACCTATATCGTCAATCTGTCGCAGGGCGGGCTGGGGCTGCCGGACCGCGATTATTATCTGAAGGACGATCCCAAGCTGGCCGAGACGCGCGCCGCGTATCAGGCGTATCTCGCGCGGATGCTGACGCTGGCTGGCGAACCGGACGCGGAACAGCGGGCGGCGGCGGTGTTCGCGTTCGAGAAGGAGCTGGCGGCCGCGCACTGGACCCGGATCGAGAGCCGCGATGCGGACAAGACCTACAACAAAATCGCCTTCACCGATCTGGCGGCGCGCGCACCTGGGTTCGATTGGGCGGCGTTCGCCAGGGCGGCCGGCATGCCCCTCGGCGGCTATTATCTCATAGCCCAACCAACCGCCCTCACCAAGGAAGCTAAAGTTTGGGCGGCGACGCCGATCGCGGTGCTGAAGGACCATTTGATGCTCCGCACTCTGAGTAGCTATGCCCGTTTCCTGTCGATCGATTTCGATAAGACGCGTTTTGAGTTCTACGGTACCACCTTATCGGGCACGCCGGAGCAGCCCGCACGGTGGAAGCGCGCTAGCGATCTCATCAAGGATGAGTTGGGCGAGGATATCGGTCGCGCCTATGTCGCAAAGTACTTTCCGCCCGAGGCGAAGGCGGCGGCCGACGAACTGGTGAAGAATTTGATCGGCGCAATGGGTGAGCGGCTCCGTAAGCTCGAATGGATGGCGCCGGAAACAAAGCAGAAAGCGCTCGCCAAGCTCGCCACCTTCCGTCCCAAGATCGGTTATCCTGAAAAGTGGCGTGATTATTCAAAACTGGTCGTCAAGCGTGGCGATTTGTTTGGGAACGTGGCGCGGGCGAATGAATTCGATTTCCAGCGAGACCTTAACAAGATCGGCAATCGGGTTGACCGCGACGAATGGTTTATGACGCCGATGGAGATCAACGCCTATTACAATCCGCCGATGAACGAGATTGTCTTCCCGGCGGCAATTCTCCAGCCGCCATTCTTCGATCCGAAGGCAGATCCTGCAGTGAACTACGGCGCGATCGGCGCAGTGATCGGTCATGAGATCAGCCATGGTTTTGACGATCAAGGTCGCAAATACGATGCCAGCGGAAAGCTGACCGACTGGTGGACCGCCCAGGACGCCACGCGCTTCAATAGCTTCACGGACAAGCTTGTCGCGCAATATGACGCCTACGAACCGCTACCGGGTCAGCATATTCAGGGCGGTTTGACGCTAGGCGAGAATATCGCTGACCTTGCCGGGCTGACGATTGCGATAGACGCTTATCACGCAACGCTTGGTGGTAAAGCAGCATCGGTGATCGACGGCACGAGCGGCGATCAGCGATTCTATCTGGGCTGGGCTCAGGTGTGGCGGATCAAACAACGCGAGCCGGCGTTGCGGCAGGCGCTTCTTTCGGATCCGCACTCGCCAGGGCATTATCGGGTGCTCACGGTCCGCAACCTCGATCCTTGGTATGCCGCCTACGGTGCGAAGGCGGGCGACCGACTTTACCTTGCTCCCGAAGCGCGCGTTCGTATCTGGTGATCGTACTCGCTGTCCCCCCGTGCTTGACGTCTGGCGGGTGGCAAAGGATCACCCGCAGTCATGGCTCCTAAACCGCTTACCTTTTCTGCCGGATTTACCCCGGGCGCTTCATTTTTGATAGCGGTGGGGGCGGGCTTGTCCGCCGCATTGCTGGTGCTCTGGCTGGTGGGAAACAAGGTTTTTGCGGCCGGTTTCGGCGGCACAGCGATCGTGTTCGGCGGCGCTGCGATCGCGTGGCGTTCGCTGAGTCGGCCGCGTGAGGATCGCGTGAGCGAACTGGATTTGAGCCTCGTTCGAGCCGTTGTTCAGACGGCACAGGACGCGATCGCAATTACTGATCGCACCGGGCGGCTGGTATGCGCCAACGATCGCTACGAGGCGATGTTCGGCGGTTTTCCGACGCCGCCCGAATTGTCGCTAGGTGATTCCGGAACGTCAACGTTGATCGCTGCAGGCCGCATTGCTTGGCGCGACGGGCAGGCGCAGGTGGGTCAGCTGAGGCTAGACGAGCAACCGGTAAGCGCAGAAATCGCCCGCGCGGGCGATCAGCAGGATATGCTGATCTGGCGCTTCGTCCGCGCCGCGCACTCGGATCGAATAGATCGGCTGACGGGCGCACTCGCCGGCGATCTCGGTAATCGCCTCGGCGCTGCCGGGATAATGGCCGCGATGATCGCCGCAGACGGGCGGATCCTTTCGGCTAACCCCGTATTCCGGCATCGCGCACTGGGCAATGGCGAAGGCGGCGTTGACGGCCTGGATTTCGCGAGCTTCCTGATTACCGACAGCCGCGGGCTGGTGCGGTTTGAGCGCGAGGGCCTGGACGGAAACCCTCTTCGGCTTGTTCAGGTGCCGTTTGCAGAGAATGACGGCGGACCAATCCTGATCGCGATGCTCGATGACGAGGAACTGCCGGTGGCCGATGGCCCAACCGCGTCGAGTTATATTAGCACGCTGGTTTCTTTGATGCCGGTGGGAATAGCGCTGGTCGATCGAGAAGGGCGGTTCCTTCAGATGAACGCCGCCTTTACCCGGGCCGCAGGGATCGATCCGGCTGCGCCGCCGCTCTATCCTGGTGACCTAGTCGTGCGCGAGGACAAAGCGGCAGTGGCCGATGCGGTCCGCCGTTTCGCCAACGGCGCCGCCCAATCGAGTGACATGGCAGTACGGCTGCGGGATCATCCGGACGAGCCGATCGCGTTGACGATCGCCGGCGCGCGTGGCCTTGGCCCGGCGGCGGTGGTGCTCAGCCTAAAGGACAATAGCGAGGAATCACGACTGAAGCGCGAGGTCGCGCAGGCAACGAAGATGCAGGCGGTGGGCCAGCTGGCCGGCGGTGTCGCGCACGATTTCAACAACATCCTGACCGCGATCCTGGGTCATTGCGACCTGATGTTGATGCGCCATTCGCCCGGCGACAGCGATTATGACGATATCCAGCAGGTACGCAGTAATTCAAACCGCGCAGCTGGCTTGACGCGGCAGTTGCTTGCCTTTTCGCGCCAGCAGACGTTGCGCCCACAGATATTGCAGTTGCCGGACGTTGTTTCGGAAGTGTCAAATCTTTTGAAACGACTGCTCGGCGAGACTGTCACGCTAAACGTAAGCCATGGTCGTGATCTGGGGCCGGTGCGCGCCGACCCGGGGCAGCTTGAGCAGGTGGTGGTAAATCTCGCAGTAAACGCTCGCGATGCAATGCTCTCCCGCAATCCGCATGGTGGGGGGACGCTGACGATTCGAACCCGCGCCGCGACAATCGCCGAGGTGCGCGACCGCGGCGACATCATGCCTGCGGCCGATTATACTACGCTTGAGATCTCGGACACCGGCACCGGCATCCCGCCGGAGGTTCTGCCCAAGATATTCGAGCCATTTTTCACTACCAAGGAAATCGGCAAGGGCACCGGGCTGGGGCTCTCTACCGTTTACGGGATCGTCAAACAGTCTGGCGGCTATATCTTCGCGGACTCACGGCCGGGGCAGGGAGCGACGTTCACTATTTACCTGCCGGTCCATAACGCCGCGACGGTTGCACCGACACGCATTCCGACCCGGCCAAAGCAGACCGACCTGTGGGGCACGGGTACCGTGCTGCTTGTTGAGGACGAGGCGATGGTGCGCGCTGTTGCTGAACGGGCCCTTTCGCGTCAGGGCTACACTGTCATGAGCGCCGAGAATGGCGAGGCCGCACTCGAACTGCTCGAAACCTGCCAGGCGCCGGACCTGTTGATTTCAGACGTGGTGATGCCGACGATGGACGGGCCGACGATGGCGCGCAAAGTGCGGGATCGTTTCCCCACCCTTCCGATTCTCTTCATGTCGGGCTATGCTGAGGAACAGTTGCGCAAGTCGATCGACATCGGAAATGTCTCCTTCCTGCCCAAACCTTTTTCGGTGCAGCAACTCGCTGAAGCCGCTCGGGAGGCGTTGACGCAAGGGTGACGGGGTTGCGTCGCTGTCCTGGCTTGATATGGCGGTAGGATGGCCGACCGAGTCCTGATCGTAGAAGATGAACCGCTGATCGCGATGATGCTGGAGGATTTCGTCGATGCGCTTGGCCGGGTCTGTGCCGGAACGGCGGATTGTGGGTCAGACGCGCTATCTCTGCTTGCGGCCGGCGCTGTCGACTGCGCTATCCTCGACGTGAACTTGCGGGGCGGAGAGAAGAGCTGGGCGATCGCCGATGCTTTGGAAGCCGCCGACATTCCATTCGTGTTCGCAACCGGGGGCGGTAATGATTCGATCATCGATCGGCATCGCAATCGCCCGCAATTGATGAAGCCGTTCACGATGGACGGTGTGGAGCGGGCGCTCGACAAGCTTTGTGGCTGACGGGAAGGGTTGCGCAGGTGGTCGGCGCGGCCTAGCGCAACGCACATGACGCAACAGTTCGACAAGTCTCGCTTGCCAAGCCGGCACGTTTCGGTTGGTCCCGAGCGTGCTCCACATCGCAGTTATTATTATGCGATGGGTCTGAGCGAAGAGGAAATCGCGCGCCCGTTCGTCGCGCTCGCATCTGCCGGCAACGATAGCGCGCCGTGCAACACCACGCTCGATGCTCAGGCGGATGCTGCGCGTCGAGGGGTTGAGCAGGGGGGCGGGATGCCGCGCCGCTTCAACACCATCACCGTTACCGATGGGATCGCGATGGGGCACCAGGGCATGAAGTCCAGCCTCGTCAGCCGTGAGGTAATTGCTGATTCAGTCGAGCTCTCAGTGCGCGGCCATTGCTATGACGCGCTGGTCGGCTTCGCGGGATGCGACAAGTCCCTGCCGGGCATGATGATGGCGATGCTACGGCTCAATGTGCCGTCGATCTTCGTTTATGGCGGGTCAATACTGCCCGGCCGCTATCAAGGGCGGGACGTCACGGTAGTAGACGTGTTCGAGGTGGTCGGAAAATACGCCGCGCACGCCTGCCCGATAGAGGAAGTTCACGCGCTCGAGAAAGTTGCCTGCCCCGGTCATGGCGCCTGCGGCGGCCAGTATACTGCCAACACTATGGCCTGCGTGGGCGAAGCGATCGGTCTCTCGTTGCCCAACAGCAATATGGTTCCGGCGCCCTACACCTCGCGAGAGCAGATCGCGGTGGCCGCTGGCGCGCAAGTGATGGAACTGTTGGCGCGAAACATCCGGCCGCGAGACATTTGCACACGTCAGGCTTTCGAAAATGCGGCGCGCATCGTCGCGGCGACAGGTGGCTCGACTAATGGCGCGCTTCACTTGCCTGCGATGGCGCATGAGGCGGGGATCAAGTTCGACCTGTTCGATGTGGCCGAGATATTCAAGACAACACCTTACTGCGCAGATCTGAAGCCCGGTGGTAGGTATGTCGCCAAGGACATGTATGAGGCCGGAGGCGTTTACATGCTTATGAAGACGCTGTTGGCAGAAGGGCTGCTTCATGGCGACTGCCTCACCGTCACGGGGAGCACGCTTGGTGAGAACATTGACAAGGTAACGTGGAACCCAGCGCAGAAAGTGATCTACGAGGCCAGATCGCCAATCACGCCGACCGGCGGCGTAGTGGGGCTGAAGGGCAGCCTTGCCCCCGAGGGCGCGATCGTGAAAGTCGCAGGGATGCACCGACTGCAATTTGAAGGGCCGGCGCGCTGCTTCGATTGCGAGGAGGATGCGTTCCGCGCGGTCGAAAATCGTGCGATCCACGAGGGTGAAGTTGTGGTGATCCGTTACGAGGGGCCGAAGGGCGGCCCGGGAATGCGGGAGATGCTTTCCACCACCGCAGCGCTCTATGGCCTTGGCATGGGGGAGAAGGTGGCCCTCATCACAGACGGCCGCTTCTCTGGCGCGACGCGTGGCTTCTGCATTGGTCATGTCGGGCCGGAAGCGGCTGAATGCGGGCCGATCGCGCTGGTCGAGGACGGCGATACGATCCGCATCGATGCCGAGGCGGGCACGATCGATCTGCTGGTGGACGAGGCAGTGCTTGAGGCGCGTCGCGCTAAATGGACGCCGCCTGTCAACGATTACGGATCCGGCGCCTTGTGGCGCTATGCGCAAAATGTAGGCCCCGCCCGTAACGGTGCGGTGACACATCCTGGTGCGGCCGCCGAGCGGCATGTTTACGCGGATATCTGAACCCGTCTTAGCCGTTGTCGTGTGCGCAATGGTAGCGGCCGGGGCGCTTGCCGGATGTGAGGCGCGTGAGCGCGATCCGGGTGCTGCCGCGAAGGTGGGACAACGTAAGTTTGGCGGGCGCGGGGGCAACGTTGAATGCGCAACCGGCGATGCGGCAACCTTTTCGCGATCCTGCTCGCTTGATCAAACCGAAACGGCTCGCGGGCTGGTGCTAACGGTACACCACGGAGATGGCGGTTTTCGCCGTTTGCTGGTGACGAAGGACGGCCGAGGGGTAGTGCCGGCCGACGGCGCGGCAGGTGCGCATGTATCGATTATCGGCACGAACGAGATCGAAGTGGCGATAGATGGTGATCGATATCGGTTGCCCGCAGTTGTCGGTACTCGCTAATGATTATGCTCGACAACGAACCAATTCTCACTGCGTCCGCGATGAGTGCGGCCGAGCAAAGCGTGATCGCGAGCGGAACGAGTGTGGAGGTCCTGATGGACCGGGCCGGCAAGGCAGTGGCAGAGCAAATCCGCCGGCTTGCGGGCGATCAGGAAGTGCTGGTTCTGTGCGGGCCCGGCAATAACGGCGGGGATGGCTATGTGGCCGCGCGCGCGTTGGCGGAGGTCGGTCATCCGGTGCGCGTCGCGGCAACACATGAACCGCGCGGTAAGGCGGCCATGGCTGCTCGGCGTGGTTGGGCCGGCGCGATCGAGACGGCAGACGAGGCGCATGCCGCTCCGGTGCTCCTGGACGCTCTGTTCGGCACAGGTCTGACGCGGGGCCTGGATCAAAGCGCAACTGCGGCGCTATCGCGGCTTGCCGGGGCGGCACGACTGGTGATCGCCGTCGATTTACCTAGCGGCGCCTCCGCCGACGACGGGCGGTTGCTGTCGCATGTGCCCGATTATGATCTGACGTTGGCACTTGGTGCGCTAAAACCCGCCCATCTGTTGATCCCGGCGAGTGCCACATCGCGCAATGTGACAGTGCTCGATATCGGCGTGCCGGTAGCAAGCGACGTGGCCGTGCTAGCTCGCCCGAAATTATCCGTGCCATCGGCGGAGGCGCACAAATATAGCCGAGGTATGGTCGCAATTGTCGCGGGCACGATGCCCGGTGCGGCGGCACTTGCAGCGACGGCAGCGGCGAGTGGGGGCGCCGGTTATGTGATGCTGCTGGGTGGTGGGACCGATCGTATGCCGCATGCCGTCGTAAGGCGCCGGTTCGATACTCATCTGATCAACGACGGGCGGATCGGTGCGCTGCTGATTGGCCCAGGTCTCGGGCGGGACGACCGCGCGAGGGAAAAACTTGCCAGCGCACTCGCCTCCGATCGGCCGCTCGTTATCGATGGCGATGCATTGCACCTGGTATCGGCCGCAGAGCTTTTCGCGCGTGTTGCACCGACGATCTTGACGCCGCATCAGGGCGAGTTCGACGCGCTGTTCGGTAGAAGCGATGCCGGCAAGATTGAACGCGCTCGTGATGCTGCGAGGGCGACCGGCGCAGTGGTCGTCTTCAAGGGCGCGGACACAGTGATCGCTAGGCCAGATGGTACAGTGCGCGTGGCTGCCGCCGCCCCTTCGTGGCTTTCGACCGCAGGAACAGGTGATGTGCTTGCGGGGCTTGTCACTGCGCGAATAGCAGTTAGTGGCGACGCCTTCCTCGGAGCTGGAGAAGCGGTGTGGCTCCAGGCAGAGGCGGCGCGGCGCGCGGGCGCGGCTTTTGTTGCTGATGATCTGGCGCGGTATTTGTCGGAAGCCGTATCAACATGTCTTTAAACGAAATCGTCCGTATCGCTGCCCGTGGCGACGGTGTGACAGCGGACGGCAGACATGCGGCTTTCGCAGCGCCGGGCGATACGCTCAACCCTGACGGGACGATCACACCAGGAAGCCATCGCGCTACGCCGCCATGCCGCCATTTTCCGGCTTGCGGGGGATGCCAACTCCAGCATCTCGATGATGTCAGCTGGGCAGCGTATATTACGGATAGAGTGGAATCTGCACTTGCCGCGCAAGGACTCGCAACAGAAATCCGTCCGCCAGCGCTTTCCCCGCCACGTACCCGCCGGCGGGCGACGCTGCATTGGGAGCCAGCGGGGCGAATCGGTTTCACCGGCGAGAAGAGTCACGCAATCATCGATCTCGCCGAATGCCACGTCCTTGTGCCCGAACTGTTCACGATCATCGCGCCGCTCAAGCGCCTGCTGGGAAGATTGCGGATAAAACGAAGGCTTGATGTGCATCTGACGCTCGCCGATCAGGGCGTAGACATATTGATTTCCGGGATGCTTCCCGAAGGGCTGGAAGCCGCCGAAGCTATTACGGCTTTCGCTGAGCAGCACTCACTTGCCCGATTTGCATTCGACGAGGGCTTTGGCCCTGAGGTGCGGTGGGAGCCGGTCGGCGTCACCATCACCCTTGGCGGTGCTCCCGTACCACTGCCGTGTGCCGCCTTCCTCCAGGCGACGCGCGAGGGCGAAGCGGCGCTGGTGGCCGCGGTAAACGAAACAGTGAAGGATTCGCCGACCATAGCGGATCTATTCGCGGGGCTTGGAACGTTCGCGCTGGCGCTGCCGGCGAAGGTATATGCGGCCGAAGGCGCGCGTGAGGCAATTCTGTCGCTGAAAGCGGCTGCGGCGCGAGCGGGACGGCCAGTATTCGTCGAGCACCGCGATCTTTATCGCCGTCCGGTTACGACCGCCGAACTAAATCGCTTCTCTGCAGTGGTGATCGATCCGCCGCGTGCCGGCGCCCGCGAACAGGCCGAGGCGCTGGCCGGCAGCGATGTGCCCGTAATCGGCTATGTTTCATGTAATCCCAGCAGTTTCGCCCGCGATGCGAAAGTGCTGATTGGCGGGGGTTACAAGCTCGAATGGGTGCAGCCGGTAGGGCAATTCCGCTGGTCCACGCATGTCGAACTGGCGGCGAACTTCAGTCGCAGGAATAGTCCGCCCCGATGAAGTAAAGGCCGTCGGGCGGCGCATTGTAGCCGAGCGCCGTTCGGTCGCGCGCCTCCAGCGCGGCGGTTACGTCCTCCGGCGTCCATTTTCGCTGGCCGACAAGCGCTAGGCAACCGACCATCGAGCGCACCTGATGGTGGAGGAAAGAGCGGGCCGAGGCGAGCACCGCAATACGCTCGCCCTTCGCGATCACTTCCAGTCGGTCTAGCGTGCGAACAGGGCTGTCTGCTTGGCAATGTGCGGAGCGGAAGGTGGTGAAGTCATGGCGCCCGGTGAGACGTACCGCGGCCGCACGCATCGCTTCCGCGTCGAGTTGGGTAGCCACCCGCCAAGCGAGCCCGCGTTCGAAGGTGAGCGGGGGGCGGCGCTGGATTATCACGTAGCGATAATAGCGGCGGATGCAGGAGAAACGGGCGTGCCAATCGTCCGGCACCTCCTGCGCGGCCAGCACCGCGACCGGCGCGGGACGCACGCGCGAGTTCAGCGCCTCCATCAGCCGGAACGCGGTGAGCGGCTTCGCGATATCGACATGCGCGCGCATCGCGGTGGCATGTACCCCGGCATCGGTGCGCCCGGCGGCATGCACCACCGCTTCCTCGCCGGTGATCGCGAAGACAGCCTCTTCGAGCACCTGCTGCACACTGGGGCCGTGCGCCTGGCGTTGCCAGCCCATGAAGGGGCGACCGTCGAATTCGATCGTCAGCGCAAAGCGGGTCATAGCCGGGTGCCCGGCGCCATCGGGAAGCCGCGCATCAACTCCTCCGCGGCCATCACCCCGCGCCCGGCGCGCTGCACGACGGTCGGCCGGATCGCGCCGGACAGGCAGGCGATGGTCGGGCGCCCGTCCAGCACCACGCCCGGCGCCCCGCTCGCTTCCGCCTCGACGGCGGCGGCCAGCACGCGAACGCGCTCGCCATTCGCCTCGAACCACGCGCCGGGCGGATTGAACGCACGGACCTGTCGCTCGACCGCCGCCGCATCGAGGGCGAAATCGAGCCGTGTTTCCTCCTTGGCGATCTTGGCGGCATAGGTGACGCCGTCTTCCGGCTGCGGGACCGGAGGATGGGCGATCGGATCGGCCAGCACCCGCACCATCAGGCGCGCGCCCAGCGCCGCCAGCTCCTCGGCCAGTTCGCCCGCCGTCTTGCCGGCAATCGACGTGCGGCCTTCCAGCCGCACCGGGCCGGTATCCAGCCCGGCCTCCATCTGCATGATCCCGACGCCGGTTTCAGTGTCTCCGGCAAGGATCGCGCGCTGGATCGGCGCTGCCCCGCGCCAGCGCGGCAGCAGCGAGCCGTGCACGTTCAGGCAGCCGAGTCGCGGCGCCTCCAGCACGGCGCGCGGCAGGATAAGGCCATAAGCCGCGACCACGGCGACGTCCGCATCCAGCGCGGTGAACGCCGACTGTTCCCCGGGCAACTTGAGGCTGACGGGCGTTCGCACGGGAATTCCATATCCCTCCGCACGCCGCTGCACCGGCGATGGCACCAGTTCGCGTCCGCGCCGCCCGCCCGGGCGCGGCGGCTGGCTGTATGCCGCAACGATATCATGCCCGGCGTCCACGAGCGCATCGAGCGTCGGCACCGCGAAGGCGGGCGTTCCCATGAAGATGATCCGCATCCCGCGCTCTCGACACGCTGGCGGCGCGCGACGCAACCCCCTATCTGTTCCGCTTATGGCATCGCAGGAGATCGAGGCGCTGACGAGCGCGCTGGCGCGGCTTCCCGGCCTGGGGCCGCGTTCCGCGCGCCGCGCCGTGCTGCATCTGGTGAAAAAGCGCGAGACGGCGCTGATCCCGCTGCTCGCGGCGTTGACGCAGGTTGAGGAGCGGCTCGCGACCTGCGCGATATGCGGCAATGTCGATACGACCGACCCGTGCGCGATCTGCGCCGATCCGCGCCGCGATGCGCGTTCGCTGTGCGTGGTGGAGGAGGTGGCCGATCTGTGGGCGCTGGAACGATCGCGGCTGTTCCCGGGGCGTTTCCACGTGCTGGGCGGGCGGCTATCCGCGCTGGAAGGGGTGCGCCCGGAGGATCTGTCGATCGAATCGTTGCTCCGCCGGATCGAGGCGGGCGGCGTTGACGAGGTGGTGCTGGCGATGAACGCCACGCTGGAGGGGCAGACGACCGCGCATTATCTTGCCGAGCGGATCGAGCGGATGCCCGTCCGCGTCACGCAGCTTGCGCATGGCCTGCCGGTGGGGGGCGAGCTGGACTATCTGGACGAAGGAACGCTGGCGCAGGCGCTGCGCGCGCGACGCCCGGTCGCTTGACGCTCGCGGTTCGCGCTCCTAGCTCACGCTCATGTCTGTGCTGTCCATCGTCGAAATCCCCGATCCCCGCCTGCGTCTCGTCTGCGAGCCCGTGGAGGCGGTGGACGATGAGGTGCGCGCGCTCGTTTCCGATATGTTCGAGACGATGTATGCCGCGCACGGCATCGGCCTTGCCGCAAGCCAGGTCGGCGTGATCCGCCGTGTCATGGTGGTGGACCTGCAGGAGCGGGAGACCGAGGAGGAGGACGCCAAGCCCGAGGCGAAGCGCGAACCGCGCGCGTTCATCAATCCCGAGATCCTGTGGGTGAGCGAAGAAATCTCCACCTACAGCGAGGGGTGCCTTTCGATCCCGGAGCAATATGCCGAGGTCGAGCGGCCCGCGCGCTGCCGCGTGAAGTGGCTGGACGAGAACGGCGCCGCGCATGAGGACGAGTTCCACGGCCTGATGGCGACGTGCGTCCAGCACGAGATCGATCACCTGAACGGCGTGCTCTTCATCGATCATATCTCGCGCCTGAAGCGCCAGATGCTGCTCAAGAAGCTCGACAAGGCGCGCAAGACCGCCGCGTGATACTTGAGCGGCGCGTCATGCTCGCCTAAGTCGCGGGGATGACATCGACCAACGACATCCGCCGCGCGTTCCTGGACTATTTCGGCAGCAACGGCCACCAGATCGTGCCATCCGCGCCGCTGGTGCCGCAGAACGACCCGACGCTGATGTTCGTTAACGCGGGCATGGTGCCGTTCAAGAACGTGTTCACCGGGCTGGAGACGCGCCCCTATTCCACCGCGACCTCTTCGCAGAAATGCGTGCGCGCAGGGGGCAAGCACAACGATCTCGACAACGTCGGCTATACCGCGCGGCACCACACGTTCTTCGAGATGCTGGGGAATTTCTCCTTCGGCGATTATTTCAAGGAACAGGCGATCACCCACGCCTGGACGTTGCTGACCAGGGATTTCGGCCTGCCGGCCGAGCGCCTGCTGGTGACCGTCTATCATACCGACGATCAGGCTTTCGAGCTGTGGAGGAAGATCGCCGGGCTGCCCGATCACAAGATCATCCGCATCCCCACGAAGGACAATTTCTGGGCGATGGGCTCCGACGGCCCGTGCGGCCCGTGTTCCGAGATCTTCTACGATCATGGCGATCACATTCCCGGCGGCCCGCCCGGTTCGCCGGACGAGGACGGTGACCGCTTCGTCGAGATCTGGAACCTCGTCTTCATGCAGTTCGTGCAGGAGGCGGACCAGATCATCGGGGATCTGCCGAAGCCCTCGATCGACACCGGCATGGGGCTGGAGCGCATCGCGGCCGTGATGCAGGGCGTCCACGACAATTACGACACCGATACGTTCAAGGCGCTGATCGCAGCGTCCGGCGCGCTGACCCATACCGCCACCGACGGAGACGCGACCGCGAGCCATCGGGTGATCGCGGACCACCTCCGCTGTTCGGGCTTCCTGGTGGCGGATGGCGTGCTCCCCGCGAACGAGGGGCGCGGTTACGTGCTGCGCCGGATCATGCGGCGCGCGATGCGGCACGCGCACCTGCTCGGTGCGAAAGACCCGCTGATGCATCGGCTGGTGCCGGCGCTGGTGGCCGAAATGGGCGCGGCCTATCCCGAACTGGTGCGCGCGCAGCCGCTGATCGAGGCGACCTTGCAGCAGGAGGAAACACGTTTCCGCCAGACGCTCGACAAGGGGCTGAAACTGCTCGACGAAGCGACGGCGGGGATGAAACCGGGCGACGTGCTGGCGGGCGAGACGGCGTTCCGCCTCTATGACACCTACGGCTTCCCCTATGACCTGACGGAAGACGCGCTTCGTGCGCAGGATCTGGCGGTGGATCGTGCCGGGTTCGACAGTGCGATGGCCGAGCAGAAACGCGCCGCGCGCGCCGCGTGGAAGGGGTCCGGCGCCAAGGCATCGGATGAGCTGTGGTTCGATCTCGCCGAGGAACTGGGCGCGACGGAGTTCACCGGCTATGCGAACGACACCGGCGAAGGCGTTGTTCTGGCACTGATAAAGGATGGGGCGCGTGTCGATCGTGCGCGCGCGGGCGATGCGGTGGATATCATCGTCAACCAGACGCCTTTCTACGGCGAGAGTGGCGGCCAGGTCGGCGATACAGGAACGATAGCGGGCGAGCGCGGCTTCGGCGCGCGCGTTTCAGATACCTCGAAGCAGCTCGGCAAGCTGTTCGTCCATCATGCGACGGTCGACGCGGGTGAGGTCAAGATCGGCGATCCGGTGAAGCTGGCGATCGACGTGCGCCGCCGCGCGGCCATCCGCGCCAACCACTCCGCGACGCATCTGCTGCACGAGGCGCTGCGCCAGCGGCTCGGCACGCATGTGGCCCAGAAAGGATCGCTCGTCGCGCCCGACCGGCTCCGTTTCGACGTGTCGCACCCGGTGGCGATGACCGCGGCCGAAATCGCCGATGCCGAGGCGCAGGTGAACGCGATGATCCGCCAGAACGGCAGCGTCACCACCCGGCTGATGACGCCGGACGACGCGATCGCGATGGGAGCGATGGCGCTGTTCGGCGAGAAATACGGCGACGAGGTGCGGGTCGTGTCGATGGGCACCGATGAAGGCGACAAGATCTATTCGCTCGAGCTGTGCGGCGGCACGCATGTCAACGCGCTGGGCGATATCGGCTTGCTCAAGGTGATCAGCGAAGGCGCGGTTTCGTCCGGCGTTCGCCGTGTCGAGGCGCTGACCGGCGAGGCCGCGCGCGCCTGGTTCGTGCAGCGCGACGAGAAGCTGCGCGAGACGGCGTCCGCGCTGAAGACCACGCCGGACGAGGTGCCCGCGCGCGTCGCATCGCTGCTGGAGGACCGCAAGCGACTCGAACGCGAACTGGCGGAGGCGAAAAAGGCGCTCGCGATCGGTGGCGGTTCGGGCCCGGCCGCGCAGGCGCAGGAAATCGGCGGTGTCGCCTTCATCGGGCAGGTGCTCGACGGGTTCGAGGCCAAGGGATTACGTGGCGCAGTCGACGAGGCGAAGCAGCGGCTAGGCTCCGGTATCGCGGTGCTGGTCGCGATCAACGACGGGCGGGCATCGGTCGCCGTCGGGGTAAGCGATGATCTTGTGGCGCGGTTCAGCGCGGTCGAACTGGTGAAGCGCGCCGTCGCGGCGCTGGGCGGGCAGGGTGGCGGTGGCCGGCCCGATATGGCGCAGGGCGGTGGCCCCGATGCGGATAAGGCCGACGAGGCCGTCGCGGCGGTTCGCGCCGCGCTCGACGAGGCCCGCGCCGCTGTCTGAACGAATGCTCGCCCCGGGATGATACCGGGGCGAGCGATCGTTGTTACTTCTTCGGTGCAGCGTTGCTGATCGCCGCAGCAAGTTGTTCGGCGGTGAGGCCGATCGTTATCCCGTTGGTGCCGGGCGCGAAGCCCGTGATCGGCAAGCGTGCGTCGCCCTTCGCGGTGGTGACGGTTACGAACTGCGCATCGGCATCCTTGATCGTGCCGACCTGCGTGCCGCCCGCGCCATAGACAATCGCGCCCGGAACAAGCTTTGCCTTGAACTCCGCCGAGCCCGGCCCCGCTTGCGCCGCGGCCGCCTCAAGCTGGGCCTTAGTCAGGCCAAGCGTCGGGCCTTTCGGGCTGGTGCCGAAGGAACTGATGGCAAGTGCCGCCTTTACCGTGCCGGTATCGACCACCGCATTGGTGCCGTTTATCGCGGCGATCGTGCCGACGACCGCGCCCTGCGCGTCATAAACGGTCGCGCCCGCGGTAACGCCCGTTGAGGCGGGAGCGGCAGTGCCGGCGGGTGCCGCCGGTGTGGTCTGGGCAAAAGCCGGGGTGGCAAGCATCGCGCCAGTGGCGGCCAAGATGAACGCTTTACGATACATGTTGCTTTCTACTCCTCGGATAATTTCGAGGTAATAACGATCATTTTGCGAACTGGCTCCGCAACCGTTGCGCGGCGGGCGGAGACGGGCGGCGGATGAATCGGCGGTTGATCGCGGCACGCAGATGGTTACTCACGGGCAATCCCAAGCCGTATCAGGAGTGATCTCGATGAGCGATCTGACCGCGTTTCCGATCACCCGCCGCTGGCCTGCGACGCATCCTGACCGGATACAGCTTTATTCG
Organism: Sphingomonas sp. 3P27F8; assembly: GCF_005502745.1. Classification (GTDB taxonomy): domain Bacteria; phylum Pseudomonadota; class Alphaproteobacteria; order Sphingomonadales; family Sphingomonadaceae; genus Sphingomonas. The sequence continues at coordinate 21,058 of NZ_SCNL01000003.1, forward strand.
CTGCCGACGCCGAATGGCGTGAAGGTATCGATCATGCTTGAGGAAACCGGCCTCGCCTATGAGCCGCATCTGGTAAGGTTCGCAGAGAACGATCAGAAAACCGCGGAATTCACGTCCCTTAATCCCAATGGAAAGATCCCCGCGATTATCGATCCGGATGGCCCGGGCGGCCGAGCGATCGGCCTGTTCGAGAGCGGCGCGATCCTGCTTTATCTGGCCGAGAAAACCGGCAAGTTCATGCCTTCAGACCCTGCCGCGCGGTGGCAGGCGATGGGCTGGCTGATGTTCCAGATGGGGGGCGTCGGGCCGATGTTTGGCCAGCTTGGCTTCTTCAACAAGTTCGCCGGCCGGGAGTGGGAGGACAAGCGGCCGCTACAGCGGTACGTCGATGAGGCGAAGCGTTTGCTTGGCGTGATGAACGGTGCGCTCGCGGAAAAGCCGTGGTTTGCCGGCGAGGATTATTCGATCGCCGACATCTCGATGCTCGGCTGGGTGCGCAATCTCATCACTTTCTACGAGGCGCGCGAGCTGGTGGAGTTCGATCGCTATGCCAATGTGGCGGCATGGCTGGAACGCGGCCTTGCGCGACCGGCGGTGCAGCGCGGGCTGACGATACCCGGCGCGGGGTGAATACGGCCGGGCGGACGCGTCACCGGCCGCCTAGCGCAAGAGCTGCTTCACGCCCTCCAGCGCGACCGCGCGATGCCCGACGCAGACCGGCGCGGCTGACAGACGGATCCGGCGCACCGGCTCGCCATTCGCGGGGGCGATATCGACATCGAGCGTGAAGCCGCGACGATGCGCGATCGCATGCGCGCGCAACTGCTCCATCGCGCAACGGGATTCGCCGACGTAACAGTCCACGGCGCTGCGACGTGAGAGCTGTTCGTGGGGCGGGAAGCCGAACAATTCGTATATGGCGCGATCCCAGGCCATCTCCCCGGTGGAAAGGTCGAACGACCAGCGGCCGCCGACAGTGTCCGCAGAAGGCATCCACGAATCGATTCGCTCGCGGCGCTCGGACAGCGCCCAGCTCGAGGCAAGCGGGAGGGGTTCGGGGAAGATCATCGCCGGCGCTTTTCGCATTGCAGTAGTTAACTTTATGCCACCACCGTTCCCCTATCGTTCCGCCGATGCTAGTGATCGCGCATGGCCAGAATCCAGAAGCGCTTTGTCTGCCAGTCGTGCGGCTCGGTCACGTCCAGATGGCAGGGACAATGCCTCGATTGTTCGGAATGGAACACGCTGGTCGAGGAAGCGCCGGCGATCGTCACCCCGTTTCATGCCAAGCATAACCTGCAGGGCGGCGGTCGGGCGATCACGTTGATCGGTCTGGATGCGGATGTCGCGTTGCCGGATCGGCTGGAGAGCGGGATCGCCGAACTCAACCGTGCGCTGGGTGGCGGCTTCGTGGAGGGGTCGGCCACCTTGATCGGCGGCGATCCGGGGATCGGCAAATCGACCTTGCTGTTGCAGGCAGCGGCCAGGATGGCGCTGGCGGGCGTGCGTGTCGCCTATGTCTCCGGCGAGGAAGCGGCCGATCAGGTGCGGCTGCGGGCGCGGCGGCTGGGGCTGGGGGCGGCGCCAGTGCAACTTGCCGCCGCGACCTCCGTTCGCGATATCCTGACGACGCTGAGCCAGGGGCAGCCGCCGGCGTTGCTCGTGATCGATTCGATCCAGACGATGCATTCGGACCTGATCGAGGGAGCGCCCGGCACCGTCAGCCAGGTGCGCGCATCCGCGCAGGAACTGATCCGCTTCGCCAAGGACCGCGGCACCGCGCTGGTGCTGGTCGGCCATGTGACCAAGGACGGAACGATCGCCGGTCCGCGCGTGCTGGAGCATATGGTCGATACCGTGCTCTCGTTCGAGGGCGAGCGCAGCCACCAGTATCGCATCCTGCGCGCGATCAAGAACCGCTTCGGCGGCACCGACGAAATCGGCGTGTTCGCCATGCAGGCGGAGGGACTGGCCGAAGTTTCAAACCCTTCCGCCCTGTTCCTCACCCAGCGTGAGGAGGGCGTGACGGGCACCACCGTCTTCCCGGCGCTCGAGGGGACACGCCCGGTGCTGGTGGAGATACAGGCGCTGGTCGTGCGGCTGGCGAGCGGCGCCACGCCGCGCCGCGCGGTAGTTGGCTGGGATTCGGGGCGGCTGGCGATGATCCTCGCCGTGCTGGAAGCGCGGTGCGGCCTCAGCTTCTCCTCCGCGGAAGTGTATCTCAACATCGCCGGCGGCTATCGCGTACAGGATCCGGCGGCTGACCTTGCCGTGGCGGCGGCGCTCGTGTCGGCGCTCAGCGAGCGGCCCGTGCCGGCCGATGCGGTGGCGTTCGGGGAGATCGCGCTTTCGGGTGAACTACGCCCCGTGGCGCATGGGGCCTTGCGGCTGAAGGAAGCGGGCAAACTGGGGTTCGAGCGCGCGATGGTGCCATCCGCGATCGCACGCGACAAAAGCGACCTGCGGCTTTCCGGCTTCCGCACGCTGGGGCAATTCGTTGACCATATGCTGGGGCGCGGGTAGCGCTTGAGCCGCGATCGCCCTTTCTCGAAACGGACCCGATGAACCTCAACGCCGTCGATATCCTTGTTCTGCTTGCGGTAGGGGGAGGCGCCCTGCTGGGGATCAAGCGCGGTTTCGTGACCGAGGTGCTGGCGCTGTTCGCCTGGGTCGCGATGATCTTCGCGCTGAAATTCTTCCACCTGCCGTTGGCGAAGGTGCTGACAGGCGTGATCGGCACGCAATCGGGCGCGGCAGTGCTGGCGTTCGCGGTGCTGGCGGGCATCACGTATTTTCTCGGCCGGCTTGTCGCGAACGCAATCGGCGCGCGGGTGCGCACCTCGGTGATCGGCCCGATCGACCGGGCGCTCGGTTTCGGTTTCGGCGCGCTGAAGGGACTGATCCTTTCAAGCCTGGCGTTTCTGCTGGTGGTGCTGGTGCTCGATACGATCGGTGGCGGCCCCACGCATCGCCCGGCGTGGCTGGCCGAGGCGCGCACCTATCGCCTGCTCAACGCCACCAGCGCCGGAATCGCCGATTTCGTCGACCGCCGCCGAAGGGGCGAGCCGGTGTTCGGCCCGCACACGACCATCCCGGCCAACTCCAGCGCAGGCACCGGCCAATGAGCGCCTCGCTCTATAACGAACGCATCCTGCGCCTGGCGACCGAGGTGCCCGATCGCAGGATCGAAACGCCGATGGCGTCGAGCGAGAAGCGATCGCCGATCTGCGGCAGCCGCGTGACGGTGGAAGTGAATCTCGATGCCGAAGGGCGGGTGAGCGAGATCGGCATGCTGGTCCGCGCCTGCGCGCTCGGGCAGGCATCGTCGGCGCTGTTCGCAGCCGATGCGCTGGGACGGTCTCCCGAGGAACTCGCGGCGGCTCGCGATGCCCTGACCGCTTGGCTGGCCGGCACCGGCCCGCTGCCCGACTGGCCCGGCATCGACGTGTTCGTGCCCGCGTTGACGCATAGCGCGCGGCATCCGTCGATCCGGCTGGCGTTCGAGGCAGCGGCCGAAGCTGCCGAGCAGGCGCGGGGAGCCGGCTGATGCACGAGGCCGGTGCCACCACCTCGATGTTGCGCGACGGATTTATCCTGCTTGGTGCGGGCCTCGCCTTCGTTCTGCTGTTCCGCCGCCTCGGGTTGGGGGCCACGCTCGGCTATCTGATTGCGGGCGCTGTCGTGGGGCCGCAGATCCTGGGGCTGGTCGGCGATGCCGAATCCAAGCTTGGTGTAGCGGAACTCGGCATCACGCTATTGTTGTTCGTCGTCGGACTGGAGCTGAACCCGTCTCGCCTGTGGCGGATGAAAGAGGATATCTTCGGGCTCGGGCTGATCCAGGTTGTCGCGTGCGGCGTGGCGATCAGCGCGATCATCGCGATATTCGCGCATTTCTCCCTTCCCGCCGCGTTCGCGCTCGGCCTGCCGCTGGCGCTTTCCTCCACCGCGCAGGTGCTGCCGATGCTTCAATCGGCGGGGCGGCTGCGGACTCCGTTCGGCGAGCGCGCCTTCTCGATCCTGCTGTTCCAGGATCTGTCGATCATCCCGCTCATCACCATCATCGCCGCGATGAGCCGCAATCCGGCCGATACCGGAGGGCCGCCCGGATGGCTGCTCGTGATCTACACGGTCGCGGCGATCGTCGGACTGATCCTTGCGGGCCGTTTCGTGCTGCGCCCGCTGTTTCGCGGCATCGGCAATCTGGGCGAGCGCGAGATGTTCGTTTTCGCCGCCCTGTTCACCGTGATCGCGAGCGCCGCGCTGATGGAGGCGCTCGGCCTGTCGACCGCGCTCGGCGCATTCGTCGCGGGCGTGATGCTGGCTGACAGCCCGTATCGGCACGAGCTGGAAACCGATGTGGAGCCGTTCCGCTCGATCCTGCTCGGGTTGTTCTTCCTCACCATCGGCATGATGCTCAACCTCCACGCCATCGCGGAGCGGCCGCTGTTCGTCCTGGCGATGGCGCTGGCGCTGATCGCGACCAAGGCGCTGGTGATCTTCCTGATCGGCGTTGCCTTTCGCATGAGCTGGCGGGGGGCGCTGGCGCTCGGCGTATTGCTGAGCCAGGGGGGCGAGTTCGGCTTCGTGCTGTTCGCACAGGCGCAGAACGCCTATCTGATCGCGCCGGATGCCGCCTCGTTGTTCGGGGCGATCATCACCTTGTCGATGGCCACCACGCCGTTCCTGATGATGGCGACGCGGAAGCTGCGCGAACAGCCGGCGGTGGTGGGCGAAGAGCGCGAAGGCCCCAATGCCGACGGGGCGAACGCGCTGGTCGTCGGCTATGGCCGGTTCGGGCAGACGGTTGGCCAGATCATGCTGGCGAGCGACATCCCGGTCACGCTGATCGATACCGATATCGAGATGATCGACATCGCCGCCGAATTCGGCGCGAAAGTCTATTATGGCGACGGCACGCGGATCGACGTGCTGCGGCAGGCCGGCGCGGCGGAGGCGGAACTGATCCTGTTCTGTATCGACGGCGATCAGATCACGCCGGACATCGTGGAAGGCGTGCACGAGGCATTCCCCGGCGCGGCGATCTATGTTCGCGCTTATGACCGCCGTGCGCTCGTGAAGCTGAAGAACGGGGCGGCGACGCTGGTTGTGCGCGAAGTGATGGAATCGGCAGTGAAGATGGCGCGCGCCGCCCTTGACGGGCTCGGCATCGACAAGGCGGAAATCAATCGCGCCGAGGAAATGTATCGCGCGCGCGACAAGGAGCGGCTGCGCATCCAGATCGAAGCCGGCGATATCCGGGCGGCGCGTGCGCTGACCGCGCAACAGGTGCCGTGGGGAGACGGGAAATGAACGTGCTGATAATTCTCGCAGCGCTTTCCGGCGCGATGGCGGTCGCCGCCGGCGCCTTCGGGGCGCATGGTGCGAGCGGCGCGGCGGCGGAGTGGCTGAAGACCGGCGCGCATTACCAGCTTGTCCATGCCGTCGCCGCGCTCGTCGCGCTCGGGCTGGAGGCGCGCGGACCGGCATGGCTGTTCATCGCGGGTGGCGCGCTGTTTGCTGCCACGCTTTACCTGATGGCGCTGGGCGCGCCGCGCTGGCTCGGTGCGATCACGCCGATCGGCGGCACGCTTCTGATCGCGGGGTGGCTGTGGCTCGCGTGGAGCGCGGCGCGCCGCTGAGACGACGCCAATTACCGCGCGGTGGCGAGAAACGCCTCCACCGCGCCGAGATCCACGTCACGATCAAGATAGGTCGCGCCGATCCCGCGCGCGAGCAGGAAGGGGATGCGGCCGGCGCTTGCCTTCTTGTCATGGCGCATATGCTCGATCAGCCGCGCAGCGGGGGCGTCGATCCCGGCGGCGGCGAGGCCATCCGGCAAGCCGTTCGCGCGCCAGTGGGTCGCGACGCGATCGGCGTCGATCGTGGGGCACAGGCCCTGTTGCGAGGAGAAACCGAATGCCAGCGCACAGCCCGCGGCGACGGCCTCGCCGTGGAGGAGGCGATCCGAGAAGCCCGCTTCCGCCTCGAGCGCGTGGCCGAACGTGTGGCCAAGATTGAGCAACGCGCGGCGGCCCGACGTCTCGAACTCGTCATCGCCGACGATCCGCGCCTTCGCCGCGACCGAATGGGTGATCGCCTGCACCCGGGCATCCGCATCGCCGGCCAGCAACCGCGCGCCATTGGCCTCGCACCAGGCGAAGAAGCCGGCATCGTCGATCAACCCGTATTTCACCACCTCCGCATAACCGGCGCGCAGCTGCCTCGCGGGGAGCGTATCGAGCACATCCGGGTCGATCAGCACCATCTTCGGCTGATGAAATGCGCCGATCAGGTTCTTGCCCGCGCGGGTGTTGATCCCCGTCTTGCCGCCAACCGACGAATCAACCTGCGCAAGCAGCGTCGTCGGCACCTGAACGAAGCCGCAGCCGCGCTTCAGGATCGCGGTGGCGAAGCCGACCAGATCGCCGATCACCCCGCCGCCGAGCGCCAGCACATGATCGCCGCGTTCCACACCTAGATCGAGCAGCCGGTCGCACAGCGCCTCCAGCGTCGGCCAGCTCTTCGATCCCTCGCCCGCGGGCAGCACGATCGACTCGCTCCGCAAACCCGCCGCGTCCAGTGAGGCGCGCAGCGTGGCAAGGTGTGTCGAGACGTTTTCGTCGGATACGATCACGATCGGGCGGCCGCGCGCGATCTCGCCGATATGCGCGCCTGCGCGCGCCAGCAGCCCGGATTCGATGACCACGGGATAGCTCCGTGCGCCCAGTTCGACCTTTACCACGCTCACTTGCCGATCGCCTCCATTATCGCGCGCACCGTCATCTCATGGGGCACGTTGTTGCTCGGCACCCGGACGGGGGCCTGCGCGTAAAGCGGGTTGCGCGCCGCAGCCAGTTCCCGCAGCACGACTTCCGGATCCTTGCCGACAAGCAGCGGCCGGTGGCTGCGCTTGCGCACCCGTTCCACCAGCACCTCGATCGCGGCATCGAGCCAGACGGCAAGCGCGTCGGAAAGGATCAGCGCGCGCGTCTCATCGTTGACGAATGCGCCGCCGCCGGTCGCGATCACCTTCGGCGCGCCGTCCATAAGCCTGGCGATCACCCGGCGCTCGCCATCGCGGAAATATTGCTCGCCATATTGGGCGAATATCTCCGCGATGTTCATGCCGGCGGCACGCTCGATCTCATTGTCGGCATCGACGAACGGCAGGCCCAACCGGATCGCCAGCCGCCGTCCGACCGTGGACTTTCCCGCGCCCATCAGCCCGACCAGCACGATCGGCTGACCGTTCCAGGTGGCCTGAAGGGAGGCGGGGCTTTGCAACATCGTTCGTGCGGCTATACAGCGCAGCGACGCGGTGACCATAGTTCACATGGTCGGGTTCCCGCGTCGGACAGGATAGGTGTATGTCTCGGTTGGTCGTCTCGCTCGTGGTGCTGCTGCTGATCGTGATCGGCGCGCTGTTTTTCTTCGCCGGGCGAGCGGGTGAAAAGCCGACGACGCGGATCGAAAAGGCGGTCGAGCTTGGCAATCTCGCGGGTTAAGATCGCGGCGGCCGCGCTGACGGCCGCTTCGCTTGCCGCCGCCGCGATCGCGCAGAACAGCAAGAACCCCGAATCGCTCCTGCCACCCGGCTTTGGCGAGCCGGTAGCGCAGCCTGGCGGGGCTGCGCCATCTGGCGCGCCGGCCGCCGTACCCACCGGCACTGTCCAGCAGCTGCCGTCGAACGTTGCGGATAACGCGCTTCTGCCCGCGCCGGAGCCGAGCGCGACGCCCACACCCGATGCGGCGACGCTGGCGCAATATGAAATGCCCCCGTTCGCGCGGCGCTCGCTCGATTTCGTCGGGCCGACCGGCGCCAGCGAGGGCGGGCTTGCGCCCGATGCGTGGGGCAGTGCCGACGGTCGCTTCCTCGAAACGCTGATGCGGCGGCTCTCCGCGCCGCTGCCATCACGCTGGCTGTCGATCGCGCTGCGCCGCGCACTTGTATCGCAAGTCAACACGCCGCGCGGGCTGAACGGCGCGGATTTCGCCGCCGAGCGCGCCTGGCTGCTGCTGCGCATGGGCGAATCGGTTTCGGCGCGTGCGCTCGCGCAGTCGGTCGATATCGGCAACGTCACGCCGAAGCTGCGTGATGTGTGGATGCAGACGGCGCTGGCGACGGCCGATCCCGCGGCGCTTTGCCCGCTGACCGATGCGGCGCTGCGCGACGACAGCGAACCGGGCTGGGTGCTGGCACAGGCGATGTGCGCGGCGCTGGTCGGCACGCCGGGAGAGGCGCAGCCGCTGATCGCCGAAGCACGCCGGGCGCGCGTGGCCAGCGGCGTTGATCTGCAACTGGCGCAGAAGGTGATCGGCGCGGGCGCGGACAGCCGCCAGGCGATCACGATCGAGTGGACGCCGGTCGTCCAGCTGAATGCGTGGCGCTTCGGCCTTGCCACCGCGACCGGAATCGCGGTGCCGGATTCGCTGTATCAAACGGTCGGCCCCCAGGTGACGGGCTGGCGCGCGCTGGCCCCGGCGATCCCGCTGGCCGATCGGATCGAGCCGGCGGAGCGGGCAGCGGCGATGGGGGTGATCTCCAATCTCGCGCTGGTCGATTTTTATGGCGCGCTCGACGCGATGGAGGATGCGCCGGCGGTGCTTTCGGCGACCGCCTCCGATCTGCGCAGCGCCTATGCCGGCGCGGATGTCGCGACCCGGATCGGCGCGCTGCGACAATTGTGGCAGGCGGGCACCGCGCCGCAGGCGAAATACGCCCGGCTGATCCTTACCGCGCGTGCCGCGGGCCGGGTGCGCCCCGGAGATGGCAAGGACGAGGCCGATCGCCTCATCGCCGCGATGCTTTCCGCCGGGATGGATCGCACCGCGATGCGCTGGCGCGATACGGCGCCGGCGGGCAGCGATGGCTGGGCGCTGCTGGCGCTGGCCGATCCCGATGCGACGGGCCGGCTCGGCTACAGCCAGGTTTCCGGCTACGCCGCCGCCAGAAAGCGGCAGCTCTTTTTTGCCGGCCTCGCGGGGCTGGGCCGACTTGCGCCGAACGATATCGAGCGCGGTGCGCAGGAACTGGATGTCAGGATCGGCACCGAGAACGCCTGGACCCGCGCGCTGGACCGCGCCACGCGCGAGCGCCAGCCTGCGACCGTGCTGCTGCTGGCCGCCGCGGGGATGCAGACCGGCGATTGGCGCGGGGTGCCGCCCGACATGCTCTATCGCATCATCACGGCCCTGCGTTTCGTCGGGCTGGGCGGCGACGCGCGGATGATCGCGGTAGAGGCGCTCACGCGCACCTGAGCGGGATCGCGATGAGCAATGATCGCGCCCTGATCGACCGCTTTCTGGAGATGATGGCGGCGCAGGTGGGCGCGGCGCGCAACACTATCGCCGCCTATCGCAGCGATCTGGCGCTCGCTTCCGACGCCCTCGGGGGCGCGTTGGCGAACGCCGACGAGGCTGCGCTCGCCAGGCTGGGCGAAAGCTGGCTGGACCTGTCGCGCTCCAGCGTGGCGCGCAAGGCGGCGGCGCTCCGGCGCTTCTACGCGTTCCTGATGGACGAGGGGCTGCGACGCGACGATCCGGGCCATGCGCTCCCCCGGCCGGGCGCGCGGCGCGCGCTGCCCAAAACCCTGTCGCATGCCGATATCGATCGTCTGTTCGCCACGATCACCGCGCGGCTTGCACGCGACCCTGTCGATCCGGGCGACCGGCGGATGGAGGCGCTGCTCGAACTGCTCTACGGCTCCGGCCTGCGCGCGACCGAACTGGTCTCGCTGCCGCGCAATGCGATCCAGCCGGATCGCCCGTTTCTGATTCTGCGCGGCAAGGGCGGGCGCGAGCGGCTGGTGCCGGTATCGGATCGCGCACGCGCGGCTGTCGCGAGGTGGCGCGAGCATGTGGCGGCCGACCGCGCCTTTCTGTTTCCGTCGGGGAAGGGGCATCTTTCGCGCGTCCGCCTCTATCAGCTCGTGCGCGCGCTGGCGGCGGCCGCGGGCATACCGCCAGACCGGATCAGCCCGCACGTGTTGCGCCATGCCTTCGCGACGCATCTGCTGGAAGGCGGCGCGGATCTGCGCGCGCTGCAATCGATGCTCGGCCATGCCGATATCGCGACGACCGAGATATATACGCACGTGGACAGCCGCCGCCTCGTTGAACTGGTCAACGAACGTCATCCACTCGTTGACGCGGGCAAGCGCTCGCCCTAGCGCACCACGATGCCGACTTTCCTCGATTTCGAGAAGCCGATCGCCGAGCTTCAGGCGCGTATCGACGACCTGCGTGAGACGGGCGCCGATGGCGGGGTCGATCTCCGTGCCGAGATCGCCAAACTTCAGGCCAAGTCCGACAAGCTGTTGCGCGACACTTTCGCGAAGCTCACGCCGTGGCAGAAAACGCAGATCGCGCGCCATCCGGAACGCCCCCATTTCAAGGATTATGTCGCGGGACTGTTCGACGAATTCGTGCCGCTCGCGGGCGATCGCGGCTTTGCCGACGATCAGGCGATCCTGGGCGGGTTCGCGACGTTTCGCGGGCAGCGCGTGCTCGTGCTGGGGCACGAGAAGGGCGATGACACCGCCTCGCGGCTGAAGCACAATTTCGGGATGGGCAAGCCGGAGGGCTATCGCAAGGCGGTGCGCCTGCTCGACCTTGCCGACCGGTTTGGATTGCCGGTCGTCACGCTGGTTGACACGTCGGGCGCGTTCCCCGGCCTGCAGGCGGAAGAGCGCGGGCAGGCCGAAGCGATCGCGCGCTCGACCGAGGCGAGTCTCGCGCTGGGCGTGCCGATGGTCGCGGCGGTGGTGGGCGAGGGCGGCTCGGGCGGCGCGATCGCGCTGGCGAGCGGCAACCGCGTGCTGATGTTCGAGCATGCCGTCTATTCCGTGATCTCGCCCGAAGGCTGCGCCTCGATCCTCTGGCGCACCGCCGACAAGGCAGCCGAGGCGGCGGAGGCGATGAAGGTGACGGCGCAGGATCTGAAGGCGCTGGGCGTGATCGATGCGATCGTTCCGGAGCCGGTGGGCGGCGCGCATCGCGAACCGGCCGTGGCGATCAGTGCGCTGGGCGATGCGATCGAGCGGTCGCTGGGTGAGCTTGCGGGCATGTCGCCAGAGGCGCTGCGCAAGGATCGCCGGGCGAAATTCCTCGCCATGGGCCGCGTGTGAACAGCATGCTGACCGGCATCGCTCAGGCGGCGCCGGCGATCGCGATGATCGGCGCCTTCGCCTGTCTGATCGGCGGACTCTATCTGGTGAGCAAGGGCCGGGATCGCCGAAAGGGCGCGCTGTTGCTCGTCATGGCGGCGGTGCTGGTGGCCAACGTGCTGATCTGGACCTTGCCGACGGCGTGAGAAAGGGGCGCCGGCAGCGCCCCTTCCCGTAGATCAGCGGATCGGCGAATCCGGCGCGAGACGCATGTCGAGATAATTGTCGACCGACCTCATCAGGTCGTCCATCTCATGCTCGAAGAAATGATTGGCGCGCGGGATCACGTCGTGGTGGATCGTGATGTGCCGCTGGGTGCGCAGCTTATCGACCAGCTTCTGGGTCGCGCCCGGCGTGGCCACCTCGTCCTGCTCGCCCTGGATGATGATGCCCGAAGAGGGGCACGGCGCCAGGAAGGTGAAATCATAGAGGTTCGCAGGCGGCGCGACCGAGATGAAGCCGCGAATCTCAGGGCGGCGCATCAGCAACTGCATGCCGATCCACGCGCCGAACGAGAAGCCGGCGATCCAGGTGGTGGATGCTTCCGGATGGAAGCTCTGCACCCAGTCAAGCGCGCTCGCCGCATCGGAAAGCTCGCCGATGCCGTTGTCGAACGTGCCCTGGCTTTTTCCGACGCCGCGGAAATTGAAGCGCAACGTGGCGAATCCGCGCCGCTGGAACGTCTTGTACAGCGATTGCACGATATGATTGTTCATCGTGCCGCCCGCATTCGGATGCGGATGCAGGATCATCGCGACGGGCGCGCGCGGCTTGGGAGCGGGGGCGAAACGCCCCTCGAGACGGCCCTCGGGGCCGGGGAAGATAACTTCAGGCATTGTTTCCCGTTCATTGGCGGCGCGGGTGTAGCGCCGGGCGTTGCGCGCTATATAGGAAATGTCACCGGATTTGGAACGAGTTTTGCCCGAACAAGCAGCGCCACCGCGTCTCTACCTCGATCACGCCGCCACCACCCCGATGACGGCGGACGCGATCGCTGCGGTCGCGCGCGGGCAGCGAATGTGGGCGAACCCCTCGTCGCCGCATCGCGAGGGGCGCGCCGCGCGCGCCGCGCTGGAGGAAGCGCGGGCGACGATCGCGGCGGCCTATGGCTGGAGGCATGAAACGCTGTTCACCAGCGGCGCGAGCGAATCATTGGCCCTGGCGCTGGGGCGATCGCTGATCGGGCGGCGCATCATTTCGGCGGTTGAGCATGATGCCGCGATCCGCGCGGCGGGGGTGGCGGAAACGGCTCCGGTGGACCGGGAAGGGGTGATCGATCCCGTCGCGCTGGCGGACCTGCTGGCGGCCGGCCCCGCACTCGTGTGCCTGCAATGGTGCAACAGCGAGACGGGGGTGCGGCAGCCGATCGCCGCCGTCGCGGAAATGGTGCATGCCGCCGGGGGGCTGTTGCTGGTCGATGCGGCGCAGATGCCTGCGGCTCGCGACCTGGCCGGTCACGCCGATTTCGTCGCGCTCTCGGCGCACAAGCGCGGCGGTCCGCCGGGCATCGGCGCGCTGCTGGTACGCGATCTCGCGACGCTGCGACCAAGCGGTGGGCAGGAACGCGGCTATCGGCCGGGGACGGAGAATTTGCCCGCCGTGCTGGGCTATGCCGCCGCGCTGGCGGAGCCGGAGCCGGATCACGGGGTGCTGCGCGACAAGCTCGACGATGCGATCCGACGCTCCGGGGGGCTCGTCGTCGCGGAGGGCGCACCGCGTCACCCCGCGATCGGCAGCTATCGCCTGCCGGGGCTGGCGGCGACCGCGCAACTGATCCGGCTGGACCTGGCCGGCATCGCCGTTTCGGCCGGAAGCGCCTGCGCGAGCGGCAGCATGAAGCCAAGCCACGTCCTGCGCGCGATGGGGTGGAACGAGGATGACACGCGCGAGGTGGTGCGGGTCAGCTTCGGCCGCACGACGAGCGAGGCCGACGTCGATCGCTTCGTCATCGCGTGGCGGGACATGGCGCGACAGGCGCGGCGGCTGGCGGCATGAGCTATCTCGATTATCAGGCGACGACACCGCTGGCGCCAGAGGTGTTCGAGGCGATGGTGCCGTGGCTGCGCGACGATTTTGCGAACCCGCATTCCGCCCACTCCGCCGGCCGAAAGGGCAGGGCGGCGATCGAGGTGGCGCGTGCCCGGATCGCGGCGTTGCTGCCGGATGGCGGGCGGGTCGTCTTCACCTCGGGCGCGACGGAGGCGCTGAACTGGGCGATCAAGGGCGTCGACGGCCCAGTCGTGACGATCGCTACCGAGCATGCCGCGGTGCTTGATACCGCCGGCGCGTCGAGCGGTGCGCGGATCGTTGCGGTAGATCGCGATGGCATGGTCGATCGCGCGGCGCTGGCCCCCGCTCTCTGCGGTGCGGGGCTGGTCGCGGCGATGCTCGTCAACAACGAGATCGGGGTGATCCATCCGGTCGCTGACATCGCGCGGGACGCGCGCGCTGCGGGGGCGCTGTTCCTGTGTGACGCGGTGCAGGGCTACGGCCGCGTCGCCATTCCCGACGGGTGCGACCTGATCGCGCTGTCCGCACACAAGATCCACGGGCCCAAGGGCGTGGGCGCGCTGTGGATACGCGACGGTGTGACGCTCCGGCCGCTGCTTCATGGCGGCGATCAGGAGGGCGGGCGTTCGGGCACGCTGAGCCCGGCGCTTTGCGTCGGATTCGGCGTCGCGGCGCGCCTGATGGCGGAGCGAGTCGAGCAGGATCACGCGCATGTCGAGCGATTGTGGTCGATCGCCGCCGATATGTTTGGCGGCTGGACGGTCAACGGCGCGACCGATCGACGCTATCACGGCAACCTCAACGTCCGGCGCGCAGGCCTGGACGTGAACCGGCTGGTGTCCGACTGCCGCGACATTGCCTTTTCGGCAGGCTCGGCCTGCGCGAGCGGGTCGGGCCGGCCGAGCCACGTGTTGAAGGCGATCGGCCTTACCGACGCGGAAGCGCGCAGTTCCATCCGCCTCGGGTTCGGGCGCTACACCAGCGAGGGCGAACTGGAGGCGGCGCTGGCCCGCATCCTCGCGGCGGCCGATGCGCAGAGGATAGCGGCATGAGCCTGAAAGTGCGTTTCATCGCCGTCGATGGCACGATCGCGGAGGCGCCAGCCAGCGCCGGCGAGAGCCTGCTCGATATCGGGCAGCGCGCCGGGCAGCCGCTCGAGGGAACCTGCGAGGGCCAGATGGCGTGCGCGACCTGCCATGTCATCGTGGATGACGCGGATTTCGATCGCATCCCGCCCGCGAGCGCGGACGAGGAGGATATGCTCGATCTGGCTTTCGGCGCGACGCGAACCAGCCGCCTCTCCTGCCAGATCGTGCTGAGTGAGGCGCTCGATGGCCTGACTGTACGATTACCATCGGGTTCACGGAACATGCAGGGGCGCTGAAGCAATGTCCTTCCCACAAGCAGGAGAAGGCATATGAAGAAGATGATCCTGGGCCTGGCCGGCGTGATGGCGGTCAGCGCGATGGCGCCGAGCGCGGCCGACGCGCAGCGCTGGAACGACGGCAACCGCGACCATCGCGAGTGGCGCGGCGATCGGGGCCACCATCGCGGCTGGGACCGTGGGCGCGGCTGGCATCGCGGGCCGCAGTGGCGGCGGGTCTGCGAATGGCGCGGGCGCTATAAACGCAATCGCGTATGCTATCGCGTCCGCGCCTGGTAAGATAGCTTGAACACGCCGCCCGGCTTCGCCATATGGCGCGCGGGAGTCGGGCGGACGTGGTCGTCGCCAACCTGGTCAGATCCTGACGGAAGCAGCCACAACGATTTCGCCTCGGGTCGTTCCGGCTCCCACCCGTCGGCGCGTGGCGATGCGCACATCTTCGCAAGCCGCACCATCATTTCCCCGCTGACGAATCCTCTGGCAGCGCCTATCTAGGGCGGGTGAATGAACTCTCGACCTCGCTCGGCCTAGACGAACCGCCCCAGCCACAGCGCGGTGCGGACGCCTATCGCGTCCTGGCCCGCAAATACCGGCCGCAGACCTTTTCCGAGTTGATCGGGCAGGAGGCAATGGTGCGAACGCTGGAGAACGCGATCAAGCGTGACCGGATCGCCCACGCCTTTCTGCTGACGGGCGTACGCGGCGTTGGCAAGACTTCCACCGCGCGGCTTATCGCCAAGGCGCTCAACTGCATCGGCGAGGACGGGCAGGGCGGGGCGACGATCGACCCGTGCGGCGTGTGCGAGCCGTGTCGCGCGATTGCCGAGGGGCGGCACATCGACGTGATCGAGATGGACGCCGCCAGCCACACCGGCATCGACGACATCCGCGAGATCATCGAGGCATCGCGATACGCCGCGGTTTCCGCGCGCTACAAGATATATATCATCGACGAGGTTCACATGCTGTCCAAGGCGGCCTTCAACGGGCTGCTCAAGACGCTTGAGGAGCCGCCCGCGCATGTGAAATTCCTGTTTGCCACGACGGAGGTGAACAAGGTGCCCGTCACGGTGCTGTCGCGTTGCCAGCGGTTCGACCTTCGGCGGATACCGGCGGAGATGCTGGCAAATCATTTCACCCGCGTGTGCGAACGCGAGGGCGCGCAAGCCGAGCCCGAGGCGCTGGCGCTGATCGCGCGTGCGGCGGAAGGATCGGCGCGCGATGGGCTGTCGATCCTCGATCAGGCGATCGCGCACGCCGATCTCGAAGGCGGTGGGGTGAGCGCCGCGGCGGTGCGCGAGATGCTGGGCCTGTCGGATCGCGGCGCGGTTCGCGATCTGCTCGGATTGCTGCTGGCGGGCGATGCGCCGGCCGCGCTGGCGGCGCTGCGGCGGCAATATGATCTAGGGGTCGATCCGCAATCGGTTTTCCGCGCGCTGCTGGAGGCGGTGCACGGCGTAACGCTGGCGAAAGTGGGTGCGCCTGACGATCCGGCCCAGCCCGAAGTCGAGCGCGCCGCCTATCGCGAATGGGCGACGAAGCTCTCGTTCGCGATGCTCCACCGGCTCTGGCAGTTGCTGCTCAAGGGGCATGACGAGGTTGCCCGTGCGGCGATGCCGATCGAGACGGCCGAGATGGCGTTGCTGCGTGTCGTCCACGCCTCCACCTTGCCCGATCCCGGCGAACTGGCGCGGCAGATCGCGGGCGGATCGATCCAGGTCAATGGCCCCGCAGCGGCTGCACCCGCGCCGGTGCAGCCCGCGCCGAACGAGTTTGCCGGCTTGATGGCGCTGCTCGAGGATCGCGGGCATCACGCGCTTTATCACCGGCTGCGCAGCGGCGGGCGGCTGGTGCGCATCGCGCATGGCGAGATCGCCTTCAGCGGTTCACGTCCGCTATCCGCCGACACGCTGAGCGAGTTCGCGCAGGTGCTGAAGGCGGAAACCGGGCGCGCGTGGAAGGTCGCCCTGGTGGACGAGCCGGGCGCGCCGACGATGAAGGAGGCGGATGATGCCGCCGAAGAAGCCGCGCGACAGGCGATTCTCGACACGCCGATCGTCGCGGCGGCGCGCATCGCCTTTCCCGACGCCGAACTTATCGAATGGCCCAAACGGAGCATGATGTGAAAGACTTGAACGACATTCTTGCCATGGCGCAGAACGTGCAGAACGAGCTGACCAAGGCACAGGAGAGCCTCGACACGATCGAGGTCGAGGGGGCTGCCGGTGGCGGGCTCGTCAAGGTGAAGGCATCGGCCAAGGGCCGTATCATCGCCGTGACGATCGATGAATCGCTGCTCCAGCCATCCGAAAAGCAGATGGTGGAAGATCTCGTCGCGGCCGCGCTCAACGACGCGCGTGCGAAGGCCGATGCGGCGTCGTCGGCTGAAATGTCGAAGATGACGAGCGGCCTGCCGCTGCCCCCGGGCTTCAAGCTGCCGTTCTGATATGGCTCATGACCGGCGCGGCGTGTGACATCGCCCGCGCCGGTCGATGACGATCAGCTTGCCGCGGGCGTGCAATCGCCGATGCGCGCGCCTTTTATCTTGGTCTTGGTGGTGATCGACTGATCCTGAATGTGCGCGCTGGTCTCGCTCACCAGATCGTAGCTCTTGCTGCCGAAATCGCCCGTGATCTTGCTCTGGATCTTGCTGGCCGGGCCTGCCGGGCCGCCCTGGCAGGTCATCTGCGCGTCGAGCTTGCCGCCCTTGATCGCGAAACTGTCGTAGCGGCAGGATTTCATGCCCTTGCCGCCAAGCAAATCTTCCGGCGGACGTTCGGCCTGCTCCTTCGTGACGCAACTTTCCGCCGTCTGCTTGCCCGTTGCCGACAGTTGCCGCTTCATCGCGTCGGCGACTTGCGCGGGGGCGTTGGCGATCTCGACCGAATCGACCGACACCTCGGTCCGCCATTTGCCGGGCTCCATGCGGATCATGCTGTTTGCCGCGCTCGCGACCTCGGCCACGGATGCATTTTCGGCTTTGAACTCCGGCTTCTTGTCGCACCCGGCGAGGATGAGCGGAATTAGCGCCGCCGCATAGAACAGTTTCATCGTATCCATCTCCCGCGTGTTCCCGACGTGGCTCGTTTGCTCGCCAGTCAGCCCTCAACGCGCGCGATCGGCCGGGTATCCGTTCGGCTGATTTCAATTATCTCAGACAGCTATCTAGGCCATTGCGCCGCACGACTCCGACGTAGCGGGCGAGCGCATTGCCATGGCGCCGGACGAAGCCGCCGGGATCGACCGCCTCCCGCTTCTTCGGCAGCGGCAGTACGGCCGCGATCCGGGCGGCCTCCAGCGGGGTGAGATGGCTGGCGGAATGGTTGAAGTAACGCATCGCCCCGGCCTCCGCACCATAGGTGCCGATGCCCGTTTCAGCGACGTTGAGATACATTTCCATGATCCGCCGCTTGCCCCAGATCGCCTCGATCAGCGCGGTGAACCAGGCCTCGAACGCCTTGCGGACATAGCCGCCGCCTTGAATCAGGAAAACATTCTTCGCGGTCTGCTGGCTGATCGTCGATCCGCCGCGGATGCGACCGCCCTCCGCGTTGCGATAAGCGGCGCCGGCGATCGCCCGGAAATCGAAACCGTGGTGGGAACAGAAACGCGCATCCTCGCCCGCGATCGCGGCGCGCGCCATGTTGGGATCGATCCGGTCAAGCGAACGCCATTGCTTGCTGATCGAGTGGCCGGACAGCAGATCACCCAGCATCGTGAACGTGATCGGCGCCGGTACGAAGCGCAGGATGACCACCCAGAGCACGGATATGCCGACGAACCAGATAGCGATCTTGCCGCCGATGCGAAGGATGCGAGCGATCATATTCCCGTCGTTAGCCGAGCAACATGATCGCCAGCAATGCCCCGTCGCCGACCGGTCTCAGGCGGGGAGCAGACGCTTCTCGCCGGCCAGCCGCATCATCGCTTTCTGCAGCTTTTCGAAGGCGCGTACCTCGATCTGGCGCACGCGCTCGCGGCTGACGCCATAGACCTGCGAGAGTTCTTCCAGCGTCTTGGGATCGTCCGTAAGGCGGCGCTCGGTGAGGATGTACTTTTCGCGGTCGTTGAGGTCATCCATCGCCGAAACCAGCATATCGTGCCGCACATCCGCTTCCTGGGCGTCAGCCACCACCGTGTCCTGAAGCGGCGAATCGTCGGCAAGCCAATCCTGCCACTGGCCCTCGCCATCTTCGCGCATCGGCACGTTGAGGCTGGTGTCGCCGCCCATCGCCATGCGACGGTTCATGCTGACCACGTCCGCTTCGGACACGCCCAGATCAGTCGCGATCTTGGTCAGATCCTCAGGGCGAAGATCGCCATCCTCGAATGCATCGAGGCGGGCCTTCATCCGGCGCAGGTTGAAGAACAGCTTCTTCTGCGCGGCCGTCGTGCCCATCTTCACCAGGCTCCACGAGCGCAAGATGAATTCCTGGATCGAGGCCCTGATCCACCACATCGCATAGGTGGCGAGGCGGAACCCGCGATCGGGCTCGAACTTCTTCACGCCCTGCATCAGGCCGATATTGCCCTCCGAGATCAGCTCGCTGACGGGGAGGCCATAGCCGCGATAGCCCATCGCGATCTTAGCGACGAGGCGCAGATGCGACGTGACGAGCTGGGCAGCAGCCTCGGTATCGCCATGCTCCTGAAAACGCTTGGCGAGCATATATTCCTGCTCGGGGGCCAGAATGGGGAATTTCTTGATCTCGGCCAGATAGCGGTTGAGGCTCTGCTCCCCACCGAGCGCAGGGATCGTCGCTGGGACGTTGCTGCGGTTTGCCATGATCGTTACCCTTTCCCTTTCCCGGAAAGTCGCGGCCCCAAACGGGTGTCGCGTCGTTTCCCGAACTATACGTTGAGCTGAATGAACAGTTCCTGCATGTCAGCAGGCATTGCACTTTCGAACGACAAAGCGTTTCTTGTTATAGGATGAATGAACCCCAGGCGGGCCGCGTGCAAGGCCTGGCGGCGGAAACCGAGCGTTTCCAGGATCGCGCGATGCGCCTGTTTCGTCCGGCCATAGACGGGATCGCCGAGCAGCGCATGGCCCAGCGACGCCATATGCACGCGGACCTGATGCGTTCGCCCGGTTTCGAGGCGGCATTCCACCAGCGCGGCATCGCGGTTGAGGCGCTCGACCGTTCTGTAATGCGTCACCGCACGTTTGCCGCCGCTGACGATCGCGATCTTCTTGCGGTTCTGCGGGCTGCGCGCCAGCGGCGCATCGACGGTTCCGGCGGGCGGCATGGGTTGGCCCGAGACGATCGCGAGATAGCGGCGATCGATCGAATGGTCGGCGAACTGCTTCGCCAGCCCCTCGTGCGTCCGATCCGTCTTCGCGGCGACCATCAGGCCGGAGGTGTCCTTGTCGATCCGGTGGACAATGCCCGGCCGCGCTACCCCGCCGATCCCCGAGAGCGATCCCTTGCAGTGATGCAGCAATGCGTTGACCAACGTGCCGTCGAGATTGCCGGCGGCGGGATGGACGACCAGCCCGGCCGGCTTGTCGATGACGATTAGGTGTTCATCTTCGAACGTGACGACGAGCGGGATATCCTGCGCTTCATTATGCGCCGGCACGGGATCGGGAATGGTGATGGCGAACATCTCGCCAGCCGCGGCCTTTCGCGCCGGCTCGCGGACCAGTTGACCGTCGCGAGAAACCTTGCCGCCCGCGATCAGCACCTTCAGCCGCTCACGCGACAGGGTGGGAACAGCCTCCGCGAGTGCACGATCCAGGCGCCAGCCGGCTGCCGCCGCCGTGATCGTCGCTTGAATAACGGAAGTCCCCCGGTGCATTGTGTCTTAGATGGATAGTACGCTCATGATTTCAAGATCGCTGCTCGCACAACTCGCCGCGGAAGCGGGGGCGAGCGGCGAGGAAATATGCGGGCTTATCCTGCAACCGCGGAATGGCGGAATCAGCCTGCTGCGATGCGCGAACGTGCATCCACAACCGGCCGCCCGGTTCGAACTCGATCCTGTAGCGTTGCTGGCGGCGCATCGCGCGGCGCGGGCGAGCGGCGATGCAGTGATCGGCCACTATCATTCGCACCCGTCGGGTGACGCCATGCCATCGCTTACCGACGCGGCGAGCGCGGCGCCTGACGGGGCGGTCTGGCTGATCGTGGGGCGAGGTGGCGAGGCGCGGGCGTGGCGTGCCGTGCACGATGGAGCGGTGCATGGTCGCTTCGATCCGCTGGTGATCGTTGCGGACTAGACTTGCGCGCGAGTCCGCGCTTCGCCAATACGCGGGCGGCGGCACTTATGCGTGCCTGGAGGGGACCTATATGACGATCAGCCCGGTCGATTTCGCCAGCCTGCTCTGCTCGCGGCTGTGCCACGACCTGCTGTCGCCGGTAGGGGCGCTCAACAACGGCCTGGAATTGCTGGCGGACGAAACAGATCCGGCGATGCGCGAGCGCTGTCTGGAGCTGCTGAACGACAGCGCGCGGGCTTCTGCGAACAAGCTCAAATTCTTCCGGCTGGCGTTCGGCGCCGCCGGCGGTTTCGGGGATATGGTCGACACGCGCGAGGCGAAGGTCGCGATCGAGGGGCTGCTGGGGGACAACAAGCGGCTGGAGCTGCAATGGCTGGTCGAGGAAGCCGAACTACCCAAAACCGCGATCAAGGTGCTGCTGAACCTTGCGATGATCGCCGGCGACGCATTGGTGCGCGGCGGCACGCTGGCGATCGGCGGAGAGAATAACGCCGGGGTAATCGAGATCGTGCTGAAGGCGGAGGGGCCGCGCGTCATCCTTGACGACGAGCTGCGGCTGACATTGCTCGACGGCGCCGACGGGCGCGAGATCACGCCGCGCGGCGCGGCGGCCTATCTTGTCCATTCGCTCGTCACCGAAACCGGCGGGTCGGTGCAGGTGAGTGCGCCGTCGGAGAATGTGCTCCTGTTCGGCGCGGCGCTCAACGGCCGGTAAACGCTGATTTAACTGTCAGCGGTGCACAGCTACCGCGACATGGAAGACCTGCTGCCGGAATTCATCGCCGAAACCCGCGAATCGCTGGAAGCGATCGCGGGCGAGATCGTCGCGTGGGAAGCCGATCCGGCCGATAGCGCCCGGCTCGATTCGATCTTTCGCTTTGTGCACACCGTAAAGGGCAGTTGCGGTTTCCTGGATCTGCCCCGGGTCGGCCGCCTCAGCCATGCGGCGGAGGATGTGCTGGCGGCGGTCCGCTCGGGCGAGCGGTTGCCGGATCGCGGGCTGGTCAACGCCGTGCTCTCCATCGTCGATCGCATCGGCGAGATCGTGGAGGCGATCGATGCAGGCGTCGCGCTTGATGACAGCGGCGAGGACGCGCTGATCGCTGCGCTTGATGGGGGGGACGGGAATGGTGTGGACGATTTCGACGCGGACGGTGTCGCGCTGATCGCCCAACCCACGATGCTCGCCGCTCGCGGGCAGACCCGCAGCATCCGCCTGTCGGTCGATCTGCTCGACCGCATGATGAACGGTGTGTCGGAGATGGTGTTGGCGCGCAACGAACTGGCGCGCCGATTGCGGGACAGCGGGGAGGAACTGGTCGGTTCCACGCTCGATCGCCTGTCACAGACGGTGGCCGATCTGCGCGACACGGTGACGCGCACGCGGATGCAGACCGTCGATGCGCTGTTCTCGGCGCTCCCCCGCGTCGTGCGGGATACGGCCGCCGCACTTGGCAAGCAGGTGTCGCTGTCGATCGATGGCGGCGATGTGGAGCTGGATCGCGAGATGATCGAGCTGCTGCGCGATCCACTGGTTCACATGGTCCGCAACGCCCTGGATCACGGCCTCGAAACCCCCGCCGAGCGCCGCAGGGCAGGAAAGCGCGAGACCGGGCGGCTCACCGTCTCGGCGCGGCAATCGGGTAATCGCATCCTGGTGGAGATTGCGGACGATGGGCGCGGGATCGATACGAACCTGTTGCTGGCGCGCGCGCTGGCGAAGAACCCCTCGCGCGATGCGGAACTTCGCGCGCTGGGCGAGCGCGGGCGGCTTGATCTGATCTTCGAGCCGGGTTTGTCGAGCCGCGATGTCGTGACCGAAACCTCCGGGCGCGGCGTCGGCATGGATGTCGTGCGGACCAACGTGGAGCAGATCGGCGGGCGGATCGCGATTGCCAACAATCCCGGTCGCGGGCTGAGTATCACGCTTGAAGTGCCGCTGACGCTGGCGATCCTGTCGGCGGTGATTGTCGAGGCAGGCGGCCAGGCGTTCGCGCTGCCGCGTCAGGCCGTCGACGAGATCGTGTCCGCGCGCGCGAACGTGGTGCGGATCGATGCGATCGGCGAGGGGCGGGTCGCCACGATCCGCGAGCGTCAGTTGCCGCTGGTCGCGCTCGATCGGCTGCTCGGCCTGCCGCATCGCCCGCCCGCGCTGTTGATCGTGGTGGATGTGCCTGGCGGCGCCTACGCGCTTGCCGTCGATACGGTAATCGATACCGAGGAGCTCGTCATCAAGCCCGCAGCGCCCGCGGTGATGCGCGCAGGCGTCTATGCCGGACAGAGCCTGCCGGACAGTGGACGTCCGATGCTGCTGCTCGACGCTGCCGGCATCGCGACGGTTGCCGGGCTGCAGTTCTCCGCGATCGAGCGCGAAGAAGCGCTCGCCGCCGCTCCTCTCGGCGAGGAAGGTATCCAGGCCTTGCTGTTTCACGATATCGACGGACGGCGCCGCGCGATCGCCCTGGCGGCGGTCAACCGGATCGAGGCGCTGCCGCGCGAGGCGATCCACGAGGCGGCAGGCCAGTGGTGGATGACCGCCGGCGGCCAGGCGATCGGGCTGGTCTGCGCGGTTCCGCCCCGCGCGGCCGAACCGGGATGGTCGGCGCTGCGACTGAACGAGGAACTGGGTGCGCTCGCCTATCCCGTGCGCGAGGCGCTCGATATCGTCACGCTGCCGGCGGAGATTTCGCCGGCGTCGGTTCCCGGCGTGATCGCGGGTGTCGTGATGCTGGATGGCCAGCCGGTCGAACTGATCGACCCGCTGGTACTGACCGAGAGCGCCCTTAACGCGCGACGCGCGCCGATCTGCCTGCTGCGCGGGCCCGAAGCGGGCTGGATGGAAATATTCCTCAAGCCCTCGATCGAGGCGGCCGGTTATCGGGTCGTGCGCCGTCTGGTGGAGGGAGAAACACCCGACGTCATAGTCGCCATGGACGGTGACGAGGCGGCTGGCGGTGACGCTGCCCGCGTGCTTCGACTGGGCCGCACGCCGGCCGACCCGCTTTACCGTTATGATCGTGCCGCTCTGCTCACCGCGCTGGAGAAAGCCGCATGACCGACAGCGACCTCCACCTGATCGGCTATCTCGGCGGCCGTGGAGTATTGTTCAACGCGGCGCAGGTCGAGGCCGTGGTCGATGTGGGTGAGATCGTCCCGGCGCCCGGCGCGGCGCCTGCGGTGCGCGGATTGACTGCACTGCGCAGCCGGGTGGTGACGGTGATCGATACCTGGCAGGTGCTCGGGCTGCCCGCGCCGGTCGAACCGCGCAATCGCGCGGTGACGACCTCGGTAGACGGGCAGCTTTACGCGGTGCTGCTCGATGGCATGGAGGACGTCGCGCCGGTGGAGATCGCGCCGCTCGCGTCCGGCGTCGCGGTCGGCGATCACTGGGCTCAGGTGGCTGCCGGATCGGCCGTGCGTGACGGCGAACCGATGCTGGTGGTGGACTTGCCCCGCCTGGTTTCACGCGTCGTGTGATTAACCTTGCCGTTACCGCTCTCTGTCATGAACAAATATCTTTGCGTTCCAACAGGATTACCTCATGAAATCGTGCCTCGTCGTCGATGATTCCAAGGTTATCCGCAAAGTTGCGCGGCACATCCTGGAGGGAATGGATTTTTCGGTGACGGAAGCGGCGGACGGGCGTGAGGCGCTCGACCATTGCGTCGCGGCAGCGCCTGATGTTGTGCTGCTGGACTGGAACATGCCCGTGATGAGCGGGATGGAGTTTCTGCGCGCGCTGCGCGAGACGGCGCTCACGTCCCGGCCGAAGGTGGTGTTCTGCACCACCGAAAACGGCACCGCGCATATCCGCGCCGCGATCGAGGCGGGGGCCGACGAATATGTCATGAAGCCGTTTGATCGCGAGACGCTCGAAAGCAAGTTCCAGATCGTCGGCCTCGCCTGATCCGGGGCTGACGATGCAGGCAACGGCCAGCCATTCACTGGAACGATCACGGCCTGTTCCGCGGGTATTGATCGTCGACGATTCGGTTGTCGCGCGGGCCGTACTCGCGCGAATGACGGAGGAAGACGGGCAGTTCGTCGTCGCCGGCGCGGTGGCCGATATTTCCGGTGCACTCGCCTTTCTGGCGGGCGAGCCGGTGGATATCATCCTGCTCGATCTGGAGATGCCGGGCGTTGACGGGCTCACCGGGCTTCCAGACCTGCTGGCCATTTGCGGCACCGCCAAAGTGCTCGTCGTATCGTCAAGCTGCGATCAGGGAGCATCGGCAACCGTTCAGGCGCTGGCGCTTGGCGCTGCCGACACGCTGGTAAAACCGGGTGGTACAGGGTTCGCGGGTCGTTTCGCCGACAGCCTGCGCGAGCGCATGACGCGTCTTACCGAGCGCGAGGTGGCACCGGCATGGCGCTCGCACGGCCCCGGCGCGGCCGCGAGGCAATTCGACGTAGTGGCGATCGGCGCGTCGACCGGCGGGATACACGCTTTGTCCGCGCTGTTGCGAGCTATTCCGGCGGCGTTCGATCGGCCGATTCTTATCACCCAGCACCTGCCGGCGGCGTTTTCGCCGTATTTCGCCGCGCAGATGGCGGTGCTTGGCAACCGACCGTGCGATGTCGCCGGCGACCGGATGCGGCTCCAGCCGGGAAGGATCGTCGTGGCGCCGGGGGATGCTCACATGATCGGGGTTTCGATTGCCGAAGGGGTGGGCGCACTTCGGCTTTCCCGAGAGCCGGTCGCCAATGGCAACATGCCTTCGGTGGACCCGATGTTCGCCTCGCTCGCCGATATTTACGGCCCACGGCTCCTCGCGATCGTGCTGAGCGGTATGGGGCGAGACGGCCTTGAGGGAGCGGGCGAGGTTCGGCGTGCCGGCGGCACGGTGGTGGTGCAGGATGAAGCGTCGTCGGTCATCTGGGGAATGCCTGGCGCGGTTGCGGCGGCCGGTTATGCCGACGCGATGATGACGCCCGAGGAAATCGGCGCGATGATTGCCGCCCAGGCCAGTCCCCGGTGAGCGCGTTTGCGGAAACCGCCAGCGCCAGCGGCGTCTCGATCGGCGTACTTGCAGCGCTCCTTGAGGAGCGCACCGGGCAACGGCTTTCCTCGTCGCGAACCTGGCGGATCGATGTCGCCCTGAAGCCGCTCGTCGCGGAATGCGGTTTCGCAACGATCGACCAGCTCGTCCAGCGCTGGCGCGTCGGCAGGGATGCGGCGATGGGCGAACGGATCGTCGATGCGTTGCTGAATCAGGAAACCTCATTCTTCCGTGACCCCGGTGTCCTTGACGCATTTGCGGAGGCGGTGCTGGCGGGGGGCGGGGATCGTCCGCGCTTGTGGTCCGCGGGCTGCGCCTTCGGTCAGGAGCCGCTGTCGCTGGCGATGTCTTTCGCGGAGCGCGGCGCGGTGCCGGAAATCGTCGCGACTGATGTCTCACAGAATGCGCTGCTCCGCGCCCGCGCCGCGCGATACAGCCAGTTCGAGATACAACGCGGGCTCGCGGTCACGCGCATGTTGCGTTGGTTCGGGCAGGTGGGGAATGACTGGGTCGCCGCGCCCGAGCTGCGCTCGCTCATCACGTATCGCCGCAACAACCTTGTCGACGATCCTCCCCCGGCTGGCCGGTTCGACGGAATATTGTGTCGCAACGTGCTGTTTTACCTTGCTCCCGTTCTGCGCACGCGCATCCTGGGGCGACTGGCGGACGCGATGCGCCCCGGTGGTCTGCTGATGCTTGGTGCGGGCGAGACGGTGATCGGGCTTTCCGACCGTTTCATACCCAGCCAGCGCTTCCGCGGCTTTTACGAGCGGGCTCCCGACGCGAAGGTTAGACGACCGTTCCCGCAAGCCCTTGGTTCCGCCGCAACATCGGGCTAGCCATGGACGACAGGCAGCGAAGCACGCGCGCCGGCATGGGACTATGCAATGAAGATCATCGAGGCGCCGTCGCCCAATTTTGACGAGCGATCGCTGCCGGTCACGATGATCGTGCTGCACTATACGGGCATGCAGGACGGCGAATCCGCTATTGCCCGTCTGCGTGACCCGGAGGCCAAGGTCTCGTCGCATTATGTGGTTGCCGAGGATGGCACGGTCTTGCGGCTCGTCGACGAGGAAAGGCGAGCCTGGCATGCCGGAGCGTCGCACTGGCGCGATATCGAGGATGTGAACTCGGCCTCCGTGGGGATCGAGATCGTCAATCCGGGGCATGAATTCGGCTACCGCCCGTTCCCGGACGAGCAGGTCGAGGCGGTGATCCGCCTGGTCCACGATATCAAGGATCGCCACCAGATCACGCGCGGCAACATCGTCGGCCATTCCGATATCGCGCCCGCGCGCAAGCGCGACCCGGGGGAGCTGTTCCCGTGGGGAAAGCTCGCACGGCTCCGGCTGGCGCTGCCGCGCCCGACCAAGAATCTGGTGGATCCGATGTGGAGCCAGCCCGGCTTCCTGCTGGCGCTGGAGCGATTCGGCTATGACGTGAGCGACGCGATGGCGGCGATCATGGCATTCCAGCGGCGGTTTCGGCCGGAACTGGTCGATGGCGAGGTTGATGCAGAATGCCGCATGATCCTGCTCGCGCTGCTGCTTCCCAAACCGCAGGGAGACGACTAGAGCGGTGCCGCCAGAGGGCCGGGCGGCCGCGGCCCCCGCTTTCAGCGGGGGGCGAGGAAAGTCCGGGCTCCACGGAACAACGGTGGCGGGTAACGCCCGCCGGGGGTGACCCCAGGGAAAGTGCCACAGAGAGCAGACCGCCAAACGCCCGGCAACGGGCGCGGCAAGGGTGAAAGGGTGCGGCAAGAGCGCACCGCGCGGCTGGCAACAGCGGCGGCATGGCAAACCCCACCGGGAGCAAAACCGAATAGGGGCGGCATATCGGCGTGTTCCCGCCGGTCGCCCGGGTTGGTTGCTTGAGCCTGTCGGCAACGGCGGGCCTAGAGGAATGGTCGCCCAATCCCGGCTCGCCGGGATGGACAGAACCCGGCTTACAGGCCCTCTGGCTATTTTCATCCGGGCACCGGCTGCCGGGTTCGGGGCGACTGAGTGCGCGCCGACGGTTGCGTCGCCGCGCAATCGCCTTATGTCGCTTCGCGATGGCGCGATCGAGCAGGACCAATGATTGGGGTTTTCCACGCTGGCGGGGCTATGGCGCCGGGCGGGAGGCGCAGCAGGTGCGCATCTGCGATCGCCATGGCTGCGATGAGCCGGGCGATTGCCCGGCGCCCAAATCACCCAACAGCCCGGATCGCTGGTATTTCTGCGAGCGCCATGCCGCCGAATACAATCGTGGCTGGAACTATTTCGAGGGATTGAGCGCCGAGGAAGCCGCGGAGCGCGAGGCGGCGGAGCGGCGGGATGCCTCCGGTTTCGAACAGGCCAGGCATTATGGCTGGGGCGGCCCGGGCGATGGAACCCGATCCCGCGACGAGATGCGCGCGCTGGAGGTGCTGGAGCTCGAGTCCGACGCCGATTTCGACGCGGTGCGCGCGGCCTGGCGGCGGCTTGCGAAGGCCAATCATCCCGATGTGCGGCCCGGCGATACGGATGCCGCGACACGTTTTCAGGCGATTCAGGCTGCGTATGATGTGCTGCGTGTCGCCGAGGAAGCCAGAACCTGGCGCCCGGCATGAAGCACGCGCGGGCGCAGTGGCATGGTGCGGCGCTGGTGTGTGGCAAATGCACCCGCAAGATCGGTGGCGGTTTCGGGAAGAGCGGGCGCGGGGCGCTCGCGAAGGCGCTGCGCAAATTTCCCGGGCTGGGGAAGGGGCGCAAGGCCGAGGTTGGGGTGATCGAGACGAAGTGCCTTGGCCTCTGCCCCAAGAATGCCGTGACCGTCGTGGATACGCGTCGTCCGGGTGAGTGGCTGGTGATCGATCGCCATGACGATGTTGCCCTGCTGGCCGCCCGACTGCTGGCGCGTTTCTGATCCGATCAGGCGAGCCGCGCGGCGGTATCGCGGATCAACGCGATCATGTTCGGGATGCCCTGGGTCCGGTTCGAGCTGAGTTGCGCTTTCAATTCGAACGGCGCCAGCGCGGCGTCGATATCGGTGGCGCGCACCTCCGCCGGTGTGTGATCCTGCACGGTCGCGAGCACCAATGCGATAATTCCCTTGGTGATCGCCGCATTGCTGTCCGCCAGGAAATGCAGCGTCCCGTCCTCGCGCTGCTGGGGATAGACCCAGACCGCGGCCGAACAGCCGCGAACCAGGGTCGCATCCGTCTTGAGCGCGTCCGGCATCGGCTCCAGCCCCCGGCCAAGATCGATCAGCAGCCGGTAGCGATCGTCGGCATCGAGAAATTCATATTCGGCGTGGAGCTCGGCGATATCGGTGCGGTCGGCCATTGTCGCACCGCCTAGAGTTTCCCGGGCACGGTCGCAACCTCGACGCGCGAGGCGACGGTGCCCGGTTTCACGATTACAGATCGACGCCGGCGGCGATCGCCTCCAGCTTGCGGATGCGCTCCTTGAGATCGGCGATCTCGATTCGCGCGGTCGTGCTTGGCGCGCCGGGTGCGCGCAGGTCATTTTCCATGGCGATCTGGTTCTGCTTGAGTTGCAGCCAGCCGCGCCATCCCGAAAGCCCGGCGCCGATCAGCATTGCAAGACCGGCAAGCGCGGCGGACGCCATGGTGAGATAGAAGCTCGGGTCGGACATTGTTCGACTCCCTCGTCAGCGATCGCGCAGCTCGTCGATCTGACGGCTCAGATCGTGGCTGCCATGATTGTCGGTGATGACACGTTCAAGGACGGCGACACGATCCTTGAGCTGGCGGATCTCGTCCCGCGCGGCGATGAGGTCGGCCGGGGGAAGGAGCTGTTGCCCATCCTGCTCGCGGCCGAGCGCCTTGTAGCGTTCGGAGAAAATCTTGCCCAGCGTCGCGATCAGCACGATCGCAACCACCATTGAAAACGGACCCATCGTCCAGGCTCCCTTGCCCTAGTTTGTTTGTCAGCGTCGTTTGAACGACGTCAGTTCAACTGATGATCGTCGCGCAGTCGCTCGATTTCATGTGCAACTGCGATGCCTTTGTCAGTCACGATCCTCTCGAGCACCCGCACGCGTTGTTCGAGCCGATCGGTATGCGCCGCATATTGCGCCGCTTTCTCCGCGGCCTGCGCGTTGAGCGTGGCAGCCATCGTCTCCTTGTGACGCAGCCAGCGCTTGAACGTCTCGCCCCCGATGCCGAGTGTCACCGGCAGGCCGATCACGATCATGAAGAAGGCCAGAATGAACCACTCCTGCATGTTGAGTGCTCCTCAATTCGCCCGATCGCGCAGCGCTTCGATTTCGGCGGCGGTGCGGGTCGCGGGATCCGTTGCGATCCGTTCCAGCACGGCGAGGCGATCTTCGAGGCGACTGATCTGTCCGGTCAGCTTTTCGTTTTCGTTCGACAGCAGCATGATCTGCCGCTGATCGTCGAGGCTCGAAGCTCCGCGACGCCCCCGGCGAATGTCGTCCAGCGGGTATCCGTGCTTCGCCTGAACCCAGGTGCGGAAGGCGCGGCTGCCAAAAACGATCCCGACGATGGCGATCGGCACCAGGAAACCGAAGTCGTGCATGACAATTCTCTCCGTTGCCCGCTTATGCCCTTAGCGCAGGCTGTCGATCTCGTTGGCGAGTTGCGTGTTGCGGCTGGTGTAGTGCAGCTCGATATCGGCCAGCCGGCGATCCAGTTCGCGGAACTTGGAGCGGACCTCGCCGGTGGTGCGTTTCGGATTGGAGCGCACGCCCTGCCAGAATTTCTCTTCGTCGCGGCTGTTGTAGAGGCCGATCGGCTTCTTCGGCGTGACCCAGGCGATCACCATGTACGCGATGATGATCCACCATTGCTGCGCGATGAAGACCATCGCTGCGGTGCCCAGACGCACCCAGAGCGGATCGATCCCGGTATAATCGGCGATCCCGGCGCAGACGCCTTTCCACTTGGCATTCTGCTTGTCGAGATAGAACCTTGTCGGGCTGTCCTCGGCCATCAGTTCCTCCTCTGATGCTGGTCTTCCAGCCGATAGTCGCGATCGCGGCTGTAATCGGTGAGACCCGGTCGGAAATCGGGATTGTCGGCGGCGACCAGCCGCTCGACGGTTGTCACGCGGTCCTCAAGCCGGCGGGCGAGCGAGTGAAGCTCGTCGAGCAACTGCTCGTCCTCGGTCGTCATCGCGCCGGGGGCCTGCTTCCATTTCGTGACATAGTGCATGATCAGCCAGGGCAATCCGATGAACAGGATGCCGCAGACGAACACCGGGACGAGAACGTCCTCCATTTCAATTCCCCTTGCTCAGCCGCGCCTTCAGCGCAGCCAGTTCGGCGTCGATCCGGTCAGCGGATTTCAGCTCTGCTATCTCTTCGTCGAGCGTCTTGGGTTGTGCGCCCAGGCCCATTGCGTCTGCGCGCCCTTCGGCCTCGTCCACGCGGCGCTCCAGCATATCGAACCGGCTGAACGCCTCGTGCGTGCGAGGGCCGTTCCACATCTCGCGAAGCCGGGTGCGGTTGTTGGCGCTTTCCAGGCGGGTCGCGATATTGTTCTGCTTGGCACGCGCCTCGCGCAGCTTGCTCTGCAGCTTCGCGATGTCGTCCTCCGAAGACCGCAGCGAATCGTCCAAGACCTTCACCTCGGCGCGGAGCTGTTCCATCATGTCACTGGCGCGCTGCCGCTCCATCAGGGCGGCCTTCGCCAGATCCTCGCGATCCTTGGAAAGCGCCAGCTCCGCTTTCTCCGTCCAGTTCGCCTCAAGCGCTTCCAGTTTCGCGATGTGGCGGCGCATTTCCTTGCTGTCGGCGATCGTCCGTGCGGCTGACGCCCGGACCTCCACCAGCGTTTCCTCCATCTCGAGGATGATCATGCGGATCATCTTCGCGGGATCTTCCGCCTTTTCGAGCAGCTCTGCCATATTCGCGGCGACGATGTCGCGGGTGCGGGAAAAGATGCCCATTCACGAAACTCCAAATTTGCCCCCGCCGATATAAACGTTCCGCCGGGGTGGGGCGAGGGGGCGACGCATGCCCCGGCGGCGGCGACTTAAGCGATCGAACGATCGATCGCGGTCGCCTGAACTGCATTCCCCTGATTGGCCGGGCCGACCGCGGCGATCAGCATCGTCGCGCTGGCGAGGATGGTGAGGGCGAGGGCGGCAGCGTTGCGGCCGATGATGTCCAGCTTGGTCATGTCTTCCTCCGAGATTTTGATCTGTTGCTCCGTCGTTTGACGGTTGCCAATAGCTTTGCAGGAGGCGTGCCAATTCTGTTTTTGGCTGATTTCCGTCACTTTTGCCCAGCGCTGCCGAAAAGTTGCGATCACCCACTTGCCAAGCGTTGGGAAAATTCGCCAGTTATTGGTGATGGAGCGCAGCACGCAGGTTATCGGGCAGTCCGGCGTATTTCTCGACGTGCTGGAGCGTGCGAGCCGCGCGGCGGCGCTTGATCGCCCGGTGCTGGTGATCGGGGAACGCGGCACGGGCAAGGAATTGGTCGCTGAAAGGCTCCACCGGCTCAGCCCGCGCTGGGATCAGCCGCTGGTCGTCATGAACTGCGCGGCGCTGCCCGAAACGCTGATCGAGGCAGAGTTGTTCGGGCACGAGGCCGGCGCTTTCACCGGCGCGACCAAGGCGCGAGTCGGCCGATTCGAGGAGGCGGATCGCGGCACCTTGTTTCTCGACGAACTCGGCACCTTGTCTATGGGCGCGCAGGAACGGCTGCTGCGCGCGGTAGAATATGGCGAGGTGACGCGGATCGGCTCTTCGCGCCCGGTTCGGGTGGATGTCCGCATCGTCGCGGCCACCAACGAGCATTTGCCGGACAAGGTGGATCGCCACGAATTTCGCGCCGACCTGCTTGACCGGCTTTCGTTCGAGGTCGTGACCCTGCCCCCGCTTCGAGCGCGGCGCGGTGATATCCCCGTGCTGGCGGAATTCTTCGGGCGCCGGATGGCGGCGGAACTTGGCTGGGAAAGCTGGTCCGGCTTTGGCCCTGCGGCACTGGATGCGATGCTGGAATATCGCTGGCCGGGCAATGTGCGCGAGTTGCGCAACGTGGTGGAGCGCGCCGTTTATCGCTGGAATCTGACCGATCCGATCGACGTGATCGAATTCGATCCCTTCGCCTCGCCGTACCGTCCCGGCAGCAGCGGATCGCCATCGCCGGTCAACCCGGCTGCCGCGCAGTCTGCCGGTTCGAGCGATGGCGACGAGGTCGCCGCGTGCGACATGGGGCCATCGGATTTCAAGAGCCGGGTGGCGCGGTTCGAGAAGGAACTGCTGACGCGCGCGCTGGCGGAGAATCGCTTCAACCAGCGCTCCACCGCCGATGCGCTCGGCCTCAGCTATGACCAGCTTCGCCATGCACTCCGTCGGCACGATCTGGTCGGAGCGGTTGCGTAACGACGTTTCGGGAGCCATTTGGGCCGCGTCGCGTTTGCCTGCGCGAGACCTAAGGAGGATCTAATGGCTTTCGAACTCCCCCCGCTTCCCTATGCCTATGACGCGCTGGAGCCGGTCATCTCGAAGGAGACGATGACCTTTCACCATGACAAGCATCATGCTGCCTATACCGCCAAGCTGAACGAGGGCGTCGATGCCGATCCCAAACTGGCCGGCAAATCGATCGAACAGATCCTTGGCATGATCTCGCAACTCCCGCCGCTCGTGCGCAATAACGGCGGCGGTTATTGGAACCACGATTTCTTCTGGAAGATCATGGGGCCGGCTGGTTCGACCCAGCCGTCGGGCAAGCTCAAGGAAGCGATCGATGCCTATGGCGGGCTCGACAAGCTGAAGGAAGATTTCAACGGCAAGGGCGCCGGGCAGTTCGGCTCCGGCTGGGCCTGGGTGATCGCTGATTCGTCGGGCAAGCTGAAGGTCACGTCGACGCCCAATCAGGATAATCCGCTGATGGACGATGCGAAGGAACCGGGCACCCCGATCCTTGGCAACGACGTGTGGGAGCACGCCTATTACCTCACCTACAAGAACGATCGCCCCGGCTATCTGAAGTCCTGGTGGGACGTCGTGAACTGGGACGAGGCCGGCCGCCGTTATGACGCCGCGGTAGGCTGAGCGCGTTTCCGCAAAACCGGAAGGGAAGGGCGGTGCCGCTTTGGCGCCGCCCTTTTCGTATCACCCTTCCGGCGGGATCGTTTCGGGCGCGCTGCCAGCCTGCAGGCCGTGCTTCATCAGCATCGGCACATTGGCGAAAGCGAACACCAGCGTCAGTGGAATCGCGCCCCACAGCTTGAACCCTACCCAGAAATCGGTGGTGCTGTTGCGCCACACGGCCTCGTTGAGCACAGCCATGAATACGAAGAAGATCGCCCAATTGCGGGTAAGCTTGCGCCACCCCTGCTGATCCAGGCCGGGATACGCGGTTTCCAGCAGGCTCTGGAGCAGGGGCCGCCCGGTCGCAAGGCCGAAGCCAAGCACGGCGGCGAAGATCGCATAGACGAACGTCGGCTTCATCTTGATGAAGCGCTCGTCGTGAAAATAGATTGTCAGCCCGCCGAACACCAGCACCAGCGCCGCGGATATCAGCAGCATCGGCGAGACGCGCCCGGTTCTGAACCATGACATCGCCAGCGCCACGACCATCGCGATCATGAACGCGGCGGTCGCCGCGATGATACGGAAGATCGCTGCGCCGGGCGCCAGGAAATTTACCGCGAAAAACACGATCAGCGGCCCATAATCCAGCGCGAGGCGGAAGCCTGCGGATGCGTTGCGCTGCTCGCTCACTTGCGTGCTCCTTCGTCCACCCCGGCGATGATCCGGCTGACTTCGTTGGCATCGAAAGGTCTCAAATCGGTCATCCCCTCGCCCATGCCGATGGCGTGAATCGGCAGGCCGTAGCGCTCCGCGGCAGCGACCAGCACGCCGCCCCGCGCCGTGCCGTCCAATTTGGTCATCACCAGCCCGGTGACGCCCGCCACTTCCTTGAACACCTCGATCTGCGACAGCGCGTTCTGCCCGGTGGTTGCATCCAGAACCAGTACCACGTCATGCGGCGACGCCGGGTTGATGCGGCCCAACACGCGGCGAATTTTCGCCAGCTCGTCCATCAACTCGCGCTTGTTCTGGAGCCGGCCGGCAGTGTCGACGATCAGGACGTCGATGCCGGTCGCGGTCGCCTGCTTCACCGCGTCCCATACTACGCCAGCCGCATCGCCGCCCTCCGGCCCGGTTACGATCGGTACGCCAACGCGCTCGGCCCAGGTCGCAAGTTGCCCGATTGCGGCGGCACGGAACGTATCGCCCGCCGCGAGCATCACGCCATAATCCTGTTCGAGGAACAGGTGCGCGAGTTTGGCGATCGTGGTGGTCTTGCCCGAACCGTTGACGCCGATGACGAGGATCACCTGCGGGCGGGGAAAAGCATCCACCTCGATCGGCCTTGCGACCTGCGCCAGCACCTTCTCCACTTCCTCGGCGACGACCAGGCGGATACCCAGATCTTCCATGTTGCGCTCGAAGCTGCCTTCGGCAAGCCGCGCGCGGATTTTGCCGGCGGTTTCAGGCCCGAGATCGGACGCGATCAGCGCCTCCTCGATCTCGTCCAGCGTCGTATCGTCAAGCGGGGCGGTGCCGAGCCCGGTGAGATTGCCGATCAGCCGATCGGACGTACGGCGAAAGCCGCCGAGCAGCTTTTCGTGCCAGGATGGAGTGGTGCTCATATGGGTGTTCCGATGAGGTAATCGTCAGTCGCGCAGATGAAGCGCACCGACAGGAGTTCGCCGACCGCGGCAGTGGGCGTAGCTGTCAGCCGCGCGTCCGCGAAGCCGCCGGTGTGGCCGCGATCGCCGGGTTTTTCCAGCACAATGGCCTGCTCGGAGCCGATTTGCCCCGCAAGCCAGATGCGTTTCAGCCGCGCCGCCGCGTCACGCAACCGTGTGGCGCGTGCGCGGGCGATATCGGTCGGCACCTGCGGCATCCGCGCGGCGGGCGTGTTTTCGCGCGGCGAATAGGGGAATACATGCGCATGGACGATTGCGCATTCCTCGATCAGCGCCAGCGTATTGGCGAACATCGTCTCACTTTCCGTCGGGAAGCCGGCGATCAGGTCTGCTCCGATCGCGACGTCCCGCTTTGCCTTGATCCGTTCGATCATGCGCACTGCATCGCCGCGAAGATGGCGCCGCTTCATGCGCTTCAGGATGAGGTCGTCACCCGCCTGCAATGACAGATGGAGATGCGGCATGAGCCGCGCTTCGCCAGTGATGAGTTCGAACAGGCGATCGTCGATCTCGATCGTGTCGAGCGACGAGAGCCGGAGCCGGGGCAGAGCTGGAACGCCGACAAGAATGCGCTCCACCAGCCCGCCAAGCGTCACATCCCCGTCGGCATAACTGGTGAGATCGACCCCGGTCAGCACCACTTCGCGCGCGCCGGCCTCCACCAGTGCCGCGATACGCGCCACGATCTCACCGGCCCGGTCGCTTCTGCTCGGCCCGCGGCCCGCGGGGATGGCGCAGAAGGTGCACGCGTGGTCACAGCCGTTCTGCACGCCGACGAAAGCGCGGGCATGGCGACGCGGCGGGGCGCGATTGGGGAATCCGCTCCAGGTGGCGGGAAGCAACTTCGCCGTATTGCTCACCACCCGCGTTACGCCTGGAAGCGCGGCGAAGCTCTCGGGATCCATCTGTGCCGCGCAGCCGGTAGCGACGATCTCCGCCGTCGGACGAGCGCGGTGCGCGCGGCGAATCGCGGCACGGCTCTGTTTGACCGCTTCGTTGGTGACGCCGCAGGTATTGACCACGACGGCGTCGCGCGGGCCGATCAGGCCGCGGATCGTTTCGCTTTCGGAAAGATTCAGGCGACATCCCAGGGTCACGACGTCGGGTCGGGGCAGGGCGGTCATGCGGGGCGATCTAGGGAGGAGCGGCGCGGAAGTCCACGAAAACGCCGCGCGCGGCGGTTGTCTGCGCGCCTCAGCTTGCCAGTCGGTCGGGAACTACGGCCATGGGTATCAGTCGCTGCTCGGCCAGCATCCGGCGGGTCTGCATCAGATTCATCGGCTGGCCGAACACATAGCCCTGGCCGATCGTACAGCCCATGGCGCGCAGACGATCAGCGATTCGTGCGCTTTCCACTCCCTCGGCGACAACAGGCAGATGCAGGCTTTCGCCCAGTCGCAGGATGGCGTCGGCGATCGAGGCGCGGGCGGGATCGTCCACCATCCGGGTCACGATCGAGTGATCGATCTTGATTCGATCGAAAGGCAGTGCCCGCAGATGCGTGAGGCTGGAAACGCCGGTGCCGAAATCGTCGAGCGCGACGCGTACGCCCTGCGCCTTGAGGCTCTCGACGATCGACGGCGCGACCCCGTGCGGGTCCATCAACGCGCCTTCGGTAAGCTCGATCTCCAGCCGCGCGGGAGGATAGCCCAGTTCGGTCAGCAACCGGATCACTTTCTGGGCGAGCCACGGATCGCGCATCTGCGGCACCGCGAAATTGACGGACATTATCAGTCGCTCATCCCAGTCCCGCGCCGCGAACAGGGCCTGCCGCATAACGGAAAGGGTGAGATCCGCGATCGCGCTCGTCTCGCTGGCGATGTCGATGAAATGCGCTGGCGCGATAACGCCATGGACGGGATGCTCCCATCTGGCGAGCACCTCGAACCCGAGAAGATCGCCGCTCTGAAGATCCATCACCGGTTCGAAATACGGGATGATCGCGCCGCTTTCGATCGCATCCGGCAGGCTGTGCGCTACCGTATCGCGCGCGCGCCGCCGGGTGGCCATGCCCTCGTCGAACCACAGGCTGCGGACGCCCTCCGATCTGGCGGCCAGCGCGGCTGTCTCCGCCGCTTCAATCAATCTTTCCATCGAGGTGGCGTCGCGATCCGATCTGGCAAGGCCGATGGTCGCGCCTCGCGCCCCGAACTCACCTCGCTGCGACAGCAATGATCCGAGATGGCTCGCCACCTGATCTGGCCCGTCGGCCGCATAGGGATCGATGGTGATGGCGCACGCGAGCTGGGTCGGGTGGACGACGCCGATCAGTGCGTCGGTGGGAAGGATGGCGGCAATGACGGGCGCGAGATCGCCAATGGCACCGACAGGCGCATCCGGCCCGATCTCGATAAGTATCACAGCGATCGGGCGCGTGCCCGCGCGAGCCAACACCCTACCGCCGGCTTCGAGCAATCCCTGACGATTGCATAGTCCCGTTGCCGGGTCTCGCGGGATTGCGCGATTGATGCGTGAGCGCGGTGCGGACAGGCGCCGGCCGGGCAGGCGCGACAGTATAAGGAAGGCTACAACCAGCGCGGCCACGCTCAACAGAGAAATTATGGCGAGCGTTTCCATTGGCGACCTTGTCCTCCCGAGCCGGTATGGAATCGATCTCGCACAACGGGGTATAGAAGCCGTTAAGCGTGAACGGCTTGCCTCTATCTGTGCTTTGCGTTAGAGGCCGCGCCGCGTTCCGACGTTGAACGATAAGGAAAAGCGCCCATGTGGTGCACGCTGGCCGGCGAGGTTTCGCCCGCCGGCGCTTTTTCGTTTGGGCCGGATGAGAAGGGTTTTGGATGTTCGACAGCCTCAGTGATCGTCTTGGTGGTGTGTTCGATCGGCTGCGCGGCCGTGGCGCGCTGACCGAGGCCGACGTGCGCCAGGCGATGCGGGAGGTGCGCATCGCGCTGCTCGAGGCGGATGTGGCGCTGCCGGTCGCGCGCAAGTTCGTCGAGGATGCGACGGAAAAGGCGGTCGGGCAGAATGTGCTGCGCTCGATCACGCCGGGGCAGCAGGTCGTCAAGATCGTCAACGACGCGCTGGTCGAGATGCTCGGCGGCGCCAACCCGCAGGATGCCGCGCTCGATCTCAATGCGGCGCCGCCGGCTGTCATCATGATGGTGGGTCTGCAGGGCTCCGGCAAGACGACCACCACCGCTAAGATCGCCAGGTTGCTTGCGGGGAAGGAGCGCAAGAAGGTGCTGATGGCGTCGCTGGACGTCAATCGCCCGGCCGCGCAGGAGCAGCTGGCCACGCTCGGCAAGCAGATCGAGGTGCAGACGCTGCCAATCGTCGCCGGGCAGCAGCCGGTCGATATAGCGCGGCGGTCGTTGCAGGCGGCGAAGCTCCAGGGTTTCGACGTGCTGATGCTCGACACCGCCGGGCGCCTTCATGTCGATCAGGCGCTGATGGACGAGATGCAGGCCGTCGCGGAAATCGCGCGGCCGCAGGAAATCCTGCTCGTCGTCGATTCGCTGACCGGGCAGGATGCGGTCAACGTCGCGCAGAACTTCTCCCAGCAGGTGCCGCTGACGGGCGTGGTGCTGACCCGCATGGACGGCGATGCGCGTGGCGGCGCAGCACTGTCGATGCGGGCCGTTACCGGCAAGCCGATCAAGTTTGCAGGCACCGGCGAAAAGCTGGATGCGATCGAGCCTTTTCATCCCGAGCGTGTGGCCGGCCGCATCCTTGGCATGGGCGACGTGGTTTCGCTGGTTGAACGCGCGGCGGAGGCGATCCAGCAGGAAGACGCCGAGCGCATGGCGGCGCGGCTTTCCAAGGGCCAGTTCGACATGGACGATCTGCGTGGTCAGCTCGCCCAGATGCGCCGGATGGGCGGTCTTGGCGCGCTGGCGGGCATGATTCCGGGCATGAAGAAAGCGCAGCAGGCGATGGCCTCTGGCGCGGTCGACGAGAAGATCCTGCTGCGCATGGACGCGATGATAACCTCGATGACGCCAAAAGAGCGCGGCAAGCCCGAGCTTATCAACGCCAAGCGCAAGATCCGCATCGCCAAGGGCAGCGGGACGACCGTGCAGGACGTGAACAAGCTGCTCAAGATGCATCAGGAAATGTCCACCGCGATGAAGCGGATCAAGAAGATGGGCGGCCTCAAGGGCATGATGGCGATGCTCGGCAAGGGTGGCATGGGCGGCCTGGGCAACGCGCTCGGCGGCGCGGAACTGGGGGACATGCTGGGCAAGGCCGGTGCCGGCCTGCCGGGACTTCCCGGCGGTGCCGGAGGCCTTCCGCCAGGTTTCGGAAAATTCAAGAAGTAAGCATAACCAAGATAGTTGGAAGGAAGAAGTACCAATGGCTCTCAGCATTCGCCTGTCGCGTGGCGGCTCCAAGAAGCGTCCGTATTACCGCATCGTTGTTGCCGATGCGCGCAGCCCGCGTGACGGCAAGTTCATCGAGAAGATCGGTAATTATAACCCGCTGCTCGGGAAGGAAGACGAGAAGCGCGTCGTGCTCGACGCCGAGCGCGCGAAGCATTGGCTGGGCGTCGGCGCGCAGCCGACCGACCGGGTGGCGCGGTTCCTCGATGCGGCTGGCGTGCGTGAGCGCGCGGCGCGCAACAACCCGAACAAGGCCGAGCCGGGCGAGAAGGCCAAGGAGCGCGCCGAGGAGCGTGCCGAGAAGCTGAAGGCGGCGGAAGAAGCGGCGGCCGAGGCGGCCGCGGCACCCGCTCAGGAAGAGACGGCGGCTGAGGCCGAGGGCGTGGTCGCGGCAGAGGTCGAGGCTGCCACCGAGGAGCCGACCGCAGAGGCCGCGCAGGTCGCCGACGCGACGTCCGAGCAGTAAGCCCTGCAACGGATCGCGGCGGTCTCGTCGCGATCCGTCCGGCCAGCAAGATGAGCGAGAAACCGAAAACCGTATCGGAGCCTGATGTCGTGCTCGCCGTCATCATCGGCGCGCACGGAATTTCGGGAGAAGTGCGGCTAAAGGTATTCGCCGACGATCTGGATGCGCACCGGGCATTCAACGGCGGCACGCTGACGCTGAAATCCCTGCGGCACGGCTCGAATGGGGCGATCGCCCGCTTCGCCGAGGTGAATGACCGCAACCGCGCGGAGGCGCTCCGCGGCACGGAATTGTCCGTGCCGCGTTCGGCGCTCCCGCCGCTCGGCGAGGGCGAATATTATCACTGCGACCTGATCGGCCTTGCGGCGGTTTCCGCTGGCGGCGAGGCTCTAGGCCATGTGATCGCGATCGAGAATTTCGGTGCCGGCGACGTTATCGAGATCGAGCGCGACAACGGCAAGCGCTTCATGGTGCCGATGCGTGTGGACGCGGTGCCCGAATGGGATCATGAACGCCTGATCATCGCCCCGGCCTTCGTCGAAAGCTAGGCCATTGCCGCCGTCGCGGCGGCGCGCGATCAGATGCGCCGCCCAACGGAGTTCCTGCTGATGATTCGCCGTTCGATAGCTGCGCTCGCTCTTGTGACCAGCGCTGCCGTAGTGACCGCGCAGGAACGGCCCGCAAACCAGGCGGCGAAAGTAGCGACTCCCGGCGCGATCGATGCGATCGGGCCGCAACTGACCGCTTATTTCGACACGTGGATGAAGAACGCGCATGTGCCGGGGCTGGTGTTCGGGGTTGTCAGGGATGGCCGCCTCGTCGTGGTTCGCGGCCTCGGCGTACAGGATGTGGCCAGCGGTGTGCCGGTGACGGCGGACAGCAGCTTCCGTATTGCCTCGATGTCAAAGGCGTTCACCGCGCTCGCGATCCTCAAGCTGCGCGATGCAGGCAAGCTGTCGCTGGACGCGCCGGCGGAGCGTTACGTGCCGCAGATGGCCGGCTGGCGCTATCCGACCAAGGATTCGCCGCGCATCACCGTCGCAGATCTGCTCCACCACACCGCCGGCTTCGTCGAGGATAATCCCTGGGGCGACCGCCAACAGCCGCTTTCCGCTCAGGCGTTCACCTCAATGCTGAAAGCCGGTGTGCCGTTCGCGCGCGCGCCCGGCCTGAAGATGGAATATTCCAATTTCGGCTATGCCACGCTTGGCCGGATCGTCTCGAACGTCTCGGGTATGCCTTACGAGCGCTACATCCAGCGCGAGATTATGGCGCCGCTGGAGATGAAATCCACCGGCTATGACGTCATCAACATGCCGCAGCGGGGACGGGCGCTTGGCTATCGTTGGCAACAGGACGCAGCGGGACAAGGGGGCTGGGTGCGCGAGCCCGACATGGCAGACGGCGCGTTCGGCGCGATGGGCGGGGTGCAGACCAGCGCGCGAGACTATTGGCGCTGGGTTGCGTTTCTGCTGTCCGCGTGGCCGGCGCGGGACGATACGGATACCGGCCCGGTAAAGCGCGGCACGGTGCGGCAGATTGTCGAGGGCGCGAATTTCGTCGAGACGCGTGAGCGCCCGCCTTTTCTCGGCGCGCCGTGCCGGCAATCCTGGGCTTATGGCAAAGGCTGGTTCAATGTCGCCGACTGCGATCTCGGAAAGGTTCTGACTCACACCGGCGGGTATCCGGGATATGGATCCGTGGTTGCGCTTTTGCCGGAAGCGGGGGTGGGCGTGTTCGCCTTCGCCAACCGCACCTACGCTTCGCCCGTCCAACCGGCGTTTCAGGCGCTGATGACGCTACGCGCGGCCGGGCTGGCGAGCGATCGACCGTTGCAGGTTTCCGCCGGTCTCGCCCGTGCCTACGATGCGGCCAAGGCGAGCTGGCGCAGCGGCGATCCGGCCAGTGCACCGCTTGCCGTGAACGTGCCGCTCGATCGCGATCTCGCGC
The DNA here is from genome assembly GCF_005502745.1 of Sphingomonas sp. 3P27F8. Taxonomy (GTDB): domain Bacteria; phylum Pseudomonadota; class Alphaproteobacteria; order Sphingomonadales; family Sphingomonadaceae; genus Sphingomonas. The sequence goes on from NZ_SCNL01000003.1 coordinate 63,278, forward strand.
GTCGCCGCGCCGATATCGCGGCGTTGAAAGCCACAGTCGGCGCCTGCGCGATGAACGAGCCGATCGCGCCGCTCTCCGCGATGGAGGGTACATTCGTGTGGGCCTGCGCGAATGGCGCGGTGGCGGGCCGCGTCCAGCGCGCGCCGACCCCGGCGCTGAGCCTTCAGGTGCTGGAGTTCAAGCCCGCGCCATGACCTTCGATGCAACCGTCCTGACGCTCTATCCGGAGATGTTTCCCGGGCCGCTGGGCCAATCGCTGGCCGGGCGCGCGCTGGGCGAGGGGCGCTGGTCGCTGAATGCGGTCAACATCCGTGATTTCGCGACCGACCGGCACAAGTCGGTGGACGACACACCGGCCGGGGGCGGCGCGGGCATGGTGCTCCGCGCGGACGTGGTGGCGCGCGCGCTCGATCATGTCGCGGACGAGCGCCCCGTTCTGGCGATGACGCCGCGCGGCGCGCCGCTAACCCAGGCACGCGTACGCGCGCTCGCCGCCGGGCCGGGCGCGGTGATCCTCTGCGGCCGATTCGAGGGATTTGACGAGCGCTTGTTCGAGGCGCGGCCGATCGAGCAGGTCGCGATCGGCGATTACGTGCTGTCCGGCGGGGAGATGGGGGCGCTCGTTCTTCTCGATGCTTGCGTTCGGCTGCTTCCCGGCGTAATGGGCGCCGCTTCAAGCGGGGACGAGGAAAGCTTCGAAAGCGGCCTACTCGAATATCCGCATTATACCCGACCTTATGAATGGGAAGGGCGCAGGATCCCCGAAGTGCTGCGATCGGGGGATCATGCGAAGATCGCCGCCTGGCGGAAACGACGGGCGGAGGATGACACACGGCTAAGGCGGCCGGACCTTTGGGAACGTCACACTGGCGTTCGGGTCGGCCGCCCTCTGGCGCGCGGCGACGATTGAGGACGTTTCAGATGAATCTGATCCAGCAGCTCGAAGCCGAGCAGATCGAAAAGCTGACCGCGAAGCGCGCGATCCCCGAATTCCGCCCTGGCGATACGCTGAAGGTCGGTGTGAAGGTGATCGAGGGCGATCGCGCCCGTGTCCAGAATTACGAGGGCGTGTGCATCGCGCGCTCGAACAAGGGCATGGGTTCCAGCTTCACCGTGCGCAAGCTTTCGTTCGGTGAGGGCGTGGAGCGCGTTTTCCCGCTGTATTCGCCGAACATCGATTCGATCGAGGTGGTACGCAAGGGCGCGGTCCGTCGTGCCAAGCTGTATTACCTGCGTGGTCGCACCGGTAAGGCGGCGCGTATCGCCGAGCGTCGCGACAACCGTCAGGCCGCTGCGGCGGAGTGATTTCCACTTATCGCTGATGCGTCAGGGGCGCGGACGGGATGCCGTCCGCGCCTCTTTCTCGTTTTCCGGCCTTGTGTTTTCGCCTGCATCGCGCTTTCGCCGTTTCTTCAACGGAGAAAGATATGCGCGCATGGCCGCTTGCGATTGCCCTTGCCTGTTCCGCTGCCGCGCTGGCGTCCTCGGCCGTGGCTGAGACGATTGCCTCAGGCGGGCCGCTCACGCTGGAGCGCGTTTTCGGCAGCCCCGATCTGGCCGGCGCTCAGCCCCAGGCGCTGCGGCTCTCCCCTCAAGGCGACCTGCTCACAATGGTCCGCAACCGCCCGGACGAGCGAACCCGTTATGACCTGTGGGCGATCGACACGCGCACGGGCACGGAACGGATGCTGGTGGATTCCCGCAAGGTGGGCAGCGGCGCGGCGCTCTCCGAGGCGGAGAAGATGCAGCGCGAGCGTGATCGCAGCAAGACCGGCAAGACCGGCATTCTCGATTATGACTGGGCGCCGGACGGGCGCTCGCTGCTCGTGCCGATCGATGGCGAGTTGTTCCTGGCTGGCCTGGATGGCAGCGCTCGCCGGATCGAGGGAACGGCGGGAGCGCTCAATCCGCTGATCTCGCCACGCGGCGCTTTCCTGAGCTTCGTGCGCGATCAGAACCTGTGGGTGCAGCCGCTCGCCGGCGGCGCGGCGCGTGCGCTGACCAGCCGGGGCGGGGGTACCGTCCATTTCGGCGAGGCGGAGTTTGTCGCGCAGGAGGAGATGAACCGGCGCGCCGGCTATTGGTGGTCGCCCGACGAACGCCACATCGCGGTCGAACGCTTTGACGAGCAGCCGGTGAGGATCTTTACCCGCGCCGCGATCGGAGCGGCTGGCACCAGCATCGTCCAGCAACGCTATCCCGCCGCCGGCACGCCGAATGTGCTCGTCGAACTGTGGATAATGCGCGCCGACGGATCGGGGCGGGTGAAAGTTGATCTCGGGCGCGATCCCGACATCTATCTCGCGCGCGTGGACTGGACGCCGGACGGCTCGGCACTGCTCGTACAGCGCCAGAGCCGCGATCAGCGCACGCTCGATATGCTTCGCGTCGATCCGGCGACAGGCAAGGCGACAGTGATGTTCAGCGAAAAGGCTGGCGCAAAGAGCTGGGTCAACTTGTCCAGCGCCTATCGCGCGATGCCGGACGGCGGCCTGATCTGGCTGTCCGAACGCAGCGGCTTTGCGCATCTCTATCTTTGGAAAGCGGGCAAATGGACGCGGCTCACCAGCGGCGACTGGGTGGTGACCGGGCTGGTCGGGGTGGACGACGCTTCCGGGCGGATCTTCTTCACCGGCAATCGCGATGGCGTGCTGGAACAGCACCTCTACGCGCTCGATACCCGGACGCATGCGATCACACGCCTCACGCAGGCCGGCTGGTGGAACAGCGCCAGTGCCGACGGGGCCGCCTCGCGCTTCATCATCACGCGCTCCAACGCGGGCCAGCCGCCGCAAACCTATCTTGCCGACGCGACGGGCAAGCGGTTGTCATGGATCAACGAGAATGCGGTCGGCGGCGCGCACCCCTATGCCCCTTATCTTGCGGCGCAGCGACCGACCGAATTCGGCACGCTGAAGGCCGATGACGGAACGACACTCTACTGGAAGATGATCGCGCCGACGCTCGAACCAGGCAAAAAATATCCTGTGTTTTTCCAGCATTATGGCGGGCCGCACAGCCAGACCGTCTCGCGCGCCTGGAGCCCGCCACTGCTGCAATATCTCGCGCAACAGGGCTGGATCGTCTTCCAGCTCGATAATCGCGGCTCGCCCAATCGCGGCAAGAAGTTCGAGGATGCGATCTGGCACGCGATGGGCAGCGTGGAGGTTGCGGACCAGCTGGCCGGGGCGCGCTATCTCAAAACTTTGCCGTTCGTCGATGCTCAGAAGATCGCCACTTATGGCTGGTCTTATGGCGGCTATATGTCTTTGAAGATGCTGGAGAAGAATCCGGGCGTCTATGCTGCGGCCGTGGCTGGCGCTCCGGTTACAGACTGGGCGCTCTACGATACGCATTACACCGAGCGATACATGGGCGATCCAACGAAGGACGCCGCCGCCTATGCCGCGTCGAGCGCGCTGCCGGATGCGACGAAGATCCGCGATCCATTGCTGATCATGCATGGCATGGCGGACGACAACGTGTTCCTGGATAACACCACCGCACTGGCCGCGAAGCTGCAGGCGGCGGACATGAAGTTCGAGATGATGCTCTATCCGGGAAAGACGCACGGCGCGGTCCGGGACATCCATCCGTGGACGACGCTGCTCGAATTCCTCGACCGCGAGGTGAAGAACAAGCCGGCGCGATAACGGCGGCGCGATGCGATATCGCAGGAATCGGACGCGATCGTCGATCATCTCGCGCGCGTTCATTGCTGCGCACACGCCACCTGGCAGGCCAGCACGCACGATTAGAATAAGGTTGCTGGCGCGCGCGCAATCACTGTAGTGCCGCGCTGCAACAAGGAGTGAGTCATGGGTTATCGGGTGGTGGTTGCGGGTGCGACGGGCAATGTCGGGCGCGAGATGCTGAACATCCTCGCCGAGCGCGAATTCCCGGCGGACGAGATCGCGGTCGTCGCCAGTGCACGCTCCACCGGCGATCAGGTCGATTTCGGCGAGACCGGCCGCAAGCTGAAAGTCCAGAATATCGAGCATTTCGATCCCGCTGGCTGGGATATGGCGCTGTTCGCTATCGGCAGCGACGCCACCAGGATATATGCGCCGAAGTTCGCCGCGGCAGGGTGCACGGTGATCGACAATTCGTCGCTCTACCGCATGGACCCGGACGTGCCGCTGATCGTGCCTGAGGTAAATCCGCAGGCGATCGACGGCTACACCCGCAAGAACATCATCGCCAATCCCAACTGCTCGACTGCGCAGATGGTCGTCGCGCTGAAGCCGCTGCATGATGCCGCGACGATCAAGCGCGTCGTGGTCGCGACTTATCAGTCGGTGTCCGGCGCGGGCAAGGCGGGGATGGACGAGCTGTTCGAGCAGAGCCGCAACATCTTCGTGGGCGATCCGGCCGAGCCGAAGAAATTCACCAAGCAGATCGCGTTCAACGTGATTCCACACATCGACAGCTTCCTCGACGATGGCTCGACCAAGGAAGAGTGGAAGATGGTCGCGGAGACAAAGAAGATTTTGGATCCGAAGATCAAGGTGACGGCGACGTGCGTACGCGTGCCGGTGTTCGTCGGCCATTCGGAGGCGATCAACATCGAGTTCGCGAACGAGATTTCCGCTGTCGAGGCACAGAATATCCTGCGTGAGGCGCCGGGAGTGATGCTGATCGACAAGCGCGAGGATGGCGGGTACGTTACGCCGATCGAGTGCGTTGGTGACTACGCGACTTTCATCAGCCGCGTACGTGAGGATTCCACCGTGGATAACGGACTGTCGCTTTGGTGCGTCAGCGATAACCTGCGCAAGGGCGCGGCGTTGAACGCGGTGCAGATCGCCGAATTGCTCGGCCGTCGGCATCTGAAGAAGGCGGGATGACGATCACTGGCGGCTGTCGCTGCGGCGCCTGCCGCTACGAGCTCGCGCTCGATGCGCTGCCGCCGGTCTATGCCTGCCATTGTCATATCTGTCAGCGTGCGTCAGGCAGCGCTTTCAGCCTGCAGGCGCTCGTTCCCGAATCCGGTTTGCACGTCGCTGGGCCGATCGTTGTTCACGAGATCACGACCGAGGACCGGACCTCGATCCAGCGCTTTTGCGGCACCTGCCATTCGCGGATTTATAATACCAACACGCGCCGGCCCGGTGTCGCGGTGGTTCGCGCCGGCACACTCGATCGCTCCGAGGAGCTGGAGTGTCGCGCGCACATCTTCACGCATTATCGACAGGCCTGGGTGACGTTGCCCGGCGACGTTCCGCAATGGCCGGAGATGGCGCCGCCCGCCGAGTTCATGGCCGCGCTCACCGGCTGAGGCGACACCTTATTCGGAATGGATCACCTCAAGCCGGCCCTTGGGCTTCTTGAGCAGCAGCACGAGCGGAATGGCGGCAATGCTGATCCAGCTCATGAGATAGAAATCGTCGATATAGGCGATCATCGCTGCCTGCTTGTTTATCATCGCATCTGCGAACGCGAACACACTGTCGCCAAGGCTGCCCAACTGGTCGATCTCGCTCAGGTTGATTGCGGGCATCTTGTCCTGCGTCACATGCTGGACGAGATCGGCGTGGCTCACCTGGATATTGCGGGCGAGCATAACCGTCACCATCGAAATGCCGGCGGACTGGCCGATCGAGCGCATCAGGTTCAGCAGACTTGCGCCATCGGTACGGTAACGATTGTCGAGCGTGGCGAATGCCAGCGCGTTCATCGGCATGAACACCAGCCCCATGCCAAGGCCCTGGATAAATCCCGAAATGACGACAGGCCAAAAATCCATCTGCAGGGAATAGCCGGCCATCTGGCGCAGCGAGAGCGCGAATATCCCCAGCCCGAACATGATTACCAGGCGGGTATCGACCCGACCCATCAGCCGCCCCGCGAGCCACATGGTGAAGAGCACGCCCACGCCGCGCGGCGCCATCATCAGCCCCGTGTCGATCACGGGATAGCCGAAAAGCTGCTGGAGCATCGGCGGCAGCAGCGCCATCGGCGCCATTGTCGAAACGCCGATCACCACCATGAAGAACATGCCGGTGACCAGATTGCGATTGCCGAAGAGATGCCGGTCGAACAGCGGCTTCTTCGCAGTGGCGAGATGAACGATACCCATCCACGCGAACGCAGCGGCGATCATGCCTTCGGCCACGATTTCCCAGCTCGAAAACCAGTCCCGGTCCTGGCCGCGATCGAGCATGAGCTGGAACGAGGCGACGGCGATACCGATAAAGAGAAACCCGAGCCAGTCGAACGAGCGATGCGCGCGCGGGCGCGACGGCAGCAGGAACCACAATATTCCGAACGTCACCGCGCCAACCGGCACGTTGACGTAAAATACCCAGCGCCAGTTGTAGCTTTCGGTTAGCCAACCGCCGATCACCGGGCCCATGATCGGCCCTACCATCACGCCCATTCCCCAGACGCTCATCGCCTTCGCCGCATTTTCCGGCGAATTGATATCAAGCATGGACGTTTGCGACAGCGGGTTGATGAAGGCGGCGAAGATCCCCTGCAGGATGCGGAATACCACCATTTCCTCCAGGCTCACGGCGGTGCCGCATGCCATCGAGGCGAGGATGAACCCGCCGACCGCGATCAGGAACAGATTGCGGCTGCCCAATCGGTCGGAAAGCCAGCCGGTCGCTGGCAGCGCGATCGCGGTGGCGACGATGTAGCTCGTCAATACCCAGGTGACCGTATCGGCAGTCGCGCCGAGGCTGGTTTCCATATGCGGCAGCGCGACATTGGCGATGGTAGTGTCGAGGATCTGCATGATCATCGCCCCCATCACGCCGATGGTCAGGATACCGCGATGCCTGACGGGCAACAGCGGCTGACCGGGCGGGGTGGCGATCGGCGGGTTTCCGGCCGGAGCGGCGGCGGACGCCATCAGCGATCCTTCGTGTCGATCTTCACGTCAGTGGAAAGCCCGGCGATCATCGCGCGCGGCGGTTTTCCATCGATCGCGATCCGTACCGGTACGCGCTGTGTCACCTTCACCCAGTTGCCGGTCGCATTCTGCGCCGGCAGCACCGAAAACTCGCTCCCGGTGCCGGCGCCGATCGACTGCACCCGGCCCTTCACCTTGAGGCCGGGATAGGCATCGAACGACAGCTCGGCCGGCTGGCCGACGCGCATATGGTTCAGATCGGTTTCCTTGAAATTCGCCTCGACCCATGCCTGCTGACTGACGACCAGGCTCAGCGCCGGAACACCGGAGGGGGTGATATTGCCGACCTGCAAACGCCCCGTCTGGCTCACGACGCCGCTCTTCGGCGCGCGAACAACGCTCCGCTCGAGATCATATGCCGCCTTCTCGCGTTTCGCGAGCGCGACCTGGATCGCGGCCGGCTGACCCGATCCCCCGCCGGAGCCGAGTTGCTGGCGCGCGCGCGCCGCCGCCGCATCGGCCGTCGCCAGTTTCGCCTTCGCCGCCGCCACGCCCTGTGTAGCGGCGTCGAATGCCGCGCGTGTGGTGAAGCCCTGCTTCATCAACGCCGCCTGCCGTCCGTACGTCGCCTGCGCCAGCGTCAGTTCGGCACGGGCATTCTGGATATCGGCGGCTGCGCTGCCGGTATCGGTCGCCATCGTGGAAACCTGCACCCGCGCGGTAGCCAGATCGGCATCCGCTTGCGCCAGCGCGATACGATAGGGCTCGGGATCGATGCGGAACAGGATATCGCCGGCCTTCACCGGCTGGTTCTCGCGCACGTCGACCTCGACGATACGGCCGGATACGTCCGGGCTGATCGATATCATGTCCTGCCGAACATAGGCATTGTCGGTGGAAATATACCGGCCGGACGTGAGATAGAAATATCCGCCGATCGCGACGATCAGCAGCGGTATGCCGAGCATCAGCACCAGCCGAGGCAACCCGCGACGCTTCGCCGGAACATCCTGGTTTGCAAGAACCGACATTTCGCTGTCGGCCGCGAATGCGCGTTTGGGGTCTGCGTCAGCCATGAGCGACGCCTTTCTGTGGTTGCGGTGCGTCGGCAAGGTTCTCGCGAATCCGGTTCAGCACCTCGGAAAGCTGCGCGATAGTTTCTTCCGGGATGCCGCGCAGCGCCTGCGCGGTAAGCTCCGCACCGCGCCCGCGCAGCTCATCGAGAACAGGATGGGCCTTGTCCGTCAGGAACAATTGCCAGGCACGTCGATCGTTTGGATCTCGGCGGCGTTCGACCAGGCCGGATTCCTCCAACCGGTCGATCAGCCGGCACAATGTTATTGGCTCCACCTCAAGGATATCGGCAAGGCCGCCCTGATTGATGCCCTCCTGCCGACTGATGCCCAGCAACGCCTTCCACTGTGTCCGGGTTGCGCCGAGCGTCCGCGCGCGCTCGTCGAAACGGCGGCGCAACAGGCGAGAGGTGTCGCTGAGCAGGAAACCGAATGTCTCTGTCATGCCTCGCATATAATAAGCATGCTTATATAATGGAAGCGCGGGATCATGACAAAGTGGCAATATTTCTGCCGTTGTTTGCCCGGCTTGCGTTGCAGCCGCCGCGACGAATATCAAGCGACGATGTATCGATGGCCATCAGCAGGTGAAAATGCCCCCGAGTGAGACACGCTTTTTCGACAGTTTCGATGGCGTCCGCCTGGCATGGCGAGAGATGGGCGAGGGGCGGCCGGTTGTTCTGATCCACGGCTATTTTTCCGACGCCCAGACCAACTGGATCCGGTACGGCCAGGCGGCAGCGATCGCCGCGAGCGGTTTTCGCGTCATCATGCCGGATCTGAGGGCGCATGGCGAAAGCGCGAAGCCGCACGAAATCGGCGCCTATCCGCCTGATGCGTTGACGAAAGACGGGCATGCGCTGATCGCGCACCTGGGTCTTACCGATTACGACCTCGGGGGCTATTCGCTCGGCGCGCGCACCACCTCACGGATGCTTGCTACGGGGGCCACACCGCGCCGGATCGTCTTTGCTGGAATGGGGCTGGATGGTCTTACGTCTGCCGAGCGGCGCGCAGACCATTTCCGAAACATTCTCAATAACCTCGGCAAGCATCAGCGCGGAAGCGCCGAGTGGATGGCGGAGGCGTTTCTCAAAACCACCGGCGGCGATCCGATAGCGCTGCTCAATGTCATTGACACTTTTGTCAGCACCCCAGTCGAGGTGGTAAGTGGGTTCGCCTGGCCCGCGCTGTGCGTGAACGGGGTGGACGATCATGATAACGGGTCCGCCGCAGCATTGGCCAATGCCTTGCCCGACGCCAAGTACGTCGAGATTCCCGGCAACCACATGAGCGCCGTCACCAAACCGGAGCTTGGCCGCGCGATCGCCGGGTTTCTCGCCGCCTGATTTTCCGCTCAGCCCTTGTCAGGGATCGAATTCTCATCCGCGATCCCCGCGCGGAACGAGGCTGAGCTGTCGGTCCCGTCCGGGCTATGCGCGCCGCCGCTCGAATTCGCTTTCTTCGAGGTTGAGCCGCGCAGGGAAAGGAGCGCCGCGGTTGCCGCCGCACCGACCATGGCGAGGCTGCCGGCGATCGCGGCGGTGCCCCATTTGCCGCCAGCCTTCTCGCCGCCCTTGGAGTCGCGGCCGGCGCCACTCGATTTGCGGGCTTTCGGCGTCGCCGTCTTGCCGTTCGGCTTTGGCTTGGCGGCGGGTCTGGCGGCTTTGGCTGCGCCAGCGCCCGTTGCCTCGCCGCGCGATCTCGTAATCGATTTGGCCGCCGGTTTTGCAGCAGTTGCCGGCGCTTGCTTCGCTTTCGTCGACGTCGGCGTGGCGGCCGGCTTCGGCGCGCTCGTTTTGCGCGGCGCGCGCCGCGGCGTCGCAGCACGAGGAGCGGCGGCGGGTTTGGTTGTTTCCGGCGTGTCGGCCATGCGCATTCTCCCTGAAATCAATTCGTGGATCGATCAACGCACGGCCGCCCCGCTCGTTGCGTCAGCGGAAGGGCGGCTCGTTGAACGCCCGCAGCTTGCGGCTGTGCAACCGCGCGCCTTCGCGATGCAATTCTTCGCAGGTTTCGATCCCGATCCGCATATGCTCGCTGATCGCGCGCTCGTAGAAGCGGTTGGCCTGCCCCGGCAGCTTCAGCTCGCCGTGCAGGGGCTTGTCGGATACGCACAGCAACGTGCCATAGGGCACGCGGAAGCGATAACCTTGCGCCGCGATCGTGGCGGATTCCATATCGATCCCGACTGCCCGGCTGAGCGAGAAGCGCAGGGCCGAGCGGCTGTAGCGCAATTCCCAGTTGCGGTCGTCGGTGGTGACGATCGTGCCGGTCCGCAGCCGCCGCTTCAGCTCCTCGCCGGATTGCCCCGAAACCGATGCGGCGGCATGGGCGAGCGCAAGCTGGACCTCCGCGATCGCCGGCACCGGGATTTCGGGCGGGAGCACATCGTCCAGCACGTGATCGTCACGCAGATATGCGTGGGCGAGCACGTAATCGCCGATCCGCTGCGACGGGCGCAGGCCTCCGCAATGTCCGATCATCAGCCACGCATCGGGGCGCAATACCGCGAGGTGATCAGTGATCGTCTTGGCGTTCGACGGGCCGACGCCGATGTTGACAAGCGTGATTCCGCTGCGATCCGGCGCGATCAGGTGATAGGCCGGCATCTGGAGCCGCCGCCACGCGCTGTCGTCAAGCATCGCGGGGTCATCCCCGGGACGGAACATCACGCCGCCCGGCCCGGAGAGCGCGGTAAAGCGCGAATCGCCATCGACCTGCGCTACCGACCAGCGGACGAATTCGTCGACATAGCGGTGGTAGTTGGTGAACAGCACATAACGCTGCACATGTTCCGGCGGGGTGCCGGTGTAATGGCGCAGCCGCGCGAGGCTGAAATCGGTGCGCAGCCCGTCGAACAGGGCCAGCGGGCGCGTTTCGTCCGATGCCGTCCACAGGCCGTCCGCGATCTCGTCGCCGATGTGCGCCAGTTCGGTCGCCGGGAAGAAGCGCGCGAGCTCGGCGGCGGAAACCTCGTCCAGCCCCAGCGCGTGGCCGGGATCGAGCACATATGGGAACGGGATTTCCGTCCGCCCCGCGACCGCCTGCACATCGACGTCGTAATCCTCGAGCAACAAGGTAAGCTGCTCGGTGAGATAGTCGGCGAAGATCGCGGGCTTGGTCACGCTGATGCGATATTCGCCCGGCGTCACCAGCCGGCCGAACGAGCGCAGCGGGGTAGGCCGGTCGTCCTGCCCGCGATAGCGCAGGTGGATTTCGGGATAGGCGAACGATCCGTCCCGCCGCGCTTCCGGCGCGGGGGGCGTGCCGTCGGTGAGATACCGGGTCAGGGCCTGCTGCAGCCGGCTGACGGAAGCAGTGTAGAGCCGGTCGAGCTCGGAGACGATTTCTGATGCGATCATCACGAGCGGATAAAGCGTGGACGTTACCGTGGCAAGACGACGCCAGCTGGCGGGTTGCTCAAGCCGCCTGTACGCGCCCGGATCGCTCCAGCTTGCCCCAGCCGACCACCCAGCCGCCAATCGCCGAACTGATCGCGCGGAGCACCACCCAATACATGATCTGGCGATACACGAGGCGCTGCGCCACCAGCAGGAATGCCGGGTAGCGCGCCTTTCGCCCGTCGAGCCGGTAGGCGATCCAGCCGCAGATCACGTCGATCGTGGTGAAGCACAGCCAGTAAAGAGCCATCTTGCCGACATCACCGCTCGTCTGCGCCCAGCCGTGCTGTGCGACGCGCATGATCGTGCCGAGGATCGAGACGATCAGCGCAAGGTCGATCAGCGGCGAGATCGCGGCGAACGCGATCTGGAAAAGCCACGCCTGCGGCAGGCCGACATGGGCCAACCCCTTCGGCCTGCCGCTGGCAATGACACCGCGGTGCTTCCACAGGCATTGCAGCGTGCCGAATGCCCAACGATAACGCTGCTTGGCGAGGGAGCGGAAGGTCTCGGGCGCCTCGGTCCACGCCACCGCGCGCGGATCATAGGAGACGCGCCAGCCCGCGCGCTGGATAGCAATGGTCAGATCCTGATCCTCGGCGAGTGTATTCTCGGGATAGCCGCCGACCGATTCCAGCGCCGCGCGCCGCCACGCGCCGACTGCGCCCGGCACCACCGTCATGGCATCGAAACCGGCGAGCGCGCGGCGCTCCAGGTTCTGCGCGGTGATATATTCGATCGCCTGCCAGCGGGTGACGAGGTTCACGCGATTGCCCACGCGCGCGTCGCCCGCGACCGCGCCGATCGCCGGATCGGCGAACCAGCGGGTGAGCCGGGCGATCGTCTCAGGCTCGAACTGCGTATCGGCGTCGAGCGCGATCACCACTTCGCTGTTCGCCTGCGCGAGCGCGCGGTTGAGCGCCGCCGCCTTGCCGCCGTTCACGAGCGTCATCAGCGTCACGCGCGGATCATCGGCGAACGATTCCGCCACCAGCGCGCTGGTACGATCCTTCGAACCGTCATCGACGACGATCACTTCGATTCCCGGATAATCGCTGGCAAGCACGCGTCTGACGGAGGATACGATCACGCGCTCCTCGTTATACGCCGGGATGATAACGGAGACGCTGGGGTGGAAATCGGGCGGCACGGCGCGGCGGCGGCGCGTCTGGAGCCAGGCCAGCCCCGCCATTATCACCGCGCGCGCGATCCCGAGGAAGATCGCGACGTAGAACAGCCACGCCAGCGCCACTGACGCCAGCGCCAGCGCGATGAAGATGCCGACATCGGTTCGCACGGCGAGCAGATCGCGTCCCTTGACCTCCGGCATCGCGACCGATTGCGGAATGCCGACCAGTTGCGAGGCGGTGACGAAGCTGAATCCTCTGGCGCGCAGCCCGTCGATGATCTGCGGCAGGGCCTCGATCGTCTGCTCGCGGTTGCCGCCGCCGTCGTGGAGCAGCACGACATTGGCCGAGCGATCCGGGCTCGCCGCATCGGCCTGTTCGAGCACCTGCTGGACGATCGCCTGCGTTCCCGGCCGCTGCCAGTCGTTTGGATCGACGTGGAGGCCGACGACCGTATAGCCATGCTCTTGCGCGATCAGCGCCGGCCCGATCTCATCGGCGGTGGTAGGCTCTGCGTCCCCGAAATAGGGCGCGCGGAAGAGCGTCATCGATCGGCCGGTATAGGCTTGTACGAGGCGCTGCGTCGTATTGAGTTCGAGATCGACCGTGCGCTCGCCGCTCAGCGCGAGATTGGGGTGGGTATAGGTATGGTTTCCGATCTCCGATCCGCCCGCCACGATCCGGCGCAATATCTGCGGATGTTGCAGCGCATTCTCGCCAATCACGAAAAAGGTAGCGGGAACATGCTCGCGTTCCAGGATATCGAGTATCTTCGGCGTCCAGTCCGCGTCCGGCCCGTCGTCGAAGGTCAGGGCGATTTTCTTCGGCATCGCGCCCGCACGCTGCACGACATAGGGCGTCGGGAGCGAGATATATTCCTCCCGCCGGATCATGCCGTGTTTGTCATAGCCCACCTTGCGCTGGCCGTCGGTAGGGGAGGCGGTAATGCGCAATATCTCGCCCGATCCCTCGACATCGACGTCGAGGTTTGCCTGAAGCTTGTCGAGCACCGGCACCTTGTTCGGCAGCTTGGTCCGGAACGCGGCCAGCGCGTTCCAGAATCCCGGGTCCTCGCTGCCGATGCGCCACATCGCGACGTTCGCGATGCCGAGCTGGCGAAGCGCTACGAGCTGGTTCCAGCTTGTTGCGGCATCCAGCATCCAGATCTGATGCTGTGTCCCGTCCTGCATATATGCATAGCCGGCGTTGCCACTGGCCGGATCGAAGGTGACATTGGTGCCCGCGTTGCGCGCCGCGAGCCACGCCTCGCCTACGGAAGTCGCGTCGGCATCATTGTCATGCCAGTCGTAACCATAGCTGCCGAGCGCCACGATCAGCTTGTCATGACCAACCTGGTGCAGCGCATCCTCGACCACTTGTACGAACCACGGCTGGGACGCGATCGGCCCGGCCTTGCCGCTCTGCCAATGTTCGTCATAGGCCATCAGGATGACGTTATCGACGACGCGGGCGAAGTTGGCGAGGCGCCATTCCGGCTCGCCTGCCGGCACCGTGACGGCGAGCGTCGTCGCCTCCGGAAGCGCCGCGTTCAACTGCGCCAGGAACGAAACATACGCGGGCAGCACCTCGACCGGCATGTTCTCGTAATCCATCACCAGCCCGGCGGCGTGCTGATCGGAAACATAGGTAACGAGCTGCTGGATCAGCGCCTTGCGCTTCGCCCGGCTCTGCAGCATCGCCGCGACGCCTTTTCCGTCCCATTGCGCGTTGACGATGTTCTGCACCATCGGCAGCAGCTTCGGCGGTCGCTGCGCGGCGGCTATTACCTGAGCAAGCCGAGGCGCCCGCGTTTGTATAAGCTTGCCGGAGCCATCGGTGGTGAGCACTGCCGGCACGACCCAGTCCAGCGCGTTGATGTTGCGCTGGAGTGAGGCGATGCTGCCGTCGTTGCCGGAAACGTAAAAGCCGATTGTGACCGGCTTCCCGCCGGTGCCTTTCGTCGACTTTGGCGTACGTACGAGGCGCGGCAGCCATCGCGTCGATGTTTTCGCCGGTATGGCGTGGGGGTTGAAGCGCTCTGCCTGCCGGTGTGCGAACGGCAGCGGGAGTTCGGGCCCTGAGGGAACAACAACGAGCGTTGACGCAAAAGCGATCGCCACCAGCACAGTCAGCGCGATCAGCGCGGCAACCGATCGCCGTGCGCGCGTTCCGCGTCGGCCGCTGGGATCATAGAAGATCGGAGTATTCACGTCACATTTCCCGGATCACGCCGCTGCGATGCTGGCGGGGTCGCGCCCATATAGCACGGTGCCGCAAGAGTGCAGTGTGCGCGTTATTACGCTTTTGTCACGTCATTTTCGGCGGTTTCCGCGCGACTCGATGCCATGACGAGCCAGCACAAGGCAGGGATCGCCATCACTTGCCAGAGGATAAATCCCGTGCCCGGCGACCAGCCCCACCAATCGCTCGCAACGCTCCGCAACTGCCCGTTTATGAACGGAACAATGACCACCTCGCGCAACTGGAACGCCGCGCTTGGATTGCCGTAGATGTCAGTCGCCGCGAGGCACGCATTGATCCCGATCGAAAGTATGATGATTTCCGCGGGTAGATAACGGCCGACTCCGTGACCTCGCTTCGTCCATGCCATCGCGACACCAAGCGAAAGCACGCCAACGATCGGCACCGAATGGCGCGGGCCGGTGGAATAGCCGCCGTCCCAGTAGAAATAGCCCGCGTTCACGAGCAGGGTGATCGCCGTCACCGCCAGTATCACCAGTCCGAGATCACGTGTCCGCCGTTCGCGCATCATAAGCGCGATGCCCCATAGCCCAAGCAGAAGAACCGGTGCGAACCAGAACAGCCCGCGCTGCTGACCCAGCGTGATGCGCCATAGGACGCCGAGATCGGGAAAGCCGATACCGAACACTCCCTGGCTCATGCCATCGAACCCGACGACACCCTCGTACCCGAGCTGAAAAGGGTTGCCGAACGCAAAAAGATTATAGGCGAATAGCGGCAAGATGCCGATCAGCCCACCAAGAACCGCGAGCCCGAGAATAGTGTTGCGATCCGGGCGGCGCCACGCGCGCCATGCCGCCCATAGCGCAATGACGCTTCCCGCGATCACGGCAGGATATTCGATCACCACCGCCCAGCCAAGCGCGAGACCGAGCAGGAATGCGGCCCAGCGCCGCGTAGGCTCGTCAGTGGTGGCGCGCAACGCCGCCCACAATGCGACGATGTAGAGCGCCGCGAGCGGAGCGTGGCCGAGGATCGATGTCGACCATCCCCAGGCCGGCGTTCCCAGGCCGTAAGCGACGGCTGCAGCCAGCGCGGCGGCGGGACTGCCGGTCATGCCAAGCGCGATATCGAATAGCAGGACCGCAGCCATTGCGGTCAGCACCGCTGGCCCGGTCGCGACCGCCAGCCGAGTGCGCACGCGAATGAAGCGCGCGAAATCGCCACTGCCGGTGACTAGCTGATAATCGCTGCTCCGCGCGGGCGAGAGCACGTGCATCGCCGCGACGGCGGGAAGTGCCATCAGCGACGTGCCCGGCGCCTTGTCCAGATACAGATGCCTGCCGAACCTCGCTTTGTCGCTTGTTGCCGCATCGAACTGATCGATGGTCGCCTCGCCATGCTCGACGATCGCCAGCGTCGCATAAAGCCGGATCGCGTTGTTGGTGTTCATCTCCCAAGAGCCAAACCAACTGCAGCTTGCCCAGATAAGCAGAAACAGAACGATCCTGATCGGACGCAAACGTGCGTCACGCATAGGGGTCACACCGGGACGAAGGCGTTGGCAGCGCGATCCTTGCGCACCCGATCGGCCGGGAAGATCGTGCCGTTCATCGCGATCCACACGCCGGCTGGCGCGATCTGCGCGGTGGCGAACGCCATGCCGAGGTTGAAGGTCGCGTCGCTTTCCGCGAAACGCGCCGGCGCGAGCGCGCCGAAGAGGACGATCGTTTTGTCCTTGATGCCGGCCAGTGCCTTCGCCGTCTCGGTCATCGTGTCGGTGCCGTGGGTGATGATGATATGATTCTCCGGCGCCTCGGCGGTCGCCTTGACGATGCTCGCACGGTCCGCATCGTCAAGCTCGAGACTGTCTTTTCGTATCAAGCCCTGCACGCGAAAAGGCTTCTTCACACGCGCGATGGCGAGCAGGCGATCGACGACGCTGTCGCCGATCTTATATTCGCTCAGCGCGTCGAAATAGAGCTTGTCGATCGTGCCACCGGTGGTGAGCACCAAGATATCCGCCATCATATAACCCTTCGCTTCCGGTCGCCTCTAGCGCCCGCGCATCGGAAGCGCGAGTGCGAAGCGGCCGGACGCAATCCCGGCGCTACTTGCTGAGGTCGGTCAGCAACGATCGATAATAAGTGATTGCAAGCGGGACATTATCGATTGGCGTGCGCTCGTTCAGCCCGTGGCTGAAATCATCGCTTTCCTTGATGAAAACCGGGCTGATTCCGTAGCTGGGAATACCGGCTGCGCGAAAATGCATCGAATCGCTCGCGCCCGCAGACATCGCGGGAAACACCGGCACCCCGGGTCGCGCGAGGCTGAGCGCCTTCTTGACGGCGTTCATAAGATCTGGCCGCAACGGAGATGCATCGGTAGGATTGGATCCTTCGGTCACGTCGCTGAATTTGACGCTTGGATCGGCAGCGACCCTTTCCAGTTCCGCCATCACTGCCGCAGGCTTCACCCCAGGGAAGATGCGGCAGTTTATGTTGGCCGTCGCCCGCTGCGGCAGCGCATTGAGCGCATGACCACCCGACACCATCGTCGAAACGCAGGTGGTGCCGATCTGGCCGACATAAGCGGGGTTTCCGGCGAGTGTCTCGATCGCCCGCTTGTCCTGAGGGTTGGCGGCGAAAGCTTTCATAGCGGCGCCGATCTCGGAAGTTTGCAGCGGCGCGACGCCTTCAAAATAGCCTTTGGTGATCGGCGAAAGCTGTGGGGTGAAGCGATAATCACCGATCCGGACCAGCGCTGCCGAAAGTTCATTGATCGCGTTTACCTTGCGCGGGGCGGAAGAATGGCCGCCGGGATTGGTCACCTCCAGCTTGAAATCGGCATAGGTTTTCTCGGCCGCGCTCACCGACAGATATTCTGCCTTGCCGCTTTCGCTCAGCATCCCGCCACCGCCATCGATGTTCAGCACCATCTCCGTGCTGCCCTTAGCCTTGCTCGCGAGGATCGCGGACGTTTTCATCGCCGTTTCCTCATCGCCCGAGAACGCCAGGACGATATCGCGCCTCGGCTTGTATCCGGCGCGCTTCATATCGATCACGGTGGCGGTGACCAGCGCGAGATCGAGCTTCATATCGGTCGCGCCGCGCCCGAAGAGATAACCGTTCTCCACCACAGGGGTGAACGGATCACGTTGCCAGTCACTGGGCTTGGCCTCCACCACGTCCATGTGGCCGGAGATGGCAAGCGCCTTCGCCTTCGGATCGGTGCCGTGCCAGCGCAGCAGCAGATAAGCGGTGTCACCGACCGGCTCGACCGTCACGTCGGCCGCAGGGAAGCCGGCCTCGACGAACAATCGCTTCAAATAGGCGGCAAGCTGTGGCGTCTGATTGCCAGGGCCCTGAACGCTGCGGAAGGC
This sequence comes from Sphingomonas sp. 3P27F8, assembly GCF_005502745.1. GTDB lineage: Bacteria > Pseudomonadota > Alphaproteobacteria > Sphingomonadales > Sphingomonadaceae > Sphingomonas. The sequence continues at coordinate 81,322 of NZ_SCNL01000003.1, forward strand.
GATCGCGCGTTTCGCGATCTCCAGCGCGTTGTCGGCCGCGCTTTCGGTTGGCGACGCCGCCTGTGCGGTGCTTGCCAGCAGGAGAGAAAGCGCTGCCGCGAATCCGTACTTGTTCATGCCCCACCCTTTATGAATTGTCTGGCGGGAGGCTAACGTCGCTTTGCGCCGGGGGAAAGCTGCAAGCTTACTAATTTAGCGGATATGAGAAGAGGTTGTCGAATGTCCCTCAAGAGACATCCGACAACCCCTAAACATGGTCAGCGGCCGGAACGTTCCAGCCCGGGAGACCATGCGGGCCTCCTCCACCTATGGATCACGCCGTTGACTGAAGGAGAATACCTTCCGGCGCGATCCGGCGGTGTTAGAAGCGCGTCCCCCGAACGAACTGAACCGACCCCATTGCTGAACCATGAGACATCGGATCACCTCCTTTCGCTGGTTAAAGACGTTTGTGGTTCAAGCCACGAACGCTATCTTGGCCTTGTTCGCGGTATAAACAAGTCTTGTTTTTCAGGCCTCTTTAGACGATCATCCTTCGCCGTTATCCGGTGCCACAAAGGCTCGCTCAGCCCCGGCAATCCTCTATAACGCGATCGATCTCGGCATATGGTGGCACGACGAGCACGGGTGCGTTCTGCTGTTCGATCGCGATGCGGCCGCGGCTGAACGCAATCGCATCGAGTAGCGAATCGTTGGGCGCAAGGGTCGCTGCGACATATGGCAACGCGCCACCTGTTGGCTGCACGGCCAACGCGCGAGTGGCGCTGCTGGTTCGAATCGTCAGCGGCGCGGTTATCGCCCCGGCGCGCGACAGATAAACCCGTCTTTCCGTTCGGTCACAGCGCAGCACGACCATCGCATCGCCATCGTCACCAAACATGGCACGCGTACCTCGACTGTCGGCTGCGTAGCGCCACGTTCCAGGCGTCACCGGCCAGTCGCTCCAGTCGCTCGCCAGTGGAGGCGGGGCCTTGAGCGGCGGCAAGGCCGGGGGCGGGGCATTCACCAGCGGCGGCTGCTTTGGCGGCGCGCTGACGCAAGAGGCGAGCGCAAGAACCGCCAGGGCGGAAACGGCGACAAGTGGCTGTGATCGCATGGCGCCGGGTATGGCCAAGGCGGCCGCGCTACTCAACTGGAACCGACGCAGGGGCGTAACGGTTTAGCGCAGACCAACAGGAGTTTCTCGAATGCAGACGGCACATGGGGAGGCGGCAACGCTCGCACTGGCGCAGGCGGATATTTCAGGGTCGCTGAAACTGGAAAGTCGCGATGGTGACAAGCTCGGCAGCGTTTCGGCCTTCATGGTTCACAAGCGCAGCGGCCGGGTCACTCATGCGGTGTTGAGCCTGGGTGGCTTCCTGGGGATGGGCAAGAGCTTTTATGCACTGCCGTTCGCATTGCTCCAGTTCGATCCCGTGCGCGATCTGTATGTCGTGACGATCGACCGGCGGATGCTGGAAGGCGGGCCAAGTTGGGCGAACAACGCGCCGGCATTCGATCAGGCATATGCGGATCGGGTTGCGGGCTATTATGGGGTCGACCGGGAGGATCTCGGTCTTGGTGGAGTGATGTGACGCGATGACCGATCTCAAAAAGAAAACCGCGCTTGAGGAAGCGATGGACGGGCTGATCGTCGATCCCGACTCTCCAGAAAATCATCCGTCCAAAAAATCGCCGCAGACGATAGAGAACGGAGACACGGACGAGGAAGAGTAATCGCCTTGGCGTCATTCCGGCAATCGCCCCGGGATGACGCCATTGGCTATCAGCGGCCCCGGCCGCCTCCGAATTTTCGCTGAGTCCGGCCGAAGCGCGTCTTCCGCGTGCCTGGCTTTCCTTCGTTTGCCCGGCCCATGACCGGTGCTTTGTGTTCGCCGACTGGCAATCCGAGCTCTTCCTGTTCGAGTGCGCGGATTTCGTCGCGCAAGCGCCCAGCTTCCTCGAATTCCAAATCGGATGCGGCCTTGCGCATCTTATTCTCGAGCTCCTCAATATAAGACCGCAGATTGTGGCCAACCATGTGAGGCCTTTCATCGTCGATATCGACGGTGACCTGATCCTTCGAGGCTACGTGCGCGATTATATCGCCAATGCTCTTGCGCACCGTCGCAGGGGTTATTCCGTGCTCGAGGTTATACGCTTCCTGCTTCTCGCGGCGGCGCGCGGTTTCGTTCATCGCACGCTCCATGCTGCCTGTGATCCGGTCGGCGTAGAGTATCACGCGGCCATCCACGTTGCGGGCGGCGCGGCCGATCGTCTGGATCAGTGAGGTTTCCGAGCGCAAGAAACCTTCCTTGTCGGCGTCCATTATGCAGACAAGGCCGCATTCCGGGATGTCGAGCCCTTCGCGCAACAGATTGATGCCGACCAGCACGTCATACACGCCGAGCCGTAGATCGCGGATCAATTCGATGCGTTCCAATGTCTCCACGTCAGAATGCATATAGCGGACCTTTACGCCCGCCTCGTGCATATATTCCGTCAGGTCTTCGGCCATACGCTTGGTCAGCGTCGTGACCAGCGTTCGATATCCGCTCTCGGCAGCCTTTCGGCATTCGACGATGCAATCCTGCACCTGCTCTTCGACCGGGCGGATTTCCACCGGTGGATCGATCAGTCCCGTTGGTCTGATGACCTGTTCCGAGAAAACGCCACCAGTCTGCTCCATTTCCCAATGGCCGGGAGTTGCAGAGACGCTGACCGTCTGCGGCCGCATCGCATCCCACTCGTTGAAGCGGAGCGGTCGATTATCGATACAGGAGGGAAGGCGAAAGCCATACTCGGCAAGCGTGATCTTCCGCCGATGGTCCCCGCGCGCCATTGCGCCGATCTGCGGCACTGTCTGATGGCTTTCGTCGACGAACAGCAGGGCGTTCTCGGGCAGATATTCGAACAAGGTGGGGGGCGGCTCGCCCGGCAGACGGCCGGTGAGGAAGCGCGAATAATTCTCGATTCCCGCGCAGCTCCCGGTCGCGGCGATCATCTCCAGGTCAAAGTTGGTGCGCTGCTCCAGCCGCTGCGCCTCCAGCAAATGGCCCTCGCCAACAAGCTCCTTAAGCCGTTCGCTCAGTTCATGCTTTATCGCCGCGGTCGCCTGCTTGAGTGTCGGTCCGGGCGTCACATAGTGGGAGTTGGCGTAGATGCGGACGTAATCGAGACTTGCCACCTTCCTTCCCGTCAGCGGGTCGAATTCGACGATTTCCTCAATGTCGTCGCCAAAGAAAGAGATGCGCCAGGCGCTGTCTTCGTAGTGTGAAGGGAAAATTTCGAGATTGTCGCCCTTCACACGGAAGTTTCCGCGCGCGAAGGCGACATCGTTCCGCTTGTATTGCAGCGCGACAAGCTTGCGCACGATCTCGCGCTGATCGACCGTCTGACCCTTCTTCAGATCAAAGATCATCGCAGAATAGGTCTCTACCGATCCGATTCCGTAAAGGCAGGACACAGACGCAACTATTATTACATCATCCCGCTCCAGCAGCGACCGCGTGGCCGAATGGCGCATCCGATCGATCGCCTCGTTCACGCTCGACTCCTTCTCGATATAAGTGTCGGAGCGCGGGACATAAGCTTCTGGTTGATAATAATCGTAATAGCTGACGAAATATTCGACCGCGTTTTCAGGGAAGAAGCTCTTGAACTCACCGTAAAGCTGCGCGGCCAGGATCTTGTTCGGCGCGAGTATCAGTGCGGGGCGCTGCAACGCCTCGATCACCTTCGCCATCGTAAATGTTTTGCCCGATCCGGTAACGCCGAGCAGCACCTGATCGCGCTCTCCTGCCGATGCCGCCGCCACCAGTTCCGCGATTGCAACGGGCTGATCGCCTGCCGGAGAATAATCGCTCACCAGCTTGAACGGCCGGCCGCCCTCCGCCTTTTCAGGTCGCTGCGGGCGATGGGGGATGAATGTCTCGCCGGTTTCGGGTTCGGCCAGGCTGGTGCGTATCTGGATCGCCATGTTCACTATATGGACCGGCAAGGCGCCCGGCGAAAGGGTGCGGCGCTAGAAGCCGTGGACGAACCCTAAAATAAGGCGTCAGAACAAGCCGAGCGCGGCAATTTCCTCAACACTGAGGTCAAGGCCGAACATCAGGCTCAGGCGCATGCGATAGACGCGCGGATCGATAATCTCGGCACTGGTCTCGCCCTCGCTCGAATATCGGCGATAGTTGCGATCCGCCAGCGCGGCGAAACCGCGCGGCAATACAAGCGATACAATTGCGGATTGGGTGAAGCGGCTATCTGGCGCGGTTGAGGCCCAGAGGTTGCCGATCGCGAGGTCATTCTCGTACACCGTACGCAGATCAAAGCTATATTGCCGCTGCCAGCCCTCGCCACCAGCGCGCCCGTCCGCGCCGACTGGTATGCCCTGTCGCAGCAGCATCCACCCGAACTCCCCGTCGCGCTCCAGCCGATGCAGTGCGCCATCCGGAGAGGCCGTCTCGACACCATCGACGAGCGGCATCACCGGCGCGAAACTTCCGCCGAACCCGGCGTCCGCGATCCACTCCTCGCCCTCGACCGACACCAGCGTCAGCGTATGAGTGAGCGGCTGCGGTTCGCTGACACCCAGCCAGACCCGCGCGAGAAGCGGACGGGAGGCGAAGCCCAGAGCGGTTAGTGCGTCGCCGAGCAGACGGTTCTGCTCGAAACAATAGCCGCCGCGCCCCCGCGTGACGAGCTTGTCGAACACCGAACCGGAGTCGATCGCGATGCCGCGCCCAAGCATCACGTCGAGATTCTCGAACGGGATAGCAAGGCGCTGAGCGCGCTGCACGGCGGCGAGACCATCGACATCGGCACCCGGCGTTTCGGGCAGATCAACGCGGGCGAGATAAGCAGCTAGATTGAACATCGCGCGAATATAGGTAGCGTCCGTCGAAATCACACGATCGGCGTTGCGATCCGCCGATGTGCACGCTCGAATAGCGCTATCGTGTGCGCGTGAAGCTGATCGCCGATCGGCTTCGGCGTTAGCCCGGCACAGGCGCGGGCATGGCTCCCCTCCAGGATCGCACCAAGCTTGAAGCAGGCGAGCACGGCATACCAGCGCGCGTCCGTCGCGCTCCGGCCGGTGGCGGCGAGATAGCGTTCAACGATTTCCTCCAGCGAAGGAAAACCCTCCCACGGCGTCACCGCCACGCGCTGTTCGCCCTCTGCCGGATCGCGCCATGTCGCCGTCAGCCAGCCGAGATCGAGCAGCGGATCGCCGAGTGTCGCAAGCTCCCAATCGACGATCGCAGCAAGTTCAGGTGCATCGGGGCGAAACATCACGTTTGCGAGGTGAAAATCGCCATGGATTAGCCCCGGCTGCACTGTGCTGGGCCGGTTTGCATCGAGCCACGCGCAAATCCGCTCCACATCCGGCAGCACAGCCAGCCCGCTCCATCCCTCGAATTCCGCATAGCCATCGAGTTGCGCGCGCCAGCGCGGCGTCTGCCGCTCCACCCAGCCATCCAGCTTGCCGAGACCGGACAGGCCGACACGCTCGGGATCGATCCGCGACAGCGCAACCGCCGCATCGACCATCGCTTCGCCCATCAGTCTGCGCATCGCTGGATGGCTGGCGTGAAGCGGCGGCAGGCCGACGGTCGGGTTAAAGCCGTCGATCGGCTCCATCAGATAGAATGCGGTGCCTAGCACCCCGGGATCACCCTCTCCGGCGATGAACCGGGGGTGAGGAACCGCTGAGCTGGCAAGAGCGGAGAGAACCCTCATTTCGCGACGCATCACCTCGTCGCTTTCCGGTCGCGGGCGACGCGGCGGGCGACGCAGGACATAGCTTCGTCCATCGCGATCGAAGCGTAGCAGCACGTTCTGCGTGCCGCCACCGAGCGGCTCAGCGCGCTCGATCGCCGCGCCTTCGCCAAGGCCCTTGCGATCCATCCAGCAGGTGAGCGAGTCCAGATCGATCAGCTCACGCCATGCCTCGCGATCGTGCGCCAGCGCCACGGGCCTCTCCTCGTTTAAGTCGATCGAGTTAGTAAAAGGCCTTGCCTGGTCGGTCAATCGTGCGGCGGCGCTTGCCGAAGGGTGCGGTATATCCGATGGTGCGCGTGATGAACGCCAGTCGACCAATCACCGCCGGCCGTGGCGGCGTGACCCGCAATGAACTGAAGCGCGCCGCGCGCCGCTTGTTCGCCGAACGCGGCATTGCGGCCGTCGGGATGCGCGAAATCGTCGAGGCGGCGGGCCAGCGGAATGCGGCGGCAGTGCATTATTACTTCGGCGGCAAAGACGATCTGCTGCGCGAATTGCTCATCGACGGCGCGGATTTGATCGATGCGGAGCGGCAGGCGCTGCTAGAAGAGGCGGAACGCGGCGGCACGCCGAATCTTCGTTCGGTCGTGCGCGCGATGGTTGTGTCGAATGTCGATATTCCGGGTGATACCGGAGAGAACGAAACCTATTTCCGTTTCATGATGAACGTGCAGAACGAGCGACGGCAATTGTTCGTGGATACGGTGCCGGAGCATTCGGAAGCCTATGCACGGTGCCTTTCGCATATTCGGCGTCTGCTTGCGGATGTGCCCGAGCCGCTGGTGCGGCAGCGCATCCATTATGCCGGTTTGTCGCTGCGCGCTATGATCGCCGCTCGCGAGGCGGCGGTGGATGCCAGTGACGGCGGCTTTCACCCCTACTGGAGCGGGCAATCCGCGGTCGACGGGATGGTCGATGCGGTTGAAGCGATCCTTACCGGCCCCGCCACATCAGCTTGATCACTGGCGCCAGCCGCGATGGCAGGCCGGGGCGCAGCAACAGCCAGTCTCGGATCATGGGGCCTGGCGCCGCGCCGATCACGCTTTTGTAGCCGCTGTCACCGGCGCCCCAATCGATGACGTGCGTGCCGTTTTTCATCGCATTCGCCAAATTGCGGTAATATAACGATTTACCGGGCGAATGCTTCGCGAATGCGGGATCATAGCTGTTGGCGATAGCGTAGCGCAGCGCGCCCACTTCGAGATCGAAGGAGAAGGCAGCCGGCTTTCCCCCGATCGACAGTAACGCGCCGCGCATCATCTCCGCGAGCGCTGGGTCCTCGGCCAGTGCGCGCCAGAAAATGCCATGCCCGCTCGCCGTGAACTTCGCGTCCGCGCCGCTGGTCCGCTCGCTTATCCAGCTCGCGCGCTCGATGATCTCCAGCGTCTCGCAGGCATAGGGCCAATCGGATGCCGACAGAAACTTCCAGTCGAGCCTGCCCAGCGCGGCGAGCTGCTTCTCGTGATAACGGTTCTTGCGCAGCGTCGAGGCCCGCGGCCACGTGCGCTCAGCGCTCAGGGCCGCCATGTCCAGCAGGAAAGTCTGCGCGATGGTCCGTTCCAGCGCGACCCAGCCCTGCGCGCGCGCCGCCTCGATAAGGGGGCCAGCTGCCGGGTCATCGTCATAGACCGGTCCGATGCGCAGCGCGTTGACCTGGTTAGCCAGCATCGCCAGTGCGGCCTCCAGAACCTCGGCGCCAGCGGTTTCTGCGAGCGGAAAGCTCCTGAACGGCCAATAGCTGCCGGGCACCATCGCGAGACGCAGCCACGCCGGTCCGGCGGAGACTATAGGTAGCGCCAGCGCAGGCAACTGCTCCGCATTGACCAGTAGCGTCTGCGCCTGTCCGCCATAAGCTTTAAGTGCAGCGGCGAACCACTGATGCCGCAGGAAGCGGTGGGAGGGCGCCGCCACACCGGCGACTACGTCCAGCGCGCTCGCCAGCCCATCGACGATCTCGGCGCGCAGGAGGCGGGGCAGGCGGACAAACTGATCGAGCGGCATCGGCATGGTCATCGCGGAAACGACCTACGGCATCACAGTTACCAGCGCGTTGCCGCTTGCCTCCTATTGTCGCCGCGGGCATCCTTTTTCCGGTGCTGCAATATTCCCCCGCTGTTTCGACGATCGCGCAGACGATCCAGCTTTCCCTCAGTCCGGTGTTCATGCTTGCCGGCATCGGCGCGTTGCTCAACGTGCTGACCGGACGCCTTGCGCGAGTGATCGATCGAGCGCGCGTACTGGAGGAATTGCATCCCGGCTCGCGTGGGCCGGAGCATGATCGCCACGTCTGGGAGTTGCGGCTGCTCGGCCGGCGCATCATGATCATCAACCGGGCGCTGTTTCTTGCCGTCTCGTCGGCGGTGATGACCTGCACGGTAGTTGCGCTGCTGTTCATCGCGGAACTCGCGGGGCTTCATATCGGACAGTTCGTCGCGGTCGCCTTTGTGTTGGCTATGTTGCTGTTAATTGCGGCGCTCGTCTATTTTCTGATCGAGGTGCGGATGTCGCTGCGCGCGGTCGAAGTGCGCGAGGAACTTCTGCGGTAACAGGCGTTCGTGGAAGGCAGCCCTATCTCTGCGTGAGATTTCGGGTGGCCTGATCCGTATTGTGAAAATCGAGCGGACGGGGTGTTGCTATCGCGCAACGGCATTTACGCTAGAATGCCGGGCAGGTGCAGACCTTTGTCGCGCGCGCAATCGATGGCGATATCGTAACCCGCGTCAGCGTGTCGCATCACCCCGGTCGCGGGATCATTCCACAACACGCGTTCGAGCCGTCGCGCCGCTTCCGGCGTGCCGTCCGCGACTATTACCATTCCAGCGTGCTGCGAATAGCCCATGCCGACGCCGCCGCCGTGGTGCAGCGAAACCCAGGTCGCTCCGGACGCGGTGTTGAGCAGCGCGTTTAGCAGTGGCCAGTCCGATACCGCGTCGGATCCGTCGCGCATTGCCTCCGTTTCGCGATTCGGGGAGGCGACCGAACCTGAATCTAGATGATCGCGGCCGATCACCACCGGAGCCTTCAATTCGCCGCTCGCCACCATCTCGTTGAAGGCGAGGCCGAGCCGGTGGCGATCACCCAGCCCGACCCAGCAGATGCGCGCAGGCAGCCCCTGAAACCTGATCCGCTCGCGCGCCATGTCCAGCCAGCGGTGGAGCGGCTTGTTGTTGGGCAGCAGCTCCTTCACCTTTGCGTCGGTCTTGTAGATATCCTCAGCGTCCCCCGACAGGGCCACCCAGCGGAACGGGCCGATGCCGCGACAGAAGAGCGGTCGAATATAGGCCGGGACGAAGCCGGGGAAGGCAAAAGCGTCAGCCACCCCCTCATCCTTTGCCACCTGACGGATGTTATTGCCGTAATCGACCGTGGGCACGCCCGCGCGCTGGAACGCCAGCATCGCCTCGACATGCCGGGCCATTGACGCCCTGGCGGCTGCGGCGACCGTCGCAGGATCCTGCTCGCGCACGGCTATCCAGCGCTCCACGGTCCAGCCGGCGGGGAGATACCCATTGACTGGATCGTGCGCGCTCGTCTGGTCGGTCAGCAGATCGGGGAGGATGCCGCGCGCGTATATCGCCGGCAGCAGTTCGGCGGCGTTTCCCAGCAGACCGACCGAAATGGGTTTCTTTGCGCTGGTCACTATCTCAAGCGCCTCATCGAGCGTGGACGCGGCTTGATCGAGATAGCCGGTGCGCAGCCGCATATCGATGCGGCTTTGCTGGCATTCTATCGCCAGGCATGATGCCCCGGCCATGACTGCCGCGAGCGGCTGCGCGCCACCCATGCCGCCGAGGCCGGCAGTTAACAGCCATTTGCCGGACAGGTCGCCATCATAGTGCTGGCGGCCCATCTCGACGAAGGTCTCATAGGTGCCCTGCACAATGCCTTGCGTGCCGATGTAGATCCACGAGCCGGCTGTCATCTGGCCATACATCGCAAGGCCCTTGCGATCGAGCTCGTCGAAATGCTCCCAATTCGCCCATTTCGGCACAAGATTGCTGTTAGCGATCAGCACGCGCGGGGCGTCAGCATGCGTGCGGAACACGCCAACCGGTTTGCCGGACTGGATCAACAGCGTCTCGTCGCCGTCCAGCCTCCGTAGCGTTTCGACGATCCTGTCGTAACTCTCCCAGTCGCGCGCGGCGCGGCCGATGCCGCCATAGACCACCAGTTCCTCGGGCCGCTCCGCGACATCTGGGTGGAGGTTGTTCATCAGCATCCGCAACGCGGCTTCGGTCAACCAGCTTCTGGCGGAAAGCGTGGTGCCGGTAGCAGGCTTGATGACGCGAGAGGGATCAAGACGGGTCATTGCGCGAAATCCAGACAGGTGTTCAGTACGTTGCGCAGCGTCGCGACGAGCGGCGCGGCATAGGCGGGGTCGTATCGGGGCGGCCAGTTGGTCGCATCTGGCACGGACGGCTCGGCGGCATAACCACGTATCGCCAGTTCCATCTGGATCGCGTGAACGCCTTGCGCCGGTCGCCCGTAATGTCGCGTCGTCCAGCCGCCCTTGAAACGGCCGTTGACGATGTGATCGGCAGTGCATGCGGCGGAGACTGCGGCGGTCAGCTCGGGAGCACACGTCGCGTCATTATTGGTGCCAATGTTAAACTGCGGCAATTCGCCGTCGAACAGGCGTGGGATGCGGCTGCGGATCGAATGCGCGTCATAGAGAACGATGCGGGGATGGGCGGCGCGCAGGCGTTCGACCTCGGCGGCAAGTGCGAAGTGATAGGGATCGAAATAGGCGACGCGTCGTCGGGCGATCTCGGTGGCGTCAGGCGTGCCGGCGCGATAGAGCCGTTCGCCGTCGAACGTGGTCGTGGGGCAAAGCTCGGTCGTCGCCTGCCCCGGATAGAGCGACGCGCCACTGGGATCGCGGTTCACGTCGATTACGCTGCGCGAGATGGTCGTGCGGACGACCGCGGCGCCTAGATCCCGGGCGAAGCTGTAGAGTGTTTCGATGTGCCAGTCAGCGTCGCGCCGGGCCAGCCATGGAGAGGCAAAATGGTTGTCCAGTTCCGCAAGATCGACACCTGTATGAGGCATGGCCACGATCAGCGGAGCCGTGCCGTGATGGACATGAATCATTGCCTCCACCTCCGAAGGAAATGATTCATGCGACTACTCCCGGCAACGCGGAACCGATCGCCGCGACGAGTGCGCCGCTTGAAACCAGCGCCGTCGCAGTTTCCATATCCGGCGCGAAATAGCGATCCTCGGTGAGTGTCGGCACCTTGGCGCGGATCGTGGCGCGGGCGCCTTCCAGCTCTTTCGACGAGGCGAGCGGGGCGTGGAAATCACAACCCTGCGCGGCCGCGAGCGCCTCGATCCCAATGACGTTGGCGGCGTTCGCGGCCATTTCCAGCAGGCGGCGCGCGCCGTGCGCGGCCATCGAGACATGGTCCTCCTGATTGGCGGAGGTGGGAATAGAGTCCACCGATGCGGGATAGGCCCGTTGCTTGTTCTCGCTCACCAGCGCCGCCGCGGTCACCTGCGGGATCATGAAACCTGAGTTGAGGCCGGGGCGGGGGGTCAGGAAGGCGGGAAGGCCCGACAGTGCCGGATCTACCAGCATCGCCACGCGGCGTTCCGCTATGCTGCCGATCTCGCAGATAGCAAGCGCGATCATGTCGGCGGCGAAGGCAACCGGTTCGGCATGGAAATTGCCACCCGAAAGAGCCTCGTTGGTTTCCGGAAATATCAGCGGATTGTCCGATACGCCGTTCGCTTCGATCGTGAGTGTGCTCGCGGCCTGACGCAGCACGTCAAGCGCGGCACCCATCACCTGAGGCTGGCAGCGCAGACAATAAGGGTCCTGTACGCGGGCATCATTTTCCAGGTGGCTCGCCCGGATTTCGCTGCCGCTCATAAGCATGCGAAGCGTATCGGCGACCTCGATCTGGCCCCGGTGCCGACGCAGGGCGTGAATGCGCGCGTCGAAAGGCGTGTCGGATCCTTTTGCCGCCTCGGTGGACATGGCGCCGGTGACGAGCGCGGACCGGAACAACAACTCCGCCTCGAAAAGCCCTGCCAATGCATTGGCGGTGCTGAACTGGGTGCCGTTGAGCAGCGCCAGACCCTCTTTCGGCCCAAGTTCGATCGGCGCCAGCCCAACGCGCTCGAATGCCTCGATAGCTGGCAGAACGGCCTCACCGATCATGACCTGCCCGACGCCGATCATCGCTGCCGCCATATGCGCCAGCGGGGCCAGATCACCGCTTGCGCCCACCGACCCCTGAGACGGCACGAGTGGCGTGAGGCCGTGCTCAAGCATCCCCGCGAGCAATGCAACGGTGCCCGTGCGCACGCCCGAAGCGCCTTGCGCGAGGCTGGCGAGCTTCAGCGCCAGCATCAGCCGGATCACGGCAACCGGGGAGGAGGCACCAATGCCGGCGGCGTGACTGAGGACGATATTGCGCTGAAGCTTCGCGAGATCATTGTCACCGATCCGCACGCTGGCGAGCTTTCCAAAGCCCGTATTGATGCCGTAGATCGGGGCACCCTTCGCCAGGATCCGCTCAACCGCCGTCGCACTATCGGCGATGGCCGGCGCGCAGATCGGATCCAGGCGGACCGCTGCCCCATGGTAGACGGCGCGCCAGTCCGCCAGAGCGACCTGGCCCGGATTGAGGATCACGGTGTTCATCGTCCACTCCAGATGCGGGCATGGAGCGGGTTCAGCCCCATGCGGTAAACCAGTTCGGCGGGACGTCCGACATCCCAGATTGCCAAATCGCAGCGCTTGCCCGCTTCGAGAGTACCGATCACATCGAGGCGGCCCAAAGCGCGGGCGGCATTGACTGTGACACCGCGCAACGCCTCCTCCACCGTCAGGCCAAAGCACGTGGCGGCCATATTGAGCACCAGCAGGATCGAGGTGAGTGGTGAGGTGCCGGGGTTGCAATCCGTCGCGAGCGCAATCGGCACACCAGCATTGCGCAACGCCGCAATCGGTGGAAGCTTCGTCTCACGCGTGAAGTAAAAAGCGCCCGGCAACAATGTTGCGACCGTGCCGGATGCCGCCATCGCCGCTACGCCCGCATTGTCGAGATATTCCAGGTGATCGGCGGATAGCGCGTCATATTTTGCGGCGAGTGCGGCGCCATGCAGGTTGGACAGCTGCTCGGCGTGAAGCTTTACCGGCAGGCGCAATGCGCGGGCCGCTTCTAATACGCGCGCGGCCTGCGACGCGCTGAACCCGATGCCCTCGCAAAACGCATCTACTGCATCGACCAGTCCCTCGGCCGCAAGCGTTGGAAGCATGGTATCCGCGACCAGCGCGACATAGCCGTCAGGATCGCCAGCATATTCCGGCGGCACGGCGTGGGCGCCGAGGAAAGTGGAGATGATCTGCACGGGGCGCTGCGCCGCCAGCATTTGCGCCGCGCGGAGCATTTGCCGCTCACTTTCAAGGTTCAGACCGTAGCCAGACTTAATCTCGATCGTCGTAACCCCTTCGGCGATCAGTGCGTCCAGCCGGGGCAGTGCAGTCCGAACCAATTCGTCCTGGCTCGCTGCGCGAGTGGCACGCATCGTCGCAACGATCCCGCCGCCCGCCCGGGCGATCTCCTCGTAACTCGCTCCCCGCAGGCGGGCTTCGAACTCGCCGGATCGATCGCCGGCATGAATCAGATGAGTATGACAATCGATCAGACCCGGCGTAACCAACCGGCCTTCGCATTGGACAAGCTTGGCAGGCGCGAACGCTCTCGCATCCTCCGAGGGGCCGACGTGAATGATGCGCCCGGCGCGCGCCGCGATCATACCGTCATCAATCGCGCCAAGACCCGCGCCAATCATTGTGGCGAGCCGAGCGCCCATCCACACGGTATCGCACTCTGTGACGCCGGACATCGTTTCAGTCCCTCGTGGTTCCACCTCAGCGTCATTGCATCGTTTTTAGATTATGTATAGACATAAAAGTCGGTTTGCATGCTTTAGCCTACGGGGCACGGTGGCGGTGACGAGTTGGGGCCGGTGAGGGCTCAATAGGTCGTCACGACGTTTGGAGCCGAGCGGACAAGCTGATAGGCGATTGGCACGGAGGCGCGACCGGGGGAAACGGTTCGAGTTTGCGCCCCGCACCCGGAGAAACGATCGCGTGAGAATGTCACTCCACGAACTCATCCGATCGGATTATGAATCGCGCATCCTGAGCGGTTTGCTCGCGCCCGGCGAACGGCTGCCGACCGAACGGGCGTTAATGCAGGCTTATGGCTGTTCGCGGATGACCGTGAACAAGGCGTTATCTGCGCTGCTGTCCGCCGGTCTGATCGATCGTCGCAAGAAAGCCGGCACGTTCGTCGCCCAGCCCAAGGTCCATTCAATGGTGCTGGACGTGCCGGACATTGCGATGCTCTTGAAGGAGCGCGGACAAGCATACGAATATCGTCCAATGCGAAGGCTGGTGCGAGAAGCCGGCGAGGACGAGGATGAGCGTCTGCTGGCCGCGTCCGGCGCGCTTTTGCAAATCGATGGGGTTCATCTGGCAGACGGGTCGCCGCTTTGCGCCGAATTCCGTCTGGTTAGCGCAGTCGCCGTCCCCAAGATCATCCATGCCGATTTCGATGTCGATCCGCCGGGATCATGGCTGCTGCGACATGTTCCGTGGACGGAAGCGGAAACGCGGATATCGGCCGTCGGTGCTGCCGGTGTTGAGGCTGAATGGCTGGGGGTCGTTACCGGTTATCCCTGCCTTTGCGTCGATCGCCGGACCTGGAGGGGAAAGGAGCGAGTCACTTCCGTGCGACAGGTATTCATTGGGAACGGATACGATCTGGTCGCGCGATTTGGGCCGGGCGCGTCGAATGGCGGGTAGTCAGAGCCAGTGCAGATCGACAGGAAACGGGCCATTTATCCGGTCCATGACGGATTTGTCATGGCGCGCCCACGCGGTTTAAACCGTGGTTGTCGCATGGTTGGGCGTGGATATGCATCATGCCGCACCATTTGCTCTTCCCTCCGATCGGCCGTTGTCCGGGCATCCGGCTATGAATGGGCTGCGAATCGCGGGCTGGGCAGCGGTGGGGGCGGCGGCGCTCGGCGCGGGCGCGTTCGGGCTTCTGGCTGATAGCGTGCCTCCAGCGCCGACACGCGGGGCGGTCGGCGGCGCGACCTATTCCCCGATACGGCAGTCCAGACACCAGGCACTCGTAGTCACGAGTTTAAGAACCGGGGCGGCAGAGGCGGTCGCGGGCCTGAAGGTTGGCGATACGCTGGAGGCGGTCAACGGTTATCCCGACGTGACGCTTGTCAATCTGCGCGCGGCCGAAGCACGTCGCGTTCCCGCGACGCTGAAAGTTCAGCGCAATGGTGACGTGTTCATGCTGACCTTGCTAAGGGAGGCGCCGGGAGGCGCATCTTGAGCAAGATCCTTTTGGTCGAAGACGATGATTCGACCGCAGACTATATCTCCAATGGCCTGAGTGAGGCGGGCTTCGTTGTAGATCGCGTGAACAATGGCCGTGACGGCCTGTTTCAGGCGACCGACGGCGGGTATGACTGCATCATCCTGGATCGGATGCTGCCCGGGTTGGATGGAATGGCCGTGCTGGCAGCCGTCCGCGCGGCCGGCGTATCGACGCCGGTATTGATATTGTCTGCGATGAGCACGCCGGAGGATCGGGTCGCAGGACTTACATCAGGGTCGGACGACTATCTTACCAAGCCTTTCGTATTCGCGGAGTTGCTCGCCCGCGTGCGACTTCTGGTGCGACGTGGCCAATCGGGCGGAAACTTGCCTGAGACGAAGCTGGTCTGCGACGATCTGGAAATGGATCTGCTCGCGCATCGCGTCAAACGCGCCGGCCAGCCGGTGGATCTGCAGCCGCGCGAATTCAGGCTGCTTGAATATCTACTGCGTCACGTTGATCAGGTGGTGACGCGCACAATGCTGCTTGAAGGGGTGTGGGACTATCACTTTGACCCTGGCACCAACGTAACCGACGTGCACATCAGCCGGCTGCGCAAGAAGATCGATGAAGGGTACAACCGGCCGTTGCTCCACACGGTGAGGGGCGCCGGCTACAAACTCGGCGTGGAGCGATAGCGCTGGGTTTCCTTCGCTCGACGACGCTGCGCTTTGCTGCGCTCGTTTTTGGATTGCAGCTGGCAGGCGCGGCAATCACCGTCGGCACTGTGCGGGAGATCACGCGCGGACAGATAACGGCAGTCGCGGAACAGGGGGCGGAGCGGGTACGGCACGGGTTGCTGGCGGTTTACCGACGTGGCGGCTCCGCTGCGGTCGGGGCGGAGGTCGCTCGACTGATCCGTGCACGGGGGCCGCAACTCGTGCTGCTGCTGGTGGATCGAGACGGGCAGTTCCTGGCCGGCAACGTGGCTGACTGGCCGCCGACAGTCGCAGTCGATGGCAGCGCGACGACAATCGAGATATTCCGCATCGACCGCGATCTTTCCGAACGGATGCGCGTGATCGCGACGCGACTGCCCGATGGCAGCAGGTTGCTGGCGGGGCACGTCATCGAAAGCGAGTTGCGCTTCGCTCGCGCAATGGAGGAGGCGATGCTGCTGGCGATGGCGGTGGCGTTGATCTTCGCGGGGCTGGCGGGGGTGATTGCGGCGAGAATGATTGAGCGTCGGCTCGGACGCACAGTGGCGACGGCGAATGCCGTTGCGGCTGGTGATCTCGCCCGGCGTGTGCCGCTCGGGGGCGGCAACGATGCATTCGAAGCACTGGCCGAAGCGATCAACGCGATGCTTGACCGGATCGCCGCGCTTGTCGGCGAACTAAAAGTGGCGACCGATGGACTCGCGCACGATCTGCGCGCGCCGCTCACCCGGTTGCGTGTCACGCTTGAACGCGCGCTCGCCGCGGCACCGGATGAAGCTGGCCGAGTCACGATCCTGCGTGCGATGGAAGAGGGGGATCGGTTGCTCGCCATGCTTGATACCGCGCTGCGCATCACCCGCGCGGAAGCTGGGTTAGGTCGCGAGGCGTTCGCGAAAGTAGAGATTGGGGCGATGCTGGCGGACGTCGCCGAGATGTTCGGCCCGCTGGCGGAAGATCGCGGAATGAGCATTACGGTCGATTCATTCGCGCCGATCACGGTCAATGCCAATCGTGAGATGCTCGCGCAGGCGGTCGTGAACCTTGTCGACAACGCGCTGAAATATGGCGCAGGTACGATCTTGCTAACTGCGGTAAAGGGTGCGCGCGAGGCAACCATCGCGGTCGCCGATGACGGCAGAGGTATTCCGGCGGAAGCGCGCGAGGATGCGCTGAAACGATTCGGTCGCCTGGACGCGGCACGTCAGGTGGGAGGCGCGGGGTTGGGCTTGTCGCTTGTCGCGGCGGTTGCCCATCTCCACGGCGGTAGTCTGACCCTGGGAGACAATCACCCTGGCCTTCTCGCGAGCATGACGATCGCGATCTAGCCAGGGCGTGATATTTTTCGGATCAGAGATTTTCGAGCAGATGCTCGGCGCTGCTCACCTTGAATTCGCCGGGTGCCTCGACGTTTAGCTGCTCGACCACGCCATCGTTGACGACCATCGAATAACGCTGGCTGCGGGTGCCGAGGCCAAATTTGGAACCGTCCATGGTGAGGCCGATCGCCTGCGCGAAATCGCCGTTGCCATCCGCCAGCATGGTTATGTCGGCGGCGTCGCTGGATTTTGCCCAGGCCCCCAGCACAAACGGATCGTTGACCGACGTGCACACGATTTCGTCGATGCCCTTGCTCTTGATCTGCTCTTCGTTGTCGACGAAGCCGGGAAGGTGCTTGGCCGAGCAAGTCGGCGTGAAAGCGCCGGGCACCGCGAAAAGTGCTACGCGCCGACCTTTGAAATATTCCTCGCTATCTACCGCTTCCGGTCCATTCGCGGTTGCCTTGACCAAAGTGGTCTTGGGAAGCTTGTCGCCGATGCTGATCGTCATCTGGGAATCTCCTGTCGCCGCGCGCATGCGGTCGGGCGCTACGTCGCAAGGGCGTGCGTGATTTTCAAGCGTGGTCTGTCCGACACGCGATCGCTATGTTGTTTTGAATGGAGTCCGCGACCTTTCTTTCGGGCCAGCTTTTGCTCGCGATGCCCGGTATCGGCGATCCGCGCTTCCACCAATCGGTGATCGCGATCTGCGCACACGATGGCGATGGGGCGATGGGGATCGATATTGGCACCGCAATAGACGGGCTGAGGCTCCACGAAGTCCTGCGACAGCTTGAAATCGACCCGGGCGAAGCACCCGACGTTGCCGTGCATTGCGGCGGTCCGGTTGAAGTGCGGCGCGGATTCGTTCTTCACAGTCGCGATTGGAGCGGTGCGGATACTATTGACGTTGCGGGTCGCTGGGCGCTGTCGAGCACGCTCGACGCCTTGCGGTCGATCGCTGACGGATGCGGACCGACGCATTGGTTGGTGGCGCTGGGTTACACAGGCTGGGGGCCCGGGCAGCTCGATGGCGAGATGACGCGCCATGGCTGGCTTAACGTTGACGCGCCTGACGAGGCAATCCTGTTTGACATGCCGCTTGATCGGCGATGGTCGGACGGCTTCGAGCGGACGGGGATCGATCCCCGGCTGCTCGCGAATGCCAGTGGGCACGCCTAGTCAAAGTAGCTCAGCGAGCGGACATAAAGATATCTTTATATTTGCATCGGGGCGCCGCGGCGGGTAATGGCGCCGCAATGCCGGCCGGCGTAATGCGCCTTGGCCGACCCAATTTTTCGGAGACTTCCGCCGTGGCCACCGTGCTCGATCGCCCGACCAACGATTATGTCATTAAGGACATTGCTCTCGCAGATTTCGGCCGCAAGGAAATCGAGATCGCCGAAACCGAAATGCCGGGCCTGATGGCGCTGCGCGAGGAGTTCGGCGCGTCGCAACCGCTCAAGGGCGCGCGTATCACCGGCTCGCTGCACATGACGATCCAGACCGCCGTGCTGATCGAGACGCTGACTGCGCTTGGTGCTGACGTACGCTGGGCCACCTGCAATATCTTTTCAACGCAGGATCACGCCGCCGCCGCGATCGCGGCGACCGGCGTGCCGGTATTCGCCGTGAAGGGTGAGAGCCTCGCCGAATATTGGGACTATGTCGGCTCGATCTTCAACTGGGGCGCCGATACCGATGGCACGACCGCCAACATCATCCTCGACGATGGCGGCGATGCGACGATGTTCGCCCTTTGGGGCGCGAAGCTCGAGGCCGGTCATTCGCTGGGCGACCCGGAGAATGACGAGGAAGTGGAGTTCCAGCGCGCGTTGAAGGCTTTCGTGGCGAAATATCCGGGCTACCTTACCGAGACCGTCAAGAACCTGAAGGGCGTTTCCGAGGAAACGACCACCGGCGTCCACCGGCTCTACGAGATCGCCAAGAAGGGCGAACTGCCGTTTCCGGCGATCAACGTGAACGATTCGGTTACCAAGTCGAAGTTCGACAATCTTTACGGCTGCAAGGAATCGCTCGTCGATGCGATCCGTCGCGCCACTGATGTGATGCTCGCGGGCAAGGTCGCCTGCGTCGCCGGTTTTGGCGATGTCGGCAAGGGCTCGGCGCAGTCGCTGCGCAATGGCGGCGCTCGGGTGTTGGTGACAGAGGTCGATCCGATCTGTGCGTTACAGGCGGCCATGGAAGGCTTCGAAGTGGTGACGATGGAGGAAGCGGTGACGCGCGCCGATATCTTCTGCACCGCGACCGGAAACGCCGATGTCATCACTGCAGATCACATGAAGGCGATGAAGCCGATGGCGATCGTTTGCAACATCGGCCACTTCGACAGCGAGATACAGATTGCGGCGCTCAGCAACTATGAGTGGACCGAAGTGAAGCCGGGCACCGATCTGGTGAAGTTCCCGGATGGCAAGCAGATCATCGTGCTGGCCAAGGGGCGTCTGGTGAATCTCGGTTGCGCCACAGGCCACCCGTCTTTCGTAATGTCTTCGTCTTTCACCAACCAGACGCTGGCGCAGATCGAGCTCTGGACCAAGGGTGAAAACTACCAGAATCAGGTCTATGTCCTGCCGAAGCATCTCGACGAGAAGGTAGCGGCACTTCATCTGGAAAAGCTTGGCGTGAAGCTTAGCAAGCTTAGCCAGAAGCAGGCGGACTATATCGGCGTTAAGGTCGAAGGGCCGTTCAAGCCCGATCACTACCGCTATTGATCGATAATGACGCACGAAACGAAGGGGGTCGCGACGCGGCCCCCTTTTTTCATGGAGCAACTCTGCTTATCACCGCTCGCATGACGATCCACCACGGGCGGGTGCGCCTGGCATGATCGAGATCTCGACCGCCGCCGCGCTTGCCGGCGGGGTGATCGTCGCGCTGTTGCTGATGGCAGGGATTTGGCTGCTGTTCACGGGGCTGAGCGCCGCAGCACGCGCGCGCGCCTCGGTTGGAGCTAACGACCGGTATGAGGCGCTGCTGGCCGCCGCGCCGGCCTCGCCGATGCTTGCCTATGCCGACGGCAGGATCGAAATGAACCGGACAGTGGCCGGCTGGCTTGGCGCGGAGGGCTTGCCAACGCGAATTGACGAGCTGGCGGGCGTCATCCCATCGGATACAATCGACGCGCTCAAGAACGATATCCTCGCCGCGCACCGATCCGGCCGCGGTTTCGCGCGTACGGTCACGCCAGCGGGTTCGTCACGCACGCTGATGTGGCGCGGCGAACGCGGACCGCGCCAGCTGGGTGCCGCCGTGGTCATCTGGGTGTTCGACGCTAGCGATAGCCAGCGGGAGATTGCCCGGCTTACCGAGCAGAAGGGCGAATTGCTCAACGCGTTCGAGGCGCTGACAGGTCTAATCGAAACGGCGCCGTTGCCGATGTGGTATCGTGGGCCGGACCTGAAACTGGCGATGGCAAATTCCGCCTATGTGGCGGCGGTCGAGGCACGCGACGCGGCCGATGTGGTGGCGCGCGGGGTCGAACTTGTCGAGGGTTCCGGGCAGGGCGGTCCACTTGGCGGAGCGGTCGCGGCGCGAGAGCAGGGGCGCCCGCAGGAACGGGTGCTTCCTGCGACCATCGCGGGCGAGCGCCGCTCACTCAGGCTTCATGATATTCCGCTCCCGGCGGGCGGAGTGGCCGGGTACGCGATCGATATCGAGGATCTCGAACAGGCGCATGCGCGCGAGCGGCGTTTCGCCGAGGCGCAGCGCGCGCTGCTCGATCGGCTCTCTGCCGGCGTGGCGCAATTCGGCCGCGACCGAGCGCTCACCTTCTGCAACCAGCCGTTCCGTCGCATGTTCGCGATGCGCAGCGAATGGCTGGCGGATCGCCCCGAATTCGATCGGGTGCTCGAACGCATGCGCGAGGCGAACCGCGTACCGGAGATGCGCGATTTTCCCGGCTGGAAGATCGAGCGGCGCGACTGGTTCACCCAGGCGAACAGCGCATTCGAGGAAACCTGGCTGCTGCCCGATGGCGCGCATATCCGCGTTCTGGCACAGCCGCTGCCCGACGGTGGCCTGTTGTTGATCTTCGAGGATCGAACGGAACAGGTGCAGCTGGCCTCCGCCCGCGATACACTGCTTCGCGTTCGCACCGCGACGTTCGACAATCTGTTCGAGGCGCTCGGCGTGTTTGCCTCTGATGGCAAATTGCAGCTTTGGAACAATCGCTTTCGCGCGCTCTGGGGATTGGAGGAGGAATTTCTCAGCGGTCATCCGCGTGTCGATGCGGTGGCGGAAAAGGTTGCACCGAAGCTCGCCAACCCGTCGCGCGCGAAGTTCATCAACGAACTGGTTCGCGCTGCCACGGTCGAGCGGCAGATGCGCAGCGGGCGCGTCGATCTCGCGGATGGCAGGCATTTCGAGTTTGCCGCTGTCCCGCTGCCGGATGGCAATGCGCTGTTCACCATGCTCGACATCACCGACAGCCGCCGCATCGAGCAGGCGCTGCGCGAGCGCACCGAAGCGCTGGAGAATGCGGACCGGATCAAGACGGCGTTCGTCGCCAGCATGAGTTACGAATTGCGCACGCCGCTTACCTCGATCAGCGGCTTCGCGGAGATGCTGCACGGGGGATATGCCGGCAAGCTGACCAAGCAGGCCGACGCCTATGTCGAGGCGATCCTCGAATCGGTCGAGCGGCTGGGCATCATGATCGACGATGTTCTTGATCTGACGCAGGCCGTCGGCGAGGGCGAGGGGCTGGATCGCGACGATGTTGATCTCGCCGCGGTCGCGCGTGCGGCGGCCGATCGGGTGGCGGCGCAGGCCAAGCGCGTCAAGATCGATTATGTAGTCGAAATCAGTCATTCCGTCGGCCGCATCACCGGCGATGCCCGTCGGATCCGCGAGGTCGTGGAGCATCTGCTGCGTCACGCGATAGATGCGGCGGGCGAGGGCGGGCGCGTCCTGCTCCATGCGGATGGCAATGCCAGGACAGCGAGGATCGTCATATCGGATGACGGGGCTGGTATGGACGCGGAGACTGTCGCTCATGCTTTCGATCGATTTGCGCGCCCCGGCATCGCCACAGGTGGCGAGCGCGCACTCGACCTGGGCTTGCCGCTAGCCAAGCAGTTCGTCGAGGCGCATCGCGGGACGATCTCGCTGGTCAGCGAGCCGGGTGAGGGCACGCTTGTAACGGTTGAGCTGCCGAGGCGATGATTCGGCTGGCCGATCCGCAGGAGACGGAGGCCTTGGGCGCTTCGCTCGCGGCGACGCTTTTGCCCGGCGATGTCATCATGCTCGACGGGCCGCTGGGTGCCGGCAAGACGAGTATCGCGCGCGGACTGCTCGCGGCGCTGGGCCTGAAGGGCGAGGCGCCTTCACCGAGCTTTGCGATCGTTCAGCCTTATGCGCCGCCGGAGGTGCGTGTGCCGGTGCTGCATGTCGATCTTTATCGCATCGACGATCCGCGCGAACTGGACGAACTGGGGCTGGACGAGGCGCGCCATGATTCGGCGCTGGTGATCGAATGGCCCGAACGCGCCGGGCCGGCGGTTTGGCCCGATGCTTTACGGTTGCGCCTGGAGATTTTGTCTGACGGTTCGCGCGGGTTGACTTGGCATGCGCCCCCGGCTTGGGAAGGACGATGGCGACCGATATGATTCCACCTCCCGCCGCCGCTGCCTTCCTCGCCGCGAACGGCTGGGCGGGGGCGGAAATCACGCCGCTGGCGGGAGACGCGTCCTTTCGCCGCTATTTCCGGGTGCGCAATGCCGATCGATGCGGGGTGTTGATGGATGCTCCGCCGCCGCACGAAGATCCGCGCCCGTTTATCTCGATCGCGAGATGGCTGGCGGACCGTGGCTTTGCCGCGCCTGCCATCCATGCAGCCGACGAGGCCGCCGGGCTGGTGTTGATCGAGGATTTTGGCGACGATCGGATGCGCGAGGCCATCGAGACAGATCCGGGTTCGGCGGTGCGCCTTTACAGCGCGGCAATCGACGTGCTCGTCGCATTGAGACGGCATGAGGCGATGGCAGGGCTGCGGCCATATGACCTTGCCGAACTGCAACGCGAAGCTGCCCTGCTGGTCGAATGGTATTGTCCCGCCATAGGGCTAGACGTCGATGAGGACGCGTATCGCGCAGCATGGTACGAGGTGCTGCCACTTGCGCTTGCGCAGCGCCCGGTGACGGTATTGCGTGACTACCACGTGGAGAATCTGATGCTGATCTCCGAAGGATTGGGGCTGCTCGACTTTCAGGACGCGCTGGCGGGGCACCCGGCTTACGATCTCGTCTCCCTGCTTCAGGATGCTCGGCGCGACGTGGAGCCGTCAATAGAAGAAGCCATGCTCGCGCGATATCGGACGGCGGCGGGCGAGGGCGATGCTTTCCTGGATGCGTATCACGTGCTCGGTGCACAGCGGAATGCCAAGATCATCGGCATTTTCACTCGGCTATGGAAGCGAGACGGGAAGCCCCGGTATCCCTCGCTATGTCCGCGCGTCTGGGCCTATCTCGAGCGCGACCTTTCCTACCCTGCGCTCGCGCCTGTCGCGGCGTGGTTCGATGCCAACATACCGCCGGAACTGCGCGGTGATCCGATGGTGCTGTCAGCGCGATGACACGACCCAAAGCGATCCGGCCTGACCCGGGCGGCAACGTGCCGAAGACCGCGATGGTAATGGCTGCCGGGCTCGGCAAGCGCATGCGCCCGCTGACAGCGACACGCCCGAAGCCTCTGGTCGAAGTCGCGGGCAAGGCGCTCATCGACCATGTCTTCGATCGTCTGAAGGCGGCTGGCGTGGAGCGCGCAGTCGTCAATGCCCATTATCTCGCCGACGCGCTGGAAGCGCATTTGCGCAACCGCGTGTCGGGAATCGAGATCGTCATTTCCGACGAGCGGGATCAACTCATGGAAACCGGCGGCGGGCTGGTGAAGGCGCGTGCGTTGCTGGGAGACGAGCCCTTCCTTTACGTCAATAGCGATAATCTGTGGGTCGATGGGCCGAGCGATGCGATCCGCCTGCTCGCGGCGCGATGGGACGATGCGGCGATGGATGCGCTGTTGCTGATGATCCCCTATGCCAACGCACACAATCATCGCGGGCAGGGGGATTTCCGCCTTGCCGCCGATGGCCGGATCACCGGACGGCGCGGGCGCGCGCCGGTTGCGCCATTCGTATGGACCGGGGTCCAGATCATGCATCCCCGCCTTATCGCCGATTGGCCGGAAGGGCCGTTCTCGACCAACCTGTTCTGGGATCGCGCGATTGCGGCGGGCCGTGCCTATGGCATGGTGCATCAGGGCATGTGGTTCGATGTCGGTACGCCAACCGCGATCGGGCGGACCGAGGCATTGCTTGCGGATGGCTGAGGGGCGGAGGCCGTCGCTCTATACAATTCCGGCGCACCGGGCCTTTTCGGACGCGCTCGTTGCCGGGCTGATGCGTCGACACGGCCGAGAGCCGCTCGATCTGGCGCGTGGGCTGGTGCTGGTGCCCAACAACCGTGCGAAGGTCGCGGTTACGGAGGCATTCGTGCGGGCCGCGGGCGGCGGACTTGTGCTGCCCCGGCTTGTGGCGATCGGGGCGGACGATCTGGGTGAAGCGATCGGCGCGGCGCTCGATCCGGGCGACGATGCCGCGCCGGTTCCGCCGGCGATCACTCCGCTTGCACGACGCATGATACTGGCGCGGCTGGTGCAGGAGGAGCGACCAGATCTCGGCGCGGCCGAAGCTGTGCGGCTGTCAGGGGATCTGGCGCGCACGCTGGATCAACTCATCATAGAAGAAGTGCCGCCTTCCCGACTTGCGGAACTGGATCTTGGACCGGAGCTTTCGGCGCATTGGCAACGGGCGTTGGCGGCGTTCCGGGTGGTGCTGGATCGGTGGCCGGGCGAGCTGGCAAAGCTGGGGCGCATCGATCTTGCGGAGCGACGGGCGCGGTTGCTGGATCGTCTCGGGGCACGGTGGCGGTCCGTGCCGCCGCCCGGCTTCGTCTGTGCGGCCGGCGTAAACGATTCCGCTCCCTCCGTCGCGCAACTGCTGCGTCATATCGCGGATTTGCCGCGCGGAATGGTGGTGCTTGCGAATGTCGATACCGCCATGCCCGATGAGGAGTGGGACGCGATCGGCCCGCATGGCGATGATGATGGGCGGCGCGCGATCGAGGTTCATCCGCAATACCATCTGAAGCTGTTGCTCGAGCGGATCGGCGTGGGCCGTGCCGAGGTTTCGATCTGGCGTGAAGGCAGCGAATATGATGCCGCCTCCTCACGCTCGCGAGCGATTGCGAATGCGCTGGCGCCGGCAGATTTTACGGGGAAATGGACGCAATTGACGTTGGCCGAGCGGCGGTTGACGGGTGTGCGCGCGGCCGAATTCGCGACGCCATCGGGAGAGGCGCAGGCCATCGCTCTGGCGCTGCGGGGGGCATTGGAAACGCCGGGGCGCACGGCTGCTCTCGTCACCCCCGATCGCGCGCTGGCGCGGCGGGTCGCAGCGCATTGCCGGCGCTGGAAAATCGATATTTTCGACACCGCCGGCCAGCCGCTGTCGGTTCTGCCGCCCGGTACCCTGCTGAGTGCGATTGCCGAGGCGGCGGCGCAGGATTTCGCGCCGCTGGCCTTGCTGACCCTGCTCAAGCATCCGCTGGTACGGGCGGGCGCGGAGCGGATCGAATGGCTTGAGGGAGTGCGGAGGCTGGATCGCGCGCTGCGAGGCCCAAGGCCAGCACCTGGGCTAGCCGGGATCGATGCGCAGATTAGCGACGATCAATGGTGGAGCAACGCTCGGCGGCTGCTGGAGCCGATTGCGGCGGCGCTTGGGCACGATGGGCAATCGCTGGCGCAGCGCGTCGCAGGGCTTCGCGATGCGGCTAATGCGCTGGCGGGAGATGAGGCATGGCGCGGGCCGGCTGGTCGGGCGGCGGCGGATTTGCTCGCAGCACTGGAGACGGAAGCGGATACAGGACCGCGCAGCGTCTCACGGGATGATTTTGTGCCGCTCATCCGCCTGCTCATGGACGAGGTGGCCGTGCGTCCCGCTCAGGGCGGCCACCCGCGTGTCGCGATCTACGGCCTGATCGAGGCCCGGCTCCAGACGGCCGACCTGATGATCCTCGGCGGTTTGAACGAGGGCGTCTGGCCAGGCATTCCCGCGCCCGATCCATGGCTTGCACCGCGCATCCGTGCGATGCTTGGCCTGCCGGGGCTGGAGCGGCGGATCGGCGTTGCCGCGCATGACTTCGGCCAGGGCCTGGGAGCACCCGAGGTGTTGCTGACGCGCGCGCGGCGGGACAGTCGCTCGCCGACGCTCGCCTCGCGCTTCTGGCTCCGGCTTGAGGCGATGGCAGGCAAGGATTTTGCACGCGCGCATGATCTCGAACATTGGGCGGAGGCGCTGGATCGGCCGACCGCCTATCGACCGGTGATCCGTCCCGCGCCTTCGCCGGCAAAGGCCATGCGGCCGCGCCAGATATCGGTCACCCAGGTCGATCGCCTGAAAGCCGATCCCTTCGCGTTCTACGCGCAGCGCATTCTGCGGCTCTCGTCGCTCGATCCGGTCGATGCCGATCCCACCGCCGCGTGGCGCGGCACCGCCGTGCACGACGTTCTCGAGAAATGGGCGCGCGAGGATGATTGTGCGATCGAGAAACTGCGCCCGCGCGCGCTGGCGATGCTCGATAGTCCGGCGGCGCATCCGCTGCTCCGCGCCTTGTGGCAACCCAGGTTGATCGCTGCGATCGACTGGATCGCAAACCGCCTGAATCAGCAGCGGGCGGAGGGCCGCATGGTGCTGCGTGTCGAGGAAAAGGGAGCAACCGAGATCGCGGGCGTGACCCTGTCGGGCAAATTCGACCGGATCGATCGTGCGGCCGACGGCAGCCTGGTGATCGTCGACTACAAAACCGGCAAAGCGCCGTCGCCCGCGGCGGTCAAGGCCGGCTTCTCGATGCAGCTAGGCCTGCTCGGCGCCATTGCGGAAGCGGACGGGTTCGCGGGCATCACAGGGACTGCGGGCGGCTTCGAATATTGGTCGCTCGCCAAATATCGCGATGAATTCGGCCAGGTCACTTCACCGGCCGATCCCGCGGGCAAGAACAATCGGATCGTGACGGGCGAGTTCGTCGCGGAGGCCCGCGCGGCCTTTGCAGAAGCCGCGGCGCGCTGGCTGACCGGGGACGAGCCGTTTATTGCCAAACTGCACCCCGAATACGCGCCCTATGCAGATTACGATCAGTTGATGCGCCGCGACGAATGGTATGGTCGTGACCGCTGAGGTGCTTACGCCGCTGCCCCCGTTGCGGGGCGAGCAGCGCACCGCGAGCCGCCCGGATAGCCACGTGTGGCTCTCAGCCTCCGCCGGCACCGGCAAGACCCAGGTGCTCGCCGCGCGGGTATTTCGTCTGCTGCTGCGGGGCGTATCGCCGGGCGCAATCCTGTGCCTGACCTTCACGAAAGCCGGAGCGGCGGAGATGTCGGGTCGTGTCAGCCAGCGGCTCGCCGCCTGGGTGCGCGCGCCGGATACCGCGCTAGCCAAGGATCTGATCGCGCTCGGCGAGGATCCGACACCGGAGCGCATCGCGCTCGCCCGCACCTTGTTTGCCAAGGTGCTCGATGCGCCGGGTGGTGGCCTGCGAATCCAGACCATCCACGGTTTCTGCCAGGGCCTGCTCGCAGCCTTTCCGGCGGAGGCCGGGTTGATTCCGGGTTTTCGCCCGATCGAGCCGCGCGAGGAAACGTTATTGATGCGGCAGGCGCTCGGCGATTTGCTGGTCGATGCGGAACGTGAGGGGCGAAATAAGCCGGCGACTGTGATCGGCGCACTTTCGGTTCGACTGGGCGAGGAGAAAGCCGAGGCGTTCCTGCGCGATTGCGCGCGCGCCGGGCGCGTGCTGGAAGCGCTGCCAAGCGGGATTGGCGCATATGTAAGGCGGGCGCTGGATTTGCCCGAGGGCGATATCGAAGCAACCATTCGCGAGGCCTGTGCAGATCACATCGTCGATCGCCCCGCGCTCACCGAGATTGCGACGCTCAATCGGGAGTGGGGGACGAAGAACGGCATCGCGCGGGCCGATGCGATCGCGAACTGGTTGGCGGCGGACGCCGGGCATCGCGCCATTACTCTTGAAACCCTGCACGCGGTCTGGGCGAAGTCGGACGGCGACCCACGCTCATTCGGGAAAGGCCAGGCTCCACAACAGGCGGCCTATCCCGATCTCGCCATCGGGCTGTACGAGCATGTCGCCGGGTTGCTCTCGCTGCGCGTGCGCGGGGCCTTTTCGGATCTTCTTGCGGACGCACTGGCGGTGGGGCGCGAATATGCACGTGCCTATGCGTCCGCGAAGCGTCGGGCCGGAGCAGTCGATTTTGATGATCTGATCGCAGCAACGGTCGATCTGCTCGATCAGCCAGGGATCGGCGATTGGGTACGGTTCAAGCTGGACCAGATCACCGAGCACGTCCTGATCGACGAGGCGCAGGATACCAACGCCAGCCAATGGCGGATCGTGCGCGCGCTGGTGGACGAATATTTCGTTGGGCGCGGGGTGCATGCGCCCTCGACGCGCACGCTCTTCACGGTGGGGGATCACAAACAGGCGATCTTTGGCTTTCAGGGCACCGATCCGATCAACTTCATGGCCGCGGAACAGTATTTCGCCCAGCGCGCATCGGAGGTGACTGGCGATGCTTTCATGCCGGCTGACGAGCGCGGGTTGCCGTTCGAGAAGCTGTCGCTGGTGGCGTCTTTCCGTTCGACCCGGCCGGTGCTGGAATTCGTGGATGCGGCGATCGGGCTCCTCGGACACGGCGCGCTCGGCATGGCGGGGGAGATACCTTCCCATTCAAGTGAGGTGCCCGGGCCGGGCTTCGTCGAATTGTGGCCGCCGATCTGCTCCGGGCCGGGCGAGAATGACGACGGTGAAGAGCAATGGATCGACGATGCCGTGCGCGAAAATGCCGCGCGCATCGCCCGTCAGGTCAAGGCGTGGCTCGACGACGGCCTGATGCTGGAGAGCAAGGGCCGCCCGATCCGGCCGGAGGATATCATGATCCTCGTGAAAAGGCGGGGAGAACTTGCGCAACTGCTCGTTGCGCGCCTTTACACCGAGGGAGTGCCCGTTGCCGGCGTCGATCGGCTACGGCTGAACGCGCCGCTTGCTGTCCAGGATCTGCTCGCCACCATCCGCTTCGTGCTGCAACCGGAGGACGACCTGAGCCTGGCTAGCCTGCTGGTCTCGCCGCTGATCGGCTGGACCCAGGAGGAGTTGCTCGAACGCGCCATCCCGCGCAAGGGCAGCTTGTGGCGGCACCTTTCCGCGCATCACCGAGATCGGCTGGCGCCGCTCGATGCGATGCTGGCGCGCGCGGATTTCACCACGCCCTATCAATTTCTCGAGGAAATCCTATCCGGCCCGCTCGACGGGCGCCGCCGGCTGCTCGAGCGGCTCGGCGAGGAAGCGCGCGACCCGATCGAGGAACTGCTTTCGGCAGCGCTCGATTTCGAAACCAGTTCAACGCCCTCGCTGCAACGCTTTCTCGACTGGTTCGATCGCGGCGAGGTGGAGATCGTTCGCGATGCCGCTCAACCGCGTGACGCCGTCCGCGTGATGACGGCCCATGGCGCAAAGGGGCTTCAGGCGCCGCTAGTGATCCTCGCGGATGCCACCGCCGACCCGGACGCGGCGCTGCGATCGGCGCTGATGTGGAAGCCGCCCGGGCTGGCGGAGCCGCTTCCAGTATTCCGTCCGCGCAAGGAGGAACGCGCCGGCACGATCGATCACGAAGTCATCGCCGCCGATGAACGCGAACGGCAGGAGCATTGGCGGCTGTTCTATGTCGCGGCGACGCGCGCGGAAGAGCGGTTGGTGATCGCTGGTTCGCTCAGCGCCAAATGGCAGGGCGTGCCGCCGCCCGAGAGCTGGTATGGCGTTGCCGCCGGCACCTTCGACGCGCTGGGTGTGCCCACAGGCGATTATCGCAGCTTCTCCGGCACGACCCCGCCAACAGTGGCCAGGCCCAGGGTCGGCGCGCGGGCGGAAAAGCCAGAGCCTGCGGCATTGCCCGATTGGGCTCGCCAGCCCGCCCCGCAGGAGCAGCGGCCGCCGCGCCCGCTCGCGCCTTCATCGCTTGGCGAGGACGAGGTTGCCGATCCGCCGCCCACACCGGCGATGCGACTGGCAGCGGAACGCGGGCGGCTGATGCATGCGCTGTTCGAGCGGTTGCCAGCGGTGGCGCCCGCCGAACGCACCGCCGCCGCGAGCCGCTGGCTTGAGCAAATAGGCCAGGTGGCCGATGCCAACGAACGCGCATCGATCATCGAGGCGGCCCGGCGCGTGATCGAGAACCCGGTCAATGCAGCGATGTTCGGCCCGGATTCTTTGGCCGAAGCGCCGATCAGCGCAGTGCTCGAGGACGGGATCGTGGTGGCGGGAACGGTCGATCGGCTGCTAATCAACGACCATCTTGTCCGCATCGTCGATTTCAAGGCCGGCCGCCAGATTCCCCGCGATCTGGGCGATGTGCCGACGTATCACCTGCGGCAGATGGGGGCCTATGCCGCCGCCCTGGCCGTGATCTTTCCCGGCCGCGTGATCGAGGTCGCCCTGCTTTACACCAATGGCCCGACGCTGCTGCCGATCCCCGACGATCTGCTCGCGCAGCACAAGCCCCGCTATCGGCGCACGGAGTAAAGCTAGCAGGCTCCCGGTTGAGTGCGGACGCGTCGCGCCTTACTTTAATCGCAAAGGAGATTTGCGAATGGCTACGAAAGCGATCACCGACGCCAGCTTCAACGCCGACGTCATCCAGTCCGACAAGCCGGTGCTGGTGGATTTCTGGGCCGAATGGTGCGGCCCGTGCAAGATGATTGGCCCGAGCCTGGAGGAAATCTCCGAGGAACTGGGTGAACAGGTAACGATCGCGAAGATCAACATCGACGAGAACCCGGATGCGCCGGGCCGCTACGGCGTTCGCGGCATTCCGACGATGATCCTGTTCAAGGGCGGCAGTCCGGCCGCTACCAAGGTCGGCGCCGAGCCCAAGGGGCGGATCAAGGCTTGGCTTGAAGGCGAGTTGGCCTGACAATCAGGTAAGCGGGATCATGACCCGGCTCGCGTAGCCGGGTCGTTCCTGCAATCGACGATGCCAGTCGGCGAGATGGCACAGCTCTGGACGTTCGATCGGAAGCGCGAACCAGGTGTGGGCATACACGCCCATGGGGATATCGCCGATCCCGAAGCGCGACCCGGATAGCCACGGGTCGGCTGCGAGCGCGTCGTTGACGATTGTGAGTAGCCGGGCACATGCCGATACAGATCGCGCGACCGCCGCGGCATCCCGCTTGTCAGGCGCCTTTCGGACCAGATTAAGGAAAGCGTCCCGCTGCGCGTCGGCATAGCCGAATTGCCAGTCCATCCAGCGATCTGCCAGCGCACGCTGACGGGGCGATCCCGGCCACATGCCAGTATCGGGATGCGCGTCTGCGAGATAGCGCAGGATGGCGTTCGATTCCCACAAAATGAAGTCGCCGTCCTCGATCGTGGGGATCAGCCGGTTCGGGTTCTTCGCGACATAGGCGTGGTCCATCCCGAACGCGCCGCCAGTGTCGATACGCTCGTAGGGAAGCGCCAATTCATCCGCGAGCCACACCACCTTTTTTACATTGTGCGAATTGAGCCTGCCCCAGATACGCAGCATGTCAGCTCCGGTAATCGGCGTTGATCGATATATAGCCGTGCGTCAGATCGCAGGTCCACACCGTCGCGCCGCCGTCTCCCAGTCCGAGATCCACGCCGATCTCTACCACCTGGCCCTTCAGATGCGCGGCGACCGGGGCCTCGTCATAGCCTTCGACCGCGAGACCGGCGCTCGCCACCTGCGTCGTGCCGAACCGGATCGCCAGCCGGTCGCGCTCGGCTGGCTCGCCCGCCTTGCCGACCGCCATGACAACGCGGCCCCAATTGGCATCCTCACCGGCGATAGCGGTTTTCACGAGTGGCGAGTTGGCGATCGACATCGCGATACGGTGCGCGCTGCGGTCGCTTTCGGCGCCCTCTACGGTGATCTCGATCAGCTTCTGCGCCCCTTCGCCATCGCGGACCACCAACATCGCCAGTTGGCGGCACAAATCCGCCAGTGCCGCCCGAAACGCATCCGCGCCGGGGCTGTCGTCGCCTGACAGCGGGGCGTTGCCCGCCTCGCCGGTGGCGAAGGTGAGCACGGTGTCGCTGGTCGAGGTATCCCCATCGACCGTGATGCACGAGAACGTCCGCGCGTTCGCCGACGCCAGCGCCGCCTGCAAGAACGCCGGCTCTGCCGCCGCATCGGTGAAGATGAAGCCGAGCATGGTCGCCATGTCCGGCGCGATCATGCCCGATCCTTTGATGACGCCTACCATGGTGATTGTGCGGCCATCGACGACCGCAGTGACTTTCGCGCCCTTGGGATAGGTGTCCGTGGTGCCGATCGCCTCGGTCATCGCGCGCCAATCGCACGGCTGGGCGCTGAAGGCGGCGTCCAGCCCGGCCTCGGCCTTGTCGATCGGCAGCGGCACGCCGATCACGCCGGTGGAAGCCACGAACACGTCCGACGGGAGGCACCCGAGATGCCCGGCCGCCCGCGCGGCGATCGCCTCCACCGCCGCACGCCCGCGATTGCCCGTGAAGGCATTGGAGTTTCCGGCATTGACAACCAGCGCGCGCGCATTGCCGAGCACCAGCGCCTTCCGGCACCATTCCACCTCGGGCGAGGGACATTTCGATTGCGTGAACACGCCCGCAACCGCCGTGCCGGCGCGCAGCGTTACGAAGGTCAGGTCGCAGCGATCCCATGTCTTGTACCCGGCGCGCGCTACACGCGGTGTCGCGCCAGCAACGGCGGGCAGATCGGGAAAGGGCGTGGCGAGTGGCGAAATGGACGTGGACATGCCCCGCGCCATAGCCATCTGTCCCGTACGGCAAAAGGGGGCCGCGCGCATTGGGTGCGCCCGTCGTTTACGGGCTGGCGCGTGATCCACCGATGCTCGATGCAAAACGGTTGGACGTTTGGCTTGTCGCTCCCTATGTCTCGCTGCGCATGAACCTGCTTCTGCTACTTTCGGCCCTGCTATCCGCGCTGACGGGCGTCGGCGCGCGCGTGGTTGCGCCGCAAGCCGTGCCGACGATGACGCAGGAGCGCGTAGCGCGCAACGTTCCGGCCGCAGCGGTCGTAACGCGCGCCGTCCGGCCCGTCATGAAGCTGCCGACGCTCGTCAGCGTCGCTGGCGGAATCACGGTGACGATCTTTTCCGTTCGCTTTGCCCCGGCGTGGCTGGAGCGCCGGCGCGAATAACGCGCCCGACGCGATCCGCGTTCGCGCGCGACGCGTTCCCGTAACACTATACAAGCGTGCGTGCCGCACTTTGCCGGCGCGCTGCGTCAATCCCGATATACACAGGAACTCCGCATGTTTGCTGGCATTGCAAAGTCGCTTTTCGGCTCCTCGAACGATCGCTACGTCCGCTCGCTGAATCCCGTCCTGGCCAAGATCGCGTCGTTCGAGCCGGCGCTGGAGGCGATGGACGACGCGACGCTAGCCAACCAGACCACGCTGTTCCGTGAGCGGCTTGCGAACGGCGAGACGCTCGACCAGCTGCTGCCCGAAGCCTTCGCCACGGTTAGAGAAGCGGCGCGGCGCGTGCTTGGCCAGCGCCATTATGACGTGCAGATGGTAGGCGGCATCGTCCTCCATCGCGGAGAGATCGCCGAGATGCGCACCGGCGAGGGCAAGACGCTGGTTGCGACGCTGGCCACTTATCTCAATGCGCTGCCGGGCACGGGCGTCCACGTCGTTACCGTCAACGATTATCTCGCCAGCCGCGACGCGGACTGGATGGGGCGCGTCTATCGATTCCTGGGGCTGACGGTCGGCGTGATCGTGCCGAATCTAAGCGATGCGGAACGTCGCGAGGCTTACGCCGCCGATATCACTTACGGTACGAACAATGAGTTCGGCTTCGACTACCTGCGCGACAACATGAAGTACGAGCGCGATCAGATGGTACAGCGCGCGTTCGCCTATGCGATTGTCGACGAGGTGGACTCGATTCTGATCGACGAGGCGCGCACCCCGCTCATCATTTCCGGCCCGACCGACGACAAGTCCGATCTGTACATGCAGGTGGATGCGGTGGTGAAGCAGTTCACCGGCGAGGATTACGAAAAGGACGAGAAGCAGAAGTCGATCATCCTCACCGAAAGCGGCACCGAACGCGCGGAGCGCATGCTCGAGGCGGCGGGGCTGCTTCAGGGCAGCAATCTCTATGATTTCGAGAATACGCAGGTCGTCCACCATTTGAACCAGTCGCTTCGCGCGAACATGATGTTCAAGGCGGATACCGATTATATCGTGAAAGACGGCAAGGTCATCATCATCGACGAGTTCACCGGCCGCATGATGGACGGTCGCCGCTGGTCCGACGGTCTGCACCAGGCGGTCGAGGCGAAGGAGGGCGTTACGATCGAGCCCGAGAACCAGACGATGGCCTCGATCACCTTCCAGAACTACTTCCGTATGTATCCCAAGCTTTCCGGCATGACCGGCACGGCCGCGACCGAGGCGGCGGAATTCTACGACATCTACAAGATGAACGTCGTCACCATCCCGACCAACCTCAAGGTGCAGCGTGTCGATGAGGAAGACGAATTCTACAAGGACACGCACGACAAGTTCCGCGCGATCGCCCGCAAGATCCGCGAACATGCCGAAAAGGGTCAGCCGGTGCTGGTCGGTACGGTGTCGATCGAAAAATCGGAGCTGTTGAGCGAATTCCTCAATCAGGAGGGGGTCGATCACTCGGTCCTCAACGCGCGCTATCACGAACAGGAGGCGCATATCGTGGCGCAGGCCGGCCGGCTTGGCGCGGTGACGATCGCGACCAACATGGCCGGCCGCGGGACCGACATCCAGCTTGGCGGCAATCTCGAATTCCGCATGGAAGATGAGTTGGCCGGCGTGCCGGAAGGGCCGGCGCGTGACGCGGCCATCGCGGATATAAAGGCCGAGATCGCAGCGGAAAAACAGAAGGTGCTGGAAGCAGGCGGCCTGTTCGTGCTTGGCACCGAGCGCCATGAAAGCCGCCGTATCGATAACCAGCTTCGTGGCCGGTCGGGCCGTCAGGGTGATCCGGGGCTGAGCCGCTTCTACCTCAGCCTGGATGACGATCTGCTGCGCATCTTCGGCCCCGATACTTTGTTCGCGCGCATGATGCGCAGCAATATCGAGGACGGCGAGGCGATTGGCTCGAAGTGGCTGACCAAGGCGATCGAGACGGCACAGAAGAAGGTCGAAGCGCGCAATTACGACATTCGCAAACAGGTCGTCGAGTATGACGACGTGATGAACGACCAGCGCAAGGTGATTTACGAGCAGCGCGCCCACATCATGGACGCGGATACGGTCGGCGACGTGGTGACGGACATGCGCGCGGAAACTGTCAACGCGATCGTGGGCGAAGCGTGCCCACCGAATTCCTATCCCGAGCAATGGAATGTAACGGGAATGAAGGAGCGTGTCGTAGAATTACTCAACATCATGCCGCCGATCGACGACTGGCTGGCCGAGGAGGCGATCGATGCGGAACTGGTGACCGAGCGGCTGCTGGCGGAGGCTGACGCGGCTGTTGCGCAAAAGGCCGCCGATCTTGAGCCTGAGACGTGGACGCAGGTCGAGAAGTCAATCCTGCTCCAGAATCTTGATCATCACTGGAAGGAACATCTCGCAACGCTCGACGCTTTGCGACAGGTGGTTCACCTGCGCGCCTACGCGCAGAAGACGCCTATCAACGAGTATAAGCAGGAAGCGTTCGCGCTGTTTCAGCGAATGCTGGAAAACATTCGTGAGGATGTGACCCGCACGATTGCCTACGCGCAGTTTCAGATGCAGGCGCCGCCCACGCTGCCTGACCTGCCGGACTTCATCACGACGCATTTCGATCCGTTCTCCGGCGAAGACAATTCCGCGGATATCGACGCGGGATCGCTGGGGCTCATCTCAACCCAACTTCCACCGCTCCAGATTGCGCAGCCTAGTGGATCCGAGATCGGCGCCGATCCCGAAAGCTGGAAGGGTGTGGTGAGCCGCAACGCGCCGTGCCCATGCGGATCAGGACTCAAATACAAGCATTGCCACGGCGCGGTGTGAGATCACTGGCCGGGTCTACGCCTGGCGCTGAACGAGAAAAGGGACGGCGGATCGCTTTGATCGGCCGCCCCTTTTCATTTCTTCCCTAACGGATCAGGGCTTCGGCATCACCACCGTCGGCCCGATCCGGTCAGCGACATCACGTGCGTTGAACGCCCGCACCTCATCGCGCGCCGGTGTGCCCTTGCGCATCACGATTTCTGCCGAAGCCTCGTAACGGTCGACCGTGCGAACATCGATATTGTCGCCCCAGAACGGATCGCCGAACCACGGATCCCATGCACGCCAGCCGAAGCCGCGCCCGTAATAACGCCATGATGGCCCCCAGAAGCCGCCCATGCCGAAACGCGGCCCGGGTGTCGAATAGGTCTGCGCCTGGCGATCTGTCGTGCGATCGACCATCACGAAATAGTCATAGCCGTTTTGAAGTGTCAGCTCCGCCGCACGGAACAGAAGATAGCGCTCCACCGTGTCGCGATCGGTGACGGTGTTGCCGGCGAAAGTGACCAACCAGCGATTGGCCTCGATCTGTCGATCGCTATAGCCGGTGCGGTAGAACCCCTTGCCCGTCGCTGGGCGATAGGTGGTCTCCGTCGCACAGCCGCTGACCAGCAGAGCGCCCGATGCAATAGCAGCGATGAGCTTGCCGCGACCTTTGAGATGCTCGATCATCTTCTATCTCCATACCCGCCCGATCGACGGCCTCCCCATACATGGGGCCTGACGATGAAACGTGCGATGAACGCGTCGGGTTTCATCGTCGGAATCTGCCGGCAAGCGAAAAGTTTTTATGCGGTCGTGGCGAATAATTGCACCGTGACGGTGTCAACGGGTCGCGCGACCGGCGTCCGGCACATAGGCGTCGATCAGCGCGCCGACATAATCCGGGTTGCGCGCGGTCAATTCGGGGGAGGGGCGGCCCGGCGCATAGATGAAGCCGTTGACGGTATAGATCGTACCACCAAGCCCTTGGGAATCGCGATACCAGACCTTCACTTCGCTCCAGTCATTGTCGGGCGAGACATCATAGAGCGTCACGTCCTGCTCTGCATGACCGCGCGCACCATCGACGCGGGACCAATTGGCATGCGTGAGCATCAGCACGCGCCGCTCGACGATTCTGCTGACCACCGCAACGTGTCCCAGCGGCAACCGGCCCTGCCGGGCGAAGGCGATGACTGAGCCGACTTTAGGCTGGTGCCCGCGAGGATAACGGCCCTCCGCCTGATCCCACCACGTCCAGGCGTCGCCGAAGATCTGAATGCCTGATACGGCCCGCGCGAACGGCACGCACTGCCCGATATAATCGAGCAATGCTGCTTGCGCAGGCACCGACTGCGCCACCGCTGCAAAGGCCAGCAGGCCAAGGGAATATCGCTTCAACACCGCATCGCACTCTCAGTTCACACTGATGGCGGAATGGTTACCTTTTTCAGTTAACAAATAGTTAGCGAAGAAGCGGGTCGTCGTGAGATAGACTCGCTTCGGCGTGTTAGGACCGTTTTCAGGGGCGATTGGCCTGCCGCTTCGCCATAAATGCCAGCCGTTCGAACAGCATTACATCCTGCTCGTTCTTCAACAGGGCGCCGTGGAGCGGTGGGATCGCCTTGGTCGGATCCCGGTTCTGCAGCACGTCGAGCGGCATATCCTCGTGCAGCAGCAGCTTCAGCCAATCGAGCAGTTCGCTGGTCGAAGGCTTCTTTTTCAGGCCCGGCACCTCGCGCACCTCGTAGAATATGTCCATCGCCTTCGAAACGAGGATCTTCTGGATGCCAGGGAAGTGAACGTCGACGATCGCCTGCATCGTGTCCCGGTCGGGGAACTTGATGTAGTGGAAGAAGCAGCGGCGCAAAAACGCATCCGGCAACTCCTTTTCGTTGTTCGACGTGATGACGACGATCGGACGCTCGGCCGCGCGTACCGTCTCCTTCGTCTCGTAAACGTGGAATTCCATCCGATCGAGTTCCTGAAGCAGATCGTTCGGAAATTCGATATCGGCCTTGTCGATTTCGTCGATCAGCAGCACAGGCAATTCGGGCGACGTAAATGCCTCCCACAATTTGCCCCTGCGAATGTAATTCCCGATATCGTGGACGCGCTCGTCGCCGAGCTGTCCGTCACGGAGGCGGGCAACGGCATCATATTCGTACAGACCCTGCTGCGCCTTGGTGGTGGACTTCACGTTCCACTCGATCAGCGGCGCGCCGGTTGCCTTGGCGATCTCATAGGCGAGTACGGTCTTGCCGGTGCCGGGCTCGCCTTTCACCAGCAACGGGCGACGGAGCATCACCGCTGCATTGACGGCGACTTTCAGATCATCGGTCGCGACATAGCTTTGCGTGCCCTCGAAACGCTTCATGCCCTCATCCCGTTCAATTCAAAAACTCGGTACGGCGATAGCGGCAATAAACTGTCCCGCGCAAGACGCTATCCGCGCTGTGCGGCCAGTACCTGGTACGCCATCACGGCAGTCGCCACCGCTGCATTCAGGCTGTCCGCCTTGCCGAGCATCGGCAGCTTCACCAGCAGGTCGCACGCCGCCTCATAATCTTCGGGTAGCCCTTGCGCCTCGTTGCCGGTCAGCAGGAAAGTCGGGTCGGGGTAGGCTGGCGTGCGATAATCATGCTCGGTCTGAAGGCTCAGGCCCACGAGCGTGCCAGGTCCACCGCGCAGCCAGGCGAGGAACGCCTCCCACTCGCACCTTACGACAGGCACCGTGAAAAGTGCGCCCATGCTGGCCCGTACGGCCTCGACCGAGAAGTGATCTACACAATCGCCGATCAGAATCAGGCCGCCCGCGCCGACGGCGTCGCCAGTGCGCAGGATCGTCCCGAGATTGCCGGGGTCGCGCAGTCGCTCGGCGACTAGCCAGATGCCGGATGCGGAGCGATCCAGTGTATCGAGGGACGCGGAGAATTCGTCGAACACGCCGACGACTGCCTGCGGATTATCCTTTCCGGAAAGCTTGGAGAGGATATCGGCTGTCGTCTCGATCGCCTCGCCGTGACGCGATTCGACGGCGGCGATCAGACGCTCGACCAGAGGATGCCCGGCGCTGGCGGCGGTGAAGAACAGATAGCGCGGCAGGCGGCCGGTCTCCTGCGCCTCGGTTAGGATGCGCAGGCCTTCAGCAAGGAACCGTCGCGATTCGCGGCGATGGCGCTTGTCGCGCAGATCGCGCACCTGCTTGACGAGCGGGTTGGAAAAAGCGGTAATCTGGCGGGGCATCAATCCTCGCCGAACTTTCCCTCGACGAGCCCGCACATGGCGGCGACGACATGCTCGGCCTCATCGCCGGTCGCCGAGATGGTGATCGTGTCGCCCATCGCCGCTCCCAGCATCATCAGGCCCATGATCGAGGTGCCCGTCACGCTCGAACCGCCCCTCGCGACGTTAACGGGGATCGGCTGTTCCGCGGCGAGCGTCACGAATTTGGCGCTGGCGCGTGCATGAAGACCGCGCCGGTTGCTGATCCGCACCTCACGCGACACCGTCACGCAGCGGCCTCGCCCAGCACCTCGGACGCGACCGAGATATATTTGCGCCCGGCCTCCCGCGCGGCGGCGACCGCCGCCACGACCGTCATCGACTTACGGGCCGATTCGAGACGGATCAGCATGGGGAGATTGATCCCGGCGATCACCTCGACGCGGCCACGCTCCATCAGCGAGATGGCGAGGTTTGAGGGGGTGCCGCCAAACAGGTCTGTCAGCACGATGACCCCGCGTCCAGCGTCCACGGCGGTGATCGCCGCCCGGATGTCGGCGCGACGGGCCTCCATGTCATCGTCCGGGCCGATCGCGACGGTCTGCACCTGCTTCTGAGGCCCGACGACATGCTCCATCGCCGTGACAAATTCGTCGGCGAGACGCCCGTGCGTGACAAGAACCAGGCCGATCAATTGCTTGTTGAGGTCGTTCATTTCCCTGCCGGGTTTCCTTCAAGCGAATCCTGCGGCGCCGCCGCCAGATCGCGATGTGTAACCGTGGGCGAAAATCCCGCAGTAAGCAACCGCTCTGCCACCCGATCGGCGACGTGCACTGAGCGATGTCTCCCTCCGGTACAGCCAAAGGCGACGGTGACGTAAGATTTTCCCTCCGCGATATAACGCGGGATGAGAAGGAGGAGCAAATCCTCGATCTTGCGCACCGCGTCGGCATAGGCCGGATCGGCGGCGATATAAGCCGCGACCTCCGGATCGCGCCCGGTGCCGGGGCGCAGATCCGGCTCCCAGTGCGGATTGCGCAGGAAGCGCATGTCGAAAACCAGATCGGCATCGGTCGGCAGGCCGCGCGCAAAGCCGAACGACATGATCGAAACGATCGTGTCCCCGACACCAGATCGCGAAAAGGCCGCGCGCACCTGTTGCGCGAGAGCATGGGCATTGAAATGCGTCGTGTCGCTCAGCCGGTTGGACCATTGTCGCAGCGGAGCGAGCAATTGCCGCTCCCGCTCGATCCCGTCTCGCGCGGGGCGATCAAGCGCAAGCGGATGCCGCCGGCGCGTCTCATCATAGCGCCGCGCCAGCTCGTCAGATTCGCAGTCCAGGAACAGCGTGCCGATCTCATAGCCGCCCTTGGCGCGGAGACGTTCGACCTGAGCCACGACCTGCGCGGCGTCGAAATCCCGGGTGCGAGCGCCGATTCCGAGCGCGAGCGGGCGATGCATATCCTCCGTGCCCGCTGGCGGGAGCGCGTTCAGCAGCCGATCCAGCAGCGACAGCGGCAGATTGTCGACGACTTCCCAGCCAAGATCCTCGAGCGTCTTGAGCACCGTCGATTTGCCTGCGCCGGACATGCCGGTGACCAGCAATATTTCCGGGGGAGGGGTCACGATGGAATCCGGCGCATCACAAGCTCGATCTTGATCGGGGCAGACGCCTCGAAGGCGCTCAACGCGATAGCCGGAATGGCGCATCCGGCAAAGGTACAAGTGGCGGGTTCGGGCATCCGCTCCACACGGGCATCGAGGCAGACGACAAGCGCCACCGGCACCTCGTCCAGATGCGGCATATCGACGATGCCGATGCCGCGCACCTCCATCTGGCCGGCGATCGGCCGGGGCGCGGCTGCGAAGAGGATGCCGTCGCCGAGCGTCAATTCGGTATAATCGTCCGATACGAGCCGCGCGCCGCGGTCAATCAGCCGAAGCGCCAGATCTGATTTGCCGGACCCGGATGATCCGACGAGCATTACCGCCCGTCCGCCGATCGCGACCGTCGTGGCGTGCACCGCCTCCGTCGCTGACACTTCAACCACCGTCCGCGAGCGGCAACCGCACCACGAATCGGGCGCCTGTCAGCCTGTCCTCACGGCTCTGCACCTCGATCGTGCCCTGGTGCGCCTCCACGATAGTGCGCGCGATCGCGAGCCCGAGCCCCGAATGCTGCCCGAACGCTTCGCTGTGCGGGCGAATCGACTGGAAGCGGCGGAATACCGCCTCGCGGGCATCCTCCGGCACGCCCGGGCCCTC
The DNA here is from genome assembly GCF_005502745.1 of Sphingomonas sp. 3P27F8. Taxonomy (GTDB): domain Bacteria; phylum Pseudomonadota; class Alphaproteobacteria; order Sphingomonadales; family Sphingomonadaceae; genus Sphingomonas. The sequence goes on from NZ_SCNL01000003.1 coordinate 123,097, forward strand.
ATCCTCCACGCCTATTTCAAGTGCACCGTCGGCCGCGCGGGCGGCGATCGCGATCAGGCCGCCATCAGGGGAGAAGGAGAGAGCGTTGTCGATCAGGTTTTCGAACACTCGCTCCAGTCGCGCGCCCTCACCGGATACCATCATGGGAATATGTTGCGAGCGGTCCAGCCGGATGCGGATCTCCCGCTCGATGCCGCGTTCCCGGCGCTGCGCGATCATCCCCTCAACCATCGCGCCTACATCGACGGGCTCGAATTTCGCCCGGCTCAGCTGCGCGTCCAGGCGCGACGCTTCCGAGATATCGGTGATAAGCCGGTCGAGACGATGGACATCCTCGCGAACGATGGAAAGCAGACGCTGTTGAAGCTCGAGATCCCTGACGTGCCCGAGCCCCTCGACCGCCGATCGAAGCGAAGCAAGCGGGTTCTTCATCTCGTGCGTCACGTCCGCCGCGAACGCCTCGGTCGCGTCGATCCGGGCGCGCAGGGCCAGGCTCATGTCGGATAAAGCGCGGGCCAGCATGCCGATCTCGTCCTTGCGGTCCGGCAGCCTCGGCACCACTACCTCCCGGGCACGCCCAAGCCGAACCCGCACCGCGGCGCGCGCGAGCCGGCGGAGCGGGCGCACGATCGTTCGCGCGAGAAATAGCGACAGCAGGATCGACACGACCGTCACCGTCAGCAACACCAGGCTGAGCCTGTAGCGCTCGACGCGCACCGTCTGGGTGATGTCGCGCGCGTTGACCGCCGTCATGACCGCGGCGCCGTCAAGGAGCGGGGCGGCAGCGGTGATCACCGGCGTTCGATCTGGCGCCCGCCATACCGTCGCGGCGGCATGACCCGACTGAGCGGTGCGCACATCGGGCCAGCTTCGTCCATCGTCATGCTCGCGATAGAGGGGCGGGCGGATCGCGCCCACCACCGTGTCGATACCGGCATCCAGAAAGCGTGCGATCCGCTGCCCGCGATCATCCTTGTCGGGATCGAGAAGCTGGAAGTTCCGCTTGCCGAGCGCGCGACTGTCCACGGTCAGCGCGCCGTTCGGAGCGAACAGCCGAATGCGCGTACCCGTATCCTGCGCAAGCTGGACGATCAGCGGATTGCGCAGCGTCGGGGTGACGGTCTGAAGGGCCTCCGCGATCAGGCGCGCTTCGCGCATCGCCTGCTCGGTACGGTTGTCGAGAATACGCGCGCGATACGAATCGAGATAAAAGAATCCGCCTGCGAGCAGCAAAAGTGCGAAGATGTTTACCGCCAGGATGCGTCTGGTTAGCGATACGCGACCCGACCAGCGGAGCGCGAGGTCGCTGCCTTCACTCTTCGGAGAAACGGTATCCGGCGCCATAGAGTGTCTCGATAGCGTCAAATTCGCCATCTACCTCGCGAAACTTTCGCCGAACCCGCTTGATGTGTGAGTCGATCGTGCGATCATCGACATAGATGTCGTCCTGATAGGCCGCATCCATCAGCTGGTTGCGGGTGCGCACGATGCCCGGCCGCTGGGCAAGCGTTTCCAGGATCAGAAATTCGGTAACGGTGAGGGTGACCGGCGTGCCGCCCCAGGTAACGCGGTGGCGAGCCGGGTCCATCACCAGCCGCCCCCGTTCGAGCGGACCCTGGGTTTCGGTTTCGGCGCCATCCGGGGCCTGGGTCAGTTCCGTCCGTCGCAGGATAGCGCGGACGCGCGCAATCAGCAGGCGCTGGCTGAACGGCTTGGCGATATAATCGTCGGCCCCCATCGCAAGGCCTAGCGCCTCGTCCAGTTCGTCGTCTTTGCTGGTGAGGAAGATCACCGGGATCTGGCTCTTCTCGCGTAGCCGCCGCAACAGCTCAAGCCCGTCCATGCGCGGCATCTTGATGTCAAAGATGGCAAGATCCGGCGCGTTCTCGATCAGCGCCTTCAGCGCAGTCTCTCCATCGGAATAGACGCGGGTGAGGAATCCCTCGGTCTGGAGCGCGATCGAAACCGAAGTCAGGATGTTCCGGTCGTCGTCCACGAGCGCGATCGTTGCGGTCATGGAATCGCGCCTAGTGCAAAGATGGGACGGGCTCAATGCCCGCGTCGTTTGACGGGCGGCGGCGCTGATTATATGCGCTCGGCATTTACCGGCCCGGATACGGTGCCGGCTGTAGTCTGTTTTTAGGGGATATGCCTGTGAGCGATCGTATTCCGGCGGCCGGCCTGGAGGCCCAGGGCATCGAGACCCGCGCTAATCTGCACTGGAATCTCGGCACGGCGCGCCTTGTCGAAAGCGCGGTCGCGCGTGGCGAGGGGAAGCTTGCGGCGGATGGCCCGCTGGTGGTCGAAACCGGGCCGCATACCGGACGGTCGGCGCAGGACAAATTCATCGTGAAGGATGCCGAAACCGCCGATACGGTGTGGTGGGGCAAGACCAACAAGGCGATGACGCCAGAGCATTTTGCCGCGCTCAAGGCTGATTTCTTCGCAGCGCTTCGCGATAAGGATGATCTGTTCGTTCAGGATCTTTACGGCGGATCGCAGCCGTCGCATCGTGTTCGCGTGCGCGTCATCAACGAGCTGGCGTGGCATAACCTGTTCATCCGCACGATGCTGGTTCGCCCGGAAGTATCCGCGCTCAAGGGCTTCGACGCGGATTACACGATCATCGATCTGCCCAGCTTTCGCGCGGACCCGATGCGCCACGGCACCCGCTCGGAAACAGTGATCGCTGTCAATTTTTCCGAGAAGCTGATCCTGATCGGCGGGACCCGCTATGGCGGCGAAATGAAGAAATCGGTGTTCGGCCTGCTCAACTATCTGTTGCCGGTCGATGGCGTCATGCCGATGCACTGTTCGGCGAACATGGGCGCGGACGGTTCGACGGCGGTGTTCTTCGGGCTATCCGGCACGGGCAAGACGACCCTTTCGGCCGATGCGAGCCGCACCCTGATCGGCGACGACGAGCATGGCTGGTCCGACACTGCCGTCTTCAATTTCGAGGGCGGCTGCTACGCCAAGATGATCCGGCTGTCGGCTGAGGCCGAGCCCGAAATCTACGCCACGACCAAGCGGTTCGGCACCGTACTCGAAAATGTCGTGATGGACCCGGAAACCCGCGAGCTCGATCTGGATGATGCGACGCTCGCAGAGAACAGTCGCGGCGCTTATCCGATCGATTTCATCCCCAATGCCTCCGCCGAGAACATGGGAGGCGTGCCGAAGAATATCGTGATGTTGACGGCGGATGCCTATGGCGTTCTGCCACCGATCGCCAAGCTTACTCCAGATCAGGCGATGTACCACTTCCTGTCCGGCTACACCGCGCGTGTCGCGGGCACGGAGATCGGCGTGACCGAGCCGGACGCCACCTTCTCGACCTGCTTCGGCGCGCCGTTCATGCCGCGCCATCCGTCGGTTTACGGCAATCTGCTCAAGGAGCGGATCGCCAGGGGCGGGGTGGATTGCTGGCTGGTCAACACCGGCTGGACCGGCGGCAAATACGGCGTCGGCAGCCGTATGCCTATCAAAGCGACCCGTGCGTTGCTCAATGCCGCGCTCGATGGGAGCCTGAACGACGCCGAGTTCCGCACCGATCCCAATTTCGGGTTCAAGGTGCCGGTGAGTGTGCCGGGGGTGGATGCCAGCATCCTCGATCCCCGAGCGACGTGGCCGAATGCCGCCGAATATGACGCGACCGCAGCCAAGCTCGTTGATCTGTTCAACGAGAATTTCGCGCAGTTCGCCGATCATGTCGACGAGGGTGTTCGCCAGTCCGCACCGAAGGTTGCGCAACCCGCCTGATCGCGCTCGCACCGCCCGGCGACCACTGATACAGTGTGATCGCCGGGGGCTGCTTTTGCGAGGTTAGCGATGGGTATTTTCGATAGTTTGCTCGGCCAGATCGGCTCGAACGTGGACGTGGCTAATCTGGCCGCCAAGGTTGGCTTGTCGCAGGATCAGGTGGAACAGGCCATCTCCGCGCTAACCCAGTCGCATACCGAGCCCGGCGACACGGTCGACGGCGCGGCTCAGACCACCGGCCTCCCGGCGGACACATTGCAGGAGATCGTCGGCCACATCGGGGGCGAGGGGTCGCTCGGGCAGTTCGCCCAGATCATCGGGGCTACGGGCGGTGGGGACGGCGAGGGCGGCGCCGGCGGCCTGCTATCCGGGCTGGCCGGGAAGCTTTTCGGCAAGAGTTGATCCAAGCGGCTCGAGGCGGAGAATGCCGTTTTCCACGGCGAGTACCCGCATGCGCTCGCCGGCGGCGGCGTCTGGGCCCGTCGCCGGCCACGTGCTGTCGCCCAGCCGCGCACGACCGCGACCATCGACGATCGGCTCGGCGATCACCACCGTCGCCCCGATCGCGCGCGCTGCGCGATCGTTGAGCATGGGGTCGCTGGTTTCGAGCGGATAGTCGCGATACCACCGCCGCCCGATCATTACCGACACGACACTCCAGGCCGCGAAGCTGCCCGCCTGTGCCGCAAGCGGCAGATCGGGCAGCGCGAACAGCGCGACGCCGGTGATCGCCGCCGCGATCGCCAGGAAAACCAGGAATACGCCGGGGATCGCCAGTTCCGCTATGCCAAGCAAGACCGCCGCCGCGATCCAGGCCGCCGCCATATGCTGCACGAAATCGTCGAGGATCATTGCGGGGTAGAAGCCCCCTTGACGCGCGGCACGGAAGGCCCGGCTGAGGGCTGCTCGGACCTGGGCATCGCGCTTATGGCGTCGCGTGCCAGTTCGCCGATCCCGCCCAGCGTGCCCATGAGCTGCGTCGCCTCGACCGGAAACAGGATCGTCTTGGCGTTAGGGCTGGTCGCGAATTTGCCGATCGCCTCGACGTATTTCTGTGCGATGAAATAGTTGATCGCCTGCGTATTGCCGCCCTCGATCGCCTCTGAGACGGCCCGTGTAGCGCTCGCTTCGGCCTGGGCGGCGCGCTCGCGCGCCTCGGCGTCGCGGAACGCCGATTCCCTTCGACCCTCGGCTTCCAGGATGCGGGCCTGCTTCTGACCCTCGGCACGGAGGATTTCGGAGGCGCGAGTTCCCTCCGCGTCGAGGATATTGGCGCGCTTCTCGCGCTCCGCCTTCATCTGCCGGCCCATCGCGTTGACGATATCGGCGGGCGGGCGGATGTCCTTGATCTCGACGCGGGTGATCTTGACCCCCCATGGCGTCGTCGCGTGATCGACCACGGACAGCAGGCGCGCGTTGATCTCATCGCGCTTGGAGAGCGTTTCGTCGAGGTCCATCGAGCCCATCACCGTGCGCAGATTGGTCGTGGTGAGCTGGAGCAGCGCGACATACAGGTCCGACACCTCGTACGCGGCCTTGGCCGCATCGAGCACCTGGAAGAACACGACCCCGTCGGTCGAGATCATCGCATTGTCCTTGGTGATGATTTCCTGCCCCGGAATATCGATCACCTGCTCCATCATATTCACGCGCCTGCCGACGCGGTAGAAGAAGGCGGGATAGAAATTGAACCCCGGCGCCGCCGTCGTCGTGTAACGGCCGAAGTGTTCGATCGTATATTGATAGCCTTGGCGAACGATCTTGATGCTCGTCATCAGGTAGAAAAGCACCAGCGCCAGCAGCAGGGTTACGACGATCGCGACCATATCTCTCTCCCGAAGGTGCGTGCATCATAACTATCACACCAGCGGGGGCCTAGCGAAACCGCGTTCGCGCGGTTACATGGCCCGCCACCTCCTTCCCCCACGCAGGATTCGGCAAGCATATGGACATTCGCCTCGGCCTCACTTTCGACGATGTCCTTTTGGTGCCCGCTGAATCGCAGGTGCTGCCCAGCGGCGCAGACACGCGAACGCAGGTCACGCGCGGGATCGCCCTCAACATTCCGATCCTGTCGAGCGCGATGGACACGGTTACGGAAGCCGATATGGCGATCGTCATGGCGCAGCTTGGCGGCATCGGCGTTCTTCACCGGAACCTTACCGTTGAGGAGCAGGTCGCGGCAGTCCGGCAGGTTAAGCGGTTTGAAAGCGGCATGGTGGTGAATCCGATCACGATCGCGCCGAGCGCCACGCTGGCTGATGCGCAGGCCCTGATGACCCAGCACCGCATCAGCGGCATTCCGGTGGTGGAGAAGGACGGAAAGCTGGTCGGCATCCTCACCAACCGCGACGTGCGTTTCGCCGGGAACCCGAAACAGCCCGTCAGCGAATTGATGACCCACGAGAATCTCGCGACGGTGCAGACCGGCGTCGGCCAGGAGGAAGCGCGGCGCCTGCTCCACCAGCGCCGGATCGAGAAGCTGCTGGTGGTGGACGATGCCTACCGCTGCGTCGGCCTCATCACGGTAAAGGATATCGAAAAGGCCGTAACCTATCCCGACGCCACGAAGGACGGGGCAGGTCGGTTGCGCGTCGCGGGGGCGACGACGGTGGGCGACAAAGGCTTCGATCGAACCGAAGCGCTCGTGGACGCAGAGTGCGATCTGATCGTGATCGATACCGCGCATGGCCATAACCGCGATGTGGCGGCGGCGGTGGAGCGGGTGAAGAAGCTCTCGAACGCGGTGCAGGTCGTCGCCGGCAACGTCGCGACCGGGGAGGCGACTCGTGCGCTGATCGACGCGGGTGCCGACGGGATCAAGGTGGGTATCGGTCCGGGATCGATCTGCACGACGCGGATCGTCGCCGGCGTCGGCGTGCCGCAACTCACCGCCGTGATGGATTGCGCGGAGGCTGCGGCGAAAGCCGGCGTACCGGTTATCGCCGACGGTGGTCTCCGCACATCGGGGGATCTTGCGAAGGCGCTGGCGGCCGGCGCATCGACTTGCATGGTTGGCTCGTTGCTGGCGGGTACGGAAGAGGCGCCCGGAGAAACCTTTCTTTATCAGGGGCGTGCCTATAAATCCTATCGTGGGATGGGAAGCGTGGGTGCGATGGGGCGCGGGTCGGCGGACCGTTATTTCCAGGGCGATATCAAGGATCAGCTCAAGCTGGTGCCCGAGGGTATCGAGGGGCAGGTCGCGTTCAAGGGCCCGGCGCGTGATGTGATCCACCAGCTTGTCGGCGGGATCAAGGCCGCGATGGGCTATACTGGCGCTGCGACGATCGCCGATCTTCAGCGCCGCGCAAATTTCGTTCGAATCACTGGCGCGGGGCTGAAGGAAAGCCATGTGCATGACGTGACCATCACGCGAGAGGCGCCCAACTATCCCACGCGCTGATTTCAGGTCTGTCCGATGACGCCAGCCGCGCGCATTCAGGCGGCGATCGAGGTGCTGGATCTCGTGCTTGCGGCCGCCCGCGAGGGCGGTGCGGCGGCCGACACGATCGTCCAGCGCTATTTCTCCACCCGCCGCTACGCCGGCTCGAAGGATCGCCGGGCGGTGCGTGAGCTTGTGTTCGCGGCGATCCGGGCTTGCGGAGAAATGCCTGTGTCGGGCCGCGCGGCGATGCTGCTGTTGACGCGCGGGGACGAGAATCTCGTGCGCGGTTTCGACGGGTCTGTGCATGGGCCTGCACCGATCGATCCCGAGGAACCTGTCGCGACCGGTGGTACGGCTCCGGCCTGGCTTGCGGAGCGGATGCGGCAGTCAGGGCTCGACGAGGAGGAATTGGCCGCGCTGGTTGAGCGCGCGCCCCTCGACGTCCGCGTGAATACTTTGATTGCGGACGCCGAGGTGATGGCGAGCGAAATTCCGGGCGCCGCGCCTATAGCCGGCGTCCCTGGTGGGCTGCGTTTGCCCGCCGGTACCAATGTGGAGAGTTATGGCGGCCGGCTGGAGGTGCAAGACGCGGGCAGCCAGATCGTTGCCGGCGCAGCGCGGGTCGAACCGGGCATGACCGTGCTCGACCTTTGCGCTGGCGCGGGGGGCAAGACTCTCACGCTGGCGGCCGCGATGCATAATGAGGGGCGAATCGTTGCGGCGGACACCGATCGATCCAGGCTCGGCCGCCTTTCTCCGCGCGCCGTGCGGGCAGGCGTCACGATCGCGGAAACGGTGCTCCTCAATCCCGACCATGAACTGGCGGCACTGCAAGGCTTGCGAACTGCCGCGGATGTCGTGCTTATCGATGCGCCTTGCTCCGGAACTGGAACATGGCGGCGGAATCCTGAATCGAGATGGCGGATCACACCCGCAAGACTGGGGAGGTTGGTTGAAACCCAGCAGCGCCTGCTCGGCATAGGCGCCGCCCTGACGCGGCCGGGCGGCGCGCTGATCTATATTGTCTGCTCGCTGGTCGATGAGGAGGGGGCGGGGCAGGTGATGCCGTTTCTCGCGACGCACCCCGGCTGGACAGCTGAACCACCTACATTGGCACTTGGTCGTCGTCACCACGCCGGTGTCAGGCTCAGCCCCGCGCACGATGGGACAGACGGCTTTTTTGTCGCACGGCTGATCGCCCCATGCTAACCCGCCGCTCATAGTGTCGAAGTCGGAGCTGATCATGCGTTTTTCGTCCGTCGCCATCGCCGCTTCGCTGGCGCTGGTTTCGATTTCGACCTCGCTCCACGGCCAGCGCCCGGATGACCAGATCGATCCGCGCTCCATGGCGTTGCTCGCGCAGGGCCGCGCAGCAATGGCGGCGGGCAATCTCGACGGGGCTGGCGATGCACTGGAAAGTGCGGTTGCGGTCGATCCGCGCAACCGTCAGGCGTTCATCGTCATGGCCGAAGTCGCCGAGGCGCGGGGCTTGTCTGGCAAGGCGATCCGCTTCTATCGAGAGGCGCTTACATTGGAACCGAACGACCCGGTGGCTCTTAAAGGGCAGGGCGAGGCGTTGGTTTCCAAGGGCGCTATGGCGCGGGCGAAGGAGAATCTCGCCAAGCTGCGTACCGTTTGCAAGGGCGACTGCCCACAGGCGAACGCCCTTGCCGCGGTGATAGCGAAGGGGCCGCCGCCGATCGCCACCGCGCAAGCGGTGCCGGCCAAAACCGCGCCGGTTAAAGACTGACCGGCTTCAAGCTCGCGGAAAGCCGTCTGGCGAGATTAACAAATTCCGCGACCTTTACCGTTTCGGCGCGCCGCGTGGCATCGATCCCCTCGGCTGACAGCGCATCCAATGCGCTGGGCACGCCGCGCAAGCTCTGGCGCAACATCTTGCGCCGCTGCCCGAACGCGGCGGCGGTCAGGCGTTCCAGCACCGTCAATCGAACATCGGAGGGGGCCGCTGTGGGAACTACATGGACCACGGCCGACATTACTTTGGGCGGTGGAGTAAAGGCCGAACGATGCACCGGCATCGCGATCCGCGCCGACGCCCGCCACTGGGCTAGCACGGAAAGCCGGCCATAGGCGTCGCTTCCGGGGGCCGCGACTATCCGATCCGCGACCTCCCGCTGGAACATCAATGTCAGAGATTTCCACCATGGCTGCCAATCCGCCGATAGCCAGCCAACGAACAGTGCCGTCCCGACGTTATAGGGCAGATTGGAGACGATATGGGGGGCGGCATCGAAAAGGGCCTGTCCGTCAACTTCCAGCGCGTCGCCCTCAATAACACGCAATCTTTCGGGATAGGCCTCAGCCAATTCGGCAAGCGCGGGTAGGCAGCGTCGATCCCGCTCGATTGCGGTTACGCGCGCGCCCGCTGCAAGCAGTGCGCGCGTCAGACCGCCCGGCCCGGGGCCAATCTCCAGAACTTGTTCCTCATGGAGATCGCCGGGGATCGCCGCGATCCGCGCAAGCAACTGTGCATCGAACAGAAAATTCTGGCCCAAAGCCTTGGACGCCGACAGCCCATGCCGCGCGATCACTTCACGCAGCGGCGGAAGTTCGATCACGCGGTCGGCCACGCTGCGCGTCGCGCCGCAGCCTCTCCTGCCATTGCAATCGCCGCGATCATTGCGCCCGGCTCCGCCTGGTCACTACCCGCGATCGCGAATGCAGTGCCGTGATCGGGCGACGTCCGAACGATCGGCAGCCCCAGGGTCATATTAACCCCCTCGTCAAAATGAAGCGTTTTCAGGGGGATCAATGCCTGATCGTGATAACAGCACAAAACTGCGTCGTAATGAGCGCGGGCGCGCCCATGAAACAGCGTATCGGCGGCAAACGGCCCACGCGCGTCTATTCCCTCGTCGCGCAGGATTGCGATCGCCGGCTCGATCAAGTCTATTTCCTGGCGTCCGATCGCGCCGCCTTCGCCGGCATGCGGATTAAAGCCCGCGAATGCGAGACGGGGCTTTTCAATGCCAAAATTCCTGGCCAGTCCGCGCGCGGTCGCGCGCGCTTTGGCAACTATCAGATCGATCGTCAGCAACGAGGCGACGCGTTCGAGCGGAACGTGCGTGGTTATGGGTACGACGCGTAACGACGGCCCCGCCAACATCATGACCGCGTTTTGACCGGCGATGCCGCAACGCTCTGCGACGAACTCGGTTTGGCCGGGATGGGTGAAGCCGATCCCGTAAAGCCGAGCCTTTGAAACCGGGCCTGTGACAAGCGCACCGGCAACCCCCGATCGGGCAAGCCCGACCGCCAATTCTAGCGAATGAAGCGCGCAACGCGCTCCGTCGGCGTCCGGCGCGCCGGGTTCGATCTCGCCCGCGTCTTCAACCGTCAGCACGGGAAGGCCAGCTGCAAATGCTGACGTCACCTGGTCAAGTTCGCTGATCCGCGCGATCGGGCCACGCCATACGCGTTCGACGGCGCGCGCATCGCCAACTGCGACGAACGGCGGCAAGCCATGGGCCGAACGGGCATCCCAGGCTTTGGCGATGATCTCCGGGCCTATCCCTGCCGGATCACCCATCGAAACGGCTAGCGGCAGCATCATCCTTTCCTCAGCGATATTCTATCACCGCGTCACGCCGCAGATCGCGCAGGGCCTGCTGCGCACGAAGGTTTACGCGCTGCTGCTCGAGTTGGTTCTGAATTTGTTCGGCGCCAGGAAGTTTACCGGCCGACGCCTCATCCCGGCCGCAGAGAACGAGTGTGCGAACACCTTCAGTCGGCGAGCCAAATGGCGGACTGGATTGGCCAACCTGTAGCTGAAGCATGATATCCTGCAGCGCCGCCGGCAGATCGCGGATACGAATCGTATCGTTGTCGACGACTTCCGCCCCGATCTGAGCCGCCACCTTTTCGACCGAGCCGCAGCCTTGCAACGCGTGGGTGACATTGGCGAACTCGGCGGTGCGGGCTGTGGCCTGTGCCTGTGTCGTGCCCGGCGGAAACTTGATCGTCATCTGCTTAAGGCTGAGCCGCGCGTCACGTGGGTCGGCGGTAAGCACCTGTCGCTTGTCCACGAGGAACAGGATGGAGAAGCCCCCTGGCACCGCGATGGGTCCGGCTACCTGGCCGATCTTCATCTGCCCGGCCGCTTCCGCAAGAACGTCCGGCAATTGGGAACTGCGCACCCATCCGAGGTCGCCATTCACGCCGCGCGTGGAGGCTTCCGAGAAATTGCGCGCGAAATAGCCGAACGGGGCCTGGCCCTTGTGAATCTCGTCGATCAGCTGCCGCGCGTTGGCATAAACTTGCTCAGTGCGATCTGGCGTCGCGTTAAGATATATTTCGTTGAGGTGAAATTCCTCCGTGCCTTTCGCGGCCTCGAGCCTCGCCAAAATAGCCTTCACCTCGATATCGCCAACATTGACGAAAGGCTCCACGCGACGGCGAAGATACCTGCTCCACGCCAGTTCGGCCTCAATCTGCCGTCGGATCGAGCGATCGGACGAGCCGCTCTGACGCAGGAATGCCGAAAATTCTTTGGGGGTCTTACCGAAATTCTTGGCGACATTCGCAAAGCTTTGATCGATTTCGGCGGCGTCCACCTTCACGTCAGCGGTCTTGGCCTGCTGAATTTCCAGCACCTCATCGATCAACTGGCGGAGCACCTGCAATCGCAGGCGATCATACTCCTCGCCCTGCAACTTGATGTTGTTAGCGGCAATAATAAGCGCCGCACGCTGATCGACGTCGGTGCCGGTGATGACGCTGTCGTTGACGATCGCGGTCGCCTTGCGAATGTTCGGATCAAGCTTGCCAAATATTTGGAGGTTGGCCGGGATATCCAGCCCGGTATTGTCGGGCAGCGACTGATCCTGCACGGTCTGTTGTTGACCGAATGCCACCGTAGCTGCTGCCACCGCCAGCATTGCACCGATCAGGCGGCCATATCGCGTCGCCCCGTTCCGTCGCATGATCACTCTGATTGGATTCCTACTTTGCCGCAGCGTCGCGGGTCTGCTCCAGACTTACTGAACCGAGGCTTAGCGTCCGAGGTTCTTGAACGCCAGCGTCAACAGATAGCTGTTGCCCGCGCGCGCGTCCCCCGTGGTTTGATAATCGCGCCTCCACGTGGCACCCAGCACGAGACAATCGTCCTCATATGTGATGCCGAGCCGATGGCGGACGGGATTGAAATTGCTGCCCGTAGCGACCGGCAGCGGTATACTGGTGGCATTCGCGCTGTTCGTGAGATCGATCACCGTCGAGCCATAGGCCGACCAGAAACGCGAGAATTTGACCCGGCCACCGACGCGCAATTCCTCCTGATCCTGAAGATCTTCTATCGAGGTGATGTTCCGGTTGAGGCGCAGATAGCCGACCATGATATAGTTCGAGCGGGTGCCAACGGTTGCGTCGATCTCGTTCCGGCGAACCGCGAAATCGCTTTTGTCCACGCGATAGCGATGAATGATCGAAACAAAATCGCGGAAACGAAGCTCGGTGCGGCCCACAATGTCGGAGAAGCGGTCGCTCAGGCCGGTGCCGGGGGGAAGAATCGATGGTCTGTCGCTGAGGCGATAACTTTGCCCGATGACACTCGACAACGTGAAGCCCGGCAGGGTCAGCGCCCATTCCGCACCGTAAGTGGCGCGGCTCGAATCCTCCCACCGATCGTACCCGGAAAAGCGATTGAGCGCGAAAAGGTTCGAATCCTCCAGATCCACCGCACGGGCATCTTCGTTCGGTACGTCGAGGTTGTTGATTTTCGGCGACGCGACGATCTGGAACCTAGGGGTAAAACGCTGCGTGCCGCCGAACAATGGCCCGACGAACGGCCAGCGCACATCGACCGCCAGCGCCGCGATGCCGCGAGTGTGAAAACCGTCCAGCCCGCGATAGGAAGGCACCGTCGTCGCGGCGATGTCGCTGGTGTTATAAGCATCGACCCGACCGTAGGCGGTAAGCGTCACTTCCTGGCCAAGTGTGGTGATCCGGCGCAGATCCCAGCGCGCCGCCGCAAAAGCCCGCTGGGTGTCTTGCCCCTGCGCGCGGCTGATCGCGAGTGTGTTCAGCTGCAGCTGCACCGTCCCACCAAACAGCACATCGGTGATACGACGTCGGTAATCTATTTCGGGGAGGGCGACGGGCTGAAGCCCCTGCACGTCACCCACGCGCATCGTCTGAACCGCCCAGCCAGCTAGCGAGAAGTACGTGTCCCGATCTACGCGCTCCAGTGCCAATGTGGTCCGAAGTCGATCGTCGTTCGAGATATCGTACCGGCGCAGGAAGGTGCGATCGGTAACGAGTCGCAGCGAGCCCGACAGGCTCCAGTTTTGATCAAACTGGAAACGACCGACGCCATCGAGATACCCGCGCAATGCCATGCTGGTCGATGCACCGGGCCCAGCCGAGATGTCGTCGCTGCGTCGGCTGGACGTAATATAGCCGCTGAGACTGAACGCGCCGTTGCTTTCCAGCGCTTGATAATTGGCCTGCAGCATCGGCAGCACAGCAGTATAGACGTGCGGCGTAATGGTGAGTGACCGGTTGGGCGCCAGATCGAAATAGTAAGGGGTGGCGATTTCCAGGCCGTTGACCTGATCGACGCGCAGGATCGGGCTGAGCAGGCCGCTGGTGTTGCCGCTTCCCACCGGATGAGAGAAACGCGGCAACGGCACGCTGACGACATTGAAAACATGAATGCGCGCGCCGGTATAATATACGCGCTCACGATCTGGCCGGTATAGCACCTTGATCGCGGTGATCTTCCAGCTCGGCTCCTTTGGGCACCCATCCGAATCGGTTACCGAGCAGGCGGTATAGGCAGCATGGCGAAGAGAGATCGATCCGTCGTCATGCCGGGCGCCCTCGGTCGCAGCGAGGCGGCCGCCTTGGTCGAGCACGACCAGCATGTTGTGAACGACCCCATCACGCAGCGAATCAGTCAGCTCGATCGAATCGCCATACGCCACGTCGCCTTCTGGGTTGGTAATTGCGACATTGCCGTTGGCGGTAACTTGACCCGATTTGCGATTCCACACCACGCGCTCGGCGCGTAGACGTTGCCCCTGACGGAACATGCGCACATCGCCTGTCGCGGTGACAATATCTGCGTTGCTGTCATATTCGAGTGCATTGGCGCTGAATTGCACCTGATCGTCGGCGGCGGGCGGCGCAACGGACGATGGCGGCGGCGGCGGGACGGCGCGATCCTGAAGATCCTGCGCTTCGGCCACTCCCGCCATCAGCGCGAGCGGCAGAGCACAGCAGGCAAGACGATCGAAACGCAACGCGCGCAATTCCCGCAACTCGTCGGCGCGGCCGGAATGGCGGCGGACAAGCGCCCTATCGCATCGCTACGCGCTTGCTGCAACGCCTTGCCAGCCGGACCGGGAAAGCCCAGTGGCGAAGGCAAGTATTGAGGAATGTATGATGAAGATCGTTTTCGCCCCGACAAGATCCGAGAATGACGATGCGCTCGCTTTCATCGTGCGAAAGCGCGATGCGCCTGGGCTCGCATTGCCGGGTTTCGACGCCGCGGCTCGCGCGGTTCTTGCCGCCGCGGCCAGCGGTCAGCGCTTCGAGGGTGAGGCGGGCAGTGTCGCTGAAGCATTTGTGAGCATAGGTGAGAGCGTACGACGGGTTCTGCTGCTCGGCGTTGGCGACGGCGACGACACCGGTTATGAGCGCGCAGGCGGGGCACTCACGGCGAAACTCATCACCTCCGGCGTGACTGGCGTTACGCTCGATCTCGCCGAAAGCGGCGCTACCGCGTTGGCCACTGCCCGCTTTGCCGCGGGTTTTGCGCAGCGCGGGTGGCGGTTCGACGAATATCGCACACGCCTGCCCGAGAAGTCGAAAGTGACGCTCGCGACTTTGACGATCGTGAACGCCCCCGCCGGAAGTGAGGAGGCCTGGCAGAACCGCGACGCGGTGACCCAAGGGCTGGCGCTTACCCGGACGCTCGTGACGTTGCCCGCGAATATCCTCTACCCGGAAAGCTTCGTCGAGCGCGTGGTGGCGGACATCGACGGGCTCGGACTGGAAATCGAAGTGCTCGACGAAACGGCGATGCGCAAGCTTGGTATGGGCTCGCTGCTGGGTGTCGCACAGGGCTCGCGCCGCGCGCCTCGCCTACTGGCGATGCGCTGGAATGGCGCAGAGCCAGGCGATCCTGCTCTTGCCTTGATTGGCAAGGGCGTAACGTTCGACACTGGCGGCATCTCGATCAAGCCTGCGGCCGGGATGGAGGACATGAAGTGGGACATGGGCGGTGCTGGCGCGGTGGCTGGCGCCATGAAGGCGCTCGCGCTGCGCAAGGCGAAAGCGAATGTGATCGGCATTTGCGGGCTAGTCGAGAACATGCCCGATGGCAACGCCCAGCGCCCCGGGGACGTTGTTACCTCCATGTCCGGCCAGACAATTGAGGTCATCAACACGGACGCCGAGGGGCGGCTCGTTCTGTGCGATTGCATCACCTGGGCTCAGAAAACGCACAAGGTAAAGACGATCGTCGATCTCGCCACGTTGACCGGCGCGATGATTATCAGCCTCGGCAACGAGTATGGCGGTGTTTTTGCGAACGATGACGGGCTTGCCGACCAGTTGCTGGCTGCCGGCAGGGCGAGCGGCGACAAATTGTGGCGTTTCCCGCTCGGTGACGCCTACAACAAGCTGATCGACAGCCCCATCGCTGACATGAAAAACGTTGGCCCGCGCGGTGCCGGATCGATCACGGCGGCGCAGTTCATCCAGCGCTTCGTGGATGATGGTGTTAAGTGGGCGCACCTCGACATTGCCGGCATGGTTTGGGCCGATAAGGACGGCCCGACTTGGGGCAAAGGTGCGACCGGATATGGTGTGCGGTTGCTCGATCGCTTTGTCGCCGATAATTTCGAGCGCTGATGAAGGTCGATTTCTATCATCTGAACTTCACCCCGTTGGAGCGCGCGCTCCCGCAGGTTGCCGAGAAGGTGCTGGCTTCCGGCAATCGGCTGTTGATAGTGGCGGGCGGCGATAAGCAGCGCGCCGCGCTCGACCGATTGCTGTGGAGCTACGCACCGGATAGTTTCCTCCCGCACGCGCCGGCGGGTGCGGAAGACGATAGGGGGCAGGCGGTTTTGATTTCTGGTGAGGTAATAGCGGCCAACGGGGCGCGGCATGTGGCGCTGGTGGACGGCATCTGGCGGGAGGCGGCGCTGACGTTCGAGCGCGCGTTCCATTTCTTCGACGACGATTCGATCGAGGCCGCCCGTGCCGCGTGGCGAGAACTCCAGGCGCGCGAGGGCGTGGACCGTCGCTACTGGAAGCAGAACGAGGCGGGTCGCTGGGAACAGGTGGCCTAGCCACGGTTGCTCTTTCGCCGGACCAAGACTAGAGCGCCGCCAGTTTTCCCACATCAAACCTTGCCAAGGAGCCCGTGACCATCATGGCCGCGAACCGTACCTTTTCGATCATCAAGCCCGATGCCACCCGCCGCAATCTGACCGGCGCCGTCACCAAGATGCTGGAAGAGGCCGGCCTGCGTGTGGTCGCCTCCAAGCGCATCCAGATGACCAAGGAACAGGCCGAGGGCTTCTACGCGGTGCACAAGGAGCGCCCGTTCTTCAACGATCTGGTTTCCTTCATGATCTCCGGCCCGGTCGTCGTGCAGGTGCTCGAGGGCGAGAATGCCGTTCAGCGCAACCGCGACATCATGGGCGCCACCAACCCCGAGAACGCCGACGCCGGCACGATCCGCAAGGAACTGGCCGAATCGATCGAGGCAAATTCGGTGCATGGTTCGGATTCGGATGAGAATGCGGCGATCGAAATCGCCTATTTCTTCAAGGCCGAAGAAATCGTCGGCTGAATGGACTGGCGGCTGCGTCGCGCTGAAACCGCCGACGCGGCCGCCTGTGCCCTCGTCGCGGGGGCCACGTTTCTCGAAGCGTTCGCCGGTATCCTGGACGGGCCGGATATCGTCGCCCATGTCGGCGCGAAATCCGATCCGTCGAGCTTCCTCCGCCTGATTGAAGATCCTGCCAGCGTAGTGACGCTCGCAGAGGCAACGACCGGCGCGGCGCCGCTCGGCTACACGGCACTGAGCGAACCCGACCTCCCGCTGCCGACCGCGCCGGGCGATATCGAGCTGAAGCGCATCTACGCGCTTTTCCCCACTCATGGCACCGGCCTGGGCGCTGCTCTGATGGAGCGCGCTTTCCACGATGCCCGGGCGCTCGGCTGCCGCCGAATGCTCCTCGGCGTCTATGGCCGCAATCATCGTGCACAGCGGTTCTACACCAAGCACGGCTTCGCGATCGTCGGCGAGCGGCGGTTTCTCGTCGGCGCGACCTGGCACGACGACCTTATTTTCGGCCGCGCGCTCTAAGCTCCCGGCGCGTTCTCGCGCCAACGATCGACATGCAGCGATTTTGCGCGGTTGATTGTCATCAAAGCGTCATCAAAGCGCGAGAGAGCATGGTGCCATCATGGCAAGCAATGTTGTCGAGGCGGCCGAGCCGTCCACCACCGCCTCGTCACGCAGATTCGATCGCGCGCCGCATCCGATCGCGCGGGTGATCTTCCTGGCGCTGGTGGTGCTGGGGCTTCTTTATGCGGGCGTCAGCGTGCTGCTGGACACGCGCCAGGTGGGCGAGGAGATGGCGCTCGGGGTATTCCTGTTCCTCGGGCTGGCGCTGGTGATCGCGCTGGGCTTCGAATTCGTCAACGGCTTCCACGACACCGCGAACGCGGTCGCGACGGTGATCTACACCAATTCCATGCCGGCCAACCTCGCCGTCGTCTGGTCCGGCTTCTTCAATTTCCTCGGCGTCATGCTGTCATCCGGCGCGGTCGCCTATTCGATCGTCACGCTGTTGCCGGTCGATCTCATCCTCCACGTGGGCTCCGGCGCGGGATTCGCGATGATCTTCGCGCTGCTGCTGGCGGCGGTCGTGTGGAATCTCGCCACCTGGTATGTCGGATTGCCGAACAGTTCGAGCCACACATTGATCGGGTCAGTGCTGGGGGTTGGGCTCGCCAACCAGCTTCTGAGCGCGGGCCGCGCCGGGACGTCTGGGGTGGACTGGAGCCAGGCGACCAAGGTGTTGAGCGGCCTGTGGATGGCGCCGCTGATCGGTTTCGGCGCCTCCGTGCTGTTGCTGCTGGTGCTGCGCGCGACGCTGCGTAAGCCCAAGCTCTTCAAGGAGGCGCCCAAGGGCGATGCGCCGCCGCCGCGCGGCATCCGCGCGTTGCTGATCTTCACCTGCACCGCCGTTTCGTTCAGCCACGGCTCGAACGACGGGCAGAAGGGCATGGGGCTCATCATGCTTATCCTGATCGGCTGCGCCCCGACCGCCTACGCCTTGAATCGCACGCTGCCGGCCAGTGAAACGCGCGCCTTCGTCAGCAGCGCGCAGGCAGCGTCCGCCGCGCTCCAGGCGCATGGTGCGGTGCCGGTCGATGCGAAGGATGCACGACCCATTCTGATGAAGGCGCTGGAACGCCGCGATCCGAATGACCCGCGGGCGTACGGCGCCGTGGTCGAGGTTTCGCGGGAGCTTGGCGAGCAGGTGACCAGCTACGGCGCGCTATCCCGCATTCCCGCGCGGGCCGCGTCGAACATCCGCAACGACATGTATCTGGTTCTCGATGCGACGCGGCTGATAACGAAGAAAGAGAACACCATTTTCACGCCGGCACAGATCGGCACGCTGAAAGATTATCAGACGCGGCTGGAAGCGGGGACGCGGTATATCCCGCTGTGGGTGAAGATCGCGGTGGCGGTGGCGCTGGGGCTGGGCACGATGATCGGCTGGAAGCGCATCGTCGTCACGGTCGGCGAGAAGATCGGCAAGCAGCACATGACCTATGGCATGGGCGCGACGGCCGAACTGGTGGCAGCGGGCACGATCCTGGCCGCCGATCGCTTCGGGCTGCCGGTATCGACCACGCACATCCTTTCGTCCGGCGTGGCGGGCGCGTCGGTCGCCAGCGGCTTCGGCCTGCAGAAGAGGACGATCATCCACCTGGCGGCGGCATGGCTGCTGACCCTGCCGGTGGCGATGGCGCTTTCCGGCGGCCTCTATTGGGCGCTGCTGACCATCGTGCGGTTGAACGGCGGTTGACGGGGTGGTGGCGCGCAATAGCTTGCCAGCGCCCGGCGCTTGACCTACTTGCCTGTTTTTCAGGCAAACTCCGATGCAGACATTAAAGCCCATCCAGATCGGCCCGGTGCGGATCGACAGCCCCGTGGTGCTCGCGCCGATGACCGGCGTGACCGACCAGCCGTTTCGCACGCTCGTGCGACGGTACGGATCGGGGCTGAATGTGACCGAGATGATCGCCAGCCAGGCGGCGCTCCGCGAGACGCGACAATCGCTCCAGAAGGCGGCGTGGCACCTTTCGGAAGAGCCGGTGTCGATGCAGCTCGTCGGCTGCACGCCGTATGAGATGGGCGAGGCCGCGAAGCTCGCGGAGGACAAGGGCGCCGCGATCATCGACATCAACATGGGGTGCCCGGTGCGCAAGGTGACGAACGGCGATGCCGGATCGGCGCTGATGCGGGATCTCAAGCTGGCGGGCGCTATCGTCGCGGCGGTGGTGAAGGCGGTGAAGGCGCCGGTCACGCTCAAGATGCGGATGGGCTGGTGCCACGACAGCCTCAATGCACCGGAACTCGCGCGCATCGCCGAGGATCTGGGCTGCCGGATGATCACGGTTCATGGCCGCACCCGCAACCAAATGTACAAGGGCTCGGCGGACTGGCGGTTCGTGCGGCAGGTGAAGGACGCGGTATCGGTGCCGGTGATCGTCAACGGCGACATCTGTGGGATCGACGATGCGGAGCAGGCGCTGGCGCTGTCGGGCGCGGATGGCGTGATGATTGGCCGCGGCGCCTATGGGCGGCCCTGGCTGCTTGCGCACGTGATGGAGTGGTTCGCGACCGGGCGCCGCGTGGACGATCCGTCGATAGAAGAACAATATCTCGCCATCACAGAGCATTACGAGGCGATGCTCACCCATTACGGGACGATGACCGGCGTCAACATGGCGCGCAAGCATATCGGCTGGTATACCCGGGGGCTGCCTGGCTCGGCGGATTTCCGCAACAAGGTGAATCAGGAGCCGGACGCCAGGCGCGTCCAGGCGATGCTCGCCGAATTCTATGCGCCGTGGCGGAGCCGCGCGGCGGCCTGATGCCCATGCCGGACAGCCCGCATCCCGCGCCCGATCTGGCGGAGGTGCTCGCGGCGCTGCCGATCGCGCTCCTGCTGATCGATCCCGACAACCGGATCGTCCGCGCGAACGCCGAGTGCGAGCTGTTGCTCAACCGATCCGAGCGATCGATGATCGGGCGCCCGCTGCAGGCGGCGCTCGCGCTGCCCGACGAGGCGGAGGGGCAGGCCGGCAGGGGCTTCGCCGCGTTCGACGCGGTGGTCGATACGCGCGGCAACGGCCGCATCCGCGTCGATCTCGCGCAGGTCGAGCTGGCGGATCATCCCGGATGGCGGGTCATCACCCTCCAGAACGCGGCCACGTCGCGCAGGCTGGGCCATTCGGCGGACCGCGCGGCGGCGACGCGCTCCGCCGTAGGCGCCGCCGCGATGCTGGCGCATGAGATAAAGAACCCGCTTTCGAGCATCCGCGGGGCGGCGCAACTGATCGCGGACGGCGCCGCAGCGGACGAACTGACCCGCCTGATGATCGACGAGGTGGATCGCATCGCCATGCTGATCGACCGCATGGAGGATTTCACCGATACGCGCCCGCTCATCCTCGAGCCGCTCAACATCTATCCGCTCCTGGCCCATGCGCGCAGCGTCGCGCTCGCCGGATTCGCGCGCGGCGTGACGATCGAGGAACGCTTCGACCCCTCGCTGCCGCCGGCGCTCGCCAATCGCGACGCGCTGCTTCAGGTGCTGGTAAACCTGCTCAAGAACGCCGCCGAGGTGCTCGGGCCGCGCGGCGAGCGACGCATCGTCCTGGCCACTTCCTATAGACACGGCATGGCCGTGAGCCCCGGCGCGGGCCGACCGCGCCTTCCGCTGCCGATCGAGATCTGCGTCATGGATTCCGGCCCGGGCGCCCCGGACGACATCGCGGAGCATCTGTTCGATCCCTTCGTCTCCAGCCGCCCGGAGGGGAAGGGGCTGGGCCTGGCGCTGGTGGACAAGCTGGTGCGCGACATGGGCGGGATCGTCCAATATTCGCGAGAGGGAATACCGCACATGACCGTGTTTCGGATCCTGCTGCCAAGGGCGACGGCATGACGGCGGGCGAAGTGCTGCTGGTCGATGACGATAACGCGGTCCGTACCGTCGTGTCCCAGGCGCTGCGGCGCGCCGGCTATCGCGTCCGCACGGCGGCCAGCCTTGCCGACCTCGATCGCGAACTGAAGCTCGGCACGCCGGACGTGCTCGTCACCGATGTCGTCCTTCCCGACGGTGACGGGATCGAACACGCCACGCGGCTTGTCGCGGAGCGGCCGGACATGCCGGTGATCGTGCTTTCGGCGCGCAACACGCTGACCACCGCCGTCCGCGCCAACGAGGCCGGCGCCTATGATTACCTGCCCAAGCCGTTCGATCTCGATACGCTCAGCCGCACGGTTGCACGGGCACTGGCGCGACGCGGCCCCGTCGCGCCGCGACCGGAAGCCGACGAGGATCACGCGCTGCCGCTTATCGGGCGCTCGCCCGCGATGCAGGAGGTCTATCGCGTCATCGCCCGGCTCGTGTCGAATGATCTGACGGTGCTGGTTTCGGGGGAATCCGGCACCGGCAAGGAGCTGGTGGCGCGCGCGATCCACGATCTTGGGCCGCGGCAGCACGGGCCGTTCGTAGCGATCAACATGGCCGCGATCCCGCGCGAACTCATCGAGGCGGAATTGTTCGGGCACGAGCGCGGCGCCTTCACCGGGGCCGCCCAGCGCAACGCCGGCCGGTTCGAGCAGGCCGCCGGCGGCACCCTGTTCCTGGACGAGATCGGCGACATGCCGATCGAGGCGCAGACCCGACTGCTGCGCGTGTTGCAGCAGGGCGAGTTCACGACCGTGGGCGGCTCCCGCATGATCCGGGCCGATGTGCGCATCGTCGCGGCGACGAACCGCGATCTCCAGCAGGCGGTGACGCGCGGGGCGTTCCGCGAGGATCTTTACTACCGCCTCAATGTAGTGCCGGTCGTCCTGCCGGCGTTGCGGGAGCGGCGGCAGGATATCGGCGTGCTCGCGCGGCATTTCCTGGAACGGGCGGCGGCCGCCGGATTGCCGCGCAAACTGCTCGACGACGATGCGATCGACGCGCTGGAAGCACATGACTGGCCAGGCAATGTGCGGGAGCTGGAAAACCTGATGCGTCGGCTGGCGGCGCTGTCACGCGATGATCGCATCAATGCGGGCGAAATCCACGAGATGCTCGGGGCGCCGGCGGCAATCGCGCCGACGCTCGACCCCGCGATCGCGGCCTCCGTGCGCGCCTATATCGATCAGCTCGCCCGCACCGAGCCGCATGTGCTGACCGATGGCTCGCTGTACGATCGCGTGATCGCGGAGGTGGAGCGGCCACTGATCGAGACGATGCTCGCGCGGTTCGGCGGCAATCAGCTGCGCGCCGCGCGGGCGATGGGGCTCAATCGCAACACGTTACGCAAACGTCTCGACATGCTCGGGATCGATCCCGCGCCACGCTCGCCTGATCGCTGATGCAAGCGGGCTGGTCGATTATGTGTTCTCCCTGCAACACCTTTGTTGTACCACGGAGACGATGACTGCCAGCTTGGCGCCCAACGAACACGATTTAACGCCGACATGGCGGCTCGTTGTTACGCCAGTCGTCGAGATGGCGGTGCTGGCGGCGTTCGTTGCCGTGCTGGTCGCCAGCTATTTCGTCATCGAGCATGCGGGGCGGCCGCAGGGCCTGATCGCGCCGCCGCTGGTGGCTTTCCTGCTGATCGCAAACCTCGTCCCCGGCATCGCATTGCTGATGCTGCTGGGCCGGCGGATCGCGAACCGCCGGGCGCGGCGATCGCTGATCGGCGGGGAGGGGCGTCTCCATGTTCGGCTGGTCGCGATCTTCTCGATCGTGGCGGCCGTGCCGATGTTGCTGGTGACGATCGCGGCGTCGTTGCTGTTCCAGTACGGCGTCCAGTTCTGGTATTCGGATCGCGCGCGCGGCGTATTTGAGAATGCGACATCACTGACGCGTGCCTCGTACAACCAGTTCCTCCAGCGCTGGGAAGAGGCCACCGTCACGATGGCGCAGGATATCTCCGCCGAACTGAGCCAGCGACCGATCGACGATCCGCGATTCGGCTCGTTCCTTTTCCAGCAGACATTCTATCGCAGCCTGTCCGAAGCGTTGCTGTTTTCCGTTACGCCCAAGGGCGAATTGCAGACGCTCGCCTTCGTCAACCCGTATGACCTGAACCTGGCGCGACAGGTTTCGGCCGAGGCCGTTACCGAGCTGCGGCGCGGGCAGCGCAGCGTGGTTACCGTGACCGGCGATCGCATCCAGACGGTGACGCGCGTTCCGGGATCCAATATCTTCCTTTACGCAGCGCGCGTCACCGATCCGAAACAGATGACGACGCAGACCAGGCGCGCGGAGGATGCGCTCGCCAATTATCACGCGCTGCTGGTGAAGGCGCGGACGCTGCAGATCCGCTTCAACGTGGCGCTGCTGGTGCTGTCGCTGCTCATCGTCGGCGTGGCGGTGTGGATCGCGCTGGCGGTAGCGGATCGCCTGGTGCGCCCGGTGGCGGAACTGGTCAACGCGGCGCGCAGGGTCGAGGGCGGCGATCTTGCCGCGCGGGTGCCGAACACAACGGCGCGCGACGAGGTCGGCACGCTCGCCACCGCGTTCAACCGAATGACGGCCCAGCTCGAAGCGCAGAATACCGCGTTGATGACCGCCAACGCTCAGCTCGACAGTCGCCGGATGCTGATCGAGGCGGTGATGTCCGGCGTGTCCGCCGGGGTGATTTCCATTGGCAGCGATCGCAAGGTACGCCTGATCAACAGCTCGGCGGAGATGTTGCTCGGCGTATCGGAAGCGCCCGTCGGCAAATCGCTGGCAGCGGTCGCGCCGGAGCTTGACGGGCTGCTGGAGAGCAATGCGCGCGAGGCGATCGTGCAGATTGCCGTCAACGGCGAGCCGCGGACACTGGCGGTGCGGATCACGCGCGACGGCACGGGGCCGATCCTGACCTTCGACGATATCACCCAGCAACTGCTCGATCAGCGCCGCGCCGCCTGGGCCGACGTGGCGCGTCGCATCGCGCACGAGATCAAGAACCCGCTGACCCCGATCCAGCTCGCGGCGGAGCGCTTGCAGCGCCGCTACGGCAGCAAGGTGGAGGAGGGCGACACGACCTTCGGGCGGCTGACCGATACGATCGTTCGCCAGGTCGGCGACCTGCGGCGAATGGTTGACGAATTCTCGTCGTTCGCCCGCATGCCGAAGCCCGTGTTTCGCGCGGAATCCCTGGTCGATATCGCGCGCAACACCATGTTTCTGCACGAAGTTGCGCATGCCGGAGTCCGGTTCGAGCTGGTGCATGAGGAACCTGGCCCGTCGCTGATTTGCGACCGGCGACAGATCGGGCAGGCACTGACCAACATCGTCAAGAACGCCGTCGAAGCGATCGAAGCGAAGGGCGCAAGCGGCGGCGAGGTTCGCATGACGTTGAGCGAGACACCGGGACGGGTCACGGTGTCCGTGGCGGATACCGGCGTCGGCCTTCCGGTGGAAAGGGATCGTATCGTCGAACCCTATATGACGACGCGCGCGGGCGGCACCGGGCTCGGCCTCGCAATCGTCAAGAAGATCGTCGAAGAACACTTTGGAACCATATCGTTTTCCGACCATGACGGCGGGGGAACATTGGTGACGATGACGTTCGACACCACCACGCTCGCCAGTCTCGAAGCAGGAGATGACCTGGCGTCCAACGGCGACCTTGGCGGGATCGTCGAGCTTACTCGTAACCGGACAATCTGACATGGCGCTCGACATTCTCGTTGTTGATGACGAACTTGACATCCGTGAACTGGTCGCGGGCGTACTGGAGGACGAGGGCTACGAAACCCGCGTCGCCGCCGATAGCGATGCCACGCTGGAAGCGATCGCGACGCGACGGCCCAGCCTGGTGCTGCTGGACGTCTGGCTGCAAGGGTCGCGGCTTGACGGGCTCCAGCTGCTCGACGAAATCAAGAGACGCGATCCATCGATCCCGGTGCTGATGATTTCCGGCCATGGCAATCTCGACACCGCCGTGGCGGCGATCCGCGCGGGCGCGGTTGATTTCATCGAGAAGCCATTTCAGGCCGAGCGCCTGCTGCTGATGGTCGAGCGCGCGACGGAAACGGAAAGGTTGCGCCGCGAGGTCGCGTCGTTGCGCGCCTCGGCCGGCCACAATACCGATCTCACCGGAAATTCGAGCGCGATCAACGCCGTACGCGCGACACTTAAACGAGTAGCGGGGACGGGCAGCAGGATATTGATCACCGGCCCGGCCGGCGTGGGGAAGGAAATAGCGGCACGCCTGCTGCACGCCTGGAGCCAGCGCGCGAGCGCACCGTTCGTGATCGTCAGTGCGGCGCGCATGACCCCCGAACGGGTCGACGACGAGCTTTTCGGGGTGGAGGAGGGGGGCGATCTGGTTCGTCCCGGCCTGCTGGAGCAGGCCCATGGCGGCACCCTGTTTCTCGACGAGATCGCCGACATGCCCGTGGCGACGCAGGCGCGCATCCTCCGCGTGCTGACCGATCAGAGCTTCACGCGCGTCGGCGGTACCCGGCTGGTTAAGGTGGATGTGCGGGTCGTCTCCGCGACCGCCCGCGATCTGACCGCAGAGATCGCCGAAGGCCGGTTTCGCGAGGATCTCTATTATCGGCTCAATGTCGTGCCGGTGACGTTGCCGCCGCTGGCCGAGCGGCGCGAGGATATCCCGCCGCTGATCGAGCATTTCGTGGCCCATTACGCTTCGGAACGCCGCGTGCCGACGCCCGAGGTCGCGATCGATGCCATGGTGGCGCTGCAAAGTTACGACTGGCCGGGCAACGTCCGCCAATTACGCAATGTCGTGGAGCGGACGATCATCCTTGCGCCAGGCGACCGGATCGGACGCATCGATCTCGACCTGCTGCCCGCCGAGGTTCTGGGCGAGGGCGAGGGGAGCGCCGGGACCGCCGCGATCATGGGGGCGCCGTTGCGCGAGGCGCGGGAAACGTTCGAGCGGGAATATCTCCGTGTTCAGATACGGCGTTTTTCGGGAAATATCTCCCGCACCGCCACGTTCATCGGCATGGAGCGATCGGCGCTTCACCGGAAACTGAAGCTGCTGGGCATAACCGAAACCAAGGAAGACTGACGCCGGCGCCATTGCGATGGTTGCCGCGACGATCCGGCGCGCCTAGATTGGCGCCGTCGCCGGCATGGCGGCAACCCGACGCCGGGCACCGGCGCATCGCGGGGAAAACCCCGCCAAGAATCGAAGGATCGAGCCAATGGCCGAAAAGCAAACATCCCTGCAGGATCTCTTCCTCAACGCCCTTCGGAAATCAAAGACCCCGGTGACGATGTTCCTCGTCAAAGGCGTGAAGCTTCAGGGGATCGTCACCTGGTTCGACAATTTCTCGGTGCTGCTGCGCCGCGACGGGCAATCCCAGCTGATCTACAAACACGCCATTTCCACCATCATGCCCGGTGGCCATCTGGACGTTGCGGCCATCGTCGAGCAGATGGGCGAGAACGGGAAGAAGCAGCCCTTGTTGCAGGAGGTGTTTCTCAATGCAGTCCGCAAGGCGCAAGACCCCGTCACGATGTTTCTGGTGAACGGCGTGATGCTTCAGGGAAATATCGCCGCGTTTGACCTGTTCTGCATGTTGTTGCAGCGCGACGGCGCGTCGCAGCTTGTCTACAAGCACGCCGTATCGACGATCCAGCCTTCGCGCGCGCTGAACCTGGCCGAAGAAACGTCGGACTCGGAAGGCGATTGAGTACCGGATTCGAACGCGATCGCGATGAGTTCACGCGCGGCGCGCGCGCTGTAGTCGTCTATCCCGATCTGGGCGGCTCATCCCGCGATGCTGATGCTCGTCTGGAGGAAACCGCCGGACTGGCGGCGGCGATCGGCATCGACGTGGTCGCGCGTGAGGCTGTTCGCGTCCGCACCCCTCGTGCCGCGACGCTGATCGGCGCCGGGCAGGTGGAAGCCGTCGCGACGGTCGCCCGGATGGAAGACGCGGGGCTCGTGGTGTTCGACGCCAGCCTCACGCCGATCCAGCAGCGCAACCTGGAAACCCAGCTCGAAGCCAAGGTGATTGACCGGACCGGGCTGATTCTGGAGATATTCGGTGAACGTGCGGCCACCGCGGAAGGGCGGTTGCAGGTGGAGCTGGCCCATCTCGATTATCAGGCCGGGCGGCTGGTGCGAAGCTGGACCCATCTTGAGCGCCAGCGCGGCGGTTTCGGTTTTCTCGGCGGCCCGGGCGAAACGCAGATCGAGGCCGATCGCCGGTTGATCCGCGATCGCATGGCGCGGCTGCGACGCGAACTGGAACAGGTGACGCGCACGCGCGGGCTGCACCGCGACCGGCGGCAGCGGGCGCCGTGGCCGGTGATCGCGCTCGTCGGCTATACAAACGCCGGAAAGTCGACGCTTTTCAATCGCATGACCGGAAGTGACGTCATGGCGAAAGATCTGCTGTTCGCGACGCTCGATCCGACATTGCGGCAGATTTCACTGCCGGGCATCGACAAGGCGATATTGTCCGACACCGTCGGCTTTGTTTCGGAACTGCCGACGCAGTTGGTCGCAGCGTTCAAGGCGACGCTGGAGGAAGTTGTTTCGGCTGACCTGCTGATTCATGTTCGCGATCTTGCCCATCCGGATAGCGAGGCCCAGCGTGCGGACGTGGAGGCTGTCCTGACCGAGATCGGCGTGGCGGAGTCGACCACGCGGATCGAGGCATGGAACAAGGTCGACCGGCTTGAAGACGACGCCCGCGACGAATTGCTGGCGGAAGCCGCGCGTCGCGAGGATGTTGTGGCTATCTCGGCGCTGACCGGGCGAGGGGTGGATCATCTGATCGCCGCTGTCGCCAGTCACCTCACCGCCGGCCATCAACGCTACACGATTACGCTGGAGGCAGCGGACGGTGCGGGCGCTGCGTGGCTGCATCAATATGGCGACGTGCTGGATCGGGAAATGGACGGCGATCGAGCGATCTACGAGGTTCGAATGGCGCCCCGCGACTATGAACGGTTCATGACGCGCCGCGGAGCCTGAATGGTCACTCGGCAGCTTTGACGCGCTGCCACAGGCCCTCTTTCTCGTCGAGCGACAGGCCTGGGAATGCGCCGTCCGCGCGGCGCTCCATCGCACGAAAGCGCCGGTCGAACTTGGCATTGGCGGCACGCAGCGCGGTTTCCGGGTCGACCCCCAGATGGCGCGCCCAGTTCACCACCGCGAACAACAGGTCGCCGATTTCCTCCGCGACGGCCGGGCCGGTAGCGGCTTCAACCTCCGCGATTTCCTCATTGATCTTGGCGTGCGCGCCGCTCGGGTCCGGCCAGTCGAAGCCGACGCGTGCGGCGCGTTTCTGCAGCTTTTCCGCGCGAAGCAGCGCCGGCAGGCCGAGCGCAACCCCGGCGAGGGCGCTATCGTCGGCTTTGGCGGCGCGCTCCTCCGCCTTGATCTGCTCCCACAGGTGATGACCGCCAGCCGCGTGATCGCCGAATATGTGCGGGTGGCGTCGTTCCATCTTGTCGGCGATCGCTGTCGCAACCGCGTCGAAGTCGAACAGGCCGTTCTGTTCGGCAATCCGCGCGTGGAACACCACCTGAAGCAGCAGATCGCCGAGCTCATCCTTCAGTTCCGCCATGTCGCCACGCGCGATCGCGTCGGCAACCTCATAGGCTTCCTCGATCGTGTATGGCGCGATGGTTTCGAATGTCTGCGCAACGTCCCATGCGCAACCGCCGTCGGGATCACGCAAACGCACCATGATCTCGCGCAACCGATCGATAGGGGCCGTCGTCGGTTCAGGCATATAATTGACCGATAATATACATTATGTAAATCACGTGCGTGTTTTCGGATCGAGGATCAACGTTCTCCCCTCTACCCGCCACGACCGGAGCTGGGAGAGGAAATTCATGCCAAGCACGTCAGTTTGGCCGAATTCCGGCGCTACCACCACCGCCAGATCCCGTACGGTGATGGCGCCGACCTCGAGCCTGGCGATCCGGCCACGATCCGCCTGGACAGACCCGTTTGCAGTATCGATCGCCGTCGCAAACGGGCTCTCGGTGGTATCGACATTCGCTGCCTTGGCGGTCGCGACTGACAAGGCGGTGATCGTCGCGCCGCTGTCGATCAGCATGCGCCGTTCGACGCCGTCGATCCGAACGCTTGCCCAAAAATGACCATCCGGGGCCATCGCAATCCGCACGGCGGTTCCGGTGACGCGCTGGTCACGCCCAACCAGGGCGTCGCGCGCGCCATCCCAGATCGGCTCAAGCCGCTCGCGCTGACACGCGATCATGAGCCCGACCGCAAAGATCGCGATCCATGCGAGCGCCATCTTCATCGTGGTGCCGAGCGCCAGACGCCGGCTGAACAAGGCGGACAACGGAAGGAGCAGCATGAGCGCGTAAAGCGCGACCTCCGCGCCATTGGTCATACGGCGATTTCCATGCCGTCGTATCCGGGTTCAATCCCGGGAGGAAGCTCTTCGAGCAACGTGCGATAGTCCATCGACTGATCCATATGGACCAAGGCGGTGCGGCGCGGCTTCAGCTCCGCTACCCAGTCTATCACCTGCGAGAGATGCGGGTGCGAGGGATGCGGCCGCCGCCGCAGCGCGTCCACGATCCACGCGTCCAGTCCCGTGTACAAAGTGCGAAGATCGCTGGTTAAATTACTGAGATCGGTGGCGTATCCTATACGTTTGCCGCCGGCGGTTAACCGCAGGCCCGCCGAGGTGATCGACGCATGCGGCTGATCGACGACATCGATCCGGACTGAACCAATCGTCAGCGAGTCCGGCAGCATGGAAAGCGCAACGGCCGGCGGATATCCGTGATTTCCCGCGAAGATATAGTCGAACCGCCTGGCCAGACCGGCGTGCGTCGCTGCCCTGGCGTATCCCGGAACCGGGCGGCCCAACGCGTGAAAAACCTGTCGCAGGTCGTCGATGCCGAAAACGTGATCGGCATGTTCATGCGTCCAGATCACCGCGTCGACCGTGCCGACATCCGCCGCGAGCAACTGCGCGCGCATGTCGGGGCTGGTATCGACGAGGATCCGTGTCCCCTCATGTTCGATCAATATCGACGCGCGCGTGCGGCGGTTGCGCGGCTCGTCCGGGTCGCACGTGCCCCAGTCATTACCGATCCTCGGAACACCGGATGATGTGCCGGATCCGAGAATCCGCGCTCTCATGCGATGGTTTTGCTGAAAAGCGTGTGAAAGTTACGGGCCGTGGCTTCCTGCAAACTGTCCACCGATTGGCCTCGCAGCGCGGCCAGAAACGCACCCGTATCGGCAACAAAGGCCGGCTCGCCCGCTTTCCCGCGATGCGGCACGGGTGCCAGGAACGGAGCATCGGTTTCGATCAGCAGGCGCTCGATCGGCAGGCGCGCGGCGGTTTCCTGAAGATCTCGTGCGTTCTTGAAGGTGACGATACCCGAAATCGAAATGTAGAGCCCGAGGTCTAGCGCGATATCCGCGAACGCGCCGCTGCTGGTGAAGCAATGAATAACGCCAGTGAAGGCGCCCTTCGCCATTTCGTCGCGCAATATCGCTGCCGTATCATCCTCCGCGCTGCGCGTATGAACGACGATCGGCACCCCCGCCTCCCGCGCTGCGGCGATGTGCGCGCGGAAACTGTCCTGCTGCCGCGCGCGATCGGAATGATCGTAATAATAATCGAGACCGCTCTCCCCTATCCCCACAACACGCGGATGGGCTGCGCGGGCCACAAGCTTAGCGGTATCGACATTTGGATGCCTGTCAGCCTCGTGCGGATGGATGCCGACGGTCGCCCACACATCCGGCTCACGCTCGGCGGTGCCGATAATCTCGTCCCATTCGCTCTCGCGGGTCGCGATGTTGAGCATGGCCGTGACGCCGCGCGCACGCGCGCGCTCCAGCACCGCTTGCTGCTCCTCGACCAAGCCCTTGTAATTCAGATGGCAATGGCTGTCGGCCAGCATCAGGCGGGCTCCGTCGGCAATTCCAGACGCGGAAACACCGGCGTGGGCGTGGCGATGCGAAAGCCGCTAGCCGCATGCCCGTCATACCAGCCGTCGTCATCGATCGCCGCGTGATCGCGTGCGTCGGCCCCAAGCTGATCCAGCACCTTGCCCGCCGCGACAGGAACCACCGGCAAGATCGTGATCGCCAGAATGTGGATCGCGCGGATCAACGTGCGCAGCACCGCATGCATCCGCTCGGGATCGGTCTTGCGCAGCGCCCATGGTGCCTGCGCGTCGATGTAGGCGTTGCACGCGAACACCCCGCGCAGCCAAGCCTCGACGCCCTGGCTCAGCATGAGATCACCAAACGCAGTCTTGAACCCGGCGGCGGCGACGATCACTTCCTCGATAAGCCTGCCATCCGCGTCGTCCGCCCGACCCGGCCCGGGGAACTCACCACCAAGATTCTTGGCGATGAACGAAAGCGTGCGCTGGGCCAGATTGCCGAAAGCATTCGCCAGCTCAGCGTTGACGCGCGTAACGATCGCCTCGGCCGAATAGCTGCCATCCTGCCCGAAACTGACTTCACGAAGCAGGAAATAACGCAATGCATCCACGCCGAATGCCGCAGTCAGATCGAGCGGATCGATCACGTTGCCGACGCTCTTCGACATCTTCTCGCCGCGATGCAGCACGAACCCGTGCCCGAACACCGATTTCGGCAGCGCGATACCCGCCGACATGAGAAAGGCGGGCCAGTAAACCGCATGAAAACGCACGATATCCTTGCCGATCAGATGAAGATCGGCCGGCCAGTGTTTCATCTCGTGATCGGGATAACCGGCGCCGGTCAGGTAATTGGTCAGCGCATCGACCCACACGTACATCACATGGCCGGGACTGTCTGGAACCGGCACGCCCCAGTCGAAGCTGGTGCGCGATACTGAATGATCGGAGAGCCCACCCTCCACGAAGCGCATGATCTCGTTGCGCCTCGCCTCGGGCCGGACGAAATCGGGATTGTCGCGATAAAGATCGAGCAGCGGCTGCTGATATTTCGACAGACGAAAGAACCAGGTCTCCTCGGCCGTCCATTGCACCGGCGTGCCCTGCGGCGAGAGTTTCTCCCCCCCCTCCCCGTCGATCAGTTCCTTCTCGTCATAGAAGGCTTCGTCACGCACGGAATACCAGCCTTCGTAGCGATCGAGATACAGATCGCCAGCATCGCGCATCGCCCGCCAGATCGCCTGGCTGGCACGGTAATGATCGCTGTCGGTGGTGCGGATGAAGCGATCATACGAAATGTTCAGATCGTCACACATCGCCTTGAACAAAAGCGACATTTCTCCCGCGAGATCGCGTACGTCGACGCCGCGCTCGCGAGCGGTCTGCACCATCTTGAGGCCGTGTTCGTCCGTTCCGGTCTGAAAGCGGACATCGCGCCCGGCCTGCCGGTTGAAACGCGCTATCGCATCGGCGGCGATCGCTTCGTAAGCATGGCCGATATGCGGCTTGCCATTGGGATAACTGATCGCGGTGGTGATGTAGAACGGGTCGCCCATGGCCATCCCCTACAGCCGTGACAGGCGCGCGACCACCCCCGCCAATTCGAATACTGTCGCCCCCGCATCCAGCGACAATCGCCGCGCGGCGCCGGCGATTCCCAATGCGTCTTCATAAGCATCGAGCGCGGTGCGCAGCTCTTCTCCACCACGCTGCGGCGCCTGCCCGGCGATGAATTCCGGCGCGCGATCGAGGAATGCTTCGTAACGCGGCTGGGCCGCCTTGGTGGAAAGCGCCTTGGCCAGCCTCGTCCGTTCAGCGTTGCTCCTGTCGCCACTGCGCGCGATCGTCGTGAGCGCCGTATCGATCGCGCCGAGATCAAGCCCGGCATATCGCAGCGCCCGCCCGGGTGATCCCGCTGCGGCACGCACCAGTGTGTCCAGTTCATCACCGCGCAGATCGGGAGCTTGCTCTCGCAGCACCTCGCGCACATCGCCGTCATCGAGCACGCCGAAACGCAGCGTACGGCAACGCGAGCGTATCGTTGGCAACAGGCGACCCGGAGCGTGGCTCACCAGCAGGAAGACCGTGCTCGGCGGCGGCTCCTCCAGGCTCTTGAGCAGCGCATTTGCGCCTTCCCGCTCAAGATCGTCGATCGCGTCGATCACGATCACGCGGCGCGGCCCGAGCGACGGCGTGGTCGCGAACAACGACTGCAGCGATCGCACCTGTGCGATCGTGATACTCCGCGCGAGCCGCTTGTCGCCTCGATCTTCCTTCGCCAGCCTCGTCAACTCGCGGTAATCAGGGTGAGAGCCGGCTTCGAGCAGCGCACGCGTTCGCTCACCGCTGTCGTCGCCCGCCGAATGCGCCAGCAGGCGGAAGGCGGCTTCCCGCACGAACGCCCCCTTCCCCACGCCCTGCGGCCCGGTGACGAGCCATGCGTGGTGCAGAGCACCGCTCTCCATCGCCGCGTCGAATGCGGCGCGGGCCTGGGCATTGCCGCGGATTGACGTCATGGCAGCAAGTCAGCCAACCCGTCGAACAAAGCCGCTGTCACCCGCTCTGGCAACTGGGTCGCATCGACGCGGCAAAAACGCTCCGGCTCGCTTTCGGCAAACCGATCGAAGGCGGCCGCCACCGCGAGGTGGAAATCCTCGCCCCGCATCGCGAACCGATCCGCGCCCGCGCCGTCGCGCCCGACAGCACGGCGCGCGCCCTCGACCGGGGGCAGTTCAAGCAGGAATGTTCTGTCCGGCAGCAACCCGCCCGCCCCGAAATGGTGCAGCGCGAGAACAGCCGCATCGTCTATGTCGCCGGCGACACCCTGATAGGCGCGGCTCGAATCGATATAGCGATCGGAAATCACCCAGATCCCCGCTTCGATCGCCGGCCGGATCGTTTTTTCGACATGATCGGCCCGCGCCGCCGCGAATAGCAGCGCCTCGGTTCGCGGGCTCCAGCGGTTCACGTCACCCTGCATCAGCAGCGCGCGGATCGCCTCGGCGCCGTCGCTGCCGCCCGGCTCACGCGTCACGAGCGTACGGATACCGCGCGCCGCCAGCGCAGCCGCGAGCGCCCGCGCCTGAGTCGACTTGCCGGCTCCCTCCCCGCCTTCGAGCGAGAGGAAGCGCCCCTTCATCCGAACAAGCCCGTCAGCCCGGCCCAGGCGCGACCGAAGAAGCCTGCCTCGCCGACATCCTTGTCCGCAACCAGCGGCAACGTCTGATCGGGAAGGCCGGGCGACGTGACGACCAGATCCGCGATATGGTCGCCAGCCTTGATCGGCGCCTTGATCGGCCCCTGATAGACAATTTTGCCGCTGAGCACCGGCACCGCCCCGGCAGGCAGGGCGACCTTCAGATCACGCGGAGCGATCAGGCCGATCCGGGAAGAACTTCCCATCTGAACGTCGGCGTCGGCAACCTTTCGGCCTTCCTTCACGATCGCCTTCGCCTGCCACGCGCGGAAGCCCCAATCCATGAAGCGCACCGATTCGCTCACGCGCTGATTGAAACTCGTCAGCCCGGCAAGAACCATCACCAGCCGGCGACCGTTCTGCTCCGCCGATCCAGTGAAACCATAGCCCGCCTCGTCGGTATGCCCCGTCTTCAGCCCGTCGGCGCCCTGCACCCGCCCCAGCAGCGGATCACGGTTCGCCTGCGTGATCGCCGCGCCGGAACCCAGCGTCTTGCCCCAGGTGAAATCAGGCCGCGAATAGAATTGCTTGTAGAGCTTGGGATGGTCGGTAATCGTCGCCGCCGCAAGCTTCGCCAGATCGCGCGCGGTAACATAGGTGACGCCACCGTCCGGCCACCCGTTCGACGTGCCGAAATGGCTGTTGTCGAGGCCAAGCCGCTTGGCTGCCTCGTTCATGCGCTGCACGAATGCACCCTCAGTGCCGGAAATGCCCTCCGCCAGCACGACGCAGGCATCGTTGCCTGAAAGCGTGACAATCCCGTAGAGCAGATTTGCGACCGAAACCTTCTCACCAGTGGACAGAAACATCGTGGAACCCGCTGCGGGGCCGTGCCATTTTTTCCAGGTTTCGGGCCGAACCTCGAATTCCTGATCGAGCTTAAGCTCGCCACGCTTCACAAGATCGAACGCGACGTAAACCGTCATCATCTTCGCCATCGAGGCGGGCGGCATGCGACGATCGGCATCCTTTTGATAGAGCACCGCGCCGGACGACAGATCCTCCATGAACGCCACTGGTGCGGGCGTATCGAACTGCGGCGCCGACGCGGCCGACGGATAGGCGATCGACAGGGCGATAGCGGGAGCGGCAAGAACGTATGGAAGCTTGGGCATGAACGATACTCAGGGCTGAACAATGATTGATGCATCGCCATAGCCGCGTCGCGCGGCGTCGTCACGCGCGCGCTGCGCTGCCTCCGCCGTGTCGAACGGACCAAGGCGGACCCGATGCCGCCCGTCATGCAGATCGGCACTGCCACGAAGCCGCTCCGCGAGCGACCTTGCCCGCGATCCGCTAACAAACGAAGCGACTTGCACGACATAATTGCCATGCGGTTGAAGCTTGATTGACGGTTGAGGCGTGGCTTGAAGCGCGATCGCCATCGCGCCATCTCGCGCGGGCAGGCGGCGTCGCAGGCTGGCGAGCATCTCAGGCGAGGCCACTTCCCTCGCCCCCGCCGCGTCACCGCGCGCCAGCGCCAGGCGATCCGGCTCGACAGCCGCGACGCTGCGGACCCGAACCGCCGCCTTCGCCCGCCGGCCGCTCCCGAGCAACGCCGCCGCACCGCGCGACAGATCGATCAGGCGATCGCGCTGGCCAGGGCCGCGATCGTTGATAAGCACCAATATCGTGCGCCCGGTATCGAGCGCGGTCACCTCTACATAGGATCCCAGTGGCAGCGTCCTGTGCGCGGCGGTGATGGCGGACGGGCGAAATGGCGCGCCCGATGCGGTTTTGGCGCCGGCCAGTTCCTCGCCATACCAGGTCGCGTAGCCAACTTCGTCGTAGCGCGCCGGCACCGCGCTCGACGCCGGTGACGGTGGCGCGTCGCGCGCCTGGCATACTGCCGCGATCGGCAGCGCCAGAAGCCAGAGATTAGCGCTCAACCGCATCGGCAAGCAGCCCGACCGAAAGCGCGTAGAAGTTCGAGCAATTGTAATCGAGGATCACGCGGTAATTTCCGGTAAGCAGATAGGCGGTCTTGCCCGGCCCATCCGGCTCGAGGAGCGTGGCGAGCACGCCATCACCCGGCCAGGGGCGATCCTGCGGCACGAGGCCGAGCGCGCGCCATTCCGCCATGGTGCGCCAGCCGCTGTGCCGCTCGAACACGCGGGGGCATCTCGGGGAGATCAGACGATTAACCTGTCCGGCGCGATCATAGGTTGCGGGCACGCTGACGGCGATGCCCCACGGTTGCCCCGGGCGCCAGCCGGCGTTGACGAAATAATTGCCGATCGAGGCAAGTGTGTCGGCAGAACTGTTCCAGATGTCGATCCTGCCGTCGCCATCGCCGTCTCGCGCAAGCCGGAGGTAAATCGACGGCAGAAACTGCGGATTGCCCGTCGCGCCGGCCCAGCTCCCCTTGAGTTGCTCACGTGGCACGCCGCGATCGAGCATCTTCAACGCAGCGATGAACTCGCCCGCGAAGAGGTTACGACGGCGCCCCTCATAGGCAAGGGTCGCAAGGCTGCGCAGCAGATCGAAATTTCCCGTGTAGCTGCCGTAATTCGTTTCATGACCCCATATCGCGACCATGATCGATTCGGGCACACCGGTCTGCGCCTCAACCGACGCGAGCCTGCTTCGGTTGGCGAGATACGTGGCGCGCCCACGCGTTATACGTGCAGTATCGACGTGCTGCGCACGATAGGGCGCGAACATCGAGACCGGCGCGTTGGGAGACCCGCCAGGTTGCTGGCGATCAAGATCGACCACACGCTGATTGAACGTGAGCGTAGGCATCACGGCATCCAGCGTTGACACTTTCACGCCGGCGGCGAGCGCCTGAGTGCGCAATGTCGGCAGATAGGCTTGGAATCCCGCTTCATCCTGCGCGATCGCTGGCGTTGCGGCCGCAGCGAGAACGACCGCGGCGAGCACGGAAACGGCGCGAATGATTATCCCCCTCATACGCGCCATCTTGCACGTCGGAAGACGATTATGAAACAGCCAGTCATCGTCGGGCTTGCACATACCGTCGCAGCACGCCACAGCGCGCGAACTGCTCGCGGAGAGGTGGCCGAGTGGTTTGAGGCAGCGGTCTTGAAAACTACTGGAGATTGCGACCAGTGCGCGGAAATAGGAGTTTTGTTACAAGGGGTTAGCGTCAGTCCGATTCGCCAGGTGTAATTACCCATAAGCCTGTCGTAAGCTGCGAGCCCCCGAAATGGCATGGAAGAGTGTCCGAGTGGTTTAAGGAACTGGTCTTGAAAACCAGCGACGGGGCAACCCGTCCGTGGGTTCGAATCCCACCTCTTCCGCCAATTTCAAAACTGAGCCTTCTGCTTCCGAAGATCCCAAGCGGATATTCCAACGACGGCAAGAACGGCGATCCCGATCACCACGTCAACCGCGCCGGCACCGATAGCAACGGCCACGACCAATCTAACTGCCATGATTCCAGCAATTACCATCGCGATCGTGGGCGCTCGCGCATTGCCAGAGGCAATCGCTCCAATCAGCAAGAGACCCAAGAAGATGTTCCAGCCCGCAACTGCGCCGTTCCCGTGATCAAATATGAACGGGATTGCGAGCAATATTAGGAGGCCAGCTGAGGCAAACGAGAGCCACTTGCCTATTCCAGTCCATTCGATGCTGCTTTCTGTCGTCATAGACCGAACGTGCATGAAATGAATCGTCAAAGCAACGCCTCGCACCATACGCAGGCTCGAGGCGTTGCACAACGTAAGGACAGAAGGAGTGTCGCCTATCCCCACTGCTGCGGATGTTCGATAACTTACGACAACCTACATAAAACGTCCAAGCGGCAAAATGCGCTTTCTGCCTGTGTATCGCTTGCTTATGAAAACCTGCGTAAACATACACAAACGTCGTTTACACTAAACTTGAAACCGCCGTAGGTTCACGCTTACCGTGGGTTCGAATCCCATCCTCTCCGCTATCATCTTTTACGCGACAGTTCGCGCATCGCATCGTCCAGCCCGCCGAGCGTCAGCGGAAACATGCGGTCGTTCATCAATTCCCGAATGATCTTCGTGGACTGCGAATAGCCCCACTGACCTTGGGCGACCGGGTTCAGCCATACAGCGGCCGGATAGGTCGTGGCCAGGCGATGCATCCACACCGCGCCAGATTCCTCGTTGAAATGCTCCACAGACCCGCCCGGATGCGTGATCTCATACGGGCTCATTGCCGCGTCGCCCACGAAGATGAGCTTATAATCGTGCGGAAATTTATGAAGCACGTCCCAGGTCGGCGTGCGTTCCGAAAAGCGGCGACGGTTGTCTTTCCACACGCCCTCATAAGGGCAGTTGTGAAAGTAGAAGAACTCAAGGTTCTTGAACTCGGTCGTGGCGGCGGAGAACAGTTCCTCGCACAGCTTGATGAACGGATCCATCGAGCCGCCGACATCCAGAAACAGCAACAATTTCACGGCATTGCGCCGTTCGGCACGCATATGGACGTCAAGCCAGCCTTGTCGCGCAGTGCCGTCGATCGTCGCATCGATGTCCAGTTCGTCCGCGGCACCTTCGCGTGCGAACTTGCGCAGGCGGCGCAGCGCGATCTTGATGTTGCGCGTACCGAGCTCACGGGTGCTGTCGAGGTTCTTGAACTCGCGCTGATCCCATACTTGCAGCGCACGCTTCTGCTTGCTCTCTCCACCGATCCGCACGCCTTCGGGATTATAGCCCGAGTTGCCGTAAGGCGATGTGCCGCCGGTGCCCACCCACTTGCTACCACCCTCGTGCCGCTTCTGCTGCTCTTCCAGACGCTTCTTGAGTGTCTCCATGATCTCGTCCCAGGAGCCGAGCGACTTTATCGCCTCCATCTCCTCCGCGGTGAGATATTTCTCGGCGACGGCCTTCAGCCAGTCCTCGGGAATTTCAGCGCCGGGCTGGGCGAAGCTGGTTTCAATGCCCTTGAATACCTTGGCGAAGACCTGGTCGAAGCGATCGAGCAGCCCCTCGTCCTTCACATAGACCGCCCTGCTCAAATAGTAGAAATCCTCCGGCGTCCGTTCGATCACATCCTTTTCGAGCGCTTCGAGCAGCAGCAAATGCTCTTTCATGCTTGCCGGAATCCCGGCGCTGCGCAGTTCATCAAGAAAGTTCAGGAACATGCGAGGCCTCCGATAATGTCCGGCACGCGGAAAGTTGCATTAGCGCCTGTCATAGGCCTTGGGCAAAGGCCCTTCGTTCGGCGTAAGATATCGATCGCGCAAGTCCGTCTGGCGCGAACGCATCGGTTGCGGCCGCCCATCGATCCACACCGCGACCGGCTGTGATTCGATCTCCAGCGGATCACCGTCCCAAAGCACGACGTCGGCACGGCGGCCGGATTTCAGCGAACCAAGCTCGCCCTCCATGGCAAGCGCGGCGGCGGGGCCGGAGGTTATTGCGGCGAGCGCCTGCCCCCATTCCAGGCCGGTCGCGCCGGGGACGCGGGTGATGGCAACCAGATTGCCCGCATATTGCCGAATATTGTGCTCCCCGCCCGAGGCGCCCGCAGCCGACAGCGCGACCTGCACTCCGGCAGCGCGCATCCGCCCGACATTGGATTCGGTCGCCGCCAACGCTTCGAAGCTCTCGGGCAGATCGGCCAGCGCAGCCGCTACAACCGGCACCTTCGCAGAGGCGATCTCGCGGGCGACCATCCAGCCCTCGCTGACGCCAGTCAGCACCAGCCGCAGCCTTGGATAATCACGCACCAGCCCGAGCACGGTCCGGATGTCGCTGGCGCGTTCGACGTGGACAACAAGCGGCACCTGACCGTCGATCACCTTGAGCAACGCGTCCGCATCGCCGCGCTTGATGAGAGACGCGCGCTCGCGGCCACCAAAGGCGGCTGGATTCCGACGGTAATCCTGCGCTTGCGACAAGGCGTCGCGGAACAGCGCATAAGCGGCCGGCCGGCTGCCGCCGGCATCGCGGGCGCCGCCCTCTCCGAGCTCGACATACTGGAACGCGCGCGGCCGGGTGACTGCATCGGGATCATCGCCCAGATCGATCACCGCCCCCTGCCCCGCGAATATCGATCCCGCCGTGCCGGGGGCGATCAGCGCGCGCGTTACGCCAGCAAGACGTTCATTGGCGATCTTCGCCCCGGCGGGATTGATCGCGGGCGAAACGTCGATGGCGGCGGCGAAGGGGCTGCTGCTTGCTGACGTGTCGTTACTTTCCTCTATTCCGCCAGCATCCTGCAGCCCGAGATCGGTGAAGCCCGCAATCAGCCCCGGCGACACCCATTTGCCGTTCGCGGCGATCACTTCCGCGCCCGCCGGAACCGCGACATTTTCGCCGGCAGCGACGATCCGGCCGTCGCGAAACACGACGGTGCCGTTCCTGATCGGCGCGCTGCCATCGCCGAGCGCGACCGTGGCGCCCGTGATGGCGACCGTCTGGGCGACTGCAGGAGCCGCGGTCAGCGCGGCTGCGGACAGGAGCAGGGCGCGGATCACTTCACATCTCCAGTACCGGGCTGGCCTAGCTCGAAATCGCTCACCGGGCGTCGTTTCGGGTCGTTGGCATCATACAGCATCGCGCCGTCGACCCACACTTTCTCGGGTCGGGTGTAAATGCTGAACGGATTGCCGTTCCACAACACCACGTCCGCCATCTTGCCGGGCTTGAGGCTGCCCGTCTTGTCATCGATCCCCAGCGCCTTGGCCGGATTGAGCGACAGCCACTTCCACGCCACCGCGTCAGGGATATCGATCCCCGCACGACGGCCGGAAGACAGCGCCTTCGCAACCTCCTGATTGAGCCGCTGGATCCCGTTCTGATCGTCGGAGTGGATCATCGCGCAGGCGCCGGCTTTCTCGAGCAGCGCAAGGTTGGCGCCGATCCCGTCATAGCTCTCCATCTTGAAGCCGTACCAGTCCGCCCACACAGCGGCGCAGGTGCCGCTCGCCTTCAGCAGATCGGCAATCTTGTAAGCTTCGACGGCGTGGTGAAAGGCCGTCACCTTGTAGCCGAACTCCTTGGCCATATCGAGGACGATGGCCATCTCGTCGGCCCGATAGCAGTGGTTCTGCACGCGGATTTCCCCCGCGAGCACCCCGCGCAACGTGTCCATCGCTATGTCGCGCTCCGGCGGATCGCCGCCATCCTTTTCGTATTTGTCCCATTTGCGCTTATATGCCTGCGCCTTCGCCCAGGTGGCGCGGTCAACCGCGATATTGCCCATCCGGGTGGAAGGCTCGCGGCCCTTGGAGCCATAGACGCGCTTCGGATTTTCCCCGCATGCCATCTTCAGCCCGTAAGGCGCACCCGGGAACTTCATCCCCTGAACAGTGCGCGAATAGACGTTCTTCAGCACGACGGAGCGGCCGCCGAACAGATTGGCGGACCCGGGCAGGATTTGCAGCGCGGTGACGCCGCCATTGGCAAGTGCACGGCTGAAGCCGGGATCCTGCGGCCATACGCTATGCTCCGCCCACACATCGGCAGTGACGGGCGAAGTCGCCTCATTGCCGTCCGACAGCGCTCGAATACCGGGGCTGGGATAATCGCCGAGATGGCTGTGAATATCGATGACGCCGGGCGTGATCCATTTGCCCTGCCCATCGATCACCCGTGCATTGGCGGGCGCATCGAGCGTCTGGCCGATGGCCACGATCTTCCCATCGGCGAACAGAACCGCGCCATTCTCGATCCGCCCGCCCTCGCCGTCGAACACCGTGACATTGCGCACCAGAGTCGGGACGCCGGGATAGGCATGATAAGTGGATGGAAAGGGATCACGCGAATATGGCTTGGCCGCCGCGCTCGATTTTGCCGGGCTGCTGGAGGGCGTTTTCGGGTGCTCCGCATCTGCGCCACATGCCGCCAGCGAAAGCGCGGCGGCGCCCATCAACAGGCGCAGGCCCTTCTTTTGAGCCGTGATTCCCATGAACCCCTCTTCTTGCACTTGAGCGCGAACTGATGGGCCGCGCGCACCGCAAAGACAATAGCGCGATCCACCGATCGCTCCATAACAAATGTCATGTTCCACTTGTCCGGTGCGGCCCGGCGCGATAGTCGGAGGCCAGATAACATAGGAGAGAGATGTCGTGAGCACCCCGCCCCTTGCCGGCATCCGCGTAGTCGAGTTCGCCGGGATCGGCCCCGGCCCGTTCGCCGGCATGATGCTGGCGGACCATGGCGCGGAGGTTATCCGCATCGATCGGCCGGTGCGCGGCGGCGGCCTGACCATCGACAACAAGGACGCGTTGTTGCGGAGCCGCAAGTCGATCGGCCTCGACCTGAAAGATCCCAAATCGATCGAGGCGGTGCGACGGATCGTCAAGTCCGCCGACGCGATCATAGAGGGGTTTCGCCCCGGGGTGATGGAGCGGCTGGGCCTGGGGCCGGACGTGCTGCTCGCCGACAATCCGAAGCTTGTCTACGGACGCATGACCGGCTGGGGCCAGACCGGGCCGATGGCACCCGAACCCGGCCACGACATTAATTATATCGCGATCTCCGGTGTCCTTCATGCGCTTGGGCGTAAGGGCGAGAAGCCCACCCCGCCGATCAACCTGGCGGGCGATTTCGGCGGTGGCGGCATGTTCCTGGTCTTCGGGATGCTCGCGGCCCTGCTGCATGCGCAGCGCACCGGCGAGGGCCAGGTGGTGGATGCGGCAATGACGGATGGCTCGGCCGTGCTGATGTCGATGATGTGGTCGTTCCGCGCGATGGGGCGCTGGAGCGACGAGCGCGGGACCAACCTGCTCGATACGGCCGCGCACTTCTACGATACCTACGAGACGCAGGACGGCAAGTTCATCTCGCTCGGCGCGATCGAGCCGCAATTCTATGCCGAATTCCGCGCGGTGATGGGCCTTTCCGACGACAAGTGGACAGCACAGATGGATGGGCGGCAGTGGCCGGCGCTCAAGGCCGAGCTGGCCGAGCGCTTCAAGGCGCGCACCCGCGACGATTGGGTCGAGGCCTTCAGGGGGCATGAAGTATGTTTTGCGCCGGTGCTGGGCTTCGACGAAGCCTGGAATGATCCGCACAATCGCGCCCGCGGCACGTTCGTCGAAGCGGCCGGCGTGCGCCAGCCGGCGCCAGCGCCGCGTTACTCGAAAAGCACCACGGTCACGCCGGTAATGGCGGGTGAACGTCACGATGCCGACGTTCTACGAGAACTTGGTTTCGACGAAGCGGAGG
Source organism: Sphingomonas sp. 3P27F8 (assembly GCF_005502745.1). Taxonomy (GTDB): domain Bacteria; phylum Pseudomonadota; class Alphaproteobacteria; order Sphingomonadales; family Sphingomonadaceae; genus Sphingomonas. The sequence goes on from NZ_SCNL01000003.1 coordinate 166,717, forward strand.
TCGCCGCGCTGGGTCTGTGACCTGACAGTCGTGCCTAGGCCGCCTCCAATTCCGGCGCGGGGTGGCGCGCGTAGATGCCATAGGCGAGGATCGCGGCGTAGCACAGCGCGGGCAGCAGCAGGGCAAAATGCAGGCTGCCGCTGATATCCGCCAGATGCCCCGTCAGCGGAGGTATCACCGCACCGCCGACGATCGCGGTTGCGATCACGCCCGACCCGTCTGCCGCGCGCTTGCCAAGCCCCTCGCTGGCGAGGCTGAAGATCGTCGGAAACATGATCGCGTTCATCAAACCGATCGTCAGCAGCGCCCAGCCCGAAACCATGCCGCTGGTGTTTGCGGATACCGCGATCAGCAATATCGCCCCTGCCGCAACTGCGGCCAGCACCTTGCCCGGCGACAGGCGTGTCAGCGCATAGGCACCGATGAAGCGCCCGATCAGCGCCCCGCCCCAGTAAAATGGCACGTGCTTGCCCGCAGCCTGATCGCTCAGCCCAAGCACGTCGGGTTGCATCAGGTAGCTCACGATTAGGGAGCCGATCGCCACCTCCGCACCGACATACAGGAAAATGCACAGGCAGCCGATTCCAAAGCGTGGGCGCGACAGCAGATGGAAAGCCTGGAAAATATTTCCGTGGACCTGTTCTTCCTTCAATCGATTGCGTCGCGACCAGACGACTGACGCCACCAGGGCCAGGACGGCCGCGAGGCACAGATAAGTCACCACGACGATGTGCGTTTCCTGGGCGCGATAGGTGTTCAACGCCGCGCCCGTCAGCGTCGTTACGTCCAGCCTGGCGAGGCTGCCCAGGATCACGATCGATCCGACATAGGGAAAAATCGTGGTGCCCAGGGAATTGAAAGCCTGCGCGAAGGTGAGCCGACTGTGCGCGCTCTTTGGCGGGCCCAGCAAGGAAATAAGCGGATTGGCCACCACCTGCACGATCGTGATGCCGCTGGCGAGCACGAAGAGCGCGAACAGAAACAGGCTGAATTTCGCGGATGCAGATGCCGGCACGAACAACAGGCATCCGGCCATCATGGCAACAAGGCCAATCGCGGCAGTGCGCATGTAGCCGACCCGCCGGACGATTGCTGCGGCCGGGATCGACATGATCGCATACGCCCCGAAAAACGATGACTGCACCAGCAGCGCCTGCGCGTAATTGAGCGTGAAGAGCTCTTTCAGCTTGGGAATGATGACATCGTTCAGGCTGGTGATGCCACCGAAGATGAAGAATAGCGCCAAGACGAAAACACGCAGGTCAGGTGCATCATAACCATGCTCGGCATCACCACTTGCCGGGCCGGAGGCGCCGTGGGCTTGCATGTCATTCTCCTAGTTTCGCTCACCGGCAAACATTCAAGCGGCGGACGGAAGGGTAAAGCAAGCCGATTGGTTGGCCCCTTCCGGTAAATTCCACAATCTTCGCCAAGTCGCTTGGCGAAGGCTGCGCCGTTAGCCTAGCATTCGGCCGTGCCCAAGATGACGGTAAACAACGAAGCGATCGAATATCGCATGGATCCGCAGACACCGCTCCTGTGGGCGTTGCGTGATGCGTCGAACCTGACCGGCACAAAATATGGGTGTGGCACCGGAAGCTGCGGCGCCTGCATCGTCGATGTCGACGGCAAGGCCATCAAATCCTGCCAAATTACGCTGGAGCAGGCGGAGGGAACCTTTGTCACCACGATCGAGGGGTTGTCGCGAGAGCGCTCCCACCCCGTGCAACTCGCGCTGATCGACGCGAACGTGCCGCAATGCGGCTATTGCATCCCCGGTATAACCATGGCGGCCGCCGTGCTCATCAAACGCAGCCGCAGCCCCAGCGATGCGGAGATCGCAGCCGGGATAGCCAATCTGTGCCGTTGCGGGATTTACCCTCGCCTGATCGACGCAATCCAGCGCGCCGCGCGGGCGATGCGCGGCGACGAGACGCTGCCGGCCGGCGCGCGGACCGGGATCGATCCGCGCGATGCAGCGCGCACCGTCCCGGCGTTCAATCCCGATCAGGCGCCGCGGCGTTGAGCATGCAATTGGCCCCTGCTGGTGAGAAATCGAGATGATCGAATTATGGCATTGCGCGGACGCGCGATCATTCCGAGCACTGTGGACGCTGGAAGAGATGGACCTGCCCTATCGCATGCATCTCATGCCGTTCCCCCCGCGTATCCGGCAGCCCGAGTATCTCGAACAGAACCCGTTGGGCACCATACCGCTGCTTGTGGACGGACAGACACGGATGAGCGAATCTGCAGCGATCATCGAGTATCTCGCGGTCCGGCATGGCCCAACCGCCATCGCGGTCACGGCTGATGACGCGCATTATGGCGCGTGGCTAAACTGGCTTCATTTCGGCGAGGCGACCCTCACCTTTCCGCAGACCCTGGTGCTGCGCTATCGCAGGCTGGAGGCACCCGAGCGACGATTGCCACAGGCTGCGGACGACTATGCGCAATGGTATCGCTCAAGGTTGCGCGCGGTCGATCGCGCGCTTGCCGACGGTCGGGAATGGCTGGTCGCAGACAGGTTCACCGGCGCGGATATTTCGGTTGGCTATGCCTTGCTGCTGGCCCGCACTCTCAAGCTGGATGACGACCTGCAACCCGCCATCGCTGCGTATTGGGAACGGCTGTCGGAACGGCCGGCGTACCTGCGGGCGCGTCAGGTCCAGAGTGAGGCAGTAAGCGTATTGCCCGAACCATACACTTCGCGCTAAGACGGAACTGAATAACGTGGGTAAAGTTGACGATGAGCCTGGTACGCGGTGCATGGAAACTGCTGGTCGGTATCAAGGACGCGCTGGTGCTCGTCGCGATGCTGTTGTTCTTCGGGCTGCTGTTCGCCGCGCTTAACAGTCGGCCGACGGCCCGCGCGGTGCGCGATGGCGCGCTCGTCCTGAACATCAACGGATCGATCGTCGAACAACCATCGGAAACGCCGCCATTCGCGATGGTCACGGGCGAAAGCAACGCCCCGCGCCAGTATCGCCTGCGCGATGTCGTGCGGGCGATCGATGCAGCCAGGGACGACACACGCGTGAGGGCGATCGTGCTCGATCTCGATCATTTCGGCGGCGCCTATCCCGCTGTGCTCGGCGAAGTGGCAGATGCGCTGACCCGCGCCCGCACCGCCGGCAAACCGGTGCTCGCCTTCGCCACCGGCTACACGGACGGCGGCTATCGCCTCGCCTCGGCCGCGAGCGAAGTGTGGATGGATCCCATGGGAGGGACGATCTTCGCGGGGCCGGGCGGCAGCCAACTCTATTACAAGGGGCTGATCGACAAGCTGGGCGTCAATGCGCACGTCTATCGTGTCGGGAAGTACAAGTCTTTCGTCGAACCCTATACCCGCAGCGACCAGAGCCCCGAAGCCAAGGAGGCGGCAACCGTCCTGCAAAACGGATTGTTCGACCAGTGGAAAGAGGCGATCGCACGCGCACGCCCGAAGGCCAAAATCGCTGCGTGGCTCGTCACGCCAGAAAAGGTGGTGCAGGGCGCGCAGGGGGATATCGCCCAGGCAAACCTGGCCGACGGCATTGTTGACAAACTGGGCGATCGGGTGGCCTTCGGTCGTCGTGTCGCCGAACTGGCGGGCGGGGATTCCAAGAAGCCTGCGGGGTGGTTCAAGACGATCGATTATGATTCGTGGGTCGATGCGCATCCGCTGCCCAAGAACGGCGAGATCGGGGTGGTTACTGTCGCCGGCGACATAGTGGATGGCAAGGCCGGCCCAGGCACCGCGGGCGGCGATACTATTGCCAGGTTCATCTATGACGGGCTGGCCACGAAGAAGCTGAAGGCGCTGGTGTTGAGGGTCGATTCGCCGGGCGGATCGGTCACCGCATCCGAGCGCATCCGGTTGGCGCTGATGGAAGCCAAGAAGCAGGGTCTGCCGGTCGTTGTTTCTATGGGTGGTGTCGCGGCCTCGGGCGGGTATTGGGTTTCTACGCCCGGCGACGTGATTTTCGCAGAGCCCGCGACCATTACCGGTTCCATCGGCATTTTCGGGATCATTCCAACGTTCGAGAATACGCTGGCGAAGATCGGCGTCACCACCGATGGCGTCCGCACCACCCCGCTTTCCGGTCAACCGGATATCATGGGCGGCACAAATCCGGTGACCGACGCGGTGTTCCAGTCCGCGATCGAGCATGGCTATTCGCTGTTCCTGGCGCGCGTTTCCCAATCGCGCAGGATGCCCGCGGACAAGGTGAATGAGATCGCGCAGGGACGCGTGTGGATCGGGGGCACCGCTCGGCAGATTGGGCTCGTCGATCGCTTTGGCACGCTCAAAGATGCGGTGGCCGAGGCGGCGAAGCGGGCAAGGCTGGACCCTGCGACGGCCGAGGTGATCTATCTCGAAAAGAAGCCGGGATGGGCAACGGAAATTGCCCGTCAGTTCAATCGCGATGACGACGATGAGAGCGCCACGCCAGGCGATGTATTTGCTCGCGTAGCATTTGAAAGGCGCGCCCTGTTGGCGCGCGCGCTGGGCGATGTGAAGCGGCTGGTGACCGGAGGAGGCGTTCAGGCCGCCTGCCTGGAGTGCGGTGGCTTCGGGCCGAACGCCGGCGCGCCCTCTGACGCCCGTCTGCTCGACGTTCTGCTCGCGCGTTTCGGGCTTTAATCGTCGTCCCTGTCGGCTGTTGCGAGTCGGTAGCGCTTTTCGCAACAAGCTTTGCGCATTACATGGGGTATATGCCTCGCAAGATCGATCTCGAAGCCCTCTGCCACGAAAAGGGCCTGCGCATCACCGAACAGCGCCGCGTTATCGCGCGCGTCCTTTCGGAAGCGGAGGATCATCCCGATGTCGAACGGGTTTACGCCCGCGCCTCGTCGATCGATCCCGGAATCTCGATAGCGACGGTATATCGCACCGTGCGCCTGTTTGAAGAGGCCGGCATCCTCGATCGCCATGATTTCGGCGACGGACGCGCGCGCTACGAGCCGTCGCCTGAGGCGCATCACGACCATCTCATCGATGTCGAGACGGGCCGTGTGATCGAGTTTGTCGATCCCGAACTCGAACAATTGCAGAAGCAGATTGCGGAGAAGCTGGGGTTCCGGCTCGTTGATCATCGCATGGAGCTTTATGGCGTCAGTCTCAGCCGGAAGGATTGACGCGGTTCGCTTCTACTCGAGACTCGCGGCGATTATCGCCGTGCTGCTGCTGGCGGTGCCACTCCATCTATTCTGGCGTCTGCTGCGGCTCCCCTCACCTTGGCCAAGGTGGTTTCTCGGGTCGCTCGGTCGGATAATCGGCGCGCGCAGGCGGGTGACTGGCACCCCGCTCCGCCGCGATGTCATATTCCTGGCGAATCATCTCAGCTGGATGGACATCCCGATCATCGCCGGCGTGACCGGGAGCGCTTTCGTGGCAAAGGCGGATCTACGCGACGTTCCGCTGGTAGGCTGGCTCTGCACGTTGAACCGCACGTTGTTCGTCCGTCGCGACGACCGGCTCGGTATCGCCGGCCAGATCGACCAGCTCCGGGCGGCGCTCGCGGAAACATGGGCGATCACCATCTTCCCGGAAGGTACGACCGGCGACGGTTCGGGTCTTCTGCCGTTCAAGGCCGCGCTGCTTGCGGTGCTGGATCCGCCGCTGCCCGGCGTTCTCGTCCAGCCGGTGCGGATAGATTATGGTGTCGCGACGCGGGAACTGGCATGGATCGGCGACGAGCCGGGCCAGCATCACGCCCGTCGTGTGCTTGGCCGGGCAGGTACTTTCACCGCTACGCTGCACTTCTGCCATCCTTTCGATCCCCGGGACTTCCCTGGTCGCAAGGCGATCGCCGCCGAAGCACGCGCGCGTATCGCAGCAGCGGGTAGCGATCGTCCGCCGCCCCTAGTATAGGCGCGGCAATGACCAAAACCGCGCCCACAACCTTCCACGTCAAGTCGTTCGGTTGCCAGATGAACGTTTATGACGGCGAGAGGATGGCCGAACTCATGGCCGCCGATGGCCTCACGCCAACAGACGACGCCGCTGCCGCCGATCTGGTGGTGCTGAACACCTGCCACATTCGCGAAAAAGCGACGGAAAAGGTCTATTCGGATATCGGGCGTCTGCGGAAGCACGATCCTGACAAGATGATCGCAGTCGCGGGGTGTGTCGCCCAGGCCGAAGGCGAAGAGATAGTGCGCCGCGCGAAGGTGGATGTGGTTGTCGGGCCGCAGGCGTATCACAATCTGCCAAGGCTCGTCGCCGATGCGGTTGCCGGCGCCGCGGCTCTAAACACCGACATGCCGGTGCTGTCGAAATTCGGCGCATTGCCGGCCCGGCGCAAGGTCGGCCCGGCCGCGTTCCTGACGGTACAGGAGGGGTGCGACAAATTCTGCACGTATTGCGTCGTGCCCTATACGCGCGGCGCAGAGGTGAGCCGCCCGTTCCGAGATATCATCGATGAAGCGAAGGCCCTGGTGGACGCCGGCGCGCGAGAAATCACGCTGCTTGGGCAGAACGTCAACGCCTGGGCCGACGAAGGCGGCGAAGGGCTCCACGATCTGATCCGCTCGCTCGATCGGATCGAGGGCCTGGCGCGCATCCGCTATACCACCAGCCACCCCAATGACATGACCCAAGGCCTGATCGACGCGCACCGCGATGTGGAGAAACTGATGCCGTTCCTCCACCTTCCAGTCCAGTCTGGGAGTGATCGGGTGCTCAAGGCGATGAATCGTAGCCACAGTCGTGACAGCTACCTGCGCGTGCTTGACCGGGTGCGTGCAGCGCGGCCCGATATCGCGCTGTCGGGCGACTTCATCGTTGGTTTCCCCGGTGAGACCGAAGCCGACTTTGCCGATACGCTGAGCCTGGTGGCGGAAGTGCGCCACGCCATGGCGTTCAGCTTCAAATACAGCCCTCGCCCCGGCACGCCGGCGGCGACGATGGACGAGCAGATCGCTCCCGAAGTGATGGACGACCGCCTGCAACGATTGCAGGCTGCGCTCAACCGCGACCAACTCGCCTTCAATCAGCAATCGGTCGGCCGCCGATGCTCGGTGCTGATCGAGCGGAAGGGCAAACGGCCGGGCCAGATGCTGGGAAAATCTCCGTGGCTGCAATCGGTGTTGCTCGACACGGCCGCCCCTGTCGGCACGATGGTTCAGGTGGAGCTGCTTCAGGCGGGGCCAAATTCGATCACAGCTCGCGAGATTTCTTCCTCGCCCGCCGCTGCCGCAGCGGCTTGATGCCGCAGAGACACAGTAACGAAATCCTTTGCCTTTAGTGCTTGCGACAAGGCGGCCCCCGCCGCACCTTGAGCGCACGCCGTATTGGCGAGAATCGAAGGAGGCGCATGAGCCGTAAGCCCGTCCCCGCCCATTCTGGCGAACGCAGCCGAGTGGACGTGCTGTTCGACAAGCCACAGTTGCTTGCCCGGTTGTTCGGTCAATATGACCAGAATCTCGTGGCGCTTGAAAACAGGCTTGGGGTTTACATCACCGCGCGTGGCAACCGCATCGGGCTGGAGGGCACGGCCGAACAGGTCGCGATAGCGCGTGACGTGCTCAATGACCTGTATGCCCGCATCCAGCGTGGAGAGGACATAGACTCAGGGCTGGTCGATGCGTCGATCGCGATGGCGGCTGAGCCGACGCTGGACGGGATCATCTCGGCCGAGCGCGCGCAGGTGCCGTCGGTCATGATCCGCACGCGCAAGAAAACCATCGTGCCGCGCACGGCCGCGCAAGCGCACTATATGCGCGAACTGACGACCCACGACATGATCTTCGCCCTTGGGCCGGCGGGCACGGGAAAGACCTATATCGCGGTCGCGCAAGCAGTGGCGCAACTTATCACGGGGTCGGTCCAGCGACTGATCCTGTCGCGGCCCGCAGTAGAAGCGGGCGAACGGCTCGGCTTCCTGCCGGGTGACATGAAGGAGAAGGTCGATCCCTATCTCCGCCCGCTTTATGACGCGCTATACGATTGCCTGCCCGCCGAGCAGGTCGAGCGGCGCATCGCATCCGGTGAAATCGAGATCGCCCCGATCGCCTTCATGCGCGGACGAACTTTGGCCGACGCGTTCGTGATCCTGGACGAGGCGCAGAATACCACGCCGGCACAGATGAAGATGTTCCTCACCCGCTTCGGCCAGAATAGCCGAATGGTGGTCTGCGGCGACCCGAACCAGACCGATTTGCCAGGCGGCGTGGGCGCGTCCGGGCTCGCGGACGCCACGTTCAGGCTGGAAGGGATAGAGGGTATCTCGCTCTGCCGCTTCACCGCGGCTGACGTGGTTCGCCATCCGATCGTCGGGCGGATTGTCGCCGCCTATGAAGGCGACGACGGCGCAAAATGATCGAGATCGAGCTAAGCCGGGATGATCCATGGCCGGAGCGGGACTGGTCCGCGCTGGCGACGACCGCCGTACGGGCGGCGGTCCTCCGAACACCGCATGGCGCATTGCTTACCGCTCCGATGCTCGTCGAGGTAAGCGTTCGGCTTGCTTCCGACGACGATGTGCACGCGCTCAACCGCCAGTATCGCGGGAAGGATAAGGCAACCAATGTCCTGTCCTTTCCCATGGTGCAGGCTGATCTGATCGACACGGTCAGCCAGAATACGGACGATGGCGAATTGCTGCTTGGCGACATCGTGCTGGCCCACGGCGTGTGCGAACGCGAGGCGGCGGAGCGCGGCATAACGCCCGATGCGCACCTCACGCATTTGATCGTGCATGGTACGCTGCATCTGCTAGGCTACGATCATCTGACCGATGTCGAGGGCGATGCGATGGAGGCCATAGAGCGCGACGCACTTGCCGATCTCGGCATCGCGGACCCATATCATATTCAAGAGGACTGACTTGCCCGAAGACCGAAGTAGCGCCGACAACGGCGACTCCAATGAAAGCGGCATCTGGCGCGGCTTGCGCAACCTTATTTTCGGCGATCAGCACGAAGATACGTTGCGTGACCAACTCGAAGAGGCGATCGATCGCCACGAGCACGATCCGGCCCCCGATGCCAAGGGCGATCTGACGCTGCTTGAACGACAGATGGTGCGAAACCTGCTCCATTTTGGCGAGCGTGACGCCGGCGATGTTGGCGTTCCGAGAGCCGATATCATCGCGGTCGAAGAAAAGACCGGGTTCGACGATGTGGTCAGGGTGCTGGCCGAAGCAGGCGTCAGCCGCCTTCCCGTATATCGGGAAAAGCTCGATACGATCATCGGGATGGTACATATCAAGGACGTGTTCGCGACCCTGGCGGCCGGCGGAGCGCGACCAGACGGCATTGCGGGCCTGATCCGCCAGCCCCTGTTCGTGCCGATGTCGCGCGGCGCACTCGATCTGCTCGCCGATATGCGCCAGACCCGCGTGCATCTCGCGGTCGTGCTCGACGAATATTCCGGCACCGAGGGGCTGGTCACGATCGAGGATCTGATCGAGGAGATCGTCGGCGAGATCGAGGACGAGCATGACGATGCGCCCGAAACGCTGCTGGTTCCGCTGGATGGCGGCGCCTGGGAAGCAGATGCGCGTGCCGAGCTCGAGGATATCGGCGAAATTGTCGACTCCAGACTAGGGGCAGCCGAGAGCGATGTTGATACGATCGGCGGATTGACCGCGGTGCTCGCAGGACACGTCCCGGAAACCGGAACCTGCATCGATCACCCGAGTGGCTGGCGGATCGAGGTCGTGGACGCGGACGAACGACGCGTGAATCGCGTTCGGCTTCATCCCCCGCGCCCGTTGCCGGAACATGTCGAGGGCTGAGTCGACGATCAGCCCCTTCCGTCTCGCCGCGCGCCCGCCTATCGTCAGAAGATGCGCAAACATATTCTTATCGTCTCCGGCCTGATCGTGCTCGCCGTGATCGGCATAATCGCCTGGATCGCGTGGCCCGACACCGCACGCGTCGATATCGCCAACGTCGAGGGTCAGCGCCCGGAAATCACCGATCCGCGCGCTCAGTGGATTCCCACGATGAAGGTCGCGAAGGCGGTGGGGTGGCCGGATGGCGGCAAGCCGACGGCGGCGACTGGCTTGTCGGTCGCACCATATGTGACCGGGCTTGATCATCCGCGCTGGCTTTATCGCCTGCCCAACGGGGACATCCTTGTCGCCGAAACCAATTCACCGCCACGCGCGACGAGCGGGATCACTAACAAGGTGATGGGTTGGCTGATGGGTCGCGCCGGCGCGGGCGTGCCCTCCGCCAACCGGATTACCCTGCTCCGCGATGCCGATGGAAACGGCGTGCCGGAAGTGAAGTCGATATTCATGACCGGGCTGAATTCGCCGTTCGGCATGGTGCTGTTCGACGGCCAGCTTTATATCGCGAACACGGACACGCTGGTCCGGGTGCCTTACACCGACGGCATGACCAAGATCGACGCGAAGCCGGAACTGGTCATCAAGCTCAATGGTGGCGGCAATCACTGGGCGCGCAACGTCATCGCAGCGGAGGATGGCAAGACGCTGTACCTTTCCGTCGGGTCATCGTCGAACATCGCCGAGAACGGCATGAGCGCGGAGCGCTTTCGAGCGAATATCCTGCAGGTGTGGCCGAAGGAGAAGACCTATCGTGTCTATGCCGCCGGACTGCGCAATCCGAATGGCATGGCGCTCGAGCCTCACAGCCGTCAGCTTTGGACGGTGGTGAATGAGCGGGACATGATCGGCTCCGATCTCGCGCCGGATTATCTTACGGCAGTGGAACTCGGCGATCACTTCGGCTGGCCGTGGTACTATTGGGGTGGTTATCCCGATCGTCGGGTGGAGCCGGGGAATCCACAGCTGCAGCAATATTCAAAGCGGCCGGACTTTGCGCTTGGACCGCACGTAGCGGCGCTTGGATTGACCTTCGCGGCAGATGCGAAGCTGGGCGCGAACTTCACCAACGGCGCGTTCATCGGCGAGCACGGATCGTGGAACCGCAAGCCCCTGTCGGGCTATAAGGTGGTCTTCGTGCCGTTTGCCGATTCCGGCTGGCCGATGAAGGGGGCGAAACCTGTCGATGTGCTGACCGGCTTTCTCAACAAGGACGGCGAGGCGCAGGGCCGTCCAGTGGCGGTCATCACCGACAAGACTGGTGCGCTGCTGGTGGCGGACGACGTAGGCAATCGTATCTGGCGGGTAAGCGCAAGCTCCACGTCGACGAAGTAAACACTCTTTTGGGCGGCGGATGGGCTCCGCCGCCCGCTATTCGAGCAGCTTGGGCGCCTCACGCTCCAGCTTGGCGCGGATGCGATCGGCGAACATTGCAAGGAACGCGGGAAGCGTAAAAGTGCAATGGACGGTGGTATCGGTGACATCGAGTTGCGCGGTCACGCGCTGGCCAAGCCCCTCCACCGTAAAGTGCAGTGTATCCCCTGTCCAACGATGCTCGGTGATCGCACCGCCGGGCACGAAATCGGCGAACTTGCCGAAGCCGTTGCCGATACGCTCGCGGGCAGCGGCGGCGCCCAGCTTGTGGGGAACATCGACTTCGATCGGAGCGGTCATACGGCATTCTCCTTCTCGCCGGTCGCGAACAGCATCGCGTCGTCGGCAAACGCCTTGAACTCCAGCGCGTTGCCGGATGGATCGCGAAAAAACATCGTCGCCTGCTCCCCCGGCTGCCCGGCGAACCGGATATGCGGCGCGATGCCAAAGCGAACGCCTGCCGCCTCCACCCGCGCCGCCAGCGTACGCCAATCGTTCATCGTCAGCACGATTCCGAAATGCGGCACCGGCACCTCATGACCATCGACGGCGTTGCATGTTTCGGCCGGTCGCATCGATTCATCCAGATGCGCTACGATCTGATGCCCTCCCAGATCAAAATCGATCCAGCGATCGCTGGATCGTCCCTCACCACATCCAAGCACCCCGCCGTAGAAGGCACGGGCGGCGGTGAGATCGTGAACCGGAAAAGCGAGGTGAAATGGTCGAAGTGTCATGTTTCGATCATACACCTGCAGAGAATATTCTCCAGCCCCGGGCTTGAAGCGGCGCTGCGCCTCCCGCATGAACCGCGCGCGCGGGATATTGCGGCGCGTTTCGCCGGGGCGGGCCCTGGCACGACGAAGGATCGATGATGATGTCCCTCGCCCGTCGCCCTGCTCTGGGTGCCCTGCTGCTGGGCGCGCTGGCCGCGTGCGGCTTTGCGCCGCTGAACCTATGGCCGCTCACGCTTGCCTGCCTCGCCGCCTGGATCGGGCTGATCCATCGCGCGCCTACGCTGAAGTGCGCGCTGTGGCTGGGATGGGTCTTTGGCGTCGGCCATTTCACGATCAACAACAACTGGTTCCAGCACGCCTTTGACTTTCAGGACAAGATGCCACCCCTGCTGGGCTATGCAGCGCCAATCGCGCTGGCACTTTATCTTGCGGTCTATCCGGCGATCGCGGCAGGCGCCGGCTGGCTGATCCGCGGGCGAGGCAAGCCCGATCCTGCCTATGTCTTCGCCATCGCGGCGGCCTGGATCGCGACCGAGTGGCTGCGCAGCGTTGTGTTCACCGGCTACGCCTGGGATCCGCTCGGTGTGATCTGGGTGCCGGTGCAGCCGGTCGCGACCTTGGCGGCCACGGTTGGAACATATGCCCTTTCCGGCCTGACGGTGTTGCTGGCTGGCGCGTTACTGCTGATCCCGCGTCGCCCGCTTCCGGTCATCGCCGGCGTGGCGGCGCTTTCAGCGATGATCGCCGCACAAGCGCTCAGCTACGGCAGGCTCGTGACTCCTGCAGCGCCGCCAGAAAACGCGCCGCGGCTCGTCGTCGTGCAGCCCAACGTCTCGCAGGATCAGCGCGGTGAGAGTGACGGCGAACTGCTCTTACGCAAGCTGTCCGCCCTGTCGGGGACGGCGGGTGTGACGCCGCGCCTGATCGTCTGGCCAGAGGGAGTCGTCCGCGATTTCATTGAGGATGGCTATCCCGCGTACATATATGGCTTTCAACCCAGCCCCTATTATCTGCGACGGCGGTTGGCCGCGCTGCTCGGGCCGGCGGATATGCTGCTCGCCGGTGGAACTGCGCTTCAGTTCGACCGCAACGGAAATGTCATCAGCGCGCGCAATTCGGTGTTCGCGATCGATCCATCGGCACGAATCGTGTCGCGGTACGACAAGGCGCATCTTGTCCCTTATGGTGAGTATCTGCCGATGCCGTGGCTGCTCAAGCCGCTTGGCCTGGCGCGGCTGGTGCCCGGCGACGTGGATTTCGCCGACGGACCCGGGCCGCGCAGTCTGACGCTCCCCGGCTTTGGCGCGGTGGGGGTGCAGATCTGCTACGAGATCATTTTTTCGGGGCAGGTGATCGACCAGGCCCATCGCCCGCGCCTTCTGTTCAATCCGTCCAATGACGCATGGTTCGGTAAATGGGGGCCGCCGCAGCACCTGGCGCAGGCACGGATGCGCGCGATAGAAGAAGGCCTGCCGATCGTTCGCGCGACCCCCACGGGCATTTCTGCCGTGATCGCCGCCGATGGCCGCCTGATCGCGACCGTGCCGCATGAGAAGGCCGGCGCGATCGATGTCGCAATGCCGCAGCCTGCTCCGCCGACCCTATTCTCACGGATCGGAAACTGGGCCGCGCTGCTTGTCACGCTGTTTCTGACGGGTGTCGCGGTTGCCTTCCGGTGGCGGCGGCGCTAGGGCGATATAAAGCTATCTTTATATCGTTAAGTAATCGGAGCGATCATGCGTCAGTCGTTCATTTTCACCAGTGAGTCGGTCAGCGAAGGCCATCCGGACAAGGTTGCCGATCAGATTTCGGATTCGATCGTCGATCTGTTTCTGTCGAAGGATCCCGAGGCGCGTGTTGCGTGCGAGACGCTCACCACCACCAATATGGTCGTGCTGGCGGGCGAGATCCGCGGCAAGGGGATCATGGATACGGACGGCAACTGGGCGGTTGGGGTCGAGGACGAGATCGAGCGCACGGTGCGCGAAACGGTGAAGCGCATCGGCTATGAGCAGTCGGGCTTTCACTGGAAGACTTTTACCTTCTCTAACAACCTTCACCCGCAATCCGCGCATATCGCGATGGGCGTCGATGAGAGCGGCAACAAGGACGAAGGCGCCGGCGACCAGGGCATCATGTTCGGCTATGCGACTGACGAGACGCCGGGGCTGATGCCCGCTACCCTGTATTACAGTCACAAGATCCTGGAGCGGATGGCCGAGGATCGGCATTCGGGCAAGGCGCCGTTTCTGGAGCCGGACGCCAAGAGCCAGGTGACCCTGCAATATGAAAACGAGCGCCCGGTTCGCGCGACCGCGCTGGTCGTCTCGACGCAGCATTCCGCCGACCTTTCGAACGAGCCGGGCCAGGCAAAGCTGCGCGATTATGTCAAGGGCGTTTTCGCCGAGATTCTGCCGGAAGGCTGGCTGCCGGCCGAAGACAAGATTTATGTCAATCCGACCGGTCTTTTCGAGATCGGCGGGCCCGACGGCGATGCCGGCGTAACGGGTCGCAAGATCATCGTCGACACCTATGGCGGCGCGGCTCCGCACGGCGGCGGGGCGTTCAGCGGGAAGGATCCCACCAAGGTGGATCGCTCAGCCGCTTATGTCGCGCGCTATCTCGCCAAGAATGTGGTTGCCGCAGGTCTAGCGCGCCGCGTGACGATCCAACTCTCCTATGCGATCGGGATCGCTGAGCCGCTCTCGCTCTATGTCGATACCCACGGCACCGGCACAGTGCCGGAAGCAAAGCTTGAGGAAGTGCTGCCGAAGCTGGTGCGCCTGACCCCCAAGGGCATTCGTGAGCATCTGAAGCTTAACGCGCCGATCTATTCGCGTACCGCAGCCTACGGCCACTTCGGCCGCGATACAGACGGCAGGCACTTCACCTGGGAGGCGACCGATCTGGTCGATCAGCTCAAGGCCGCCGTCTCTGCCTGAGCGCCTGTCGCCGGGCGCCGTTTGTGCGCGCCCGGCGTGATCGTCTAGCGCAGCGCGGCCGTATAGGCACCGAACGCCTCGCGGACGATCGTGCGCGAGCCCTGTGTCACTTCCACTCCGCCCCCGGGGTGGGTCGGCTCCACCGAAACCATCACGCGATAGACGAAGCCCCGATTGGCAAATTCATAAGTGCGCCGGCCGCCGACCTGATCGACCAGTCTGCCGCCATCGATCGTGAGCGATGCCTGAGTATCCTGCCCTCCCCCGGGTTGCACGATCTCGGGCAGTTCGCTGTCAAAATTATAGCTGGTGTAGCGATAGCCATTGCGCTCGGTCCGCACGACCTGGATCGAGCGCCGGCCGGTTATCGCGAGTACCCGCGTTTGCGCGACGAAGCGGCAATTGGTCGTCTGCTTGCCCAGCGTGATCGAGACGACGGCAGGCGTGGTCGCGCCAGCCTCCACCATCCCCGGATTGATCGCGTGGACATTGCCGATCTGTCCGCCGGCAAGGTTAAGCAATGGATAGTAAATCTGCCCCGCACCGGGATCGCCCAACCCCAGGCGCACCACCATGCGCTGCGCCGTCAACGCGGGTTTGGCGAAGGCGATGAGGTCCATTTGCCCCCCCTGCCCCGGCGCACCCAGCACGATCGCGCGATCGCGGTTCGTCGAGTCACACAGCAAGGGTATACTCGTCCAGCGGCCGTCACGCTTTACGAAGGAAAGTGACTTCGCCGAATCAAGCTGCGCATCGCCCGCTGCCGGCAAAGCCGCAAGCGGCACTGCGAACGCCCACGCCCAACGCATCATCTTCTCCTGTTTCCCTCGGTCGAGCGCGGTTTACGATCGCGTGGATGAACGCGGCATTGCCCTTGATCGCGCAGCGCTTTAGGCGCGCGCCATCATGAACGACCCCACGAAGATCCGCCGCCTTTATGGCCGGCGCCAGGGCCATGCACTGCGCGCGGGCCAGGCTGCCCTGGTCGAGGACTTGCTGCCGCGCGTTTCAGTCCCCGAGAGCGGTCCGCTTGGCCCCCGTTCGCTATTCGGGGACGATCGCCCCCTTCAGATCGAGATCGGTTTCGGCGCGGGCGAGCACCTTGCCGGGCAGGCCGAGGCGGCGCCGGGCACAGGCTTCATCGGTTGCGAGCCGTTTCTCAATGGTGTGGTCGGCGCGCTCGGCCATATTCGCGACCGTGCGCTGGATAACATCCGCCTTCATATGGGCGATGCGCTGGATGTGATCGAGCGACTGCCGGATGCCAGCCTGAGCCGCGTCTACCTGCTGCATCCCGATCCCTGGCCAAAGGCGCGACACGCCAAACGCCGGATGGTAAACCACGGGCCGCTGGACCTGATCGCGGCAAAGCTGAAGCCGGGCTGCGAATTCCGGCTTGGCACTGACGATCCAACCTATTGCCGCTGGGCGATGATGATTCTCGATCAACGTCGTGATTTCGAATGGACGGCGCGCGAGCCGCGCGATTTCCTCACGCGCCCCGCCGACTGGCCCGAAACGCGCTACGAGCGCAAGGCGCGACGACAGGGGCACGAGGTGTGGTATATGACCTTTCGCCGCCGTTAACCCGCCAGAGCTCGCAGTTGCCGCCGTTCTTACTCTAAGCCACTACGATACTTAAAGATTTCAGCGAAACGCGTGATTGCCCGGTGATTACTTTTCTTCGGCTGGGTCATGAGGTCTTTTGCTTCCGTTCACGCGAGTGAATATTTTTGGCCGCCCGCGTTACTGGACAGCGAAATTGGACACATTGCCCGATCAAACGGCATCGAGCGAATGGCCGCACTTGCGAGCAGCCGACCAAACGTCGCACATGGTGCATCTCGCAGCCTCATGGCTTCCAATGACGCCTCCAGATACTATTCCCTCAGCCAGTAGCCATAGACAAATCGTCTCAAGGCTCATTGCGGAATGACAAGCTCGGTAGTTGATATTATGAGCGCAGGCTGTGCACCGGCTGCGTCGCCTCGTCTTTGCCAATCGGCCCTTCGCCTGCGCGATCATCGCGCTGGCGTTGCTGCTGAAGATCGCCATTCCAGCCGGCTTCATGCCGACTGTGTCCAATGGCCAGATCGTAGTGAGCATCTGCTCCGGCATGGGGCCCGCGACCATGGTGATGACCGTTCCGGGACTCGAGCACAAATCCGATAACGACGGTCATCCCGGCAAGGCCGAGCAGCCCTGCGCGTTCGCTGGTCTTTCTGCACTGTCGCTGCCGGCGGCTGATCCAATCCTGCTTGCTGCCGCGATCCTGTTTGTTCTGGCGTTGGGCACGCGTCCTCTGACGCTGTCTGCAAGCAGCATAGTCTCCTATCTTCGTCCTCCTCTGCGAGGACCTCCGGCACTCTGATCGCAATCGCCGCTTGAGCGAGGGGGTCCGTGGGCGCGCTATGGCGTGCCTACGGATTGCGCGCTTACGCACCCGCGTCAGATTTGGCCCGCCCTGCGCTTCTAGGCGCTGGTCCCGGCCAGCCGAGGTTCTTTGCAATGTCATCACTTGTCCTGCCGGCGACGCGTGGCCGGTACACCATCCATGTCCACGCCGCGCCGTCCCGAATGCCGCCCTTCATCGCTTGGCTTCGCCAGGTTCGACGGTCCGCGTGGATTCTGATCGGACTGTGCTTGCTCTTCCGGATGGGCGACGCGCTGATCAGCCCGGATCTGAGTGCTGGTGGTGGTTTCGCCGCCGTTGCCGGGGTTGTCCAGTGACGGCGGCCCGCGGAGATCGCGGCAGACCGGGGCCCTGGGAGCAGCCCGTCAGCGAGGGTCTGGAAATCCGCATGAGCGCGCCGCGATCGGCGCTGCCCATTCAAGGCAAATATTTGCTCATCACCGCCGGGTTGGCGGCAACAATCGTCTCGCTGCGCTTCGTCCTGCTCGGCGCCTGGCCGGTGCTCATCTTCTCCGCGCTCGACATCGGCGCGTTGGCGGTCGCCCTCCACATCTTCAACCGCGGGCCGGTTCCGGAAGAGCGTCTTAGGGTAGTCGATGGTCAAGTCGAGCTGGAGCGCCTCGACAATCGCGGTCGCCGGTCAAGCGTCAGGCTACCGGTCTTCTGGACGCGGCTGGAAGCTTCGGGACGCACGGAACTCGACTGCGACCTCTGGCTCGTCTTCCGGCGCGAGCGCCATCCCATCGGGCTTTGCGTCTCGGCGGCCGAACGACGGGCGCTTCAGCCCCGCATCGCTGCCGCGCTCGGCGCCGCCCGAAATTGAAACAGCAAGAAATCAGCTTCCAAGGGGGAATATCATGAAGACTTCCATCATCGCGCTCGGTACGGCACTCGCCTGTGCTACCAGCTCATCCGCTCTCGCGCAGGATCATGAGCGGCCAAGCGACGCTGATATCGTCGTCACCGGCCAATATGCGCCGGACGAGCCCACCAGCGCGAGCAAGACCGGACAGCCGATCCTGCTGACTCCGCAATAGGTGCAGGTCGTCACCCGCCAGGTGCTGCGCGACCAGAATGCGATCACGCTGACCGATGCGGTGCGCAATGTCGCCGGCGTGTCTTCGGACTTCGGCTTTGGCGGCGCGACCGCGCCGCTGCTCGTCCTGCGCGGCTTCTCCACCGTCTCGATGACGACGCAGAGCTCGTTGTTCGGCAGCGGGACTTATTATCTCGATGGCGCCAAGGTGCGAGGCCTGCCCATCGATCTGACGAATGTTGAGGCGGTCGAGGTCGTCAAGGGTCCGGATTCGGTGCTGTTCGGCCGCGCCGAGCCCGGTGGTCTCGTCAACATCCGCTCCCGCCCGCTGGTGGCGGCGCGATCGGTAGAGTTCGACCAGACGGTCGGCGAATATGGCCTGTCGCGCAGTTCGGCGCGGATCGGCGGAGCGCTGGATAGCGAACAGCATTGGCTGGCGTCCGTATCGGGCAGCTATCTCACCACCGATTCCAACCGTGACTATGTGGTCGAGCGGCTCGGCACGGTGAACGCATCGCTTGCCTGGGTGCCGAGCAGCGACACGCGCGTCGCGCTGACGGTCGGCTATTTCAACCACCGTTATCGCAATGACTATGGCATCCCGTCGGACGGCGATCGGCCCGCGAACATCCCGTTGCACACCGCGTACAACGACGCGCCAATCCTGTCGAAGGACGAGACCCAGCTCTATCGGCTGGACGTCGCCCAGGCAATTGGCAGCGGCTGGCAACTGAAGCTGCGCGGCATCCACATGCGCTCCGACACGCGCGAGGTTGACGTGGCCCCATATCGGCTCGACCTGACCACCGGCGAGGACGTGTTCGCCTCCTCGCGCCAGCTTGCCCGCTACTATTTCAACGTTCGTCCCGACGGGCATTTCCGGATGGACCAAGTCAGCGCCGATCTGTTGGGCGACGTCCGCACCGGCTCGCTCGTCCACAAGCTGGCGGTGAGCGTGGAATGGTTTCGCGAAGGCAAGACCGGCCTGTCCTATTTCCAGCAGGTGTCATCGGTGAGCGTCGACAAGCCGGCGCTCGGCAACACGCCCCCGCTCGACGTCAGCACCGCCGCGCCGGTCGACATCGTCGACCGCGACCGCTGGTACTCGGTCTCGGCTGAGGACAATATCGACTTCGGCGGCGGCGTCCACGCCGTGCTGGCGGTGCGGCAGGATTGGACCAGCACGATCTATTCGTCGCCGGGCCTCGCGCCAAACAAGGTCAGCTTCACCTCGCCGCGTGTCGGCGCGGTCTGGGAGTTCGCGCGCGGGCACGTGCTCTACGGCCAGTTCCAGCGCGGGCTTTCCGCCAATAACGGCGTCAATCCCGATGGCACCAAGCTCGATCCTGAAGTGGGGCGGCAGTATGAGATCGGCTACAAGTTCCAGTCGGCGGACAGGCGCTTCACGGCAACCGTCGCGGCCTTCGATCTGGTCAAGACCAATCGCGGCGACTTCACCTTCTTCCCGGTGATCCAGACGATCGGGCGTGCACGGTCGCGCGGTATCGAACTCGATTTCAGCGGCGCGATCACGCCGGAACTCTCGGTGATCAGCTCCTACGCCTACACCGATACCAAGGTGGACGGTGGCCCTCTGAAGTTGGCGAATACGCCCGAGCATGCGGCTAGCCTGTGGGCGCGCTACCGCATCATTCCCGGCGGCGTGATCGGCGGCGGTGCCTTCTACCAGGCCGACCGCTTCGGGGACGTCGGCAACACGGTGACTCTGCCATCCTATGTCCGCTTCGACGCCCAGGCGGCCTACAGCTTCCGCCTGAGCGGCGCCAACATGACCGCGCAGATCAACCTCAAGAACGTCTTCGACAAGCGCTACTATGTCTCCCAGCACCAGTTCTCGCCCGACTGGATTCAGCCCGGCGCGCCGCGCACGCTGACGGCTTCTTTGAGGGTCGAGCTGTGACGGGACTGGCTTCTCTCCTGAGGTTCGAGGCTGGCCTGCTTGCCGTCGCGCTATTCACGACAATGGCAGCTGCACAAACGCCGGCAGGCGATGGGCAGGTCATTCCACTCTATGCGCCACACACCGTCACTCCGCTCGGCGTCCCGGAAACCCGGATAAAGCAGACGTCGGGCGACACGCTGATCTTCAATGTCAGCGAGCCGACGCTCGAACTGTTCCGGCCCGCACCCGGCCGAGCGAACGGCACGGCCATGATCGTTGCGCCGGGCGGAGGCTTCGTCGGGCTCGGCTATGAGGCCGGAGGAACCGACGTCGCCCGCAAGCTTGCAGAGCAGGGCATCACGGCATTCGTGCTCAAATATCGCACGATACGAAGCGCGCCCGATCCGATGCAGCTTCCACAAGTCCATCTCAGAGAGATGGAAATCCTCATGGCGCGCGCGAAGACAGGGGTTCCCACCGAGGCGCCACGCTTTGCCGGGGAGCCGCACGCGGTGGAGGACGGCGCGCGCGCCATGGCGGCCGTGCGCCAGCGCGCCGCCGAATGGGGCATCGACCCCAAGCGGGTGGGGTTCATCGGCTTTTCGGCAGGAGCCTTTCTCGCCGCCGATCTGGCGATCGGAGATAGAGCGTTGCGCCCGGACTTCGTCGCGCTGATCTATGGCGGCGTTCGAACCCCGGTCCCGGCGGACGCATCGCCAGCTTTCATCGCAGCGGCCGCGGATGATGAGTATCAGCCAAGGGACGCGGTGCTGCTTTACGACGCATGGCGGCACGCCGGCGCGGCGGCGGAACTCCATATCTATGAACGCGGCGGGCACGGCTTCGACCTGAAGCCGAAGGGCGCGACCAGCGACCATTGGTTCGAGCAACTGCTCTGGTGGCTGCGATCTCGCGGCCTGCTTCATCCGTCATGACCTCTGACCGAGCCATATCGACTGAACCGACGCCTATCGAGGCGTCGCGAGAAGCACGAGCGTCACGCGGTCGTGACACGGATCGCGGTCGCCGAGCGGCGGGCGTTGATCCCACGCATCAACGCCGCACTCGCCAGCGCACCCAGCCGCACCGCATGAGATCGCGCACGCGCATTCTGCTACGACAGGTTCATCTCTGGCTTGGGCTGTCGCTTGGCGGACTATTCGCGTTGCTGGGTGCGACCGGCTCGGCCCTGGTGTTCTACATCGAGATCGACGGTGCGCTGAATCCAGCCATCGAGGAGAGGGTGAGCACGGCGGCACCGGGCTGGACCTCGCCGGTCTGGGATCGTGCGCTCGCCACCGGGCGAGCACGCTGGCACGATCCGCATGGCAGCTGGTCCCTTGAAGCCACCGGACAAGGCGGTGCGATTCCGGCGCGCTACTACCCGTCGGATCATCACAGCCATCACGCCGAGCGCGAAATGGTGTGGTTCTCGTCGGATGGGATTCGGGTGCTGCGCGCCGAGCCATGGGGCGGCTATCTGATGAGCTGGCTCTACGAGCTCCACATGCACCTGCTCGCCGGCGAGATCGGCAGCCAGATCGTCGGCTGGTCGGGCTTCGCGATGCTGGTGCTTCTGGTCAGCGGCGTCATTGTCTGGTGGCCGCGCGGGCCGTGGCGCAAGGCGCTGGCTTTCAAGCGCAAGGCTCCGCCGATCCGCCGCCTGCGCGATCTTCACAAGCTGGCTGGCGTGTGGAGCATGGCCTTGCTCTTCATCCTGGTCGGCACCGGAGCACTATTGGCGTTGCCGACGGTCAAGACCCAGTTGCTGACCGCCGTCATCGCACCGCCTGACAAGGTGCCGGACCCGCAATCGGCGGCGTCGAGCGGCGTCCAGATCCCAGTATCGCAAGCACTGGCGGCTGCGCACCGTGTGGTCCCCGAAGCAAGGCTCGCCTTCATCGACGTACCCGGGATGGGGTCCGAGCCATTTCGCATGCGGGTGCAAATGCCCGGCGATCCGCACAGCCGATTTCCAAGCAGCTTCGTCTTCGTCGATCAATATTCGGGCGAGGTACTGGCCGTGCATGACGTCCAGCGAGGCAATACCAGCACCACGACCGCCAAATGGATCCGCGTCCTCCACGACGGATCGGTTGGCGGCCTTTCGACCCGCATCCTCGCCATCATCCTTGGTTTCGTTCCGCTCGGTCTGTTCGTGACCGGGTTCCTTCACTGGCGTCGGCGCCTCGCCGCCCGCGCCCAATAAAATGCAACAGGGAGTCTCTCGTGAAATCATCGCTAATCGCCGTCGCCGCGTGCTTCGTCGCCTCGCCGGCACTCGCCCAGAGTGACGACGACGCCGATCGCCCGGAGCGCGATACGATCATCGTGACCGGCCAGCAGCTTGAGAAGGAGACCGAAGTCTCCGGCCGCCTGGGCCTCACCATTCGCGAGACTCCGGCAGTCGTGGACGTAGTCACGCAACAGGACTTCCAGCTCCAAGGCGTTCGCACCGCGATCGAAGCGATGAACGCCGCACCCGGCGTCGCATCTGGCAACCTGCCCGGATCGATCGGCTCGGTCTCGATGCGCGGCTTCCACCGCGCCGTGAACTATCTCTATGACGGCGTGCGGATGGCCAATTCCGACGTCGGCCTACGCAACTGGGACGCCTGGTCATTCGAGCGGATCGAGGTCATCAAGGGTCCTGCCTCGGTCACCTCGGGCGAAGGCGCACTTGCGGGCGCGATCAACTTCGTGCCCCGCCGCCCCAATCTGGAAGGGGCGAGCGGCGAGATGCTGGCCAGCTACGGCAGCTTCGACACCGGACGGCTCGCCGCCGACGCAAACCTGCCGTTGAGCAAGACCGTGGCCGTGCGCGGCGACGTCTCTTTCTCGCGCTCCTCGGGCTGGATCGACGATACCGACAGCCGGACGTTCGCCGCGACAGGGTCGCTTTTGTTCAAGCCCAGCGACCGCTTCTCGCTGGTGGTCTCGGTCGATCACTTTGAGGATCGGTTCAACACGGCCTATTACGGCACGCCGGTCGTCTCCCGCGCGGTCGCCCGTGACCCGTCCTCGGCCGTTTCCGGCAGTTCGGGCCTCGTGCTCGACAAGGCGATGCGCCGGACCAACTATGACTATACCGACGGCCATGACGGGTCGAACACGACCTGGCTGCGCGCGCGCACCGAATATGCGCTGACCGACACGCTCAAGATCGTCAGCGACACCAGCTATTATGACAGCTTCCGCGACTACAAGGACGCCGACGAATATAGCTTCAACGCGGCGACCGGGCTGATCGGGCGCGGCGCGACCTATATCAGCCACGATCATCAATATTGGAACCAGCGGCTGCACCTTGCCTTCGACGGGCGCATCGGCGGCCTGCGCAACCGGTTCACGATCGGCGCGGAATATGGCGAGACCGACTTCTTCACGGTTCGCCGCTTCGGCACGGGCACGTCGCTCGACCCGTTCAATCCGGTGCGCGGCACATTCCCGGCCGACACACCTGCCAATTTCGACACCCGTCAGGACGTCACCGCCAAGGTCGATGCGCTCGCGATCTTCGCGGAAAACGCACTTAACCTGACCGATCAGTGGCTGGTCGTCGGCGGCATTCGCTATGACGATGTCAAGCTCGATCGCCGCGTCCTCAACGCTACTAGCGGCGCGGTCCAGACCTACGGCCAGAGCTATCACCCGATCTCATGGCGGGCAGGCACGGTCTACAGCATTACGCCGCGGACCCAATTGTTCGCGCAATATACATATACCGTCACGCCGGTCAGCGGCCTGCTGTTTCTGAGCGCGACCAACGCCCGCTACAAGCTGACCACCGGCCGTTCTTACGAGGCCGGAATTAAGACGTCGCTCACCGGTAGCGGCGTTGAATTGACCGCCTCGGTTTACAACATCGAGCAGGACGACATCCTCACCCGCGACCCGATCAATCCGGCCGTGGTGTTTCAAGGTGGTTCTCAGCGATCACGCGGGGCGGAACTATCGCTCAACCTGCCGGTCACGCCGGAACTGAACGTGACCGCAAGCGGCACGCTGCTCAATGCGAAGTATTTGCAGCTGATCGAAGCCGGGGGGCTCAACCGTGCCGGCAACCGACCACAGAACGTACCCGAGCAACTTGCCGATCTCGTCGTTACCTATGCGCCCAAGGCGCTGCCGATAACGCTGGTGGGCAGCGTGCGCCACAATGGCGATTTCTATACCGAGACTGCGAACGTCACGAAGGTCAACGCATTCACGACGTTCGATGCGGCGGTATCTTGGAACGCACCGTTCGGTACGCTGACGCTGCGAGGGCGCAACCTGACCGACGAATTCTATGCCGACTGGTCGGGCTATGCGTCCGGCCTCGTCTTCATCGGCGCGCCGCGCAGTGTCGAACTGTCATTCACTCGCAAATTCTGATCCTCGCCAAAGGAGCCAAACTCATGCGTACCATTACTGCCATTCTCGCCACTGCCGCTGCTCTGCTGAATCCGGCCATCGCACAGGCGCAACAGTCGGAACCCTCAGCTTCGCCGCAACCGGCAGCGTTCAGCCTCCCGCCGCTTCCCTATGCCGCAAACGCGCTCGAACCTGCGATTGATGCGCAGACCATGACCATTCATCACGGCAAGCATCACCAAGCCTATGTCGACAATCTGAACAAGGCGGTGGCGGCCGATCCGGCATTGACGGGCCAGACGCTGGAGCAACTGGTTGCGCGTGCCGGCGCGCTGCCCGCTGCGGTGCGCAACAATGCCGGTGGGCATTGGAACCACAATTTCTTCTGGGCGACGATGGCGCCGCCCGCCACTGCGGGCCAGCCGTCTGCCGAACTGACAAAGGCGATCACCGCGCAGTTCGGATCGCTCGACGCGTTCAAGGCGCAATTCAAGGCGGCGGGCACAGCGCGCTTCGGTTCCGGCTGGGTCTGGCTGATCGTCGGCGCCGACGGCAAGCTCGCCATCACCTCCACCCCCAATCAGGACAATCCGATGATGGATGCCGCGGAGGTCAAGGGCACGCCGATCCTGGGCAACGACGTCTGGGAACACGCCTACTATCTCAAATACCAGAACCGTCGCGCCGATTACCTCGATGGCTGGTGGCAGGTGGTGAACTGGAAGACGGTTTCGGATCGCTTCGCTGCGGCGACATCGCGTCGCTGACCATTCCAGACACCATTCCAAAAGGGGGAAGGTATGACACAACGATTCTTATGGATTCTCTTGTCGAGCACCATGGCCGTGCCCGCAGTAGCGCAGGACCGCACGGATGATGCCGACATCGTCGTAACCGCCCAGCAGCGCGAAGAGCGGCTGATCGACGTGCCGATCACGATCGACACGATCGACGGCGCGGAGCTGAAGGAACGTCGGATCACCACGCTTCAGGAACTGTCTTTCGCGGTTCCCGAGTTGATCAATGTCGTCACCGGCATGGCACAGAACCGCGCGATGCTGCGCGGCGTGGGGGACGGCGGCGGCAACTTTCCGCAGGTCGGCATCTATCTGGACGAGATCGCTGCCGATGGTCCGCTGGGCCGCCCGCTCGACTTCCGCGCGCTCGATGTGGAACGGGTGGAGGTGCTGAAGGGGCCGCAAGGCACGCTTTACGGGCAGGGGTCACTTGGCGGCACCGTCCGCTTCCTGACCCGGGCGCCGGTGATCGGGGAGACAAGCCTGAGCGCTGACGCGGAGCTGTGGGGAACGAAGGGCGGCGCAGCGTCGCAGCGGATTACCGGCGTAGCCAATCTGGCGGTCAGCGACGGCATCGCTCTTCGCGTCTCCGGCATCTACGAGAATCTGGGCGGTTGGATCGACGCGCCGACAGCGGGCCGCCGTAACATCAACAACGGCGAGCTTTTCGAGATTCGTGTGAAGGGGCTGATCCACCTCACGGACAGCCTATCGCTGACGCCAATGGTGCAGATCCATCGCAACGATGTCGGCTCGCTCAGCAACGGCGAGAATGCCGATGCCAATCTGATCCTGCCGGCATTCGCTCCCGATGCGGTGCAGCCCGCCTCCAACGATCACGAACTTTACAGCCTGACCGCCAACTGGGACCTGGAAGGCGTGAACCTGCTCGCGGTCGGTTCCGCCTTCCGCAACGTGTCGCGCGGCGCCTTCTACAGCCCCTTCGCCGGCAATGGCCGGTTCCTCCGCTTCGACAATAACGACAAGGCGCAGAGCGTCGAACTGCGGGTGAGTTCGGAAAGCGATCGTCGTTGGCGCTGGGCTGTAGGCGGTCTGTACCGGCACGGCGATTACTTCTCGGACAACACGCTCTACCTGCTGGGGCCGGCGAACGGCACTGTCGGCACACCCGTCAATTTCCCCAACATCGCCGCCATCAAGAGTGACAGCATATCGGTGTACGCGAACACCAGCTTCGACCTGACGGACCGATTGGAGATCGGCGGCGGCCTGCGGTACTTCTCCGACAAGGAGAAGGCTCCCTCGGCAAACCAGGCGGACCAGACGTTCGATTCCGTCGACCCGCGGATTTACGTCTCCTATCGGCTCGGCGAGCGCTGGAACGTCTTTGCCAGCGTTGCGAAGGGCTTCCGCAGCGGCGGGTTCAACGTCGTCAATGCGGCTGTTCCGCCGTCGTTCGGACCGGAAAAGCTGTGGAGCTATGAACTCGGCACGAAGTTCAGCACGATGGACGGCCTGCTAACGGGCGAAGTGGCGGGCTTTATCAGCCGCTACAGCGACATGCAGGTGTCGACGATCGCCAACTCGATCGGACTTGGATACACCGGAAATGTCGGCCGCGCGCATATCAAGGGGATCGATTGGTCGCTCGAGCTTCGCCCGTTGCCATGGCTGGCGCTGGGCAGCGCCGGCGCGCTGCTCGACACGGAGGTCGTGTCGGTTGCTCCTCGAAGCGCCTATGCGCAGGGTGATCGGCTCAACTACATCCCGAAGTCCAACCTCACCTTCTTCGTCGATGCACAGGCAAACCTTTCCGCCAGCGTCCAGGGACGCGTGCGCGTGGACTATAATCGGCGCGGCGCGGGCAACGTCGCACAGCGCACGGCGAGCCTGACGGCGCAAGGCGACAGGCTGGACCTGCTGAACGCCAGCGCCACGTTCGACTTCGGACGCTACACATTGGGCGTGTTCAGCGACAATTTGCTCAACGAGCGGGACGAAATCTTCCCGAACCCTGTGGCCTTCGCAACTCGCGTGCCGCCGAGGACGATCGGCATTCGAGGGTCGGTATCTTTCTGAAGATGCACTCACCCAGCACCCGGAACTCATACAACAGACAGATAATGGAGAATGTTATGCGATCGATCATCACTGGCGGAATAGCTTTGATTAGCGCTTCCATTGCCGTGCCCGCGCTGGCGCAGGCACAGCCGGTCCAAATACGCTTCGATGCCCGTGTCGGGAGCGAACCGGCGCGTTGCGACAAGGCCTATGCCAATGTCGGCACAGCGAAGGCAGGCCTGCGTTTCCAAGACCTGCGCCTATACGTCTCGGCGGTGAAGCTGATCGACGCCAGGGGTCGTGAAGTGCCGGTGACGCTCACCCCTGACGATCAGTGGCAGAGCGATCAGGTGGCGCTGCTCGATTTCGAGAACGGTACCGGCAATTGCAACGGCAACGCGGCGACGAACATGGTGGTGCGCGGCACGGTGCCGGCGGGCAACTATCGCGGGCTCGTCTTCGACATCGGCGTCCCGCAGGCGGTCAATCATCAGGACCCGACGCTCGCCGCCGCGCCGCTCAACGTGACCGCAATGACCTGGCCGTGGCGGATCGGCTACAAGTTCACCGGGATCGATCTGGAGACCAGCGGCGGCGCGGGCGGTCCCAATGCCGCTACCGGCTTCTCGATCCATCTTGGCAGCACCAATTGCGGTGAGGGCTCGCCAATGACCGCGCCGACGACACCCTGCGCCAATCCCAACCGACCGCACTATCGGCTCGAAGGCTTCGATCCCGCGAAATCCACCGTGGTCCTCGACCTCGGCGCGCTGCTCGCGGGCACGGACATCACGGTTAATGCGCCGAAGTCAGCATCGGGTTGCATGTCCTTCCCCGGCGATGGCGACTGCACCGCGATCTTCGATCGCCTCGGCCTTGCGTTCGACGGACAGCCGTCGGCCGGGCAGAAATGGGTGCGGGCGGAATAGCCGTGCAGCGCGCGTCGAATATCGCTCTGGCTGTGTCCGCGATGTTGATGCTGTTCAGCATCGCGCACGCCCAGCAAAGACAATCGGCGCTGCAGCCGATCGAGGCGATGGTGCCCAGCCGGTACGATTTCGGTCTGCCGGGATGGGCGCCCAAGCCGATGGAGCCCGCCGCCAATCCCACGACGGCGGCCAAGGTCGAACTGGGACGCCACCTTTTCTACGACAAGCGCCTGTCCGCTGACGGCTCGATGTCGTGCGAGAGCTGCCACCAGCAATCCCGCGCCTTCACCGATGGGCGCGCGGTCGCAAGGGGCGTAACGGGCCAGTCGACCCCCCGCAACTCGATGTCGCTGGTCAACGTCGCCTATTTCCCGGTGCTGACCTGGGCCAATCCTCTGCTCAGGCATCTGGAGCAGCAGGCGCTGGTGCCGCTGATCGGCCAGGAACCGATCGAACTGGGTCTGGCGGGGAAAGAACAGGAGATGGTGAAGCGGCTCGCGGCCGAGCCGATCTATCGGCGACTTTTCGCCGAGGCCTTTCCCGAGGCCAATGGTGAAATCTCGCTCGCGACCGTCGTCCGGGCTTTGTCCGCCTTCGAGCGCTCGATCGTGTCGATGCGGTCGCCTTATGACCGCTACCGCTACGAAGGCGATGTCGATGCGGTGTCCGATGCCGCGATCCGCGGCGAGGCGTTGTTCTTCTCCGAACGCCTCGAATGCCACCATTGCCACAATGGCCTGAACCTTGCCGACACAGTGCTCCACGAGCGCAACAAGGCCGGGGAGATCGCCTTCCACAATACCGGCCTCTATAATCTTGACGGCAAGGGGGCTTATCCGGCCGACAACACCGGCATCATGGAGATCACCGGCAAGCCGGAGGATATGGGCCGGTTCCGCGCGCCGAGCCTGCGCAATGTCGCGGTGACCGGTCCCTACATGCATGACGGCTCGATCGCGACGCTCGATGGTGTTCTCGATCATTATGCGGCTGGCGGCCGGACGATCGCGTCGGGACCCCATGCCGGTATCGGGCGCACCAATCCCTTCAAAAGCTCGTTCGTGCCGGGCTTTACGCTGACGCGCGAGGAGCGGGCTGACGTTATCGCCTTCCTTAATTCCCTGACAGACGGGGCGCTGCTCCACGATCCGCGCTTCGCCAATCCCTGGCTCCGAAAGGACAAGAGCAAATGACGAAAGGATTTCGGGCGGCTCTCGCTCTGATACTGGCGGCGATACCTGCCGCCGTTCAGGCCCATACGGCACTGCGTAGCTCCAATCCGCCGAGTGGCAGCGTGCTCACCCAATCCCCGCCGGTGCTGACGCTGACCTTCCTCGAACCCGCCTCGCTGACCTCGCTGACGCTCGTCACGGCTGCCGGCGAACGGCAATTGTCCTTCACGCCGACCGGAAGCGCTACGACCTTCAATGCCGCGAGGCCAGGGTTCGCGCGTGGCCGCAACGAGGTCCGCTGGCGGGCGCTGTCGCGCGACGGGCATGTCGTCGAAGGCAGCATCATCGTCGTGCTGCGCGCGCCCAAGCCCTGACATGCTTGAGGCGATCGCTGCCATCGTCAAGGCGCTGGGCTACGCCGCAGCGCTGACCGGGGCCGGGCTGGCGATCGCGCGTGTGTCGCTCGCGTGGGGCCTCAAGACGCCGCTGCACCTCCCGACCAGTCTGGTGCGATCTGCCGGCAGTCTGCTCGTCCTCACCTCCTGCGCAACGGCGCTGATCTTCTTCCTGCGGCTCGGCGGCGATGCGGATGCCCCCACTCTCGCTGCGATCTTCCTGTCACCGCTTGGCGTCGCCCTCGGCCTGCAGCTGATCGGTGGCCTATGGCTGGCGCTCAAAACCGAACGCCGCACCGCACCCATTGGCGCGGTCTTGATTCTTGTCGCGTTCGGCGTCGTAGGCCATTCCGCCTCACGCGGGATGCTCACCTCAATCACCATAATCCTGCATGTCACCGCCGCCGCCTGGTGGTGCGGTGGGCTCTGGATTCTGCTGGCGACCGGTCGCACCGCCTCGACGAATTTCCCCGAGCTGGTCGGTCGCTTCAGCCGCCAAGCGGTCTGGGTCGTTATGGCTCTACTTATCGCCGCGCTGACGACTGCCACGCTCCTGCTCGAGTTTCGCATCGACCTCGCGCTTGCCTACCAGCAAGCCCTGTTAACGAAGCTGGGGCTGACAGCGCTGCTGCTCGCACTCGCCGGGGTCAACCGGGTCGTGCTCACACCGCAACTTGCCGGCCAGGACAGGGCGCGTATCCGGCTGCGACGGATGATCGTTGGTGAACTGCTGTTGTTCGCCGCCATCATCTCCGCGACTGCCTATATCACCACTTATCTGTCACCTCATGATACAACCGATGCCGCGCACGCTCATGGCGGCGAGGTGCAGGTCAGCGGCCCTATCGCTATCGTCGACCCATGGGCGCCGGCTATGCCCGGCGGGGCGCCCACGGGCGCTGGCTATCTGACGATCGTCAACAACCAGCCGGTCGAGGACAGGCTTATCGCGGCAAGCAGCCCCTGGGCCGAGCGGGTGACGCTGCACGCGTCGAGCACCGACCGCGGCATCGCCCGCATGCGCGACCTCAACGCTTTGCCGATCACAGCGCACGGACAGGTGACGCTGCAGCCCGGCGTCTACCATCTCATGTTCGAGGGCCTCTACGCGCCGTTCGTCGCCGGAGACACGGTGCCGCTGACGCTGACATTCCAGCGCGTAGGAAAAGTGGATGTTCAACTCACGGTTCTGCCGCTTGGTGCGCGCCCTGCTGAAAGCCATCGGCATTAAGACCGCTCACGCAACTGAAAGATATGTCCCTCTCGCACGGAGGAATGCCGAGTTTCGGCACGAGCAGTCCTTCTGGGCGAGCCGGAGGATGCCTTGGGTGCAGTGGTTCCGGCCGAGACGACTGCTAGGAATGCACGGGTCACGCACCGCCGCCACTGCGCTAATCTACGAAAACGCGCCAATTTTGGTGATTACCCGGTGATTACTTTTACCGCTTTACACTGTAGCTTATTGGATAATTTCATAAGAATGTCATATTCTTACGGGGAATTTGATCCTATGGTCTGGTACTTTCGATATTTACGGATCTGAAGCGACGAACTGAATGATTATTGATCGATGTTCACGATCGCGCAAAATGCGGCCGTGCTGGCGAAACGCAGCAGGTGATAGCGGATCGCGAACAGTCTCGATCTCTAAACTTGCGGAAACGCGCTCAATTACCGCGATTCCTGGCTTCGTCAGAATCTGGTGACCCCTACGGGAATCGAACCCGTGTTTCAGCCGTGAAAGGGCCGCGTCCTAACCGCTAGACGAAGGGGCCATTGGGCGAAGCGGCGGTTAGGCGACGGAAGCGGCGCGGTCAAGGCAACAATCGCCGCAAACTCAATCTGCCCAGGCTGCATCGTCTAGATGAAGCTCTGCCGCCGGCCGCTGCCCCCATGTATCGATCTTTGGCCGGCCGGCCAGCCACAGCCGACGGTGCGGCTCTGCGCCCAACAGGGCCTGGCCCAGCGCCGTGTCCGCCGCGCGGAAGGCCATTGCCTTGAAGCTGCGGCCGTCGTCGCCGGCCATGATTGCGCGCACATGCCCATTGCCGACCACATCGACGCGAACGGGGCGCACGCGTCCGATCGCGACGCGTGGCGAAGGCCAGCCGGTGCCATAGGGGCCGCCAGCCTCAAGCGCCTCGACCAGTTCCGGAGTAACGCCGCCCGGTGCGTGGACCGAATCGACCAGCAGAGCGCGGTCCGCCGCCGCTGCTGTGATCTTTTCGGCCAGCCGTTCCTCCAGAAAGTCCGTGAAGGCCGGAATATTGTTCGCCTCGATCGTCAATCCAGCGGCCATTGCATGTCCACCGCCTGCGACGAGCAACCCTGCCTCTTTCGCCGCGAGCACCGCCTGCCCGAGATCGACGCCGACGATCGAGCGCCCGGAACCCTTCCCGATCCCCGCTTCATCGATCGCGATGACGATCGCGGGTCGCCCACGCTTTTCCTTCAAGCGCCCTGCGACGATGCCGATAACGCCAGGATGCCATCCTGTGCCCGCGACAACAGCGACCGCGCGGTCGTGCGCCACTAAGCCCTCAGCGGACTCCTGGACGGACATTTCGATCGCGCGCCGCTCCTCGTTCAGACGGTCGAGTTCACCTGCTATATCCCGTGCCTCGATCGGATCGCGCGTGGTAAGAAGGCGCACGCCGAGATCGGCGCGCCCCACTCGCCCGCCGGCATTGATCCGCGGGCCAAGTGCGAAGCCCAGATCGGCCGCGGTTGGCGCGCGAGTCAGTCGCGCCGCGTCCATCAATGCCGCAAGCCCGATATTTTGGCGGCCGGCCATCACCTTCAGACCCTGCGCGACGAACGCCCGGTTGAGCCCGCGTAGCTGCGCCACATCCGCCACGGTGCCCAGCGCGACGATATCGAGAAGGTCGATCAGGCGCGGCTCCGGGCGCGTGGCAAACCAGCCGCGCTTCCGCAATTCGCGCAACAGCGCCGCGCCGAGCAGGAAGGCAACCCCCACGGCCGCGAGATGGCCATGCGCGCGCCCTTCCGCCTCATCCAGGCGATTCGGGTTTACCAGCGCCAGTGCCGGCGGCAGCGTGGTGGCGCATTGGTGGTGATCGACCACGATCACGTCCACCGGCACCGCTTGCGCCGCATGCAGCGCCTCAAACGCTTGTGCGCCGCAATCGACCGTAACGATCAGCGTCGCCCCCTCGCCCGCCAGACGCACGAGCGCGGCCCCGGACGGGCCATAACCCTCCATCAACCGATCCGGAATATAAGGCCGCGCCTCCAGCCCCAGCGCTCGCAGCAGCAGGATCATCAGGGCCGCAGAGGTGGCCCCGTCAACATCGTAATCGCCGAAGATTGCGACCCGCTCGCCATTCTCGACCGCGTCGGAAAGTCTGGCCGCTGCGCGGTCCATATCCCGGAAAATCGAAGGATCGGGCATGAACCCGCGTATGGTGGGATTACGGTGGAGCTCCAGCGCATCCCGCGGCGCGCCACGCGCCAGCAGCAATTGCGTGACCAGATCGTCGGGTATCAAATCTTCGCGCTGGTCCGAAGCCAATGCGCGCCAGCGCCACGGCTGGCCAAGGATGGATCTTTCAATGCCGAGGACAGATATGTTCATCGCCGCCTATTGGCACATTTCATCGCTCTCGCGCAGCCCGTCGGTATCAGCAGCCCGCTATCCAGGGGCCCTCCCGAAACCATTTCGTGACAATATATTTCACCCCCTCGGTGACGGGCGACCCCTCATGGAGCGTCGCCAGGTTCGGGCTGCCGTCCGGGTTCATGTTGTTCCAGGTGAGCAGCATCCCGCGCCGGGGCGCAACGCGAAGCCCGGCCTGTGGAAACCAGGTTGCGCCGCCCTCTTCCACGTCGTTGAGGTAGACCATCGCCGTCCAGGTCCGCTGCCCGCCGCTGATCTTCATCGCCGGCCAGTAGCTTTCGCGATCATGGAAATAGTCGTGGTGCGGGCGGAAAAGCTGGCCGACTTCGTAACGCTGGCCTTGCATCGTTTCCGCATTTTCGGGTGCGATGCCGAGCAGCGCGGCGATGCCCTCGTCAATCTCGCGCACTTCGGGGGCCGCACGTTGCATATCGCAGCTTTCGCTCGTCCGAACTTCCGAACTGTCGCGGTCGGTAAGCAAGGTTGAGGGCCGGCGGTTCGCGTCGATCATCGCGATCAACTGCGCGCACCGGCTCGCATCAAGATAGTCGCGGCAGCGATAGGCGACCGCAAGGTCGCTCGGCAGACGCTCCATACGCGGATCGGCATCCAGCCGCGCCTTCACCCGCTCGCCGATCAATCGCCGCAGTTGCGATGGTTGCACTGGAGATCCGAGATTCGCCGTCATGATCGCGCCATTTCGCGTGTGGTGCGCCCGATGACAAGGCGGGTGCCGCCGGTGGCGACACCCGACATATCGTCGAACGGAGCGCTTACCAGAATATATCGTAGATCACGTCCACGACCTGCCCGGAATAAACATCGACCAGAACGGCATCGTTATAGTAGCGCACCCAGCGATAAGGCCCGTAAACCTCCGGCAGGCGATAGCTCCACGGATCATCGATCCAGTAATCCTGCGCGAACAGCATGTTCGAGAGCGTCATCCCGACCGAGAACCGGCGATAGCCATAATCCCAGCCATAGGGCGCGTAGTAACGCGGCAGATGAAACGCCTGACGATTCTGATAACGGTAGCGGTTCCAGTCATAACGGGTGTCGCGGCGCCAGTCGCGGCTCCATCGCCCACGATTTCCATTGGCGTAACGATCGCCCCCGCTGCCACGCCGATCATCCCACCCGCGCCGAGGATCGCCCTGATAACGATCGCGATCCTGCCAGCCGCCACCGCGATAGTTGTCAGGACGCGAGTGCTGCCAGCCGCCGGTCTGCTGAGAATCGCGCCAATCGGCGCGATGCTGCTCGCGCCCGGATCCGCGACCCTGCTCGTTCGGGTCCGGACGCTGGACGGTGCCCGGGCGACCAGCAGGCGTATCGCGCCCCGGCTGTGCCCATTGCGGGCGCTGGTTCCACGGCGAAGGCTGCGCGTTCGCGCCATCTGGCCGACCGCCCTGCCACTGCGGCCGCTGGGCCTGATCGCGATTGCCACCATTCCATTGCGGGCGCTGAACATTGGCGCGATCGTCCGGCATCGGCGGACGCTGGCCGCCATCCGGCCGAGCGCGTTGCCATTGCGGACGCTGTTGAAGTTGCGGCTGCGGGGCCTGACCCTGCTGCGGCGCTGCGGGGCGTTGCCAGCCGCCGCCGGGTAACTGATGCGGTTGGTGATCGCCGCGCGGCGCACCGCCGCGATCGCCGCGATCGCCGCGTTGCTGAGCATTATCTTGCGCGGAGGCTGACAGCGGCAGCAGCGAGGCGGCGGCCATCAGGGTCATTGAAATAAGCTTTCTCATTCCC
Organism: Sphingomonas sp. 3P27F8; assembly: GCF_005502745.1. Taxonomy (GTDB): domain Bacteria; phylum Pseudomonadota; class Alphaproteobacteria; order Sphingomonadales; family Sphingomonadaceae; genus Sphingomonas. The sequence goes on from NZ_SCNL01000003.1 coordinate 201,970, forward strand.
GGTCACTCCATCGCCGACGCATGGCCGGCCCTGTTGATGATGCCGTTATGAGCGAGCGATGGCGAATGCGCGCTGAACCGAGCTGTCAGCCGACTGAAAGGATCAAGCCTCGTTTGCCGTACCAGTGAAGTCGGCTGCTGGTGGCTGATCCGACTTATATCCAAGCGAAGCGCGACCGCGCACCGGCCCGGCTACGTCGGCGACCAGATAGAGAGGACGGCGCTTCGATTCGATATAGAGCCGGCCGAGATACTCGCCGATCATGCCAAGAACGAACATCTGCACTGCGCTGAGCACCGTCACCACCAGCATCGTGGAAGTCCACCCTTGCACCGGGCTGCCCTCGAAATAACCCCAGGCGATGTAGAAAAGCAGAAGCATCGACGCGCCGGCCAGCGCGACCGAAGCATGGCTGGCAAAGCGCAATGGCGCGGTCGAGAAGCCAGTCACCGCATCAAAGGCGAGGCGCAGCATTTTCGACAGCGGATAATTGGTTTCGCCAGCGTGGCGCTCGGCCCGATCATAGGGGAACGGCACCTGCCGAAACCCTACCCACGCGACCATTCCGCGAATGAAGCGCGCCTGTTCCGGCAACGACAGGAACGCATCAAGCGCGCGCCGTGTCATCAATCGAAAATCGCCGGTATCAAGCGGGATCGGCGTATCGGTCACCCGATCGAGCACGCGATAAAACGCGGCGGCGGTCGCCTTCTTGAACAGCGTCTCCCCATCGCGTTTCCGACGCACGGCGTAAACGACATCGGCCTCCTCGCGCGCCAGCGTCGCTCGCATCTCCGCGAGCAGTTCGGGCGGATCCTGGAGATCAGCGTCGAGGATCAGTATCTGCTGCCCGACGCAAAGATCCAGCCCGGCGGTAAGCGCGAGTTGATGGCCGTGATTGCGCGAAAGGTTGATCGCAACGAGGCGCGGGTCCGACGCCGCGAGGCGCTGCATGATAGGCCAGCTATCGTCGCGCGAGCCATCGTTGATGAGCACGATCTCATGATCATCGCCCACTACAGCGCGCACCGCCGCCGACACGCGCTGATGCAGCAGCGGCAGCGTTGCCGCCTCATTATAGCAAGGAATGACGACGGAAAGCTGTGGGCGGCATTGCATGGCGGCGCCCCTTATCGGCTAGCCGGGTGAAAATCACCAGATTGTTGCGAGCAACGGACGGGGGGCGCGCGGCTTGTCCGGCGCCCCCCTCCGCAGGTTCACGCGCCCGCGCGGGCGCGCTCTTCCACCATCCGCTCCAATATGGTGAGCGGCATTGCGCCCGCGTGCAGGATATCGTGGAAGTTCTTCTCGTCGAACTTCTTGCCCTGGATCGCCATCGCCTTCTCACGCGCGCGCACCCAGGCGGCATGGCCAACCTTGTAGCTGCAAGCTTGCCCAGGCTGCGTGCAGTAACGCTCAACTTCGCGCTGCGACCGAGGCTGCGCGAAGCCCACCGTCTGCACCATATAGGCAGTCGCCTTCTCGCGGCTCCACTTCTGGGTATGGATGCCAGTGTCGATCACCAGCCGCGCGGCGCGGAAGAGGTAGCTCTGCAGGAAGCCCGCGCGCTCCAGCGGCGTGGCATAGCCTCCCACCTCGTCCGCGAGATTCTCGGCGTAAAGCGCCCATCCTTCGGAATAGGCGTTGAAGAACGAAAGCTTGCGCAGCAGCGGTGTCTTGGCCTGCTGCGCGATGGTTAGTTGCAGATGATGGCCCGGCACGCCCTCGTGGTAAGTCAGCGCCGGTAGCGAATATTTCGGCCAGTCACCAACGCTCTTGAGGTTGATCCAGTAAATTGCGGGTCGGGAGCCATCTAGTGCGGCGAGGTAATAGTAGCCGTTTGATGCGCCATCCTGGATTTCGACCGGCACGCGGCGGATTTCGAGCGGTGCGTTGGGCGGGTTGTTGACCAGCCGGCCCAGCTTCGCGGTCATCGCGGCGACGCCTGCGTTGAGATCACGGATCAGCTGCTCGCGGCCAGCATCGGTATCCGGATAGAGCTGGTCCGGCCGGACGTTCAGGGCGTTGAGCCGTTCCGAGACCGAGCCCTTCGTCAGCCCGTTCGCCTTGAGGATCGTTTCAAGCTCCGCCGTGATCGAGGCGACCTGGTCCAGCCCCATGCGATGCACCTCGGCGGGCGTATAGCTGGTGGTCGTCGCCTCGGCGAGCGCCGCGGCATATATCTCGTCGCCCTTGGGCACGGCCCACAGGCCGTCGTCGGTCCGCCCCTTCAGACGCAGTTCCCTGATCAGCGCGATCTGGCGATCGAGCGCGGGATAGACCTGCTTCTCGACGATCGCGCTGGCTTTCGCCGCCCAGTCGCCGGGAATGTTCGCCTTAGCCGCGCGGGAGGCGAGCGACTCGGTAAGGCCGTTTTGAGCCGGCGCGGGGCTGCGCAACTTGCCCATCTGCCCCAGCGTCAGATCAAGCGACCAGCCGGGTGCCACATAGCCACGCGCCGCCTCGCTCCTCTGCAGCGCCGTTTCGTTGTCGAGCGTGGTGGCCATTGCCGCCAGACGATCGAGATAGGCGGAGCAATCCTCCGCATTGGTGATCGTGTGCGAGGAATTGAGGAAATCCGGCGTCTCGAAATAGACGCCGCCCTGCTGGAAGATCAGATACGGGCGCTGTACCGAATCCAGCCCGAAGCGATCCATGGGGATCGCCTGGGCGTTGAGCGAATAGAGAACCACTTCACGATCGAGCTTCGACGCCGGAGAGAGCGTTGTCGGAGCGATGGCGGTGATCTCGCCGATCGCCTGCTTGAGCATCCGCTGCCCGCGCGCGCGGCCCGCCGCGGAATTATCCCCGAGCTTGTGCTTGAGCGCGGCGTTCGGCCCCTTGTCCATGCCGAGCACGGTGGCGAGCGGGGGCGCTTCCTTGAGCAGATCGGCCATGATCCGATCGAATGTGGCGTTAAGCTTCGCGTCACCGGACGCAGCCTGCGCGCGCAGCGCGGCGGGCATCAGCGCGATCGCCGATGCTGCGGTGGTGGAAGTCAGGAATGTACGGCGGTCCATCTGGTGCCCCTCTTTATGTGGGTGATGGCATATCGTAGCGCGACGCGCGGGTGTCGCAACTCAATAATACACCCGCGCGCCGTCGATCAGTTTGCCGCCGCCGGGCCGGCGAGTGCGCTATCGTACCAGTTGACCAGATCGCGCCGCATCGCGTGCAGCGCCTCTGGGTTGAGATACGCCATGTGCCCGGCGGGATAATAAGTGAACGACAGGTTCTTCGCCTGCGCCGGCTCCAGCATCATATGGCCGAGATCATATTCGGTGCCGAAGAACGGGGTTGCCATATCGTACCAGCCGTTCATCGAAAGCACCTTGAGATAAGGGTTCTCCCGCATCGCGGTTGCCAGATCGATCGCGGTGTTCGGGTTGTTTTGCTGCGCAGCATAGCCGCCGCCCGGCGCCTTGTGCTTCCAGTTCCAGTCGAACCCCGCCGCGTCGCGCGCGGACAGGCGATATTGCATGTCGGTCTTGTAGCCGAGCGTGTTGGTTACGTAATTCTGGAAAGTGCCGATAAACGCGCCAGAGATCGCATCCGACGACGCATCCGATTCAGGCCGTTCGCCCGCCGCATCCGCATCCGTGCCCGTGTAACGCGAATCGAAGCGGCCGATCCGCTTGCGGCTGTCGCGCAGCAATTCCTTCTGGAAGCGCGGCAGATCGATACGCAGATTGGCGCGCTTGATGAACTCCGGCGAAAGACCGATCAGCTGGCTTAGCTGGTTGGCGACCTGATCGCGCTCCGCATCGGAGATCGACTGCCCCTTTGCCAGCGCAGAGGCATATGGCCCCACCGCGAAGGCCCGCGCCTGCTCCACGATGGTCGCCACGTCGGCGGGGCGATTCTGGATGCGGTTGTGATACCACGCAGTCGCAGCGTAGCTGGGCAGATAGTTGAGATAGACCTGATCCAGCCCCGGCTGGCGGGAGCCATAGTTCATGATCGACGAGAGCAGCACCACGCCGTTCAGCGCCATGCCGCGATCCTGAAGCTGATAGGCGAGCGCTCCGGAGCGCGTCGTGCCATAGCTTTCGCCGAAGATGAACTTCGGACTGTTCCAGCGCCCGTTCTTCGTCACATAGCGGATGATGGCGCGCGCGAAGGCATCGACATCCTCGTCGACGCCATAAAAATGCCCCGGCTTCGTTTCGCCCAACGCGCGCGAATAGCCCGCGCCCATCGCGTCCAGGAACACCATGTCCGTCCTGTCGAGCAGCGTATCCGGGTTAGGCCCGAAATCGAACGGTGCAGGGCGCATGAACTCCGGGTTGCCGGTGCGCAGCCGGACCGGCGCGAACGATCCCATGTGGAGCCAGAAGGTCGGGCTGCCCGGCCCGCCATTGTAGAAGAAGGTGATCGGCCGCTTCGTGCCCGGCTTCGTGCCGTCGAGCGTGTAGGCGGTGTAAAACATCGATCCGGTCGGCTTGCCCTCCGTATCCCGGATCGTGAGCGTGCCGGCGGTCGCGGTGTAGGCAAGCGTGCGGCCCGCTACCGCGACGCTGCCCCTGGAACGCTCCTCACGCTCCTGCACCGGCGCGTTGGCATAGGCGGCTTCAACCTCCTGCTTCGCGACTTCGGCGTTGGTGAGCGCGGGCTTGGCCCCCTTCTCGGCTGGCCGGGCATCCTGTGCGGCGGCGGCGACCGATGCGGTGGCAAGAAGAATGGCGGCGGCGCGCGCGATCATGGCTAAACCCTCGATTTACATGAATTTCGATGGCCGTCTCTTCGCGCGCTTAACGTCGAATCGCAACCCGCCGTGCGATCAGGCGCGTTCGGCGCCTGCCACCGCCTCCACCGCGCGCAGCCCTGCGAGCAGCCGCATCAACTGATGCGCGTCATGCACTTCCACGTCGATCGTATTCGTATGGATGCCGGTGTCGCGATTATCGAGCCGCAGGTTGATGATGTTCGCCTTGTGCTGGCCGATGATCGTCGCGATCACGCCGAGCGCGCCGGGTTCGTTGCGCACCTCCACGGTGATGCGCGCGACCGCGCCCTCGGTGGCGTCGCCCCATTGCACGTCGATCCAGTCGGTCTCCTCGTCGGTCCGCTCCGCCAGCTCGGCCAGCGTGCGGCAATCGATCGAATGCACCTCGATCGACGCATCCGGCCGCCGCAGCCCGACGATGCGGTCGCCCGGCACCGGATGACAACAGGTAGCGAGCTCATAGGCGACGCCGGGCGCAAGCCCCTCGATCGAGATCGCGGAGGATTGCGGCGGCGCTTCCGCCACTTCCGCGCCGGCCGATCCGGGCATCAACGCCTCCATCACCTCCGCATCGGTCAGCTTGCGGCGCGCGATCGCCGTCAGGAACTGCACGTCATCGGCAAGCTTCAGGCGCTTAAGCGCCTCCTCCAGCGCCCCGGCCGCGAGCGGCGCGGGCAAGCGCGCCAGAATATCGTCGTAGAGCTTGCGCCCGAGCGTCATGATCTGCTCGCGCTCGACCTGGCGGAGATGCCGGCGGATCGCGGCCAGCGCCTTGCCGGTGATCGCGAAGCCCAGCCAGTTCGGCTGTGGCGTCTGCGCCTTGGAGCGTAGCACCTGCACCTGATCGCCATTCTGTATCTCGGTGCGCAGCGGCACCACCCGCCCGTTGATCTTCGCGCCGACCGCCTGATCGCCCAGATCGGTATGCACCGCATAGGCGAAGTCGATCGGCGTCGCGCCCTTGGGAAGCTGAATCAGCTCGCCCTTCGGCGTGAAGGCGAAGATGCGATCCTGATACATCGCCATCCGGGTATGCTCGAGCAGTTCCTCGGGCGTCGCGGCATTTTCGAGAATTTCGACGAGATCGGCGATCCAGTTCTGCTGCTGCGTTTCCGGGCGGACCTTCAGATCCTGCTTGTATGCCCAGTGCGCGGCGAGGCCGTATTCGGCCTGCGCGTGCATATCCTCGGTCCGGATCTGGATTTCGACGCGCTGGTTCTCGGCGTGCATCACGGTCGTATGCAGCGATCGATAGCCGTTGCGCTTGGGCGTGGAGATATAGTCCTTGAACCGCCCCGGCACCGCGGGCCAGCGCCGGTGGATCTGCCCGAGCGCGGCATAGCAATCCTCGACCGTCGGAACGATCGCACGGAACGCCATGATGTCGGAGAGCTGCTCGAAGCTGATGTGGCGCTCCTGCATCTTGCGCCAGATCGAATAGGGATGTTTCTCCCGCCCGGAGATTTCGGCCTGGACACCGTGGCGGGCAAGCAGGGTCTTGAGGCCGGCGCCGATCTTCGTGATGCGATCGCCGCCGCCGGATTTCAGTTGGTCCAGCCGGCGGGTGATCGATTCATATGCCTCCGGCTCGAGCTGCTGGAAGGCGAGCGTCTGCATCTCCTTCATGAACTCGTACATGCCGATCCGCTCCGCGAGCGGGGCATATATGTCCATCGTCTCCTTGGCGATGCGCCGGCGCTTCTCGGGCTTCGAGATATGATGGAGCGTGCGCATGTTGTGCAGCCGGTCGGCCAGCTTGACCAGCAGCACGCGGATATCGCCGGACATGGCGAGCAGGAACTTGCGCAGGTTTTCCGCGGCGCGCTCATTCTCCGTCTGCGCCTCGATCTTCGACAGTTTTGTCACGCCATCGACCAGCCGCGCGACATTATCGCCGAACAGGTGCTGGATCTGATCCGGCGTGGCCACCGTATCCTCCACGGTATCGTGCAGGATCGCGGTGGCGATCGTCTCGTCGTCGAGGTGCAGCTCGGTAAGGATGCCTGCCACCTCGATCGGGTGGCTGAAATAGGGATCGCCCGAGGCGCGCTTTTGCGTGCCGTGCGCGTTGACTGAAAACACATAGGCGCGGTTCAGCAGCGCCTCGTCGGCTTCCGGATCGTAGGCCAGGACCCGATCGATCAGCTCATATTGTCTCAGCACGCTCGCACGATGCCGCGTTCGGCTATTGCTTTGCAACAGAAATGGTCCTCCCGCCGCGGCGGGCGGCGGAAGGACCACATTTCTCTAATAGAGAATTCGGATCAGTTGGCGGGCGACGGGTTCGGCCCGGCCTTGGCAACGGCGACCTTGCCGCCCTTCGCCTTGCCGTTGCACTCGCCGAGCGCGGTTTCGTCAAATGCCTTGCCCTCGACGGTGAAGGACGAGAGCGCACCCACCGTGTGCGCCATCATCTGGCACGCGACCATTTCGCGCATCGGCGCTTTGCCGGTGACATAGACGCCGTCCTGAAGGTTCCACGGCGTATCGCGCGTCATGACGACGTCTTTCGTCGACGCGTTAACCGGCGTGGCGGTGAAATAACCGTTCGGAGCCTGGGCAGATACGCCCGCCGAAGCGAGGAGCGCAGCGGACGTGAGGACCCCGGCGATAATCGAGCGAATCATATGTTGCCTCGCAAAATAGGTTGCTGGAGGCTACTTACTTGTTGCACTTGCGAGTTGCAAGTGGCAACTGATAATTTAGTACGTCGCCAAGCCGCCCTCGGCTACAATGCATTGTAAATCAAGGAGTGCCCCTTTGGAGAAACTGCGCGAGCGCCTGACGGAATGCAGCCTTCCCGCCGCGCTGGAGACAATGGGAGAGCGCTGGGCGTTCCTGATATTGCGGGCCGCGTTCAACGGCTTGCAACACTTTGAGGAATTTCAGTCCGAACTGGGCATCGCGCGCAATATTCTTGCGAGCCGCCTGGCACGCTTCGTCGAACATGGCATCATGGATCGGCAATCGCTGCCCGAAGACCGTCGCAAGATCCAATATTTTCTCACGGACAAGGGCCACGCGCTGCTCCCCGCGATGGTTGCACTGCGGCAATGGGGGGAGCGCTGGGAGACGGGGGTGCCCGCCTTTCCGATCCTTGTCGATACGCGTGACAACCGCCCGGTCCAGCCGATCGCCGTCATCAGCCACGACGGCCGCATCCTCACCAAGGGCGATCTGCACTGGGCGCTTCCCGAAGACGTGGTGAACGACGCCGACATCGCCCACGCTGCCGAATAACGCCTGACGCGCCGCCGACGGAGCGGCGCGACACCGCCTATTTCTTGATAAGACCGATCTCGACGAGCCGCTCGTGGAGATAATCGTGCGCGGTGATGGGCGTGGGATAACGGTCAGGGTTCGTCGCGCTCACGCAGCCCGGGAGCGTCTCGATGAGGAAATCGGGCGCGGGATGCAGGAAGAACGGCATCGAATAGCGCGAATGGCCGCGCCGCTCGACCGGCGGATTGACGACGCGGTGCGTGGTCGATGGCAGGACATGATTGGTCAGGCGTTGCAGCATGTCGCCGACATTGACCACCATCGCCCCCTCCGGCGGCTTGATCGCCAGCCAGCGGCCCGAATCGCGATCTAGCAATTCCAGCCCCGCTTCCTCTGCGCCAAGCAACAGCGTGATGAGATTGATGTCCTCATGCGCGCCTGCGCGCACGCCCTCCGCATCGGCGGGGATTGGCGGATAGTGAAGCAGCCGCAGCACGCTGTTGCCGTCCGCGACGGCCGGCTCGAACCAGTCGGGCGCCAGCTTCAGGTGCCGGGCGATCGCGGATAGCAACCGGTCTCCTGCGCGATCGAAAGCGGTGAACAGTTCGAGGAAGGTATCGCGGAATCCTTCCGGGCGCGTCGGCCAGATATTCGGCGACATCTCGCCCGCGAAGCGATGGCCCTGCGGCAATTCCCGGCCGACATGCCAGAATTCCTTCAGGTCAACGTGCTTGGCGTCCTTGGCGATCTCGGTCTTGAATGGCGTGTAGCCGCGTGCCCCGCCGCCGCCCTCTACAAAATAGCCGCGCTTTTCCGCGTCGGGCAGTGCGAACAACGCCTCCGTTTCACGCCACGCGCGGTCGATCAGATCGGTCGGGATGCCGTGATCCGCGACGATCGCGAACCCGAAACGCTCGAAAGAGCCGCCGATCGCCGCCGCGAACGCGATCGGGTCGGTCGCCTGGTCCTTCAGGCTGAGGGTCGGCACCTGGGCCAGCGGGGTATCGAGCATGTATCGCGTCCGTAAATTGCAAACCGCGCTCATAGCCCCTGCCCCGCTACGCCGCTAGCCGATCGTCACCGTGCCGGCTGCCTTGTCGCCCTTTGGCGCAAGATCGAAGCGGAACGGCTTGTCGTCGGTCTCGCCATGAAGGCTGTTGCCGTCGACCGTAACCTTGGCGCCCTTTCGATCGAACTGATCCTTGAGCCAGCTCCGCACCGTATCGACCGAAGCGGGACTTTCGAATCGGACCGTCACGATTCCCTCGTCGTCGCTCCGTTCAGGCTTGATATCGACCGCCGCGATCCGCGATCCGGGGTAGAGGTGAACCCCGTTGATATCGAAATTCTCTGCCGTCAGATTGATCTTCGGCAGATTGAACTCGCCCTTGAAGACCGGCGTATCGATCTTCACCGCCCCGGAATTGCCGTCGAACCAGCTGCCCGCGCCATTGTCCGACGCGATCGATATCGACGTGCCGTCGCCGGATTTGTCGCAGGCGGAAAGCGTGGCCGCCGCGATCGCGATGAGTGCAAAAGAGCCGCTTGTACGGATCATAAAGTCTCCCCTACCTGTATTACACAGGTACGACACCCTGGCGCATGTAGCAAGGGCACGCGCTTTTCGGCCATGTCATCCAATGGGGTGACTTCCAGTGCGGCGAACGGTAACCGCGATCGCATGGCAGCATCGTTGACCCAGGACACGCCACGCGGCGCGCCGATCCCGTTCGGCGAATTCGTAGCGCTCGTCGCCGCGCTGATGGCGATGGCGGCGCTCGGCATCGATACGATGCTGCCGGCGCTGCCCGACATCGGCAGCTCGCTCCACGTTGCAAATCCCAATCACCGGCAGTTCGTCATCACCATCTTCGGGGCAGGCTTCGGCATCGGGCAATTGTTCCACGGCCCGCTGGTCGATCGCTTCGGGCGACGCCGGATGCTGATCGGCGCGCTCGCCGCCTATGCCACGATGAATGTGCTCGCGGCGATCTCGGCAAGCTTTCCGCTGCTGCTCGCCGCCCGCTTCATCGGGGGCACGGCGGTGGCGGGATCGCGGGTGGCGACGGTAGCGATGGTGCGCGATTGTTTTGCCGGCCGCGCAATGGCGCGGATCATGTCGCTTGCGTTCATGGTGTTCATGGCGGTGCCGATCGTGGCGCCAGCATTCGGCACGATCATCCTGCTGTTCGGCACATGGCGGACGATATTCTGGATCGTCACCGGCCTTGCGATACTGGTGATGCTCTGGGTGATCGCCCGCGTGCCGGAAACGATGCCGCCTGAAGATCGCCGCGATATCCGCATCCCCGCGATCGTCGCCGGCTGGCGTACGACGCTCTCCGATCGCTATTCGCTCGGTTACACGATTGCCGCCGCCGCGCTTACCGCCGCGCTTTATGGCTATCTCGGCTCGATCGAGCAGATCATGGCGGACACGTTCGGGCAGCCCAGGCTGCTGATGGTCATCTTCGGGGCCAGCGCCGGCATGATGATGGTGGCGAATCTGATGAACGTGCGTCTGGTCATGCGGCTCGGGACGCGGCGCATCAGCCACGGGGCGGTGCTCGTGATGGTCGCGACGACCGCGCTGCATCTCGCTATCGCGGCGACCGGGCATGAAACGGTGCTGATTTTCGGCATCCTCCAGTCGATCACGCTGGCGTGCTTTGCACTCACCACGTCCAATTTCTCTGCCATGGCGATGGAGAAGATGGGCCATATCGCCGGCACCGCATCAAGCGTGCAGGGCTTCATTTCGCTGACATTCGGCTCGGCGGTCGGCTCGCTGATCGGGCAGGCGTTCAACGGCACGACCATGCCACTGACCACGGGCTTCCTGATCGCCGCGCTCGCCGCGCTGGCGCTGGCCGCAATCACCGAGCGTGGCCGCCTGTTCCATCCGGCTACCTGACGATCCCGGGGAACCGCGCGCTTCGGCGCGGGTTCGGTGGATATGAAGGAGATTGGCATGGGCGGACATAAAGTGGCGGGCCATGGGTCGGGCGATGATGGCTACGACGAGGAAGGCTATGACGAGAGCCAGCGCGCCGAAATCATCGAGGTCACTCACGAAGGGCCGAGCGATGGCACCGTCATAACCGATCTCGCCCCGGATCTGGATCTCGACCTGGACCCGGACGAGGAAGAGCTTCGCGTCACCGGCGAAGACGACGAGGCGGTTTAACCCTGCTGGTCAGCGGTAATTTGCAACCCTGATCAGTCGAGGATCGGCATCCACATCGGTTCGCCGACAAGGCTCTGCGAACCGCGCAAGCGCTCCAGCGCCGCGGAAATTGCGGACTCGGGCGCTTCATGGGTAACAATCGCGACAAGTGCGCTGCCATCCGCGTTCGCACCACGCTGGATGAGGCTTTCGATCGAAACGCCAGCGTCGCGCATCGCGGCGGCGATCTCTGCGAGCACGCCGACCCGGTCAGCAACCATGAAACGCAAATACGCACGGCCGCGCCGTGCTCCGGTATTTGCCGCCGGCGCGTCGGTCAGTGCGCTTACCGGCATCGCGAATGGCGGGCCGGACTCGCCGCGCGCGATATCAATAAGGTCGGCGATCACCGCGCTGGCTGTCGGTCCGTCGCCCGCCCCCGCGCCCTGGAACAGGAGCCGGCCAACGTAATTCCCCTCGGCCACCACCGCGTTGGTCGAGCCGGTGACATGGGCGAGCGGATGGTCTTGCGGCACGAGCTGCGGCTGGACGCGCTGAAACAGCCCCCCTGCTCCAAGCTCCGCCTGCGCGATCAGGCGGACGCGATAACCCAGCGCAGCCGCCTCCGCGATGTCACCCGCGATCAACTGGCGGATGCCCCGTATCGCCACATCGTCGAACGCAGGCCGCGTGCCGAATGCGAGACTGGCCAGAATCGAAAGCTTGTGCGCGGCGTCCACACCATCGATGTCGAAGCTTGGATCGGCCTCCGCATATCCGAGCACCTGCGCCTCGGCGAGCACCTCGCCGAAATCACGGCCCTCCGCCTCCATCTTGCTGAGGATGAAGTTGCAGGTGCCGTTGAGGATGCCCTGAACCCGCGCGATCTCGTTCGCGGCGGCGCCTTCGCGCAACCCCTTGATGACCGGGATGCCGCCCGCAACCGCCGCCTCGAACTTGAGCGGCACGCCCGCCCTTTCCGCCGCCTCCGCCAGTTCGACGCCATGGTGTGCGAGCATCGCCTTGTTCGCGGTAACAAACGCCTTGCCGTTCTCCAATGTGGCGCGGGCGAGCGCCAGCGCCGGGCCATCTGCCCCGCCGACCAGCTCCACCACCACGTCGGCCGCCGCGTCGGCCAGCGCAACGGTGTCATCGACCCAGGTGAAACCCGCGATATCGACGCCGCGATCCTTGCCGCGATCGCGCGCGGAAACGGCAACCACCTCGATCGCGCGGCCGGCACGGCGCTCGATCAATGCGCGATTGGCCTCGAGCACGCGGATCACACCCGATCCGACCGTACCCAGCCCAGCCAAAGCCACGCGCAACGCTTCCGCCATGTCGATTCCCCGCAAAGTTCGTGCGGCCGCTCTTGGGCTACGGCGGGTGACGCGACAAGGGGGACAGGGCGCGCCGCGTAAATCGACCTGATCGCGATCAGCATGTGGATCGTTTCGTGTTCCCCCGCATTGTCATTTAGTAGTTGTGAGGAGAAACATCGTGGGTGAGTTCAAGGACAAGGTGAAGGGCACCGCGAACGAGATCGCCGGCAAGGTCAAGGAAGAGATCGGCAAGGCAACCGGCGACCGCGAGCTTGAGGCCAAGGGCGCTGCCCAGAACGTTAAGGGCCATGCGCAGAAGGCGGTTGGCGACGTCAAGGGCAAGCTCGGCGACAACATCTGACGATTTGACGCACCAGGCGGTCCGCGACACGCCTGATGCCATAACAATCGCCCCGGCGAACATGCCGGAATTGCCGCCATCGGGCAGCATTCCGCAATGTTCGTCGGGGTGGTGCGTTTTGGCCGGGGTGGCTAATGATCGCGGATGAGCATTTCGACCGACACCCCGCGCACTGGCGTTGCCGAGCTTACCATACGCGGCATCCTGCTCGGCGGGATCATCACCCTGCTGTTCACGGCGGCCAATGTATATCTGGGGCTGAAGGTAGGGCTGACCTTCGCCACCTCGATCCCCGCCGCGGTGATATCGATGGCGGTACTTCGCCTCTTCCCCGACAGCACGATCCTTGAGAACAACATCGTCCAGACGATCGCCAGCGCTGCGGGCACGCTTGCGGCGATCATCTTCGTGCTGCCTGGGCTGGTGATAATCGGATGGTGGCATGGCTTTCCATTCGTAACGACGGCGGCGATCACCGCGACTGGCGGCATTCTCGGCGTGATGTTCTCCGTCCCGCTACGTCGCGCGCTCGTGGTGGATACCGACCTGCCCTACCCGGAGGGTCGCGCGGCCGCCGAGGTGCTGGAAGTCGGTTCGGCCGCCCGCGACGGTGGAGCGGAAAGCGCGAAGGGCCTTTCGGTGCTGATCCGAGGGAGCCTCGCCTCGGCCGGGTTCGCGCTGCTCACCCAGATGAAGCTCGCCGCCGCGGAGGCAGCGCGCTGGTTTCGCGTGGGCGCGGGCGCGACCGGCATTTCGGGCGGCCTCTCCTTCGCGCTGCTCGGCGTCGGCCATCTGGTGGGCCTGTCGGTCGGCATGGCGCAACTCGTCGGCATGGCGACAGGCTGGTGGATATTGCTGCCGATCCTCACCGCGCACAGCAGCGTCGGCGGCAGTGCGGAGGAACTGGCGAACACGGTTTTCCGCGCCGACGTGCGCTTCTTCGGTGCGGGGGTGATCGGGGTCGCCGCGGTCTGGACGCTGGTAAGGATCGCGCGCCCGGTGGTGGGCGGCGTCGCCTCCGCCATTGCCGCCAGCCGTGCGCGACAGACCGGCGCGACGATGGCGCTGACCGAGCGTGATCTGCCGATCGGCATCGTTGCCATTGTATCGCTCGCCACGCTGGTGCCGATCGGAATCCTGTTGTGGAGCGTGATCGCGGGTGGCCCGCTAGCCGCCCAGGGCGTGCTGCTGATCGCCGGCGCGCTTGTCTTCGTGGCGGTGATCGGGCTGATGATCGCGGCGGTATGCGGCTATATGGCGGGCTTGATCGGCGCGTCCAATTCGCCCGTATCAGCGATCGGCATCCTCTCGATACTCGCCGCCTCGCTGATGCTGGTGGCATTGTTCGGTCGCGATAATCCGCCGGAAACGTCACAGGCGCTGATCGCCTACGCGCTGATCGTTACGGGCGTCGTGTTCGGCGTGGCGACGATCTCGAACGACAACCTTCAGGATCTGAAGACCGGCCAGCTGGTGGGCGCGACGCCGTGGAAGCAGCAGGTGGCGCTCGTCGTCGGCGTATGCTTCGGGTCGCTGGTGGTGCCGATCGTGCTCGATCTGCTCAACACCGCTTTCGGCTTTGCGGGTGCGCCGGGCGCCGGGCCACAGGCACTCGCCGCGCCGCAGGCGGGGCTCATTTCCGCGCTGGCAAAGGGCGTGCTGGGCGGCGATCTCAACTGGCCGATGCTGCGATGGGGCGCACTGGCGGGGGTTGGCTTCATCGCGCTGGACGAGGTGCTGGGACGCCTGAAACTGCTGCGCCTGCCCCCGCTCGCGATCGGGATCGGCATCTACCTGCCGATGGCGGTGATCCTTCCGGTCACGATCGGATCGGTGCTCGGCTGGTGCTATGATCGCTGGTCGGACCGGCGCGCCGATGCTGAGGGCGCGAAGCGTCTCGGGGTGCTGCTCGCGACGGGAATGATCGTTGGGGAGAGCCTGTTCGGCGTCGCCTTCGCTGGCGTCGTCGCGGCGACGAACACCGATTCGCCACTGGCGGTGGTGGGCGAAGGCTTCGGCCCCGCCGCGCTCATTGCGGGGCCGCTGCTGTTCACGGCATTGACATGGTGGCTTTATCGCCGCGCGCGCGGCCTCGTCACATCAGCGCCAGCAGCGCCTTGATATCGACGAAAGCGAAACCCACCGAGCTATCCGCGATGCCGTATGGCATGAACAGCATGTCGCCATGCCGCATCGCGCCGCAGGTATAGACCACGTTCGGCACATAGCCCTCGCGGTCCTGATCGGCGGCGGCAAGGATCGGGCCGTTGGTGCGCCCGATAACCTTCGACGGATCGTTCTTGTCCAGCAGCGCCGCACCGATCGAATATTTGCGCATCGCCCCCACGCCGTGCGTGAGCAACAGCCAGCCCTCATCCAGCTCGATCGGCGCGCCGCAATTGCCGATCTGCACGAATTCCCACGGCTGATCCGGCTTCAGAATGAGTTCGCCGTCATCCCAGTGCGTGAGATCGTCGGTCTTGAGCAGATACAGGTTTTCGCCATCCTGCCGCCCGATCGCCATATAGGTGCCGTCCACCTTGCGCGGGAACAGCGCAATGCCCTTGTTGCGCGCGGCGGTGCCCGTCATCGGGACGAGATCGAACGAGCGGAAATCGCGCGTCCGCAACAATTCGGACTGGATCGTGGAGCCGTTATAGGCGGTGTAGGTGCCAAGCCATTCCGCATCGCCATTATCGTGCTGGAATTTCACCAGGCGCAGATCCTCAAGCCCCTTGGACTGCGCGTCGGTAATCGGAAAGATCACCGTGCCGGAGAGCGTCGAATCGCGGTGCCGCTGGACCGTCACGGGGCCGGTCGGCGCCTGTTCCTCGTTTATCCCCTCGGCATCGGCGGCTGTGGCGAAAGGCGGTTCGGGCGCCAGCTTCAGCTCGCGCCTTCCGGTGATGATACCCTCGCGAAATACGACCGAGGAGATATGCCCCTCGCCAACCGCGCGCAGCGACATCAGGATCCGTTGCGATCCCTTCGGCATGCCGGTCTGATCGTGATGTGGCACGACGCTGGGGTTCATCAGCGCGGCGGCGGCGTAGCTGTATTCGTGGCAGAAATACGCACCGATCAGTTGGCGTTTCACGTCGCCGATCGTGCTGCCATCCAGCCCGTGCTGGGCCGCGATCCGATCGTAACGGGTCATGAACACCCGGCGCGTCTGCCAATGCCGCGCCTCGAAATCCTTGAGCACGGTCTCAAGCTGCACGCTCGCCTCGCGCTCGGTCATGCCGAGCACTTCGCTGATAAGGCGTTGCGACCGGCTCACGCCCGATCCGTTCGATTGCCAGCCAAGATGGAATGGCCGGACCACCACGCGCGAAGGATCGGCGTGCAGCCGCAATCGATGATTGAAAATTTCCAAAACCCGCCCTCGTGCCGTCTTTCAAGTCGCGCGCCGCCGATCAGGCCACGGCGCGCCCCCGACCTGCCACGGCTATGCCCGACTTTGAAAGCCTTGAAATGGCGCAGGAGGCAAGTTGCAACGCCAGAATCGATTCCGCCCCCTGATTGCGGTTCAGCCCGGTCGGCATAAGCCCGTCAAAGCAGCCGCCATCCGGCAACGTGGCCAGCGGCATATCGAGGTCATTGCCTCCGAAGAACCAGCGATAGGCACGTTGCGCCTCCGCCATCCACTTCGAGTCGCGAGTCGCCTCATAGGCTGCGCCGCACGCCTCGATCGTTGCCTGCGCCTCCAGCGGCTGCTGATCGAACGGCAGCGGATCGGCGTAGGGGCGGCCAAAGCTTTCGGTGCCGATCGCGCGGAAATGACCGCCCGGCGCGGTCTGCATCCCGACGATCCATTCGAGCGTTTCGATCCCGCAGTCGATCAGATCCTGGCGATCGAGCGCCATGCCGGCGCGGATCATCGCCTCCGGCAATCGCGCGTTGTCATACGCAAGAACGATCTCGAACCAGCGCCAGTCGGGCCGGCTCGTCCGATCGAGCAGGGCGAGATGCTCGTCCGGAAAACGCTCCAGTATCGCGCGCGCCAGTTGATTGCCGGGCGCCGCTTCCAGCATCGCAGCAGCGCCAAGCATGGCAAATGCCTGCGCACGCGGGCTGCCGAGCGACAGAGCCAGGCTGGCCGTGTCATCGAACAATGCGGTCGCCCAATCGCGATGCTTGCGTTCGCGCGCGTCCCGCGCGGTGACGGCGAGCGCCCACAGCGCGCGACCGTTCGAATCCTCGGAGCCTTCGTCCTCGCACCAGGTGCGATCGAAATTCATGAAATTGCGAAAGCGGCGCTTGTCCGGGTTCCACGCATATTGAACGAATGACGCGTAAACGGTCGTCCATCGATCACGTACGTCGGCGTCGATGGTGTCGATCGCGCTCATCAGCATCAGCGCGCGTGCATTATCGTCAATGCAATAGCCATGGCGACGATCAGGCACGGAGTAGATCGCGTGCTGAAGCATGCCCGTTCTGTCGCTCATTCGCTCGACCGCGCCGATATCGGGCGGCAGAAATTTTGGCGTGTTGCTGCTTTTGCTCAACCGCTCGGGCCGGGCCGCGACGATCGCGTTGACCTCGTCCATCGCGCGCTCGGCAAGTCGCGGCCAGATCATCGTGCGCCCACGGGCATAGGCGCGCTGCGAAAGGCTGGCGCGATCACGATCATTGCTGAGCAGATGGTTCACCTCACGCGCGATCGCGGCCGAGTCGCGGAAGTTGACCAACACGCCATGGCCGTCCGCCAGTATCTCGGTGGCATGGACATACGGCGTCGATATCACCGCCTTGCCGACGCCCACCGCATAGCTCAGCGTGCCGCTCGTGATCTGAGCGGGATTGAGATAGGGCGTAACATAAAGATCAGCCGCCTGCAGATAATCGATCAACTCATCATAATCGACAAAGGCGTCGATGAAGAGCACGCTCTGTTCAACGCCGCGTTCCCGAGCGAGCGCCTTCAGCGAATCGCGATATTTCTCGCCCTCGTTCGCGACGAGGTTCGGATGAGTCGCGCCCAGCACGACGTACAGCGCATCGGGATGGTTGCGAACGATTTCGGGCAAAGCCTCGATGACCGTCTCGATCCCTTTTCCGGGGGCGAGCAGGCCGAACGTGAGGATAACCTTGTGCCCCTCCCAGCCGAAGCGCGGCTTGAGCACGGCCGGGTTCATCAAGGCGCGATCGGGCACGCCGTGCGGAATAGTCACGATCGCCCGCGGATCGGCGCCGTAAACCCGCGCCAGTATTTCGCCCCCGCGATCGGCCATCACGATCACGCGCGCGGCGCGGCGCAGCAAACCTTCCATCACCGTGCGCTGATGCGCGTCCGGCTTCTCGAGAACGGTGTGCAGCGTGACGATGAGAGGAAGAGTGGTGCGATCGAGCAAGGCGAGAATGTGCTCGCCTGCTGCACCGCCAAAAATGCCATATTCGTGCTGAAGCCAGATCGCCTGCGCGCCTGACTGCTCGATCTGTCGCGCGGTTTCGATGTAAGAAATGCGATCCTGTTCAACGATCGTCCCGGTCACGGCGGGCGGATATTCATAGCGACCCGGATGATCGTCCATCGCGTAAACATCGACGCGCAGGTCGGGAAACCTCTCCCGCAGCGCACTATACGTATCGGTCGTGTACGTAGCGATGCCGCACTTGCGGGGCAGGAAATTGCCGATCAGTGCGATGTGATCAACCGTCTGCCGAATGCGTCCTTCCACCGCCGCCTCACTTTCTGGTATCGCTGGGTTCCGGCGGATGATCCGCCTTTGTTCGTCAATTCAAACCGGCGACTGCGTGGATAGTTGCATATTTTGTGCATCGCAGCACGATAAAACCATGCTGATCGAGATCAGCCGCGCCCGCGATACGGCGGAACGCCCTGATCGGGTATCCACAATCCCGCCGGTGGCGCCCCAGTCTGCCAGAACACGTCGATCGGAATGCCCCCCCGGGGATACCAATAGCCGCCGATACGCAGCCATTGCGGCTTCATCTCGTGAGCCAGCCGTTCACCGATTCCGACCGTGCAATCCTCATGGAACGCCGCATGGTTGCGAAACGATCCGAGGAACAGCTTGAGCGATTTGGATTCGACGATCGTGGCGCCGGGCAGATAGTCGATCACCAGATGCGCGAAATCGGGCTGGCCCGTTACCGGGCACAGCGAGGTGAACTCGGGCGCGACGAAGCGCACGGCATAGCTGCGCCCGGGGCGCGGGTTCGGTACGTAATCGAGTATCGCCTCTTCGGGCGAGGGTGGCAGCGTGCTGGCATGGCCGAGATGGAGCGTCATGCGGCGCCAGATAGGCGCGCGATCGACCGGATGCTACCGTCAGCTCGCCAATATGGTGCGGGTGACGATCACGGTAAATTAATTAAAAATGAAATGATTTGCGGCAAACGCATCCGATCTGGACGATCGGAGCGGGACAAAGCTTGTGATTTTCAAATTCCTGCGGGACAAAAAGGCGGCGACGGCAATCGAATATGGCCTGATCGCGGCATTGATCGCAGTGGCTGCGATTTCGGCGATGGGTGGCTTGGGCAACAAGCTGAAGACCACGTTCAACAATGTATCGAGCAATATGAAGGCAACGTAAGCGCGGCATCTTTCCGGGCATTTCGCTGGGATCGCTCGCGCCACTTTCGCGTCACCCGCCAGGCACGCTAAGGGCCGGGCATGGAATCGCTTGTCTCCACGAAATGGCTGGCCGATACGCTCGGCGCCCCCGATCTGCGCATCGCGGATTGCTCCTGGTTTCTCCCCGGCGACGGGCGTGATGGCGCCTCGGAATATCGCGACGCGCACATTCCAGGCGCGGTGTTCCTCGATCTCGCCGAGATCGTGGATACGGCAAATCCTGCGCCGATGATGCTGCCGCCGGTGGAGAAGTTCGCCAGCCGGATGGCCGCACTGGGCCTCGGGGATGGGACGCGCATCGTGCTTTATGACGAGTCGCCGCATCATACGGCCGCGCGCGCGTGGATGATGATGCGCAGCTTTGGCGTGCCCGATGTCGCGATCCTGGATGGGGGGCTCGCGAAATGGCGCGCCGAGGGCCGGCCGCTGACCGACGATCCGACGCCGCCACGCCCGCGCCATATCTCGCCGCGCACGCATGGTGCGGGGGTGCGGGATATGGCGGCGATGCGCGCAAACCTCGGCACACAGGCGGAGCAGGTGGTGGACGCACGCTCGGCGGCGCGCTTCGCGGGAGAAGAGCCGGAGCCACGCCCCGGCGTGGTGCCTGGCCATATCCCCGGCGCGGTCAACATCCCTTATGGCCGCTTCTTCAATGGCGACGGAACATGGCTGTCGCGCGAGGCACTGGCCGGCGTGTTCGCCGAAAACGGCGTCGATCTTGACCGGCCACTGGTGGCCACGTGCGGCTCCGGCGTCACCGCCTCGATCATCGCCTTTGCCGCGCATCTGCTCGGTCGTGATGTGGCGGTCTATGACGGTAGCTGGGCCGAATGGGGCGCAAGCCCGGACCTGCCGAAGGAGACCGGCCGGTGAGCGGCGATAATGGCAAGATCGCCGACGCCACCCGCGTCGTTTCGGCCGGGCGCCGAAAGGAATGGACCGGCGGCGTCGTCAACGCCCCTGTCTGGCGCGCCTCGACGATCCTGTATGACGACGTTGCCCATCTGCGCGAGTATGCGCGTACCGACACGCACCATCGGCTGTTCTACGGCAGACGCGGCACCCCGACTCAATGGAGCTTCGCCGATGCGCTGACCGAGCTGGAGCCTGGCGCGGAGGCGACCTTCCTCTATCCCTCCGGCGTGGCCGCGATTGCCGCCGCGCTGCTCAGCGTCCTGTCGCCCGGCGACGAACTGCTGATGCCGGACTCCGCTTATGATCCCACGCGCTCGCTGGCGAACGGGCTGCTCAGGCGGATGGGGATCGCGACGCGCTTCTACGATCCACTGATCGGCGCCGGCATCGCCGATCTGATCGGCGAACGAACGCGCGCCATCTTCATGGAGAGCCCCGGCAGCCTCACCTTCGAGGTGCAGGACGTGCCCGCGATCGTTGCGGCGGCCAGGGCGCGCGGGATCGTCACCCTGCTCGACAATACCTGGGCGACGCCGCTCAATTTCCGCGCGATCGAGCGCGGGGTGGATTATTCGATCCTTGCCTGCACGAAATATGTCGTCGGTCATTCGGATGTGATGCTCGGATCGGTGACGGCGGCGAAAGGGCGCTTCGCGAGGTTGCGCGATACCAGCTTTCAGCTCGGACAGGTCGCCAGCCCGGACGATTCCTGGCTCGGCAGCCGGGGCCTGCGGACGATGCACCTCCGGCTGGAGCGGCATCACCACAGCGCGCTTGCCATCGCCCGCTGGCTGGAAACCCGGCCTGAGGTGGCACGTGTGCTGCATCCTGCGCTGCCCTCCTGCCCCGGCCACGCCTTGTTCGCGCGCGATTTCAGCGGCGCGAGCGGATTGTTCTCGTTCGCGCTCGATGGCGGCGGCGAGCGGGAGCGCGCGGCGCTGATCGATGGGCTCGATCACTTCGGGATCGGTTATTCCTGGGGCGGCTTCGAGAGCCTCGCGCTCCCGGTCGACCCGGAGAAATACCGTAGCGTGACGACGCCTGATTTCGGCGGGCCGCTCGTGCGGCTCCAGATCGGCCTGGAGGACGCGGACGATCTGATCGCGGATCTGGAACGCGGGCTGGACAGGTTTCGCGCCGCGCTGGGCTGAGCCCGTCCGGCGCCGGTCGGCCCCCGTTTACTTGGGGGTCGCCGCCCGTGCGTCCTGACCGTCACCCTCCGGCGCGGCGACGATATCGCGGGTGGTCTGCCCCTTGTCGACCACGTTGGTCTTGGGATCGCCCACGGAGGAACGGATGCCGGCGTCCGCCGTGCCGCCGGTCTGGCCGATCGTCGCCGCCTCGGCCGGATCGCGCCGCGCGGCGCCGAACAGCGCTTCCAGCGTCTGGGTCTGCGCGGCGTTGTTCGCCTGAACGCGCGCTGCGCCCGGGGTGGGCGGAACGAGCGCGAAATCGGGCGGGATCACCAGCGAGGGCTGGCGCGCGACGGCGAACTCGTCGGGGCGCGCCCGATCGTAGCCGCGCTTGCCGCAACCGGCGAGCAGGGCGAGCGCGGCGATGCCGGCTCCGGCGACGACGATCTTACGCATTATCGATTCTCCACAGGCTTGCCGGGCTTGTCGCGCATCAGGAGCGCGCGCACCAGCAGGATAAGCACACCAATCGTAATCGCCGCATCGGCGACATTGAAGACCAAAAACGGACGCCACTCGCCGAAATGCAGGTCGGCGAAATCGACGACATAGCCGAACCGCACCCGATCGACGATGTTGCCGATCGCCCCGCCCAGCACCAGCCCGAGCGCGATCTGATCAACGCGGTTCCTCTCGCGCCACATCCAGAACAATACGCCCGCCGCGATCGCGCCGGTCAACGCCACCAGCAGCCAGCGCCCCGTCTCGCTCTCCGCGCGCAACATGCCCAGGCTGACGCCCACGTTCTGCACGAAGCGCAGATCGAAGATCGGCGCGATCTCGCGCACCGCGCCGAGATAATCGAGCCCGAGCGGCCCGGTGACGATCCATTTGACGAGCTGATCGAGCACGAACAGCGCCGCCGCCGCGATCAGCCCGATGCGGGGGATAGTGCGCGTCATGCCGTCACCCCGGCGACGACCTTGGCGCAGCGGTTACACAGCCCGTCATCCTCCGCGACCTCCGGCAGCAACCGCCAGCAGCGCCCGCATTTGTGATAGTCGGTGCGCGCCACAGTCACGTCGTCGCCCGGCGAAACCTGCGCCACGATGAACGCTTCCGCAAGCGCATCCGCCGCGAGCGGCATTTCCGGCACCGTCACCTCGGCCTCCAGGCTGGAGCGGACGATCTTCTCGCGGCGCAGCGGCTCGATCGCTTCGGTCACGCGCACGCGAAGGGCGCGGACGGCGAGCCAGCGCTGGCTTACGTCCTCGCCGCTTTCGACGGGCAATTCCGGCCATTCGAGGAGATGCACCGATCCATCCTCGCTCGGGAAGCGCGACTGCCACACTTCCTCCGCGGTGAAGGTCAGCACCGGCGCGGCCCAGCGCGTCAGCGCGTGAAACAGCACGTCCAGCATCGTGCGATAGGCGCGCCGCTTCGTATCGGTCGGCGCATCGCAATAGAGCGAATCCTTGCGGATATCGAAGAAGAACGCCGACAGATCCTCGTTCGCGAAATCGCTCAGCAGGCGGACGTAGGTATTGAAGTCAAAGTCCGCGATCGCCTGCCGAAGCTGGCCGTCGAGCGCGTGGACGAGATGGAGCATGTAGCGCTCCAGCTCCGGCCATTCGGCAACCGGCAGCCGCTCGCCCTCGTCGAACCCGTCGAGCGCGCCGAGCAGATAGCGGAAGGTGTTGCGCAGCTTGCGATACTGATCGGCCACGCCGGCGAGGATTTCCTTCCCGATGCGATGGTCCTCGGTGAAATCCACCGACAGCGCCCACAGCCGCAGGATATCCGCGCCATATTCCTTCATCAGATCGAGCGGATTGACGGTGTTGCCCAGCGACTTGGACATTTTCATGCCCTTGGCATCCATCGTGAAGCCGTGCGTCAGCACCGCGTCATAAGGCGCCCGCCCGCGCGTGCCGCAGCTTTCCAGCAACGATGACTGGAACCAGCCGCGATGCTGGTCGGACCCCTCGAGATAAAGGTCCGCCGGCCAGCGCAGTTCGGGCCAGCGGCCGCTATCCAGCACGAACGCGTGGGTGCAGCCTGAATCGAACCACACGTCGAGAATGTCGGTGACGCGCTCGTAATCGGCGAAATCGTAATCCGGGCCGAGCAGCGCGGGCGCGGCCTCGTCGCTCCACGCATCGACGCCCTCGGCGCGGAAGGCCGCGACGATCCGCGCGTTGACCGCCGGATCGCACAGCTCTTTCCCCGTCTTGCGGTTCACGAACAAGGCGATCGGCACCCCCCACGCGCGCTGGCGGGAGATCACCCAATCGGGCCGCCCCTCCACCATCGCGCCGATGCGGTTACGCCCCTTCTCAGGCACGAACCGTGTCGCGGCGATCGCGGCGACCGCCTTCTGGCGCAGCGTGTCGCCGCCTTCGATCGGCTTGTCCACCGGGATGAACCATTGCGGCGTGCAGCGGAAGATCACCTTCGCCTTGGAACGCCACGAATGCGGATAGCTGTGCTTGAAATCGTCCGACGCCGCGAGCAGCGCCCCCGCCGCGCGCAGGTCGGTGCAGATCGGCCCATCGCTGGCGACGAACTTCTTGTTGATGACGCTGCCCTGCCCGCCGAGCCACGCCCAATCCTCGCGGTAGAAGCCGCTCGCATCGACCGCGAACACAGGGTCGATGCCGTTCGCCTTGCACAGCTCGAAATCGTCCTCGCCGTGGTCCGGGGCCATGTGGACAAGGCCTGTGCCGGCGTCCGTGGTGACGAAATCGCCGGCGAGGAACGGACGGGGCTTCGCGAAGAAGCCGCCGAGGTGGTGCATAGGGTGATGGGCGACCGCTCCGGCGAGCTTAGCTCCGAGAAAAGGCTCGGATAAGCCGACGTCCGCCTCGACTTTTTGGCCTGATAGGTCGCCAGCCAACTCATTCGTTTCGGCTCGCTCAAGTCGACTCACAAAGGAATCGACCAAAGTCTTGGCAACAATATATGGGCCTTCTCGCTTACATCCTTCAAGCACCGTCTTGCCCGGGTCATCCGAGAAGAAATAGCGAAGATTTATAACAACATACTCAACCTCCGGCCCATAAGCCAACGCCTGATTGACCGGGATCGTCCACGGCGTCGTCGTCCAGATCACCGCATGCGCGCCGACCAGTTCCGGCGCGTTCGGCGCCTCGACGATCTCGAACGCAACGTCGATCTGGGTGGAGGTGATGTCCTCATATTCCACCTCGGCCTCGGCCAGAGCGGTCTTTTCGACGGGCGACCACATCACCGGCTTCGCCCCGCGATAGAGCTGGCCGCTCTCGGCGAACTTCATCAGCTCGCCGACGATCGTCGCCTCAGCGGCATAGTCCATCGTGAGATAGGGCTTGTCCCAGTCGCCGTTGATGCCGAGCCGCTTCAATTGCTCGCGCTGGGTGTTGACCCAATGCTGGGCATAGGCGCGGCATTCGGCGCGGAATTCGCGCGGCGGCACCTCGTCCTTGTTCAGCTT
Organism: Sphingomonas sp. 3P27F8; assembly: GCF_005502745.1. Classification (GTDB taxonomy): domain Bacteria; phylum Pseudomonadota; class Alphaproteobacteria; order Sphingomonadales; family Sphingomonadaceae; genus Sphingomonas. Next base: position 226,897 of record NZ_SCNL01000003.1, read on the forward strand.
CTTCTTGCGATATTCCTCCTCGACCTTCCATTCGATCGGCAGGCCGTGGCAATCCCAGCCGGGCACATAGGGCGCGTCCTTCCCCAGCAGCGTCTGGGTGCGGACAACCATGTCCTTCAGGATGTGGTTCAGCGCATGGCCGATGTGCATGTCGCCGTTGGCATAGGGCGGGCCATCGTGAAGGATGAACTTCTCCCGGCCGTTCCGCGCCTCGCGCAGCCGCTGGTACAGGCCCAGCTTCTGCCAGCGTTCCAGGATCGCAGGCTCCTTCTGCGGCAGCCCGGCCTTCATCGGGAAATCTGTCTTCGGCAGGAAGACGGTGTCGCGCCAGTCGCGCTTGGTGGTGTCGGATGCGTCAGCCATGAGTGCGCGCGGCATTAGCGCGGGAATATGGCCGCGTCATGCCGAATGTGCGTTGCCCGTTACGCGGCAAGGATCGCCCGCGCGCGATCGCAATCCGCGCCCATCTGCGCCACCAGTGCTTCGAGTGTGTCGAACTTCGCCTCGGGGCGCAGATAGTCGATCAGTTCCACCTCGATCCGCTGGCCGTAAAGGTCTTCGCCGAAGTCGAAGAAATATGGCTCCAGCAGTTCCTTGGGCGGATCGAAGCTCGGCCGGATGCCGAGATTCGCTGCGCCGTCGAGCACGCGGCCATCCGCGAGCCGCCCGCGCACGGCGTAGATGCCGTAGGCGGGGCGCAGATATTTGCCCATGTCGATATTGGCGGTGGGATAGCCGATCTCGCGCCCCAGCTTGTCGCCGTGCTGCACCTGCCCCTCGATCGCCCATGGCCGGGTGAGCAGCCGCGCAGCCTCGCGCGGATTGCCGGAACGCAGCGCATCGCGGATGCGGCTGGAGGATACGGGCGCGCCATCGAGCATCACCGCGTCGACTGTCGCAGCGGTGAAGCCGTAACGCGCGCCGAAAGCGGCGAGCGCGGCTGTATTGCCGCTCTTGTTGTGGCCGAAGGTGAAATCCTCGCCGGTCACGACGCCGCCCACCCGCAGCAGCCCGGCGAGCCGATTGCGGACGAAAGCCTCGGCGGAAAGCGCGGCCAGCTCGCCGTCGAACTGGAGGACGATCATCCCGTCCACGCCGGCATCCGCGAACAGCCGCTCGCGCTGATCGAGCGTGGAGAGGCGGAACGGCGGCGTGGCGGGGAGGAAGTGGCGCACCGGATGCGGATCGAACGTGGCGACCAGCGCGGGCCGCCCCTCCGCGCGCGCCTGCTCGACCGCGCGACCAACCACCGCCTGGTGTCCCAGGTGGAAACCGTCAAAATTTCCGAGCGCGACGATGCCCCCCGCGAGGTGCGGCGGGATCGCCGAGCCGCCGTCCAGCCGCTCCATGCGGTGCGCCTTAGGGGGCGGCAGTGCCGATCGCAATGGTGGCGTCAGCGTGTCGCGCCGGCATCGGTCGCGGCGCTGATCGAAGTCGGCAGGCGGGACGAAAGCGTTCGCACCAGCGTTTCGAAGCGATTGCCCTGAACGCGGATCTCGTTGAAGCTGGGCGGCGTCTGGCGCAACCGCTTCGACAGCGTCCCCGCCCCGATCAGGCGCACGCGCCAGCCATCACGGTCGTAAGGGATGTCGAACGGATCGTGCACATGCCCGGAAAGCACCGCATGTGCGCCCGCCTCCGCAAATGCGGCGAGCGCCCGCGCGCCGCCGCGCGTGCGGCCCGATCCGGTCGTCGGCCCCTCGATCAGCGGATGATGCCCGGCGACGAAGATCAGATTGCCTTTCGGCGCATCGGCGATCAGCGCCAGCGCGTTCGAGAGCGAATTCCGGCTCACCCGCCCCTTCGACCAGTTCCAGCGAAGCTGCGCGCGCGCGGTGGTCTTGAGCGGGATGATCGATATGCCGTCGATCTCGAGCGGACGCTCGATAAGCTTCTCGGCCGCGCCATAGCGGCGATAAGGCGTGAACAATCGCCGGAGCGGATCCCAGTAATAAGGCAGATCGTGGTTGCCGACCTCCAGCGTCACCGGCACGCCGAGCGCGCGCAACCACCGCCCGCCCGCGTCGAACTCCCATCGGCGCGCGCGCATCGTGAGGTCGCCGGTCATGATGACGGCATCGGGTTTCTCTTCGGCGACGCGCTCGGCAAACCAGTCGAGCGCCGCCGGATCCTCCGCGCCGAAGTGGATGTCGCTGACGTGGAACAGCCTGGTCGTCACGCTTTACTCGCCTGTTGCGCCCTAATCGAAACGGCTTAGAGCGGTTTGCAACGATAGCAAAGATTGCGATGGAGAGCGCGTGAGCGAGATTGCCACGATCCTGACCGAGTCGATCGAGCGGCTGCTCGACGCGCGGCTTGACGAACGGACGATGCATGCCGCCCGGTCCGGCGAATGGCCCGATGAGCTGTGGCGCGCGCTGGAGGATCAGGGCGTGCCCCTGGCGCTGGTTCCGGAAAGCGCCGGCGGGTTCGGGCTCGATCCGCGCGATGCGCTGGAACTGATCCGGCTGTTCGGTCGCCATGCCGTGCCGCTGCCGCTCGGCGAAACCATGCTCGCCAACGCGACACTGGCGGAGGCGGGCCTGCCGTTGGCGGACGGCCCCGCCGCGCTGGTGCCGCAGGGCGGCGACGCGCGGGTCGCATGGGGGCGATATTGCCGGACGTTCGTGGTGGAGACATCGGCGGGGATCGGCCGGATCGATACGGGTGTCGTGACCGAGCGCGAGAGTGCGAACATCGCCGGCCTGCCGCGCGACTCGCTGCGCCTACCGTACCCTGGCCATTCCGCCACGATCGCGGGCGGGCTGATCGAGCGCGGCGCACTGGTTCGCGCCCTGCAATGCGCCGGGGCGCTCGAACGGGTGCTCGAGATGACGGTCGCCCATGTATCCGATCGTGTGCAGTTCGGTCGTCCGCTGGCGAAATTCCAGGCGATCCAGCAGGAACTGGCGAAGCTGGCGGGCGAAGTCGCGGCGGCGTCGGCGGCTGCGGATCTCGCCGCTGACGCGCTGCTCGACGATCCGCAGGCGGCTGGCTTCGCGATCGCGGTCGCACGTGTCCGGATCGGCGAGGCGGTTGGCCGGGCGAACGGCATCGCGCATCAGCTTCACGGCGCGATCGGCTTCACCGCGGAGCATCGTCTGCACCTTTTCACCACCAGCCTGTGGGGGTGGCGCGACGAATTCGGCGGCGCGGCCTACTGGGCGAAGATCGTCGGCTACCGTGCGTTATCCGCCGGCCCCGAAGGCTATTGGCCGATGGTGGCCGCAGCATGACCGGGTTCCGCTTCCCCTCCCCGCCGCCATCACCCGCGGCAGAGGAATTGCGTGGTGAGGTCCGCGCGTTCCTGGCGGCGCAGCTCGCGACGCGCCCGCCAGTGTCCCGCGCCGAAAGCTGGAACGGCTTCGATCGCGATTTCAGCCGCGCGATGGGAGCGCGGGGATGGCTCGGCATGACCTGGCCGAAACGGTATGGCGGGCATGAGCGCAGCGCGTTCGAGCGCTATGTCGTGGTGGAGGAGACGCTCGCCGCCGGCGCACCGGTAGCGGCGCACTGGATCGCGGACCGGCAGAGCGGGCCAAGCCTGCTCAAGTTCGGCACCGAGGAGCAGAAGGCGACGATACTGCCCGGCATCGCGGCGGGCGAAACCGTGTTCTGCATCGGGATGAGCGAGCCGGATTCCGGTTCCGATCTTGCGGCGACGCGCACCCGCGCTACGCCGGTGGACGGCGGCTGGCGCGTGACCGGTACGAAATTGTGGACCACCGGCGCGCATCATGCCGACTATATGATCCTGTTCTGCCGCACGAGCGGCGCCTCCACCGACCGGCAGGCCGGCACCAGCCAGTTGCTGGTCGATATGCATGCCACGGACGGCATGACGATCCGCCCGATCATCGATCTCGCCGGGCAGCACCATTTCAACGAGGTGCACTTCGAAGACGCGTTCATCCCCGCGTCCGCGCTCATCGGCAGGGAAGGCGACGGCTGGAACCAGGTGATGAGCGAGCTGGCGTTCGAGCGCAGCGGGCCGGAGCGTTTCCTGTCGTCGATGCAATTGCTGCTCGAACTGATCGCGGTGCTGCGCGACGCGCCCGGCGATGCCGCGCGGCTGGCGCTGGGGCGGCTCACCGCGCATCTGGTGGTGCTGCGGCGGCTGTCGCGCGGGGTGGCGGCGTTGCTGGAGGCGGGCGAGAACCCCGCCGTGCACGCCGCGATCGTGAAGGATCTCGGCGCGACGTTCGAGCAGGACATGCCGGAAATCGCACGCAGCCTGGTCGATGCCGAGCCGGATCGCGCCTCGACCTGCGATTTCGTCGCGGTGCTGGCGCATACGATGCTCAACGCGCCCAGCTTCTCGCTGCGCGGCGGCACGCGCGAGATATTGCGCGGCATCATCGCGCGCGGGCTGGGGGTGCGCTGACACCCCCGGCCCCACGCCGCGCCGGCGCTCAGCTGACGTGCACGGACTTCGTGATCATGTGCGCCTCGATGCCCTCCGGCCCGTCCTCGGAGCCGAACCCCGAGTCTTTCACGCCGCCGAACGGCGCGTCCGGCCATGAGGCGCGCACGTTGTTGATGCACACCATGCCCGATTCCACCGCGTCGCCCAGGATCGCCTGACGGCGCCCGTTCTCGGTGAAGCAATAGGAAGCCAGCCCGAAGGGCAGCCGGTTCGCCTGCTCGATCGCCTCGTCCAGCGTCCCGAAGCGGCGCAGCAGCGCGAGCGGGCCGAACGGCTCGTCGTTCATCGCCTTCGCTTCCAGCGGAACGTCCGCGATGACGGTGGGGCGATAGAAAAAGCCGTCGCCCTCCCCGCGCCCGCCGCCCACCAGCACGCGCGCGCCGATCTCGCGCGCGTTCTCGACCAGCGCCTCGATCGCTTCGGGGCGCCGTGGATTGGCCAGCGGCCCCATCTTCGTTCCCGCGGCGCTGCCGTCGCCGACGGCCAGGGCGCGCGTGCGATCGGCAAACCCGGCGGCGAACCGGTCATAGATGCCGTCCTGCACATAGAAACGCGTCGGTGCCACGCAGACCTGCCCCGCATTGCGGAACTTGTGCGCGACAACCATGTCCAGCGTCTTCTCCAGATCGCAATCGTCGAACACCAGCACCGGCGCGTGGCCGCCCAGCTCCATCGTCATCTTCATCACGCTGTCCGCCGCCAGCCGCATCAGATGCTTGCCGACCGGCACCGAGCCGGTGAAGCTGAGCTTGCGCGTGACCGGCGAGGCGAGCAATGTGCGCGACACCGTATCCGGCACGCCGAATACGATCTGCGCCACATCGCCGGGCAATCCGGCATCCTGGAAACACCGCAGGATCGCCGCTGCGCTCGCGGGGGTTTCCTCGCTCGGCTTCAGGATCACCGAACAGCCTGATGCGATCGCCGGCGAAAGCTTGCGCACGACATTGAGCAGCGGAAAATTCCACGCGCAGAACGCCGCGACCGGGCCGACCGGCTGCTTCAGAACAAGGCTGCGTGATCCCGCCGGGCGTGGCAGCACGCGGCCGTAGATGCGCGTCGCCTCGCCAGCATGGAATTCGAGGATGCCCGCCGCGCCCAGCGCCTCGCCGCGCGCTTCGACGATCGGCTTGCCCTGTTCCTCGGTGGCAATGGCGGCGAGCTCGTCGGCGCGTTCGCGGATCAGCGCCGCCGTGCGCGAAAGGACAGCCGCGCGCTGCTCGCCCGGCGTCTTGCGCCATGCGTGAAAGCCGCGCTCGGCCACCTCCAGCGCCTCTTGCAGGTCTGCCGCCGATGCATGCGGAACGGTGCCGATCACCGCGCCGGTCGCCGGATTGAGCACCTCCTGTTCCTCGCGACCGCCGCCCGTGCGCCATTCGCCGGCAATATAAAGCCCGCGTGCGGGGCGATCGTTCTGGCTCATCTTGCTCACCTTGCTTGAAGCTGGATTTCGCTCGGGAGATGCGATCGCCTCCGCCCGCTGTCCACCCCTCCGGCCAAAAAGAGCCGGCGGTTGGCCTGACTGGCCCGCGCTGCTACGCGGCGGCGAAACCGCCGACTCCGGCACCCGCCACGAACTTCGAGGAAGAAACATGATCCCGCGCTATTCCCGCCCGGAGATGACCGCGCTCTGGTCCGCCGAAACGCGCTTTCGCATCTGGTTCGAGATCGAGGCGCACGCCACCGACGCGCTTGCCGATCTCGGCGTGGTGCCGAAGGAGGCCGCCGCCGCCCTGTGGCGCTGGTGGGATACCAATCCGGCGATCGACGTTCCCGCGATCGATGCGATCGAGGCGGTGACCAAGCATGATGTGATCGCCTTCCTCACCTGGGTGGCCGAGCATGTCGGCGACGAGGCGCGGTTCATGCATCAGGGCATGACCAGCTCGGACGTGCTCGATACCTGCCTGTCGGTGCAGCTCACCCGCGCGGCCGATATCCTGCTCGCCGATCTCGACGCGCTGCTCGACGTGCTCAAGCGCCGCGCCCATGAGCACAAGCTGACGCCCACGATCGGCCGCAGCCACGGCATCCACGCGGAGCCGGTGACGTTCGGGCTGAAGCTGGCCGAAGCCTATGCCGAGTTCAGCCGCAACCGCGATCGCCTCGCCTTCGCCCGCGCCGATATCGCGACGTGTGCGATATCGGGCGCGGTGGGCACGTTCGCCAATATCGATCCGGCGGTGGAGGCGCATGTCGCAGCCAAGCTGGGCCTGTCGGTCGAGCCGGTCTCCACGCAGGTGATACCGCGCGATCGCCACGCGATGTTCTTCGCGACGCTGGGGGTGATCGCCTCGTCGATCGAGCGGCTTGCGGTGGAGGTGCGGCATCTCCAGCGCACCGAGGTGCTGGAGGCGGAGGAATATTTCTCGCCCGGCCAGAAGGGCTCGTCGGCGATGCCGCACAAGCGCAACCCGGTGCTGACCGAAAACCTCACCGGCCTCGCCCGGATGGTGCGCGGCTATGTCACGCCCGCGCTGGAGAATGTCGCGCTGTGGCATGAGCGCGACATCAGCCACTCGTCCGTCGAGCGCTATATCGGCCCGGATGCCACGATCACGCTCGATTTCGCGCTGTCGCGGCTGACCGGGGTGATCGACAAGCTGCTCGTCTATCCGGAGCGGATGCAGAAGAACCTCGATCGCATGGGCGGCCTCGTGCATTCGCAGCGCGTTCTGCTGGCGCTGACGCAGGCGGGGGTGAGCCGGGAGGATTCGTACCGGCTCGTGCAGCGCAACGCGATGAAGGTGTGGGAATCCGACGGCGCCCTGTCACTCGCCGAGCTGCTCAAGAACGATCCCGAGGTGACGGCCGCGATTTCGCCGCAGGAAATCGACGCGCGTTTCGATCTCGGCTATCACCTGAAGCATGTCGATACGATCTTCGGTCGCGTGTTCGGCTAGCATCGGAACGGGCCGAGCAGCGTCTCGTAACGCTCGAGCGCCGGCGCGCCCGGCACGGTGATGCCGGCGCGCAGGAGGAAGGCATGGCGGATGATTTCCGCCTGCTGCTCGATCCCGTAACGCTTCAGCGGCCAGCCGGGCACGAAGCTGTAGTGGTAGCGGCAGAACGGGTGCCGCGCGATCGGCAGGCACACGCCGCGCTGATGCTGCCATACGTGGCACATCTCGTGGACGAACAGCCCTTGCAGATCGGTCGGCGCACAGGCGAAATCGTCGCGATAGCTTGCCCCGCGCGGATGGAAGTGGATCGTGCCGCGCGGCGCCATCACCACGTCGCGCGGCTGGAAGAACGCCCAGCGCCGCCGCGCGATTCGCACCGCGCCATAATCGATCGCATCGCCGAACATCGACCGGGCGAGCGCGATCTCCCCGGCGGTGAGGGCCCGGTCGCTCACTATCGTGCGCTCATCCCTTGGGCGGTGGATCGCCGGCGCCGACGACATCGGCCTGCTGCTGGATCCGCAGACCGTCGGCGAAGGTGAACGTGAAGGCGATCTGCCCGCCCGGCTTCACGCTCGGGTTCACGTCGAACAGCATCGCATGCTGCCCTCCCGGCGCGAACCGCACGGTCTGGCGCGCGGGTACGCGCACCTGTTGAATCGCGTCCATCGTCATCGCGCCGTTGGCGCCCGCTTTCATCTCGTGCATCTCGGTGCGGACCGCGACATCGGTGGAGATGTTGATGAGCGTGGCGTCCGCCGCGCCGCCGTGGATCGTGAAATAGGCCGCCGCCGGCCGGCCGGTCACCGCCGGAAGCCGCACCCAGGCGTTGCTGACGGAAAGCTGCTTCTGCTGCGAACACCCGCCGAGCGCGGCCGCGGCGAGCAGGAAAGTGGCGAAGGTGCGCACGAGCGGTAACTCCTTATACGGAACAGCTTGTCAGAGCTAGCGATCTCCCCTTCTTGCGGCAAGGCGCACGCCACCTATATCGCGGCGGTCAACACCGTTTGCGCGTCGCCGCTTCACGGGACGCGGACGTAGGTAAATGTAGGGGCTAGAAGAGCACTCATGGCAAAAGTTATCGGTATCGACCTCGGCACCACCAATTCGTGCGTTTCGGTCATGGAGGGCGGCAAGCCCAAGGTGATCGAGAATGCGGAAGGTGCGCGCACCACGCCATCGATCGTCGCCTTCGCCAAGGATGGCGAGCGTCTGGTCGGGCAGCCGGCGAAGCGCCAGGCAGTCACCAACGGCGACAACACCATCTTCGCGGTGAAGCGCCTGATCGGCCGCCGCTTTGACGATCCGGTCACCAAGAAGGATACCGAGCTGGTTCCCTATCACATCGTGAAGGGTTCTAACGGCGACGCGTGGGTGCAGGCCGGCGGCAAGGATTACAGCCCTTCGCAGATCAGCGCCTTCACGCTGCAGAAGATGAAGGAGACCGCCGAGAGCTATCTGGGCGAGACGGTGACGCAGGCGGTCATTACCGTGCCGGCTTATTTCAACGACGCGCAGCGCCAGGCGACCAAGGACGCCGGCCAGATCGCCGGCCTCGAGGTGCTCCGCATCATCAACGAGCCGACCGCGGCGGCGCTCGCCTACGGGCTGGAGAAGCAGGACGGCAAGACGATCGCGGTCTACGATCTTGGCGGCGGCACGTTTGACGTCTCGATCCTCGAGATCGGCGATGGCGTGTTCGAGGTGAAGGCGACCAATGGCGATACCTTCCTGGGTGGTGAGGATTTCGACAGCAAGATCGTCGAATACCTGGCCGAGGGCTTCAAGAAGGACGAGGGCATCGACCTCACGAAGGACAAGCTCGCGCTCCAGCGTCTGAAGGAAGCGGCCGAAAAGGCGAAGATCGAGCTGTCGTCGGCGCAGTCGACCGAGGTGAACCTGCCGTTCATCACCGCCGACCAGAACGGCCCGAAGCATCTCGTCCGCACGATCACCCGCGCCGATCTGGAGCGGCTGGTCGAGGATCTCATCAAGCGCACGCTTGAGCCGTGCCGCAAAGCGCTGGCCGATGCCGGCATGAAGGCGGACGAGATCGCGGACGTCGTGCTCGTCGGCGGGATGACCCGCATGCCCCGCGTCCGCGAGGTCGTGAAGCAGTTCTTCGGCAAGGAGCCCCACACCGGCGTGAACCCGGATGAGGTCGTCGCGATGGGCGCCGCCATTCAGGCCGGCGTGCTGCAGGGCGACGTGAAGGACGTGCTGCTGCTCGATGTCACCCCGCTGTCGCTGGGTATCGAAACGCTGGGCGGCGTGTTCACCCGGATGATCGATCGCAACACGACGATCCCGACGAAGAAGTCGCAGACCTATTCCACGGCCGACGACAATCAGGGCGCCGTCACGATCCGCGTGTTCCAGGGTGAGCGCGAGATGGCGGCGGACAACAAGCTGCTCGGCCAGTTCGATCTGGTGGGCATCCCCCCCGCCCCGCGCGGCGTGCCGCAGATCGAGGTGACGTTCGATATCGACGCGAACGGCATCGTCAACGTCTCCGCGAAGGACAAGGGCACCGGCAAGGAGCAGCAGATCCGCATCCAGGCTTCGGGCGGCCTCAGCGACGCCGACATCGATCAGATGGTGCGCGACGCCGAGCAGTTCGCCGAGGAGGACAAGAAGCGCAAGGCGGCGGCCGAGGCGAAGAACAACGCCGAAAGCCTGATCCACACCACCGAACGTCAGCTTGCCGACAATGGCGACAAGGTCGACGAGGCGCTGAAGTCCGAGATCCAGGCCGGTATCGATGCGGCCAAGTCTGCGGTCGAAAGTGGTGACGTGGACGCGATGAACGAGAAGAGCCAGGCGCTTGCGCAGGTGGCGATGAAGCTCGGCCAGGCGATCTACGAAAAGCAGCAGCAGGCGGAAGCCTCACCGGCTGGCGCGGGTGCCGAGACTGCCGGCGCGCATGCCGGTGGCGAGGAAGTGGTCGACGCCGAATTCTCGGAAGTGGACGACAACAAGGCGTAAGTAGACGTGATCCGCGATCGTCATGCCGGCTCGCGCCGGTATCCCGGGCAGCTTTACCAGCCCGAGGCCCCGGTACCGCCCGGGGCGACGATCGGCGGATTACGCGGCGGGGGCCGTAAATGACCGAAGTTGATTTCTACGAATTGCTTGAGATCGATCGCAGCGCCGATGCTGCGACGATCAAGTCGGCCTATCGGAAGCTGGCGATGAAATATCACCCTGACAAGAATGACGGGTGCAAGGATCACGAGGCGAAGTTCAAGGCGGTCAGCGAAGCCTATGATTGTCTGAAGGATCCGCAGAAGCGCGCGGCTTATGATCGGTTCGGCCATGCCGCTTTCCAGAACGGCGGCGGCGGCGGGGCGCAGGATTTCGGCGGCTTCTCCGATATCTTCGAGAGCGTGTTCGGCGAGTTCATGGGCGGCGCGCGCGGCGGCCGCAACCAGCCGCGCCGTGGCGCGGATCTGCGCTACGACATGGAGATCACGCTCGAGGAAGCCTATCACGGCAAGACGGCCGAGATCACGATCGACGTCACCGCCTCATGCGAAAGCTGTCATGGCACGGGCGCGAAACCCGGCACCCACGCGCATACCTGCTCCACCTGCGCCGGACACGGCAAGGTGCGGGCGCAGCAGGGCTTCTTCGTGGTCGAGCGCGCCTGTCCGGTTTGCAGCGGATCGGGGCAGGTGATCGACGATCCGTGCCGCGATTGCCGTGGTGACGGGCGGGTCGAGCGTACCAAGACGCTGAGCGTCACCATCCCGGCCGGCGTGGACGAAGGCACCCGCGTGCGCATGACCGGCGAGGGCGAAGCCGGTCCGCGCGGCGCGGCGGCCGGCGATCTCTACATCTTCCTTCATCTCAAGCGTCACGCGATCTTCGAGCGCGAGGGCACGACGCTGTTCGCGCGCGCGCCGATCAGCTTTACCACCGCGGCGCTGGGCGGCACGCTTTCCATCCCCGGCCTCGACGGGCAGACTCACGAGTTGAAGATTCCGGTTGGCATCCAGTCCGGCAAGCAGCTTCGGCAGCGCGGTGCCGGCATGCCGGTGTTGCAGGGGCGCGGGCATGGCGATCTCGTGATCCAGATCGACGTGGAAACCCCGACCCGCCTTTCCACCCGCCAGCGCGAGCTGCTGGAAATGTTCCGCGAAACCGAAACCGGCGACGAATGCCCGGAAACGCAGGGCTTTTTTGCGCGGCTCAAGAATGCCTTTGCGGGGGATTGATCCGAAGGAGAACGATCATGCGTATTCTGTTGCCGGCCGCCATCGCCTTCGCCGCGCTCGCCTCGCCCGGGGCGGCGCGCGATCGCAATGCGGTGCCCGACGCGGTGGCGGACGGCAAGCCGCAGAGCTGCGTGCCGATCACCCAGCTTCGGGAGAGCCTGGTCCGCAACGATCGCGTGATCGATTTCCGCCTTTCCGGCGATCGCTATTACCGCGTCACCCTGCCGCAATCCTGCCCCGGGCTCGGCTCGGAACGGCGCTTCGCCTATCAGACGTCGCTGAGCCAGCTGTGCTCCACCGACATCATCACCGTGCTGTACACCTCGCCGGTAATGCGTGGCGCAAGTTGCGGCCTGGGTGAATTTCAGCCGGTGAGGATACCGAAGAAACGATAACCCTCTGGCATTCCTTCGCGGGCGCTGCTAGGCGCGCCACACCACGCACCCATAGCTCAGCTGGATAGAGCGCTGCCCTCCGAAGGCAGAGGCCAGAGGTTCGAATCCTCTTGGGTGCGCCATTTTCCATAATAAATTCAATGACGTACAAGGTCGCCGATTGCGAGAATCGGTGATTTTCGCCCTCAACAAAACGTTAACAAATTCCAGTTGGAAGCGAATCGGCCCGACTATATTAAATTTGAGGATGGAGGGCCTCGAATGGCGAATGAAGTTGAGGAGCGAATCGACGTTCGTGGAGACGGACGCATCATCCTCTACAAGCGACCAAATCTCAAAAAACCTAAGTGGCAGGCGCGCATCAGCGTCCCCAATGCCACGGGCTATAAAATCGTCACGACCAAGACCGCGGATAAACGCGAGGCAGAGCGGTTCGCCCTCGACCTATACGAAGAGCTCTACATGCAGGTGAAGGCGGGTGGCTCGCTACAGAGCCGCACGTTCAAGCAGGTCTACCAAGAATGGAAAGCCCAAGTCGCATCAACCGGCACAACCCGAAACAACGGGTCATGGGCCTCCACCATCGAGCGAATTGAGAGCTATGCCCTCAAGTATTTCGGCTCAAAGCGGATGGACGCGATAAATAGCAGCGACTTTTCAAGTTACTGGGCTTGGAGAGAGACGAACTTCGATAGAAAGCTCCCCTCACCAGCCACGCTGAAACGGGAATGCACCAGTATTATTCCAATTTTTAAGCACGCCCTTGACAAGGGATACATAACGTCGATCCCTAAGACGAATACTCCGAAATCAAAAGACCAACGCCGTCCGACATTTTCTGTCCAAGAGTGGAAAAAAATTAGAGATTGTTCTACGGGATGGGTGAATGAGTCCCATGGTTTGGCAACCTGGCGGGACCGTTTTATGGCTCGGCACTGTTTCTTGATACTGGCGTATACCGGATTAAGGATTGGAGAACTTCGTAACTTAAGATGGAGAGATATATCCTCTGTTTCAAAGAGCGACGAAGATGGGAATATCCAAAAGTATTATATCGGCTATGCCTCTGGAAAAACAGGCCCTAGAGAGTTTGTGTTTCAACCCGGCGTCGAGGTGAGTTTGAAAAAGATTTACGCTCTAAGGTGCCGAGAAATTTCTCATGATCTAGAAGACGAGAATAAATCGTCTCCAAATCCTGATGAATTTATTTTCTGCCATCGCGATGGAAAATCAATAAACGATTATGGAAATTCATTTAAATCTTTGCTGAAGTTTTGCGAGATACCCGCCGAAAAAGACGGAAGGAGGAGAACAATTTACTCCCTAAGGCATTACTACGCAACCTACCGCCTCTCGCGGGAAACGAGCCCATTTTTGCTCGCAAAGCAGATGGGGACATCGATAGAAATGCTAGAGAAGTTCTACGGACAAGTTGTGAGCAGCAAAGTAGCCAAAGAAATCACGGGATCAAAAGCATCCAGCATAATCGTTAAGGGTGATATTGAATTTCCATTCTAGCATATTCGCTAAATATTTATCTACTTCCTTCTGCTTGGAAGTTTACGTTCTCCGCAAACTTCCAAGCAACGGAGATCATGAGTATGATACAGCTCTTCTCGGATGACGGCGAAGCGAATACCCAACAAAGAAGAAACCCGCAATCAACATAAACCAGATCGACGGTTCCGGCACAGCTCCGGTAAGTCGCTGAAGGCTTACATTGGCTATGTCAACCACGGTCCCGGGCTTGTTCACGGAATCGAACAAAAGTGGCTCGGGAAAGTTATATGAGTTTGAAAAATATAGCTCGTTTATGCTGAATGAAGGATCATTGACGGTGAAGTCGATCTGATATTTTCCAAAACCGTCTTGAATTGGAAGGTACAATTCTTTTCCAAGACCTAAGGAGTGAATCGTGGAATACGCGGTTCCTCCCGCTTGCTGCACGGCTACAACCAAAGCAGCCAAAGTAGCAGATTCATTTTTGGCGAAGAATGTGAGTTGATAGTCTCCATTCGTTAGCGGCGAGAAGCGTTGAAATAGATCGCCGCCGACAGGAATAGCTGCGTAATTTCCGGGCAACCCATCCGGCGCACTTGCGCGTACAATTCCCGCATTTGTCCAATCGGACCAAGGCGAAGGATTCGAGCCAACGCCGATGCCATTCTGAAACGTTCCATCTCGAACTATCTCGGTTGCCTCCGCCGGCGAGGAAACGCCCGCCAACAACGCAGCGCCGATTAAGAGATTGGACAAAAATTTCTTCATCATATTCTCCTTCCAGAAAGTGGTGTTGTGCTTTGAATTTATTGCGGAATGTCGGTGGTGGCAGCAGCGCCGTCGCGGAATTGGCCCAGCCAGTTGATGCGATCCCGAGTCGTTCTAGTGTCGCAAACGAGCCTAGCCGTTTCACGCTCGACTGGATCGACGGCCGCGGAAGCCGACTCGACGCCGCAGTCCGCGTCTTTCTTGCGAATCCAAGCTTTCTGCGCTGGCAGTATTCGGACCCTCGTCTCTGACCCGATTCCCTTCCAAGCAGCCGCGATAGTTTGCACGGCAAGCTGATTTTCCGCCTTTGCCGCTTCAAGACTAGCGTTGTGCTGTTCAGCTAACGCGCTACTCTGGGCCTCTGCCTGAGCACGGGTCTGCTCATCCTCCTGACGCTTAGCATTTTCTATCGAGGTAAGCGCTAATCCGTAAGATATTACGCTTGATACAAAGTTAAACATTTCCTTGCCGGTCTCCACTTCGGCAAAAACTTTCTTACCATCGTCCGTCGGCTGAACATTAAAATCAATGACGCTCTTGAATTTGTTTCCTACGTGCTCGACGTTGTTAACGCTGGCCAGCTCAGAAACTGATGAAAATCCGGAGGCATCTCTGGCTTTGTCCGCATCTGAGATAAGCCTAGGCGTAAAACCGACTACGAGCGAGGCGGTGCAGAACTTCTTGGTCGAATTTGGATCCTCCTTCGAGGTCCTTATATCTTCAAGATTTACGACAAGCGCACTGATCACGGCGCGAATTTTTGACAGACCGACTTGTGGGGCTCCCTCTTCCCCATCTTTATTTTTAAGATTCTCGACTGAATTCTTCTCGAATTGCTCCTTGACGAGCCCGACGACCGAAGCCTGTGCCGCTTCTGAGGTGCAATCTACTGGCTCACGACCGCAGCTGGCGAGCATCGCAGCCGCAATAAGCGCTCCCCCTGCCCTTACCTTCTTCACATCACCGCTCCTCTTTCGATCCAAAGTAGGTCCGAGAATCGTCTTTCTCGTGAATTCTTATTACTAATCCCGGCATTAGTTGTTTCGTTCTTCGAAACTAATACTATAGTGAGTCAATAACTTTGCGCATAGCATCGCTGTTCTGCTCGATGTATCGCTGAGTCATTGCTAGTGACCTATGCCTGGCGAGCGATTGAACATCACGAAGGCTTCCACCAAATTTTCCTATATTTCTGGCAGCGTTAGTTATGAATGTTCGTCGACCTGAATGGCTCGAACATCCGTCAAATCCCAGTCGCCTATACCAGTCGGCGAACAAATTAACGATGACTTGCGCGGAGGTGACTGTCGCCCGTTCGGTTATAATAATTCTATCTTGGCATTCTGGTGCATTCGTAATTTCACGCCAATTCTTGAGCGCTTGCCGGAGTTCGCGCGATATCGGGATTGTCCCACCACCATTATTGCCCTTGGCCGCCGTATTCGTGAGGCTAATCACGTCGGCCAGCCCACCTTCAGCATCCGTGACCATGCCCCATGTGAGGGCCGCAATTTCCTTCGCCCTCAAACCGGCCCGCAGCGACAGAAGGACGACGACCCGATTTCGTTCAGGCGATCGCGTTTGCTCCACGAATGTAGCCAATGTCGCTTGCTGAGCCTTCGTTAGTACCTTTGCCTGCTTGGTCAGCATCGTAAACTCGTTATATTTCCATAAGAATCTGTTATTACATAATTATTTTGTTTTAGGGCTCGCCACAACCGGAGAAATGGGCGGCGCATTTCAATGGGTTATTGGCACTCGTTATGCTTTAATGTTTCTATAATGAGCGGCAGCTATAGGGTGCCCGCCATCCAAAAAGTGCGCCGCATGTTACACTTGCCGCTTTTAAATTTGGTCTTGGTGGATAGGGTGCAGGTATGACGAACGGTGAGGATTGCGCGACGATACGGGCGAGCTTCCGATGCGATGCACCGGTGGCAGAGAGCATCTTGCTCAAATCCCGGAAGGCGCGCCATCGGCGACGTGCCGTTCTGTATTCATCGTCGGCGGATGAGAAAGACGCCCTAGTGCTACTGCAGGGCTCGGCTCATGAAATGGCCTATGGTCGCTCAGGGCAATCGCTCAAGATCGACCAATTCTCGAAAGGCGATCTTTTCGGTGACTTCATTGATGGCAACCAAGACACCGCCACGGAGGTGATCGGCCAGACCGAGACGCGCACCGCTGCACTCTCTCCTGCCAGTTTAAACGGATTTATGGAATGCCACCCCTGTGTAGCCCATGCCGTTCTGCACCACACATTCCGCCAATATTCCAAGCTGAAATCGCTCGTAGT
Source organism: Sphingomonas sp. 3P27F8 (assembly GCF_005502745.1). Classification (GTDB taxonomy): domain Bacteria; phylum Pseudomonadota; class Alphaproteobacteria; order Sphingomonadales; family Sphingomonadaceae; genus Sphingomonas. The sequence goes on from NZ_SCNL01000003.1 coordinate 243,402, forward strand.
TGACGGCCTGCTCCTCTCCGGCACTGGCCGCATCTGCGCTGAGATTTTGCGACTTTGCGACGCCAGCGAGGATGGGGTGATTCGTCCCTCGCCGGTTGTCAGCCGATTAGCCTTGCAGCTAAATCTCTCAAGAGGCACGGCCTCTCGCACACTATCGAACCTCGAGAAGAAGGGTATTATCGAATGGACGGCGGAGGGACTTAAAGTTGTTTCCCGTCACCGCTTGGAAGAGATGATCATCTAATAGAAGTCAAAGCAAACAACGACTCTTCATCTGGATCCTGATAATCAATTGGTTCCACAGAAAAATGAATCGTTTGGTCAACGGCCAGCGCCGCAACAAAGGATTGATCAACGACGAAAGTATCCGGACTTCCAAATCTTTCGTACCCTAGAGAAGAAATGGATTTCCCAAGCTTGTAAGAATTCATCGCGCCTGAGATGTTATCTATATTCCATTGAACTACCCCATAATCACCTCTGATCGAAAAAAACACACCAGCAATTTCCGCTAGAGACTTAATCTCTGATCCAGCAATCACAGCCTCCGCAGGAGTAATATAAGAAAGTTTCCAACCTCCATCATGCGATATGTAGTGAAGCGGGGGATGCAGCTCAACGCATTTAATGATGATATTCTCGATCTCTTCTACGAGAAAAATTTCGTCTTCGGCACTGAAACCGTTAGCATCCAGCTTGATATTCAAAGTCGCGAGACATTCCCTGTCTGGGAGGACAGCGATCGGGTCTCTCGCATAAGTTTTCCTACCATCGCGCTTCGCGACGTAGACATGCTGGTCCCAATTCTCCTTCGGCCAGCGTAGCGCCAGATTTGCGGTATGCGCGCCCCCGCCCTTTTCATCAAAAACAACATACTGCGAAGCACGGCCAGCAAGCAGCTTGGCATTTAGAATGGCGCTCCCCATGCCGACCTCACCCGCCAGTTGGGTCGCGGATGCGTCGTGCAATCCAGCTACGCGGGTCAACGTCACCACAGATGCAGCGCGCGCGAGCGCACTCTCGAAACGTCGCAACCAATCCTGGCCAAAAACCTCAACCGATTGTCGGCCAAAGATATCTACCGCCGTCGGAAGAATCACATGAAGCTTCGCACCGAAATCGAGAGCACGCTCTGCGAAGATGAGGTCCGCCCCCGCAGCAAGCGCACCATAGGCAAAGCCGACTCGCTGCCTCGTGAGAAAGGCCTCAACATCGCCGGCTAAAGCATGCTCCGCATCTTTTCCGGAGAGAAAGCCCATGTGACCGACGAAGTGCACGCTCGAAGGGGGGCGAAATGGCTCTAGCCACTCCTGCTTCGCGCCGAGCGCCAAGCAAATTCGGGAAAGGCGCTTCAACGTACCTGCTCGGTCTTCAAAATTCTCGCAGGAATAATTCGCCGCGTCACGCATAGCGCGCTCAGCACAATCAAGATCGCCGACAATAAGAGAAGACTCGGCGCGAGTGGCAGCGACGTGATACGCTGTTTCTGCAAAATTATCCTGATTGCTCAGGCGATCCAGCACCTCACGCGCGCATTTCTGCGCCCCTTCGATGTCACCTGACAGCAATGAGTAAGTAGCGACGTTATTTCGTAGCCAAGGCGCACCTTGAATCCGATCAGCGCAGTCAAAAGCGTGCGCGGCCTCTCCAAAGACTACCCGTTGCGTTTCGCCGGAACTTCGAAAAGCCCTCTCCGCAAGCAATCTTCCCTTTACTGCAAGAGCGGCAGAATCGCACTGCAGATCGAGATATCCACTCTCTTCGAACAAATGCCATGCGCGCTCTAACGCACCCGCCTTTGCGAGAGAAGAAATGTAAGAAAGGGGACACAATCTACCCACGTCTTTCGTCACCTCACATTTCAGACAGTAAACTATCAGTCTCTTTCTTGTACTTCTTCCACTGAATATTTCTCGGTTCGATCGCAATCATCTTGTTTATATTTTCAAGGGCGATCCTTGCATGACCGATCGCTCGCGATCTATTCCCAATGGCAAAAAAATATTCTGACATTGATTGCTCTGAATGCCATTTCGCTCTTAGAGAGACGACGTCGTGATCAGAATACACGCGATCGGCTAGCACAGAAGCTTTCATCAAAACCTCGTATGCTTTATCGTACCGCCCCGATTGAATGTAATGTAGCCCGATCCATACAAAATCCTCTGAAAGATATGAAAAGTTGTGGGCGTCTCCAGGATGCCTATTGTAAATATCTTCTTCATAACTAGTAACTTTTACGTCGCAAAATCTTTCACCAATCTTATATGATCGATCTACGACAGAAAGTCGACATAAGAGAATTTTACTAGCAGCTTCTTCTAGCCACCATTTTTCTGATCCAGGGTCGATCGCAACGAGCACCTGCGCGAGTCTCGCATATTCCTCCCAATAAGCCCCCGCCGCCGAGTACCGCCGTTGGAGAAAATTTACATGCCCAACGGCATAATTACTTTGAGCGAGAACATATATATGGCGAGCGTTTTTCTTGTCATAATCAAAATTTCTTTTCGATTCTCTAAGAGAGAACTCGGCAATATCTAGCGCCTTACGCAAGTTTCCTTTATCTTCTTCATCTTGAACAAAATACTGCAATATCCGAGTACGAAGATCTTTTTCTGTATCGGTCAATTCAGATTGATCTTGCTCCTGAAAGTAGGCAAGAGTTCTTCTATTGACCTCGTCCATAATGGAAAGTTGGCCTGTACCGTATAAGTTTTCGCGGAGGTCTTTCAGGTTGTACTCGACCAAACTCTCCGCTTTTTCACGTTGACGCTCCGCTTGATGCTGAGCGCGCACCGCCATAATCATCAAGCTGGTAGCCAGTAACACGAGTGAAAATGCGAAAACTGTGACCCACATCACACGCCGCAACTTTCGCTTCGCGTCGCGCTGGATTAGCGAATCTAGCGGTATGCAGGCCAAACCGGCAACCAGCTTCAATAACGCGAGGCGCCGACCATCCCCGCCCTCTCGGAAATCAGCCGCTATAGGCTCGTAGCCCGGAGCCTTAAGGGCGGTGGGAAAGGCGCTCTCAGAAGTCCCTTGCACTAACGCCACCAAAATCGGCCTTCGGGGGTGAAGGGATCGAAAAATCTCAATTTCCTTCGCAACCCATTTGCTGGCTTTCGCGGCGGGTGACGCCACAACGATCAACGCCTGCGAGTTGGCCAAGGCCTCTTCGATGTGCCTCGACAGCGAGCCACCCGCAGCGAGATCGCTTCGGTCTAAGAAAATCGGAGAGAGACGAGAAATACCTCCCGATAGACGGGCTGATTTTGGAATCTTGTAGGTTTCAAGATCGTGATGCAGCCTGTTTGCGAAAGCAGCATCTGAGCGGCTGTAGCTTATAAAAGATTGATATTTCTTATTATTGTTAGTCTCAAACGCAGTTGCCCCATTCCCAAGCATATGCAGCTTCGTCGCCCCGTTATGAGTCAATGTCAGCCCGACGAAAACACGCATAGCCAAGCTTGGCGACTGTCGCCATCTCAGATTAAAAGCCGGATTGCTGTCGGCAAATGGTTCGACGACGACGTCTGGAGAACTTTGAATCAAGAAATTTTATTACGGCACTTCCCATCAAGGTCGAACATCGTCGCTGGATCTGATTGATTAGAGGCATCTCGACTGAGTGATTTCGATGCAACAAAGTAAGTCAATATCCCATGAAGATTCTTGGTACATTTACAGAATCATCTTCTGTACAAAAGTTTCTTTATTAGTATAGAATTTCTTTCTCGGTATTTAGATACAGCTACGCATTAAAGGCAACCAACAAGCAGCCAATTTACGATCTATGAAACTAAGACAAGCGATGGGTTTATACCTTCTTTCACTTAATCTTTCGGTTGATACTATTTATTTAGGCCTATTGGCTGCTTAGCCAACTTGACTGCCATTCGAATGCCAAATCGTAGAACGGCTTGTCTTTCGACTTACTTATATAGTCCAGCCATCCACTTGCGTCACAAGGGTCAACCTGAGTCTGGCCATACCCCCAGTGCGTTTCCAACCAGAGGTCGCGAACGAGTTGGGCAAGCAGCTGTGTACTTACATCCGCAGGCGCCTCTAGGAGCAGGTGGTAGTGCGCCCGCTTCTCTGAACCACCCTCTCGAACGGAAAGCACCTGAAGCCGCTGCCCGCGCCTTATAAGAGCCCTCCCATAAAGGCGCCGTTCAAGCTTGCGTAGAAAGTGATTGAGATTTTGACATGCCCTTTCGGGAGACAGATATTGATAGCTATCATCATCTGCTTTTATCGCTTGCTTCATCGTTAATGTAACGGCAAACGCATTCGTCCACGATTTCGTCAGAACCCAATCATTAGTCGATGACCTTAGTCTAAAAACTTCTTTTTTATTCACTACATTTTTCTTGAGTTGAATCTATACAGGCATAGCAAAATATGGCTCTTGCCAAAGCAAGAACCATTGAAGCTATTTATAATTTTTGGCTTGAAGCGCATGCCGATTGAAATAAGGAAATGCGCATAGGTTATTAACGTGGTACGTGATGACTAGGTGTTGAACTCCACTTTTATTTAAAATTTTTGCAAATAGCGACCTCCATTATTATCAAAATCGTTCACTTATGTAAAGGTCCTTCGCGAGGTTCTACGCGGTACATGTGCACGCGACGACCCTAGACACAGGTGGCGGAGCATTCCCCAATCACCGTGCACCGATAATTGCGAGGCAATTCCGGGCTTTAGGCGATTCTCCCTAAACCTCAGACCACGAAAGGGTCACGCACATGGGTCCGATCGGGGCTCGCTCTATCTGAAAGGTCCAGAAGCGAAGTATGGCACAGCAATCGACAGCCCCGAGCGCCCGCCTCCGCCGTCGCTCTGCTGAGGTGGGAGAGTTCGACCCGAATCGGCAGATCAAGCGCTTCGGAGTTGCCACCGTAATGAGCCCCTAGGCCTCCATCGCAGCGACCTTGGACAAGGTTTTTGCACATCGCCCAGATGCCCGCCCCGTTATTCAACGGCAACTCGCGTGGATCGGGGATCTGTCTCGATAGGCAGCTTCTGGGGGTATGATGGTCGCGACAAAGCGGCAGAAGCGTGTCGATACCTGGCGAAGGGGAAGGTCGAGTCGCTCGCGCTATTGAATCAGGCCGTGCAGGCAGATCGAGTTTGAGGCCGCCGCCACGAGGGAAGGCGAGTCCCAACGATGGAGCCTAATCGACATCCCTCCCGCAGAGGTTTTATCGTTCATGGCGATGACAAAGGCGCAAGAGAGGCCGCGCAATAGATCGGAACGTGATCATGCGCGGCCAACGAGCGCACCGGCCCACCCGTCGCTAAATCATTTAATTTAGATCAGAAATAATCTATGTACGTGCTTGAGGGGCTGGGCCAGTTGGTTCGAAGCACTATCTCAATCCGTGCGACGAAACCGGCGTCTGCGGCGGCACCTCGGCCCGTGTAGCCATTGCCCGCATTCCACGTTTCAAGCCTAAAAGCCAAGTCCGCAATTTCTTGGTTGCCGACTATGTCCGAAAGATAGGCCATCCCATCCTTAGTGACGCGAAGCTGCCTAGCGCAGCTATCGTCCTTGGACGATAACAGCCTCGCCACGTCATCCGCGGTGTATGGTTGATTCAAATCGAGTCTCACGGACTCCCCTTCCCTCACAGACAACCCGCGGCGTCATAGCCTCATTTCACGCGACGGCAATGAAGACCAGAAAGCGATGCAGCGATGCCGGCCCGAACGATGGAATTGCCGCATTTCCGACCACCTCAAGCGACTCGGGCGACTCTATCTGCAGCCGAGAAAGCCTCCAGACGAGGCTCTCCATTTTTAACAAAAGCAAAACAAAAAAATTCTATGCCTATAACCGATTGATTTATTACATATAATTTCATACTGTTTTGCTCTCCGAAGGCAGAGGCCAGAGGTTCGAATCCTCTTGGGTGCGCCACAATCTCCGCCGTTTTCGACCATCGATACTCGCGATCGAATCGATGACGCTCCTGCAAATCCCGTGCATGGGGGCGTGCGGCTCAGCGGCCGAACATCGCCACTGGTTGCGGGTGCTCGCCCGTGAGATACTCCACGCACGAACGCCGCTGACATTACCGCCCTGTCCACCGCGAGCTTCTGGCCGCGCCGGCCGCCATCGCCAGCGCGCGGATCACGGGTAAGTCGGCGGGATCGAGGGCAGGATCACGCCGACCTGCTTGCCATAGCCGTCCCACGCCGCCGTCAAGGCGGCAAGACGCTTCGGCTCGGCCTTGGCGAGATCCCGTGTCTCACCCGGATCGTCGGCGAGGTTGAACAGCCGCCACCCGTTGCCGAGATCGACCGCCTTCCAGTCGCCCTGCCGGATAGCGCGGCGGCCGAACAATTCGCTGCCGACCTGTTCGTCGGCTGCATGCACCCGCTCGGTCGCACCGGTCAGATACGGTGTCCAGCTCAGCCCGCGCACCGGCTGGACCGTGCGCCCGGCATAACTCGACCCGCGCCACTGCCCGCCCGCCGCCTCCACCAGCGTCGGCACCACATCCATCACCGTGCCATAGACGCCGGAAACGCCATTTCGGCCGCCGGGCCAGTTTATGAACGCCGCGACGCGCGTACCGCCCTCGGTCGTGTAACCCTTGTAGAGCCACGACGGCGCGGTCGCCGCCTGTGCCCAGCCAGGCCCATAGCCGATATAGGACGTCGGCCTGCCGTAATTCTCCACCCGGTTGTCCGCCGCCTTGACGCGCTGCGACAGGCCGGGGATTTCGGCGCGGGCCACGTCCAGCCCCTCCGCGCCATTGTCGGCGGTGAAAAGGATGATCGTATTGTCATATTGCCCGGTCGCCTTGAGATGCGCGATCACGTGGCCGACGTTCTGGTCCATCCGATCGACCATCGCGGCATAGACCTCCATCGCGCGGCTTTGCGCGCGGCGTTCCTCGGGCGAGAGATCGGCCCAGCGCTTCGCTCCCTTGGCGAACACCACGTCATGCGCGACGACGCTTTGGGGAATCAGCCCGAGCGCCTTCTGTCTCGCGAGCCGCTGGTCGCGCAACACCTCGAAGCCGGCGTCGTATTTGCCCTTGTAGCGCGCGATATCCTCATCCGGTGCCTGCAACGGCCAGTGCGGCGCGGTGAAGGTCAGATAGGCGAAGAACGGCTTGGCCTTGTCCGCCTTGTCGAGGAACTCGATAAGCTTGGACGCATAAGTGTCGGACGAATAGAAGTTGGCGGGGAGCGCGGCCAGTTGCTTCCCATTCTCCCAATAGGTCGTGCCAAGATCGCCGGGCTTTTTGGATATGTCGACCCCGTAATGGTTGCCGCCGCCCTGCGCGAGGTCGAAGCTCTGGTCGAAGCCGTGCCGCGCGGGGCTGTCCTCCGCCCGGACGCCGAGATGCCATTTACCCGCCATCAGCGTGGCATAATCCAGATCGTGCAGCCGATCGGCCAGCGTTACGATGTCGGCGGGCAGATACCCCTCATAGCCGCGCTGACCGCGCTGGTTGGGGGCGGTCAGTTCGGCCATGTTGCCTAGGCCAGCGAGGTGATTGTCGGTGCCGGACAGCAGCATCGAGCGGGTCGGAGAACAGGTCGGCGCTGCATGAAAGCCGGTCAGCTTCAACCCGCGCGCGGCAAGCGCATCGAGGTTGGGCGTGGCGATTTCCCCACCGAACGCACCGATATCGGAATAGCCGAGATCGTCCGCGACGATGATGAGGATATTTGGCTTGCGCGCCGCCGCGGGTGTCTCGGCCTTGGCGGGCGCGGTCGCTGGGGTCGCGAGCAGCGGGGCGAGCGGCGTGAGCAAGGCCGCGCCGAGGAGGAGGAAATGGTACTTGTTCACTGCATTGCTCCGACTGTCGTGCATATTCCGTCACCCGGTCTCGCCAATGGTCCATCGCGCCGCCTGCTTGGCGCCCGATATCGCGCGTCGGGCCAAGCCGCCCGCTGGACCCCGGCACGCGGCCGGGGTGACGGTGCTTGAGGCTATTCGGCGGCGGTCAGGTCCGGCTGCGGCTCGGGTTTGAGCGCGCGGCTGTTCGATCCGTCCACGCCGACCGGCACTTGCCCCGCGATGGTCGCGCGACGAAGCTGGCGGCGCTGTTTGCCGAAATCGGCGATGGCGCGGTGCTGCGTCGCGCGATTGTCCCAGATCGCCACATCGCCCGGTGCCCAGCGCCAGCGCACGGTGTTCTCCGCCTTGGTGATATGATCCTGCAGCAAGGTGAAGATGCGCGCGGAGTCGTCGCGGTTCAGCCCGACGAACGACTTTACGAAATTGCCCAGCAGCAGCACCCTCTCACCCGTTTCGGGATGGACGTGGACCACCGGATGCTCAGTCTCGTACACGGTGGACGCGAACACTTCGCGGTGCCGCCGGATCTGCTCGCTCGACGCCTCGGGGCGGGCGGCGGCATAGTCATAGGCGTTGGTATGTATCGCGCGCAGCCGCTCGGCCAGCGCCTTGAGCGGGACGGGGAGATCGGCATAGGCGGCCGCACCATTGGCCCATAGCGTGTCGCCGCCGGTTGGCGGAATCACCAGCGCGCGCAGGATCGAAGCTTCGGGGAAGGCCGGCAGGAAGGTGATGTCGGTGTGCCAGGCCGACGCCGCCTCGCCTTCCTTCGAATCCAGTTCGAGCAGGAAGCGCGATCCTTCCGCGACCGGCACGGTCGGGTGCGCCAGCGGGTGGCCGAGCAGGCCGGCGAATTCCTCGTGGCTTTCATCGGTAAGCTGCGTCTGGTTGCGAAAGAAGATCACCTTGTGCCGAACCAAAGCGGCGCGGATCGCGGCGATCGTTTCCGGCTCCAGGTCGCCGCCGAGCTTCACGCCGCGGATTTCGGCACCGATGCGACCGGCGACGGGGACGATTTCGAGCGGGCTGTCGGCATCCTGGACGTTGTCAAAATGATGGATCAGGGCAGTCATGATACTTCTCCTTCTGCTTCGCGTGTCGGGGGGGAGGAATTCAGGGGGAACTGGCGGCACGCGTGTCGAGCGCGCGGCGGATGTCGGCATGGGCGGCCTCGTCGAGCGGGAAGCGCCAGATGATCGACGCGGCGATGACGTGCGCGAGCGCCGGGCCGAGCGCGAACACGTATTTCAGCGCCTCCAGCGCTTGCGGCGCGCTGTGCCCCTTGGGCTGGAACCCGAGCCACGCGACCAGCGGCAGCGCGAGGCCGATGCCGATCGCCGGCCCGACCTTCTGGGTCAGGCTGAACACCGAGAAGAACAGGCCGGTGCGGTTGTGCCCGGTATCCAGTTCATGCGCATCGGCGACATCGGCGACCATCGCGCGCAGCATCAGATTGCCCGAACCCTGTGTCAGCCCCTGAGCGGCGGCGAGCGCGATCAGCAGCCACAACATGCCCGGGAACACCGCGATAAGGCCAACATTGATCGCTGCTTGTGCCAGTTCGCCCACAATCGCGGTCTGGCGTTTCCCGTACCGCCGGCCAATCGCCAACCAGATCGGCCCCGCCGCCACGCCGAACACAAATTGCAGCAAATACAGTCCGCTGGCCCATGCGGGCAGGCCCATATAATTGACCGCGAAGAACACGATCAGGCCGGCACGGATCGACTGGCCGGCCGTCACCACCGTGTCCGACGCGAGCACGCGCAGCAGCAGCCGGTCGCGGAAGATGAGCGTGGCGGTCGCCCAGAAGCGCGCGCGCGGCAGGCGCTGCGCCGGGCGTGGCGGCTCTGGGAACGCGAACAGCGTCAGCAATAGCGTCGGCACCAGCGTCACCAGAATAAAGCCGCCCGCGACATGCAGCTTCAACGCGACATCGGCGGGGCGGAATTGCTCGAGCAGCGTCGGCAGGATCAACGTCAGCACCAGCCCGATCGCGCGCATCGTCGACTGGTAGGTCACGACGCGGGTGCGTTCGTGATACTCGCCGGACAGCTCCCCTGCCCAGGCGGAAAAGGGGATCTCGATCATCGTCCAGCCCGAGTAAAACAGGAACAGCACCAGTCCGAGATAGAGCGGTGACACCGTTCCCGGCGGGAAGAACAGCAGCGCCGATCCCAGCCCGAACAGCAGGCCACCCACCGCGATCCACGGGCGCCTGCGGCCGAAGCGGCTGCGCGTGCGATCGCTCAACGCGCCGACGATCGGGTCGCTCGCAACGTCCCAGAAGCGTCCGACGAAGAACACCAGCCCGATGATGCCGAGCGACAGGCCGTAATGCGTCGCGTAGAGTTGCGGCACGAACAGCACGAGCGGCAGGCCCGCCCCCGCGACCGGGACGGCGAGCGAGCCGAAGGCGAGCAGCCGCCAGCCGTCGCGCTGGCCGGTTCGCTCCTGCCTCGGTGTCGCTGGAGCCGCCGGCGCAACGGGCGCGGAATAGGGAATGCTGGCCATTGCCGCTCGCTCCTCAGAACTTGACCCGGAAGGTGCCGCCAAAGGTGCGCGGGTCGCCCAGCGTGGCGGTGACGAGGCCGTAATTGAGCACGCTCAGGGTCTGGTAGTAATCACGATCGAACAGGTTCCGCGCCCATATCGACACGTCGTATCTGCCGTGATCGAAGCGCACGCCGAGGCGCGCATTGACCACGCCGTAAGACGGCACCAGCCCGTATCGGCTGTTGCTAGCGACGGTGTAGTAAGACGAGCGGTACGACCAGTCTGCATGGGCATAGCCCTCGACCCCGTCGCGCAACGGCACGGATCCGTCGCCGCCCAGCGCCGCCGACCATTTCGGTACGCCAGCGAGCGGCTGGCCCGTCATGTTCTGCACCGCGCCGCGATTGAGATTCTCGACCGGCGCGGGGCCGTTGGGATAATCGGTATAGATCGCATCGGTATAAGCGAGCGATCCGGTGAGGCCGAGGTGCGGCGCCACCTGCCACGCGACATCGCCTTCGAACCCGCGCGAGCGCACTTTGGGAATGTTGGCGATATAGTTGATATAGGTATTGGTGCCGATCAGCTGTTGCACGATCGTCGTCTGATAGTTCGCGACGGTGGTGGAATAGGCCGCGAGGTTGAGCGTCACCGCGCGATCGAAGAATTGCGACTTCACGCCCAGCTCGAAATTGTCGACCCGCTCCGGCGCGACGATCGGCGACACGCCTGCGGGGATGGTCGTGAGGTTGAGCCCCTGCGATTTGCTGCCACGCGAATAGGTCGCGTAGAGCAACACGTCCTTGCCCGGCTTCCAGCCCAGCGTGGCGAGCCCCGACAGGCTGTCATTCCTGGTCGAGACGTTGAACGACGTGGCCGGAGCCAGGCTCGCGCGGATCGCGGCGACGCGCGCGGTCTGCGTCGCATTGAGCCCGGTGGTTGGCAGCGCGAACAGGATCTGGTTGCTGTACCCGCCCCATTTGTCCTCATGCGTGAAGCGCAGTCCGGTCGTCAGGGTCAGCGCCGGCGTGATGTGCCACACCGTCTGCCCGAAGGCGGCGAAGCTGCGCGTGTGCGGGTCGGATCGTCCTTGCGACAGCAACCCGTTGGTGGCGATGTTCGCGACCCCGCCCGCAAGGTCAGCCGGGAACAGATAGCTTGCCGCATCCGGCCCGAACTGCGCGGTCGAGACACCACGCACCTTCTGGAAGAAGTAATAGAGCCCGGCGACGTAATCGACCGTGTTGGTGCCGTTCGAGGCGATGCGCAGTTCCTGGCTGAACTGGCGCTGGAAATTGTTGATATGGCCTTGCAGATTGACCGCCAGCGCCGTGTAATCGCCGTCGTTTAGCGGAAACCAGTTCCAGTTGCGCAATGCCGTGATCGAGGTGATCGTCGCCCTGCCGAGATCGTAATTGACCTCACCCGACACCCCCCAGGTATTCATGTTCGCCTGAAACGGCGAATTGGCGTCGGTCCGCCGCGAAAAGGGTGCGAACGGCAGCGGTGTGTAGCCGGCCCGCGCGATGCGGCTGGCGAAGTTGTTGGCGATGGCCGCGCCATTGTCGTAATTGTTGAAACTGCCGACCAGCACGTTGATGCAGCAATTCTGGTCCTGCTTGCCCCAGTCGCCGATCAGCCGGATGCTGAGCCCGCTCGCCGGCGTCAGCAGCAACCGCCCGCGCAGCGTGATATTGCGATAATCGTGGACGTCGCGCTTGGTCGTCGTGTCGTACAGGAAACCGCTGCGATCGGTATAGGCGCCGCTCAGCCGGAACGCGGCAAGGCCGTCCTTGATCGGCCCGGTCAGCGACCCGCGAAGCTGCTTGAAATCGTAATTGCCGAGATCGGCCTGCCCCTCGAAGCCCCAGTCGAACCTGGGTAGCTTCGAGCTGATGTTGATCGCGCCCGCCGTGGTGTTCTTGCCAAACAGCGTGCCCTGCGGCCCGCGCAGCACTTCCACCCGGTCGAGATCGACCAGGTCGAACTGGCTCTGCCCGACGCGCCCGTAATAGACGTTGTCGATATAGATGCCTACGCCGTTCTCGAGTCCGTCGTTGGTGAGCGCGACATTCGAGCCGAGACCGCGAATGTTGATGTTGGTGTTGCGCGGGTTGAAGCTGAACACTTGCAGCGAGGGCACCAGCTGCTGGACCTGGTCGAGCCGGAAATCCCCGCGCGCGGCGAGTTGCTCATTACCGACGACGCTAAGCGCAATCGGCACGTCCTGCGCGCGCTCCTCGCGCCGGCGCGCGGTGACGACGACGTCGAGCGATGCGTCGTCGGCGGCATCGACGGGCGCGGCCTCGGGCGAAGCGGCCGGCGTGGCGCTGGCCAGCGCGACCGGCGCGGCGACTTGCGCGGCGGCTGGCGGTGCCAGCAATGCCAGCGGCGCGGCCCCGGCAAGAAACGTCAAACGTACACAGGCATGCGTCATCGCTGCCCTTCCCCTTATGTTATGGAAGAAACGGAGTGAGGTCGTGGATCGCCAGGCGCCGGGCGCACCCCTCCCTTGCCGCCGACCGCCTCGAAACGGGGCGACAGGGCAAGCCAGTCCGTTGTGTCAAACGACGCGCGGACCGGTTACGATCGGTATCGGGCGGTCAGGGCCCTAGCGGCGACAGGTCGCCCGGGTCGGTTCATGGAGACAACAGCAACACATCATCGCGGGGCTCCTCAGATCGCAGAATCGCGCCGGATCACAGCTTCGCCGGCAACCATGATATTCCTATCGAGTTGATATGGATTCGCCAGTATAGTTCGACTTGCAGAGGTCAAAGCGCGGCTAGGCGCGAAAGGTCAGCCTGCCCTTTGTACGGTCCCGCCGATCGTGGCTGGCGCACAAAAGACAGCAACCCGGCTTGTCGGTCAGATCGGCAGCCAACGGGGATAGCGGTTTTCGCCCGATGATATCGTGCTTAACGGCATTTCCACGTGCGTCTCAATCCTTTAGCATTTATCGATCACGTGGGGTTGGCAGGCGGGCGGGGGAAATGCGGCTTTTTGCGATCGGTTTGACAGCTTCGTTCGCTTGCGCGGCCGTGACGCCGTGCGTGGCCAGCGACACGCCTCTTTATCAGCCTGCCCCGGCCTGGGTCGTCGCTGCGACCATGCCCGATACCGCAAAGATCGATTCCGATGCGGCGCCGGTCGTGATCTACGATACGCAGCAACGCATCGAAAACGGCCAGCTCTGGTCTTACCTCGATGTCGCGACGCGGATCGCGTCTCCAGAAATGCTGGCGCAGGCAACATCGCTGACGTTGCCATGGTCCCCGGACAAGGGCGACCTCATCGTTCATGAGCTTTCCATCTGGCGCACGGGCCAGCGGATCGACGTGTTGGCGAAGGGACAGAAATTTGTCGTGCTGCGCCGCGAGCAATTGCTGGAGCAGCAGGAACTCACCGGCATTCTCACGGCAACGCTCGCGGTCGAAGGGTTGCAGGTCGGCGATATCTTGCGCCTCCGCGCCTCGACTACGCTGAAGGACGCCGCGCTGGGCGGGCACGTCCAGAATGTCGTGTCGCTGCCCGCCCTGCCCGCTCGTGTCGGCTTCGCCCGCGAGCGGGTTTCGTGGCCCACGGCGGCCCCACCAAAGTGGAAGCTGCTCGCCGAAGGCGTGAAGGTCGCGCCGGTGCGTAATGGCGGCGACACGCTGTTGCAGTTGACCCTGCCCGTGCCCAAGCAGGTCGAGATGCCGGAGAATGCCCCCGGTCGCTATCGCCATCCACCGCTGCTGGAACTGTCGACATTCTCGGATTGGGCGGATGTCTCGAGGACGTTCGCGCCACTTTATGGCGCCGACAGCACGGCAATCGCCCCCGGTTCCGCGCTGGCGGGCGAGGTGGAAGCGATCATGAAGGCCGATCCCTCCAGGGTCGGGCGGGCCCAGCGCGCGCTGGAACTCGTGCAGGACAAGATCCGCTATCTGGCGGTCGGCATGGACGGCGGGAATTATGTCCCGCAGAAGCCCGCGCGCACATGGGAAGTCCGTTACGGGGACTGCAAGGCCAAGACGGCGCTGCTGCTGGCGTTGCTGCGCGCAATGGGAATCGAGGCCGAGCCGGTTCTTGCCTCGGCTGGAGGAACCGGCGATTTCGTGCCGGAGCGATTGCCCAGCGCAGCGGCGTTCAACCACGTTTTCGTCAAGGCGACCATCGATGGTCAAACCCTGTGGCTGGACGGCACGGGTTCGGGCTCGCGGCTCGCCGACATTCACGACACGCCGGCCCTTGGATATGTGTTGCCGGTGCGCACCGAGGGCGCGGCACCCATCAGGATCGAAAATCACGCCAACGCGCGCCCGGTCATCGACTTGACCATAGACGCTGACGAGACCGCCAGCGTCGATATTCCAAGTGCGTTCGAAGCGACAGCGATCGTTCGGGGGCAGCCAGCGCTCCTGCTGACGTTGGCAAAGAGCCAGTTGGGCGCGAAGGATCAACGCGGTGCCGTTGACCGGGTCCTGCAAAACCTGGTCGGCGAAGGGCAGTTCTCTGATACGTCGATCACCCCGGATCCCGTCACCGGCACGGTAACGGTGAAGGGGCGCGGTGTGACGACCACGTCCTGGATCACCGACGACCGGCGACGCAAGCGCGCGGTCGCCCGGTTGCTGGCGCAGTTCAGCTTCGATCCGGATCGTAGCAAGGCGAACTGGGCGTCCGTTCCGGTAGCGGGCGGCCCGCCTGCGGGGATGCGCTACCGGCTCCGGCTTCGCCTGCCGGAAAAGGGCCGCGGGTTCACGCTGGAGGGAGAGCCCGGTTTCAAAGGCCATATCGCGGGACACGATATCACGCGCGAGACGCACCTGGCAGACGGCGTTTTGACGCTCGACGAACGGATCGATGCGGTCGGTGAAGAAATTGCGGCGGGGCAGATTCCCGCTGAGCGCGACGCCCTTGCAACCGCGAAGGCGCGGGCGCCCCGGATCGTCGCGCCCGCCGACACGCGGCGTCGCTGGGACCTTTCGTCGGGCGATCCTGCCGGCGCGACGCAGATCGCGGCAGTCGAGGCGATCTTCGCCAAAGCGATCGCGCAAGCCGATTCCGATGAGGCCTCCGGTTACATTAGCCGAGCGTCGCTCCGTATCGCCATCGCGGATCGGCGCGGTGCGGTAGCCGATCTCACTCGCGCGATCACGATCGCGCCATCGGTCGAGCTGTATCTCCAACGTTCGAACACATTCTATGATCTCGGCGATATGGCCGCCGCGCTCGCGGATGCGGAATCGGCGCGCGCGCTCGATCCCTCGTCGATGGATGCGACGGGGCGGGTCAGCGAGATCAAGGCCGAACGCGGCGATCTCGTCGGCGCGCTGGCCTTGATCGATCAACGCATCGCGCTGGGCGGCAATCTGCGCAACAGCTATCGCGAGCTGCGGGCGCAATTGCTGGGTGAATATGGCAGCGCGGCCGAATCGCTCGCCCTTTACGACAGCCTGATCGCGGACAAGCCGGGGTCGCCGTCGCTGATGAACGCGCGGTGCTGGGTAAAGGGCACGCGGCAAGTGATGCTCGACACCGCGTTGAAGGATTGCACCGCCGCCATCGAACTCGCCAACGACACGACGGGCGCGCTCGACAGCCGCGCGCTGGTCTGGTTTCGCCTGGGGAAATATCAGGAAGCGCTGACCGATCTCGACGCCGCACTGGCCGCCTCGCCCGATCAGCCGGAGAGTCGCTTCATGCGCGCCATCGTGTTGGCGAAGCTCCATCGGGAGCCGGAGGCCGCAAGGGAACTCGCGATCGCGCGACGCCTCCTGCCGCGTATCGACAAGCAATATGCGCGCTATGGAATCACGCCATCCTGACGGGCGATCGCGAGCGGCGCTTGCCGGGCGCCCGTCAGTCCATTCCCGGATAGGTGGCGAACTCGGGCAGGTCGGCCATGTCCCTCACCCAGCCAAGCCGATGGCTGACCATGATATGCGCGCCGGGCGGCGACTGTTCGGGATGGTCCATCGTGCCGGACTGGATATCGATTATTCCCGGCAGCATCACGGGGTTGCGATAGAAAAGCCCGGTGCCGCATTTCCCGCAGAATTCCCGCGTCACGCTTTCCGACGAGTGATATGCCGCGGTTTCCCCGCTGATCGTCACCTTGCTCTCATCGAACGCGATCCATCCGGCCAGCGGCGCGCCGGACCAGCGGCGACAGTCCTCGCAATGGCACAGGGCATGATGCTCCGCCTCCCCGTCCGCTCGCCACGTTACCGCGCCGCAATGGCACTTTCCCGAGATCGCCATCGAATCGCTCCTGCCGATGTTTTTATTTTGTTCTCACGAACCGCCAGCGGGCGCAAGTGGCGCGCAGATCGGCTCGGCCGCCGCCGGATGCCACGCCGCGCTTGCCCGCGGGCGCGCCGTTCCCTACCTGTTCGGTGGTGAGTGTTCCTGTATCCACCCCCGCCGACGCGCCCTATCTCGCTGGCCTCAACGCGCCGCAGCGTGAAGCGGTGCTGACCACCGACGGCCCGGTGCTCGTCCTCGCCGGCGCCGGCACGGGCAAGACCGCCGCGCTCACCGCGCGGCTCGCGCATCTATTGTGGACGCGCCGGGCCTATCCGTCCGAAATCCTCGCCGTCACCTTCACCAACAAGGCGGCGCGGGAAATGAAGGAGCGCGTCGGGCGGCTCGTCGGCGATGCGGTGGAGGGGATGCCGTGGCTGGGCACGTTCCACGCGATCGGCGCGAAGATGCTGCGCCGCCATGCCGAGCTGGTCGGGCTGCAGTCGAACTTCACGATCCTCGATACCGATGACCAGCTCCGGCTGCTCAAGCAACTGATCGTCGCCGCCGATATCGACGAAAAGCGCTTCCCCGCGCGCAGCCTCGCCGGGCTGATCGACGAGTGGAAGAACAAGGGCCTCACCCCGGCCGACATCGATGCCGGCGAGAGCGAGCGATACGGCAACGGGCGCGGCGGTGAGCTGTATCAGCAGTATCAGGCGCGATTGAAGGCCGTGAACGCCTGCGATTTCGGCGATCTGCTGCTGCATGTGCTCACGATCCTCAAGACCGATCGCGAGGTGCTGGCGCACTATCAGCAGCGTTTCCGCTACATCATGGTGGACGAATATCAGGATACCAACAGCGTCCAGTATCTCTGGTTGCGGCTGCTCGCGCAGGAGCGGCGGAATCTGTGCTGCGTCGGTGATGACGATCAGTCGATCTATTCGTGGCGCGGCGCGCAGGTGGAAAACATCCTGCGATTCGAGCGCGACTTTCCCGGCGCGAAGATCATCCGGCTGGAGCAGAATTATCGCTCCACACCGCATATCCTGGGCGCGGCCGGCGGCGTGATCGCCAACAACAGCGGGCGGCTCGGCAAGACCTTGTGGACCGAGATCGACGCGGGCGACAAGGTCCGCGTCATCGGCGTGTGGGATGGGCCGGAGGAGGCGCGCCGCGTCGGCGACGAGATCGAGGCGGCGCAGCGCGGCGGCGGCAGCCTTGACGATATCGCCATCCTGGTGCGCGCGCAGCACCAGACCCGCGAATTCGAGGATCGCTTCATCGCGATCGGCATGCCCTATCGCATCGTCGGCGGTTTCCGTTTCTACGAGCGCGCCGAAATCCGCGATGCGCTGGCCTATCTGCGCATCGTCAACCAGCCGGCGGACGATCTCGCGTTCGAGCGGATCGTCAACACGCCCAAGCGCGGCCTGGGCGACAAGGCGGTGGCGCGCTTGCATCAGCTTGCCCGTGCGGAGGGGCTGCCGCTGAGCATCGCCGCCGCGCGGATCCTCGATACCGACGAGCTGACCCCGCAGGCGCGCCGCGCGCTGGGCAATTTCGTCGGCGATATCGCGCGCTGGCGGCAGCTCGCGAGCGAATTGTCACACCCCGATCTCGCCCGGCAGATACTGGACGAGAGCGGCTATACCGCGATGTGGCAGGCGGAGAAATCGACCGAGGCGGCCGGGCGGCTGGAGAACCTCACCGAACTCGTCCGCGCGATGGAGGAATATGAGAGCCTCGGCGCATTCCTTGAGCATGTCAGCCTTGTCATGGACAATGAGGCCACGCGCGAGGATGCCAAGGTCACGATCATGACCATCCATGCCGCCAAGGGGCTGGAATTCGACACGGTGTTCCTGGTCGGCTGGGAGGAAGGCGTGTTTCCCTCGCAGCGATCGCTGGACGAGGGCGGCCTGCGCAGTCTGGAGGAGGAGCGCCGCCTCGCTTATGTCGCGATCACGCGCGCACGGCGTCGTGCCACGATCCTTCATGCCGCGAACCGTCGCATCTACGGCCAGTGGACCTCATCGATCCCGTCGCGATTCGTGGGCGAGCTGCCCGGCGATCATGTCGAGGAGGAAACCACCATGTCCGGCGGCGCCAGCCTGTGGCGTGCCAATTGGTCGGAACGTGCCGATCCTTTCGCCGAAGTGGCGCGCGGCACCGGGCGCGGGCCCGGCTGGCAGCGTGCGGCGGGCAGTCTCGGCAGCAAGCCGGGCGGTGAGTGGCAGAGCCGCACCTTCACCCGCGAACCGACGCGGGTGGTCGAGAGCCGCAGCCCCTCGGTCAGCCTCGGCAACAAGGGGCGCAGCGATCTCGTGGTCGGGATGCGCGTCTTTCACCAGAAATTCGGTGGCGGAGCGATCGTCGAGATCGAGGGCAACAAGCTCGAGATCGATTTCGATCATGCCGGGCGCAAGCGCGTGATGGACAGCTTCGTCACCACCAGCAGCGGTTGAGTTCGGGCCGCGTCTGCATCGTTCATCCACGGTACGGGATGGGGGCGATAGCTATTCGTCGCCCATCATGGGCAAGGGAGGGTTTTGGAATGCTTGGTCGTTTTCTTGGCGCCGCGCTGATCGCCGCGAGTATCTCCGGCGCGATGCCCGCGCTGGCGCAATCCTCCGCCGATGAGGCGCGGTTCCGCGCGGCGCAGGATCGCTTCAGTCGCGAGCTGGATGTGTTCCGCCAGGAATATGATCGCTACCTTCAGCTGTCGCGCCGCAATCCCGGCGGCTATCCGCCCCCGCCCCCGCCCCCGCCGCGCGGCTATGGTGACGATGGCTGGCGCGACGAGCGCGGCTATGATCCGGCACGCGACTATCGCGGCGGCGCACAGTATCAGGAACGCGCGATGAGCGCGGACGAGCGCGTCTATTCCGGCAACGACGGCCGCTATTACTGCAAGCGCAGCGACGGCACCACCGGCCTGGTGGTCGGGGGCGCGCTGGGCGGCATTCTGGGCAATGTGATCGACGGCGGCCGCAGCCGGATTGTCGGCACATTACTGGGCGGCGCGGCGGGGGCACTCGCCGGCAAATCGATAGATCAGAAAAACTCGTCGCTGCATTGCCGCTGATGCAGACTATGCCCGGACGCGGCGATGGCGACCGGATCCGGGCAAGATCTGCCGCGTCAACGCTCGATAGCGAGCAACGTAACCCCGGCGTATCGCACTTCCGAAGGATCGAACAGTTCGGACGGCTCGAAACGCCGCGGGGTGATGCGTAATCCACCGAGGCCGGCGATTTTAAACGCGCCAACCTTTTCCTCGCGTGGCGGCTTTCCGTCACGATCGAGAGTGGTGGCGTCGACGTAAAGTTCGCCGTGTTTCGTATAGACGATATGCGGCGCCAGAGTGACCTCGCCACGATTATATGTCGCCGCAAGAGCCTGGCGCTTAACGATCGCCTCAAACACGACCGGCATGCTTGCCGGGGGAGCGGAGGCCACGCGATCCTCCTCGGTATTCAGCTTCATTGAGCCATGTTAATTGTTCTGCTGCATTGCAGCAACAACTTTATAATCTACTGTGCCGTGCCGATCAAACGCTGGCTAAAATAGACCATCTGAAGCGCCTGAAGGCGCGCACCCTGCGCAATATCCGCGTCTCCGGAATGGCCGCCAGCCGTATCCTCATAAAAAAGATAGGGGAGGCCGTATTCCTTCATCCGCGCAGCAAATTTTCGCGCGTGCTGCGGGCCGACCCGATCGTCCTTCGTTGTCGTCCAAATATATGGCTCGGGATAGACGACCTCGCGCTTCAAATTTCGATAGGGAGAAATCTTTTCCAGGAACGCGCACTCCTCAGGCACGCTTACAGAGCCATATTCGTCCACCCACGATGCTCCGGCCGCTATCCTCTCATATCGCACCATATCGAGCAGCGGCACCTGGATCGTGACCGCATTCCACAGTTCTGGATGCTGGGTGAGTTCCACGCCCATCAGAAGACCGCCGTTCGAACCACCATAGATGCCGAGTTTCTTCGCAGAGGTAACCCGGCGGGAAAACAGATCGCGCGCGACCGCAGCAAAATCGTCATAGATCACCTGACGCTTCGTCTTCCGCCCAGCATCGTGCCACTTTGGGCCGAACTCCCCCCCGCCGCGGATATTGGCGAGCACGAAAGCACCGCCACGCTCGGTCCAGATCTTGCCCGTCGCCCCCAGATAGGTTGGCAAACGAGCCAGCTCGAACCCGCCGTACGCGGTCATCAACGTCGGCAGCGTGCCATCCAGCTTAGCGCCCCGTGGCAGCACAACGAAATAAGGCACCTTCGTCCCGTCGGTAGAGGTCGCTTCGAACTGTTCGACTTTCACACCCGTCGCATCGAACCGCGCTGGCAACGACTTGACCGTCAACGGCGCTGTCGTTGTGGTCGCATCCACTGCGGCTAGCGCGGTCGGCGTAGCGAAACCGTTGATCGCTACGTACGCCTCATTGCTCCGTTCGGTAGAACTGGCGATCGCCACGCTCATATTCTCAGGAACCGGCAACGTGCGTTCGCGCCAACCGTCGCCGGTAGCGGAAAAGCTCGCAAGCCGACCACGTACATTATCGGTATAGCTGACGAGAACATGATCCTTCGTCGTCGCAACGCCCTGCACGGCTTGTCGCGCGGTCGGCGCGAACAATATGCGGGGAGTGATCTTGCCACCGCTCATCTCGGCAAGCGGCGCCCACGCAACCGCGTCGGCCGGAATGTCGGCCCACGTGTCGCTCGTCTCGAAGATCACTCGACCCCCGACCAGCCCAGTCGCGAACGTACGTGCCGGCACACAAAGCTTGTGCGAACCTGCGGGAGTCCAGAAAAATTTCTCGCCTCCGAAAAAGGTGTTGCGCCTTTCAATAACTATAAGACGATTACCCGACGCGTCGGCAAGCGTGCGGGCATACGTTCCAAGCTGATCGCCCGGCTCGCCACGAAACACCTCCCTAGCCTGGTCCAGCGCCTGACCCCGCTTCACCAGCTTCACGACGAATGGGTAGCTGGATGCTGTCAGCGTCCCTTCCCCCCAATCACGCGAGACGAGCAGAGAATCCCTGTCCACCCAGCTCGCACCCTGCTTGGACTTCGGCAGGCGGAAGCCACCCTCAACGAATTTGCCTGTCGCGAGATCGAACTCACGCAGTTCCACGGCATCCTCGCCACCTTCCGAAAGCTGGACGAGGCACAGCCGCTCGTCGGGCTGCAGACATGTCGCCCCCTTCCACACCCATTTTTTGCCCTCGGCCTTCGACAATGCATCGAGATCCAGCAACGTCGTCCATTTCGGGCTGGCGCCTAAGTAATTCGAATGAGTCGTCCAGCGCCAAACGCCCTGCGGGTGATCGACGTCACGCCAGAAATTCAGGATACGGCCATTCGTCTGCTCCGGCATCGGAATGCGATCCGTGGCCGCCGCGATCGCAAATGCCTCGTCATAATAAGTGCGGTAGCGCGGATCGCTTTCCAGCCGGGCCAGCGTACGCGCATTTTCCTGCTTTACCCAGGCGAGCTGCTTTGCGCCGTCCTTTTCTTCAAGCCAGATATAGGGGTCTTTGTCGGCCATCGAAGCCGTCTGGGCTAGCGCGGTTCCCGCGACAAGAGCCGGCAGCCAGAAAACCAGCGCGAGATGCCGCATCATCGGAACTATCCTCCAAGAAATACTTTCATGCCGCCCGATTGCGATGATCGCAATCCTCGCTATCGGATAGGCAGATGCAGGACGGCCTTCCCATCCCACGGCGTTATGCCGCGATCGCAGCAATGTCTTTCGGGTCGGCGCTGGTCATCATCGATGGCGGTGTCGCCAATGTAGCGTTGCCCACAATCGCGCGCGATCTGGGCGTGGAGCATAGTTCGGTCGTTTCGATCGTCACCGTCTATCAAGTAATGCTGGTAATGCTGATGCTACCCTTTTCGGGGCTGGGCGAACGCGTCGGCCTGAAGCGTACCTATCAGGCGGGGCAGCTTATTTTCACGGTTGCGACGCTGCTGTGCTTCTTTGCAAAGAGCCTGCCTTTTCTGCTGATTGTGCGTGCGGTGCAGGCTACCGGAGCGGCCGCGGTTCTGAGCGTCGCGTCCGCGTTGATCCGGCAGATATATCCGGCCAACCAGCTCGGGCGCGGGCTGGCCATCAATTCGGTCGTGGTCACCAGCTCAGCCGCTGCTGCGCCAACGCTCGGCGGACTGGTGCTGGCGGTTGCGCCATGGCCGTGGGTGTTTGCAAGCGCAATACCCTTTGCGGTTGTGAGTCTATTGCTGGGTGGCGCGATCCCGGCACCGAAGCCGCGCAATACCACCTTCGATGTGCCCGGCGCGATAATGTGCGCGGCGATGTTCGGGCTTATCATCGGCGGCCTTGAGAGCGGCGTTCACGGCGACAGCCCCGTAATTTCCGCCGCCATCGTGTTGGCTGGCATCACCGTAGGCGTCTATTTCGTTCGGCGCGAGCGTGGCGAGACGCATCCGATCCTGCCGATCGATCTGCTTGCGCGGCCGGTTATCGGGCTCAGCGCGCTGGGCGGCTTCGTGGCGTTCACAGCCTCGATGACCTTGCTGATTTCAACGCCATTTCGGATGCAGGCGCTGGGATTTTCTGCCGCTGCAATTGGGGCGGCAATCGCACCTTGGCCGATGACCAACATGATCGTCGCCCCGCTCGCTGGCTATCTTTCGGATCGCATACCGGCAGGGATATTGGGTGGCATCGGTATGGCCATATCTATCATTGCATTGACTTTGATCGCGTTGATGCCAGCTAACCCCACGTATTTTGATATAGCTTGGCGCATGGCGCTGTGCGGTTCCGGCTTCGGGCTTTATCTGCCACCGAACGCGCGGCTTATCATCGGGTCCGCCCCACGGGAGCGCGCGGCAGCTGCCGGGGGGCTGGTATCAACCGTACGCCTCACCGGGCAAACAACCGGAGCAACGTTGGTTGCTGCACTGCTCGCTTATAATATCGGTGCCGGTGGCGTGCCGCCGATGATCTCGGCCGGCCTCGCGCTGATTGCCGGGCTATGCAGCATCGCGCGGCTACGCCCGTCGATCCGCAACCCTTCAATCGCTGAAACGCAAGACGAGATTCCAACGCTGCGGCATACGCGTTACTAGTACGCGGCTCAGGGCAGCGGGACGATCACCTCGTCGGGATGCGCGACATTCAGCTCCCGACGCACTAGCTCGTCCACCATATCTGGATTGGCATGCCGCGGATCCAACAGCGCAACGCGGTTGCGCAGCATCGTCCTGCGCTGATCGAGCATCGCGTAATCACGCTCGCGCTTCAACAGTTGCCGCTTGTAATCGCCCAGCGCCAAAACGCCGTTAGGCCCTGCCACAGCATAAATACCGAAGAACGCCATGACCGTTAGCGCGGCGGCCGGAAGGGCCGCGCGTTTCAGGGTTATGAGAAAGGTTGACGGTCGGCGGCGCATTAACGAGCGTTGTCGCGCGAAGCCGACCGTCAATCAAGCGGTATTCCGGCGATTTCAGCGATTTCTCAGAACATCGCGACCCGCATAGCGCGCAACGTGGCCCAATTCCTCCTCGATGCGGATCAGCTGGTTGTATTTCGCCAGCCGGTCGGATCTCGCCAAGCTACCCGTCTTGATCTGACCGCAGTTCGTGGCGACGGCGAGATCGGCGATCGTCGCGTCTTCGGTCTCTCCAGAGCGATGGCTCATCACGGCGGTATAGCCGGCGCGCTCGGCCACGCGGATTGCCTCCAAGGTCTCCGTCAGCGTGCCGATCTGATTAACCTTTACCAGCAGAGAATTGGCAAGCCCGCGCGCGATGCCGTCGTGCAAGCGCTTCGGGTTAGTGACAAACAGATCGTCACCGACAAGCTGCACGCTGCCGCCAACCGCGTCCGTCAGCGCTTTCCAGCCCTCGAAATCGTCCTCCGCCATGCCGTCTTCAATCGAGAGAATTGGATAGCGCGCAACGAGATCCGCCAGATATTCTGCCATCGCGCCAGGTTCCAGGATCTTGTTTTCGCCTGAAATTACGTATTTTCCGTCCTTGAAGAACTCGGTCGCCGCACAATCTAGCGCCAGCATCACGTCGTCGCCCGGCTTGTAACCAGCGCGCTCGATCGAGGTCATGATGAAATCCAGCGCGTCAGTTGTGCTCGCCAGATTTGGCGCAAAACCGCCCTCGTCGCCCACAGACGTTGCGAGACCCTTTTCATGGAGGCCCTTTTTCAGCGTGTGGAAAATCTCGGCCCCGCAGCGCGCCGCCTCGGCAAAGCTATCCACGCCGACCGGCATGATCATGAATTCCTGGAAGTCTATCGGGTTGTCAGCATGTTCGCCACCGTTGATGATATTCATCATCGGCACCGGCAAGAGATGCGCCGCCGCGCCGCCGACATAGCGATAGAGCGGCAGGCCACTCGCATCGGCGGCGGCTTTGGCCGCGGCCAGACTGACCCCGAGGATCGCGTTGGCGCCAAGCCGCCCTTTGTTCTCCGTGCCGTCCAGCTCGATCATCGCCTGGTCCAGTTCCATCTGGTCCTCGGCGTCCAGTCCGACTAACACTTCGGCAATCTCGCCGTTGACGTTATCGACAGCTTGGTCGACGCCCTTGCCCAGCCAGCGAGTGTTGTCGCCATCGCGCTTCTCCACCGCTTCATGCGCCCCGGTCGAAGCGCCCGACGGGACGGCGGCGCGGCCAAAGCTGCCGTCCTCCAGCAAGATATCCACCTCCACCGTGGGATTGCCCCGACTATCGAGTATCTGGCGGCCATGGACGTCGATGATTGCTGTCACGAAACGATCCTTCTAAGATGGTGGTAGGTGGCGGGTCGCGCAGCCTCTAACCGTGAGGCCGCCTGGCCGCAATTGGCGATGGAACCTCCGCATATGGGACGGGGTTTTATTCGCGATCAACGAAGGATTTCGACGATGTCCGATACCCCGTTCCAGCCCATGACCGATAGCGACGTGAAGGCCGATGCGGCGGCGCAGACCGCTGAGCCGCTCAAGAACGGGGACGGCAGCCGCTTTTCTGACGTTAAGCAAGCGCTTTCAGACAATACTGGCAAGCTGCGCGAACAGGCTGGCGACAGAGCGCGTGAATTGGCCCAAGATGGAAAGGCCCGTGCTTCCACGGTACTCAGCCAACTTTCGCAATTGCTCAGTGACGCCGCGGGACAGGTCGACGAAAAGCTGGGCGAACATTATGGCCAGTATGCTCGCAACGCGTCGGAAAAAGTACAGGGGTTCTCGTCACAGCTCGATGACAAGAGCGTTGATGATCTTATCACCGATGCGCGTGATCTCGTGCGCAAAAGCCCGGCCGTCGCTATTGGCGCTGCAGCGGCCGTTGGTTTCGTCGTAGCGCGGCTACTTACCGCGGGGCTGGATCACCGCGAGCGGTCCTGAACCGTGACGGAGGGGGATCGCTTTTCCATCGATGATGGCATTGCAACGCTTGTCAACCAACTTGCGGGCGACGCGCGCGAAGTGGCGAGCGCGGAAATAGGGCTTGTAAAAGCGCGCGTCGCGACAAGTGTGACCCGATTTCGCGACGCGGCGATTATGTTCGGCGGCGCGCTTGTTTTCGCGCTGGCCGCGTTGATCGCAATATTGGTCGGGGTAATCTTGACGCTTACTCCTTATACCGGCCCGGGCATCGCGACGCTCGTTGTTTGCGGCGTCACCTTGCTGATCGCTGCAACACTTGCGCTCATCGGCCGGGGCCGCCTCAAGCGAGGAATCAGAAATGACTGATATTAGCGAACTTTATCGCGCTGAGGCGCGCGCCGCAGAAGCTCGCGCCCGGATGAATGCTACGCTTGGGGCTTTACAGGTTCGCCTCGCGCCAAAAAACGTCGCGAGGGAGGCCATCGGGCAAATCAGCGAGACCGGCGCTCGGGCCGTTGAAGCAAGCGTTAGCGCCGCTAGGCGGCATCCCGGCAAGATCGCCGGCGGTGTCGCGCTTCTTGCAGCAGCCCTTGGTCACCGACACATTGGAGGCGCGCTAAACTTCTTTCGTGCCAGTCTCCGAAAGAAACCGAAGCGTGCGGTCAGCGTTAGATTATGCAAATGGGTGCCCCGCGCGGAAAGGCTAGTAAAATGACAGACGCTTCCACCGAAACTTCCAATGGCAAATTACGTGAAGGTGTCGATGCAGCGCGCGAAAAGGCCTCATCGACTCTCGAAACCGCCCGGGCCCGGGCGAGCGAGGCTCTAGAGGTCTCACGCGACCGCGCGCGCGGAGCGGCGTTACGTACCGCTGACGCAATCGAAACCAACCCGATCGGGGTTATCGTCGGCGGCCTGGCGCTAGGCGCAATCGCTGCCGCCGTGATACCGCGTGGCAAGCGCGAAAAGGAACTGCTCGCTCCGATAGGTAAGCGGGTGGGCAGCACCGCAGCGGCAGCCGTCGCCGCCGCGAAAGAGGCGGGCACGGCGGAGTTGAATTCGCTAGGGATCAACCGAGACGCCGCGCGCGGTCAGGCCAAATCGCTTCTAGATGGTCTGTTGAAGGCGGCTACGTCGGCCGGAACCGCTGCTACAAAAGCGGGTAAAGGAGGGTCCGGGGCGCATTGACCCCTTCCCTTTTACGCCTTCTCGGGGCTAGGGCGCGCGCATGAGCAAGCTACATCTCGTTTTCGGCGGGCGTGTCGCGGACCCGCGCACCCTGGACTTCAAGGATCTATCATCGATCGACATAGTCGGGGTTTTTCCCGACTATGCCAGCGCAGAGAAGGCGTGGCGTGCTGCCGCGCAGCGAACGGTCGACGATGCTGAGATGAAGTACGTGATTGTCCACCTTCACCGCCTACTCGAGCCTGATTCACTGAAGCCGGCGGTGTGATCGCTCAGAACAATTCGTCGAGACAGCGGTGAAATTTCAACCGCTGCTCGTCAACATCGGTTACGCCAATCGCGGCAAGGAATTGGGCCTGCGCCCGCGAGCCATAGTCGGCCAAATTCTGCCAGAAGATCGCGATATCCTGATAACGATCTGCAACTCCAAGCCGACCTAGATCAATCGCGCCGATTACCTCGCCATGTTCATCAAGCAACAGATTACCGAGCGAGAAATCGCCGTGCGTCACCGCAAGGCTGGCGTCAAATACGGCCAGCGCCTCGGTCTTTTCAAGCATTTCCGTTGCGCTCAACCCGGCGTGATCGTCGCCGAAATCACCGATATCGACCAGGCCGGCCGCCACGGCACGCCGCGCCGCCGCCAGTCGCACGGCGCTACCCGCATCGAACGGGCAATCCTCAACAGGTAAGCCATGTAGCTGGCGCAGAAATCGCGCGAATGCGTTGATGACGCACGGCAACATAGCGGGGTTTTGTTCAAGCCACGCATCGCCGGTTTTGCCGGACAGCGCCGTCGTGAGAAGCCAAGCTTCGTTACCCTGCGTCACTAGCGCGATCGTATCGGGGCACGGCAGACGTTTGGATAGCCAGCGCAGGCGCACGGCCTCATCGACTATGGCATCGGCGACGTCATCCGTCCCGTATTTCAGATAGAGATCGTCGCCCTCAGATCCGCCCAGGCAAAAAACGTCCGCGCCTGACTCACCGCCTACGTGACGTTTCCATTCGCGCTGGCCGATCAGATCGGCCAGCGTGGCCGGAAGAAGGGCGCGGTGTGGGTTCAGATGAACTCGACCTTGGAGACGACGTAATAGCGGTCGCCGGCCGGCACCGAGACCTCGACCTCGTCGTCGACGTTGCGACCGATCAGCGCGCGGCCGAGCGGCGAATTGTAACTGATCCTTCCGGTCTTGGCATCTGCCTCGGTCTGGCCGACGATCTGATAGCGGATCGGCTTGTCATCCTCACCGATCAGCGTGACGGTCGCCCCGAACACCACCTTGTCACCTGAAAGTTCTTTCGGGTCGATGATTTGCGCCCGGCTCAACTTATCCTCGATGTCGGCGATTGACGCCTCGATCTGGCCCTGACGCTCCTTCGCGGCATGATATTCCGCGTTTTCCGAAAGATCGCCGTGCGCCCGAGCCTCCTCGATCGCGTCAACAATCTGCGGACGCTCAGCTTTCAGGCGCTTCAGATCAGCATTGAGCTTCTCGTAGCCCTCCTGAAGCATCGGCATCTTCTCGACCGTCGCCATCACGCAACCCCTTCCGTAAAACCCCTTGGGCAGCGGCTGTCGTACCCGCTGCCTCGCACTATCCTGCAATGTCTGGGATCAATTGTGCGCCTGCGAATAATAAGACTGCAATGGCCTGACTTCAAGGTCGCGCAGCGCGGAAGTCGCAATTGCCTTCGCGGTTTCTACCGATGCCGGGGCGGTGGTGAAATACGGAATTTTCTGCCCTAGCGCTGCGGCGCGGATCGGCTGAGAGTCTTTCAGGCTCTGCCATCCCTCGGTGGTGTTGAAGATCAGATCGATGCCGCCATCCTTGATACGGTCAACGATATGCGGGCGCCCCTGCGCCACCTTGTTGACGCGTTCCACTGGCAAACCGGCAGCTTCGAGATGGTCCGCCGTTCCGCCAGTCGCAACGATCGAGAAACCCGCACCGACCAGATCGCGCACAGCCGGCACGATATGCGCCTTGTCACCATCCTTTACACTGACGAATACCGCACCGGATGTCGGCAGCACCATCCCCGCACCAAGCTGCGACTTGGCGAAAGCCGTGGTAAAATCGCGTGCGATCCCCATTACTTCACCTGTGGACTTCATCTCGGGCGACAGAACCGGATCGATGCCTGGAAAACGGTTGAACGGGAAGACCGCCTCCTTCACCGCGAAATAGTCAATCCTGCGGTCAATCTTTGGCAGATCACGTAGTTTCTCTCCGGCCATCACGCGGCTGGCGATCTTCGCGATCGGCGCGCCGATAGCCTTGGCGACGAACGGCACCGTGCGGCTGGCGCGTGGGTTGACCTCGATCAGATAGACGTTGCCATCCTTTACCGCGAACTGGATGTTCATCAGCCCACGCACCTCGAGCCCGCGCGCCAGCGCCTCGGTCTGCCGCTCGATTTCGGCGACGATCTCGCTCGACAGCGAATAAGGCGGGATCGAGCATGCGCTGTCGCCGGAATGAACCCCGGCCTCCTCGATATGCTGAAGCACGCCAGCAACCACGACATCGTCGCCATCGCAGATCGCATCGACGTCAACCTCGATCGCGTCGCGGAGATACTGATCGATCAGAACCGGGGCATCGCCAGACACTTGCACGGCGGTCTGAATGTAATCTTCGAGCTGCATCGGGCCATCGACAATCTCCATCGCACGCCCGCCGAGCACATAGCTCGGGCGCATCAGCACGGGATAACCGATCCGCTCGGCGACGATCAGCGCTTCCTCGCGGCTGCGCGCAATGCCGTTTGAAGGCTGGAGCAGCTTCAAGCGGCTCACCAGCGCCGCGAAGCGCTCGCGGTCCTCCGCCAGATCGATTGCGTCGGGCGAAGTGCCGAGGATCGGGATACCCGCCTTTTCCAGCGCTCGCGCCAGATTGAGCGGGGTCTGCCCGCCGAACTGCACGATCACGCCAACCAACTCACCCACCGTCTGCTCGACATGCAATATCTCAAGCACGTCCTCTGCGGTCAGCGGCTCGAAATAGAGGCGATCGGACGTGTCATAATCGGTCGACACCGTTTCCGGGTTGCAATTGACCATGATCGTCTCGAACCCGGCATCTGCCAGCGCGAAGCACGCGTGGCAGCAGCAATAATCGAATTCGATCCCCTGCCCGATGCGATTGGGGCCGCCCCCCAGGATGACGATCTTGCGTCGCTCTGAGGGCAGCGCCTCATTCTCCGGCTCGCAGAAGCTCGGGGCCTCGTAGGTCGAATACATATATGGCGTCTTGGCGTCGAACTCGGCGGCACAGGTGTCGATTCGCTTGAACACCGGGCGCACGCCCAGCCGGTGGCGCAGCGCGCGAACCTCTTCCTCGGTCACGCCCCCGGTCATCGCGACCACCGCCTCGTGAATCAGCCCGGAGCCGCGCGCGATGCCGCGCTCCATTCCGCGCAGGTTCGCTGATTGCAGCGCCAGCCACGCCAGCCTCTTGTCCGAGAAACCCATCGCCTTCAGCCGCCGCATCCCGCCAGCCTCGATCGGCAGACCTTCGCGGCAAACCTGATCCTCTGCCGCGACGATCTCCGCGATCCGCTCCAGGAACCACGGATCGTATTTGGCGATGGCGTTCACCTCGGCGACGGTGAAGCCCTCGCGCAGCGCCTGCGCCGCGACCAGGAGCCGATCCGGCGTAGGGCTGGCCAGCGCCGCCTCGATCTCCGCGCGTGGCGCGCCAACGAGACGATCGACCTGATTGAAGCCGGACAACCCCGTCTCGAGCCCGCGCAGTGCCTTCTGCATCGATTCGTGAATGTTGCGGCCGATCGCCATCACCTCGCCGACCGATTTCATCGCCGTGCCCAGCACGGCCTCCGCGCCCTTGAACTTCTCGAACGCGAAGCGCGGGATCTTGGTGACGACATAATCGATCGTCGGCTCGAACGACGCCGGCGTCGCGCCGGTAATGTCGTTCTCGATCTCGTCGAGCGTATAGCCCACCGCAAGCTTGGCCGCGACCTTCGCGATCGGGAAGCCGGTGGCCTTGGATGCGAGCGCCGAGGAGCGGCTGACGCGCGGGTTCATCTCGATCACGATCAGCCGGCCATCCTTCGGATTGACTGCGAACTGTACGTTGGAACCCCCTGTTTCCACGCCGATTTCACGCAGCACCGCGATGCTCGCGTTGCGCATGATCTGATATTCCTTGTCGGTCAGCGTCAGCGCCGGCGCGACGGTGATCGAATCGCCCGTATGGACGCCCATCGGATCGACATTCTCGATCGAGCAGATGATGATGCAATTGTCCGCCCGATCGCGGACCACCTCCATCTCATATTCCTTCCAGCCGAGCAGCGATTCCTCGATCAGCACCTCGGTGGTGGGCGATGCATCGAGGCCCTTGCGGACGATCTCGATGAATTCCTCGCGGTTATAGGCCACGCCGCCGCCGGTGCCGCCCAGCGTGAACGACGGGCGAATGATCGCCGGCAGGCCCACCTTGTCCAGCCCCGCCAGCGCTTCCGCCTCGTTGTGCGCGATGTGGCTGCGCGCGGATTCCAGCCCGATCTTGTCCATCGCGTCGCGGAACTTGAGCCGATCCTCGGCCTTGTCGATCGCCTCGGCATCGGCGCCGATCATCGTGACGCCGAACTTCTCCAGCGTGCCGTCGCGGAACAGCGCGAGCGCGGTGTTGAGCGCGGTCTGCCCGCCCATCGTGGGGAGCACCGCATCGGGCCGCTCCTTCTCGATGATCTTCGCGACCACCTCCGGCGTGATCGGCTCGACATAGGTCGCGTCGGCCAGCTCGGGATCGGTCATGATCGTCGCCGGGTTCGAATTGACCAGGACGATGCGATAGCCCTCCTCCTTGAGCGCCTTGATCGCCTGCGTGCCCGAATAATCGAACTCGCACGCCTGACCGATGACGATCGGCCCCGCGCCAATGACGAGGATGGAGGAGATGTCGGTGCGTTTTGGCATCACTTGCCTTTGATCAATGCAATTACGGAAACAACGAATGCTGCGAGGGCAATCCAATCACTTCGAGAGAAGCCGCGCAAATAATCTAAAATATTTCTTGGCCTTCGCTCTTCTCGAATTTCGGCAACTCGAGCGAGGCCTTTACCATTTATCAAAAATACTCTCGAATTTTGGATGTCCCGGTCCTTTCCGTAGCCACGGCCCTCCAAGTCTCCGATAATAGCTTGAACCCATTCCGTTGGCCGATCTGAGAACAACTCATGGTGCAACTCGTCCACGTTGACCGGCAACAAGTTCGGACCGATTTGCTTGTCGGCTACCGCGAGCAGCACATCGTCAACGTATCGGCTGTAGTTGTGAGTGGTCACCCCATCATCCCCACAAACCGCTCGAACAGATAGAAACTATCCTGCGGCCCAGGGCTGGCCTCCGGGTGGTACTGCACGCTGAACGCGGGCCGGTCGGTCAGTTCCAGCCCCGCATTGCTGCCGTCGAACAGCGACACATGCGTCTCGCGCGCGTTCGCGGGCAGCGTCTCGCGCTCGACCGCGAAGCCGTGGTTCATGCTGGTGATCTCGACCGCGCCGTCGCTGAGCCGCTTCACCGGATGGTTCGCGCCGCGATGGCCCTGGAACATCTTGGTGGTCTTCGCGCCCACCGCCAGCCCGAGAAGCTGGTGGCCCAGGCAGATGCCGAACAGCGGCTTGCCTGTCTCCAGCAGCTTCTGGATTACCGGCACGGCATAGTCGCCCGTCGCTGCCGGATCGCCGGGGCCGTTCGACAAGAAGATTCCGTCCGGGCCGAGCGACATGATCTCGTCGAAACTCGCGGTGGCGGGCACGACCGAAACCTTCGCTCCCGCGGCCACCAGATTGCGGAAGATATTGTGCTTGCTGCCGTAATCCACCGCGACGACATGCGGACGCGCGTTGCCGTCGATCCCGGCATAGCCGAAGCCGAGGCGCCACACGCCTCCATCGCGATTGTCGCCCCAGCCATAATGCGCTTGCGTCGTCACTGCCTTGGCGAGGTCCATGCCCTCCAGCCCCGGCCAGCCGCGTGCCATTTCCAGCAACAGCGGTACGTCGAACTTGCCGCTGGCGGAGTGCGCGATCACGCCGTTGGGTGCCCCGCCAGTGCGGATGCGACGGGTCAGCGCGCGCGTGTCGATGCCGGAAAGGCCGACGCGCGCGTGCCGCTTCATCCAGCCGTCCAGCCGCTCGACGCTGCGGAAGCTGGATGGGGCGGTCACGTCCTGGCGCACGATCATGCCCAGCGCATGCGGCTCGTCCGCCTCCACATCATCAGGATTCGCGCCGACATTGCCGATGTGCGGGAAGGTGAAGTTGATGATCTGGCCGGCGAACGACGGATCGGTCATGATCTCCTGATAGCCGGTCATGGCGGTGTGAAAGCACACTTCCCCCACCACTTCGCCTTCCGCGCCAAAGCCTCGGCCCCAAGCGACGTCACCGGAAGCCAGAACGAGGACGCCAGTGGCGCCTTCGGGCACGTCAAAGGGCTTGGCGTCGGCCATGATCGGCGGGCACTCCGTTCGTTAAAATCTACGATGTCGCTAAGCCCCGCCCGCTAAGCCCTTGCCCCCCTCGCGTCAACCGCCCTCGCCTCACGCAGCGCGGGGCGCTATTCACCGTTCATGATTCGAGACGATATCAAGCAAGCCCAGATCGCCGCCATGAAGGCCGGCGACAAGGAATCCCGCGCCGCGATCAGCCTGATCCAGGCGGCAATCAAAAACCGCGATATCGAGGCGCGCACCGGCGGCGCGCCGGCGGATGACGACGCACTCGTCGTGGAAGTGCTTCAGAAAATGGTGAAGCAACGCCGCGAATCGATCGAGATGTATCGCAAGGGCGACCGGGAAGAACTGGCGGCCGCAGAGGAGCGCGAGGTCGCGGTGATCGAGCGCTTCCTTCCGCAGCAGATGAGCGCGGCCGAGACATCGGCCGCGATCGAGGCGATCAAGGCAGATCTTGGCGCGGCCGGCATGAAGGACATGGGACGTGTGATGGCCGAACTGAAAGCGCGTCACGCCAGCGTGCTGGACATGTCCAAGGCAAGCGGACTGGTGAAGGCCGCACTTAGCTGAAAAATTTAATGTTTGCGGTGGGTGGGGCTTCCTGCGCATAGGTTATAATGCGCGTGTGAGTCTCTCCCCCGCCTTTCTTGACGAGCTACGCGCGCGAACATCGCTGTCCGCGTTAATCGGCAAGACGGTCAAGCTCACCAAGGCGGGCCGCGAGCACAAAGGCTGTTGCCCGTTCCACAACGAGAAGACACCCAGCTTCTACGTTAACGACGACAAAGGCTTCTATCACTGCTTCGGCTGCTCGGCGCACGGCGATGCTATTCGCTGGATGACCGACCAGCGCGGGCTGCCATTCATGGACGCGGTGAGGGAACTCGCCGCCAGCGCCGGGCTGGATCTTCCGGCCCCCGATTCCCGTGCCGCCAAGCAAGCCGAACGGCAGAACGGCCTGCATGACGCGATGGCCGAGGCTCAGACATGGTTCGTCAGCCAGTTCGCAGGCATCGGCGGCGGCGAGGCGCGCGCGCTGGCCGAGCGGCGCGGGCTTGCAGCGGAAACGTTGCGGGATTTCGGCATCGGTTTCGCGCCGGACGCGCGCGGCAAGCTGCGCACGGCGCTCAAGGAATATGGCGATACCGCGCTGATCGATGCGGGGCTGCTCATCAGCGTCGAGGGCAAAGAGCCGTATGATCGCTTTCGCGGCCGGCTGATGATCCCGATCCGCGATCAGCGCAGCCGGGTCATTGCGTTCGGCGGCCGTGTGATCGGCGATGGCGAGCCGAAATATCTGAATTCCCCCGATACGCCGCTCTTCGACAAGGGGCGCACGCTCTATAATCTCGATCGCGCCGCGCCCGCGGCGCGCAAAGCCGGCCGAGTGTTCGTGGTCGAGGGGTATATGGACGTGATCGCGCTGGCGCAGGCGGGTATCGCGGAAGTCGTTGCTCCCCTCGGCACCGCGTTGACCGAGCATCAGCTTGATCGACTGTGGCGGATGGTCGATGTGCCGGTCCTGTGCTTCGATGGCGACAACGCCGGGCAGAAGGCGGCGATCCGCGCCGCGCATCGCGCGCTTCCAATGCTGGCGCCGGGTCGCAGCCTCGCCTTCCTCAACCTGCCGGATGGTCAGGACCCGGACGATCTCGTCAAGGCGAAGGGGCCTGCGGCGTTCGAGACTCTCGTGCGTGAGGCTGAGCCGTTGGCCGATCGCCTGTGGAAGCACGAATTCGCCGCCGAGCCGCTCGCCACTCCGGAACAGCGCGCCGGCCTGCGCCGCCGCCTCAACGAGCTCGCGCAATCGATCGCCGATCCATCGGTGCGCAGCGAATATCAAAGCGAATTCCGCAATCGCTTCGACGATGCCTTCTCGCGCGCGCGGCCAAATTTCACATCGCGTAGCGGCTTCATGCAACGCGCGGATCGTCGGCCCGGACAGCGCTGGACCCCACCGTCGCCGCCGATCACCGAGGATGCGAAGGCGGTGCGCGCCGCTGGCGGTATCGACCGGTTGCTCGCCAAGGCAGTTCTCGCGGGGCTGATCCGCCATCCCGCCGAGATCGCGCGCCATATGGAAGTGCTTGGCGGCATGCGCATGGTCGATGGCGCACTCGGCCGGCTGTTCGAGGCGGTTGTCGATCTCGCTCTTGAGGATCGCGCGCTTGATACCCGGCGCCTTGTGACCATATTAGCAAAGTCCGGTTTCGATACGGTCGCTTCTGACCTGCTTCGGGCCGATACGATGCCATACAGCTTTACGCAGCGAACAGGGGATGAAAGCCAGGCGCGCGCCGACCTCGACGAGGCAATCGCGATTCTGGTTGCCGGTCCCGAGGTGAATGCGGCGCTTGCGGATGCAACTTCCGCGATGCAGGCGCGCTTTACCGACGATGCGTTTCAGCGGCAGGTGGCGTTAGTGAAGGAAAAGCAGGCGTTGGAGCTTCGGCTTGCAAATCTCGTTCAGTCGAACGAAGACGCCCGCGCTCTTGGTGCCGAGGATAATTGATGGCGAAGGTGAACGGTAGCGGTGGTGACGACACGACGGACGTGGCCGATGCCCCGCTGATCGATTTGAACGATGCGAACGTCAAGAAGCTGATCGCCCGCGCAAAAAAGCGCGGATACATCACCTATGACCAGCTCAATGAGGCGCTGCCGCAGGACCAGATGTCCTCGGATCAGCTTGAGGACATCATGTCCGCGCTCAACGAAATGGGCGTGAACATCGTCGAGAATGAAGAGCAGGGCGAGGACGGCGAGGAGCAGGAAGCCGAGGAGGAGGTCGATGCCGTCGACTCCGACCAGGAAAATGCGCCGGTCATCGAAAAGAAGAAGGAGACGGTCGATCGCACCGACGATCCCGTCCGCATGTACCTGCGCGAGATGGGCGCGGTCGAGCTTCTCAGCCGCGAGGGCGAAATCGCGATCGCCAAGCGGATCGAGGCCGGCCGCGACACCATGATCCTCGGTCTGTGCGAATCGCCGATCACGTTTAACGCGATCATCGACTGGTCCACCGCGCTCAACGAAGGCACGATGCAGCTACGCGAGATCCTCGATCTCGATGCGATGCTATCGAAGGGGCCTTCGGCGGAACAGGTCGAGGGCGCCGAGGAGGACGACAGCGGGGAGATCAGTGAGAAGACCGCGGGCGCCAGCTTCA
Source organism: Sphingomonas sp. 3P27F8 (assembly GCF_005502745.1). Taxonomy (GTDB): domain Bacteria; phylum Pseudomonadota; class Alphaproteobacteria; order Sphingomonadales; family Sphingomonadaceae; genus Sphingomonas. The sequence goes on from NZ_SCNL01000003.1 coordinate 280,174, forward strand.
AGGAAGAAGAAGAGCCCGAGGAAGAAGTCGCCGCTGACGATGACGATGACATGACCGAGCGCCGCGCGCGTCGCCCGGCCGATGACGAGGACGAGGACAACACCCTGTCGCTCGCGCAGATGGAGGAAACGCTTAAGCCGCAGGCGCTTGAGAAATTTGCCAATATCACCGCGATCTACAAGAAATTTTCGCGCATGCAGGAGCAGCGGCTGGACGCGATGGGCGCCGGCGGCGAACTTTCGGCCGCTGAGGAGCGGAAATACCAGAAGCTGCGCGAGGATCTGACCGCCGAGGTGGAGAGCGTTCAGTTTCACAATGCGAAGATCGAATATCTTGTCGATCAGCTCTACAGCTTCAACCGGCGCCTGACGGCGCTGGGCGGGCAGATGCTGCGCCTTGCCGAGCGCCACAAGGTCAACCGCAAGGATTTCCTTGATCGCTACATGGGCCATGAACTCGACGACACGTTTCTCCAGACGGTGAACGGTCTCGATAAGAAATGGACCGCCTTCGCCACCAACGAGGCGGGAACGGTCGAGCGCATCCGGGCCGAGATCGCGGAAATCTCGCAGCAGACCGGCATGGCGCTCGGCGAGTTTCGCCGCATCGTCAATATGGTGCAGAAGGGCGAGCGCGAGGCGCGGATCGCCAAGAAGGAGATGGTCGAGGCCAACCTGCGCCTGGTCATCTCGATCGCGAAGAAATACACCAATCGCGGGCTGCAATTCCTTGATCTTATTCAGGAGGGCAACATCGGCCTGATGAAGGCCGTGGACAAGTTCGAGTATCGTCGCGGCTACAAGTTCAGCACCTATGCCACCTGGTGGATCAGGCAGGCGATCACCCGATCGATCGCCGATCAGGCGCGCACGATCCGCATCCCGGTTCACATGATCGAGACGATCAACAAGCTGGTGCGCACCAGCCGCCAGTTCCTCCATGAGCAGGGCCGCGAGCCGACGCCGGAGGAAATGGCGGAGCGCCTTTCCATGCCGCTGGAAAAAGTGCGCAAGGTGATGAAGATCGCCAAGGAGCCGATCTCCCTTGAAACGCCGATCGGTGACGAGGAGGATTCGCATCTCGGAGATTTCATCGAGGACAAGAACGCCGTCATCCCGGTAGATGCCGCTATCCAGGCGAACCTGAAGGAAACCGTCACCCGGGTGCTTGCCAGCCTGACCCCGCGTGAGGAGCGTGTGTTGCGCATGCGTTTCGGCATCGGGATGAACACGGATCACACGCTGGAAGAGGTCGGCCAGCAGTTTAGCGTGACGCGCGAACGCATCCGGCAGATCGAGGCGAAGGCGCTGCGCAAGCTCAAGCACCCCAGCCGCAGCCGCAAGATGCGCTCGTTCCTGGATCAGTAATCGCGCGAGGGGCGGCCAGCGAGCCGCCCTTCCTTTTTCGGCTTAGAAGTGAATGCCGACCGAGGCGTTGTAACTGAGATCGCCGCGCCGTGTGTCAACGGCAGCGCCCGCGCGGATCACCGGCGCGTTTTCGCCGACGAAGGCTTTCGACAGGCCCATCGCGAATGCGGTTTGCCCGCGGCTGCCACCGATGGCTGCGCCGACCATCCCCCGTCCTGGAATGAACGCCTGCGGCAATGCCGACAAGGCATTCGAACCGGCAGCGAGCGCACTCATGTCCCGCCGCAACTCGGCATTGTTCGCCGCGATCATCTGACGGCTGGCCACGGTGGCGCGGTCAAGCGTCTCGGCTACCGCACGATCGGTATAATCGTTCGCTGTCGCCAGCGTCGTCGCGCTTGAAGCGTTGAGTTGCCCCACGGTTGCAGCATCGTTCGCAGCAACACCATCTGCGACGCCCGTCAGCCGGCGATCGCCCGACAAACCCGCGAAAGATACCGATGTACCGCCACTCTGCGAAGCGATCGTGACGGGTGCGTCGCGATCGGCCTGACGGACCAGTCCTGCCCGGCCCGCATCCACATCGCCGCGCAGCGTCACCACCGCGTCCTGCGCTGCCAGCGCGACCTGATTGACGATCTCGATCCGCGCGCCCTGCTGGGTCACGAGATCGACGGCAGCATTCAATCGCGTGTCGAGCGCGCCCACAGCAGATCCCTGGGCCTGGAGGTTCAGGCTGAGCGCGTCGGCGACACCGGCCGATGCCTGCAACTGACCGGTCAGGCCGGCCAATAGCTGTTGCTGCGCCTGCAAACTGCTCGCGACCGTGCCCGCCGCAGCATCGATTGCCGCGAGCCGATCGAGCAAATTCGCGCGATCCACCTCCAGTTGCGTGATCGCCTGCGTATTGGTCGTCACCCGGCCATCGATCACGGTGATCGATCCAGCCTGCAGGGTAACGCGAGTATCGAGCGACGCGAGCGAGCCGATCACGTCGAGCAGGGTCTGCGCGGTCGCCGGCACGGGCACCATGGCGGAAGAGAATCCCAGCAGCAGAATCAACGAACGAGGCATCTCAATCTCCCGGAAAAGCCCCGGCGGCGGTGGACGAAGCCGCCGCCGGGATGACACGCACGCCCCTGGACAGGGCGATGTGACGAAGTGGAAGGCGTCGGACGAGGGACCGTGCCCGGAAGCGCCTTCTTGCCGGAGATGAAGGTGGACATCTCGATCGCCGGCATCATTCTTCTAGGCGGCCGCGATTACATTACGGTCGATCGCGCCAACCGACGTTGCTGCGTGAAACACGAACAACGTTCGGCGTTGCGCGCACCACAGCACAGGAAGGTTTTCACCAATTGCCTCCGTTTCGGCTGAAAGCGACGCAATCTGCCGATCCCGACCAATCCGAAACGGAGATGCTCGCTTGCCGGCGGGTCGCATCGGCGATCAACTCGCCCCTATGAGCGATATCGAACCGATCCGCCGGGGTGAGCAGCAGTGCGTCACCGCATCGCAGCTTGTTCGCCACTTCGGCCTTTGGCAGGAGCGCGCGGCGCGCGAGCCCGTCTATGTCCTGCATCGCGGCCGCCCACGTTTTGTGCTAACCTCGATCGACGTGATCGAGGCGCTGTGCGCCCCGCTGGCAGCGACAACTTCCGACGACAACACTGCTCTGGCCGCGCTCCTCGACGGCGACGAAGCGATCAATATAATTTTTGATCGAAATGGGCGCGTTTCTATCGCCAGTCGTGCGGCAAGGGCGCGGTTCGGCGAGGCCACACGGCCCGGCACGCGCGCAACCGGGCTGGCGGTAGCCGCGGGTCAGATGATAGAGGATGCGATATTGCGTGTCGCTCACGGCGGTATCGCCGAGACGATCGAGATCATCCCCGACGCCTTTCGCACGCGACGCTTCCGATGCGAGCTGTCTCCCTTCCCGAACGGTTGCCTTTTGCGCGCGATAGATCAGACGACCGAGCAGGAACTGCTGGTCGCACGCGCGATGCTGCTCGCGTCGACCCTGTCGAACGCAGCGGCGGGGGCTGTCTGCGTTCGCCTCAGCCCTCGCGGCTATATTGTCGCGCCCACGCCGGCGCTGTCGCAACTGACCGGCATTTCGCCCGAAGCGCTTGCAAACGCGCGTTTCGTATCGCTGCTCACGGTCGCCAGCCGCGTTGAGGCCGGTGAGGCAATCGAGGCTGTGGCCAGCGGCGAGGGTCCAAGAAGGGTGGATGCGGAATTGCTGGTCCACGGTGCCTCGCCCCTCCCCGTCACGATCGGTCTCGCTGGAACAGCGATCTCTGCCCGTATCGAGGAGCTGGCCGTGACGATCGTGCGCACCTGCGCATAAACCCCGTCTTTACATCGTTCCGCTAAGAACGGCCGCTGATGATCGTTGATCGCTTTACCCAGCGATGAGACGTGCCGTGTAAGGGACGACCGTGCAAACAGTGTTGATTTCCGCAGCCCCCCGGTTGGGCGATGCCGTCACCGCATTGATCGATGCGGACGGGACAGCCAGCGCGAGCTGGCCGATCGCGCTCGCGCATCCGGCAACGCCGCTGCGTGATCTTGCGGATGCCGTGCATGCGGTTTGCGCGCTGCACGGGATGGCTCCCAGCATTATCGAGCAAGCGAGCGTCGCACCTGGCTCTTCGGGCCAGATGCGTGAATGGCTGATGTCCAGCGCGTCCATGTTCGATGCGGAACGCGCTATGCTGGCGGCGTTGACCGCGGCGGTCGGGCCGCAGCCCTCCACGCCAGGTCAGGCACAAACCGAAGCGGCGATCGTCGCGCAGCGCCATGCGCTGACGATGCTCGCCGAATCGAATCGCGTCGGTTGCGCGATCGGCGCCGCGACGGCCTTCCTGCTCGACTGGATCTCGATACGCAGTATTCTCGTCATTGCGGGCGAGCGCGTCGGCATCTTGCCCGAGCGCAGTCCGTTGCCCACCGACCGCGAAACACGGGCGTTGCTCGACGATCTGGGCGGCGGCATGGCGATGCGACGCGCGGTTACGTTCGGCGCGCAGCAATTACTCGCTCAGCACCGCGGGCTGTGGCAGCTGCTGGATGCTCGCGCCTCGGCACGTCGCGCGCACTAAGGCAAACGCCACCCGCGCTTATTCAACCGCGAGTCGATCCGCGTCTTCCTCGACATGGCCGGCAAGCAGTTCGACCGGAACGATCGCCTCGATCTCGCGCGCACCCGGTTCGATATTGAGATCGCGCAACTTACGCGCGCTAACCAGCGCGCGGGATTCAAAGCTGTTGACGAACGTGTTGTAGTTCTTGACCGCAGTGTTGAGCCCACTACCCACCACCCGAAGATCGCCAACTGCCTTGGCCAGCCGGTCGTACAATTCCTTGCCGAGTGCTCCGATCTGCCGCGCCTCGCCCGCCAGCTTTTCCTGCCGCCACACGGCGGATACCGTGCGCGCGATCGCGATCAGATTGGTTGGCGTCGCCAGCAACACGCGCTTCTCGAACGCCGCATCCCACAAGGTGGGGTCGTGTTCCAGAGCGGCGGAGAGGAAATGTTCGCCGGGGACGAACATGATGACGTAATCCGGCGCATCGGGAAACTGGTTCCAATAAGCCTTCGCACCCAGCGTATTGACGTGCGCTCGCATCGCATTGGCGTGCGCGGTGAGGCCAATCTGCCGGTCTTTCTCATCGACCGCCGCGAAGGCATCCTGATAGGCGTTGAGCGACACCTTGGCGTCGATCACGAGCGATTTGCCGCCGGGCACACGCACCACGGCATCGGGACGCAGTCGCTCGCCATCGTCGCCGGTGACGCTGACTTCCATGGCGAAATCGGCGTGTTCGGAAAGTCCGCACGTTTCCAGAACGTTACGCAACTGCTGCTCGCCCCAGCGCCCGCGCGCCTTGGGCGCGGCTCGTAGCGCATTGACCAGCTTCTGCGCCTCTGATCGTACCGATTCCTGACCGATACGCATCGCCTCGATCTGGCCATAAAGCGATCCGAACGCATCGCGCCGCTCCGCTTCGACTTTGGCGACGCCCTCCTCATAACGCTGGAGCCGCTCCGTGACGGGCTGAAGCAACGCCTTCAGCCCCTGCCCCGCCGTCTCCTCGGACTGACGGAAACGTTCGTCGGCGCGTTCGAGAAATGCCTTCTGCGCCTCGCCAAGCAGATTGCCCGCAACCTCGCGGAAGCGCCCCGCCATATCGTCCTTGGCCGCCTTGAATTCGGTGATCCGCGCCTCGAACGCCGCCGCCTCGGTTTCGCGGCGGGCCAGCTCGGTGCGGGCATGGTCGCGCTCGGTTCGGATCGCATCGAGTTCGGTGCGCAGTGCATCCGCCGCCTTTGCGCGCTCGGACGCGCCCGCCAGATCGACGATCGCCTGCTTGAACTCCTCGGCGCGCTGATCCCGCTCGGCTCGAAGGCCCGCGACATCGCGCCGGCCGATCATCCAGCCCAGTGCGAGCCCTAAAACAATGCCCGCCAGAGCAACAGCAGCAGCTTCAACCATCACCGGAACATAATCGGAACGACAGTGCCGTGTCTATACCGGTGCGTCGATCGAGCGCGGCGGCGTGCTGAACCAGCGCGGGCCATCCGGTGTCATGTGGAAGCAATCCTCCAGCCGCACGCCATATTGCCCGGGAATGTATATGCCCGGCTCGTTCGAGAAACACATGCCGGCGGCGAGCGGCGTCATTTCGCCGTGGACCAGGTTCACCGGTTCGTGGCCATCCAGGCCGATGCCGTGGCCGGTTCGATGAGAGAGGCCGGGCAGCTTGTAGCCGGGCCCATATCCCCACTTCGTGTAGGCCGCGCGCACCGCGTCATCGACCGACCCCGCCGCCGCGCCGATCTTCGCCGCGGCGAGCGCGATGTGTTGCCCCTCGGCAACCTGCCCCCACAATCTGCGCTGCGCGGCACTCGCGCCGCCGTGAACCCAGGTACGCGACACGTCGGACTGATAGCCTTGCACCGTACACCCGCAATCCATCAGGATCATCTGCCCAGCGGAAACACGATGAACTTCGCGGCTGCCATGCGGATAGGCCGACGCCTCGCCGATCAGCGCCATCGAGAATTCCGTATTGCCGCCAAGGCGCCGTGTCGCCGCGGTCATCAGCGCGCCGACCTGCTCGCCCGTCATGCCGTTCTCGATGCGCGGATGAACCCAGCGATAGGCTGCAATGGTGACGTCGGTAGCGGCCTGCATCAAGGCCAGTTCCGCTGGTGTCTTTATCATGCGGCATCCGCGCACGATCGGATTTGCGGAAACCAGCTTTGCTTCGGGCAGCACTCTCGCCAACCCATCGGAGGCGAAGAAGCGCGTAGTCTCCTCGATGCCGATCGCTCGCCCGGCGAGCTTGCGATCGCGCAGGAAGCCGGCGGCCACCGCCAGCGGGTTCTGATCCTCCTGCCACACGCGCACCTCCGCCGGGACCGCGAGCGTTTCGCGTACGGAAGGCTCCTCGAAGAAGGGCGTCACGATGCACGGCTCGCCCTCAACCGGGATGATCGCGGCAGTCAGACGCTCGCTGCGCCACCAGACGACGCCGGTGAAGTATATCATGCTCGATCCCGGCTCGATCACGATCGCACCGATGCCATGCTCCCGCATCAGCGCCTGGGCGCGACGGAGCCGGGCGGCCCGCTCGGTGATGTCGATCGGCTTCAAAGCGAGGGTGATGTTCTTCAACTCTGCCAGATCCGGCTCCGCGGCGCGGACCACGCCGGCGAGATTAGCGAGCGGCAACAGCGCGGCGGCACCGAGCAGGTTCCGGCGCGTCGGCAGATAGCGATCGATCAGCATGGTGCGAACCGATACGGTGCTTGACCGCGCGACCGCAATCCCCTTTGCGTTCGCACCGGTTTCTCCGGGAGTTTTCATGAGCAAGCGGCTCACCACCTATATCATGATCGCGCTGGTCCTTGGACTCGTCTGCGGACTGGCGCTGAACATGTCGCTGGCGGACGGAAGCAGCGCATCGCAGGCGCGGCTGGAATCGCTGGCCGGTTATTTCTCGATCGTCACCACGGTGTTTCTGCGCCTGATCAAGATGATAATCGCGCCGCTCGTTTTTGCCACGCTTGTTTCCGGCATCGCGCAGATGGGGGACACCAAGGCACTCGGCCGGATCGGCGCGCGGAGCCTGGCCTGGTTCATATCGGCCAGCCTATTGTCGCTGGGGCTGGGGCTGGCGCTCGTCAACCTGTTCCAGCCCGGTGTTGGCGTTCATCTTGCGCTCCCCGCAGCGAGCGCCGCCAGCGGGGTGGAGACCGCCGCTTTCAACCTCAAGGACTTCATCGCCCACATCTTCCCCAGCTCGATGGTGGATGCGATGGCGAAGAACGAAATCCTGCAGATCGTGATCTTCTCCATCTTCGTCGGCGTGGCGATCACCGCCGTTGGAGAGAAAGCCGCTCCGCTGGTGCGAGCGATTGACGCGCTCGTCCATGTGATGTTGCAGATCACCGATTATGTGATGCGCTTCGCCCCGTTCGCGGTATTCGCGGCGGTCGCCGGCACGCTCACGGAGCGCGGGCCAAAGGTGATCGGCCAACTCGCCTATTTCATGGGCACCTTCTATCTGTCGATGTTCATCCTGTGGCTGGTGCTCCTGGCGATCGGCGCGCTGTTTATCGGGCGCCGCATTATCGAGCTGGTCCGCTATGTGCGCGAGCCTTTGCTGGTGGCCTTCTCCACCGCCTCGTCGGAAGCTGCTTATCCGCGCATGCTGGAGGCACTGGATCGCTTCGGCGTGCCGCCGCGCGTCGCCAGTTTCGTGCTCCCGCTGGGCTATTCGTTCAACCTCGACGGCTCGATGATCTACATGGGGTTCGCGACTTTGTTCGTGGCACAGGCCTATGGCATTCATCTGCCACTGGCGACCCAGATCACGATGCTGCTGGTGCTGATGGTGACATCGAAGGGCATCGCCGGTGTCCCGCGCGCCAGCCTCGTGGTGATCGCGGCGACGATGCCGATGTTCAATATCCCCGAGGCGGGCCTGCTGTTGATCCTTGCGGTGGATCACTTTCTGGACATGGGTCGCAGCGCCACGAACGTGGTGGGCAACGCCGTCGCCAGCGCGGTAATCGCGAAATGGGAGGGTGGATTCGACCGCGCCGAGCCTGTCTCGATCGAACCGCCCCACGCGCCCAGCGGGCATGGCCCGGCGCGCGAGGTGGAAAGCTTCCGCGAGATCTGATCGGTCAGCCGGACCGTAACAGTGCCACGCCTGCCTCCCGCTCAAACAGATAGAGCGCGGTTCGGGCCGCCTGCCCGCGCTCACCCGAAAGGCCACCGTCGCGATCGATCAGCAGCCTGGCATCGTCGGTCGCGGGCGGCAGCAACTCACCGAGCTGCTCGGCGGTCGCGATGCGGAACACGGCCTCGCCGGATTGGCGTGTGCCGAGCAGTTCGCCCCCCCCGCGCAGCCGCAGATCCTCCTCCGCGATACGGAAGCCGTCATTGGTGTCGCGCATAAGCGCCAGCCGTGCACGCGAGGTTTCGGACAGTGCACGACCTCGCAGCAGCAGGCATACCGAATGCCCCCCACCACGCCCGACACGTCCGCGAAGCTGGTGAAGCTGCGCCAGCCCGAAGCGGTCGGCATGCTCGATCACGATCAGCGTGGCGTTGGGCACGTCCACGCCCACCTCGATCACCGTCGTCGCCACCAGTACGCCGTGCCGACCGGCGGCGAAGGCTGCCATTACCGCGTCTTTCTCCGGCCCCTTCATCCGTCCGTGGATCAATCCCACGCGGTCGCCGAAGCGCCCCGCCAGTGCAGCCGCGCGAGCTTCTGCCGCAGCAAGATCGCTCTTCTCGCTTTCCTCTACCAGCGGGCAGACCCAATAAGCCTGCTTACCCTCAGCGAGATGCCGGCCGAGCGCCTCGACCACCTCGCCGAGCCGCTCCTCGCTGATGACGCGCGTCTCGATCGGCTCGCGGCCGGGCGGCATTTCGTCGAGATGACTCTGATCCATCTCGCCATATTGCGCGAGCGTCAGCGTGCGCGGGATCGGGGTAGCGGTCATCGCCAGCACGTGCGGCGTCGTCCGCCCCTTCGCCGTTAGCGCCATCCGTTCCGCCACGCCGAAGCGATGCTGCTCGTCCACAACCACCAGACCGAGATCGCGATAACCGACCGCCTCCTGAAAGATCGCATGGGTGCCGACGAGAATATCGATCGAGCCGTCCGCCAGCCCCATCAGCGTTGCTTCCCGCACACGGCCTTTGTCACGGCCGGTGAGCACCGCCACCTCCACCGGCATACCATAAAGCGTGCGCCGCAGCGTTTCGTAATGCTGGCGCGCCAGTATCTCCGTCGGCGCGAGCATCGCTCCCTGCGCGCCTGCCTCAACCGCGATCAGCAGCGCCATCGTCGCCACCAGCGTTTTACCAGAGCCGACGTCGCCTTGCAGCAGCCGCAACATCGGCGCCTCCTGCGCCAGATCGCCCTCAATCTCCCGCCCGGTCCTGGATTGTGCGCCGGTCAACGCATAGGGCAGCTTCAGCATGTCGCGCAGCCGCCCGTCGCCACGCAGCGCCCGTCCGCGCCGCCGTCGCGTGTCCGCACGCACCAACGTGAGCGCGAGCTGATTGGCGAACACCTCGTCATAGGCCAGTCGCGCGCGGGCCACCGCATCCGAGGGATCGGCATGAATTCGTGTTATCGCCTCGCGCCAGCCCACCCAGTTGCGCTTTGCCTTGAGGCTCGGCTCGATCCATTCCGGGAGATCGGGCGCGCGCTCGAGCGCCTGCTGGATCAGCCCGCCGAGCCGGCGCGAGGTTATCCCCTCGGACAGCGGATAGATCGGTTCACGCTCGCGAAACCCGTCGTCCCCCTCGATGTCAGGATGAACGATCTGTAGTTCCTGACCATAGCTTTCGAGCTTACCAGAGATGCGCACCGCGTCGCCAATCGGATAGAGCTTGCGCACCCAACCCGACGATCCGCCGAAATAGACGAGGCTGACGTGGTTCCCCGCAACATCCACCGCACTCACCCGCGTCGGCGCACGCGCCCCGCCACTGCTTCGTATATCCTTCGGGGTAAGCGTGATCGCGATTATCCGCCCCGCATCGCTCGCCGCCAGCGTCTCGCGCGGCCAGCGATCGATCCAGCCGCTCGGCAGGTGGAACAGCAGATCGATCACGCGCGCGATTCCCAGCCGGTCGAGCGGTTTCGCCAGCGCCGGCCCGACGCCCTTCAGCGCGGTGATCTCGGCGAACAGCGGATTGAGGATATCGGGTCTCATGACTACATGGCGCATTACCCGCACCCGACGCGCGCCGCCAGCGCCCGCCGGGCAATTGACGTTGAGGACCGATGGACCACGCAATACGCCTGAAACGCCTGAAGTTCCGCGCCTGGCATCGCGGCGTGCGCGAGGCCGACCTGATGATCGGCGGCTTCTTCGACGCGCACCACCTCGATTGGAGCGCTGAGGAGCTTGACTGGTTCGAGGCGCTGCTCGAGGAGCAGGACGTCGATATAATGGGTTGGGCGATCGGCTCCATCCCATGCCCGCCCGAATGGGACGGCGCGATGATGCAGGCGATGCGCGGCCTGAATTATGTGCAGGTGCCGAAATAGGCAGGCGACATGCCAGCACGCTCGCATGTCATACGCGCAAGGCCCCGGTTTCCGCCGTGGTGACGACCTGAAAAAGAAGAACATGCCCGAACTCAACCAGATACTTGCCGCCACAAAGCCAATCACCCTGGCGGGCGTGCCGGCGGGCTTCCTGCCCTCGTTGCTGGCGGACCTGGCGCGCGCGGCCACCCGGCGCGCGGTGTTCATCGCGCCTGACGAGGCGGCGATGCGGGCGATCGCGGCGACCGCCCATTTCTTCGCGCCGGAACTGGAGATCATCGACTTTCCGGCGTGGGACTGCCTGCCTTATGATCGCGCCTCCCCCACGCTGCGCGTGATGGCGGAACGGATCGGGGCGGTGCATCGCCTGCAGCAGAAGCGACGCGGCCCGCAGCTCGTGCTTACTACGGCGAACGCCGCCACGCAGCGCACGCTTACCCCGTTCCGCATCCGCCAGCTTGTCGCAAACCTGAAGCCGGGCGAGCGGATCGGCCTGGATCGGCTCGCCGCACTGCTTCAAGCCAATGGATATGTCCGCACCGACACGGTGCATGACGCCGGCGAATATGCGATTCGCGGCGGCATCGTCGATCTCTTCCCAAGCGGCGAATCGCAGGCGCTGCGGCTCGATTTTTTCGGGGACGAGATCGAGAGCGTCCGCACCTTCGATCCCGACGACCAGCGCACCACCGGGCGGGTCGACGGCTTCACGCTGCTTCCAGCCTCGGAGGCGCTGCTCGACGAGGATAGCGTAAGGCGCTTCCGCAGCCGCTATCGCGAAACCTTCGGCGCCACCGCCACCGGTGATCCGCTGTACCAGGCCGTGAGCGAGGGACGGCGGCTGGCAGGGATGGAACATTGGCTGCCGCTGTTCGAGGAAAAGCTCGCAACTTTCTTCGATCACATCGGCGACGATGCGCTCGTGGTGCGCGACAACGGCGTAATCGCCGCCGCCGAGGGACGGCTGGAGGCGATCGCCGACTATTACGAGAATCGCAAGCGCGCCGAGGCGGCCCAGCCCGGCAGCTATCGCGCGCTGCCAGCTCGGACGCTGTACCTGGACGACGCCGAATGGCGCGCGGCGCTCCAGGCTGCCACCGTCCATACCGCCACCCCTTTCCACGAGCCAGAATCAGCTGGGGTGGTCGACTTCGGCGTCGATGGTGCGCGCGATTTCGGTGCGGAGCGCGCGTCCGGCGTCAACGTCTATGAGGCGGTAGTCGCGCACCTCGCCAAGTTGCGCAGGGAAGGCCGCACGCCGGTGCTGGCAAGCTACTCCGGTGGCGCACGCGAGCGGCTGGCCAGCCTGCTGAAGGATCACGGCCTGAGCGGCGCAAAGCCGGTCGATACATGGCAGCAGGCGCTGGGCATCGGCGAGACGCAGGTCGCGCTGATCGTCCTGCCGCTCGATCACGGCTTCACCGCGCCGGGCGTCGCGGTACTGACCGAGCAGGACATGCTGGGAGACCGGCTGATCCGACGGCACAGGCGCCGCAAGTCCGCCGATGCATTTCTTGCCGAACTGGCGACGCTCACGCCCGGCGATCTGGTGGTGCACGTCGATCACGGCATCGGGCGGTATGAGGGGCTGACATCGATCCCGGTCGGCAAGGCCCCGCATGATTGCGTCGCGCTCACTTACGCGGGCGGCGACAAGCTCTACGTGCCGGTCGAGAATCTAGAGGTGCTATCGCGCTATGGCTCCAGTGAAGAGGGCGCGGCGCTCGACAGGCTAGGCGGCGAAGCGTGGCAGCGCCGCAAATCCAAGATGAAGGAGCGCATCCGCGAGATCGCGGGAGAGCTGATCGCGGTTGCCGCCGAGCGTGCGTTGCGCTCGGGCGAGGTCGCTGAGCCGGACTCCAATGGCTATCCCACCTTCGTCGATCGCTTCCCGTATGAGGAAACCGACGATCAGGATCGCGCGATCGAGGATGTGCTCGGCGATCTTTCCGCCGGCAAGCCGATGGACCGGCTGGTCGTCGGCGATGTCGGCTTCGGCAAGACGGAGGTGGCGTTGCGCGCTGCGTTCGTCGCGGCGATGGCCGGGATGCAGGTGGCGGTGGTCTGCCCCACCACCCTGCTCGCGCGGCAGCATTTCCAGAATTTCGTCGCTCGCTTTGAAGGTTTTCCGCTGAACATCGGTCGCCTCTCCCGCCTCGTCACGGCCGGCGAGGCGAAGGCCACGCGCGAGCGCATCGCCTCGGGCGATATCGATATCGTGGTGGGCACACACGCAATCCTGGCGAAGAGCGTGGAATTCAAGCGGCTCGGCCTTGTCATCGTTGACGAAGAGCAGCGCTTCGGCGTCACCCACAAGGAACGGCTGAAGGCGCTGAAGGCGGACGTCCACGTCCTCACCCTCACCGCCACGCCGATCCCGCGCACCTTACAGATGGCAATGTCGGGCCTGCGCGAACTTTCGGTGATCCAGACCCCGCCCGTCGATCGGCTCGCGGTGCGCACCTATGTGATGCCATGGGATCCGGTTGTGCTGCGAGAGGCGCTCCTGCGCGAGCATTATCGCGGTGGGCAAAGCTTCCTTGTCACCCCGCGCATTGCCGATCTGCCGGATATCGAGGAATATCTGCGCAGCGAGGTGCCGGAAATCCGTTACGTCATCGCACACGGCCAGATGGCCCCCAGCGAGGTGGAAGAGCGGATGAGCGCCTTCTACGACAAGAAGTTCGAGGTGCTTGTCTCCACCTCGATCATCGAGAGCGGGATCGATATCCCGTCCGCCAACACGATGATCGTCAACCGCGCCGATCGGTTCGGCCTCGCGCAGCTATATCAGCTTCGCGGGCGTGTCGGCCGCTCGAAGACGCGTGCCTATGCCTATCTCGTCACGCCGCCGGAGCGGCAGATGACCGATACCGCCGAAAAGCGGCTGAAGGTGCTTTCCGATCTCGATTCCCTGGGGGCCGGCTTCCAGCTCGCCAGCCACGATCTCGACATCCGCGGCGCGGGCAACCTGCTTGGCGACGAACAGTCCGGCCACATCAGGGAAGTCGGCTACGAACTGTACCAGTCGATGCTGGAGGAGGCGATCCTGGAGGCCAAGGCGGGCGGCCTTGCCCAGCGGCGGCGCGATTTCTCTCCTCAGATCACAGTCGACGCGCCGATCCTTATCCCCGAGGAATATGTGCCGGACCTCGATCTGCGCATGGGGCTTTACCGTCGGCTCAACGAGCTGGATGACAAGCAGGCGCTGGAATCCTTCGCCGCTGAGATGATCGACCGGTTCGGCAAGCTTCCTGAAGCTACCGAGAACCTGATCCGCGTGATCGAGATCAAGATGAACGCCAAGAAGGCGTGCGTGGCGAAAATGGATATCGGGCCGAAGGGCGCGCTCGTGACTTTCCACGATGATCGGCCGCCGAACGTCGAAGGGTTGCTCGCCTATGTTCAGCGGCTCGGCGCCATCGCGAAGCTCAGGCCGGATTCGAAATTCGCACTTACACGGTCATGGCCGGATGCGGATGCGCGGCTTAACGGTGCGCTGCAATTGTCGAAGGGGTTGGCGAAGGCCGCGGGTTGAGCGACCAGCCTGCCACCAGCGCCGCCAGCCCGTCGGAATCGAGCGGCCCGGCGCACAGATAGCCCTGATAGAGATCACAGCCCTCGCCGGCGAGCATGTCGCGCTCGGTGGCCGTTTCCACGCCCTCGGCGATCGTTGCGAGCCCCAGCGCATGCGCCATCGCGATCACCCCGCGCACGATGATCCGGTCACGTGCCGATCCGGCGATATCGCGCGTGAGGCTGCGGTCGATCTTCAGGTAATCGAGCGGGAGCGCCTTGAGATAGGCGAGGCTCGAATAACCCGTGCCGAAATCGTCGATCGCGACGCGCAATCCCTGTTCGCGCAGCGCCCCGAGCGCCACGGCGGCCACCTCCAGATCGCCGATCAGGCCCGTTTCCGTGATCTCGGCGGTCATTCGCGCGCGCGCGATCCCGCTCTCCTCGACATGACCGATGAAGCGCTGAACGAAATCCGGCCGCGCCACGTCCGCCGCCGTCACGTTCACCGCGAGCCGCAACCGCTTGAGCACGTCCGGCCAGCGCGAGGCGGCATAAAGCGAGCGCACCAATATGTGTTCGGACAACGCTGCGCCCAGATCGGCGCGATCGGCGGCGGCGAACAGCGTTTCCGCGCCGAGGGTGCCAAGCGTGGGGTGATCCCACCGAGCCAGCGCCTCGACGCCGGTGATATCGCCGGACGCGAGCATCACCTGCGGCTGGAACAGGATCGCAATCTCGTCCCGGTCGATGGCGCGATGCAGATCGGCCGCCAGGCGCACGAGCGGCGCCGCATAACTTCGCGTCGATTGGTGCACGGTCGCACTGTCACTGGCGCGGGCGGCGTCCAGCGCATCACGCGCGCGCGCCTGCAACTCCGCCGCGGCAACACCGCGCGCCACGCCGATCCGGGCGCCCAGGTTGACCATCGCATCGCCCGTATCGAAAGGCCGCGCGAGCGACGTCTCGATCGCGCTGACCACCTTCGTGACGGTTTCCTCCTCGGTCGCAAGCGCTATCTCAAACGCGGCACCGTCGCCGCGCGCGATCTGGCGGTTGCCAGCCGCGACGAACTGCACGGCGTCCACGATCCGCGCAAATGCCGCCGCGAGTAATGAATCTCCGATGGAACGGCCGAACGCGGCATTGACGATGTCGAACCGCGTCAGGCTTATCGCCAGCATCGCGAGGGGGTCGCCACCTTCGCCATGCGTGGCAAGGAAGCGCGCGATTTCGCCTGGTGTGGTCTCACCGCCCCGACGCATGAAAGCCTGCCGACGTACCCGTCTCGCATGCCGTGCAGCAAAGCGCAGCATCGCGAGCAAGGCAGTTGGCTGATCACCGACGACGGCGTGGGTCGCTCCAGCATCATACGCCGCCGCGATCGATCGTTCGCTATCGACGATCGCGAGCAGCGCGGCCTGCTGCTCAAACGCCACAGGCGCCAGCGCCGCCAGCGCCGCCAGCCCGTTCCGCGCATCGACAAGCCGCACGAGCGGCGCCACGTCAGAGGTAATCCACCCGGCAGGCGCGATCATTGGCTCCAGTGCATCGCGGGCGGCATCGGGGGCGATGGCAACCGTGGTTGTCGGCTTCGAAAATGGTTGCGACCCGATCATTAAAGTTTTGTTAGCCGCCCGGGGCGTCCGCGCCAATCAATTCGCGATCGAACCAACACAATAATTGCCGCAGGCTTGCCGCGATGGACCTTAGCCCCTAGCTCTTGCGTACGATGACGTCTTCAGAATCTGGCGCGTCCCGCACGCTCATGGACGGTTTTGGCCGCTCGATCAGCTATCTGCGGATTTCGGTCACCGATCATTGCGATCTTCGTTGCCGCTATTGCATGTCGGAGCGGATGACCTTCCTGCCGCGCGACCAGGTGATGACACTGGAAGAAATCGCGGTGATTACCGAGCGGTTTATCGCTCGCGGCGTGCGCAAAGTCCGCCTGTCGGGTGGCGAACCGCTGGTGAGGCGTGATGTCGTCGATTTGGTGCGTCGGCTGGGCCGGCATGTCGGGACAAGCCTCGACGAACTGGTGATGACGAGCAATGGCACCCGCCTGGCCGAGCATGCCGACGCGTTGTTCGACGCCGGCATGCGCCGCATCAATATCAGCCTCGACAGCCGGGATCCGGAGCGGTTCCGCTTCATCACGCGGCATGGCGACGTGGCGCAGGTGATGCGCGGCATCGATGCGGCGCGCACGGCGGGGCTTCGGGTGAAGATCAACATGGTCGCACTCAAGGGGCTCAACGAGGATGAGATCGGCCCGATGCTCGATTGGTGCGTTGCACAGGGTCTGGATCTGACCCTGATCGAAACGATGCCGCTTGGCGCGATCGACGAGGATCGTACTGACCGTTTCCTCCCCCTCACCGCCGTGTTCGAGCGGCTTTCCGCCAGCCACGAGCTGGTGCGCGATCATGCGGGATCAGGCGGGCCCGCAAGATACTGGCGCGTCGGCAGCAGCCGTTCCAGGCTGGGCCTGATTTCTCCGCTTACGGCTAATTTTTGCGACGGCTGCAATCGTGTGCGCCTGACGACCGACGGGAAGCTATATTCCTGCTTGGGCCACGAAGATCGCGTCGATCTAAAGCGCGCCTTTCGTGACGGCGGGGTTGCCGCGCTCGATACCGCAATCGACGACGCGCTGATCTCCAAGCCGTCCCGCCACGACTTCCAGATCGCACATGGCGCGGCGCCGGCGGTATCCCGCCACATGAGCGTCACTGGCGGATGACCGATTATCCCCGGCGCGCGCTTGTCGCGTCGCCCACCGCCCAGGCGCAGGCTGCGCGCGCAGAACTTTTCGACGCATGGGATTGGTGCCCGGTCGACGAGGCTGATCTGGTGCTCGCGCTAGGGGGCGACGGTTTCCTGCTCCAGACACTACATGGTCTGCTGGAGGCGCGACGCCCCCCTCCCCCGGTTTTTGGAATGAATCTCGGCACGGTCGGTTTCATGATGAACGAGTGGCGACAACATGGCCTTGACGAGCGGCTGATCCGCGCGCGCGCCTTCAAGGTTACGCCGCTGCTGATGACCGCAACAACGATCGACGGCCGCATCCATACGCTGCCCGCGATCAACGAGGTGTCGTTACTGCGCGAAACGCGCCAGACGGCGAAGATCGAAGTGACGGTTAACGATCGCATCGTGCTGGAGGAACTGGCCTGCGACGGTATTCTCGTCGCAACGCCGGCCGGCTCCACCGCCTACAACCTCTCCGCGCACGGGCCGATACTGCCGCTGGGTTCGAACATGCTGGCGTTGACCCCGATCAGCGCCTTTCGCCCCCGCCGCTGGCGCGGGGCGATCCTGCCCGATCGCGCGCGCGTGTCGCTGCGTATCCTGGATCCCGGCAAGCGCCCCGTCTCGGCCGTGGCCGACCAGCGCGAAATTCGCGATGTCGCGCAAGTCGACATAGCGATGGATCGGGCGCGTGAGCTCACCCTGCTTTTCGATCCCGAACACGCGCTGGACGACCGGATTACAATGGAGCAGTTCATTGCATAAGGTTGATCGCGAAACGGGGTTGCATCAAAAATTTGGGCGGCTATAGACGCGCCTCCCGCACGGCATTCCCTGATAGCTCAGCGGTAGAGCTCTCGACTGTTAATCGAGCGGCCGTAGGTTCGAATCCTACTCAGGGAGCCACCGTGCGGAATCCGCCACATTGCTGATATCGATCCGCCCTGCTGATATGGGCGCTTGCCAGCGCGCGCGGGGCGCAGCATCCCTTTCCCATCAAAAGCATGGGGGAGAATCACGATGCGCTTAATGGCTGTCCTGCTGCTGGCCACCGCAGCCCTGCCTGCATCAGCGGAAACACTGCCAAACGCGAGCCCAGGTGACGCCACCACGCGCAGCTTTACCGGTAGTGATCTGTTCCAGCTGTCGATCGCCGCCGATCCCCAGATCAGCCCGGATGGCCGCGCGATCGTCTATGTACGTCGCTCGGCCGACATCATGACCGATCGCATGCAGTCATCCCTGTGGCTGATCGACGTGGCCAGCGGCCGGCAGACGCCGTTCGCCGCGAGCGGCTCCAGCCCACGCTGGTCGCCTGACGGCACGCGTATCGCCTATGTCGCAGCGGATGGCGCGAACCCGCAATTGTTCGTGCGATGGGTAGGCAATGGCGCCGCGACGCGGGTGACCACGCTGCCGGACGATCCGAACGCGCTCGCCTGGTCGCCCGACGGTCGCCGCCTCGCCTATATCGCGACTGTCGCGGGCGAGCCGACCACCTTGGGAAAGTCACCCGCGAAGCCGGAGGGTGCGAAATGGGCCGAGCCGCTGGAAGTGATCGATCGCATCACATATCGCGCGGACGGCGGCGGCTATATCAAACCCGGCCACGATCATGTCTTCGTCGTTTCAGCCGATGGCGGTGGTGCCCGACAACTCACATTTGGCAAGTTTGATGATAACGGCCCGCTCTCCTGGAGCCCTGATGGCCGCACTATCCTGTTCTCCGCGATCCGTTCCCCGGATGCGGAGCGGCAGGTGATGAACAGCGAGGTGATCGCGGTCGATACTGCAAGCGGCGAACTTCGCACCCTGACCAGCCGGGACGGGCCGGACAACGCACCGATCTTCTCTCACGATGGCTCGCGCATCGCATGGCTCGGCTTTGACGATCATCGTCGCAGCTATGAAAATACGCAACTCTATGTCGGCGATCGCCTGGCAGGCGCCCCGCGCTCGATCACCGGGACGCTCGATCGCGCGATCGAGGACGCCGTATGGGCAGCGGACGACAAGACGATCTATGTCAGCTACGATGACCACGGCCACCGCAAGATCGCCCGCGTCGCGCTCGACGGGCGCCTCTCGCCCATCGCCGACAATATCGCCGGCGGCGGGATCGACCGGCCTTATACCGGCGGCGACTTTTCGGTTTCGCGCGGCGGCCTCGTCGCCTTTACCGGCGGCGAGGCGAACGCGCCGGCGGATGTGTGGGTATGGTCCGGCGGAAAAGCACGGCGACTGACCAATCTCAATGCCAACCTGCTGGAAGCAAAGGCGATGGCGCCGGTGCGCAAGATCGCCGTGACCGCGCCCGACGGCCGCGCCATAGACGCCTGGATTGCGACCCCACCAGGTCTGCAGGCTGGGCAACGAGCGCCGCTGATCCTGGAGATCCACGGCGGCCCGAACAGCGCTTATGGGCCAAGCTTCTCGAGTGACGTGCAGCTTTATGCCGCTGCCGGCTACGCCGTGCTGTGGACCAACCCGCGCGGCTCCACTTCCTATGGCGCGGAATTCGCGAACCTCATCGACAAGAATTATCCGAGCCAGGATTACGACGATCTGATGGCTTCCGTCGATGCAGCGATCGCGGCTGGCACTGCTGACCCTGACAATCTGTTCGTCACGGGCGGATCGGGCGGAGGCGTGCTGACCGCGTGGATCGTCGGCAAGACTGATCGGTTCAAGGCGGCCGCCACGCAGAAGCCCGTCATCAACTGGACGAGCGAGGCGCTGACGATGGACGCCACGCTGTTCACATCGCGTTACTGGTTCAGCAAGCTGCCGTGGGAGGATCCCATGGCATATTGGAAACGCTCGCCGCTCAGCCTTGTCGGCAACGTAAAGACACCCACCCTCGTCGTGGTCGGCGCTGAGGATTATCGAACGCCCGTGAGCGAGAGCGAGCAATATTATGCCGCGCTGCAGATACAGGGCGTGCCAACGGCGCTGGTGAAGGTGCCGGGCGCCAGCCACGGCGGGCTCGCCGGGCGGCCGTCGCAAAGCGCGGCGAAGGCCTCGGCGATTGTTGCATGGTTCGATCGCTATCGGAACAAGGCGAGCGCCGCGAAGGGCAAGTAGATCGCATTGCCGGGCGCAGCCAATGACGGTCGCGCCCGGCAATGCGATTGCGGTCGGGATCAACCCGCGCTAATGGGCGCGTCCGCAACGATGCTGGGGCGTCGCCAAGCGGTAAGGCAGCGGCTTTTGATGCCGCCATTCGCAGGTTCGAATCCTGCCGCCCCAGCCAGCGCGCGTCACACCTGGCGCTTGCGCACCGACCAGACGAAGCCGTCGTACCAGAAGTGAAGCAGCGAGCAGGCGATGAAGGGCGCGACGTACCACTTCAAATGTCCCGAGGCCGCCGCAGCGTAGCCAAGTCCGAATATACCGCTGCCAGCGAAGAATAGCAGCGCCGCCCGCTTGCGGCTGCCGCGCCCGAGCTTGTCGGTCATTCGGCCGCCCTCCTTCGCCCACACGAGCGCGAAATACTGGATGGCATGATAGAGATTCACCGTCGCCAGCGCCACCAGCGGCGGAGGGAAGCCCCATGCAAGTATCGAAACCGCGCCGGTGACTATCATCGTCGCCAGTTTATGCGCGGGTGGACGGTATCCACGTTGCGAGGCGCGGTAATAGTCGACGGCAGTCCAGCCGAGCACGATCGTGTAAAGCGATATGGCGGCGAGCCGGATGCCGTGGTTTTCGGCTGCCAGCACGCCGGGCAAGGCGGTCAGCGCGTGAAGCATCGTCCCGTCAAGGCGCTGGAAGTGGCTCAGATGGGTAGCCAGCGCCGCCCCGGCCGCGATTGGGCCGACGTAGAGTGCCCAGTTGAGCCTGAGATCGGTCGCGCGGAGCTGCTGCGGCGAGTTTCCGGCTTTCAGGTCATAGATTCGCGCGAAACCGAAGTTTTGCATCGCCGAATGATGGACGTCCCAGAAAACAGCGATAACCGCCGCAATGACGAGCGCGGTGGGCGACAGCAGAAGCGATGTGATCAATACGAGCGGAACCAGCGTCAGCCGTGTGCGATAGGCATCGAATACCTCGCGGTTCAGATAGGCGCGCGGCACCACCGCGATCAGATGCGCCCAGGTAAGCACTGAAATGACGCCGAACAGGCCGATCACCATGGGGCCGGTCGCAGCCTGAGGCGCCAATCGGTCCGAACCGCGCAACCACGCCTGGATCAGGAGGAACGCCACCAATGGCGCACCCCAGAAGAAGAACGCATCGCGGCGAGGCCCCAGTATCGCATGCGCAGGATCGGACAGCGCAGCTGATGGAACCGCCTCGAAAGACGACGAATATTGTGTTGCCAAGGCTCGTGCTCCGATAAACGCCGCATCGGAGTCTAAACCGTCCTGGTTAACGCTATCTCTAGCGCCCGCTTGTGGTGGCCGGCACCAGCGTGATCAGCCGACCGCGCTCTGCCCCGACTGCCGCTCGGCAATCGCCGCGAGCGCCTGCTTTTCGATCGTCTCCAATTCTAGCAGTGTCATTGTCAGCGCATCCCGCTGCGCCAGGAGCGCGTCGATTCGCGCACGGCAGCGTTCCGCGAGCGTCGCCATCTGTTCGATATGCTGCGGGTCGGCATCGTACAGATCGAGGAATTCCTTGATATCGCGCAATGTGAAACCCAGCCGTTTGCCGCGCAGAATCAGCTTCATTCGCGCCGTCTCACGTCGGGTGTAGATGCGCGCATTGCCCACGCGACACGGCTCGATCAGTCCGCGATCCTCATAAAGGCGCATAGCGCGCGGCGTGATGCCCAGGCTCGTCGCTACATCCTGTATGCCGCGAAGATCGTCATGCGGATCCGACATTTGCTCGCTCTCCCCCGGCATGCTTGTTCGCTTCCCTGCTTTCCGCGACCAGCTCCTTCTTCGAGAGCTTGCCGATCAACGTTTTGGGCAGATTGTCCCGGATCTCGATATCATGCGGAAGCTCTATTTTGCTTACCTTGTCGGCAAGGAACGCGCGCAAATCCTCGGCCGTAGCGCTTGTTCCGGGTTTGAGCGTGACGAAGCCTTTGGGCGATTGGCCGCGATAGCGATCGGGCACGCCGATCACCACCGCTTCGGCTACGGCAGGATGCTCATACAGCGCGTCCTCGATCACGCGAGGATAGACATTGTACCCGCTGCTGATGATGACATCCTTGATGCGATCCACGATGAAGAGATAGCCGTCGGCATCAAGATACCCGACATCGCCGGTGCGCAGCGCGCCATCGACGAAAACGGCGCGAGTCTCTTCATCGCGGCCCCAATACCCCTTCATCACCTGTGGCCCACGTGCGCAAATCTCGCCGCGTTCGCCCTCAGGGCAGATTGCCGCCGGATCGTCCAGATCGTGAATTTCGATCGTCGTGCCGGGGAATGGAATACCCGCGGAGCCCGGCTTCGTCGCGGCATCGATCGGGTTGCAGGTTATGATCGGCGACGCTTCCGACAGACCATATCCTTCTACCAGACGCGCCCCGGTGGTGCTGGTGAAGGCGTCATGAACCTCCGCGGGCAAGGGCGCGCCTCCCGATATACACGCACGAATACCGGAAAGGTCGATCGTCCGCGTCGCGGCCACGCCGGCGATCGCGCCGAATATCGTCGGCACGGCAGGGAAGAAGGTCGGCCGTGTCCGGGCGATCGTCTTCAGCGCATCCTGCAGCCGGAAGCGCGGCATCAGGATCATCTGCGCGCCGACGCGGATCGAAAAACTGAGCACGGTTGTCAACGCGAAGACGTGAAACAGCGGCAACACGCCCAGCACGCGATCCTGGGTCGGGCTTTCACCACCGACGTGAACTACCATCGCGTCAGCATTGGCGACAAGATTGGCGTGGGTCAGCATCGCCGCTTTGGGCAATCCCGTGGTGCCCCCCGTATATTGAAGAACCGCTACGGACTGGGGCGATACGGCTACCGGCGCCGGCTCTCGCCGCTTCGCGATCATCTCACGATAGGTGATATGCCGCGCATCATGCCGCGCCGGCGCGATGTCTCCTTGCTTGAACAGGCGATAGGCGATGCGCTTCAGCACCGGAAGTCCATCGGCGATCGGGCATGTAATCACGTGACGCACGCCGAGTTCGGCAGCGACCGTCGAAACGCGGGCGTGAACCTCGGTCAGATCGCAGGTGGCGATGACGTCCGCCCCGGAATCCTCCAGCAGATGCCGCAGTTCGCGCTCCACATACAGCGGATTCACGTTGACGACGACACCACCGAGCCGGAGCGTGGCGAGAAACAGGATCGGATAATGCGGCATGTTGGGCATGCACAAGGCGACCCGCGTCCCCTGGCCGACACCTAGTTCCTGCAATCCGCCCGCCGCAAGGCGCACCTGCGCGGCAAGCTCCGCATAGGTGGTGACGCTGCCCATGAAGTCGATCGCAGGCCAATCGGGATGCGCGGCGACGGTGGCATCGAACAGATCGGTGATCGGGCGCGGCACGGTGTTCAGCCTGGCTCCCCTGGCAATCGCCTGCGTTCCCACCATTCGCTCTCTCTCCTTGACGCCTTCTATCACGGCCTGGCGAAATCCTGTTGTCGCTCGACACGCTGTTGCTTATGCGGCCTTCCCTATAGGTGAGACAAGAGACCGAAAGGTCAGTCGACACTCACACTGTCGTGGGAGAGGAACGAATTTTGATAGGTATAACCCTGCTGGCCCTGGCGGCGATGGCTAAAGATGGCGCATCCGCTGACACCGCAATCGGGCGGTGGCGCACCGAAACCAGAAACGGCATCGTCGAAATCCAGCGATGCGGCGCATCCATCTGCGGCCGCCTCATAAGTTCTGACAAATTGCGTACCGACCCCGCGCTGAAAGATGCCAATAACAGCGACGCCAAATTGCGTGATCGCCCGCTCAAGGGACTGATGATCCTGAACGGTTTTACCCAGTCTGGCGGTGCGTGGAGCGGCGGCAAGATCTACAACGCCGATGACGGCCGTACGTATGGCGCGAAGATCACGCCGCTTGGCCGTGACTCACTTTCGGTCCGCGGCTGCGTTTTCGTGCCGCTGTGCAAGACGCAAACCTGGACGCGTGTGAACTGATTATCCCGATTTCGTATGTAGTTAGAGTAAGAGTAAAGGAGTAACCATGTCCCCCAGTATGAAGGCTTCGGTCGTCGCCGGCGCATTTGTTTCCGCATTCGCATTCGTTGGGCAGGCCCATGCGCAGGCTTTCTATCTTCAGGAGCAATCGGCGCGCGGCGCGGGCCGCGCCTTCTCCGGCGAGGTAGCCGATACGGGCGCCGCATCCTTGTGGTGGAATCCGGCCGCGATCGCCGATTCGGACAGTGTGGAAGTGACGCTCAATGCGTCGGCGATCCTGCCGCGTGGCGAAGTCGTGGATCGTGGCACCGTGATCGTGCGGCCGGCGCAGACGCCCGCGCCGGTGGGCGGCAGCGCGGTTTCGCGTAATCCGATCAACAATGGCGTGCTGCCGTCCGGAGCGTTTGTCGCCCCCCTGGGACGCGGCATCGCCTTTGGCCTCGCGGTAACGTCGCCATACAGCTTCACGACCGATTATAGCGATGCCAGCTGGGCACGCTATTCGGCGGATCGTACGCGGCTGCGCACCGTCGATATCCAGCCCTCGCTGGCGATTGCGCTGACGGACTGGCTGCGTGTCGGCGGCGGCGTGAATGTCGAATATACCGACGCGTCCCTCAGCAACAAACTGCCCAATCTGTCCGCCGCGCTTCCAGATGGTGAGCAGACCCTTTCCGGCAACGGATGGGATCTCGGATGGACCGCGGGCATGCAGATGCACAACGATTTCGCTACAGTCGGCGTCGCGTACAAATCTGCGATCAAGCACGATCTGAAAGGTGATCTGGTCATATCCGGGCTGCTTGGCCCGCTCGCGACGTCGAATGCTTCCCTGTCCGGGGTTCACGCGACCTTCTACACGCCGGCGCAGATCATCGTCGGCGGTCGGTTCCGCGCAACGAGCAAGCTGACGCTGAACGCCCAGGCGGTACGCTATACCTGGAGCAAATTCGATACGATCCAGCTTGGCGCGCCGATCAATGCGGCAATCCCGGAAAACTATCGTGATAGCTGGAGCCTTGCGGGCGGTGTCGATTACGCCGTCTCGCCACGCCTTACGGTTCGCGCCGGTGTACAACGAGCGATCACGCCGACGCAGGATGGCGAGCGCGACGCGCGCGTGCCGGATTCCAATCGGTGGAATTATGGCGCTGGTGCAAGCTTCAACGTGAGCAGGCGCTTCTCGGTGGACGCCGCGGCGAACTATGTCGATTTCGCCAACGCCTCGATCGACCGGATAACCGCCGCTTATGCCGGTACGCCGGCGCAGACGCCGGTGCTCGTCAACGGCGAATTGCAGAAGGCGCACGCGATAGTGTTGTCGCTGGGCGGCCGCCTGACCCTGTAATCGTCTCGGCCCGGATGGCGACATCCGGGCCGTTTTACCCATCACGCCCGATGCTGCTCCATCCGGTTTGTGGCAGGCCCGAGCAGCGCCGGTTCGAAGATCAGCGCGCAAACCAGCGTCCAGATCAACGAGATCATCAGTATCTCACCCATGCTGGCGGTGCCCGGATGATGCGATAGCCACAGGCTGCCAAACGCTGTTCCCGTCGCCAGGGCGCTGAACAGCACGGCGCGCGCCAGGCTCGATTGCAGCAGATTGATCGCGCCAGCGCGCCACGCCATCACGAAATAGATGTGAAAAGCGACGCCGACCCCGAACAACAACGGGAAGGCGATGATATTGGCGAAGTTGATCGGCTGACCGATGAGGACGCACGTGCCGAGCGTCAGAAAGATCGACAAGACAACCGGCGCCAATGTGAACGCCACTTCCCGCACGTTGCGCAGCACGATCAGCAGCAGCGCGCTGACCAGCAGGAATGCAATCACGCCAGCCTGAACGAACGCCGTCGCGACCGTGCTTGCCGCCGCCTGCGTCGCGACAGGCAGACCGGAAATGGCCGGAGTAATCCCCGCTACGGCGGTGCGAAAGCGACGGATGACCTGATTGTCATTGCTGTCGCCGGACGGAAACACCTGAAGCCGCAGCCTGCCATCGGGGGAAACCCAGTCCCGGACGATCGCGCCCGGCAGGTCACTGCGCGTTACGGCCGTCGCCTGTAGCGAGAGGCGTATTTGATCGAGCATCACGACAAGTGGCTGGGTCAGCAATGCATTGACCGCCCCGCGCCTGGCGGGCGTGCTGTGGGCGAGCCGATCGAACGCTGCGGCCAGCCGCAACATCTCCGGCCCGACTTTCCCATTCGCGGCTGTACGCAACTTCGCCGCCGCTTCGGACAGCGCGGTGATGGAATCGGCATCGCCCGGCGGGCTGGCGATATCGAGCGGATTGACCGTTACGTCGAGCAGCAGCGCGGCGTCCTGGATCAGCGCCAGCTTGGCCGGTTGATCGCTCGGCACGAAGCTATCCACCGAAACGACGTGGGAAACCTGCGGTAGCCGGGCAAGCCTGGCTGACAATGCCGCCGCGTCGGCTGTATCGGCCGCCAGCACGTCGATCACATTGGGTGTCCGATCGGGGTCTCGCGTCAGGTCGGCCAGCGCTCGCATCGCCGGTGCTTGTGTGTCGCGCAGATGAAGTGGGTTGAAATCGAACGTCACCCACGGGAGCAGTGCGATGCTGGCGGCGAGCGCAACCACGAACGCCCACAGCACTGTCCGCCGCCTGCGCTCCAGCAACCGATCGACCGGTGCCAGCGCGGCGAAGCCCATATCGCCGCGCGGCTTGCCGGGCCGGAAGGCAATCACCAGCGCCGGCAGCAGCGTAACGCTCAGTATCAGCGCCACCACCATGCCCAGGCCGGCGATGATGCCAAGCTCGGCGATCCCGATATAGTCCGTCGGCAGGAACGCGCCGAAACCCAGAAAGATCGAGCCCGCCGCGAGCGTCAGCGGCGCGCCCAAGGCGATCGCGGACTGGCGCAGCGCTGTCTCAGGCACGGCGCCCGCATCCCGCTCGGCATTGTAGCGCACGCAAATCTGGATGCCGAAATCCACCCCCAGGCCCACGAACAGCGGGATGAAAGCCACGGAGATCAGGTTGAACCGCCCCACCGCAAGCAGCCCTATCGCCATGGTGACGACGAGGCCAAGAACGATCGTCGTCATGATCGCCGCGACCAGCCGTGCCGATCGGGTCGCCAGCCATAGCGTCATCAGCATCGCGGCGAGCATCACGAACCCGACGAACCCGATATTCTCCTGGAGCGTGGCGAACTCCTCGTCAGCAAGCGGAACCTCGCCGGTAAGCTGCACGCGCACGCCGTGCGCGGCATCCAGCCCAAGTGTGGCGGCCGCCTGCCTCACGGCATCGCTCGCCGCCGCGCCGGGCATCAGCGCGGCGTGATCGAGCAATGGCTGCGCGAGGATCAGTCTGCGCGTCGGCGGCGCAAGCCCAGCCTTTTCGGCAGCGAACAGCTTCTGCCACGAAAAAGGCTGTGGCCTGCCATTCAGGGCACCATCAACCGCATCGGCCAGCGCACGGACCGGCCTGTCGATCCGCTCTGCTGCAACCTGCCCGGTGGCGATCCCGTCGGCCATCGCAGATACCGCGCCAGCCACTCCCCGCAAGCTCGGATCGGCGGCGAGCGGGCCCAGCATCGGCTGCGCCTCGATCAGTGCCGTCGTCGCCTCGCGCACCTCCTGCTCGGAACCGAACAGCAGGCCTTCGCGCGCAAAAAAATCGCCGCCGTCGGGGCGCGACACCCGCCGGAAATGCTTGTTGTCGCCCGCCAGTCGCGTCGCGAGCCGTTTCGTGGCGTCTTCGGCAAGTTCAGGCGTCGCGCCGTCGATCATCACGAGCATCGCGTCGCGGAGTTGCGGAAACGCGGCTTCCATCGCGCGTTCCTGCTGCCGCCAGGGCACGTCAGGGGATATAAGCGCCGCCGTATCGGTCGTCATCGCGAACCGGTCCACCACGATCATCAGCGCCAGCGCGGACAGGAGCAGTCCGGCAATGATCGTCAGCCACGGCCGGCGAATGCTCGCCGAAACAACGCGCACAACGGGATTTGCCATGCTCAGCGCGACGGCGGGCCGGAAGGCCCGGTGAAATACCGCAGGTTGAGCCGGATCACCTTGCTGGTGCCGTCAAAGGTGAACGCCGCCTCGGCGAATTTCGGCGGCCCGAACCTTATCCTGGCATCGTTCGAAAATCCGATCCCCTCCTTCGGAATGCCGAACAGCCCGCGATCTACCTTGCGATTGCCATTCTCGTCGAGAAACACTTGCACGGCGTATCGACCGGCCGGCAGATTGCGTACACTTACCCGTGTTTCGCCGAGGCGCGCGGCCGCATCGCCGGACCAGGGGCAATCCTCCTTCAGAAACGTCGCCTCCGGGCAGACATCGACATGGACGATGCCCCTGGCGACGCGGACGTTGCCGATATCGACGGTCAACGTGCCATGGCCTTCCGGGGCCGACGCCGCGGCCGGGGCCAGTGCGATGGTCATCAGTGCGGTGGCGAGGATGACCTTTGACCAGCCGGTCACGCTGTGGCGCCGACGGTGTCGGCCTCGTTCCATCGGAGTGCGGTGAGGACGGTCTT